>NC_011740.1:2400000-3600000 GCF_000026225.1 Escherichia fergusonii ATCC 35469
CGCCAGAGAAGCGGGATATCAACTTATCATTGTCACTGGTCGCCATCACGTCGCTATTCATCCTTTTTATCAGGCACTGGCATTAGATACACCTGCAATTTGCTGTAACGGAACCTATTTGTATGATTATCAAGCAAAAAAGGTGTTACAAGCCGATCCAATGCCTGTTGACCAGGCATTACAATTAATTGATTTGCTCAATCAGCATAATATTCCTGGCCTGATGTACGTCGATGATGCGATGGTGTATGAGCATCCTACCGGGCATGTTATTCGCACTTCTAACTGGGCTCAGACTCTGCCTGAACATCAGCGTCCTACTTTTACACAAGTGCCTTCACTGGCGCAGGCGGCACGTGATGTCAATGCCGTATGGAAGTTTGCATTAACCGATGAAGACCTGCCGAAATTACGCCAGTTCGCTAAGCAGGTGGAACAGCAGCTGGGCCTCGAATGCGAATGGTCATGGCATGACCAGGTGGATGTAGCACGCAAAGGTAATAGCAAAGGCAAACGCCTTACTCAATGGATCGAAGCGCAGGGCTGGTCGATGGAAAATGTTATTGCGTTTGGCGATAACTATAACGATATCAGCATGCTGGAAGCCGCAGGTACTGGTGTTGCTATGGGCAATGCAGATGATGCAGTGAAAGAACGTGCCAATATTGTGATTGGTGATAACACTACCGACAGCATTGCCCAGTTTATTTACAGCCGCCTGATTTGATCAGGCGGTTATCGACACACTCTTAATTTGTGCATACAACCACAGGCCAGGTTTGATCGCCAGTTCATCCCTGGCCCAGGGGCTAATTCGTGCCCACAACGTTTTCCCCCCCACCTCGAGTTGCACTTCCACCTGGCCATTATCGTCGTAACAGTGGGCGACTTTGGCCCGCAATATATTGCGAATACTCGAATGCTGTGGAGGTTGTAACACCAGTGAGACATCTGACGCCTGAATACGAATACGCAACGTCGATTGCAGTGGTGCATCCAGTTTATTTACCCACAGATGTTGATCCCCCAACGCCAGCGCAGTCATTGCGTAATGGGGATGATGTTCCAGCACGTAGACTTTAAGAATGGTGCTCTGCTGCTCTTTGGGTAGCCACGGATGCATAACGCTACTGCTCCAGACCTCCTCCAGAGGGCCAAACGCCTTCACCTGCCCGTTTTCCAGCACCATCACCCGGTCTGCCAGATGTTGGATTTCATCCAGAGAATGGCTGACATAAAGCATGGGGATATTGATTTCCCGGGTCAGACGTTGCAGATAAGGCAACAGTTCTCGTTTACGCGGAATATCCAGTGACGCCAACGGCTCATCCAGCAGCAACAATTCCGGTGCTGTCAGGAGCGCCCGACCTATCGCCACCCGTTGTTTTTCACCACCTGAAAGACTTCCTGGCAGGCGATCAAGCAATGCTTCTATCCCTAACAATGCCACCAGCTTATCAAACTGACTGACCATGTTTTTCGCCATACCATAACGCAAGTTACCACGCACTTTGTAATGCGGGAACAGTCGCGCATCCTGGAAAACATAGCCCACCCGGCGCTGTTCCGGCGTCAAACAAATGCCTTTTTCGCAATCATTTAACACCCGACCATTGAGGACAATACGCCCTTGTTGCGGACGCGTCAGGCCACTTATCGCATTAATTAATGAGGTTTTCCCTGCCCCGGAGACACCAAATATCGCCGTGATCCCGGTTGCTGGTAACGTTTCGTTTACGCTCAGGCAGTGATTTCCCAGCGTCTGGGAGAAATTCAATTCCAGCATGATTATCTCCCCGTCCGTGCGCGACTGACCCGGGCCAGCCATTCAGAAATAAGCAGGGAGATCATTGCCAGTGCAATGGAGAGAAGACAAAGCCTTGCGGCTCCTGTTTCACCACCAGGCGTCTGAATCAAGGTATACATTGCTGAAGGAATGGTGCGCGTTTCACCAGGAATATTGGAAACGAAGGTAATGGTCGCGCCAAATTCACCAAGCGAACGGGCAAAAGCCAACACCGTACCGACAATAATGCCAGGTAAGGTCAGCGGTAAGGTAATGGTGAAGAAGACGCGCCAACGTCCGGCCCCCAGTGTTCTGGCCGCCTGCTCCAGTTTGATATCCACACTTTCCAGGGCCAGACGAATTGCCCGCACCATCAGGGGAAAGGACATCACCGCAGCAGCAAGCACCGCACCTCGCCAGCTAAAAGCGAAAGTAATGCCAAACCAGTCATACAGACGTTCGCCGATAAATCCACGTCGGCCCATTGAAATCAACAGCAAATAGCCCACCACGACTGGCGGTAACACCAGTGGCAGATGTAAGACACTGTCTAACAGAGCTTTGCCTGGGAAGGTACAACGCACCAGCAACCAGGCAAAAAAGATCCCAAACGGCAGGCTGAAAAGCACGGCCAGGGATGAAACTTTCAGGCTGAGTAAAACGGCCTGCCATTCTGGATCGGTCAGAATCATTACTTAGTTGTAAATCCGTAACGTTTAAAGATTTCAGCCGCTTGCGGCCCTTTCAGATAGTCATAAAACGCGGCTACCGTTGGGTTGTTGTGCCCTTTCACAATAGCAACCGGGTACTCTACTTTTTTATGAGTATCTTCCGGGAAGGTAGCTACGACTTTCACGCCTTTGCTGGCAACCGCATCAGAACCATAAACAATGCCCAGTGGCGCTTCATTGCGCTCTACCAGTGCCAGCGCACCGCGAACATCTTCTGCCGGAGCAAGTTTGCCTGAAAGGGTATCCCATGCGCCCAGTTTTTGCAGCGCTTCTTTGGCATAAATTCCGGCAGGAACGTGCTCAGGATCACCAACAGCCAGTCGTCCGCCATGTAACAACGTTGTCCAGTTTGTTTCTTTGTTGATGGTAAAATCTTGTTGCTCACTGGATTTCGGCGCGACAACTACAAGGCTATTACCTAGCAGAGTTTCACGTGTGGCCGTATCGATGGCTTTTTTATCGACGGCATAATCCATCCATTTTTGATCAGCAGAAATAAATAGATCAGCAGGAGCTCCCGCTTCAATCTGACGAGCCAGTGTCGAGGAAGAGGCAAAAGAGGAAACAACATCCACGTGTTTCTCTTTTTGGTATTGCGTTGCAATATCCTGCATCGCGTTAGTCAGCGAAGCCGCTGCAAAAACGGTTATTTTAGCGTCATCCGCTAATGCATGACTTGCAACACTTAAAGACAGTGCAGCTCCGGCAAAAAGGTGTAACCATTTCTTCTGTGCCATGATAAATCCTTATCCGTTTCGTTATGTTCGTCAGAATATAACGGTAATCTCAGGATTTTCCTAGGGGGTTGTTAACCCTGGCAGGCACTGCGGTGAAATAAGGGAATAATGAAAACGCCCGACTGAGCGGGCGTTAAGGGAAAATCAATGATTTTGTCTGGACTGGTCTTTCTGACCGATGCCGGAGAAAATGTTAAACACTTCACCAAGACCGTAGATCAAACCCAGGATGATTGCCATCACAATAGGTACCATGATTACGGCGAAAACCAGACTTTTCAATAACTCTAACATGGTTAACTCCAGATGTAGTCCTTTGTTTATTCTAACCGTATAACGCAGAAAAGCACTCCCCTTTTGTGCGGTCGTCTTTGCGCGACAGTGGTTTTCCGTCACAATAGTCTTTTTATCAGGACATTGTTATGCAGGCCGAAATCCTTCTTACCCTGAAACTTCAGCAAAAATTGTTCGCCGATCCGCGCCGGATTTCGCTACTAAAACACATCGCACTTTCTGGTTCTATCAGCCAGGGAGCGAAAGATGCAGGAATCAGCTATAAAAGCGCCTGGGATGCCATCAACGAAATGAACAAACTGAGCGAGCATTCGTTGGTTGACCGCGCTACTGGCGGAAAAGGCGGTGGTGGTGCGGTACTGACTCGTTACGGTCAGCGACTGATTCAGCTTTATGATTTGTTGGCACAAATTCAACAAAAAGCATTCGATGTTTTAAGCGATGACGATGCTCTGCCACTCGATAGCCTGCTGGCGGCGATCTCCCGTTTTTCCCTGCAAACCAGCGCCCGTAATCAGTGGTTTGGCACCATAACTGCCCGCGATCACCATCAAGTACAGGAACATGTCGATGTATTACTGGCTGATGGAAAAACGCGATTAAAAGTCGCTATCACCGCTCGTAGTAGTGAGCGCCTTGGTCTGGAAGAAGGTAAAGAAGTTCTGATTCTGCTTAAAGCACCGTGGGTCGGTATTACTCAGGAGACGAGTGTTGCCATGGCTGCTGACAACCAGTTGCCGGGTATTATTAGTTATATAGAACGAGGCGAGGAGCAGTGCGAAGTGTTGATGACGTTACCAGATGGACAAACACTTTGTGCCACCGTACCGACAGAAAAATCGGCAAACCTACAAGAAGGTAGTTCTGTGACTGCATATTTTAATGCCGACCGGGTGATTATCGCGACCTTGTGCTAAGCACATTGACAATCTTTGCTGGAACACGTATCCCTGTCAGTAATCGCTGCAAAAAATGGGATATAAAATGTCATCGTTGCAAATTTTGCAAGGCACGTTTCGTCTTGGCGACACAAAAACGCTGCAATTGCCTCAGCTAACGTTAAACGCGGGTGATAGTTGGGCGTTTGTCGGTTCTAATGGCAGCGGGAAATCGGCGCTGGCCCGCGCGCTGGCGGGGGAACTTCCGCTTTTGAAAGGTGAACGGCAAAGTCAGTTTTCCCATATTACTCGTCTCTCCTTCGAGCAATTGCAAAAGCTCGTCAGCGACGAATGGCTGCGGAATAACACCGATATGCTCGCCCCTGGCGAAGATGACACCGGACGGACTACGGCTGAAATCATTCAGGATGAAGTAAAGGATGCACCGCGTTGCATACAACTGGCGCAGCAGTTCGGTATTACCGCCCTCCTCGACCGACGCTTTAAATACCTTTCCACTGGCGAGACGCGAAAAACCCTGCTGTGTCAGGCGCTGATGTCGGAGCCAGACTTGTTGATTCTTGATGAGCCGTTCGATGGCCTGGATGTTGCCTCACGTCAGCAGCTGGCTGAGCGACTCGCCTCGTTACATCAGTCCGGTATTACTCTGGTACTGGTGCTCAATCGCTTCGATGAGATCCCGGAATTTGTCCAGTTTGCTGGCGTGCTGGCGGATTGCACGTTAGCGGAAACTGGCGCTAAAGAGGAACTGCTCCAACAAGCACTCGTCGCGCAACTGGCACATAGCGAACAGCTTGAAGGTGTGCAACTGCCGGAGCCAGATGAACCTTCAGCACGTCACGCCTTACCCGCCAACGAACCGCGCATTGTGCTGAAAAATGGCGTGGTTTCTTATAACGATCGCCCCATTCTTAATAACCTTAGCTGGCAGGTGAATCCAGGCGAACACTGGCAAATTGTCGGGCCAAATGGCGCGGGAAAATCGACGCTATTAAGCCTGATTACTGGCGATCATCCGCAAGGTTACAGCAACGATTTAACGCTTTTTGGACGACGTCGCGGCAGCGGCGAAACCATCTGGGATATCAAAAAGCATATCGGTTACGTCAGCAGTAGTTTGCATCTGGATTACCGGGTCAGCACTACCGTGCGTAATGTGATCCTTTCTGGCTATTTTGATTCGATTGGCATTTATCAGGCTGTTTCAGATCGCCAGCAAAAACTGGTGCAGCAGTGGCTGGATATTCTCGGCATTGATAAACGCACGGCTGACGCGCCTTACCATAGTCTTTCCTGGGGACAGCAACGTCTGGCGCTGATCGTTCGCGCACTGGTGAAGCATCCGACTTTGCTTATTCTTGATGAACCTTTACAGGGACTTGATCCACTCAATCGCCAGCTTATCCGCCGTTTTGTTGATGTGCTGATTAGCGAAGGTGAAACGCAATTATTGTTTGTTTCACACCACGCCGAAGATGCGCCCGCCTGTATTTCCCATCGTCTTGAGTTCGTGCCGGACGGTGACCTCTATCGTTATGCGCTGACAAAAATAAACTGAGTCGGTAATGCTGACTGTACCGGAGGCGGCCTTAGCGCCCTCTCCGGCCTAAAGTTCGACACATCCAGGAATGAAACCGCGACTTTTTTCAGATAAAAAGCGCAATCATTCATAAACCCTCTGTTTTATAATCACTTAATCGCGCATAAAAAACGGCTAAACTCTTGTGTAAACGATTCCACTAATTTATTCCATGTCACACTTTTCGCATCTTTGTTATGCTATGGTTATTTCATACCATAAGCCTAATGGAGCGAATTATGAGAGTTCTGGTTACCGGTGGTAGCGGTTACATTGGAAGTCATACCTGTGTGCAATTACTGCAAAACGGTCATGATGTCATCATTCTTGATAACCTCTGTAACAGTAAGCGCAGCGTACTGCCTGTTATCGAGCGTTTAGGCGGCAAACATCCAACGTTTGTTGAAGGCGATATCCGTAACGAAGCGTTGATGACCGAAATCCTGCACGATCACGCTATCGACACCGTGATCCACTTCGCCGGGCTGAAAGCCGTTGGCGAATCGGTACAAAAACCGCTGGAATATTACGACAACAATGTCAACGGCACCCTGCGCCTGATTAGCGCCATGCGCGCCGCTAACGTCAAAAACTTTATCTTCAGCTCCTCCGCCACCGTTTATGGCGATCAGCCCAAAATTCCATACGTTGAAAGCTTCCCGACCGGCACGCCACAAAGTCCTTACGGCAAAAGCAAGCTGATGGTGGAACAGATCCTCACCGATCTGCAAAAAGCCCAGCCGGACTGGAGCATTGCCCTGCTGCGCTATTTCAACCCGGTTGGCGCGCATCCGTCGGGTGATATGGGCGAAGATCCGCAAGGTATTCCGAATAACCTGATGCCATACATCGCCCAGGTTGCTGTAGGCCGTCGCGACTCGCTGGCGATTTTTGGTAACGATTATCCGACCGAAGATGGTACTGGCGTGCGTGATTACATCCACGTAATGGATCTGGCGGACGGACACGTCGTGGCGATGGAAAAACTGGCGAACAAGCCAGGCGTACACATCTACAACCTCGGCGCTGGCGTAGGCAGCAGCGTGCTGGACGTGGTGAATGCCTTCAGTAAAGCCTGCGGCAAACCGGTTAATTATCATTTTGCACCGCGTCGCGAGGGCGACCTTCCGGCCTACTGGGCTGACGCCAGCAAAGCCGACCGTGAACTGAACTGGCGCGTAACGCGCACACTCGATGAAATGGCGCAGGACACCTGGCACTGGCAGTCACGCCATCCACAGGGATATCCCGATTAAGGAACGACCATGACGCAATTTAACCCCGTTGATCATCCACATCGCCGCTATAACCCGCTCACCGGGCAATGGATTCTGGTGTCACCGCACCGCGCTAAGCGCCCCTGGCAGGGGGCGCAGGAAACGCCAGCCAAACAGGTGTTACCTGCGCACGATCCAGATTGCTTCCTCTGCGCAGGTAATGTGCGGGTGACAGGCGATAAAAACCCCGATTACACCGGGACTTACGTTTTCACTAATGACTTTGCGGCCTTGATGTCTGACACGCCAGATGCGCCAGAAAGCAACGATCCTTTGATGCGTTGTCAGAGCGCGCGCGGTACCAGCCGGGTGATCTGCTTTTCACCGGATCACAGTAAAACGCTGCCAGAACTGAGCGTTGCGGCATTGACGGAAATCGTCAAAACCTGGCAGGAGCAAACCGCAGAACTGGGGAAAACATACCCGTGGGTGCAGGTCTTTGAAAACAAAGGCGCGGCGATGGGCTGCTCTAACCCGCATCCGCACGGACAGATTTGGGCAAATAGCTTCCTGCCTAACGAAGCTGAGCGCGAAGACCGCCTGCAAAAAGAATATTTCGCCGGGCAGAAATCACCAATGCTGGTGGATTATGTTCAGCGCGAGCTGGCAGACGGTAGCCGTACCGTTGTCGAAACCGAACACTGGTTAGCCGTTGTGCCTTACTGGGCTGCCTGGCCGTTCGAAACGCTACTGCTGCCCAAAGCCCACGTTTTGCGGATCACCGATTTGACCGACGCCCAGCGCAGCGATTTGGCTCTGGCGTTGAAAAAGCTGACCAGCCGTTATGACAACCTCTTCCAGTGCTCCTTCCCCTATTCTATGGGCTGGCACGGCGCGCCATTTACTGGCGAAGAGAATCAACACTGGCAGCTGCACGCGCACTTTTATCCACCTCTGTTGCGCTCCGCCACCGTACGTAAATTTATGGTTGGTTATGAAATGCTGGCAGAAACCCAGCGTGACCTGACGGCTGAACAGGCAGCAGAGCGTTTGCGCGCAGTCAGCGATATCCATTTTCGCGAATCCGGAGTGTAAGTAATGAGTCTGAAAGAAAAAACACAATCTCTGTTTGCCAATGCATTTGGCTACCCTGCCACTCATACCATTCAGGCGCCTGGCCGCGTGAATCTTATTGGCGAACACACCGACTACAACGACGGTTTCGTTCTGCCCTGCGCAATTGATTATCAAACCGTCATTAGCTGTGCGCCACGTGATGACCGTAACGTTCGCGTGATGGCAGCCGATTATGAAAATCAGCTTGACGAGTTTTCCCTCGATGCGCCCATTGTCGCGCATGAAAACTATCAATGGGCTAACTACGTTCGTGGCGTGGTGAAACATCTGCAACTGCGTAACAACAGCTTCGGCGGCGTGGACATGGTGATCAGCGGCAATGTGCCGCAGGGTGCCGGGTTAAGTTCTTCCGCTTCACTGGAAGTCGCGGTCGGAACCGTATTGCAGCAGCTTTATCATCTGCCGCTGGACGGCGCACAAATCGCGCTTAACGGTCAGGAAGCAGAAAACCAGTTTGTAGGCTGTAACTGCGGGATCATGGATCAGCTAATTTCCGCGCTCGGCAAGAAAAATCATGCCTTGCTGATCGATTGCCGCTCACTGGGGACCAAAGCAGTTTCCATGCCGAAAGGTGTGGCTGTCGTCATCATCAACAGTAACTTCAAACGTACCCTGGTTGGCAGCGAATACAACACCCGTCGTGAACAGTGCGAAACCGGCGCGCGTTTCTTCCAGCAGCCAGCCCTGCGCGATGTCACTATTGAGGAGTTCAACGCTGTTGCACATGAACTGGACCCGATCGTGGCGAAACGCGTGCGTCATATCCTGACTGAAAACGCCCGTACCGTTGAAGCTGCCAGCGCACTGGAGCAAGGCGACCTGAAACGTATGGGCGAGTTGATGGCGGAGTCTCATGCTTCTATGCGCGATGATTTCGAAATCACCGTGCCGCAAATTGACACTCTGGTAGAAATCGTCAAAGCTGTGATTGGCGACAAAGGTGGCGTACGCATGACCGGCGGCGGATTTGGCGGCTGTATCGTCGCACTGATCCCGGAAGAGCTGGTGCCTGCCGTACAGCAGGCTGTCGCTGAACAATATGAAGCAAAAACAGGTATTAAAGAGACTTTTTACGTTTGTAAACCATCACAAGGAGCAGGACAGTGCTGAACGAAACTCCCGCACTGGCACCCGATGGTCAGCCGTACCGACTGTTAACTTTGCGTAACAACGCAGGGATGGTAGTCACGCTGATGGACTGGGGTGCGACTTTACTTTCCGCCCGTATTCCGCTTTCCGATGGCAGCGTCCGCGAGGCGCTGCTCGGCTGCGCCAGCCCGGAATGCTATCAGGATCAGGCCGCGTTTCTGGGGGCCTCTATTGGTCGTTATGCAAACCGTATCGCCAATAGTCGTTATACCTTTGACGATGAAACCGTAACACTTTCGCCAAGTCAGGGCGTTAACCAGCTGCACGGCGGCCCGGAAGGGTTCGACAAACGTCGCTGGCAGATTGTGAATCAGAACGATCGTCAGGTGCTATTTGCCCTGAGTTCAGAAGATGGCGATCAGGGCTTTCCGGGTAATCTCGGCGCGACAGTGCAGTATCGTCTGACCGACGATAACCGTATCTCCATTACTTATCGCGCCACGGTTGATAAACCTTGCCCGGTGAATATGACTAACCACGTCTATTTCAACCTCGACGGCGAGCAGTCTGACGTACGCAATCACAAGCTGCAGATTCTGGCAGACGAATATCTGCCGGTTGATGAAGGCGGCATTCCGCACGACGGCCTGAAATCTGTCGCCGGAACGTCTTTTGATTTCCGCAGCGCCAAAATCATCGCCAGTGAATTTCTTGCCGACGATGATCAGCGCAAAGTGAAAGGTTACGATCACGCGTACTTGTTACAGGCTAAAGGTGATGGCAAGAAAGTGGCGGCGCATGTCTGGTCAGCAGATGAAAAATTGCAACTGAAGGTCTACACCACCGCTCCGGCTCTGCAATTTTACTCCGGCAACTTCCTTGGTGGCACGCCGTCACGGGGAACTGAACCTTACGCCGACTGGCAGGGCCTGGCGCTGGAAAGCGAGTTTCTGCCGGACAGCCCAAACCACCCTGAATGGCCGCAACCGGACTGCTTCCTGCGTCCTGGCGAAGAGTATTCCAGCATGACTGAATATCAGTTTATTGCTGAATAACTTTAAGCCCTCGTAATGAGGGCTTTATCCTTATATTGCTCAAATCACCAGCAAACACCGACATATTTGCAACTCAATATTCACAACAACCTTACACTGCGACACTATTTTCGCTATGGTTATGCGTAAGCATTGCCGTTGCTTCGTCACGGCAATATAATGAGAATTATTATCATTAAAAGATGGTTTGAGGAGTAAGTATATGGCTGTAACTAAGCTGGTTCTGGTTCGTCATGGCGAAAGTCAGTGGAACAAAGAAAACCGTTTCACCGGTTGGTACGACGTGGATCTGTCTGAGAAAGGCGTAAGCGAAGCAAAAGCAGCTGGTAAGCTGCTGAAAGAGGAAGGTTACAGCTTTGACTTTGCTTACACCTCTGTGCTGAAACGCGCTATCCATACCCTGTGGAATGTGCTGGACGAACTGGATCAGGCATGGCTGCCCGTTGAGAAATCCTGGAAACTGAACGAACGTCACTACGGTGCGTTGCAGGGTCTGAACAAAGCGGAAACCGCTGAAAAATATGGTGACGAGCAGGTGAAACAGTGGCGTCGTGGTTTTGCGGTAACTCCGCCGGAACTGACTAAAGATGATGAGCGTTATCCGGGCCACGATCCACGTTACGCAAAGCTGAGCGAGAAAGAGCTGCCGCTGACGGAAAGCCTGGCGCTGACCATTGACCGCGTGATCCCTTACTGGAATGAAACTATTCTGCCGCGAATGAAGAGCGGTGAGCGCGTAATCATCGCCGCACACGGTAACTCGTTACGTGCGCTGGTGAAATATCTCGATAATATGAGCGAAGAAGAGATTCTTGAGCTGAATATCCCGACTGGCGTGCCACTGGTTTATGAATTCGACGAGAATTTCAAACCGCTGAAACGCTATTATCTGGGTAATGCTGACGAGATCGCGGCGAAAGCAGCGGCCGTTGCTAACCAGGGTAAAGCGAAGTAAACGTCATTCGCTTAAAAATGAGAAAGCCGACTGCAATTGAGTCGGCTTTTTTATCGCTTACAATGGAGCACATTGCCTGATGCGACGCTGCGCGCCTTATCAGGGTTACAAACGTACAGTCATGGCGATTCGACTATAAATTACCCGCGACGCGCTTTTACTGCATTCGCCAGTTGACGTAACAGAGCATCGGTATCCTCCCAGCCAATGCAGGCATCGGTGATGCTCTTGCCATAGGCCAGCGGTTCCCCGCTCTCCAGGCTCTGATTGCCTTCCACCAGATGGCTTTCCACCATCACACCAATAATGGCTTTTTCGCCACTGGCAATCTGCTGGCAAACGTCAGCACAAACATCCATCTGCTTTTTGAACTGTTTGGACGAGTTGGCATGGCTGAAATCGATCATCACCTGCGCTGGCAGGCCTGCTTTGTTCAGCCCTTCTTTCACTTCTGCGACATGTTTCGCACTGTAATTAGGCTCTTTACCGCCGCGCAGAATGATATGGCAATCGCCGTTACCGCTGGTGTTCACGATCGCCGAATGCCCCCATTTAGTCACTGACAGGAAGCAGTGCGGCGCACCGGCGGCATTTATGGCATCGATAGCCACTTTAATCGTACCGTCGGTGCCATTTTTAAAACCTACCGGACAAGAAAGACCAGACGCCAGCTCACGGTGCACCTGCGATTCCGTTGTACGTGCGCCAATTGCTCCCCAGCTCATCAGGTCCGCGAGATATTGCGGGGTGATCATATCCAGGAATTCACCCGCTGCTGGCAGACCGCTATCGTTAATATCGAGCAGCAATTTACGGGCAATACGCAAGCCGTCGTTGATCTGGAAGCTGTTATCCATATGCGGATCGTTAATCAGCCCTTTCCAGCCCACTGTGGTACGCGGCTTTTCAAAGTAGACGCGCATTACGATTTCCAGCTCATCTTTTAGCTCTTCACGCAGCGCCAGCAAGCGAGTGGCATACTCTTTAGCCGCGACGGGATCATGAATAGAACACGGACCAATCACCACCAACAGGCGATCATCATTACCTTTCAGGATCTTATGGATCGCTTTTCGGGCATGGGCAACCGTATTCGCGGCATTTTCAGTAGCAGGGAATTTTTCCAGCAATGCGACAGGAGGAAGTAACTCTTTGATTTCTTTGATGCGTAAATCGTCGTTCTGATAATTCATGTCTGTTCCAGTGTTGCCATACTTATCTTAGTGAATGCAATACTTCCAATCTATATCTTCCGTCAGAATGTGTAAACGGGGTTTTACACTATGAACGGATTAATCCTGGAATTAGCAAGAAAAACGCCAGATTGTCGCGAAAAACGAGATCTCTCCTACAATTTCTAACTGTAACTCCTTTGTTTGTTAATTATTTCAAGATTCTCTGCTGCGTTTTATAACCTGGCTGAAATCTTAAACCATTGCCTTATATTCACCTGCAAATGCACTGTTGGAAGAGGTTATCCGACATAACGACCATAACAGGAGCATCCTATGAAAATGACAAAACTGGCCACACTATTTCTGACTGCCACTCTAAGCCTTGCCAGCGGAGCCGCACTGGCTGCCGATAGCGGAGCGCAAACCAATAACGGTCAGGCAAACGCCGCGGCAGATGCGGGCCAGGTTGCCCCGGACGCTCGTGAAAATGTCGCGCCAAATAACGTCGACAATAACGGGGTAAATACCGGTTCTGGTGGCACAATGCTGCATCCGGATGGTTCTTCAATGAACAATGACGGCATGACCAAAGATGAAGAGCACAAAAACACCATGTGCAAAGATGGTCGCTGCCCGGATATTAATAAAAAAGTCCAAACCGGTGATGGCATCAACAATGATGTTGATACCAAAACCGACGGTACCACCCAGTAACGTTACAAAGTAGCCAATATTGGGAGAGCGGAGTCTCTCCTTTTTTATTTTTCTCTTCTAAAAGCAGTATGATGTCATAAAGTTAAGTGAGAATAATTAAGGGATGACTCGTCATGGCACACTCACACAGTTCCTCACACCTGCCAGAAGATAATAATGCTCGTCGCTTGTTATATGCTTTCGGCGTGACTGCCGGGTTTATGCTGGTAGAAGTCATTGGTGGTTTTCTTTCCGGTTCTCTGGCATTGCTGGCCGATGCGGGTCATATGTTGACCGATACTGCCGCCCTGCTTTTCGCCCTACTCGCCGTGCAATTTTCACGTCGCCCTCCCACCATTCGCCACACTTTCGGTTGGCTAAGATTGACCACGCTCGCGGCGTTTGTGAATGCTATTGCTCTGGTGGTGATTACCATTTTGATTGTCTGGGAGGCGATAGAACGCTTCCGCACGCCGCGTCCGGTCGAGGGTGGCATGATGATGGCTATTGCCGTGGCTGGGCTGCTGGCAAATATACTTTCTTTCTGGTTACTTCATCACGGCAGCGAAGAGAAAAACCTCAACGTGCGTGCAGCGGCACTGCATGTGCTCGGAGACCTGCTGGGTTCGGTTGGGGCTATTATTGCCGCGTTGATTATTATCTGGACCGGCTGGACACCTGCTGACCCCATTCTCTCAATACTGGTATCGCTTCTGGTTCTGCGTAGCGCCTGGCGGCTATTGAAAGACAGCGTGAATGAATTACTTGAAGGTGCGCCAGTTTCGCTGGATATCGCTGAAATGAAACGTCGTATGTGCCGGGAAATTCCGGAAGTCCGTAATGTACACCATGTGCATGTTTGGATGGTGGGTGAAAAGCCAGTGATGACACTACATGTACAGGTGATCCCGCCACACGATCACGACGCGTTGTTGGATCAGATCCAACATTATCTGATGGATCACTATCAGATTGCACACGCCACCATCCAGATGGAATATCAACCTTGTCATGGGCCAGACTGCCACCTGAACGAAGGCGTGTCTGGCCATTCACATCATCATCATTAATGGGACAGCGCGCGTGAACCTCTTTCGCGTGCGCTGTTGATCCACATCCGGCTGCCGTTAAGGGCAATAAACGTCAGGATAATGTACTCCAGCGACATGGCATAAACGCCCTGAAGTGCAAAAATAACGACGCTAATCACGTTAATAATCACCCACAATAGCCAGTTTTCCACATACTTACGCGTCATCAGTATCATTGCCACGATAGATAACACCATCATGCAGGAATCCCAGAACGGGAAGGCATCCGGTTGCAGTTCAGGCATTGCAACCTGTAATCCTAACGCTTGCATGATCATAACTGCCAGGCGGGTCAGAAATGCAAACACTGGGTTGATAAATACCGTCATCAGGCCAATCGAAATAACGCAAACTGCCAACCAGGTTAACGCCTTCGGTAGTGGCAGCCAGCGAATTTTTAACTCAGCCTCGTTCTGACTGGTTTGTCGCGACCACGCATACCAGCCGTAAATATTCGCGGCAAAGAAAAACACCTGTAGTAGCAGGCTGGCGTACAGCTGAATCTGAAAGAAAATAATGCCAAACAGGGTAACGTTGATCAGGCCAAAGAAGTAGTTGCTGATCTTCTCCAGACTGGCGAGGCCAATACACAGCAACCCGGCGATCGTGCCTACCGCTTCGATCCATGAGAGATCATAACCGCCAGCACCTATTGGTATATGTACCAGGATATTCTGCACACTAAAAAAATCCATCTTTCCCCCAAAGCGTAACCTGACGCCTTATTATCAGTTATCCACGTAGTGTAGCCGCAAAATCCAGCATACGATTAAGCGGCACCAGCGCCCTCTCTCGCAGCCTTTCATCAACATGAACCTCGTAATTGCTTTCTTCCTGTTCTAATGCTTCTGCGATGGCCTGAAGGCCATTCATCGCCATCCAAGGACAATGCGCGCAGCTGCGGCAGGTTGCGCCCTCACCCGCGGTTGGTGCTTCCAGTAACTCTTTATCTGGCACCGCCTGCTGCATTTTGTAGAAAATACCCCGATCGGTTGCCACGATAAGTCGCTGATGTGGCAATGTTTTCGCAGCAGCGATCAGTTGACTGGTGGAACCGACCGCATCTGCCATATCTACAATAGCTTGTGGTGATTCTGGATGCACCAGTATGGCAGCATCCGGGTATTGTTTTTGCAAGCGGGTTAACGCCTGAGTCTTAAATTCATCATGCACAATGCAGGTACCCTGCCAACATAAAATGTCTGCGCCCGTCTGTTTTTGCACGTAACGCCCCAGATGTTTGTCGGGTGCCCAGATGATTTTTTCCCCCAAACTATCCAGATGATCAATAAGTTCGACGGCAATGCTTGAAGTTACCACCCAATCTGCGCGCGCTTTTACCACCGCAGAAGTGTTGGCGTAGACGACGACAGTACGGTCGGGATGGGCATCGCAAAATGCGTTAAATTGATCAACAGGGCAACCGAGATCCAGTGAACATTCAGCCTGAAGTGTCGGCATCAGAATTGTTTTTTCCGGACTGAGAATCTTGGCGGTTTCTCCCATAAATCTCACCCCAGCGACTAACAACGTAGAAGCGGGATGCTTTGCACCGAAGCGCGCCATTTCCAGAGAATCAGAAATACAGCCACCGGTTTCTTCTGCCAGTTGTTGAATTTCGGGGTCGGTATAGTAGTGGGCAACCATCACCGCATTACGTTCTTTTAGCAGACGTTTTATCTTCTCGCGGTAATACGCTTTTTCATCAATGCTTAACGGCGTCGGTTTCGTGGGGAAAGGATAAATCGCCGTGTCTGGATCAAACATCACGCTCATCTTACCATCTCGTTTTACAGGCTTAACGTTAAAACCGACATAAGCGTGATATTCGCTGTTATCGGCATAATTTGTTTTATATGCTAAACAAGATAGTCGAATGGTAGGGAAAAGTCACTCGAATTACGTATGAGATGCCGAATGCCACACTTTGCGTCTTATTCCTCCGACGTAGAGTCGTTTACGCAGCAAGCGCGGAGTATGTCATCAGGGTCAAGAATTGAAATTGAGAGATGCCTGAATAGCAAAAAAGCGCCTTTAGGGCGCTTTTTTACATTGGTGGGTCGTGCAGGATTCGAACCTGCGACCAATTGATTAAAAGTCAACTGCTCTACCAACTGAGCTAACGACCCCTTGCGGGATTATGCTGCTTTAATCATTCAGGATGGTGGGTCGTGCAGGATTCGAACCTGCGACCAATTGATTAAAAGTCAACTGCTCTACCAACTGAGCTAACGACCCATACGGGTGTTACCTGAAAGATTTCTACTCAAGGCCAATCTTTAAGATTGGTGGGTCATGCAGGATGACTCGCTTTGCTCGCCCTACGGGCCGTTGCTGACGCAACGTTATCCTACACGCTTAACATCTGAGTTTGATGTTAAAACTGGTGGGTCGTGCAGGATTCGAACCTGCGACCAATTGATTAAAAGTCAACTGCTCTACCAACTGAGCTAACGACCCGAGTGGTGGGTGATGACGGGATCGAACCGCCGACCCCCTCCTTGTAAGGGAGGTGCTCTCCCAGCTGAGCTAATCACCCGATACTGCGCTGGATACTACAAACTACTTCCACCGACCACCACTGCAATTAGTGGTGGGTCGTGCAGGATTCGAACCTGCGACCAATTGATTAAAAGTCAACTGCTCTACCAACTGAGCTAACGACCCGGTGGTGGGTGATGACGGGATCGAACCGCCGACCCCCTCCTTGTAAGGGAGGTGCTCTCCCAGCTGAGCTAATCACCCGATACTACGCTGGATACTACAACTAACTACGTTAGTGGTGGGTCGTGCAGGATTCGAACCTGCGACCAATTGATTAAAAGTCAACTGCTCTACCAACTGAGCTAACGACCCACTTTTTCGTTGCTTTCGGTTTGTTCGATATCCCGTGGCAACGGCGGCATATATTACTGATTTCAGATTTGAGCGCAACAAAAATTTCGATGTAGATCACTCAACTGCTTATGATTCGCACGACAAGACCAGAAATAATGCGACTTCTGGTCGTGTGTTATGCATTACATCGCGTTCAAGCGTTTTTGTGCTTGTTTAGCACCATCACTACCAGGATATTTATTGATAACCTGTTGGTAAACAGCTTTCGCTTTTGCGGTGTCACCTTTGTCCTGCATGATAACGCCGACTTTAAACATCGCATCTGCAGCTTTTGGTGACTTCGGATAGTTTTTCACTACTGAAGCAAAATAGTAAGCCGCATCATCTTTCTTACCCTTATTGTAATTCAACTGACCGAGCCAATAATTCGCATTTGGCAGGTAAGTGGAATCCGGGTATTTCTTGATGAAGTTTTGAAACGCCACAATTGCATCATCCTGGCGAGATTTATCCTGTACCAGCGCTATTGCCGCATTGTAATCGGTATTAGCGTCACCACTTTGTACTGGTGTGCCTGACGCCGCAGCTCCGGTTTCAGGTGCAGTTGATGCTCCTGTTGCCGCTCCGCTCTGATCTCCACTGGCAGATTGTGCCGCAGTTCCACCACTACTCAAACTATCCATCTGCAGCATGATCTGCTTTTGACGTTCAATAGCCTGGTTTAGCTGATACTGACTTTCCTGGATTTGACCACGCAAAGAATCAATATCGGACTGGTTATCAGAGATTTGTTGTTGAAGTTGAGTTAAAAGCTGGCTATGAGCATTAGAAATACGCTCAAGTTGAGTGACACGGTCTTCGACCGAGCCTGAGCCGACACTACTGATTGGCGCCTGAGCAAAAGCGGCCCAGGGGGCCGCTATGCCAACCAGTAACGACAGACTCAACAAGTGATGTCTGAAGTTACTGCTCATGCAATTCTCTTAGTAAACCAGTACGGCACGACGGTTTTTGGAGTATGCCGCTTCGTCATGACCCAATACTGCAGGTTTTTCTTTACCGTAAGAAACGATGGAGATCTGGTCTGCAGAAACGCCTTTACCCTGCAGGTACATCTTAACGGCGTTCGCACGACGTTCACCCAGGGAGATGTTGTATTCCGGAGTACCACGTTCGTCCGCGTGACCTTCTACGGTGACTTTGTAAGACGGGTTGCTACGCAGGAAGTTTGCGTGTGCATCCAGCATTTGAGCAAAATCAGAACGGATGTCGTACTTGTCCAGATCGAAGTATACGATGTTGTTCTGTTGCAGCTGTTGCATTTGCAGACGTGCCTGCTCTTCAGAAGACATGTTGCCGTTGCCGCCGTTAATGTCAGTGCCGGCACCGCCGTTCAGCATGCCTTCGCTGCCGTCATTGCTAGCGTTCTTGTTGGAAGAACATGCCGCAATTGCCATAACCGGCAGAGCGATCATCAGCCCTTTCAGCACTTTGTTAAGTTGCATTTCAATGATTCCTTTACTATTCAATTAATTATTATCACAGATACGGCGACCAGGCAGGGAATTTGACCTGTCCATCAGTTGCCGGAAGACGCGCTTTGAAACGCCCATCTGTAGAAACCAAATTCAGCACGGATCCCATCCCCTGAGAAGAGCTGTAGATTACCATAGTGCCGTTAGGTGCCAGACTTGGCGTTTCATCCAGGAACGTGGACGACAGAACTTGTACGCCTCCCGTTACCAGATCTTGTTTGGCAATGTGTTGCTTACCGCCATCGGAGCTGACCATTACCATAAATTTACCGTCGCTGCTGACATCAGCATCCTGGTTTTGTGTACCTTCCCAGGTTATACGCTGTGGTGCACCGCCGTTAATATTCACTTTATACACTTGCGGACGACCAGCCTGGTCTGAAGTAAATGCCAGATTCTGACTGTCCGGGAACCAGGTTGGTTCAGTATTGTTGCTACGACCATCAGTTATCTGACGAATCTGACCAGAGGCGAGATCCATAACATACAGATTCAGACTGCCGGTTTTAGACAGGGCAAAAGCCAGCTTCGAACCATCAGGAGAGAAAGCAGGAGCACCGTTATGACGCGGGAAAGACGCAACCTTACGGATAGCACCATTCGCCAGTGTCTGGATAACCAGCTCAGAGCGACCACTTTCAAAAGTCACGTAAGCCAGCTTCGAACCATCTGGTGACCATGCAGGAGACATCAGCGGTTGTGGTGAACGGTGAACGACAAAGGGGTTGTAGCCGTCGTAATCGGATACACGCAGTTCATAAGGGAACTGGCCGCCATTGGTTTGCACAACATAAGCAAGACGAGTACGGAACGCACCTTTAATACCCGTCAGTTTTTCGAATACTTCGTCACTGACAGTATGAGCGGCGTAACGCAGCCACTGCTTATTCACTTTGAATGAATTTTGCGCCAGAACAGTTCCTGGAGCACCGCCAGTATCAACCAGCTGATAAGTAACGTTATAGGAACCGTCCGGGTTTGGTGTTACCTGACCAACAACAACAGCGTCAATAGCCAGTGCAGACCAGGCTGCTGGCTGAACTTCTTGTGCAGAAGCCGGTTGTTGTGGCAGACGAGCGCGATCAAGCGGATTAAATTTACCGCTGTAGCGCAGGTCATCACTGACAATACCACCGATATCTTCTGGTGCAGCACCAGGGCCTGCCCATTTAAAGGGAACGACACCAATCGGACGACCGGAATCAACCCCGCCGTCGATCACAATACGAACTTCTGCGTGTAGCATCGCTGCCCACAGCATCAGAAAACCAAATGCTACTCGTAATGCCTGCTTCATCATATCTCCCTTATCTGGACACAATGCCCACGATAATTTAGCAGAATTTTAACAAACTCAAATACACAAAACTACCAGAACCCAGCGACCCGCCCTATTTGTTCTTCTTCGTTATACCAGAGAAAAACAACATTACGGCTTAAAGTCCAGTGGAGCATTTTTGAACACTTCATATACCGCCTGGCTTGGTGGTTTTGGGATCTTCGCAAGTTTAGCTGCAGCAAGCGCAGCCTGACAAAGCGCAGGATCTCCACCTTCCGGCTTAATATCCAGTAACATGCCATCCGGGGCCAGTTTTATACGCAATGTACAGGTTTTACCTGCATAAAGAGATGCGTCATAAAACCTGCTTTCAATAGCAGATTTAATTTGCCCGGCATAGTTATTGATATCCTCGCCTGATGCGCCATTATTTTTAGTATTACCCACCCCAGCAGGTGAATCATGGCCTCCTTTCGGCCCACCGCCCGTTTTCGGTGCATTCTTACCAGAACTTAGCTCACCAAAAATATCATCAGCCTCTGCTGCTTTCTGGGCAGCCTTTTTGTCTGCCGCTGCTTTTTCGGCAGCCTTTTTCTCTGCTGCGGCTTTCTCGGCGGCTTTTTTCTCTGCTGCTGCTTTGTCTGCAGCGGCTTTCTCAGCAGCTTTTTTCTCTGCTGCTGCTTTGTCTGCAGCGGCTTTCTCGGCAGCTTTTTTCTCTGCTGCTGCTTTGTCTGCAGCGGCTTTCTCAGCAGCCTTTTTCTCTGCTGCTGCTTTGTCTGCAGCGGCTTTCTCAGCGGCCTTTTTCTCTGCTGCTGCTTTTTCTGCAGCGGCTTTCTCAGCAGCTTTTTTATCTGCTATTGCTTTTTCTGCTATAGCTTTTTTCTGCGCCTCTGCCTCGGCGAGTTTAGCTGCCTCTGCCTCAGCCTTTTTCTGTGCTTCTGCTTTCTTCATGGCCTCTTCAGCTTGCTGACGCTTTAACTCTGCCTGTTTTGCGTCCTCTTCAGCTTGTTTTTTCTGTTGCTGAGCGGCTATACGCTCTTTTTCAGCCTGTTTTAACCGTTCCTGCTCTGCGGCTTGTCTTTCACGGAGTTCTTCAGCCGCTTGTTGTTCCTTTTTCTTACGTTGCTCTTCGGAACGACGCGCACTGGCTTCCTGCTCCTTGATACGCTCGCTGTTTGCTACAACAGCACCAGTATCAACCATTACCGCGTCGATAGACGAACCACCGCCGCCTCCGGCTGAAGCTTCTATATTTTCATCAAACGAGCTCCAGATCAGCGCTGCAAATAAAATGACATGCAGCACTGCTGAAATAATTATCGCTCGTTTAAGTTTGTCGTTTTGTTCGGTTGCCTTTGACACTCTTGGTTCCCAAAAACTGTTCGCCCGTAACTCGCTATCTTTACGCCTGGAAACGCAGGTAATTAGATAGGCTGCGTCATTAAGCCAACCGATTTCACACCCGCACTGTGTAACAAGTTCAGTGCTTTAATGATTTCATCGTAAGGCACATCTTTCGCACCACCGATCAGGAAGACCGTTTTCGGATTGGCCTTGAATCGGCTTGAAACTTCTGCCACTACCTGCTCAGGAGGTAACCGTTCCAGTCGCTCTTTCTCAACAGATATCGCGTACTGACCAACGTCAGAAACTTCAATAATTACCGGTGGATTATCATTACTACTCACTGTTTGCGAGTCGGTAGCCTCCGGCAAGTCGACTTCCACGCTCTGGGTAATGATGGGGGCCGTTGCCATAAAGATCAGCAGCAGCACCAGCAGTACGTCCAGCAACGGTACAATGTTGATTTCGGACTTAAGATCGCGACGACCTCGCCCACGCGCTCTGGCCATGGCTTACCCCTTGTTGCTCTCGCTAACAGTAAACGCCTGGCGGTGCAGAATAGCGGTAAACTCTTCCATAAAGTTGTCGTAATTCAGCTCCAGTTTGTTTACACGTTGGTTGAGACGGTTGTAGGCCATAACTGCCGGAATAGCGGCAAACAGACCGATTGCCGTCGCAATCAACGCTTCTGCGATACCGGGCGCAACCATTTGTAACGTTGCCTGTTTTACTGCACCAAGGGCGATAAAGGCATGCATAATCCCCCAGACCGTACCAAACAGACCAATATATGGGCTGATGGAGCCAACTGTGCCGAGGAACGGAATGTGCGTTTCCAGGTTTTCAAGTTCACGGTTCATGGAAATACGCATAGCACGCGATGCCCCTTCAACAACAGCTTCAGGAGCATGACTGTTCGCCCTATGGAGACGAACAAACTCTTTGAACCCACTGTAGAAGATTTGTTCCGAACCACTGAGATTATCACGCCTTCCCTGGCTCTCCTGGTAGAGGCGAGAGAGTTCGATTCCAGACCAGAATTTATCTTCAAACGCTTCGGCTTCGCGCGCCGCTGCGTTAAGGATACGAGTCCGCTGGATAATAATGGCCCAGGATGCGATTGAAAAACCAATCAAAATCAACATGATAAGTTTAACCAGAAGGCTAGCCTTCAGGAACAAATCAAGGATATTCATGTCAGTCACTGCTTAAACTCCGCGACAATAGACTTGGGAAGCGCACGAGGCTTCATTTTGAGTGGGTCAACGCAAACAACCAGAACCTCTGCTTCATTCAGCAAAGTATTCTCGGCGTTGACAATACGTTGCGTGAAAACCAAAGAGGTGCCACGCATTGATGTTATTTCAGTCTGTATTTCGAGCATATCGTCGAGCCGCGCAGGTGCATAATATTCCACCGTCATTTTACGCACCACAAAGGCAACGCGTTCAGCCATCAGCGCCTGTTGGCTGAAGTGATGATGACGCAGCATCTCTGTGCGTGCTCTTTCATAAAAAGCGACGTAACTGGCGTGGTACACCACACCACCGGCATCGGTATCTTCATAGTAGACGCGAACCGGCCATCGAAACAGCGTTGTATTCACTTTACATCCCGGTAATGCAACAAAAGTTAGAACTTTTAAACGCTGCTACTATACGCGCGCGATTGAGGTTTGGGAATGAGGGCAAGTTAAGGGAGCGTAAAAATTTATGGACCTTCTGTGGCCCATAAATTTTTGAAGAGAATTCTCATTTAAAAGAAGAAGAAAATCAGCCCGACAATGAGAACAATATCGGCAAGCAATGGGCAAAAAATCCCTTGCCAGAGAACCTTCTGCGGACGAAAGCCTACGCCGTGAATTACACCAGCACAGACAGCCCACATCAGCAATAAACCATGCCAGATTTCCAGTTCACTGGTCTTCGCGGCAAAACGTGACGGGTCCCAAAACATACATCCTGCTAACAGAAGCGCCATCACGAAGGAAAGCGCCCGCTGGGGGCGCTTGTCCATTACCGCATACAAGGTTGCGATAATCTTGCTCATCAGATGTCTTCTTGACCGGCTTTGCCTGATTCGACGTGCTCAAGCGCCAGCGCGGTGATTACCCCAAACGAACAGGCAAGAAGCGTTCCCAGAATCCATGCGAAATACCACATTTTTAGCTCCTTACTTAGTACAGAGAGTGGGTGTTACGTTCAATATCTTCTTTGGTGATACGACCGAACATTTTCCAGTAACACCATGCGGTGTAGAGCAGAATGATCGGTACCAGAACCACCGCAACCCAGGTCATGACGTTAAGCGTCAGCTGGCTGGAAGTTGCATCCCACATTGTCAGACTTGCGTTCATCATGGTGCTGGACGGCATCACAAACGGGAACATTGCGATACCGGCAGTCAGGATGATGCAGGCCAGCGTCAGTGAGGAGAACACAAACGCCCATGCGGCTTTATCCATACGTGCAGTCAGGATAGTCAGCAGAGGCAGAACCACACCCAGCGCCGGAATAGCCCACAGAATTGGCGTGTTGTTGAAGTTAACCAGCCATGCGCCAGCTTCACGAACCACTTCTTTATTCAGCGGGTTAGATGCCGCGTAATGGTCCATTGTTGATTTCACAACATAACCATCGATACCGTACATCACCCATACGCCAGCCAGTGCGAAGCAGACCAGTGTCACCAGCGCCGCCACCTGAGCTGTTGCACGGGTTCGCAGGTGCAGTTCGCCCACAGTGCGCATTTGCAGGTAGGTCGCGCCCTGAGTAATGATCATCCCTACGCTCACCACACCTGCCAGCAGGCCGAACGGGTTAAGCAGCTGGAAGAAGTTACCGGTGTAGTACAGACGCAGATATTCATCAACGTTGAACGGTACGCCCTGCAACAGGTTACCGAACGCTACACCAATCACCAGCGGCGGAACGAAGCTACCAATGAAGATGCCCCAGTCCCACATGTTACGCCAGCGGGTTTCTTCAATCTTGGAGCGGTAGTCAAAACCAACCGGACGGAAGAACAAAGACGCCAGCACGAGGATCATCGCCACATAGAAGCCGGAGAACGCAGCGGCATAGACCATCGGCCAGGCAGCAAACAGAGCGCCACCCGCAGTGATCAGCCATACCTGGTTACCGTCCCAGTGTGGTGCGATGGAGTTAATCATAATTCGACGCTCGGTGTCGTTACGACCGAGGAAACGGGTGAGCATGCCCACCCCCATGTCGAAACCGTCAGTGACTGCAAAACCAATCAGCAGAACGCCAACCAGCAGCCACCAGATAAAACGCAATACTTCATAATCGATCATTTGACGACTCCTGTCTTAGCGTGCCGGCTGAGTAGTCGTGGAAGACTGCTCAAAGTGATAGCGACCGGTTTTCAGGCTGCTTGGGCCGAGGCGTGCAAACTTGAACATTAAGAACAATTCTGCCACCAGGAACAGGGTATACAGGCCGCAAATCAGTACCATCGAGAAGATGAGATCGCCTGCGGTCAGTGACGAGTTCGCCACAGCTGTCGGCAGCACTTCACCGATAGCCCACGGTTGGCGACCATATTCAGCCACGAACCAGCCCGCTTCTACAGCAATCCACGGCAACGGAATACCGTACAATGCGGCGCGCAGCAGCCATTTTTTCTCGCCAATGCGGTTGCGGATGACACTCCAGAAAGAGAGAGCGATGATTGCCAGCAGCAGGAAGCCACACGCCACCATGATACGGAACGCGAAGTACAGCGGCGCTACACGTGGAATGGAGTCTTTGGTTGCCTGTTGAATCTGCGCTTCAGTTGCATCCGCCACGTTTGGCGTATAGCGTTTCAGCAGCAGACCGTAACCGAGGTCTTTCTTCATGCTATTGAACTGGTCACGAACCGCCTGGTCGGTAGAACCAGAACGCAGTTGCTCGAGCAGAGAGTACGCCTTCATCCCGTTACGGATGCGTTCTTCATGCTGCACCATCAGTTCTTTCAGGCCGATAACCGGGGTATCCACGGAACGCGTGGCGATAATGCCCAGTGCGTAAGGGATTTGGATCGCAAATTTGTTCGTCTGCTCATCCTGATCAGGAATACCGAACAGAGTAAAGGCAGCAGGCGCAGGTTGCGTTTCCCACTCGGCTTCAATAGCAGCCAGTTTGGTTTTCTGCACGTCGCCCATTTCGTAACCGGATTCATCACCCAGAACAATAACAGACAGAACGGCAGCCATACCGAAGCTGGCAGCGATAGCAAAGGAGCGTTTAGCGAAGGCGAAGTCACGGCCTTTCAACATATACCATGCGCTGATACCGAGGATGAACATCGCGCCAGTCACATAACCAGACGCTACAGTGTGAACGAATTTCACCTGAGCAACCGGGTTAAGCACCAGCTCGGAGAAGCTCACCATCTCCATACGCATAGTTTCAAAGTTGAAATCGGACGCGATTGGGTTTTGCATCCAGCCGTTCGCAACCAGAATCCACAGCGCGGACAGGTTTGAACCAAGCGCCACCAGCCAGGTGACACACATATGCTGAACTTTACCCAGACGATCCCAACCGAAGAAGAACAGACCTACAAAGGTGGATTCGAGGAAGAAGGCCATCAGACCTTCGATTGCCAGCGGCGCACCGAAGATATCCCCTACATAGTGGGAATAGTAAGACCAGTTAGTCCCGAACTGGAACTCCATGGTCAGACCGGTTGCCACACCCAGAGCGAAGTTGATACCAAACAACTTGCCCCAGAACTTGGTCATATCTTTATAAATCTGTTTGCCGGAAAGGACGTAGACCGTTTCCATAATGGCCAGCAGGAACGCCATACCGAGCGTCAGTGGCACAAAAAGGAAGTGGTACATCGCGGTCAAGGCAAACTGTAAGCGCGACAGTTCGACTATATCTAACATCATGACTCCTTGCTCATCGCATGAAGACTCCGAGAGTGAACCCCGTTAGAAAGGGTCACACGCATGCCCCAATAGAAATTTGTTTGATCACTTTCATCACACCATGTGAATACACAAAAACGGTGTAAAGAAAGGTTGCAAACATGTTAATAAAAACTCAAATTGATCCCACGTATATATTACGCCGCAAAATCCTTACAATAAACAGGTTTTTATTGAAGCAAATTTGCATTTTTCGACGGTGATCAATTTATAGCTAAATTGCCGCCTTTCAGCCAATTTGATCGAGAACAATTTATCTCTTTTTGATACTCATTTCCAAGATTTATACATTGATTAATATCAATTTCTACAAATTATGTTAACAATGTTTCAATAAGGTGATTTTAGTAAACTTTATGTTTAAAATGTGTGACTTATAAGACAGGGAATTAGTTTCGGTTGGTAATTAAAGATAAAAAGAGACGAAGCAAAAGCAGCACGGTTGGCCTTAATTCTTTTTTTTGGTCACTGGCTAATACGACGCAGTGTTTCAGGATTATTAATAAAGGCATAAATCCACCTTGCCAATATTAACATTTAATTAACTTATAATTATATTATAATTAACTCACTCAGGGTTATTATTTTGTTAAAAATAAAGTCACATATACGTAGCTTGAGAGTGAAGATGAACCCCAAATTGCCTGATGCGCTACGCTTACCAGTGTCTACATCATCTCTGCAATATCTTGAATTTGCATACTTTTACAGACCGAATAAGGCGTTCATGCCGCATCCGGCATGAACAAAGCGCCCTTTGTCAACAATCTGGCCGCGCATACGTGGCTTCGCTTTGGTTACTCGCTATTCAGGCAAGTCGGTAACTGAACGTTCGTGACTGGCCGGGTAAAAAAGGCCCGGACAGATTTGAACCTTGATTTTCCTCGGTAGTAATGTGTTCATCCATCATCGTTTCTGAGCAAGAAATCACCTCGCGGCTGAAAGCAACAGTCGCATCACAGGTCGCTGATTCAGCCGGATTAAACAGCCGCAAAATCACTTCTTGTCGGTCTTCAGCTTTCTTAAGTGCGCTAATCAGGCATCCCACTGGGGGCATTTTCAACAAACTATAACTTTCCGGCACGTTGAACCCGGCTTTGTTAAGCTTCATCGCATCCCATGGGATTTTGTTGTAACACTGTACTGGGGTCAGCCATGCTCGCGCCTGCTGGGCTACACCGGCGGCGGTTGGCGTACCGGTATAACTCAATAAACTTAGGCGACAAGAAAGCAGACCGCGTAGTTGTGAGTCTGGGACTGGCATTTTAATTCCTGAAGGCCGTCCAGGCCTTAAAAGCAGATCTTCTTTCCCCAGCAATCCAACTCCACGCAGCAGCGTAATGGCAAAAGATTTATTCTTTTCACCAATAACCTCAAACTCACGCAGCCCTTCGCTAAAAACAGCCAGCCCGTTACGTTCCTCTTGTAAGGCTGCATAACTGAGCATATTCCATACCGGAACAGGCGCTTCTTTCCAGCCTTCTTGTTGCCAGACATCCATCGCACTGTCGCTCACCGGGCGCGTTAGTGAACCAAACTGGGTGTCAGCCAGAACACTGTCGGTGTTAAAAGGTGTAGGGACCAGTATGCGAAGGCGATGATCGTCAGCCTGGTTATCAAGGTTGATATCCACATCAATGCGCCTGCTGTTATGACTAAGAGTGACAACCAACTCCACCCCTACTCTGCCAGTGGATTGCCGGGCGCTGCGTTCTGACAAATTGAGCGGAACTGCCATGTCATAGCGGATAACAGCCGTACTCTGCCAGGCCTCATGAGTAATCTCGCATTGCGGTTTCGCGTTCGCCGAAGTAATTACCCACTCTTCTTTTGCAGGTGAATAGTCATATTCATCACCATCATCAGAGCTTTCTTCAATTTGCAACACCCGTTCAAAGCGCACACCGCTGTCTTTATCTACCAGTTGCAGAGAACCATCCTCATTGAGCGCAATCTGCCAGAAAGCATTTTCCAGTATCCCTTCAACTTCACTTTTGGAGGTGACCACGTTGCCAGGCTGATTCGCTTCAATATAAAGCGTGCGATAGCCCATAGAAGGGACAATCTGGTTGATCTGAATATCAAACTCCATAAAGGGATCGTAATTACCGTAATGAACAATTTGCCGATCGATAAGACCAGGATCGATCTCACGGGCATGGCGAATAAAATACGGCACAGGCTGGCCGCGATCGTCCCGCAAATTAAACTGGCTGGCGCGCAGGCGCACAGTGGTGTTAATAACTTCTTCACGCGGCCAGGGCATCAGGTTAAACAGGACGAGTTTGTCGGCGTCGCTCTGCGGCATGTTGTCGGCGATTTTACGCATATAGAAACGAATCAGATTATCCGCCATGTCTTCGGCCAGTTCGAAGCGGGCGACGATTTCGCGATGAACTTTGTCACTGCAACAACAACCGATACTGTCGTGGGCATGATTTTTTAAGATCTCTTTCCACATTTTCTCCAGCAAGCCGTGGTGGTATTCAAAACCCAACGTCCAGGCCAGTGTTGCCAGCGGTTCCAGCAGATTAACAATCTTATTTTCAATACGTGCGTGGGCAATTTTGATATCCATACGCGTAGAACCGATGGTGCGATGCACGCGCATATATTTGCCATCAATAAATTCCCCTTTCAGGGTGGCCAAATTTTCGCGCTGCGCTTCTATCTTCTCAAATACCTCTTCAAAGCGGCTCATCACAAACTTACGTTGAGGGTAGATCTCACGCAGCTTATCCATCACTTCGAAGATATTTTGCTGCAATGGCATCTGATCATGACCATTCGGCAACAAAATCTCTTTGGTTACTGACGCTTTTTCCAGCACGTCAAAATAGCTGTCGAGCCGTTTACGTAATCCGTCTTCGTCCGCAGGTAAGTACTTACCGATGGCATAACCTAACGGCAGCACTTGCGCCGTCACTTCGCTGCCGTCACTGCTTTTCCATAAAAACTCGGTTTTATCAGTACCGTGGCGCTCCGAACATCCGCGCCAGAACATAGTGCGGGTAATGCCAAATCCATTGTAGATATGCGGCAGTTGCCCGGACATGCCAAAGGAGTCCGGTAAATAGCCTATTTTCATCGGCTCGCCAAACGCGAGGCAGTCACGCATTCCGTACATCAGATTACGGACTATGGATTCCGCAGAAACAATCGTGGTATCGGTCTGGGTATACCAGGGGCCGATAATCAACTTACCGGCTTCTACCAGTTTTTTCACGCGGTCTTTGTTTTCCGGCTTCACCGCGAAATAATCTTCGAGAATCGCCGTTTGCCCGTCGAGCACGTAATATTTGTATTCGTTGTCCTGTTCCAGTCGGCACAGGATCTCTTCCATATTATTGACCAGCAGAATGCGTGACTCTTCGGTAGTAAAATACCACTCCCGATCCCAGTGCATATGCGGGGTGATGTGAACGCGAGATACAGCTTTCATCGTCGTTTCCTGTTTTTGTTTATGGCGTTACGCCGTCAATCAGATAGTTGCCATGCTTAACCGCGTGACGCCGCCAGATCAGGAGAATTGCGGTAGAGATTGCGCTCCCCACCAGCGCCGCGCCAAACCAGCCCAGAGCAGCCATCACACCACCAGCACCGTTATCATGAAGTAAAAAGAGGGAGAATATTCCGGCCCCCGGTGTGGAAAGGCCAATATTCATCGCGCCAACGATAGCGCCCGTCACCATAGAGCCCAGCACAAAAGAGCCAATGACGCGCAATGGATCTTCAATCGCCATCGGGATCGCCCCTTCCGTAATCCCCGCCAGCCCCAATAGCCAGGTTGATTTCCCGGTTTCAATTTCAAATTCTTTAAACAGGCGCGGCGCGAGCATCGTGGAAGCCGTTACGGTAAATGCCGAAACCATTTTGACGGAGGCGAAAATGGCATAGGGGCCGTAAACGCCGTTCGCCATTGCGCCGAGGCAGAATGCATAAGCGGCTTTGTTCACTGGCCCACCAAGGTCAAAGGAACACATAAAACCGAGAATGGCGCCAAGCAACAGCGCATTACTTCCTGACAGACCGTTCAGCCAGGCGGTAAGCGAGTTATTGATCCAGGCGACAGGTTCCCCCACCACAAACAGCATCAGACTGCCCGCTCCCAATGTACCGAGCACCGGGTAGAGATAGAAAGTCAGGAAGCCATTGAATTTACTGCTAAGACGTAAGTGATTTTTCACCCAGCGCATCAGGTAACCGGCTATCAATCCGCCAACGACCGCGCCGAGAAACCCGGAACCGATCATGTTGGCGGCCAGTCCAGCCGCAAAGCCCGGCGCTAACGCCGGTTTATCTGCCAGCGAATAGGCGGTATAGGCTGCCAGCACCGGCACCATCAAAATCCCGAGCATCCCGCCGCCCAGCTTGCGGTACATCCACAGCCAGGAGTTTTCTTCATTAAACAAATCTTGTAGCCCGAAGATTTGCGACAGTAATACCGCAACCGCCAGCACCGTGCCCCCCGCGACAATCAACGGCACGGCGAAAGAGATCCCGCTTAACAGCGCCTGTTTCAGCTCAGTTTTGACACTTTTCACCGGTTGCGTATCTTGCTGTACAGTACGCGTCTCATCACTACGCTTGAGGGTAAGCGCTTGTTGGATCAATGCTTCTGCATGGCGAATCGGCTCGGCAACAGGCACAGAAAGCGCAGGAATGCCGTTAAAACGCTCACTCTCCTTGATGGCGACTTCAGCCGCAAAAATACACGCAGTTGCACTATTGAGTTGATCCGCCGTTAAACGCCCTTCAATACCGTTAGCTCCCTGCTTTTCAACAAAGACATTCACGCCCAACTTTCGCCCTGCTTTCTCCAGATATTCCGCAGCCATATAGGTGTGGGCTATCCCTGCCGGACAGGCCGTCACACAAACAATTGTTGGCGCATTGCTGAAATTCACTGCAGGTTGTGCATACCATTTATCATCAAGCGCCGAAAGCAACTCATCTGGCGTCGTTGCTGACTGAATTCTCGCCCGAATCTCATCATCCGCCAGGCGCGTGGTCAGCGCTGTCAGCAATTGCATATGCGTTGTACCTGCTTCATTGGGAGGAATAGCCAGCAACACCACTAAATCAACCGCTTCCGGGCCATCAACGCCTTCCCACTGAAGCGGCTCACTCAGTGTCGCGACCGCAAACGCTGCTTCTTTTACCGCAGCAGTTTTACCATGCGGCACAGCCAGCCCTTCACCTAAGGCCGTCGGGCCAAGACTTTCACGGTGATGCACTTCTTCCAGAAATTGCTCAGTACTGGAAATTTTCCCCAGAGCAGCAAGACGTTGAGTCAACGCGTGGATGGCCTCTTCACGGCTGGTAAAGCGCGCATTCAGGCACAGCGCATCGCGGTGGGTCAGAGTCGTCAGGTTCATCATGATCCTCACTTGATCGTTTTTATAGTCGCGCCAGTGTGCCCGACAAACAAATACTATTATGTGATCAATTTCACTTGATTGAGATTATTTGTATTATATTTGTATTATTTACAGGATGAATTTATCGGGCATAATGACAAAATTCGTATTAATGAGATGCTAAATAATGGGACGGAAACCCTTATACCGACAGATTGCTGATCGCATTCGTGAGCAGATTGCGCGTGGCGAGCTTAAACCTGGCGATGCGTTACCCACTGAATCAGCACTACAAACAGAGTTTGGCGTCAGCCGGGTTACGGTGCGTCAGGCTTTGCGACAATTAGTCGAGCAGCAGATCCTTGAAAGTATTCAAGGCAGCGGGACTTACGTAAAAGAAGAGCGGGTCAATTACGATATTTTTCAGTTAACCAGTTTCGATGAAAAAATGTCTGATCGACACATCGATACACACAGCGACGTCCTGGTGTTTGAAGTGATCCTGGCTGATGATTTTCTCCAGCAGCAGCTGCAAATTAGCGAACAGGATCGCGTGTGGCATGTGAAGCGTGTGCGCTATCGCAAGCAAAAGCCAATGGCACTGGAAGAAACCTGGATGCCGCTTTCATTGTTCCCGGATCTCACCTGGCAGGTCATGGAAAAATCGAAATATCACTTTATTGAAGAAGTGAAGAAGATGGTTATTGATCGTAGTGAACAAGAGATAATCCCTCTGATGCCAACCGAAGAGATGAGCCGTTTGCTTAATATCAGCCAGGATAAACCGATTCTCGAAAAAATATCGCGAGGATTCTTAATAGATGGGCGGATATTTGAGTTCAGCCGAAATGCTTTTAATACAGATGACTATAAATTTACGCTTATCGCACGAAGAAGAGCCCACTGATATATGCGCTATATACTCTTAATATTGCAAGTTGCAGGACAAACGCCAGTAGCGTTTTGAACAATGCTTGCGTTGCCCCTGAAATGAAGGGGCCGAATAACACGCAGACACAGTACATGCAACTTGATTATGGCGAGTATCACCATTCTTATTTCAACATATTTACGATTGCCTTCACAAATTTGGAAATCATTTTTATAACCTCCACACCAAACCGCATCAAGTCATTCTCTAACCCACTAATTTAATGACACTTTAACCATCGAAAGATAAATCAATATTTTTACGAATAAGATATTGAAAAGAGATCAATTGCATCCTTTATACCTAACACACACACTCACGGATAAATATATCGCACTTACAATAACAGAGTGCAAACAACCATTTATTTAATGTTTTCACGCCTATACAGAGGATTTGCCATGAAAAAACCAACGCTCGTTATTGGCGTCATTGGCGCTGACTGCCATGCTGTTGGCAATAAAGTTCTGGATAGAGTTTTCACCGTGCATAACTTTAATGTCATTAACCTTGGCGTAATGGTGAGTCAGGATGAATATATTGACGCAGCGATAGAAACGGGTGCCGATGCCATTGTGGTTTCCTCTATTTATGGTCATGGTGATATTGACTGTCTGGGACTTCGTGAGCGCTGCATCGAACGTGGTATCGGAGAAATTCCACTTTATGTTGGCGGCAATCTGGTGGTTGGCAAACATGACTTTGCTGATGTCGAAAAAAAATTCAAAGAGATGGGATTTAACCGAGTATTCGCGCCAAGTCATGACCTGGAAGATGTCTGTCAGCTCATGGCGGGTGATATTCAGCAACACCGGCACGCTGAAGAACATGTTCTGGAAGAGGCTATCTGATGAGAACTGTCTCTGTCGATATCGGTTCGACGTGGACTAAAGCCGCTCTCTTCGGCAGAGAAGGTGATACGTTAACGCTGATAAATCACGTGATAACCCCGACAACGCCCCATCATTTGGCTGAAGGTTTTTTCACCTGCCTTAATCAGTTACTAAACGTTTGTGATGCCCGTTCGTTACTTCATCGCGGTGAAATTAACCTGAAATATTCCTCTTCTGCCAAAGGGGGACTGGCAGTCGCCGCGATGGGGCTGGTGCCTTCAATTACGCTGGAAACAGCAAAAGTAACCGCCTGGTCGGCAGGCGCAAAAATCACTCAGCATTACGCTTATAAACTTAATCGTCATGACATTCAGGCACTGGAGAACACACCGCCCGATATTATTTTGTTTACTGGCGGCACTGATGGTGGCGAAACGAGTTACGGTCTGGCTAACGCTCGCGCCCTGGCAGAATCAAACCTTGATTGCGCCATGATTTACGCCGGGAATCGCGATATACAGGACGATGTGCAGGCCATTCTGGCGCATAAAGAGCTAACAATTGTCGAAAACGTCCTGCCAGATCTCGATCATCCCCATCCTCATGCTGCACGCGAGGCCATTTGTGACATCTTCCTGCAACGGATCGTAAAAGGAAAAGGGCTGGATGTCATCGTCAATGAAACTGGCGAAAAGCCGATGCCAACACCATGGACAGTTTATGAATTAGTAAAAGCCATAAGTCATTACGACAGCGAGTGGCAAGAGTTCATGTTGATTGATATGGGCGGTGCCACCACCGACGTCTATTCCGCCTGTTCTAACTCCCTCACCCCCGACACAGTTCATCACGGCGTACCGGAACCGTTTATTAAGCGTACGGTGGAAGGTGATCTGGGTATGCGCGTCTCTGCCATGGTCGTGGGTGAAAGTACACGGGAGTTGGTCGATATCATTTTCGCCAGTCAAACTGAACGTAAAGCGGCATTTTACGCTTACCTGCGCCATCTGATGACTTACCCTGGTTACTTACCCGCCAACAGCGAAGAAGAAGAGTTCGATACCTTGCTGGCAGGGCTTTGTGTCGGCTACGCCAGTGAACGCCATGCCGGAAGGAAAAAACAGGTCTGCACCTGTGTGGGTAATGTTGATTTGCAACTGGGGCGAGATCTGACCCCAGTACGCAAAGTCATCGGTTCTGGCGGCTGGCTGTCACGCGCCAGTCAGTTCGATATTCATCACTGGTTGAAATACCGGGAATTAGATGACGATGGCCGACGCATCTTACTTCCTAATCAATTCACTTATTACCGTGATTCAAGCGGCTTGCTGCCGTTACTGGCAAATGTTGCCCGACTTGATCCGCAGCTCGCCGCCCGTACCAGTATCCACTGTTTAACCCGATGAATTAAAAGGCAGCAACACATGGAACTTAAAAATAAAAAACTCTCACTTGATGAATTCATGAACGAGCGACTGCAGGTACTCCAAACCTGGCCGACGGGTAAGGAGGTAGAAAACTTTGCAGAGGCAGTTAACTATCAGCAATCAATTCCTGAACATAAACGCTTTTCTCTGGCCCTGTTAAAAGCCGACCAGCAAGGTAAAACGTTGAGTCAACCACGTGCAGGCGTTGCATTGATCGATGAACATATAGAACTGCTGAAAACGCTGGAACAGGAGTGTGATCTGCTGCCGACAACTATTGATGCTTATACCCGTTTGAATCGTTATGAGGAAGCAGCTGTTGGTATTCAAAAATCGCTGGAAGCTGGCACCTCTAAACTGAATGGATTACCTGTTGTTAACCACGGTGTTGCAGCCTGCCGTCGCCTGACAGAAACACTCGAAAAACCGTTACAAATTCGCCACGGTACGCCTGATGCCCGATTGCTGGCTGAAATTTCCTTTGCCAGCGGTTTTACCAGCTACGAAGGCGGGGGAATTTCGTACAACATTCCTTATGCCAAACGTGTAACGCTGGAAAAATCGATCCGCGACTGGCAATACTGCGACCGTCTGGTCGGGCTATATGAAGAACATGGTATTCGCATGAATCGGGAGCCTTTTGGACCATTAACCGGCACCTTGATTCCTCCTTTTATGTCCCATTCGGTGGCGATTATTGAAGGTCTTTTGGCACTGGAACAGGGAGTGAAATCAATTACTGTCGGTTATGGTCAGGTGGGCAGCCTGATACAGGATATTGCAGCCATTAAATCCCTGCGCGAACTGTCCCATGAATATTTCCATAATTACGGGTATGAGGATTACGAACTGAGTACGGTTTTCCACCAATGGATGGGGGGATTCCCGGAAGATGAAGCTAAAGCCTTTGCCATAATTTCCTGGGGAGCTGCTGTTGCTGGCATGTCAGGTGCGACAAAAGTGATTACCAAAAGCCCCCATGAAGCATTTGGTATCCCAACTGCTGCAGCCAATGCTCAGGGGCTGAAAGCCTCGCGCCAGATGTTAAATATGGTAAGCGAACAGAAATTCCCCCCCTGTCCGGCGGTTGATCAAGAGGTTGAACTGATCAAGTGCGAAGTTCGCGCTGTACTGAAAAAAGTGTTTGAACTGGGTAATGGCGATATTGCCCGTGGCACAGTGTTGGCCTTTGAAGCGGGTGTGCTGGATATCCCCTTTGCCCCATCAGTTTGTAATGCCGGGAAGATCTTGCCTGTACGCGATAACACCGGGGCAATTCGTCTTCTTGAAGCCGGTTGCGTACCGTTACCGCAAGATATCCTCGCCCTGCATCACGACTACGTAGCAGAACGCGCCCGTGCAGAAGGACGCGGCCCATCATTCCAGATGGTTATTGATGACATTAACGCCGTATCCCACAGTCAATTAATAGGAAGACCATAAATGAAAATTAAACAGGCCATCTTCACCGCCGGGTACTCTTCATTCTATTTTGACGATCAGCAAGCCATTAAAAATGGCGCAGGACACGATGGGTTTATTTACACTGGCGCGCCGGTAACACCAGGCTTTACTGCCGTGCGTCAGGCGGGTGAATGTGTATCAGTGCAATTGATTCTGGAAAATGGTGCCATTGCGATGGGCGACTGCACTGCCGTTCAGTATTCAGGTGCAGGTGGGCGTGATCCTTTATTCCTTGCCGCGAATTTTATTCCCTTTCTCAATGATTACATCAAACCTCTGCTTGAAGGCCGTGACGTTAATACCTTCCTCGAAAATGCCCGTTTCTTTGATACGTTGCGTATCGAGGGAAAATTGCTCCATACCGCCGTACGTTATGGACTTTCCCAGGCATTGCTTGACGCCACCGCGCTCGCAACAAAACGCTTAAAGGCCGAAGTGGTGTGTGACGAATGGCACTTACCATGCGTGCCAGAACCTATTCCGTTGTTTGGACAAAGTGGGGATGATCGTTATCTCGCCGTCGATAAGATGATCCTCAAAGGCGTGGATGTGCTGCCACATGCTTTGATCAATAACGTTGAAGAAAAACTTGGTCAAAAAGGGGAAAAACTGCGTACATACGTACGCTGGCTATCAGATCGCATTTTGCAATTACGTCAATCATCAGATTACCGACCAACACTGCACATTGATGTTTACGGCACCATCGGCCTGATTTTTGCGATGGAACCGAAACGCTGTGCAGAATATATCGCCAGCCTGGAACAAGAAGCCCAGGGACTGCCGCTCTATATCGAAGGCCCGGTCGATGCTGGTAATAAAGCAGATCAAATCCAGGCTCTTGCCGCCATCACCAACGAACTGGCTCGTCTCGGTTCTGGCGTAAAAATTGTCGCCGACGAGTGGTGTAACACCTTCCAGGATATTGTTGATTTTACCGACGCTAAAAGCTGCCATATGGTGCAAATCAAAACACCGGATCTGGGCAGTATCCATAACATTGTCGATGCCGTGCTTTATTGCAATAAGCATGGCATGGAGGCTTATCAGGGAGGCACCTGCAACGAAACGGATATTAGCGCCCGCACTTGTGTTCATGTAGCGCTGGCAGCCCGTCCAATGCGCATGCTGATTAAACCAGGAATGGGCTTTGACGAAGGTCTTAATATCGTCTTCAACGAAATGAATCGTACCATTGCGCTATTGCAGACTAAGGATTAACCAATGGCTCATACATTTAAGATCTTATCGCCAACGGCTATCCTCGGTTATGGCTTCCCCGAAGAAAGTTTTCGCAAAGCGATGGCGGAGTCACCGGATTTAATTGCTGTCGATGCCGGTTCCTCTGATCCTGGTCCACATTATCTTGGCGCAGGAAAACCCTTCACTGACCGCGCCGGTGTAAAACGCGATTTGCGCTATATGATTGTCGCCGGAGTAAAAAATAATATTCCGGTGGTAATTGGCACTGCCGGTGGCTCTGGTGCCGCTCCGCATCTGGAATGGTGTCGCCAGATCATTCATGAAATCGCGCAGGAAGAACAATTAACCTTTACGCTGGCATTAATTCCGGCAGATGTAGAAAAAGAGGTTGTTCATCAGGCGCTGGATAACGGCAAAATCACCGCCCTGGATTTCGTACCTGCACTCACCCATGAAGCCATTGACGCGAGTACTTATATCGTCGCCCAGATGGGTATCGAACCTTTTCAACAGGCCTTGCAAGGCGGTGCACAGGTGGTATTAGGTGGCAGGGCATATGATCCAGCCTGCTTCGCTGCCCTGCCGATTATGCAAGGCTTCGATGAAGGGCTGGCGTTGCACTGTGGGAAAATTCTTGAATGTGCCGCAATTGCAGCCACACCTGGCTCTGGTTCTGATTGTGCAATGGGGATCCTCGATGACAGTGGCTTTACACTGAAGACCTTTAACCCATTGCGTAAATTCACCGAAACGTCTGCAGCAGCTCATACCCTGTATGAAAAATCCGATCCCTATTTTCTTCCCGGTCCGGGCGGTGTTTTGAATCTGAAAGGCTGTACTTTTAAAGCAGTGAATGACGGTGAAGTGTATGTCAGCGGGTCGAAGCATGAAGCCACTCCCTATGCGTTGAAACTGGAAGGCGCGCGGCAGGTCGGTTTCCGCTGCCTGACAATTGCCGGAACACGTGATCCCATCATGATCGCCAGTATTGATACGATCATTGAAGAAGTGAAAGCCAGTGTGAAACGCAATCTGTCTCTGGACGATGACAGTATCCGCATGACTTTTCATCTTTATGGTAAGAACGGTGTTATGGGCTGCCATGAACCTGTTCAACAAGCCGGGCATGAACTGGGCATCGTACTGGATGTCGTCGCACCGACACAGGAAACGGCTAACAGTGTCTGCTCTCTGGTTCGTTCCACCATGCTGCATTACGGCTATAAAAATCGTATCGCCACTGCGGGCAATCTGGCTTTTCCATTCTCTCCTTCCGATATTCAGAGTGGGCCCGTCTACGAGTTTTCGGTTTACCACCTGATAGAAGCGAATGATGCACTGCGCTTTGATTACCATCTTGAACACGTTACCCCGCAAGGAGTGCAAATATGAAATATCCTATTTGCTCACTGGCACAGGTTATTCGCTCAAAAAATGCCGGACCGTATGAACTGGTTTTAGATATTTTATTTAAAAGTAAAGAGAATTATCTACGCATCAAAAATTCTCAACAACTTTCAGCGGAAGTTATTGCTCGTTTATATCAGGTAACGCCAGACTTTATTCATCGTATTATTTGGTTTGATCCAGCCAATGCAGTAAAAATCATCATGCCCAGAGATATTATCTCTGGCAATGTGGGGGATAACGATGTCTATGGTGCTCAGCAACATGCGCCATTATTAAACATTGAATTCGATTTGTAGTTCTCTCCCCTGACGTTAAGTAAATATTTTTAATCCTTAACGTCAGGCTATCAACACTGTTGACGAATCTGAAGTCGCTTCTCAGTCAGGTAATTCGAGACCTCGCTCGCCAACCCTTTATCGAAGGAGTAATAATGAAGAAAATAAATTTAACCCAAATGATTATATTTGGACTTATTCTCGGCATTATTTCCGGAGAGGTTATTTATAATACAGCGTCACCGGAGACAGCTAAGGTATACTCGCAAGAAATATCAATATTAACCACGATATTTTTACGTATGATCAAAATGATCATCGCTCCCCTGGTAATTTCAACACTGGTTGTCGGCATTGCCAAAATGGGCGATGCAAAAACGTTGGGGCGTATATTTACTAAAACATTTTTCCTGTTCGTCTGCGCCTCATTAATCTCAATCGCGCTTGGTCTTATAACGGTAAATCTTTTTGAACCCGGCACTGGTATCAATTTCGTCCCTACTGACACAAGTGTTGTTGCCGCTATTCCCGCTGAACCTTTTACCCTGCGGGCGTTTGTTTCCCATGCAGTGCCAACCAGCATTGCGGACGCCATGGCACGCAATGAAATTCTGCAAATTGTCATTTTCTCATTGTTTCTCGGTTGCAGTTTGGGGGCAATAGGTGACAAAGGAACAGCGATGGTCAATGTACTCGATTCACTGGTACATGCCATGCTGAAACTAACAGGCTATGTGATGTTGTTTGCTCCCCTGACGGTATTTGCTGCTATCTCCGCGCTAATCGCTGAACGGGGTCTCGGGGTAATGATCAGTACCGGAATATTTATGGGTGAGTTTTACTTCACACTGACCATACTGTGGGTACTACTAATTGGTGTCACAGCAGCGTTAGTTGGGCCGTGTATCAAACGACTCACCAAAATGCTTATGGAACCAATGCTATTGGCTTTTACGACTTCCAGTTCCGAAGCGGCATTTCCAGGCACACTGAGTAAACTCGAAGAATTTGGTGTATCGCCTAAAATTGCCAGTTTCGTATTGCCCATCGGTTACTCTTTTAACCTTGTAGGATCAATGGCCTACTGTTCATTTGCCACAGTCTTTATTGCCCAGGCCTGTAATATAAATTTAGGCGCTGGAGAGCAGATTACGATGTTGCTCATCCTGATGTTGACCTCCAAAGGCATGGCCGGCGTACCACGCGCCTCGATGGTGGTCATTGCCGCAACGCTTAATCAATTCAATATTCCCGAAGCAGGCCTAATTCTGTTAATGGGAGTCGATCCTTTCCTCGATATGGGCCGTTCTGCCACTAACGTCATGAGTAATGCCATGGGTGCAGCCATTGTGAGTCGTTGGGAGGGGGAGCATTTTGGTGTCGGATGTCGGGGGACACCATCAGGTAAAAGCGAGACTGAACTGTCAGAAATGGAGCTACCTTAATTCGTTTCGCCTGGCGTCACAATTAACCTAACTTTGCCACCTACTTTTAAGATGAGAAAAAAATGTCTAAGCCCTTTGTCTGGCAGGAGCTCTTTACGTTAAGTGAAGATATTACCGAGTATGAATTATTCAGTGATCAATATATTACTGTTACACAGCTTGACGATAACGAAATCATTAAAATCGCCCCGGAAGCCTTAACATTACTGGCACAACGGGCATTTCATGATGCATCTTTTTTCTTGCGTACTGAACATTTAGCACAGGTCGCCAGTATTCTGCTCGATCCCCATGCCAGCAGTAACGACAAGTATGTGGCTTTGCAACTGCTGCGCAACGCTGAAGTGTCAGCCGGAGGGATTCTGCCTAACTGTCAGGACACAGGAACAGCGACGATTATCGCCAGCAAAGGGCAAAATATTTGGACAGGTGTTAACGATGCCGAATACTTAAGTAAAGGAATTTACACCACCTTTCAGGAAAATAATCTGCGCTATTCGCAGAATGCACCGCTGGATATGTATAACGAAATTAATACGCAAACTAACCTACCAGCACAAATAGATATCAGCGCCACACCAGGTAGTGAATACCAATTTTTATTTATAAATAAAGGGGGTGGTTCAGCCAATAAAGCAGCCTTGTTTCAGGAAACGAAATCTATTTTACAACCAGAAAAACTGACCCAGTTTCTGATTGATAAAATGAAGTCTCTGGGTACTGCGGCCTGTCCACCATACCATATCGCTTTTGTCGTGGGCGGGCTTTCAGCAGACCAGGCGTTAAAGGTAGCCAAACTGGCATCAACTAAATATTACGATTATCTCCCCACCATCGGTAATGAACTGGGCCAGGCATTTCGTGATATGGCATTGGAAGTTACTCTCCTTAATGCCAGCCGGGAATTTGGTATAGGGGCACAATTTGGCGGCAAATATTTTGCTCATGATATTCGGGTGATTCGTCTGCCGCGTCATGGCGGCTCTTGCCCGATTGCGATGGCCCTCTCCTGCTCCGCTGATCGCAATATCAAAGCCAAAATTAACAAACAGGGTATCTGGCTGGAAAAACTCGAACGTAATCCCGGACGTTTGATACCGCAACCGCTACGTACGGAAAGCAATTCTCAGGTAGTGGAAATTGATCTGAATCGACCGTTAGATGCAATCAGAAGTGATTTATCTCGTTTGCCCATTGGCGCACGCCTCTCACTAACTGGCCCTATAGTTGTCGCCCGGGATATTGCCCATGCAAAAATTAAAACCCGATTAGAGTATGGCGAACCGCTACCAGAATATATGAAAAAACACATTGTATATTACGCCGGACCAGCAAAAACACCGGAAGGTTACCCTTGCGGTTCTCTGGGCCCGACGACCGGTGGTCGGATGGATGGCTACGTAGATGCATTTCAGGCCGCAGGTGGTAGCCTGGTGATGCTCTCAAAAGGCAATCGTAGTCAACAGGTTACCGATGCCTGCAAAAAACATGGTGGTTTTAATCTCGGCAGTATTGGTGGTGCGGCGGCACTTCTGGCCCAGCAATATGTGAAAAGCCTGCGTTGTATTGAATATCCTGAACTGGGTATGGAAGCAGTGTGGATGATGGAAGTGGAACACCTGCCTGCTTTTCTGTTGGTGGATGACAAAGGAAATAACTTCTTTAGTCAGTTTGAGCAGTCATGCCATTGCAACAGTTGTCTGGCAGGCAAATAAAAGATGCTCAAAGCATGGTGGTTTGCGACTTTTCCCGCAGCCAGTCACGAAAAATCTGCAAATGGCGGGATTTATTTTTCTCTTCCCGCCACGTCAAAACAAATCGATTTCCGGTGCGAATCGGTACATCACAGGGAATAATCATTTCGCCATTATCAAGATCTCGCTGAATTGCAAAGCGGGGAAGCAACGCCACGCCAAGATTGGAACGCACGGCCGCAATCAACATGGATAATAAATCATAACGTGGGCCTTTATTAATACCTGAATGCATAATACCTGAAAGCGCAAACCACTCCTGCCATGCATTCATACGAGTGCTTTGATGCAACAACTGTATATCACTAACCAACTGTTTTACTGATAATTTTTGATCTTCAGGCGCAAGTAGTGTACTGCTGCATACAGGTAGAATTTCCTCTTCAAAAAGAAATTCGACTTCTGCCCAGTGGGTACAAAAATCTTCACGCATAATTGCCGCGTCATATTCCCGATGAAGAAAATCATCCACACTCGAAAGTGAATATATATTAACAATAATATCCGGGTTAAGTTCGCTGAACTCCCGCAGACTGGGTATTAACCAGTGGGTACTAAAAGTTGGATTGACTGCCAGTTCTATTACCTGCACTTTCGGTTGCCAACTCATAATGGCATGCGTATCGCGCTCCATCTTATGAAGTGTTTCTTTGATAATACCGAGATAATATTTTCCAGCAGAATTCAGGGTAATACGCTTTTTCGCATGGTCAAACAGTGGTGTGCACAAAAACTCTTCCAGAGCAGTAATCTGACGGAACACGGCACTCTGTGTCAATGCCAGATCTTCTGCCGCCCGGGTATAGCTTTCATAGCGGGCCACCGCCTCAAAAGCGATCAGAAGTTCTGTTTTCGGTATTTTTCCTCTCATATGCCAATCTCTGAAAGTCATTTATTTTCTGCAAGCCGGATGATATCCCTTCACCACCGCGTGTTATTTTAAAGCTACCAACCAGCCCGATGGTTTAATTAAAACAAACTCGCAAAAGAATAAATATATAAATCACCCACCAGGTTATAGATTAAAACGTGAATTATCTTATGTAAGATAGTTGAGTGTTGAGCATTTTTTTACGTAATAAGAAAAGTGCAACATAAAATATTACCACCCAACTGCAAAGCATAAAAAAGGCCATCATACGATGGCCAACCATGTCGAAACCGACAGCCCTTCGCCATTCCTGTAGAGGGAAGCGGCGAGGGCTATTTCTTATTACAAGTATTTATTTCAGAACAGTTTTCAGAGCTTCACCGATGTCAGCCAGGCTGCGAACGGTTTTCACGCCTGCGGCTTCCAGAGCAGCAAATTTCTCATCCGCAGTCCCTTTACCACCAGCGATGATAGCGCCAGCGTGGCCCATACGTTTGCCTTTCGGCGCAGTCACACCAGCGATGTAGCCCACAACTGGCTTGGTAACGTGCTCTTTGATGTAAGCCGCGGCTTCTTCTTCAGCGCTACCGCCGATCTCACCGATCATCACGATCGCTTCGGTCTGCGGATCTTTTTCGAACATTTCGAGGATGTCGATAAAGTTAGAGCCTGGGATCGGGTCGCCGCCGATACCGACACAGGTCGACTGACCGAAACCGTAATCCGTGGTCTGTTTAACCGCTTCATAGGTCAGTGTACCGGAACGGGAAACGATACCCACTTTACCCGGTTTGTGAATGTGACCCGGCTGGATGCCGATTTTACATTCACCCGGAGTGATAACGCCTGGGCAGTTCGGGCCGATCATGCGTACGCCAGCTTCGTCCAGTTTCACTTTCACGGTCAGCATATCCAGCGTCGGGATGCCTTCAGTGATGGTGATAATCAGTTTGATACCTGCGTCGATGGCTTCCAGAATGGAGTCTTTGCAGAACGGAGCCGGTACGTAAATAACAGAAGCGGTAGCGCCAGTGGCAGCAACGGCTTCACGCACGGTGTTGAACACCGGCAGACCGAGGTGGGTAGTACCGCCTTTACCTGGGGTTACGCCGCCAACCATTTTAGTGCCGTATGCAATGGCCTGTTCAGAGTGGAAAGTCCCCTGGCTACCAGTAAAGCCCTGGCAAATAACCTTGGTGTTTTTATCAATTAAAATGGACATTATTTCCCCTCCACTGCGGCAACAACCTGCTGAGCTGCATCCGTCAGACCTTTTGCTGCAATAATATTCAGGCCGCTGTCAGCCAGTTTCTTCGCGCCGAGTTCGGCGTTGTTACCTTCCAGACGTACCACGACCGGTACGTTAACACCCACTTCCGCTACCGCGCCGATGATACCGTCAGCGATCAGGTCGCAACGAACGATACCGCCGAAGATGTTAACCAGAACGGCTTTCACTTTGTCGTCAGAGAGGATGATTTTGAATGCTTCGGTTACACGTTCTTTGGTTGCGCCACCGCCAACGTCCAGGAAGTTAGCCGGTTCGCCGCCGTGCAGTTTAACGATGTCCATGGTGCCCATCGCCAGACCTGCGCCGTTAACCATACAACCGATGTTACCGTCCAGCGCAACGTAGTTCAGTTCCCACTGTGCAGCCTGTGCTTCACGTGGATCTTCCTGCGACTGGTCGCGCATTTCGCGCAGATCAGGCTGGCGGAACAGTGCGTTGCCATCAGCACCCAGTTTGCCGTCGAGGCAGATCAGATCGCCCTGTTTGGTAATAACCAGCGGGTTAATTTCGATAAGAGCAAGGTCGCGCTCAAGGAAAATGGTCGCCAGGCCCATGAAAATTTTGGTGAACTGTTGAACCAGTTTACCTTCCAGGCCCAGTTTGAACGCCAGCTCGCGTCCCTGATACGGCATCGGGCCAGTCAGCGGATCAAGCGCAACTTTGTGGATCAGGTGCGGAGTTTCTTCCGCCACTTTTTCGATTTCCACGCCGCCTTCAGTGGAGGCCATAAAGACCACGCGACGGGAACTACGGTCTACAACGGCACCAAGATACAGCTCTTTAGCGATATCGGTCGCTGCTTCAACCAGAATCTGGTTAACCGGTTGGCCATTAGCATCTGTTTGATACGTTACCAGACGCTTGCCCAGCCAGTTTTCTGCAAAAGCACGGATGTCTTCTTTGCTGTTTACAACTTTCACACCGCCCGCTTTACCGCGGCCACCAGCGTGAACCTGACATTTCACTACCCACGGACCGGCACCGATTTTTGAAGCGGCTTCTTCTGCTTCGCGCGGAGTAGTACAGGCATAACCCACCGGTGCTGGTAAGCCATAGCGGGCAAACAGTTGTTTTGCCTGATATTCATGTAAGTTCATGTGTTCTGTCCATCCTTCAGTAATCGTTATCTTTTAAACCGTAGACCGACACCCTATCCACGTCGGTCTACAGTGCAGGTGAAACTTAAACTACTACACGTCCAGCAGCAGACGCGTCGGATCTTCCAGCAACTCTTTGATCGTTACCAGGAAGCCCACGGACTCGCGACCATCGATCAGACGGTGATCGTAGGACAGCGCCAGGTACATCATCGGCAGGATCTCAACCTGACCATTCACTGCCATCGGACGATCTTTGATAGCGTGCATACCCAGAATTGCGCTCTGCGGCGGGTTGATGATAGGCGTAGACATCAGGGAACCGAACACACCACCGTTGGTGATGGTGAAGTTACCACCGGTCAGATCTTCAACCGTCAGCTTGCCGTCACGTCCTTTAACTGCCAGCTCTTTGATTTTCTTCTCGATGTCTGCCATGCCGAGGGTATCCACATCACGCAGAACCGGCGTCACCAGGCCGCGCGGCGTAGAAACCGCCATGCTGACGTCGAAATAGTTGTGGTAAACCACATCATCGCCGTCGATAGAAGCATTCACTTCCGGGTAACGTTTCAGGGCTTCAACCACCGCTTTCACGTAGAAGGACATAAAGCCCAGACGGATGCCGTGACGTTTTTCAAACGCTTCACCATACTGCTTACGCAGATCCATAATCGGCTTCATGTTGACTTCGTTGAACGTGGTCAGCATGGCGGTAGAGTTTTTCGCTTCCAGCAGACGCTCTGCCACGCGCTTACGCAGGCGAGTCATCGGAACACGTTTTTCGCTACGTGCAGCCAGAGCCGGTTGCGCCGCCGTAGTAGCTGCTGCCGGTGCAGACTCTTTCGCCGGGGCTTTCGCCAGATGTTTTTCCACATCTTCACGGGTCAGACGACCACCTACACCGGTGCCTTTAATGGCGCTGGCATCAAGATTGTGTTCAGCCAGCAGGCGACGGATCGCCGGGCTTAACGCATCGTTATTTTGCTCTTCCAGAGACGCCTGCTGGCGTTGCGCCGGAGTGGACGCTTTCTCTTCAGATTTGGCGCTGGTTTCTTTACCCGCGCTGTTACCTTCACGCAGGCGACCAAGGATCTGACGAGACGTTACGGTTGTACCTTCATCTTCCAGAACCGCATCCAGAATGCCGTCTGCTGATGCCGGTACTTCCAGTACCACTTTGTCAGTTTCGATTTCTACCAGCACTTCATCACGTACAACTGCGTCGCCGGGTTTTTTATGCCAGGTTGCGACGGTGGCATCGGCTACGGATTCAGGCAGGTCAGGGACCAGAATATCTACGCTACTCATTGTGTATCCTTTATTTATTCGACGTTCAGCGCGTCATTAACCAGATCTTGTTGCTGTTTCTGGTGAACGGACATATACCCTACCGCCGGAGAGGCGGAGGCCGGGCGGCCTGCATAACGCAGAGAAGCCCCAAACGGAATCACTTCACGGAAATGATGCTGGCTGCAGTACCATGCGCCCTGGTTGAGCGGCTCTTCCTGGCACCAGACAAAATCCTTGACGTGAGCAAACTGCTGCAACACTTCCTGCATCGCTTTATGCGGGAACGGATAGAGTTGCTCGATACGGACGATGGCGACATCGTGTTGATTGTTCTTACGGCGTTGTTCCAGCAGGTCGTAATAAACCTTACCAGAACACATCACTACGCGCTTCACGCCCTTCGGATCAAGCTCGTCGATTTCGCCAATGGCTGGCAGGAAGGTGCCGTTCGCCAGTTCTTCGAGGCTGGAAACCGCCAGCGGATGACGCAGCAGGGATTTCGGCGACATCACCACCAGCGGACGGCGCATCCCGCGCAGCGCCTGACGACGCAGCATGTGGTAAACCTGTGCCGGGGTAGACGGTACGCACACCTGCATGTTTTGCTCAGCGCAAAGTTGCAGATAACGTTCCAGACGCGCGGAGGAGTGCTCCGGCCCCTGCCCTTCGTAACCGTGCGGCAGCAACATCACCAGGCCACACATCCGACCCCATTTCTGTTCGCCAGAGGAGATGAACTGGTCGATAACCACCTGCGCACCGTTAGCGAAGTCACCAAACTGCGCTTCCCAGATAGTCAGCGTGCGCGGCTCTGCGGTGGCATAACCGTATTCAAACGCCAGCACTGCTTCTTCAGACAGTACGGAGTCCCAGACGCGGAACGCGCCCTGACCATTATGGATATGTTGCAGCGGCGTGTAAGTAGAACCGTTGGACTGGTTGTGGATCACCGCATGACGATGGAAGAAGGTACCGCGACCGGAGTCTTCACCCGACAGGCGGACCGGAATGCCTTCATCAACCAGAGTGGCGTAAGCGAGGTTTTCCGCGCCGCCCCAGTCGAACAGTTTCTCACCGGCAGCCATTGCCTGGCGATCGCCATAAATTTTGGCAACGCGAGACTGCATTTCAACCGCTTCCGGCACCGTACTGATACGTTTAGCCAGTTCCTGCAGGCGCTTCATCTCAACTTTGTTCGGGTACTCTTCGTCCCATTCGTGGTTGAGGTACGGCGACCAGGTGAAAGAGTGCATGTTCATCGGACGCCACTCTGCTACCACGCAATCGCCAGCATCCAGCGCATCGCGGTACAGGTTAACCATCTCGGTGGCATCTTCCAGCGTCGCGACTTTTTCCTGCTCCAGCTTGTCAGCGTAGATTTTGCGCGGCGTCGGATGTTTTTTGATTTTCTGATACATCAGCGGCTGAGTTGCACTCGGCTCGTCGGCTTCGTTGTGGCCGTGACGGCGGTAGCACACCAGGTCGATGAAGACATCACGTTTAAAGGTGTTACGGAAATCGAGCGCCAGACGGGTCACAAAGGCAACGGCTTCCGGATCATCCGCATTAACGTGGAAAATCGGTGCCTGTACCATCTTGCCGATATCAGTACAGTACGGCGTAGAACGGGCATCCAGCGGGTTAGAGGTGGTGAAGCCAACCTGGTTGTTGATAACGATACGTACCGTACCGCCAACTTCATAACCACGCGCTTTCGACATGTTCAGGGTTTCCTGAACCACGCCCTGCCCGGTCACTGCGGCGTCACCGTGGATGGTGATTGGCAGCACTTTGTTGCTGCTCGGCTCGTCGAGTCTGTCCAGACGGGCACGAACAGAACCGATAACTACCGGGCTTACAATCTCAAGGTGAGACGGGTTAAACGCCAGCGCCAGGTGAACCAGGCCGCCATCGGTCTGGAAGTCAGACGAGAAGCCCATGTGGTATTTCACGTCGCCCGTGCCGAGGTGTTCTTTATGTTTGCCGGCAAATTCGTCGAACAAGTCTTGCGGTTTTTTACCCAGCACGTTAACCAGCACGTTCAGACGACCACGGTGCGCCATCCCAAGAACCACTTCACGGGTGCCGCTGTTGCCAGCATGGCGGATCATCTCTTTAAGCATCGGGATTAACGCGTCACCGCCTTCCAGCGAGAAGCGTTTTGCGCCAGGGAATTTTGCGCCGAGGTAACGTTCAAGGCCTTCAGCGGCGGTCAGTTCGCTTAAGAAGCGTTTTTTCTCTTCGCTATTGAAAGTCGCGCGACCAGACTCGATACGCTGTTGGATCCAGCGTTTTTCTTCGGTGCTGGTAATGTGCATGTACTCGGCACCAATCGGGCCGCAGTAGGTTTGCTTGAGGGCTTCCAGCAGCTCGCCGAGTTTCATGGTTTCTTTGCCGCTGGCAAATGAACCGACGTTGAAGGTCTCCTGGAAGTCTGCTTCGGTCAGATCGTGGAAAGACGGATCCAGATCGGCCACTTTCTCTTGCTGCCACAGCCCCAGCGGATCGAGATTCGCATGCTGGTGACCGCGGAAGCGGTATGCGTTAATGAGCTGCAGGACTTTAACCTGCTTCACATTGGTGTCAGGGTCGGAGATCGTTGAAGAGTAACGTGAAGCGTCTTTCGCCAGGCGGCGGAAATATTCACGCGTTTGAGAGTGGAATTGATCCGGTTTGACTCCCGTACCAGGTAACTGCTGGAACGTCGAACGCCAGTTAGCGTCAACCGAGTCAGGATCGGTTAAGAAGTCTTCATAGAGCTGTTCTATCCAGCTCTGGTTTGCGCCAGAGAGGTAAGAAGAGTCCAACCAGGCTTTCAAAGCGCTGTTCTGCATCGTGATCCCTTAAGCATCTTTTTTATGCTTACTTCGCCGTGGATACTACCACGCACAGTGATGTGCGTGCCGGGGTTCACTTGCGAGCTCTTGTCTACGTAGTGGCTCGCGAAGGAACCTTTAAAAACTGTCTTAGTGTCAGGGGCAGTTTTTAAAGATTTCCTGCAATTCTTTTGCAGGCCGGATAAGGCGTTCACGCCGCATCCGGCCCTGGTTGCCTGATGCGACGCTTGCGCGTCTTATCAGGCCTGGAATTTATGCATTACGTTGCAACAACATCGACTTGATATGGCCGATAGCGCGCGTCGGGTTCAGCCCTTTCGGACATACACTGACGCAGTTCATGATGCTGTGACAGCGGAATACACTGAATGCATCGCTCAAACCGTCGAGGCGGCTGTCAGTCTCGGTATCACGGCTATCGATCAGGAAACGATATGCCGCTAACAAGCCTGCCGGGCCGATAAACTTATCGGGATTCCACCAGAAAGACGGACAAGAGGTTGAACAACATGCGCAGAGAATGCATTCATACAGCCCGTCGAGTTTTTCGCGCTGCTCTGGCATCTGTAAATGCTCGCGAGCTGGCGGATTTTGTCCATTATTCAACAGGTAAGGCTTAATTTTCTCATATTGCGCATAGAATTGTCCCATGTCTACCACCAAATCGCGGATCACCGGTAAACCTGGCAGCGGGCGAATCACAATCTTCTTGCCCGGCTGGTTGAGTGCCGAAATCGGGGTAATACAGGCCAGACCATTCTTACCGTTCATGTTCAGACCGTCGGAACCGCACACACCTTCACGGCAGGAACGACGGAACGACAGGCTGGGATCTTTCTCTTTCAACTGGATAAGCGCATCCAGCAGCATCATGTCGCGACCTTCTTCCGCTTCCAGGGTGTAATCCTGCATACGCGGAGCATCATCAACATCCGGGTTATAGCGATAAATTGAAAACTCGAGTCTCATTTTCCTGTCTCCGCATTAGTAAGTACGAATCTTCGGCGGGAATGCCGGGCGCAGTTTCGGTTCCATATTGACGCTTCGACGCGTCATGGATTCCGACTCTGGCAGATACAGGGAGTGGCACAGCCAGTTTTCATCATCACGATCCGGGAAGTCGAAGCGGCTATGCGCGCCACGGCTTTCGGTACGGAAGTTGGCAGAAACAGCCGTTGCATACGCCGTTTCCATCAGGTTATCCAGTTCCAGGCATTCAACGCGCTGGGTGTTGAACTCGCTGGAAGTGTCATCCAGACGGGCATTTTTCAAACGCTCGCGGATCACTTTCAACTGCTCAAGCCCTTTTGCCATCGCATCACCTTCACGGAAGACCGAGAAGTTATGCTGCATACATTCTTGCAGTGCTTTACGAATCGCCACCGGATCTTCACCATTACGGTTGTTGTTCCAGCGATTCAGACGCTCCAGAGACGCTTCAACATCAGACTCGCTGGCATCGCGCAGTGCGCCCTGCTCGGCAATAGACTCTTGCAGATGCAGGCCCGCTGCGCGACCAAAGACCACCAGGTCCAGCAGCGAGTTGCCGCCAAGACGGTTAGCGCCGTGTACCGATACACAAGCGATTTCACCTACCGCGAACAGCCCCGGAACAACCACATCTTCGCCTTTCTCGTTCACCGTCAGCGCCTGACCGGTCACTTTGGTCGGAATACCGCCCATCATGTAGTGACAGGTTGGGATAACCGGAATCGGCTCTTTCACCGGATCGACGTGTGCGAAGGTACGGGAGAGTTCAAGGATACCCGGCAGACGGGATTCGAGAACTTCTTTACCCAGGTGATCGAGTTTCAGTTTTGCATGTGGCCCCCACGGACCATCACAGCCGCGACCTTCACGGATTTCGATCATGATGGAACGCGCCACCACGTCACGGCCCGCCAGGTCTTTGGCGTTCGGCGCATAACGCTCCATAAAGCGTTCGCCATGTTTGTTCAGCAGATAACCGCCTTCACCACGGCAACCTTCGGTGACCAGTACGCCCGCACCTGCTATACCGGTCGGGTGGAACTGCCACATTTCCATATCCTGCACAGGTACACCTGCACGGATAGCCATGCCGACGCCGTCGCCGGTGTTAATGTGCGCGTTGGTGGTGGACTGATAAATACGCCCTGCCCCGCCGGTTGCCAGCACAGTCGCACGGGCTTTGAAGTAAACCACTTCACCGGTTTCGATGCACAGTGCGGTACAACCAACTACCGCGCCATCCTGGTTCTTCACCAGATCCAGCGCATACCACTCGGAGAAAATGGTGGTGTGGTTTTTCAGGTTCTGCTGATAAAGCGTGTGCAACAGTGCGTGACCGGTACGGTCAGCTGCCGCAGCAGTACGTGCCGCCTGCTCGCCGCCGAAGTTTTTCGACTGGCCACCAAACGGACGTTGATAGATACGACCATCATCAAGGCGCGAGAACGGCAGGCCCATGTGTTCCAGTTCCAGAATCGCTTCCGGCCCGGTTTTACACATATATTCAATCGCGTCCTGGTCACCGATATAGTCCGAACCTTTTACGGTGTCGTACATATGCCATTCCCAGTTATCTTCATGGGTATTACCCAGCGCAACAGTAATGCCGCCTTGCGCAGAAACGGTATGGGAACGGGTCGGGAAGACTTTGGAGAGCAGCGCACAGGTTTGGCCGCTCTGGGAAATTTGCAGCGCCGCGCGCATACCTGCGCCACCGGCACCAATCACAACTGCATCAAATTCTCTGACTGGCAATTTCATCACACACCCCACACCACAACGAATCCATAAATCACGTAAACCACCAGTGCAACGACAATCACCAGTTGCAGCATCAGGCGCAAGGCCAGCGGTTTAACGTAGTCGGTCAACACCTGCCACATGCCGATCCAGGCATGGATCAAGATAGAAAACAGCGCCAGCAGGGTGAACACTTTGGTGAACGCAGAGGCGAAGAAACCAATCCAGACTTCATATGTCAGCTCGCCACTGGTAGCGAAAAAACCGACCATATAAATGATGTAAAGCGTCAGGACGATAGCGGTAGCGCGAACGAGGATGAAATCATGTACGCCATTGCGTCCTAATGCGGAGGCGTTGCTTACCATACGAGGACTCCTGCGAGAAGTGAAAGCACGACAGTAATAACAAAGGAGATTTTGGCGGAGCGTTTACCCGCTTCGAATGTTTCTTCCAGATAGCCAAAATCCATCATCATGTGGCGAATACCTACGACGACGTGATATGCCAGAGCGGTAAGAATGCCCCACATGATAAATTTGACGAAGAAGCTGCCCATAATCGCGGAAGCTTGCTCGAAACCTTCAGGGGAAGAGAGGCTGGTACCCAGAAGCCACAGCAGGATGCCCACTGCAACAAAGGTGATCACACCGGAAACGCGATGGAGAATGGACGCTATCGCCGTGACGGGGAACCGGATGGTCTGTAGGTCCAGATTAACAGGTCTTTGTTTTTTCACATTTCTTATCATGAATAACGCCCACATGCTGTTCTTATTATTCCCTTTGGACTACAGGCACAGATGTTAATGTTCTGTTACCAGGAGACATTGGGATTTCCTTTCTCCGGTCTGCTTGCGGGTCAGACAGCGTCCTTATCTATAACCACGAGTCATATAAAACACTGCTTCCAGATGTTAAAACGACACGCCAAAACGCTGGGTGGCTCGGGATTGCAGGGGATTCCGAAGACCTGGCGGCAGTATAGGACTTTCACAAAATCATTACAATTAACCTACATATAGTTTGTGATGTTTTATCCCGAACAGTGATCCGGGTCACGATAACAACATTTTTTTAATTTTTAACCATTGGATTTGACATTCATTCAACAAAATTGTTACAAACATCACCAGAAAAAGCATACAATGCGTAAAAGTTATGAAGTGTTAATTACTGTTGAAGTTTCGTTATGTAACGGTGAGAAAGTATTGACCGATTCATTCAGTAAAGTTATTAGTGATAGTCAGGTTAAATAATACGGATTGCTAAGTTCTTGATTTGCTATTTAATCGCCATTAATTAACTGTTTTACCTGCAAGCGCCCATAGCTCTGTACCCTGGTCATCCACTCTGCCACAGAGCGGCGAGCCAAATAACAAAGGGGTGACAGTTATTGATGTACGAAGCAAGTGTGAGTTCCGGCAGTCTTAAGCAATAAGGCGCTAAGGAGACCGTAAATGGCTGATACAAAAGCAAAGCTCACTCTCAATGGTGATTCTGCTATTGAACTGGATGTGCTGAAAGGCACGCTCGGACAGGACGTTATCGACATTCGTAGCCTCGGCTCAAAAGGCATGTTTACTTTTGATCCTGGATTCACCTCTACTGCATCATGTGAATCTAAAATAACTTTTATTGATGGTGACGAAGGTATTTTGTTGCATCGCGGTTTCCCTATCGACCAGCTGGCAACCGAATCAAGTTATCTGGAAGTGTGCTATATCCTGCTTTATGGTGAGAAACCGACTCAGGAACAGTATGACGAGTTCAAAAAGACCGTTACCCGCCATACCATGATTCATGAGCAAATCACCCGCCTGTTCCACGCTTTCCGTCGCGACTCGCATCCAATGGCTGTTATGTGCGGTATCACTGGTGCCCTTGCAGCTTTCTATCATGACTCCCTGGATGTCAATAACCCACGTCATCGTGAGATTGCGGCTTATCGCCTGTTGTCAAAAATGCCAACCATGGCGGCAATGTGTTACAAATATTCTATTGGTCAGCCTTTTGTTTACCCACGTAACGATCTCTCTTACGCAGGCAACTTCCTGCATATGATGTTCTCTACGCCGTGTGAACCGTATGAAGTTAACCCCATTCTGGAACGCGCAATGGATCGTATTCTGATCCTGCATGCTGACCATGAACAGAACGCTTCTACCTCTACCGTGCGTACCGCTGGCTCTTCTGGTGCAAACCCGTTCGCCTGTATCGCCGCAGGTATTGCTTCTTTGTGGGGACCGGCACACGGCGGCGCCAACGAAGCTGCACTGAAAATGCTGGAAGAAATCAGCTCAGTGAAACACATTCCAGAATTTATGCGTCGTGCGAAAGATAAAAATGACTCTTTCCGCCTGATGGGCTTTGGTCACCGCGTCTATAAAAATTATGATCCACGTGCCACTGTAATGCGTGAAACCTGTCACGAAGTGCTGAAAGAGCTGGGCAGCAAAGATGAGTTGCTGGAAGTGGCGATGGAACTTGAGCACATTGCGCTGAACGACCCGTACTTTATCGAGAAGAAACTGTACCCGAACGTCGATTTCTATTCTGGTATTATCCTGAAAGCGATGGGTATTCCGTCTTCCATGTTTACCGTTATCTTTGCAATGGCACGTACCGTAGGCTGGATCGCCCACTGGAACGAAATGCACAGCGAAGGAATGAAAATCGCCCGCCCACGTCAGCTGTACACCGGCTACGCGCAGCGTGATTTTAAGTCGGATATTAAGAAGTAAAAATGACACCGACAAAACCCTGCGTGTTTTTCACGCAGGTTTTTTATTTCTGCACCAACAGCAAAGATATTGATAATCAATAAAAAGACGTATTTATTATCGATCAGAGAGGTCACAAACTCCGCAACCGTTATACCTGCCCGGTTAGTGCATTAATTAACCATGCCATGGCGCACCGTTAATGACACAATATGACCTTTATCTCCTCTGTTGTGCAAAACTTCGAGTATTCGAAAAGCAGCAAAAAAGTGAAGCCCGATAAGTGCTGAGCCCCATGGATGTGCCGAATAATCCGCAACAACAGTGCACATACTCGAATTATTTAGAATATATATTTATTAATTCTCTACAACATTATTACACTTAGAAATATCTTAATCTTTACTTTCTCATATTAAAATCACCACAACATCACCAATTCACAATAAATTCAATGTGTTATCGCAAAATAAATATAACTTAATAATCAATTAAGTATAAGTCGAAATACTTTAGCTTGAATTCCATTTATTATACGAACAGTCGCGATTTCTCAATCCACTAAAAGGACTCTGTTATGTTTAAAGGAAAAACATTGATCGCCACGGCAATAACTTTATTGCTTGCCTCTACTGCTTATGCTGCTGATGAAGGTTCCGGTGAAATTCATTTCAAAGGGGAAGTCATTGAAGCACCATGTGAAATTAGTCAGAACGACATTGATAAACAAGTTGAACTCGGTCAAGTTTCTACCAACCATATTAATCAGGCACACCACAGTGATGCGATTGCCGTTGATATTCATTTAATCCATTGTGATCTGGAAAATTCTAATAATGGTTCTGGCGGCAAAATCTCCAAAGTCTCCGTTACCTTTGATAGTTCAGCGAAAACGACCAATGCGGACCCAATCCTCAGTAATACCAGTACCGGAGAAGCAACGGGTGTCGGTGTTCGCTTAATGAATAAAAATCAGAGCAATATCACGTTAGGTACTGCGACCCCTGATATTGAACTGATCCCAGCCTCAACTGAGCAGACGCTGAACTTCTTCGCCTGGATGGAACAACTTGATCAAGCGACACCAGTAACGCCGGGGGCAGTCACGGCGAATGCAACCTACGTACTGGAATATAAGTAAGTTCAACCGAGGCGGCCTCCTGCCGCCTTATTTAAAATATTTATCAGGTATGGACACCGTGAATATTTACCGACTCTCTATTATTTTCTGTCTGGCGGCGGTAATACCTTCCGCTCTGGCAGTGGAGTTCAATCTTAACGTTCTTGATAAATCAATGCGCGACAGTATCGATTTATCGTTACTCAAAGAAAAAAATGCTATTGCTCCCGGTGAATATTTTGTCAGTATCGTCATAAATAATAATCAAATCAGCAGTGGGCAAAAAATTCGCTGGCAGAAAGCAGGAGACCAAATCAAGGCGTGTATAGATAGTTCTCTGATGGATAAATTTGGCCTGAAAGATGAAGTCCGCCAGTCATTACCGATAGTTAATAATTGTGTCGATTTTAAATCCAGGCCTGAGATTGTTTTCGTATTCGATCAAAGCAATCAACAGCTTAATATTACAATTCCACAGGCCTGGCTTGCCTGGCACTCAGAAAACTGGACTCCGCCTTCAACATGGAATGCGGGTGTACCTGGTGTATTACTGGATTACAACCTGTTTGCCAGCACGTATCGTCCACAAGAGGGGAGCAATAATACCAATTTAAATGCCTACGGCACTGCCGGACTCAACGCTGGAGCGTGGCGACTGCGTAGTGATTACCAACTAAACCAGTCTGACAGCGGTGACCACCGCGACGAATCGGCTATCATTTCGCGAACATATCTGTTTCGCCCCTTACCGCAACCAGGCGCACGCTTAACTCTCGGCGAAACGGATCTTAGCTCTAATATTTTCGAAGGTTTCTCTTACACAGGCGCGGCGTTGACCAGTGATGATCGGATGTTGCCGTGGGAGTTACGGGGGTACGCTCCACAAATCAGTGGCATCGCCCAAACCAATGCCACTGTCACCATCAGTCATAATGGTCGGGTGATATATCAGAAGAAAGTGCCACCAGGCCCGTTTATTGTTGACGACCTCAATCAATCAGTACAAGGCACTCTGGATGTCAAAGTGACCGAAGAAGATGGCCGGGTTAACAGTTTTCAGATTTCCGCTGCCTCTACCCCCTTCCTGACACGTCAAGGGCAAGTGCGCTATAAACTGGCAGCCGGGCGCCCACGCGCTTCAATGTCACACCATACTGAAAATGAAACCTTTCTCAGTAGCGAAGCGTCCTGGGGAGTTCTTTCCAATACTTCACTCTATGGTGGTATGCTCCTCTCCGGGGATGATTATCACTCCGGGGCGCTGGGTATCGGGCAAAATATGCTCTGGCTGGGGGCGCTCTCGTTCGACGTGACCTGGGCCAAAAGTCAGTTTAATCAGCAAGAAGATGAGCAAGGCTACAGTTATCGTGTTAACCACAGCAAACGAATAGATGCCACCGACAGTTTGCTCTCTTTAGCGGCTTACCGCTTTTCTGATCGCCAATTTCATAGTTACGCCAATTATATTGATCATAAATATAATGATGCCGATACCCACGACGAAAAGCAGACCATTAGTATTTCTGCAAGCCAACCGATCACGCCACTAAATCTTAACCTTAACGTCAACCTGCTGCGTCAGAGATGGTGGAATGCCGATACCACTACAACTGCAAATATAACCGCCGGGTTTAATGTGGATATCGGTGACTGGAAAGATATTTCGGTCTCGACTTCATTTAACACCACCCATTACGAAGACAAAAAACGCGACAACCAGATTTACTTCTCGATCTCGCTACCTGTTGGTGAAGGTGGCCGACTCGGCTATGACTTGCAAAACAGCAGCAACACCACCACACACCGCATGTCATGGAACGACACACTGGATGAACACAATAGTTGGGGAATGTCCGCCGGGCTGCAATCAGATCGCCCCGATAATGGTGCGCAGGTCAGTGGCAATTACCAGCATCTCAGTTCTGTCGGCGAATGGGATCTCACCGGAACATACGCTACTAATGATTACACTTCCGCCAGTTCCAGTTGGAGTGGTTCTTTTACCGCCACGCAATATGGCGCAGCATTTCATCGCCGCAGCTCCACTAACGAACCGCGTTTAATGGTCAGTACCGATGGTGTCGCGAATATCCCCGTTCAGGGCAATCTCGATTACACCAACCACTTTGGTATTGCAGTGGTGCCATTTGTCGCCAGCTACCAGCCTTCAACAGTTGCCATAAATATGAACAACTTACCTGAAGGCGTTACCGTTTCTGAAAATGTAGTTAAAGAAACGTGGATTGAAGGAGCGATTGGCTTTAAATCTATGGCCTCTCGTTCCGGCAAAGATCTCAGTGTCATTATTCGCCAGGCCAGTGGACAGTTCCCCCCGCTGGGTGCGGATATCCAACAAACTACACGGGGTGTTAGCGTGGGAATGGTGAGCGAAGATGGGCACGCATGGCTTAGCGGCGTGGATGAAAATCAACAGTTTACTGTCCTCTGGGGAGATAACCGGAGTTGCACTATTCACCTTCCTGAACGCATGGAAGATACCTCAAAGCGTCTGATTCTCCCGTGTCATTAATTAAGGAAAAGACAATGACAATATGCAAAGGCATGTTCCTTATTCTATTAACAACCAGTCTGTACAGTCATGCTGCTCTCCAACCAGATCGCACGCGCATTGTGTTTGATGCCAACAACAAAGCAACCAGTTTGCGAGTGGAAAACCGCAGCGATAAACTCCCTTATCTGGCCTACTCATGGATAGAAAACGAAAAGGGCGAGAAAAGCGATGACCTGCTGGTAGCCTTGCCCCCCATTCAGCGTCTGGAGCCCAAAGCAACTTCCCAGGTGCGTATCGTTAAACAAGCCTCAACCACGCAACTTCCTGCTGATCGGGAAACGCTGTTTTATTACAATTTACGAGAAATCCCTCCCGCCCCCGATAAAAACAATGATCATGCCGTTTTACAAGTTGCCGTCCAGAGCAGAATTAAATTGTTCTGGCGACCTGCTGCATTACGTAAGAAAACCGGCGATCACGTCGAACAACAGCTACAGGTTAATCAGCAGAATAACCAACTGATAATGAAAAATCCGACCCCTTATTATCTGACAATCGCCTATCTGGGGCGGGATGTGAAGGGCGTGCTTCCGGGGTTTAAAAGTATGATGATTGCCCCTTTTAGTACTGCTTCAACGGCTACGGGGAATTATACAGGTAATCAGTTTTACCTCGGTTATATGGACGATTACGGTGCATTGCGCATGAATACCCTAAAATGCCAGGGCGAGTGCCGTTTACAGCCTGTCGAGGAGAATAAATGAGTCTCTGCAAAAGCGTATTGCTTATCTTTAGCCTGCTTTTTATACCCCTTAAAGCTGCGCTGGCACTGGACTGTTATTTTGGTAATGCTGGCGGCCCGGTTGAAAAATCAGAGGGAATACTTCCTTTCGCTGTACCTTCAAATGCCAGACCAGGAGATAAAATCTGGGAGTCTGACGATATCAAAATTCCTGTTTATTGCGACAACAATACCAATGGTAACTTTGAAAGCGAACATGTTTACGCCTGGGTAAACCCCTATCCAGGAGTGCAGGATCGTTACTACCAATTAGGTGTCACTTATAACGGTGTTGATTACGATGCCAGTCAGGGAAAAAGCAGTATCGACACGACACAATGTATCGATAGCAAAAATATTGACATCTACACACCAGAACAAATTATTGCCATGGGATGGCAGAGTAAACTCTGTTCCGGTGATCCTGAAAATATACACAAAAAACGAACTTTTATTGCCCGAATGCGTTTGTATGTCAAAATCCGCGAAATGCCTCCTCATGACTATCAAAGCCCGCTCAGCGATTATATTGTGGTGCAATTTGACGGCAAAGGTGGCATTAACGAAGATCCCGGCGCAAAAAACCTGAAATATCATATTCAAGGTCTGGAAAATATCCGCGTTCTGGATTGCAGTGTCAATTTTTCGATTGAACCGGCTAATCAGATGATTGATTTTGGTCGCTTTAATGTGCTTGATATTCGCCGCCATAATATGACTAAAACATTTAGTATCCAGACGACGAAATCACAAAATAGCCAGTGTACAGATGGCTTTAAAGTGAGTTCCTCATTTTACACCGAAGAAACTCTGGTGGAGGAAGACAAAGCCCTGTTGATCGGCAATGGTTTACGACTGCGATTACTGGATGAAAACGCCTCGCCCTATGCCTTTAACAAATATACGGAATATGCCGACTTCACCAGCGATATGCTCATTTATAAGCAAACTTATACAGCAGAATTGTCCTCTATTACAGGAACACCTATTCAACCCGGCCCCTTTGACACCGTGGTGCTGTTTAAAATTAACTACAACTGATCGCCTGTACTGCCCTTTTCCACCCAGAGGGGCAGACTTCTCAACTATTTTGCTATTTTTCAAATTTTCTTGATTGCTGATATTTTTTCTTAATCTGGCTTTCTTTATGCTGTATCGATATATCAGGGGCAGTTGCGGAGAGCATGGGATGCCAGTTTTGCAGTGGAGTTTATTATTTTTATTATCAATTCTTCTTTCCGTGCTATTTCTGGCTTTGCATCTTCCTGCGGCATTATTGCTCGGCCCAATGGTGGCCGGAATTATCATCAGTATGAAAGGTGCTACCTTACAACTCCCCCGCTCCGCCTTCCTTGCCGCACAAGCCATTCTTGGTTGCATGATTGCGCAGAATCTTACCGGGTCCATACTGACCACCCTTGCGCAAAACTGGCCCGTCGTGTTGGGTATATTACTGATTACGCTGTTTTCCAGCGCCGCAGTTGGCTGGCTATTGGTGCGCTACAGCTCACTTCCTGGTAATACAGGTGCATGGGGATCTTCTCCCGGCGGAGCGGCAGCAATGGTCGCGATGGCCCAGGATTATGGTGCCGATATCCGCCTGGTGGCATTTATGCAGTATCTACGGGTGCTGTTTGTTGCCGGGGCAGCGGTGCTGGTAACGCGGATTATAATGGGCGACAGCGCCGAAACGACCAGCCAACAAATGGTATGGTTCCCTCCGGTTAGCCTGAATTTACTCAGTACGCTGATTCTGGCGAGCGTGACAGGTTTTATTGGCATTAAATTGCGCATCCCTTCCGGCACCATGTTGCTACCGATGCTTACAGGCGCATTCCTCCAGTCTGGTGAAATCATCACTATTGAAATGCCGGAATGGCTGCTGGCGCTTGCTTATATGGGTATTGGCTGGCGTATTGGTCTGGGATTCGATAAGCAAATTTTGCTGCGCGCCTTACGCCCACTGCCGCAAATTTTGGCCTCAATCTTTGCTTTGCTGGCAATTTGTGCCGGGATGGCATGGGGGCTAACTTACTTTATGCAGATTGATTTTATGACTGCCTATCTCGCCACAAGCCCTGGTGGACTTGATACAGTGGCAGTCATTGCCGCAGGGAGCAACGCCGATATGGCGCTCATTATGGCGATGCAAACCCTGCGGTTGTTTAGCATTTTACTGACGGGGCCAGCCATTGCGCGGTTTATCTCAACATATGCGCCGAAACGAACAACTTAGGACAATGCCCGGCCGCAGTATGGCTGCGAGTGATAGTCAACACAATGCACCAGGTTATTAATGTGTCGCTCCACCTGCCACGATAATATCGGCATCGACATACAACGCCGTAATAATTGCGGTTTCGAGCGCTCTTCGCACGGTATCTGCCGCCATGCTCGGCGCTCCTGGGTGTGCCGCTGCCTGTTGAGGCAGGTAGGGAATATGAATAAATCCCCCTTTAACATCCGCCATGCTACTTAATTTATGCAATAGCCCGTACATCACATGATTGCAGACAAAGGTTCCCGCCGTCTGGGATACAGAAGCCGGAATGCCAGCCTCCCGTATCGCTGAAACCATTGCTTTTATGGGTAAAGTGCTAAACCAGGCTGCCGGACCATTAGGGATTACCGGTACATCAACCGGCTGGTTGCCACGGTTATCCGGGATTCGCGCATCATCAACGTTAATTGCCACGCGCTCAACCGTGATATCAGTTCGTCCACCAGCCTGTCCTACTGCCAGCACCACCGATGGCGAAAGCGCATCAATTGCCGAATTCAGCACCGCTAACGACTCACCAAACACACACGGTAATTGCCGTGCCACCACCCGACAGCCACCAAGAATCGCATTATCGAGCTGCGAAACTACTTCCCATGAAGGATTAATTTGCTCACCACCAAACGGTTCAAAACCGGTGATTAAAACGGTTTTCATCCTGCCCCCTTATAAAAACATCAGGAAATACATCAGGAAAATATTGACCAGCAATAGCATCAGGCCGGTCGGCACCTGGACTTTGATCACCGCGTTTTTATCCGGCAGCTCCAGCAAAGCAGCAGGTACGATATTGAAATTCGCCGCCATCGGCGTCATCAACGTACCACAATAACCAGAGAACATCCCGATAGCGGCCATTACCGCCGGGTTACCACCATGTTGAAGCACCAGAATAGGAATGCCGATCCCAGCAGTCACTATCGGGAAGGCGGCAAAAGCATTACCCATCACCATCGTCAGCAATGCCATACCAATGGTATAAACCGCTACTGCAATAAATCGACTATCTACCGCCAGATATTCCTGAGTGAGATACGAAATACCATTGCCAACACCCGCAGCCGTAAACAGCAAGCCCAACGTGGCGAGAATTTGCGGCAAGATAAACGCCCAGCCAATGGAGTCCAGAAGCCGACGCGCTTCCTGAATTGGCTGATGTACCCGCTCATGGGTCATTTTGATCCCCATCGCCAGGCCAATCAGCGTACCCACCGTCATGGAAAACAGGGTCACCAGTGTCGAATGATTACCAGGACCAAATAGCGCTTCCTGCAAACCGGGAATGTGATTGAACATCAGGACGCCAATCACCGTGACCAACGGAATCGCCAGTGCCGGATAAAAAAGCCGATTGCCCAACCGTTGGGCACTCTCTTCGCGCTGCTGTGGAGTACGCTGGTGATAACGCCCCAACTTAACGCCACCAAAACCAGCAATTAGCGCCATGAGTACAACTGCCACCCCGACCGCAATATTGACCGTGCGTTTATCGCCAACCAATGAGTACGTCCAGTCGCCAAGCAAAAACAACAGGCCGTAAATGCCCCAGAACAGCCCGGTGGTCACACGGCGCGGGTTCGCTTTATCCTGCCAGGACATCACCGCCACTATCAGCAGGACGATCCCTGCCAGCCAGTAAAGCCAGCTTTGCTGAAAATTCATTGCACTTCTCCTTTCTCTACCGTGGTGCCATTGGCTTTACTTAATTCACGATGCAGATAATGATCCAAACGCCACAACCGCGCGCCGTGGATCAGAAAAGCGCAAATCGCTGTAGGGATCCCCCACAGGGCAATATGCAATGGTTCAGTCTGAATACCGCCAGACTCCAGCATAAAGTTATGCATGAAGATGATCGCACCAAAGGCAACGAAAATATCTTCGCCAAAAAACAGCCCGACGTTATCAGTCGCTGCCGACATCGCCCGCAGACGATAACGCACTGCTCCGGGCAACGGTCCATACTTTTTCTCCGCGGCGCCTTCTGCCATCGGGGCCAGCAACGGACGCACCATTTGCGGCTGCCCGCCAAGACTGGTTAATCCCAGTGCCGCAGTGCATTCGCGAATGAAAAGATAAACAATCAGCAGGCGTCCTGATGTGGCGCTACGAATTTTGGCAATCCACGCCTGAGCGCGCTCTTTAAGCCCGTGACGCTCCAGCAGACCGATAACTGCCAGTGGCAGCAGCAGAATAAACGGCAGATTGCGAGTATTAAGAAACCCTTCACCCAGCTTTTCGAGGATCGTGGCGATCGGCATCTGCGCTGCCAGCCCAGTCACGATCCCGGCGACAATCACCACCAGCACCGGGTTAAAACGTAAAAGAAATCCGACCACAATGACGGCAATACCCGTCAGTGGCCATAGAGATATAGCCTCTCCCATAAACTCATCCTGTTTGTAACGTGTGTTGTTGTGATTTTGCTGCGCCTTATGACGCAGCATTTTTTTATTTATGCTTGTACTGCGATTCCACGCTCCAGGAACGCAGCGCGAAGGCGACGGGCAAAAGCGAGAGCGTGCTCCCCGTCACCATGTAAACAAACCGTTTGTGCCTCGACAGGAGTCCACTCACCAGTAATGCTTTTTACCCTCCCGTTTTGCACCATCTCCAGCGTCTGCGCAAGCGATTGCTCTTCATCTTCAATTAAAGCACCTGGTTGACTGCGTGGTACCAGCGAACCATCTGCCTGATATCCCCGGTCGGCAAATACTTCCTGGCGTGTTGTCAGACCGTAGTGTTTCCCGGCGCGGATCAGTTCGCTTCCAGCCAGCCCGACAAGAATAAGTGCCGGATCACAGGCGTGGACTGCTTTTGCAATGGCATCCGCCAGTTGCGGTTCTTTCGCTGCCTGGTTGTACAACATGCCATGAGGTTTGACGTGGCGCATCACTCCCCCTTCAGCATGAGTAATCGCTGCCAGCGCTCCTATCTGGTATAGCGTCTGGGCATAAACCGTTTCCGGCGGCAGCTGCATCGCGGTGCGGCCAAAATTTTCCCGATCAGGAAAACCCGGATGCGCGCCGATAGCCACACCGTTTTTCACTGCTTCACGCACGCTTGCCTGCATGGTTTGCGCATCTCCGGCGTGAAATCCACAGGCAATATTGGCAGATGACACCAGCGTAAGAAGCTCTGCATCACTGGCGCAGCCTTCACCCAGGTCTGCGTTAAGATCAATTTTCATTGTGTAACCGCCATGCTAATTGTTCGAAGTAGCGCTGCTGATCGTGACGCGCTTTTAGCGCCTCCTCCAACGAGCACTGCACAAAGTGGATTGGCTGTCCAAGCGGGATTTGCGCCAGATGGTACATGTCAGCCTCGATAATGCAGGCAATTCGCGGATATCCACCGGTAGTTTGGGCATCGTTCATCAATACGATTGGCTGACCGTTATGCGGCACCTGTATCACACCAGGTAGCAGACCATGAGAAAGCATTTCACGCTGAGTCGTGCGTTTTAACACTTGCCCCTGAAGGCGATATCCCATGCGGTTACTTTGCGGGCTCAACTGCCACGGTGAACGCCAGAATGCCTCTTGTGAAGCGCGATCAAACTCATGATATTCCGGCCCCGGCAAGGCGCGAATACGGTTGCCCCACAGTAGCTGTTTTACCCCTTGTGCTTCCATAAACGCACGCGTTGCTTTGCCAATGGGAAGTCTGTCGCCATCTTTCAGTAACCGCCCTTCGAGACCACCAATCCCCACTTTCAGATCAGTACTGCATGATCCCATTACCGCAGGAACATCAATGCCTCCCGCGACAGCCAGATAGCTGCGCATCCCATGCAATGGGCGCTTAAGTGTTAAACGCTGACCGGCCTTCACGGGTAAGCGCCAGCCTGTCCAGACAGCATTGTCATCCAGCCGCGCCTCACAACCAGCTCCCGTCAGGGCAAACCAGCCGTCACTTTCAAATTCAACCGTTAACTGCCCGAGGGTGATTTCCAGTGCTGGCGCATCGGCAGCATTACCTACCAACAGATTCGCTATACGTAATGCAGGCAAATCCAGTGCGCCACAGTGACTGATCCCAGACTGACGAAAACCATGACGACCGCCATCCTGAACAGTGGTGTACATTCCCGCGCGAATGATTTTCAGCATACTCCCTCCTTCTGCGGTACAAAGCGCACGCTATCTCCTGGGCGCAACAAGATGGGCTCATCCCGTGTGGGATCAAACAATTTCAACGATGTATGACCAATTAACTGCCAGCCGCCAGGTGTTGGAATTGGGTAGATCCCCGTCTGTGGCCCACCAATTCCCACAGAACCTGCCGGAACACTCAGGCGTGGTTCTGCGCGACGAGGGGTATGCAGTTGTTCCGGTAAGTTACCCAGATAAGGGAATCCTGGCTGGAATCCGAGGAACCAGACCACATACTCCACTGACGAGTGCAGCTCTACCACCTGCTTTTCACTTAATCCACAGTGACTTGCGACAACAGACAGATCGGGGCCACCTGCTCCACCATAAACTACCGGGATTTCGATAAAGCGCGAGTCAGGCTCCAGTGCGTCGCTCTCTTCCCACCAGCGTTGTAAACGCTCAATCGCATCCAGAGCCAGCGATTGCGGTTCCTTTAAAATTACCGTGATATTGTTCATACCCGGTATCGATTCCACGACATTCGGCATATCCACCAGACGCTGCGCCAGTCGCCAGATACGTTTCTGGCTGGCCAGCGTGACTGGCGGCTCCAGTTCCAGCACTACCGCCGTTTCACCTAACAGATAACAACGCGCTCGTTGCACTTTCGTTCCCTCTAATAGTTAGTTATGCAGGATTTGGAATATCAATAAAGGTCACATCCAGATCAGTATTTTCGTTCAGCCACTCACTCAAAGCGCGAATACCACCACGTTCGGTGGCATGGTGCCCTGCGGCATAGAAATGCAGCTCCTGCTCGCGGGCAGAGTGAATCGTTTGTTCGGAGACTTCTCCGGTAATAAATGCGTCAACACCAAAACGGGCGGCGCTGTCGATAAAGCTTTGTCCGCCTCCGGTGCACCAGGCTACGCGCTGCACCCTCTCTGGCCCGGTATCGCCGCACCACAGAGGCTTACGCCCGAGTCGTGCTTCTATCCATGAAGCCAGCTCCAGCCCCGGAACAGGCATAGTCAGTTCTCCCCATAGCAGCAGTGGCTCAATCTCGCCCATGACGGTGATGCCAAGTAATGCTGCCAGTTGTGCGTTATTGCCCAGTTCAGGATGGGAATCCAGCGGCAGATGCCAGCCATACAGGTTGATATCGTTAGCCAGCAAGGTTTTTAAACGACGGCGTTTCATGCCGCGAATCACCGGAGATTCACCTTTCCAGAAATAACCGTGATGCACGATGACCGCGTCGGCCTCCAGGCGTACCGCTTCATCAAGCAGTGCCTGGCTGGCGGTAACACCGGTAACGATTTTTTGCACCGTCTCTTTGCCTTCAACCTGCAAGCCATTTGGCGCGTAGTCACTGATCGCCGCGCTGTTCAGCTTTTCGTTAATTAATTGTTCCAGTTCGGTGTTTTTCATCATCGCGCCCTACATTGTTTTTACATTCAGTTAAAATAGCGTTCTCACGGCAGTTCGTCGATAGCCAATCTTTTGACATATTCAGAAACAAACCCACCTTATCACAACGTAAATTGTATCTTTAACCTTGAGCAGGTTAGTGTATATTTATGCACTCAGACAGCATATTGCACAAACAATCAAATCTGTATCAAAGCGATAACTTTAAGGAAACACACGCACGCAGCATATTATGCTGGCTGTGTGGCATTCACTCCCAGGACATAACATGAATAAACAAGCATCACAGCCACGGGCGATTTACTACGTCGTCGCGTTGCAAATTTGGGAATATTTTAGCTTCTATGGCATGCGCGCTCTGCTCATTCTTTATCTTACTAACCAGTTGAAATATGACGACAATCACGCCTACGCGTTGTTCAGTGCTTACTGCTCGCTGGTGTATGTTACGCCGATTCTGGGTGGCTACCTGGCTGATAAAGTGCTTGGTAACCGAATGGCGGTAATGCTGGGCGCTTTGCTGATGGCCATCGGTCATGTCGTGCTGGGGGCAAGCGAAATCCACCCCACATTCCTTTATCTTTCGCTGGCGATTATCGTCTGCGGCTATGGCCTGTTTAAATCTAACGTAAGCTGTCTGCTTGGCGAGCTGTATGAGCCAACCGATCCACGTCGTGATGGCGGTTTCTCGCTGATGTATGCGGCAGGCAACGTGGGATCTATTATCGCGCCCATCGCCTGTGGTTATGCCCAGGAAGAGTACAGTTGGGCGATGGGCTTTGGTCTGGCGGCGGTTGGCATGATCGCGGGTCTGGTTATCTTCTTATGTGGCAATCGTCATTTTGCTCATACCCGTGGCGTTAACAAAACGGTGCTGTGCGCCAGAAACTTTCTGCTGCCGAACTGGGGATGGCTGCTGGTTCTGCTGGTGGCAACGCCTGCGCTGATTACCGTGTTGTTCTGGAAAGAGTGGTCGGTATACGCCTTGATTGTCGCGACTATCATTGGCCTTGGCGTTCTGGCAAAAATTTATCGCAAAGCAGAAAACCAGAAACAGCGTAAAGAGCTGGGACTGATTGTGACGCTCACCTTCTTCAGTATGTTGTTCTGGGCCTTCGCACAACAGGGCGGTAGCTCGATTAGCCTTTATATCGACCGCTTCGTTAACCGCGATATGTTTGGTTATACCGTTCCGACCGCTATGTTCCAGTCGATTAATGCCTTCGCGGTCATGCTGTGCGGTGTGTTCCTGGCATGGGTGGTCAAAGAGAGCGTCGCGGGTAATCGTACCGTGCGCATCTGGGGAAAATTTGCTCTTGGTCTTGGCCTGATGAGCGCCGGATTCTGCATTCTGACCTTAAGCGCCCGCTGGTCTGCAATGTATGGTCACTCTTCTCTGCCACTGATGGTGTTAGGTCTGGCGGTGATGGGCTTTGCCGAACTGTTTATCGACCCGGTTGCCATGTCGCAAATTACGCGCATTGAAATTCCGGGCGTGACCGGCGTATTAACCGGCATTTACATGCTGCTTTCTGGCGCGATTGCGAACTATCTGGCTGGCGTGATTGCCGATCAGACATCGCAATCTTCGTTTGATGCCTCCGGGGCGATCAACTACTCCATCAATGCATATATTGAAGTGTTTGATCAAATCACCTGGGGTGCACTGGCGTGTGTAGGACTGGTACTGATGATTTGGCTGTATCAGGCGCTTAAGTTCAGAAACCGCACGCTGGCGCTGGAGTCTTAACAGGCCAGCACCGATGCCTGATAAGACGCTCGCTGCGTTTTATCAGGCTCCTTTCTTCGCTTCTTCATACGCTGCCAGCGTTCGCAGCCTTGCCTCTTTGTGATCGACTATCGGTTGCGGATAATCCAGCGTCACACCTGCTTTCTGCGCCCACTTCCACGGTTCATGCACCGCTTTCCCTGGTACATCACGCAACTCTGGTAACCACTGGCGGATAAACTCACCTTCGTGGTCAAATTTCTCGCCCTGAGTTGTCGGGTTGAAAATACGGAAATACGGTGCAGCATCAGTTCCAGTGGAAGCCGCCCATTGCCAGCCACCGTTATTGGCTGCCAAATCACCATCAATCAGTTGCGACATGAAATATCGCTCGCCTTCCCGCCAGTCGATCAGCAAATCTTTCACCAGAAAACTGGCAGTAATCATCCGTAGCCGGTTATGCATCCAGCCACTGCTATTAAGCTGACGCATGGCGGCATCAACAATTGGGTATCCCGTTTTGCCTTCCTGCCAGGCCTTTAAATGGGCGGGATTGCTTTGCCATTGCACGCGGTCGGTCCAGGCAATAAACGGTCGATGTTTACACAACGAGGGGTAATACGTCATCAGATGACGGTAGAACTCGCGCCAGATCAACTCATTAAGCCAGACGCTACCAGCCCCGCCATCCAGCGCCTGCGGCTGTTCCGCCAACAGGCGATGCAGACACTGGCGAGGCGATAACCTACCCGTTGCCAGGCTGGCGGACAAACGACTGGTGCCTTCCACTGCCGGAAAATCTCGTTGTTGCTCATACTCTCCGGCACCGTTCTGGCAAAACTGGCGTAATTGCGCAATCGCCGCTTTTTCTTCCACCGGGAAATGCGCAGTATCGAAAGACTGACGAGGATAATTCAGCGTAATGGATGGCGCGGTCTCTATCGATCCGCTACTACGAACTTTTGGTGCAGCGACGCACTCCGGCATCCCTTCCCGCAGCCGTTTCAGCCAGGCATTCTTAAAAGGCGTAAAGACTTTGTACATCTCATGATTGCCAGTCATCACCGCCCCCGGCGGCAGGATCACGCTGTCATCAAATCCTTCACACACCACGTTACGCAGCGCTCTTTCAACTTCCACATCCCGCGCCCGCTCATTCACCTCATACTGATAGTTATAAAAAAGATGAGTAACGCGGTTTTCCGCGCACACCTGTTTAACTATTTCGACGCTGGCGACAAAGTCATCCACTTCACGGAATAATAAAGGAATACCTTTTTCCGCCAGCGCTATTCGTAGCCCATTCAGTTGAGCATTGATAAGTTCAGCCTGACGCGGCGACATGTTATGCGCTGCCCACTGACGTGGTGTTGCGATATTCAGCGCCAGCACGCGTGCAGACGAATTGCGGCAGGCGGCAGCAAGCGCGAGATTGTCGTGCAGACGTAAATCCTGGCGAAACCAGACCAGATGGGTAGTCATAAAACTCCTGAATGGCGCAAGTTAATCACACGCGGCCAAAGTTCGAAATAACGCTGCCCTGAAAGCCAGGCTTCAGGATAAAGCGCCATATAGTGTTTGATACGCATCAGCGGCGCAAGAAGCGGTTGCTCGCCACGGCGATAACTGTCGATAAGCGCCGCCAGCTGCTGGCGATCTGTGGAATCAATATGTGGGCGAAAATATCCCTGAACGTGCATCAAAACGTTGGTGTGATCGCGCGTGTTGGCAGGGTGAGAAAGCAAAACAATGACGCGTTGGCGGTACTGGTTGTAATAGTCATCCAGATTTTGCCACTGGTGAATATCAGCCACAAACGGGCCAAGTTTGCGGTATTCCGGCTGGGAATGAGCCAGAAAGACGAGTTTATAGCGGCTGTGATAATCGAGAAGCGCCGCGCGCGTTAAGCCTCGCTCTTTAAGACGGTGTAACTCATGCAAAGCAAAAATGCGGATAAGGGTGCTGTCATCAAAAAGTTGTTGATTCATTACTACTCCTGGGCGGTTTACAGGAGTAAGTGTAGACGGCGAAAACAAAAAAACCGCCAGCGTCTCCGTTAGCGGTTTTCTTTGAACATCATGTTTAGCAATCAGTAAAAATCACCGGTTGCCTTTTCGGCCTGATCCATCCACACCGGTTTATCGCTGGTTTTCGACCAGACGCGATGCAGATAGCTGTAAAAGCGGGCGCGGTCTTTCCAGAAAAGCATGAAAGGCAGCGCCAGAACGCCCGCTGCAACCGCATAAGTACGGCGTAAAAAGATAAGCCATGCAGGATATTCTCTGTAGAGTTCCATACTTTTCTCCCCCTTTTGTATCTACCCGGTGAATGGCACCGGAAAAATGAATTCGTTTATCTGATGAAAATAGTACCGCCTTTTGTGTAATTTTACCACTCATCCGACCACTTATTTTTGCTTATTGATGGTTTATTTACATTCATCGTGTAATTAAGTTACATGAAAGTTAAATTAATACTAAACATTAGTTAAATCATGGCTTTTGCCATTTTTATACTTTTTTTACACCCCGCCCGCGGATTTTTGCGAAATCTTTGCAGCCAGAATTCTACCCTTCCGGTATCACTTTTAGGCCACTGGAGGTGCACTGTGAGTGCAGGCGTGATAGCCGGCGTGTTGCTGGTGTTTTTATTACTGGGTTATCTGGTTTATGCCCTGATCAATGCGGAGGCGTTCTGATGGCTGCGCAAGGGTTCTTACTGATTGTCACGTTTTTACTGGTGTTAATGGTGCTGGCGCGCCCTTTGGGCAGTGGGCTGGCGCGGCTGATTAATGATATTCCTCTTCCTGGTACGACGGGCGTTGAGCGCGTACTCTTTCGTGTACTCGGCGTCTCTGGCCTTGAGATGAACTGGAAGCAGTATCTCTCTGCCATTCTCGGCCTGAACATGCTGGGGCTGGCGGTGCTGTTTTTTATGTTGCTCGGTCAGCACTATCTACCGCTTAACCCGCAGCAGTTACCGGGGCTGTCGTGGGATCTGGCGCTGAATACCGCCGTCAGCTTTGTCACTAATACCAACTGGCAATCTTACAGCGGTGAAACCACATTGAGCTATTTCAGCCAGATGGCGGGCTTAACGGTACAAAACTTTCTTTCTGCCGCCAGCGGGATTGCGGTGATTTTTGCCCTCATCCGCGCGTTTACCCGCCAGAGCATGAGCACACTCGGCAATGCCTGGGTCGATCTGCTACGCATCACGTTATGGGTGTTAGCCCCGGTGGCGTTGTTGATCGCGCTGTTTTTTATTCAACAAGGTGCGTTGCAAAACTTTCTTCCCTATCAGTCGGTTACGACTGTTGAAGGGGCGCAACAGCTGTTACCCATGGGGCCTGTAGCTTCTCAGGAAGCGATCAAGATGCTCGGCACTAATGGCGGCGGTTTCTTTAATGCCAACTCATCGCATCCGTTTGAAAACCCGACCGCACTGACCAACTTCGTACAAATGCTGGCGATCTTCGTGATCCCAACGGCACTGTGCTTTGCCTTTGGCGAAGTGGCGGGCGAGCGCCGTCAGGGGCGCATGTTGCTGTGGGCGATGTCGGTGATTTTTGTCATCTGCGTAGGCGTGGTGATGTGGGCAGAAGTTCAGGGTAATCCGCATCTGCTGGCGCTCGGCGCGGACAGCAGCATCAATATGGAAGGTAAAGAGAGCCGTTTCGGTGTGCTGGTCAGTAGCCTGTTTGCAGTCGTGACCACGGCAGCTTCCTGCGGTGCGGTGATTGCGATGCATGATTCGTTTACCGCTCTCGGTGGCATGGTACCGATGTGGTTGATGCAAATTGGTGAGGTGGTATTCGGCGGCGTCGGTTCTGGTCTTTACGGCATGATGCTGTTCGTTCTGCTGGCGGTGTTTATTGCCGGACTGATGATTGGTCGTACGCCGGAATATCTGGGTAAAAAAATCGACGTACGCGAGATGAAACTGACCGCACTGGCGATTCTGGTCACCCCAACGCTGGTACTGATGGGCGCAGCACTGGCGATGATGACCGACGCCGGACGTAGCGCCATGCTCAACCCTGGCCCGCACGGTTTTAGCGAAGTGCTGTATGCCGTGTCGTCCGCCGCTAACAACAACGGCAGCGCCTTTGCCGGCTTAAGCGCCAACTCTCCGTTCTGGAACTGTTTACTGGCGTTCTGCATGTTTGTCGGTCGCTTCGGGGTGATTATCCCGGTGATGGCGATTGCCGGTTCGCTGGTGAGTAAAAAGAGCCAGCCCGCCAGCTCCGGCACTCTACCAACGCACGGCCCGCTGTTTGTTGGCCTGTTAATCGGCACCGTGTTGCTGGTTGGCGCACTGACCTTTATCCCTGCCCTGGCGCTTGGTCCGGTGGCGGAATACCTCTCCTGATGATATTGAGTGAGCACTGAATATGAGTCGTAAACAACTGGCGCTATTCGAACCAACACTTGTCGTTCAGGCGCTGAAAGAAGCGGTGAAAAAATTAAACCCGCAGGCGCAATGGCGCAATCCGGTGATGTTTATCGTCTGGATCGGCAGTTTGCTGACCACCTGTATTAGCATCGCGATGGCAAGCGGTGCGATGCCTGGCAATGCGCTGTTTAGCGCGGCAATTAGCGGCTGGCTGTGGGTCACCGTACTGTTCGCTAATTTCGCCGAGGCGCTGGCTGAAGGCCGCAGTAAAGCGCAGGCTAATAGTTTGAAAGGAGTGAAAAAAACTGCCTTTGCCCGCAAGCTGCGTGAGCCGAAATATGGCGCTGCGGCGGACAAAGTACCTGCCGATCAACTGCGTAAAGGCGATATCGTGCTGGTAGAAGCGGGCGATATTATCCCCTGCGATGGTGAAGTTATTGAAGGGGGGGCATCGGTCGATGAAAGCGCCATCACCGGGGAATCGGCACCGGTTATCCGTGAATCCGGCGGCGATTTTGCCTCCGTCACTGGCGGCACGCGTATTCTTTCTGACTGGCTGGTGATTGAGTGCAGCGTTAACCCCGGTGAGACATTTCTGGATCGGATGATCGCGATGGTGGAAGGCGCGCAGCGACGTAAAACGCCGAACGAGATTGCCCTGACCATTCTGCTGATTGCCCTGACTATCGTCTTTTTACTGGCAACCGCCACGCTGTGGCCGTTTTCCGCGTGGGGCGGTAATGCAGTCAGTGTAACGGTACTGGTGGCGCTGCTGGTCTGTCTGATCCCAACCACCATCGGTGGCCTGTTGTCAGCGATCGGCGTCGCCGGGATGAGTCGAATGCTGGGCACGAATGTGATTGCCACCAGCGGGCGTGCAGTTGAAGCGGCGGGCGACGTGGACGTCCTGCTGCTGGATAAAACCGGCACCATCACACTCGGTAACCGTCAGGCATCAGAGTTTATCCCTGCGCAGGGCGTAGAGGAAAAAACGCTGGCCGACGCAGCACAACTGGCTTCGCTGGCCGACGAAACGCCGGAAGGCCGCAGTATTGTGATCCTCGCCAAGCAGCGTTTTAACCTGCGCGAGCGCGATGTGCAGTCGCTTCACGCCACTTTTGTACCGTTTACTGCGCAAAGTCGAATGAGCGGGATCAATATCGACAACCGTATGATCCGTAAAGGTTCTGTCGATGCCATTCGCCGCCATATTGAAGCTAACGGTGGTCACTTCCCTGCCGATGTCGATCAAAAAGTCGATCAGGTTGCGCGTCAGGGGGCCACGCCTCTGGTAGTGGTGGAAGGTTCCCGCGTGCTGGGCGTTATTGCGCTGAAAGATATCGTCAAAGGCGGCATTAAAGAGCGCTTCGCCCAGCTGCGCCAAATGGGCATAAAAACGGTGATGATTACTGGCGATAACCGTCTGACTGCCGCCGCCATTGCCGCGGAAGCGGGCGTCGATGATTTTCTCGCTGAAGCGACACCGGAGGCCAAGCTGGCATTGATCCGTCAGTATCAGGCGGAAGGCCGTTTGGTGGCGATGACCGGCGACGGCACCAACGATGCTCCGGCGCTGGCGCAGGCCGATGTCGCGGTGGCGATGAACTCCGGCACTCAGGCGGCGAAAGAAGCGGGCAATATGGTGGATCTCGACTCTAACCCGACCAAGTTGATCGAGGTGGTGCATATTGGCAAACAGATGCTGATGACCCGTGGCTCGCTCACTACCTTCAGCATCGCCAACGATGTGGCGAAATACTTCGCCATTATTCCGGCGGCGTTCGCGGCAACATATCCGCAGTTAAATGCGCTGAACATCATGCGCCTGCATTCACCCGACTCCGCCATCCTCAGTGCGGTGATTTTCAACGCCTTGATTATCGTCTTTTTGATTCCCCTGGCGTTAAAAGGCGTGAGTTATAAACCGCTTACCGCTTCTGCCATGTTGCGCCGTAACTTATGGATTTACGGTCTGGGTGGGCTGCTGGTGCCGTTTATTGGTATCAAAGTCATTGATTTACTGCTGACCGTTTGCGGTCTGGTGTGAGGTTTACCATGCGTGGATTACGTCCGGCATTATCAACATTTCTCTTTTTGTTACTGATTACTGGCGGTGTTTACCCGCTGCTGACCACCGCGCTGGGGCAATGGTGGTTTCCCTGGCAGGCCAATGGTTCGTTGATTCGCGAAGGTGATACGGTGCGCGGCTCGGCATTAATCGGGCAGAATTTTACCGGCAACGGCTATTTTCATGGTCGCCCGTCGGCAACGGCAGAAATGCCCTATAATCCACAGGCTTCTGGCGGGAGCAATCTGGCGGTCAGTAACCCTGAGCTGGATAAACAAATCGCTGCACGCGTTGCCGCATTACGGGCCGCTAACCCGGACGCCAGCACGAGCGTTCCGGTTGAACTGGTGACGGCGTCGGCAAGCGGGCTGGACAATAATATTACCCCGCAAGCGGCGGCCTGGCAGATTCCTCGCGTGGCGAAAGCGCGTAATCTCAGCGTTGAACAGCTCACGCAGCTGATCGCAAAATATAGCCAACAACCGCTGGTGAAATATATCGGCCAGCCGGTCGTCAACATTGTCGAACTCAATCTGGCGCTGGATAAGCTTGATGAATAACGAACCCTTACGTCCCGACCCCGATCGTCTGCTGGAACAAACTGCCGCGCCGCATCGGGGGAAGCTAAAAGTATTCTTCGGTGCCTGTGCAGGCGTCGGGAAGACCTGGGCGATGCTGGCGGAAGCCCAGCGACTGCGGACGCAAGGGCTGGATATTGTGGTTGGCGTGGTAGAAACCCACGGGCGGAAAGATACCGCCGCAATGCTGGAAGGGCTGGCTGTTCTGCCGCCCAAACGCCAGGCGTACCGTGGGCGGCATATCAGCGAGTTTGATCTCGATGCCGCCCTCGCCCGCCGTCCGGCGCTGATCTTAATGGACGAACTGGCGCACAGTAATGCGCCAGGTTCTCGTCATCCTAAACGCTGGCAGGACATTGAAGAGCTGCTGGAAGCGGGCATTGATGTTTTCACTACCGTCAACGTTCAGCATCTGGAAAGCCTGAACGATGTGGTCAGCGGCGTCACCGGAATTCAGGTGCGGGAAACCGTGCCCGATCCCTTTTTTGATGCTGCCGACGACGTAGTGCTGGTGGACTTGCCCCCGGACGATCTGCGTCAACGGCTGAAAGAAGGCAAAGTCTATATTGCCGGGCAGGCGGAGCGCGCCATTGAACATTTTTTCCGCAAAGGCAATCTGATCGCCCTGCGCGAACTGGCACTGCGCCGTACTGCCGATCGCGTGGATGAGCAAATGCGCGCCTGGCGGGGGCATCCTGGCGAAGAGAAAGTCTGGCACACGCGCGACGCGATTCTTTTATGTATTGGGCATAACACCGGCAGCGAAAAACTGGTCCGCGCGGCGGCGCGGTTGGCGTCACGGCTGGGGAGCGTCTGGCACGCGGTGTATGTTGAAACCCCTGCCCTGCACCGCTTACCGGAGAAGAAACGTCGGGCAATTCTCAGCGCCTTACGTCTGGCGCAGGAGCTGGGCGCGGAGACAGCAACACTTTCTGATCCGGCGGAAGAAAAAGCCGTAGTGCGTTATGCCCGTGAACATAATCTCGGCAAGATTATTCTCGGTCGCCCGGCCTCGCGCCGCTGGTGGCGTCGGGAAACGTTTGCTGACCGACTGGCGCGCATCGCCCCCGATCTCGATCAGATTCTGGTCGCGCTTGATGAACCACCCGCCCGCACGATTAACAACGCGCCGGATAGCCGCTCTTTTAAAGACAAGTGGCGGATACAGATTCAGGGATGCGTGGTTGCCGCCGCGTTATGCGCCGTTATCACCTTAATTGCCATGCAGTGGCTGATGGCGTTTGATGCCGCCAACCTGGTGATGCTGTATCTGCTTGGCGTGGTGGTGGTGGCACTGTTTTATGGACGCTGGCCTTCGGTGCTTGCTACCGTCATTAATGTGGTGAGTTTCGATCTCTTTTTTATCGCCCCACGCGGCACGCTCGCCGTCTCTGATGTGCAGTATCTGCTGACCTTCGCGGTGATGTTAACCGTCGGGCTGGTGATCGGGAACCTTACTGCTGGCGTACGTTATCAGGCGCGGGTAGCCCGTTACCGCGAGCAACGCACACGACACTTATATGAAATGTCGAAAGCTTTGGCTGTGGGCCGCAGTCCGCAGGACATCGCTGCCACCAGCGAACAATTTATTGCTTCTACGTTTCATGCCCGCAGCCAGGTGTTGTTGCCCGATGACAACGGTAAATTACAGCCGTTAACACATCCGCAAGGAATGACGCCGTGGGAAGATGCCATCGCGCAGTGGAGTTTTGATAAAGGCCTGCCTGCGGGCGCGGGCACCGATACGTTACCCGGTGTGCCATACCAGATTTTGCCGTTAAAAAGCGGTGAGAAAACCTACGGGCTGGTGGTGGTGGAACCGGGGAATCTGCGCCAGTTGATGATCCCGGAACAGCAACGCCTGCTGGAGACGTTTACGTTGTTAGTCGCCAATGCCCTGGAACGCCTGACGCTGACCGCCAGCGAAGAACAGGCGCGGATGGCAAGCGAACGTGAACAGATCCGCAACGCCCTGCTGGCGGCGCTTTCGCACGATTTACGCACTCCGCTTACGGTGCTGTTCGGTCAGGCAGAAATCTTAACGCTCGATCTTGCAAGCGAAGGATCGCCCCACGCCCACCAGGCCAGCGAGATCCGTCAGCATGTACTGAACACGACCCGACTGGTGAATAATCTACTGGATATGGCGCGAATTCAGTCCGGCGGCTTTAATTTGAAGAAAGAGTGGTTAACGCTGGAAGAAGTGGTCGGCAGCGCGCTGCAAATGCTGGAACCGGGTTTATCCTCGCCCATCAATCTTTCTCTGCCAGAACCGCTGACCTTAATCCACGTTGATGGGCCACTCTTTGAACGGGTGCTGATTAATCTGCTGGAGAACGCGGTGAAATACGCGGGTACACAGGCCGAAATTGGTATCGATGCCCACGTTGAGGGCGAAAATCTACAACTGGATGTCTGGGATAACGGCCCCGGTCTTCCACAAGGCCTGGAGCAGGCGATATTCGATAAGTTTGCTCGCGGAAATAAAGAGTCGGCGGTGCCGGGTGTAGGGCTTGGGCTGGCAATTTGTCGGGCAATTGTGGATGTACACGGCGGCACCATTACCGCGTTCAACCGACCGGAAGGTGGTGCCTGTTTTCGTGTTACACTTCCCCAGCAAACTGCCCCTGAACTTGAAGAATTTCATGAGGATATGTGACAAACGTTCTGATTGTTGAAGATGAACAGGCTATTCGTCGCTTTCTGCGCACGGCGCTGGAGGGTGACGGTATGCGCGTCTTTGAGGCCGAAACGCTGCAACGCGGCTTGCTGGAAGCGGCAACCCGTAAGCCCGATTTGATTATTCTCGATCTCGGCCTGCCAGACGGTGATGGGATTGAGTTTATCCGCGACCTGCGCCAGTGGAGCGCGGTGCCGGTGATTGTGCTTTCCGCACGTAGCGAAGAGAGCGACAAAATCGCCGCGCTGGATGCTGGAGCGGATGATTACCTGAGTAAGCCGTTTGGCATTGGTGAATTGCAGGCCCGTCTGCGCGTCGCATTACGCCGCCACTCCGCCACCACCGCGCCCGAGCCGCTGGTGAAATTTTCCGATGTTACCGTCGATTTAGCTGCCCGCGTGATTCACCGCAGCGAGGAAGAGGTGCATCTCACCCCGATTGAGTTCCGCCTGCTGGCGGTGCTGCTCAACAATGCCGGAAAAGTGCTCACCCAGCGCCAGCTTCTCAACCAGGTGTGGGGACCAAACGCGGTCGAACACAGCCACTATTTGCGTATTTATATGGGACATCTGCGACAAAAACTGGAGCAAGATCCCGCCCGCCCCCGCCATTTCATTACTGAAACCGGTATTGGCTATCGTTTTATGCCATGAATGTTTATTCAATAAATGCGCTTAAAAAATTATTAATTTATTATTAATTCTGCCAAAAATATTATTATTTGGCAGTTTTAATTTCTTAATGCAAATATAAACCACGAAATTACAACATTTAAATAACAAAACAGCATCTAATATGGCACTATTCATAATTAATGATTTATTATTTGGGGTATGATCGTTTTTTGTTGATCTTCTTCACAGATTATAGCCATTTCCTGGATAGAATAATCCTACCTTCAACTGACACAGCAAAAGGTAAAGGAAAATGGAAAATAATAGCCGCACAATGCCTCATATAAGGCGGACAACCCATATCATGAAGTTTGCCCATCGTAATAGTTTTGACTTTCATTTCTTTAATGCCCGCTAGTCTTCTGACTAAAGGGCACCCCAGCGTACAGGTCTCCCTGGCTTTAAGCATTACAGGTTAATACCTGTATCCCTCGGTGCTCATATACTGCTAACCCTTTTAAACTCTTAATAATTCGAGTCGCAGCATAGGCAACTTGAAGTATGACGAGTATAGCCAGTTACCGGGCTGGTCTGGGTTATTGCATCTGCAAAAAGCAAACTACTGATTTATTTATCAGCGGTGGAGTTTTGCTTTTTTTCCGGCGTGATCGATTTCTCCTTTGAGAAATTGAGGACCTGTTATTACCTGAAATAAAGAGATGAACAAAATGTCAGAATTAAAAATTGCCGTTAGTCGTTCTTGCCCGGATTGTTTTTCTACTCATCGTGCATGCGTGAATATTGACGAAAGTAATTATATTGACGTTGCCGCCATTATTTTATCGGTCAATGATGTTGAACGTGGAAAACTCGATGAAATAGACGCTACTGGCTATGGCATTCCTGTTTTTATTGCAACGGAAAATGAAGAACGTGTACCAGCAGAATATCTGCCACGTATTTCTGGTGTCTTCGAGCATTGCGAATCACGTAAAGAGTTTTATGGACGTCAGTTAGAAACCGCTGCCAGCCATTATGAAACGCAACTGCGCCCGCCCTTCTTCCGCGCACTGGTCGATTATGTCAATCAGGGCAATAGCGCTTTTGACTGCCCGGGTCATCAGGGGGGTGAGTTTTTCCGTCGTCATCCGGCTGGGAATCAGTTCGTGGAATATTTTGGCGAAATGCTCTTCCGCTCCGACTTGTGTAATGCCGACGTAGCAATGGGTGATCTTCTGATTCATGAAGGCGCGCCATGCATTGCACAGCAACATGCGGCAAAAGTGTTTAATGCCGATAAAACGTACTTTGTTTTAAACGGCACATCCTCCTCCAACAAAGTGGTTTTAAACGCCCTGCTGACACCGGGTGATCTGGTGCTGTTTGACCGTAATAACCATAAGTCTAACCACCACGGAGCGTTGCTACAGGCTGGTGCAACACCGGTTTATCTGGAAACGGCACGTAACCCGTATGGCTTTATCGGTGGCATTGATGCGCACTGCTTCGAAGAAAGTTATCTGCGTGAACTGATTACAGAAGTTGCACCGCAACGGGCAAAAGAAGCGCGTCCGTTCCGCCTCGCTGTAATTCAGTTAGGCACCTACGACGGTACTATTTATAACGCCCGCCAGGTGGTGGATAAAATCGGTCATCTGTGTGACTACATCCTGTTTGACTCAGCATGGGTCGGCTATGAACAGTTTATTCCGATGATGGCGGACTGTTCGCCACTGCTGCTGGATCTTAATGAGAACGATCCGGGTATTCTGGTTACGCAATCTGTGCATAAACAGCAGGCTGGTTTTTCCCAGACTTCACAAATTCATAAAAAAGACAGCCATATCAAAGGGCAACAGCGTTATGTACCGCACAAACGCATGAACAACGCCTTTATGATGCACGCCTCCACCAGCCCGTTCTATCCGCTGTTTGCCGCACTGGATATCAACGCCAAAATGCATGAAGGTGTCAGCGGTCGTAATATGTGGATGGATTGTGTGGTTAACGGTATTAATACCCGCAAATTGATCCTCGATAACTGTCAGCACATTCGTCCGTTCGTTCCTGAACTGGTGGATGGTAAGCCCTGGCAGTCATATGAAACAGCGCAAATAGCGGTTGATCTGCGCTTCTTTAAATTTGTACCCGGTGAGCACTGGCATTCTTTTGAAGGCTACGCAGAGAATCAATACTTTGTCGATCCGTGCAAACTGTTGCTGACAACCCCAGGTATTGATGCACGTAACGGCGAATACGAAGCGTTCGGTGTACCCGCGACGATTCTTGCTAACTTCCTGCGCGAAAATGGCGTAGTGCCGGAAAAATGCGATCTTAACTCCATCCTCTTCCTGCTGACTCCGGCAGAAGATATGGCCAAACTTCAGCAACTTGTTGCCCTGCTGGTTCGCTTCGAAAAACTACTGGAAGCTGATGCGCCTCTGGCGGAAGTACTGCCTTCCATCTACAAACAGCATGAAGAGCGTTACGCCGGTTATACCCTGCGTCAGTTGTGCCAGGAAATGCATGATTTGTATGCCCGTCACAACGTGAAACAACTGCAAAAAGAGATGTTCCGTAAGGAGCACTTCCCACGCGTCAGCATGAATCCACAAGAAGCCAACTACGCCTATTTACGCGGTGAAGTGGAGCTGGTTCGTCTGCCGGATGCAGAAGGCCGTATCGCTGCCGAAGGTGCGCTTCCTTATCCTCCGGGTGTGCTGTGTGTTGTTCCGGGTGAAATCTGGGGTGGTGCTGTTCTGCGTTACTTCAGCGCTCTGGAAGAAGGGATCAACCTGCTGCCAGGTTTTGCACCGGAGCTGCAGGGTGTCTATATCGAAGAACATGATGGTCGTAAGCAAGTTTGGTGCTATGTCATCAAGCCTCGTGATGCGCAAAGCACCCTGTTGAAAGGGGAAAAATTATGAGTCAGGCTAAATCGAACAAAATGGGCGTCGTTCAGTTAACCATACTGACGATGGTCAACATGATGGGCTCCGGCATCATCATGCTGCCGACAAAGCTTGCCGAAGTTGGGACAATCTCAATAATCTCCTGGTTGGTGACTGCCGTAGGCTCAATGGCGCTGGCATGGGCATTCGCAAAATGCGGCATGTTCAGCCGTAAATCAGGTGGTATGGGCGGTTATGCCGAGTATGCTTTCGGTAAATCCGGTAACTTTATGGCGAACTACACTTACGGCGTCTCGCTGCTGATTGCTAACGTCGCAATTGCTATTTCGGCGGTTGGTTACGGCACCGAACTGCTCGGCGCGAGTTTGTCGCCAGTGCAGATTGGTCTGGCAACCATCGGAGTGCTGTGGATTTGTACCGTGGCTAACTTTGGTGGTGCGCGCATTACCGGGCAAATCAGTAGCATTACCGTGTGGGGGGTCATTATTCCGGTGGTCGGCCTGTGTATTATCGGCTGGTTCTGGTTTAGCCCGACGCTGTACGCTAACTCATGGAACCCGCACCATGTGCCGTTCTTTAGCGCTGTAGGTTCCTCCATCGCCATGACATTGTGGGCTTTCCTCGGTCTGGAGTCTGCCTGTGCCAACGCCGAAGTAGTTGAAAACCCGGAACGTAACGTGCCGATTGCAGTTCTTGGCGGTACGTTAGGTGCGGCGGTGATTTATATCGTCTCCACCAACGTGATTGCCGGGATTGTGCCAAATATGGAGCTGGCAAATTCAACGGCACCATTTGGCCTGGCCTTCGCACAGATGTTCACGCCGGAAGTGGGTAAAGTCATTATGGCGCTGATGGTGATGTCCTGCTGCGGTTCACTGCTTGGCTGGCAGTTCACCATTGCCCAGGTGTTTAAATCTTCATCTGATGAAGGCTACTTCCCTAAAATTTTCTCCCGTGTAACCAAAGTGGATGCACCGGTTCAGGGAATGTTGACCATTGTGATTATTCAGAGTGGATTGGCACTGATGACCATTAGCCCGTCACTGAACAGCCAGTTCAACGTGCTGGTTAACCTGGCCGTGGTGACCAATATTATCCCGTATATTCTGTCGATGGCGGCGTTAGTTATTATTCAGCAGGTCGCCAATGTGCCACCATCAAAAGCGAAAGTAGCAAACTTTGTTGCCTTTGTTGGTGCGATGTACAGTTTCTATGCGCTGTACTCATCCGGGGAAGAAGCCATGCTGTACGGTTCCATCGTGACTTTCCTTGGTTGGACACTGTATGGTCTGGTATCACCACGCTTTGAACTGAAAAACAAACACGGTTAATAAAGCGAAATAAAAAAGGGCGATTGAATGATCGCCCTTTCAGATTATTAGCAAAGTACTCGTTGTTCATGCCGGATGCGGCGTGAACGCCTTATCCGTCCTACAAAATAGTGCAAATTCAATATATTGCACCATCCTCGTAGGCCTGATGAACGTAGCGTATCAGGCTATCATAAGTAAAAAGGGCGATCTTCCGACCGCCCTTTTTCTTATTTAATGTGTTTACGCGTTTTTCAGAACTTCGCTAACAATCTCAACCGCTTCTTTCTCAATCTGCTTGCGATGTTCTTCACCAAGGAAGCTTTCGCAGTAGATTTTGTATGCGTCTTCTGTGCCTGACGGACGCGCGGCGAACCAACCGTTGTCAGTCATCACTTTCAGACCGCCAATAGAAGCACCGTTGCCCGGTGCCGCCGTCAGGCGCGCGGTGATCGGGTCACCAGCCAGGGTGCTGGCGCTCACCATTTCCGGAGACAGCTTAGACAGCGCCGCTTTTTGTGCGGAAGTCGCAGCTGCCTGCAAACGGTTGTAGCTCGGCGCACCAAAGCGTTTTGCCAGTTCGTTGTAGTGTTCCTGCGGGTTCTTACCGGTAACAGCAGTGATTTCCGCCGCCAGCAGACACATGATGATGCCGTCTTTATCAGTAGACCACGGCGTGCCGTCGAAACGCAGGAAGGAAGCCCCTGCGCTCTCTTCGCCGCCAAAGCCGAAGCTGCCGTCGAACAAACCATCAACAAACCATTTGAAACCTACCGGGACTTCTACCAGCTTACGGCCCAAGTCATTGACCACACGGTCGATCATTGCAGATGAAACCAGCGTTTTACCGACAGCAACATCTTTGCCCCACTGCGGACGATGCTGGAACAGGTAGTTGATCGCCACCGCCAGGTAGTGGTTAGGATTCATCAAACCTGCCGGAGTGACGATACCGTGACGGTCATAATCCGGGTCGTTAGCAAATGCCAGATCGAACTTATCACGCAGTGCCAGCAGGCCCGCCATCGCACACTCGGAGGAGCAGTCCATACGGATCGCGCCGTCTTTATCGAGGTGCATAAAGCGGAAGGTTTGATCGACCTGATCGTTAACGATGGTCAGGTTAAGGTTGTAATACTCGCCAATACGCTTCCAGTATTCGATACCGGAACCGCCCAGCGGATCAACGCCCAGCGTCAGGCCCGCTTTCTGAATCGCCGCCATATCAACGATATCGGCCAGACCTTCCACAAACGGCTGCACCAGATCCTGCTCTTTCACATGACCGGATGCCATCGCTTCGTCGAGGGAGATACGCTTCACACCTTTCAGGCCATCGGCCATCAGTGCGTTGGCCCTGTCTTCCACCACTTTGGTGACGTTAGTATCAGCCGGGCCACCATTTGGCGGATTGTACTTGATACCACCATCTTCCGGCGGGTTATGGGACGGTGTAATCACGATACCGTCTGCCAGCGGGCCACCTTTTTTATTGTGAACCAGGATGGCATTGGAAACGGCAGGCGTCGGAGTGAAGCCATTGTTTTCCTGCACAATGACATCAACACCGTTCGCTGCCAGCACTTCCAGTACGGAAATGAACGCAGGCTCGGACAGAGCGTGAGTATCTTTACCCACATAGCAAGGGCCAGTGATGCCGTTTTTCGCACGTTCTTCAGCAATTGCCTGAGCGATCGCCAGAATGTGCGGCTCGTTAAAGCTGTGGCGCGCTGCACTGCCACGGTGACCGGAAGTACCGAATTTCACCGCGTGCTCCGCATTCCCTGCTTCTGGTTTCAGTACATAATATTGCGCCGTCAGTTGGGCGACGTTAATCAAATCACTCTGTTGTGCAGGTTGGCCTGCACGGTTGTGGATAGCCATTGCTTTGTCCTTTATTTGCAACGTTTTAGATAGTTCCGCAAACCTTCTCAATCAATTCCGCCGGGAATTGCATCGACTGCATGATGTGTTCGATCATGCTGCATTTACGGCCGGTGTTGGTGTTGGTGATCACCCAATACGGTGTGCCTGGCACGTGTTTCGGCTTGGTCTGATTACCATTTTTCAGCAGCGTTTGTTCATCAGCTGCAAAGTAAACGCGCGTGCGGCCATGCAACGATTCCGTTGCCTCAGCAAACGCCTGGGCGTCAAGAGAATATAGTGTAGACAACAGCAGCATAAAGCGATTGACCGCTCGTTTTTGCTCTGCGTATTCGTCTGAAAGCAGAAGTTCACGCATTGCGCGAACCTTGTCTTTAATCGTTTTGACCGGCTTCGCTTCGACGATAACAGGTGACGCAACGCGAACCTCTTTCGTCACCGGAGCAGCAGGCTGTGATGCGGCGGAAAATTTCAACATACGCCGTAAAATGTCGGATGCGCTCTCGCCGATATGCTTAGTGTGGCTGGCAATATAGCTGTAGAGTTCATCATCAACTTCAATCGTTTTCATCTTAATCCAGTGCAGTGTCTTAGCTGAATACAAGTCGCCAGGAGTATATGAATAAATCCCGGCAGCGGATAGCGTCAAGCCTGGCTTGCAGAAAAAATCGGAGTAACCCGTATTTGTTGCAGCCCTGTGGCACAATGGTCAACATAATACCCTAACCCGACAACGCGAAAAAAAGAACTTTGCCATGAAATTGAATATCCGCACGCAAACTGCACAAAACCAGCACAATAATTCTCCCATCGTCCTCGTACACGGCCTGTTTGGCAGCCTCGACAACCTTGGCGTACTGGCTCGCGATCTGGTAAACGATCACAATATCATCCAGGTTGATATGCGTAACCACGGTCTTTCACCGAGAGATCCGGTGATGAGTTACCCGGCGATGGCCCAGGATCTTGTTGACACTCTGGATGCACAGCAGATCGATAAGGCAACATTTATTGGACACTCAATGGGCGGTAAAGCGGTGATGGCACTGACTGCACTGGCCCCCGATCGCATCGATAAACTGGTGGCGATTGATATCGCGCCGGTCGACTATCACGTACGCCGTCATGATGAAATTTTCGCGGCTATCAACGCAGTCAGTGAATCCGACGCGCAAACTCGCCAGCAAGCAGCGGCAGTAATGCGCCAGCATCTTAATGAAGAAGGGGTGATTCAGTTTCTGTTGAAATCTTTTGTTGACGGGGAGTGGCGCTTTAACGTGCCGGTATTGTGGGATCAGTATCCGCATATTGTGGGGTGGGAGAAAATCCCGGCATGGGATCACCCTGCCCTGTTTATCCCTGGTGGCAATTCTCCGTATGTTAGCGAGCAGTATCGTGATGATTTACTGACACAATTTCCACAGGCACGAGCGCATGTGATTGCTGGCGCGGGTCACTGGGTCCATGCTGAAAAACCGGATGCGGTATTACGCGCTATCCGTCGCTATCTCAATGATTAACGTAACTGATTAAAAACCCAGCGTCCGCGTCGCTTTCCACGCGTGGGCGTTGGCGTGACTCATCGCGCTGATGTATTATGGCGCGCTATCCATCCGGGCAGGCGCCTGGCTGATTGTTTCCCCCGAAGTCACCAAGATCATGGCCAAAGAACAAACGGACCGTACGACATTAGATCTGTTCGCGCACGAGCGTCGACCGGGACGACCGAAAACTAATCCGCTTTCGCGCGATGAACAGCTGCGTATTAATAAACGCAACCAGCTAAAACGCGACAAAGTACGTGGCCTTAAGCGTGTCGAACTGAAGCTGAACGCGGAAGCTGTCGAGGCGCTGAACGAGCTGGCGGAATCGCGCAATATGAGCCGTAGCGAACTGATCGAAGAGATGTTAATGCAGCAACTGGCGGCGCTGCGTAGTCAGGGCATCGTTTAAATTTCCACTTTCATGTAGCACAGTGTGCAGTCCTGCTCGTTTGCTGATTCCGCAAGACTGCCTGTTCTGCTATGATTGCCTTTATCCGTGGGCAATTTTCCACCCCCATTTCAATAAGTTTCAAGAGGTTATTTCACTCATGGCTATCACTGGCATCTTTTTCGGTAGCGACACCGGTAATACCGAAAATATCGCAAAAATGATTCAAAAACAGCTTGGTAAAGACGTTGCCGATGTCCATGACATTGCAAAAAGCAGCAAAGAAGATCTGGAAGCTTATGACATTCTGCTGCTGGGCATCCCGACCTGGTATTACGGCGAAGCACAGTGTGACTGGGATGACTTCTTCCCGACTCTCGAAGAAATTGATTTTAATGGTAAACTGGTTGCGCTGTTTGGTTGTGGCGACCAGGAAGATTACGCTGAATACTTCTGTGACGCATTGGGTACCATCCGCGACATCATTGAACCGCGCGGCGCAACTATCGTTGGTCACTGGCCAACTGCGGGCTACCATTTCGAAGCATCAAAAGGTCTGGCAGATGACGACCACTTTGTCGGTCTGGCTATCGACGAAGACCGTCAGCCGGAACTGACCGCTGAACGTGTAGAAAAATGGGTTAAACAGATTTCTGAAGAATTGCATCTCGACGAAATTCTCAATGCCTGACGTAATACGGCGTAGACTCGTGTCTACGCCGTATTAATAGATAATGCCAATCAAAATAATTGCTACAAATTTGTAACTTTTGCCGTTGTACCTGTACAATGTCCCGGTGTTCAAGTGGCCTTGCCATTGTAAATGTAAGCTGAGCCACGTTTTTATTAACAATATTTGCCAGGGACTTGTGGTTTTCATTTAGGCGTGGCAATTCTATAATGATACGCATTATCTCAAGAGCAAATTCTGTCACTTCTTCTAATGAAGTGAACCGCTTAGTAACAGGACAGATTCCGCATGACTGATAACAATACCGCCCTAAAGAAAGCTGGCCTGAAAGTAACGCTTCCTCGTTTAAAAATCCTGGAAGTTCTTCAGGAGCCGGACAACCATCACGTCAGTGCGGAAGATTTATACAAACGTCTGATCGATATGGGTGAAGAAATTGGTCTGGCTACGGTTTATCGCGTACTGAACCAGTTTGACGACGCTGGTATCGTCACCCGCCACAATTTTGAAGGCGGTAAATCCGTATTTGAACTGACACAGCAACATCACCACGATCACCTGATCTGCCTCGACTGCGGTAAGGTTATCGAATTTAGTGATGATTCCATCGAAGCGCGTCAGCGTGAAATCGCCGCAAAACATGGCATTCGGCTGACTAACCATAGTCTCTATCTTTACGGCCACTGTGCCGAAGGCGATTGCCGCGAAGATGAGCACGCACACGAAGGCAAATAAGCCCGCCTGAACGAGAAAAGCCAACCTGCGGGTTGGCTTTTTTATACAAGGGACATAAGAAAAGCGAGAGTTACAGCTCTCACTTATTTGTTATTGCTGCGAATTTCCTGCCAGACCTTATCACAATCGGTTTTCACCGCCTGGTCATTACCGGTTTGCGTTGCCTGAATGCACTGCTGATAATCCAGCACACGGACACTTTCCTGCTCGGCAAATTGCTGATGTTGTTTCTCTTTCTTCAGCACGTTTAACACGCTCTGACAGGCTTCAATTTTTTCCGGCGAACCTTGCGCGGTGTTGATACAGGCGCTGTAAGCTTCTTTTAGACGGCTGTCTTCCTGTGACGCGGTGGATTGTGCACAAGCCACCAGCCCCGATGCCACCATGGCGATGAGAATCAGTTTTTTCATAGCAAACTCCTCAAATGTGCGGCAGGCACAAAACCTGCCGCGTCGGGCATCAGAAGATGGTGAATGGTGCGATTACCATAAATTTCACGTCGCGCTCATCCTGGAAGATGTTACCGTAACCACCGCCCCAGCTTGGGATGTCGGAGTGGTTGTCGTATTCGGTAAAGTGCAGTTTGAACATCGTGCCTTTAGCACGACCGTCCTGAATGGTGTAGACCGCATCCAGGCTGTATGCAGACTCTTCAATAGTCCGGTTTTTGTCGTAGTACGCATCCGGATTGCTCTGCCAGGTAGCGGGTTTAGCATCCCATGCGTAAACGTAGGAAGCGCCGATGGCGAAGCCTGGAAGATTCCAGTTTTTCAGGTCATACATCGCACCGAAGAAGACCGCTTTTTCGCCGTTGGCGTTAAAGTCAGAACGGTTATCCCACCAGATATCCAGGCGACCGTTCGAGGAAGCGTAGGTTGGAGTCATACGTTGCAGGAAGTATCCCTGCTGGCCGTCGGCTTTAACCCAGGTGCCTTCCAGACGCAAATCCACTACGTCAGCCGCCCGGTAACCAAAGGTCAACGCTTGCAGCCAGGCGGTGCCGTCATAAAGATCGTTGACGCTGCGATCGTCAACTTTATCGCGCGTACCATAGAACTGGTAGCTGGTGGTTAACGGGCTACCGGCGATATCAAATTTGTAGCTGGCTTTGGCAAAATATTGATCGATATACCCTTCTGCCTGACCAAATGCCGCTTCCAGTACAAAGTTATTTTTGAAGTCGTACTTCGCACCGATGGAGTGCAGATAATCAACGTTGGTGGTTTTATCGTTCTGATAAAACTCATCCATTTCCAGATGCCACGGCGCTTTATATTCGTTGGTCCACATGTAGGAGAAACTCAACGCACCAGCATCGCCGTAATCAAAATTCGCCCCCGCTTCCGCCCCCTGATAAGTACCCGGCATAAAGCTCCAGTGCGGCGCTAACAGCGTCTGACCGGTTGGCTGAATATAACCTGCCCGCGCCCACACCGGACCGTATTTAAATTTAGCCGCTGCTTTATACAGGCTTATACCGCTTTTATCGCCGGACCAGTCTTCGTCATAAGCTTTATTACTTTTCGAAAACGCGATTTCGTTCGGGTGGGAGCTGTCGCCGTTTTCCGCCATTTCAATCGCCGTAAACGCGGCAATATCAAGGCCGAACATATCAGCAGCATAACCAGACTGAAAATCGAGGTTGGCATTCCAGGTGGAGTGAGAAAGGTTAGTTTTGTATTTGTCGCCGTCGGTAACGTCTTTACGGTCGCGTTCACGCTGCCAGTAATAGATACCGCCGGTTAAGGTTGAATCGTCGATGAATCCTTCGGCGCGAGCCTCCGGCATTGCCATAAAGCCCGACATTGCTGTAACACCGGCGATAGCCAGCGCCAGCGTACTACGTTTGCCACTAAACGTACGCATGGGTTAATCCTCTTTGACGTATAAATTGCTGCACCAAAGGTGAACAGCGAAAAAAAATAAAAATTAAAAAAGTAGCGTTGAGAAAAGTCTCGCTGACTACAGGAACAGACTATTTTTCGCGACGCGAATTATCAATCTCTTTCTGTAACCAGAATGTAAGAACATGAGCAACCGCACATATTTTGATGATTTTTGTTACAAGGCTTAAGTTTGCAGTTGAAAGGCTTGCAGAAGAATAAAAGCGTGAATTTCCAGCAAGATGAAAACGGTTACATTTTATTTAATTATGGTTTGTGATTTTAAATTTGTTCTATGGATAAATTGCGAAGCGGAATTAATTCGCGAAGAAAAGCAGAAAAAAACGCCGCAGAGCGCGGCGTTTTGGATTGTTTGCATGTTTCATGCCGGATGCGGCGTAAACGCCTCACCCGGCCTGGTAGAACTTAAAATTACTCGCCTACTTTCGCCCAGGTATCACGCAGCCCAACGGTGCGGTTAAATACCGGTTTTTCCGCCGTAGAATGGCGGCTATCGAGGCAGAAATAACCTTCACGCTCAAACTGGAATGCTTTACCCGCTACCGCGTCTTTCAGCGACGGTTCAGCAAAGCCCTGTTTGATCACCAACGATTCCGGGTTAATCACCGACAGGAAATCATCCGCAGCACCTGGGTTCGGCACGCTGAACAGACGATCGTACAGACGAATTTCTACCGGCAGCGCATGTGCCGCGCTCACCCAGTGAATAACACCTTTGACTTTACGACCATCTGCCGGATCTTTGCTTAAGGTGTCAGCATCATAAGTACAGAAGATAGTGGTGATATTGCCTTCGGCATCTTTCTCCACGCGTTCAGCCTTAATGACGTAAGCATTACGCAGACGCACTTCTTTACCCAGCACCAGACGTTTGTACTGCTTGTTAGCTTCTTCGCGGAAATCAGCGCGATCGATCCAAATCTCACCGCTGAATGGCACCTGACGGCTGCCCATTTCAGGTTTGTTCGGATGGTTCGGCATGGTGACCATTTCGCCTTCGCCCTGATAGTTTTCGATAACCAGTTTCACCGGATCGATAACCGCCATTGCGCGCGGAGCATTTTCATTGAGATCTTCACGGATGCAGGATTCCAGCGACGCCATCTCAATGGTGTTGTCCTGCTTGGTCACGCCAATGCGTTTGCAGAACTCACGAATAGAAGCCGCCGTGTAACCACGACGACGCAGACCGGAAATGGTCGGCATACGCGGATCATCCCAGCCTTCAACGTGCTTGTCGGTCACCAGCAGGTTCAGCTTACGCTTGGACATCACGGTGTATTCCAGATTCAGGCGCGAGAATTCGTACTGGCGCGGATGAACAGGAATGGTGATGTTGTCCAGTACCCAGTCATACAGACGACGGTTATCCTGGAACTCCAGCGTACACAGAGAGTGTGTAATACCTTCCAGCGCATCGCTGATGCAGTGGGTGAAGTCGTACATCGGGTAGATGCACCACTTGTTGCCAGTCTGGTGGTGTTCAGCAAATTTAATGCGGTACAGCACCGGATCGCGCATTACGATAAATGGCGACGCCATGTCGATTTTCGCACGCAGGCAGGCTTTACCTTCTTCAAAACCACCGGTACGCATTTTTTCGAACAGCGCCAGGTTCTCTTCAACGCTGCGGTCGCGGTACGGGCTGTTTTTACCCGGCTGCGTCAGGGTGCCGCGGTATTCGCGGATCTGTTCCGGTGTCAGTTCATCAACGTACGCCAGGCCTTTATTGATCAGTTCGATCGCATAGGCGTGGAGCTGATCAAAATAATCGGAGGAGTAACGGACGTTACCAGACCAGTGAAAACCTAACCACTCAACGTCGTTTTTGATCGACTCAACATACTCGATATCTTCTTTTACCGGGTTAGTGTCGTCGAAACGCAGGTTGCACTGGCCTTTATAGTCCTGGGCGATCCCGAAGTTCAGGCAGATAGATTTCGCATGGCCAATATGCAGATAGCCATTCGGCTCCGGCGGGAAACGGGTGTGTACTGTGGTGTGCTTACCACTGGCCAGATCTTCATCGATGATCTGACGAATAAAGTTAGTCGGGCGGGCTTCTGCCTCACTCATCGCGGATTCCTCAAAGCGTAAACAACGTATAACGGCGTATGATCTTATAAGCGGGACAGGCTGACAACTGTTAGTTAGAGAAAATCGAAAAACTCACTGCGATTATGGGGATGAATGATGAAAAAAAAAGCGGCAGAGAAGATCTCCACCGCTTGTCATTGTTGGATGCGACGCTCATGCGTCGCATCAGGCATAAAGAAGATTACTTTTTGATTTCATACAGCGGCGTTTGACCCGCCACGACATGGCCCTGAGCTTTAATGATCAAGCCGCTGAAATCGTCGATATTGCTGCAAACCACCGGGCTAATCATCGAGCGGGCGTTAGCGTTCAGGTAATCCAGATCCATTTCCAGAATCGGTTGCCCTGCGCTTACCTGCGCGCCCTCTTCCACCAGACGTTTAAAGCCTTTACCTTCCAGCGCTACGGTGTCGATACCCATATGGACGACGATCTCCGCGCCTTTTTCGGTTTCCAGGCAGAACGCGTGGTTGGTATTGAAGATTTTCACGATTGTCCCTGCGGCTGGTGATACGACGATTTTATCCGTCGGTTTCACCGCCACACCGTCACCCACCGCTTTGCTGGCAAATGCTTCGTCAGGAACCTGATCCAGCGCCACAACATCACCGGTAATCGGCGATACCAACTCCGCGACAGACACCGCGTTTGGTACGGCCTGCGGTTTTGCTACAGGCGTGGTAGTTGCTGGAGTTGCTTCAGCTGACGCTGCTGCTACCGGACCACGGGCAACGACTTTCTTCATCGCATCGCCGATGGATTCCGCTTTCGCGCCGACAATCACCTGAATGGTTTGTTTGTTCAGTTTTACCACCCCAGAAGCACCAAGGCGTTTACACATCGTATCGTTAACGCGGGCAGAGTCAGCCACGGTCAGACGCAGACGGGTGATACAGGCGTCAATCGCTTTCAGGTTGTCAGTGCCGCCAACCGCAGCAATATAGTTGGTCGCCAGTTGATTGAGACCTTCTTCAGTGTTGCTGTTGGCTTCTTCAGTAACGATCTCGTCTTCTTTATCTTCACGACCCGGCGTTTTCAGGTTGAACATACGGATAACCGCACTGAACACCAGGAAGTAGATAACGAAGAAGATAACGCCCATCACCAGCAGCATCCAGACGTTCTGGCTGGCGGCCGGCAGGTTATACATCAACGCGTAGTCGATAGCCCCCGCAGAGAAGGAGAAGCCCGCGTGGATACCCAGCAGCGTTGCCACAAACAGGCTGATACCGGTCAGCAGTGCGTGCAGGAGGTACAGCAGCGGCGCAAGGAACATGAACAGGAATTCCAGCGGCTCAGTCACACCGGTCAGGAACGCAGTAACAGCAACAGAAAGCAGCATACCGCCAACCATCGGACGACGCTCTTTCGGTGCTGCGAAGTACATCGCCAGCGCCGCGCCCGGCAGACCGAACATCATAATCGGGAAGAAGCCGGACATGAACATCCCTGCCGTGCCGTCACCGGCATAGAAGCGGTTGATGTCGCCGTGGAAAACCGTACCCGCCGCGTTGGTGAATTCACCAATCTGGAACCAGGCGATGGTGTTCAGTACCTGATGCAGACCGGTTGGGATCAGCAGACGGTTGATGAAACCAAAGATACCGGAACCCAGCGCGCCCGCAGAAACGATCCATTCGCCGCCTGCATGGATAGCGTGCTGTACCGGTGGCCAGACGTAACCAAAAATGGCCGCCAGCACCAGGCAGAAGAAGCCGGTGGCGATCGGCACAAAACGTTTGCCGCCAAAGAAACTCAGAAAGTCCGGCAGTTTAATATCGGACCAACGGTTATAGGCTACGCCACCCACCAGACCGGTAATGATACCCGCCAGTACACCCATGTTAATTTCTGGGTTGATGGTCACCATCGCTTTGGTTAACACAAAGTAACCTACCGCACCCGCCAGTGCCGCCGCACCTGCACTGTCTTTCGACCAGCTGGATGCCACACCGATGGCGAAGATGAGCGCAAGGTTGTCAAAAATCGCACCGCCCGCCTGGGCAATAAACGCAACGTTAAGTAAATCTGGCTGACCGAATCGCAGCAACAGCGCCGCCACCGGCAGCACCGCGATAGGGAGCTGTAACGCCCTACCGAGTCGCTGGAAAAAACCTAAAATATTCATCTTATTCCCCCTACGAGAACCCAATTTGGCTCGTTTAAAGCCGTATTTTTATTTTGCTGCAAATTGTACTGCCGATGTTCTGTAATCAAATTGTTAGATCATCTGCTACAGAGTGTGTGAAAATTTAATTCGTATCGCAAATTAAACGCGTGTCTTTTGTGAGTTTTGTCACCAAATATCGTTATCATCACTGCCTTTTACTGGCTAAACCAGAAAACTTATTTTATCATTCAAAAAATCAGGTCGGATTGACGCCTGTCTGCGCAAATCCAGGTTACGCTTAAAGATGCCTAATCCGCCAACGGCTTACATTTTACTTACTGAGGTGAATAATGAGACTGATCCCCCTGACTACCGCTGAACAGGTCGGCAAATGGGCTGCTCGCCATATCGTCAATCGTATCAATGCGTTCAAACCGACTGCCGATCGTCCGTTTGTTCTGGGCCTGCCGACTGGCGGCACGCCGATGACCACCTATAAAGCGTTAGTCGAAATGCATAAAGCAGGCCAGGTCAGCTTTAAGCACGTTGTCACCTTCAACATGGACGAATATGTCGGTCTGCCGAAAGAGCATCCGGAAAGCTACTACAGCTTTATGCACCGTAACTTCTTCGATCACGTTGATATTCCAGCAGAAAACATCAATCTTCTCAACGGCAACGCCCCGGATATCGACGCCGAGTGCCGCCAGTATGAAGAAAAAATCCGTTCTTACGGAAAAATCCATCTGTTTATGGGCGGTGTAGGTAACGACGGTCATATTGCATTTAACGAACCAGCGTCTTCTCTGGCTTCTCGTACTCGTATCAAAACCCTGACTCATGACACTCGCGTCGCGAACTCTCGTTTCTTTGATAACGATGTCAATCAAGTGCCAAAATATGCCCTGACTGTCGGTGTTGGTACATTGCTGGATGCCGAAGAAGTGATGATTCTGGTGCTGGGTAGCCAGAAAGCACTGGCGCTGCAAGCCGCAGTTGAAGGTTGCGTGAACCACATGTGGACCATCAGCTGTCTGCAACTGCATCCAAAAGCCATCATGGTGTGCGATGAACCTTCCACCATGGAGCTGAAAGTTAAGACTTTAAGATATTTCAATGAGTTAGAAGCAGAAAATATCAAAGGTCTGTAATTGTTATCCCTGCCCTGACACCTTGCTCAGGGCAATATTTTTTTTAAATCGGGGGTCAGAATGTATGCATTAACCCAGGGCCGGATCTTTACCGGTCACGAATTTCTTGATGACCACGCGGTTGTAATCGCTGATGGCCTGATTAAAAGCCTCTGTCCGGTAGAGGAACTGCCGCCAGAGGTTGAACAACGTTCACTGAACGGGGTCATTCTCTCCCCCGGTTTTATCGATGTGCAATTAAACGGCTGTGGCGGCGTGCAGTTTAACGATACCGCAGAGGCGGTCAGCGTGGAAACGCTGGAAATCATGCAGAAAGCCAATGAGAAATCGGGCTGCACCAACTATCTGCCGACGCTTATCACTACCAGCGATGAACTGATGAAACAGGGCGTGCGCGTAATGCGCGAGTACCTGGCAAAACATCCGAATCAGGCGTTAGGTCTGCATCTGGAAGGTCCGTGGCTGAATCTGGTAAAAAAAGGCACCCATAATCCGAATTTTGTGCGTAAGCCTGATGCCGCGCTGGTCGATTTCCTGTGTGAGAACGCCGACGTCATTACCAAAGTGACCCTGGCACCGGAAATGGTTCCTGCGGAAGTGATCAGCAAACTGGCAAATGCCGGGATTGTGGTTTCTGCCGGTCACTCCAACGCGACGTTGAAAGAAGCAAAAGCCGGTTTCCGCGCGGGGATTACCTTTGCCACCCATCTGTACAACGCGATGCCGTATATTACCGGTCGTGAACCGGGCCTGGCGGGCGCTATCCTCGACGAAGCCGACATTTATTGCGGTATTATCGCTGATGGCCTGCATGTTGATTACGCCAACATTCGTAACGCTAAACGTCTGAAAGGCGACAAACTGTGTCTGGTTACCGATGCCACCGCGCCAGCAGGTGCCAACATTGAACAGTTCATTTTTGCGGGTAAAACAATATACTACCGTAACGGACTTTGTGTGGATGAGAATGGTACGTTAAGCGGTTCATCCTTAACCATGATTGAAGGCGTGCGTAATCTGGTCGAACATTGCGGTATCGCACTGGATGAAGTGCTGCGTATGGCGACGCTCTATCCGGCGCGTGCGATTGGCGTTGAAAAACGTCTCGGCACGCTCGCCGCTGGTAAAGTAGCCAACCTGACTGCATTCACACCTGATTTTAAAATCACCAGGACCATCGTTAACGGTAACGAGGTCGTAACTCAATAAGAGAAAGTATGACACCAGGCGGACAAGCTCAGATAGGTAATGTTGATCTCGTAAAACAGCTTAACAGCGCGGCGGTTTATCGCCTGATTGACCAGTATGGGCCAATCTCGCGGATTCAGATTGCCGAGCAAAGCCAGCTTGCCCCCGCCAGCGTAACCAAGATTACGCGTCAGCTTATCGAACGCGGGCTGATCAAAGAAGTTGATCAGCAGGCCTCCACCGGGGGCCGCCGCGCTATCTCCATTGTCACCGAAACCCGCAATTTCCACGCAATCGGCGTACGGCTTGGTCGTCATGACGCCACCATCACATTGTTTGATCTCAGTAGCAAAGTGTTGGCAGAAGAACATTACCCGTTGCCTGAACGCACTCAGCAAACGCTGGAACATGCCCTGCTGAATGCCATTGCTCAGTTTATTGATAGCTACCAGCGCAAACTGCGCGAGCTGATCGCCATTTCCGTGATCCTGCCAGGGCTTGTTGACCCGGACAGCGGCAAAATTCATTACATGCCGCATATTCAGGTAGAAAACTGGGGACTGGTAGAAGCACTGGAAGAACGTTTTAAAGTGACCTGCTTTGTCGGCCACGATATCCGCAGTCTGGCACTGGCAGAGCACTACTTCGGTGCAAGCCAGGATTGCGAAGACTCAATTCTGGTGCGTGTGCATCGCGGAACCGGAGCCGGGATTATCTCTAACGGGCGCATTTTTATCGGTCGCAACGGCAACGTCGGTGAAATTGGTCATATTCAGGTCGAACCGTTGGGGGAACGCTGCCACTGCGGCAACTTCGGCTGCCTGGAAACTATCGCCGCCAACGCCGCCATTGAACAGCGGGTGTTGAATCTGTTAAAGCAGGGCTACCAGAGTCGCGTGCCGCTGGACGACTGCACCATCAAAACTATCTGCAAAGCCGCGAACAAAGGCGACGGTCTGGCGTCGGAAGTGATTGAGTATGTCGGTCGTCATCTGGGTAAAACCATCGCCATTGCTATCAACTTATTTAATCCGCAAAAAATTGTTATCGCTGGTGAGATCACCGAAGCCGATAAAGTGCTGCTCCCTGCTATTGAAAGCTGCATTAATACCCAGGCGCTGAAGGCGTTTCGCACCAATCTGCCGGTGGTACGTTCTGAGCTGGATCACCGCTCGGCAATCGGCGCTTTTGCGCTGGTAAAACGCGCCATGCTCAACGGTATTTTGCTCCAGCATTTGCTGGAAAATTAATGTGCTTTTATAGTGGCGCTTATTGTTGTCAATATTCTGGGTAGTCCATGACCATTAAAAATGTAATTTGCGATATCGACGGCGTGCTGATGCACGATAACGTCGCCGTACCGGGTGCAGCAGAATTTTTGCACGGGATTATGGATAAAGGCCTGCCGCTGGTGTTGCTGACCAACTATCCTTCGCAGACCGGGCAGGATCTGGCGAACCGCTTTGCCACTGCGGGTGTAGATGTGCCGGACAGCGTGTTTTATACCTCCGCAATGGCAACTGCCGATTTCCTGCGTCGCCAGGAAGGTAAGAAAGCGTATGTGGTGGGCGAAGGGGCACTGATTCATGAACTGTACAAAGCCGGTTTCACTATTACCGATGTGAACCCTGATTTTGTGATTGTTGGCGAAACGCGTTCCTACAACTGGGACATGATGCATAAAGCAGCCTATTTCGTCGCTAACGGTGCACGCTTTATCGCCACCAACCCGGACACCCACGGGCGCGGTTTTTATCCGGCCTGTGGCGCGCTATGCGCGGGGATCGAAAAAATCTCCGGACGTAAACCGTTCTATGTTGGTAAGCCGAGTCCGTGGATCATCCGCGCAGCATTAAACAAAATGCAGGCGCATTCGGAAGAAACGGTGATTGTCGGCGATAACTTGCGCACCGACATTCTGGCGGGCTTCCAGGCCGGTCTGGAGACGATTCTGGTGCTTTCTGGTGTTTCATCGCTCGACGATATCGACAGTATGCCGTTCCGCCCAAGCTGGATTTACCCGTCAGTCGCTGAAATCGACGTTATCTGAATAGCAACCACGCCTCAGGGCGTGGTTTCTTATTTTTACCCATCATTAAAATTCGCCCATTCAATAAAATCCGCAAAAAAATATCGATTCATCAATAAATACACCTCCAAACCCTCCTCTTTTTCATCAATCAGCAATCACCATTACGTTTTTTATTTTCCCCCTGCCAAATCGCTTGCGCATAGTGCTGCTTTGCGGCATTTTTTTAAACAAGCAAACACAACAAGCAACAAATACCAGGTTAACGGAGAAGGTTATGTGTTCAATTTTTGGCGTATTCGATATCAAAACAGACGCAGTTGAGCTGCGTAAGAAAGCACTCGAGCTGTCACGCCTGATGCGTCATCGTGGCCCGGACTGGTCCGGTATTTATGCCAGCGATAACGCCATTCTCGCCCACGAACGTCTGTCAATTGTTGACGTTAACGCAGGGGCGCAACCTCTCTACAACCAACAAAAAACCCACGTACTGGCGGTAAACGGTGAAATCTACAACCACCAGGCCTTGCGCGCCGAGTATGGCGATCGTTACCAGTTCCAGACTGGGTCTGACTGCGAAGTGATCCTCGCGCTGTATCAGGAAAAAGGGCCAGAATTTCTCGACGATTTGCAAGGCATGTTCGCTTTTGCCCTGTACGACAGCGAAAAAGATGCCTACCTGATTGGTCGCGACCATCTGGGGATCATTCCACTATATATGGGCTATGACGAACACGGTCAGCTGTATGTGGCCTCAGAAATGAAAGCTCTCGTGCCAGTTTGCCGCACGATTAAAGAGTTTCCGGCGGGGAGCTATTTGTGGAGCCAGGACGGCGAAATCCGTTCTTATTATCATCGCGACTGGTTCGACTACGATGCGGTGAAAGATAACGTGACCGACAAAAACGAGCTGCGTCAGGCACTGGAAGATTCCGTTAAAAGCCATCTGATGTCTGACGTGCCTTACGGCGTGCTGCTCTCAGGTGGTCTGGACTCCTCAATTATTTCCGCGATCACCAAGAAATATGCCGCTCGTCGCGTGGAAGATCAGGAACGCTCGGAAGCCTGGTGGCCGCAGTTGCACTCCTTTGCCGTAGGACTGCCAGGTTCACCGGATCTGAAAGCAGCCCAGGAAGTGGCAAACCATCTGGGCACTGTGCATCACGAAATTCACTTCACTGTACAGGAAGGTCTGGATGCCATCCGCGATGTGATTTACCACATCGAAACCTATGACGTGACGACTATCCGCGCTTCAACGCCGATGTATTTAATGTCGCGTAAGATCAAGGCGATGGGCATTAAAATGGTGCTGTCCGGTGAAGGTTCTGATGAAGTGTTTGGCGGTTATCTCTACTTCCACAAAGCGCCAAACGCCAAAGAACTGCATGAAGAGACGGTACGTAAACTGCTGGCCCTGCATATGTATGACTGCGCGCGCGCCAACAAAGCGATGTCCGCCTGGGGCGTGGAAGCGCGCGTTCCGTTCCTCGACAAGAAATTCCTCGACGTGGCGATGCGTATTAACCCGCAGGATAAAATGTGCGGTAACGGCAAGATGGAAAAACACATCCTGCGTGAATGTTTTGAGTCGTACCTGCCTGCAAGTGTGGCCTGGCGTCAGAAAGAGCAGTTTTCCGATGGTGTCGGTTACAGCTGGATAGACACTCTGAAAGAAGTGGCGGCGCAGCAGGTTTCTGATCAACAACTGGAAACTGCCCGTTTCCGCTTCCCGTACAACACGCCGACCTCAAAAGAAGCGTATCTGTACCGGGAGATCTTTGAAGAACTGTTCCCGCTACCGAGCGCCGCTGAGTGTGTACCGGGCGGCCCGTCCGTCGCGTGTTCTTCCGCTAAAGCGATTGAATGGGATGAGGCGTTCAAGAAAATGGACGATCCGTCTGGTCGTGCGGTTGGCGTTCACCAGTCGGCCTATAAGTAAGAAATGTGGTATTGCCCCGGAGAAATCCGGGGCGTTTTCTATTATTTACCCGCCAGTTGCTTTTGATATGCAGTGAGGAAATACTCCGGGTTAGCCACATCGCTGTCAGAAAGCTCATTACTGTAAGCTACTGACCAGGTTGCCTGTTCATCAGGGATATGCAAGCTTCCATTCCCCCCTTTCAGACGCAACAACTCAAAAGATTCACCTTTAATTACCGTGGAATAGGATTTTTCACCTTCCTGTAATGCTTTCACTTTACAGAGAAAAATCTGACCATCAATGTCATTATCAACATGCGATACCTGGACGAGAGCTTCATTTGCCGCTTTCGGACCTATCCGCATCACCCACACCATCGCCCCTTCCTGCCCACGATAGCCAAAGACATATTTACCGATTTCTGGTCGGGTAGTATCGGCAAACGCAGATTGCATAAGTAATAAAGTACCCATCAAGGCAGTTATAAAACGCAGCATATTATTCCCTCAATAAATCGCCTGAAGTGGTGGCAGAGATGCAGGCGTAGCGATCCCTGCCCTGTCCTGTTGCAACGGGCCAGTATTTCATAGATTAATTTTCCGGCACCATTGTTGAATTCCGAATTTCATCCTGCACAACGAAACGGCAGAGAAAAACACAAAGTAAACAATAATTGACGAATATAGCGTCACGCTGTTCGCAACCTAACCAAACAGTCACTTTCGAGCAATTTTCCTTGAAAAAGAGGTTGACGCTGCAAGGCTCTATACGCATAATGCGCCCCGCAACGCCGATAAGGTATCGCGAAAAAAGATGGCTACGTAGCTCAGTTGGTTAGAGCACATCACTCATAATGATGGGGTCACAGGTTCGAATCCCGTCGTAGCCACCATCTTTTTTGCGGGAGTGGCGAAATTGGTAGACGCACCAGATTTAGGTTCTGGCGCCGCAAGGTGTGCGAGTTCAAGTCTCGCCTCCCGCACCATTCACCAGAAAGCGTTGTACAGATGGGGTATCTCCAGGCTGTAAGTTAGCCACCTCGGCTGGCAATGATATAGTTTGAAGTTCTCCATTCTGTAAGAAATTTGTTGGGGTATCGCCAAGCGGTAAGGCACCGGTTTTTGATACCGGCATTCCCTGGTTCGAATCCAGGTACCCCAGCCATCTTCTTCGAGTAAGCGGTTCATCGCCCGGTTATTGGGGTATCGCCAAGCGGTAAGGCACCGGTTTTTGATACCGGCATTCCCTGGTTCGAATCCAGGTACCCCAGCCATCGAAGAAACAATCTGGCTACGTAGCTCAGTTGGTTAGAGCACATCACTCATAATGATGGGGTCACAGGTTCGAATCCCGTCGTAGCCACCAAATTCTGGATATGTCGAATGCGTTCGGCAAATTCAAAAACCAATTTGTTGGGGTATCGCCAAGCGGTAAGGCACCGGATTCTGATTCCGGCATTCCGAGGTTCGAATCCTCGTACCCCAGCCAATTTATTCAAGATGCTTACCTTGTAAGTGCACCCAGTTGGGGTATCGCCAAGCGGTAAGGCACCGGATTCTGATTCCGGCATTCCGAGGTTCGAATCCTCGTACCCCAGCCACATTTGAAAAGCTCGCTTCGGCGAGCTTTTTGCTTTATGAAATCCGAAAAAATCACCCATAAATAGTGGTCGTTAATGACCAGTGATACATTGGCTGCCTTCATAACAAAAGGATCTTGCAATGAATTATCAGCTATTCTCGCCATTCTTTACCAAAGTCATCATGCTGCTTATCGCATTGCTTTGCATTGTTCTTGCCTCATTTGGTATTTCTGCCCCATTTTTTTACATCGTTTTTATCGGCATCGTTTTCCCCGTTGCTATATCAATGCGCATACACCGTCTCAATGAAACAGGAACAGCACTCACACTAACCGAAAGCTCACACTGGATCGTTTACATCCATGGTTTCCCAGCTGAGGAACAACGTGAAGTTTTGAAAAACCCCTGTTTCTGGTCAACAGAAAGGGTGAAACAGTTTTTCGTTCGCGGTCTTGCTGGCAAGGTTATTCTTCAACTTGCCTGCATTGCACTTCTGGTCAATGAATATTTCCGCTCAACACCCGGCTCCGGGCAAGACTTACTCGCAGCAGGCGTGCTGTTTTTTATTTTGTTTTCGATAAGCAAAAATTTCTGGACGATGTATCTTCTCGCCACAGATAAATGGCAATGCGAATCCCTGACCACCACCAGCGGTAGCCTTTGGTATCAGGGATTTCTGTGTAAAGGAAATAGAAGAGTTACGCTGTTTTCGCGGCTGGTGTAACAGCTACTACAACCCTAACGCATATTTCAGCGCCTGCCGTTTCAATACGCCAGCTCGCTCCGCCGCCATTAACCCGAGATTACGCATAAAACGCAGTGGCGGCAGATTATTGCTGAATCCGGCATAAAACAGATCCATACCGCTTTGCATAATGAAGTTATCCGCCATACGCCGCATCTGGTAACGCTTGAGGACAGGATAACTGGCCCACGCTTCACCGTAGCTGCGGGCATTCACCAGAACGTCAATCAGCGCATCAACATCGCGATAACCGAGGTTAACCCCCTGCCCCGCCAACGGATGAATGGTGTGCGCGGCATCGCCCACCAGCGCAAGCCCTGGTTGCACATACTGCAACGCATGGCGGCGCGTCAGCGGAAACGCACCAGCGGCGAGTGGCATCACGTACCCAAGACGCGACGGGAAATGCTTCGCGATTTCCGCCTGGAGCTGCGCCATATTCATATTCTGCAACTGGCGAATGCGTGCCGGAGAGTCATACCACACCAGCGATGCCCAGTTATCAAACAGCGGCAGAAACGCGCGCGGCCCGTCCGGAGTAAACTGCTGCCAGGTGCTGTCGCCGGGATCATTCTCGCACTGTACGCTAATCAACATACACGACTGCGCATACTGCCAGGCATGAACGCCAATTCCCGCCATTTGCCGCACCTGCGAATTTGCGCCGTCAGCGCCAATCACCAGCTTCGCCTGGATCACTTCGCCCCCCTTCAGTTCCAGTTCCTGAAGATCATTATGGCGATGCAGAGCAATCAGTGAGCCTGGCACACGTAACGTTACTTTCGGATGCGCTTCCAGCGCCTGCCACAGCGCCTGTTGCAGGACAGTGTTTTCCACCATATAGCCAAGCAACGGCAGCTTCAATTCGGCTGCATCAAACACCACATGCGCCGTTTCCCACTCCCACGTTTCCAGTCTGCGATAAGGATGGCAACGCATGGCCTGTACCGCGTCCCAGACGCCTAAACCTTTAAGCAATGATACCGAAGCCGCACTAATCGCCGAGATCCGCACATCCGGCTGGCTGTCAGCGACAAACGGCGCAGGTTCTGCGTGCTCGATTACCGTTACCGAAAATCCGTGCTGTGCCAGTCCCAGCGCCAGTGCGCCGCCGACCATTCCTCCGCCGACAATGGCAATTTCCGTTGGTTGATTTGTCATGGTCAATCATCCTGTTAGCAATATGCTTTAAGTTTACAGGATTTTTACCCCCAAGGGCTGATAACGCTCATACTGGTCACAACGGCAGCAAAGCATTACACTATGCGCCCTGCATTCCTGGCTACTATTTCGCAAGAGCAAGTCGATGACCAAAAAACTCCATATTAAAACCTGGGGCTGTCAGATGAACGAGTACGATTCATCGAAGATGGCCGATCTGCTGGATGCCACCCACGGCTATCAACTGACCGACGTGGCGGAAGAAGCGGATGTGCTGCTGCTGAACACCTGCTCAATCCGCGAGAAGGCTCAGGAAAAAGTCTTCCATCAGTTGGGTCGCTGGAAACTGTTAAAAGAGAAGAATCCAGACCTGATTATCGGCGTCGGCGGCTGCGTGGCATCGCAAGAAGGCGAGCACATTCGCCAGCGCGCCCACTATGTTGATATTATTTTTGGGCCGCAAACGCTGCACCGTCTGCCGGAGATGATCAACTCCGTACGCGGCGACCGCAGCCCGGTTGTAGATATCAGCTTTCCGGAAATCGAGAAGTTTGACCGTCTGCCGGAACCGCGTGCCGAAGGACCAACCGCGTTTGTCTCCATCATGGAAGGCTGCAATAAATATTGCACCTACTGTGTGGTGCCTTACACCCGTGGTGAAGAGGTAAGCCGTCCTTCCGACGATATTCTGTTTGAGATTGCCCAGCTTGCGGCTCAGGGCGTGCGTGAAGTCAACCTGCTCGGTCAGAACGTGAACGCCTGGCGTGGTGAGAACTACGACGGCACCACCGGATCGTTTGCCGATCTGCTGCGTCTGGTTGCGGCGATCGACGGGATCGATCGTATTCGCTTTACCACCAGCCATCCGATCGAATTCACCGACGATATCATCGAAGTGTACCGCGACACGCCGGAGCTGGTGAGCTTCCTGCATCTGCCGGTTCAGAGCGGTTCCGATCGCATTCTAAACCTGATGGGACGTACCCACACGGCGCTGGAGTACAAAGCGATCATCCGTAAATTGCGTGCGGCGCGTCCTGATATTCAGATCAGTTCTGACTTCATCGTTGGCTTCCCTGGCGAAACCACTGAAGACTTCGAAAAAACGATGAAGCTGATTGCCGACGTCAATTTCGACATGAGCTATAGCTTTATCTTCTCCGCTCGTCCAGGTACGCCAGCCGCTGATATGGTTGATGATGTTCCGGAAGAAGAGAAGAAGCAGCGTCTGTATATTCTGCAAGAGCGCATTAATCAGCAAGCGATGGCATGGAGCCGCCGTATGCTCGGCACCACCCAGCGTATTCTGGTAGAAGGTACATCGCGTAAGAGCATCATGGAGCTTTCCGGTCGTACTGAAAATAACCGCGTGGTTAACTTCGAAGGCACGCCGGATATGATCGGTAAATTCGTCGATGTAGAAATTACCGACGTCTACCCGAACTCTCTGCGCGGTAAAGTGGTGCGTACTGAAGATGAAATGGGTCTGCGCGTGGCAGAAACACCGGAATCGGTGATTGCCCGTACCCGCAAAGAAAATGACCTGGGCGTGGGTTATTATCAGCCGTAATTCTCAGGCCCACCGTTCCGGTGGGCCTTGTTTTTTCTCTCTTTATCCCCATCTTTATCGCAATGCTTGCGCCTTTTTCCTGTGGCGTGAATAATTTCCTTATAGGCCGGTGAATGTTCAGCTTCCGGCGGCATACAGATAAGAGGAACGGTTTGAACATAGACACTCGCGAAATCACTCTGGAGCCAGCAGACAACGCACGTCTGTTGAGCCTGTGCGGCCCGTTTGATGACAACATCAAACAACTCGAACGCCGTCTCGGCATCGAAATCAATCGCCGTGATAACCACTTTAAACTGACCGGCCGTCCGATTTGCGTCACCGCTGCGGCAGACATTCTGCGTAGCCTGTATGTCGATACTGCCCCGATGCGCGGTCAGATTCAGGATATTGAACCGGAACAGATCCACCTTGCGATTAAAGAAGCGCGCGTGCTGGAACAAAGTGCGGAGAGCGTGCCGGAGTATGGCAAAGCGGTCAATATCAAGACCAAACGCGGTGTAATTAAACCGCGCACGCCAAACCAGGCGCAGTACATCGCCAATATTCTCGACCATGACATTACCTTCGGCGTTGGCCCGGCGGGTACGGGTAAAACCTACCTGGCGGTAGCGGCGGCAGTTGATGCTTTGGAGCGTCAGGAAATCCGCCGCATTCTGCTGACTCGTCCGGCAGTAGAAGCCGGTGAGAAGCTGGGCTTCCTGCCTGGCGATTTAAGTCAGAAAGTGGACCCGTATCTGCGCCCGCTATATGACGCGCTGTTTGAAATGCTGGGCTTTGAAAAAGTCGAGAAGCTGATTGAGCGCAACGTTATTGAAGTCGCACCACTGGCCTATATGCGTGGTCGTACGCTGAACGACGCGTTTATCATTCTCGATGAAAGCCAGAACACCACCATCGAACAGATGAAGATGTTCCTGACTCGTATCGGTTTTAACTCAAAAGCGGTTATTACCGGCGATGTCACGCAGATCGACTTACCGCGTAATACTAAATCAGGTTTACGTCACGCTATCGAAGTGTTAGCCGATGTCGAAGAGATCAGCTTTAACTTCTTCCACAGCGAAGACGTGGTTCGTCACCCGGTGGTAGCGCGTATCGTTAACGCTTATGAAGCCTGGGAAGAAGCCGAACAAAAACGAAAAGCGGCGCTGGCAGCAGAACGCAAGCGCGAAGAACAGGAACAAAAATGAGTCAGGTGATCCTCGATTTACAACTGGCATGTGAAGATAATTCCGGGTTACCGGAAGAGAGCCAGTTTCAGACATGGCTGAATGCGGTGATCCCGCAGTTTCAGGAAGAATCGGAAGTGACGATTCGCGTGGTCGATACCGCCGAAAGCCACAGCCTCAATCTGACCTATCGCGGTAAGGATAAGCCGACCAACGTGCTCTCCTTCCCGTTTGAAGTACCGCCTGGCATGGAGATGTCGCTGCTGGGTGATCTGGTTATCTGCCGTCAGGTCGTTGAGAAGGAAGCACAAGAGCAAGGCAAACCACTGGAAGCGCACTGGGCGCATATGGTGGTGCACGGCAGTCTGCATTTGTTAGGTTACGATCACATCGAAGACGACGAAGCAGAAGAAATGGAAGCCCTCGAAACAGAGATTATGCTTGCTCTGGGCTATGAGGATCCGTACATTGCCGAGAAAGAATAATTTGCCAGGCATTTGACTGGCAGACGTCCCCGCCGTTGGTGATTAACGACGGCGTTTTGATTAACTAACATGAGAACCCATACGACGCCATGAGCGACGACAATTCACACAGTAGTGACACGATAAGCAACAAGAAGGGATTTTTCTCCCTGTTACTCAGCCAACTTTTCCACGGTGAACCGAAAAACCGTGACGAACTGCTGGCGCTGATCCGTGATTCCGGGCAGAACGACCTTATCGACGAAGATACGCGCGATATGCTCGAAGGGGTGATGGACATCGCAGACCAACGCGTTCGCGACATCATGATCCCCCGCTCCCAGATGATTACCCTGAAACGCAACCAGACGCTGGACGAATGCCTTGATGTCATCATCGAGTCCGCCCACTCACGTTTCCCGGTGATTAGCGAAGACAAAGATCACATTGAAGGGATTCTGATGGCGAAAGACTTGCTGCCGTTTATGCGCAGCGATGCCGAAGCCTTCAGCATGGACAAAGTGTTACGTCAGGCGGTTGTCGTTCCTGAAAGTAAGCGCGTAGACCGGATGCTGAAAGAGTTTCGCTCTCAGCGTTACCACATGGCGATCGTCATTGACGAATTCGGTGGGGTTTCCGGTCTGGTGACCATTGAAGATATCCTGGAACTGATTGTTGGTGAGATTGAAGACGAGTATGACGAAGAAGATGATATCGACTTCCGTCAGCTGAGTCGTCATACCTGGACCGTGCGTGCACTGGCTTCCATCGAAGATTTCAACGAAGCCTTCGGCACCCACTTTAGCGATGAAGAGGTCGACACTATCGGTGGTCTGGTGATGCAAGCGTTTGGGCATCTTCCGGCACGTGGCGAAACCATCGACATCGACGGTTACCAGTTCAAAGTGGCGATGGCTGACAGTCGGCGTATTATTCAGGTTCATGTCAAAATCCCGGATGACTCACCCCAGCCAAAGCTGGATGAATAAAACCGAAACTGGATAGATAACTACATGGCTTTTGCCTCATTAATTGAACGCCAGCGCATTCGCCTGCTGCTGGCGTTATTATTCGGTGCCTGCGGAACGCTGGCCTTCTCTCCTTACGACGTCTGGCCTGCGGCGATTATTTCGCTGATGGGGCTTCAGGCGCTGACCTTTAACCGCCGTCCACTCCAGTCTGCCGCTATTGGCTTTTGCTGGGGATTTGGCCTGTTTGGCAGCGGTATTAACTGGGTCTATGTCAGCATCGCGACCTTTGGCGGAATGCCTGGCCCAGTTAACATCTTCCTGGTGGTGCTGCTGGCAGCGTATTTGTCGCTGTATACCGGACTGTTTGCTGGCGTACTGTCGCGTCTGTGGCCGAAAACCACCTGGCTGCGCGTGGCGATTGCCGCCCCTGCTCTCTGGCAAGTGACCGAGTTTCTGCGCGGTTGGGTGCTGACTGGCTTCCCGTGGTTACAGTTCGGCTATAGCCAGATTGACGGTCCTTTAAAAGGACTGGCACCGATAATGGGCGTGGAAGCCATTAACTTCCTGCTAATGATGGTTAGCGGCCTGCTGGCACTGGCGTTAACCAAACGCAACTGGCGTCCGCTGGTGGTGGCCGTCGTGCTGTTCGCCCTTCCCTTCCCGCTGCGTTACATCCAGTGGTTCACCCCACAACCGGAGAAAACCATTCAGGTATCGATGGTTCAGGGCGACATTCCGCAATCGCTGAAGTGGGATGAAGGCCAGCTTCTCAATACGCTGAAGATTTACTACAACGCAACGGCACCGCTGATGGGCAAGTCATCGCTGATTATCTGGCCGGAGTCGGCGATAACCGACCTGGAAATTAATCAGCAGCCGTTCCTCAAAGCACTGGACGGTGAGTTGCGTGATAAAGGTAGCTCGCTGGTCACCGGGATTGTCGACGCGCGTCTCAATAAGCAGAATCGCTACGATACCTACAACACCATCATCACGCTGGGTAAAGGTGCACCGTATAGCTACGAATCAGCCGATCGCTATAACAAAAACCATCTGGTACCGTTTGGCGAGTTTGTCCCGCTGGAGTCGATTCTGCGTCCGTTAGCACCGTTCTTTGATCTGCCGATGTCGTCGTTCAGCCGTGGACCATATATCCAACCACCGCTGTCGGTAAATGGTATTGAGCTTACTGCGGCTATTTGCTACGAGATCATTCTCGGCGAGCAAGTGCGCGATAACTTCCGCCCGGATACCGACTATTTGCTGACTATCTCCAACGATGCGTGGTTTGGTAAGTCTATTGGCCCATGGCAGCACTTTCAGATGGCGCGAATGCGTGCGCTGGAGCTGGCGCGCCCGCTGCTGCGTAGCACCAATAATGGCATCACGGCGGTGATTGGCCCGCAGGGTGAGATTCAGGCGATGATCCCGCAATTCACCCGCGAGGTGTTGACCACTAATGTGACGCCGACTACCGGACTCACACCGTACGCACGTACCGGCAACTGGCCGCTGTGGGTACTGACGGCACTGTTTGGTTTTGCCGCTGTATTGATGAGACTGCGAGCACGTCAACGTTAATGTGAATGATGCACTGGCCAGCAAAATCGCATCATTTTTGCAGGCCAGATAAACTGTTCACACCGCATCCGGTATCAACAAAACGTACTTTCTCATTGAGCTGTGGGGCGTGATTATCATGCCCCTTTTTTTTACGGTTCAGGGATACAAGCCACATCGCCATATTGGGGATGCCGAATAATTGCCTGCGGATCAAGCGAGCGCGTCCTGTCCATTTGGATTAACCCGTTCTTCGCCATAACAAATATCTTTCTACCATCCGCTGAAAAACGAAGATGATTAACGTAGCTGGCAGGATAAACGCCAATAATCTGCCCGGCATTAATATTGAGCAGGATGACATAACCTTGCAGGCCATATGACACCAACGCTAAATACTGACCGTCCGGGCTAATACCCTCAACAGAATAAACGCTCCTGCTACACCATTGCGTCATAATGCTGGCTTGTTGATCCCCTGTGCTTATACGTGAAATCCCCTGACTATCGGCAAAAATAACCTCACCATTTTTTGGTCGGAATCCCATCGCAGAAACGACACCACGCGCATCACCTGCGGGAAAGTCTTCTTTCTGATGCGTGATGGTATTGATCCGCACGATGTTACCTCTGCCTGCTCCCGGAACCAGTAATGTTTTTTCATCCGGGGAAAGTGCCATAACCCAGGCGCCTGGTTTACCGCTCGTCCCCGTCCCGTCGTATTTCTCCAGTGGGATATCCGCCACATGCTGATAAGTCACCAGATCAATCGCTGACACACTATTACTGGTGCGATTCATCACCCAGGCTTTTGTGCCATCACGCGAGAGGATAAGGCTGTCAGGATGGGCGCCGGTGGTAATCGACTGAATAATCTCCCCCGTCGCCACGTTAATGACCGATACTGCATTCGCTTCAAATGAAGTCGCATACAGCAACTTTTCATCGGGGCTTAACACCAGCGATCTGACGCCCTGATCTTTACAGCCACCACAATGTTTGACTGACTTTTCTTTCGCTATGGGCACTGTAAAGGTATGCAGGATTTTCTTTTGTCCGAGGTCGAAAACAACAATACTGTTCGTGTTTTCAATTGCGGCATATAACGTATTACCATCCCGACTGATCGCCATATCATGGATATCGGCAATCTCAGCGAGCAAATCACCACTGGCCTGTTCACGACTTACCGGAGCGGGTAATGTTTCCCTGAGGGCGTTGCGTTCCTCCGCTAACTGCTGCTTTTTATGCCGTCGCTCTTGTTCAATCTCCTGCGGATAAAACTCTTCACGCAGGCTTTGCCTGACCTGCAAAACTGATTCATCAATCTGCTGCTGCACAAGCCAGATAGCCCCGGTCAGTAGAAGACTACCCGCAACAATAATCCCGCCTTCCGTAACAAGTCGGTTTTGCCAAGATAAACGCGCACTCAGCCAACCCAACGCCCCACCTGCCATCAGGCCGCCAATGTGGCAAGCGTTATCTATTCCTGCTTGCCGGGCACCATACAACAGTGTCAGCGCCACCATACCCAACAGAGAAAATACTCGCCGCTGGTTTTTATGGTGTGTACCCGCACCTGAAGAAAGCTGTGTTGCTATCGCAGCGCCAGCTATTCCCATAATTGCCCCGGATGCCCCAACGCTGATGACTATCTGCTCACTTTCGCGTAACGCATAACAGGCGCTGATGAGCCCACCAAAGATGCCGGAGAATAACCAGATAATCAGGAGTCGCCATTTCCCCAGTATCCGTTCCGCCACTGTCCCCACCACCAGGAGTGCAAACATATTCATCAGCAAATGGGAAAAACTACTGTGCAGAAAAACACTGCTCAATAAGCGCCAGGGTTCACCCGACAACGTGAGAGAGGCAACGTTAGCGCCGAGATGGATGAGTGCGGATTGATCGACTTCTTCATAACTCATCCATTGTGCGAGGTAACAAAATATCCCAACACATAGCGCAAAAAGGATCAGGGTTATTGCGGGTAATTGAACATTTAACGGCTTAACCGAAGATGCGGACATAAGGTGATTCTTCCTTGAAAAGACAGGTAAAAAAGCATTTTTCCCGTGTGCAGTTATCATCCCGGCAAACGTCCCATACCGAAAAGTTAACTCTGTCCGAAATATGACTTTTTCAGCCTGAAATTACAATCGTAATTAATTCACCCCTAAGTATTTTTTGGCATGTAAGTTGCTTTATTTACTGTGTAAGCAATGAAATCAGCCGCAACGCAACCGGGTTGCACCAACACAAATCAGCGGTAGCACCAAAAAGGTGCGGTTTAAGAATTTTGCTTCGGAATGGTGCGGCGCATCTCGCAAAAACAAACAATAAAACATCAATATCTTTACATTTAGCCAAACTAAATGTTACCTAACAAACACAACACTGCACAATAAAGTTGCAGATGATAACAACACAAACACTCACAACGGGTATCCATGCGTTCTTAACGCAGAAGATAAAGGAGTTGGATATGCAATTACGTAAACCTGCCACAGCAATCCTGGCCCTGGCGCTTTCCGCAGGACTGGCACAGGCAGATGACGCCGCCCCGGCAGCAGGCAGTACGCTGGACAAAATCGCCAAAAACGGTGTGATTGTCGTCGGTCACCGTGAATCTTCAGTACCTTTCTCTTATTACGACAATCAGCAAAAAGTGGTGGGTTACTCGCAGGATTACTCCAACGCCATTGTTGAAGCAGTGAAAAAGAAACTCAACAAACCGGACTTGCAGGTGAAATTGATTCCGATCACCTCACAAAACCGTATTCCGCTGCTGCAAAACGGCACTTTCGATTTTGAATGTGGTTCTACCACCAACAACGTCGAACGCCAGAAACAGGCGGCTTTCTCCGACACTATTTTCGTGGTCGGTACGCGCCTGCTGACAAAAAAAGGCGGCGATATTAAAGATTTTGCCGATCTGAAAGACAAAGCCGTCGTAGTCACTTCCGGCACCACCTCTGAAGTTTTGCTCAACAAACTGAATGAAGAGCAAAAAATGAACATGCGCATCATCAGCGCCAAAGACCACGGTGACTCTTTCCGCACCCTGGAAAGCGGTCGTGCCGTTGCCTTTATGATGGATGACGCTCTGTTAGCCGGTGAGCGAGCGAAAGCGAAGAAACCAGACAACTGGGAAATCGTCGGCAAGCCGCAGTCTCAGGAAGCCTACGGTTGCATGTTGCGTAAAGACGATCCGCAGTTCAAAAAGCTGATGGATGACACTATCGCTCAGGTGCAGACCTCCGGTGAAGCGGAAAAATGGTTTGATAAGTGGTTCAAAAATCCAATTCCGCCGAAAAACCTGAACATGAATTTCGAACTGTCGGACGAAATGAAAGCACTGTTCAAAGAACCGAATGACAAGGCACTGAACTAATTACAAGAACCAGGGGCGGAAATTCCAGCCCTCTCGATTGTTACGTAGCACGGACAGACTATACGCCTGATGGTCGTTCCCCATCGGGCCTGAAAACCGCAATACGCTGGGTAACAATCTTCGAGGGTAGCAGTTAACGCTGCTACCCTCTTTTTTCTGGAGTAGATTTATGTCTATAGACTGGAACTGGGGTATTTTTTTACAACAAGCCCCGTTCGGCAACACCACCTATCTTGGTTGGATCTGGAGTGGTTTTCAGGTGACGATTGCTTTGTCGATCTGCGCCTGGATTATCGCCTTCCTCGTCGGTTCATTTTTCGGCATTTTACGTACCGTTCCAAACCGTTTTCTCTCCGGTCTGGGTACGTTGTATGTCGAACTGTTCCGCAACGTGCCGTTGATTGTGCAATTCTTTACCTGGTATCTGGTTATCCCTGAACTGTTGCCGGAAAAAATCGGCATGTGGTTTAAGGCAGAACTAGACCCAAATATTCAGTTTTTCCTCTCCTCCATGCTCTGTCTGGGACTGTTTACTGCAGCTCGTGTTTGCGAACAAGTACGCGCCGCGATTCAGTCGTTGCCGCGTGGGCAAAAGAATGCCGCGCTGGCAATGGGTCTGACGCTACCGCAGGCTTACCGCTACGTACTGTTGCCTAACGCTTATCGCGTTATCGTCCCGCCAATGACCTCTGAGATGATGAACCTGGTAAAAAACTCCGCCATCGCCTCGACCATCGGTCTGGTGGATATGGCGGCGCAGGCCGGTAAATTGCTCGATTACTCGGCCCACGCCTGGGAGTCATTTACCGCCATTACGCTGGCGTATGTGTTGATTAACGCTTTTATCATGCTGGTGATGACGCTGGTTGAACGTAAAGTTCGCCTGCCCGGCAACATGGGGGGCAAATAATGTACGAGTTTGACTGGAGTTCCATTGTTCCTTCCCTGCCATATCTGCTCGACGGGTTGGTGATCACCCTGAAAATCACCATCACGGCGGTGGTCATTGGTATTTTGTGGGGTACGTTGCTGGCAGTAATGCGCTTGTCCAGCTTTGCGCCGATTGCCTGGTTTGCCAAAGCCTACGTTAACGTGTTCCGTTCGATTCCGTTAGTCATGGTTTTGCTATGGTTTTACCTGATTGTGCCGGGTTTTCTGCAAAACGTGCTGGGATTATCGCCAAAAAATGATATCCGTTTAATTTCGGCGATGGTGGCGTTTTCGATGTTTGAAGCGGCCTACTATTCAGAGATTATCCGTGCCGGTATTCAAAGTATTTCCCGTGGGCAGTCGAGCGCCGCACTGGCGTTGGGGATGACTCACTGGCAGTCGATGAAACTGATTATTCTGCCGCAGGCGTTCCGCGCGATGGTGCCGCTGCTGCTCACTCAGGGCATCGTACTGTTCCAGGATACCTCGCTGGTGTATGTGTTATCTCTGGCCGATTTCTTCCGTACCGCCTCAACCATTGGTGAGCGTGATGGTACACAGGTCGAGATGATTCTGTTTGCCGGGTTTGTTTATTTCGTTATTAGCCTTAGCGCATCGTTGTTGGTCAGCTACTTGAAAAGAAGGACAGCATAATGATTACCCTGAAAAATGTTTCAAAATGGTATGGTCACTTTCAGGTGCTGACCGACTGCTCAACCGAAGTGAAAAAAGGCGAAGTGGTGGTGGTTTGCGGCCCGTCTGGTTCCGGCAAATCAACACTGATTAAAACCGTCAACGGCCTCGAACCGGTGCAGCAAGGTGAAATCACCGTCGATGGCATCGTGGTTAATGATAAGAAAACCGATCTGGCAAAGCTGCGTTCCCGCGTCGGGATGGTGTTCCAGCATTTCGAGCTGTTCCCTCATTTGTCGATTATTGAAAACCTGACCCTGGCGCAGGTGAAAGTGCTTAAACGCGATAAAGCGCCCGCTCGTGAAAAAGCCCTGAAATTACTGGAGCGCGTGGGACTTTCCGCACATGCCAATAAATTTCCGGCGCAGCTTTCCGGTGGTCAGCAGCAGCGTGTGGCAATCGCTCGCGCGTTGTGCATGGATCCTATTGCGATGCTGTTCGACGAACCAACGTCGGCGCTGGATCCGGAGATGATCAACGAAGTCCTGGACGTGATGGTGGAACTGGCGAACGAAGGAATGACCATGATGGTGGTGACCCACGAAATGGGCTTTGCCCGTAAAGTGGCGAATCGGGTGATCTTTATGGACGAGGGTAAAATTGTCGAAGACTCGCCGAAAGACGCTTTCTTCGATGATCCGAAATCGGACCGCGCAAAAGACTTCCTCGCGAAAATCCTGCATTAATCACTCTGGCGCGCATACCCAAGTGCGCGCCATCTCACGCTTTATCGTTTCGCCCCTCGTATCTGTTACATCCTGGCGTTACCCTTGTCGCAAAGAAGCACACAACAAGGAGCAACAATGGCACTGCCGATTCTGTTAGATTGCGACCCAGGTCATGACGACGCTATCGCAATAGTTCTTGCCCTCGCCTCACCAGAGCTTGATGTCAAAGCAATTACGTCTTCCGCCGGAAACCAGACACCAGAAAAAACCTTACGCAATGTTCTGCGTATGCTGACCTTGCTTAATCGCACCGATATTCCGGTAGCAGGCGGCGCGGTAAAACCATTAATGCGTGATTTGATTATCGCGGACAATGTGCACGGCGAAAGCGGTCTCGACGGCCCTGCATTACCGGAACCGACGTTCGCACCGCAAAACTGTACGGCGGTAGAGCTGATGGCGAAAACGCTGCGTGAAAGTGCGGAACCTGTCACGATTGTTTCTACCGGACCGCAAACTAACGTTGCCTTGCTGCTCAATAGCCATCCGGAATTGCATAGCAAAATCGCCCGAATCGTGATTATGGGCGGCGCAATGGGGATTGGTAACTGGACGCCAGCCGCCGAGTTTAATATTTATGTTGACCCGGAAGCGGCAGAAATTGTTTTCCAGTCAGGGATCCCGGTGGTGATGGCCGGTCTGGATGTTACCCACAAAGCACAAATCCACGTTGAAGACACCGAGCGTTTCCGCGCGATTGGCAACCCTGTTTCAACCATTGTTGCCGAACTGCTGGATTTCTTCCTCGAATATCATAAAGACGAAAAATGGGGCTTTGTTGGCGCACCGCTGCATGACCCATGCACCATCGCCTGGCTGTTAAAACCGGAGTTGTTTACCACTGTTGAGCGCTGGGTTGGCGTGGAAACACAAGGGAAATATACCCAGGGTATGACGGTTGTTGATTATTATTATCTGACCGGCAATAAACCGAATGCTACTGTAATGGTCGATGTTGATCGTCAGGGCTTTGTTGATTTACTGGCTGAGCGTCTGAAATTTTACGCTTAACACACGTCATTGATTAAGATCACCACGCGTTACCTGGGTGGTCTTAATCTGTTTATCTCTTTTTCCTTTAAGATATAAATGCAATGGATAATGCAGAACTCGCCATTGGTATCGATCTCGGTACTACCAATAGTTTAATTGCCGTCTGGAAAGACGGTGCCGCGCAATTAATTCCAAATAAGTTCGGTGAATATTTAACACCATCCATAATTAGCATGGATGAAAATAATCATATTTTAGTCGGAAAACCCGCTGTATCACGGCGCACTTCGCATCCGGATAAAACGGCAGCGTTATTTAAACGTGCAATGGGCAGTAATACCAACTGGCGGTTAGGCAGCGACACATTTAACGCGCCAGAACTGTCCTCTTTGGTATTACGCTCATTAAAAGAAGATGCCGAAGAATTTCTGCAACGTCCGATTAAAGATGTGGTGATCTCCGTTCCGGCTTATTTCAGCGATGAACAACGCAAGCATACCCGTTTAGCAGCGGAGTTAGCCGGGTTAAATGCGGTACGCTTAATTAATGAACCCACAGCAGCTGCGATGGCATATGGCCTGCATACGCAACAAAATACCCGCTCGCTGGTTTTTGATCTCGGTGGCGGCACGTTTGACGTCACGGTGCTCGAATACGCCACGCCGGTGATTGAAGTTCACGCCTCCGCTGGCGACAACTTTCTTGGCGGCGAAGATTTTACTCATATGCTGGTGGATGAAGTTTTAAAACGCGCCGCAGTGGCTAAAAACATGCTCAACGAAAGTGAGCTGGCAGCCCTGTACACCAGCGTGGAAGCGGCAAAATGCAGCAATCAATTACCGCTGCAAATTAGCTGGCAGTATCAGGAAGAAACGCGTGAGTGCGAATTTTACGAGAACGAACTGGAAGATTTGTGGTTGCCGCTGCTCAATCGCTTGCGAGTGCCGATTGAACAGGCGTTGCGCGATGCACGTCTGAAGCCAAGTCAAATCGACAGTCTGGTGCTGGTTGGCGGCGCATCACAAATGCCGCTGGTGCAGCGAATCGCCGTGCGTCTGTTTGGCAAATTACCGTATCAAAGTTACGACCCGAGTACTATTGTCGCGCTGGGCGCAGCGATCCAGGCCGCCTGCCGCTTACGCAGCGGAGACATTGAAGAAGTGATCCTCACCGATATTTGCCCCTACTCCTTAGGTGTTGAAGTTAACCGCCAGGGCGTTTCCGGCATTTTCTCACCGATTATTGAACGAAACACCACTGTACCGGTGTCGCGTGTAGAAACTTACTCGACCATGCACCCGGAACAGGATTCAATTACGGTTAACGTCTATCAGGGAGAAAACCACAAAGTTAAAAATAACATTCTGGTGGAATCCTTCGATGTGCCGTTGAAGAAAACCGGGGCTTATCAGTCGATTGATATTCGCTTTAGTTATGATATCAACGGGTTGCTTGAAGTTGACGTGCTTCTGGAAGACGGCAGCGTTAAGTCCAGAGTCATTAATCACAGTCCTGTAACATTGAGCGCACAGCAGATTGAAGAGAGTCGGACGCGGTTATCCGCATTGAAAATTTATCCGCGCGATATGCTCATCAACCGCACCTTTAAGGCCAAACTGGAAGAGTTGTGGGCGCGGGCGCTGGGTGACGAGCGAGAAGAGATCGGCCGGGTGATCACCGATTTTGATGCGGCGTTGCAGTCAAACGATATGGCCCGCGTCGATGAAGTTCGGCGACGGGCGAGCGATTATTTGGCTATTGAGATCCCTTAAACACGGCTGCCGGATGCGGCATAAACGCTGCATCCGGCATCGGCGCAAAAAACACATCCTCAGCTAAACAACATCGCGATTTTTCCGAGAGCATAACCTATCACCAGCACCGTTAAGCTGATTTTGATAATGCTGGTAATGCTCTGTGGTTTTTCATCCTCATCATTTTTTTCTTCGTGGTTTTCAGGTGTTGGCTCATCGACATCTTCATCCTCCGGCTCGAGTTTCACTTTCGTCAACAGCATCCGCGTGATAATGGCCTCTAATGGATGAGCATCTCCACCTTCCAGCCTTGTATTAAGACGGGCCAGCATCTCTTGTTTCGGGAACGCTTCCAGCACAACCTGTTCCGCTACCCGATACAAATCCAGTAACGGTGAATCTTGTTCTGTCTCGCTACCGACTCTCGATTTCCACCATGCCCATGCTTTGCGCTTGAAGAATAACGACTCAATAAACGATTGACCTAACGGCGATAATTTTCCGCTATGTAAAATTTCAGCCCATAACAGCCGCGTCCGGGCGCTCTCACCAGGAACATATTTCAACGGGTTACCTTGCGCATCAATCATGCTTTGCGCTTCGATAACTATCACTAACAGCGCGAAATAATCCGGGCAATGTTGCGCACTCCACTGCAGTAATAAATTATCGGCTTGTGTAGACGGATAACTTTCCCAGTAACCGCAGAGATCGGCAAGCATGCTTTCACCCTCGCCGCAGTACAACCGTTGCGCACACTGGTAATATCGGGCATCTTCACTTTCTGGTTCTTCCGTTTGCCACTGTTGCGCTACAGGAATGAGTTCCGCCATACCTGTTTGCACCGAGCTGTACCAGCGCAACAGTTTGCGATGCAACTTCGCATCATCAGGAATGAACCACGGACCTTCCATCGCCAAAAACGCAGTGACATAGTCAGGGTGATAACGGCAGCAGCGTTCCAATGCGAAGTAATACTCAACAGTCTGGTTCTGCAACGCGACGGGATATTCCAGAAGGCTAAGGAAATCGAAACAATCACCAGCCTGAATGGCCTCAAGAAAAGCCTCCCTTTCTTCCTCATCCATTCCTTCGCTGTCATTAAACGAATGCCAGTTCAAACGCTCTGCCAGCAAAGAAGCACAATTTAATGAAAGATATCGCGCTTCTATAGCGACTGCACACAGCGGCCAGCGTAATTGATCGACATCCTCCATGTTCCAGGTATTTAATTGCTGAATAAATTTCTGCCAGGCGGAGGGCTGAAAACGATCACTTTCAGAATCCAGTAATGCCCTGAATGCACGTAGTATTTCATGTTCAGCGGCGGCATCTTTTTCTTCATCATCTGCTTCCTCGACAGGATTTACCGCCAGTCGCAGCGCCTCTTCATAGGCCTGGCGTAATGCTTTAAACCCCTGCGGATCGGTTTCGGGATGACACAACGGTAAGCGAGCAAGATAAGCCTGGCGGATAATGTCTATTTGCGTCGTGCTTTCAATTTCGAGGATTTGCCAACATGTTTTCATAGGTCGCTCACATCCTTAAGCGTTACCGGGCATTCAGGCTGGACAGTTAATGGCTGCCAGGGAAGCGTGGCATAGAAACGGTCGCTTCCCGCTGCCAGCTCTTCGAACATCCGACTCCCGGCGCTATCGTATTTGTACAGGGTTAGCGCCTCGCGTAGCGAAGCGTTGTCTTCGCACTGAGAAGATTGCCAGTAGAGACGCCCTAACGAATAGGCGGAAAAATAGTGCATCCAGCTGTGATAGTAATGGTGTGCTCGTATATAGACGCGCGATTGCAGCCATAAACTCTCGTCTTCCGTCAGCCACTTGTTGAGCACACCAACCCGTGATAAAAAACCCATCCGCACATAATCCCAGGCTTTGATTCCCCCTTCCCCACAACACATAGCGGTTTGGGCAACGAATTGGGTATAAATCAACCCTCTCTCCGAGCCGCCAGCAATTAATGCTTTCCACTCTTCAGGGGAAGAGCGATGCCATGTCAGATATAAGCCAGCTAAATCATTGGCATGACCATCATCGGTCATCTGATAAATAGTCTGAATTAAATCATCACGATTATTTATTCCCCAGGATGATGAGAGATCGAATTCTTTTATCCCGGTATACATTTTTGGCGAGTCATGCGCGGGCTTGCAACCCTGATTAAGTATTTCCATGGGCGTAGAAAGCGCAAAAAGAAGATATTGTTCTTCCTTATTCATTTGTTAATAATCCCTTAAGTGCATTAACTGACTACTTTTTTATTATTGATGAGTATAAACTTGACGCTTTCAAAATAAAAAGAAAATCGAAGCATTCACACATGAATAAAAAATTAATGTATATATTCGCAATATTTATAGTTGCAGCAATAACCTGTATTAGCCAACCCAAGAAAACGACGTTGCGTGATAAAGCCATGGCGAATTATGCCTTTGATTATTTAAGCTCACCGGGCAACCTTCCATTCACCACGGCAGCAACGGAGCTTTCCGCGATTCATGGTCACTCAACGTCGCAATATCGCCTTGGTGAATTTTATCTTCATGGTAGCGGCGGTAAACCGCTGGATTATACACAGGCGAGGTACTGGTATGAGCAATCAGCGGAACAGGAAAATCCACGAGCGCAAAGTAAACTAGGATGGATCTACCTGAAAGGTTTGGGAGTCAATCCCGATACCCGTAAAGCAATTCTCTGGTATAAGGAAGCCGCTGAACAAGGGCATGTTCATGCACAATACACGTTGGGTTTGATCTACAGAAACGGTACGGGCATTAGCACCAACAATTATGAAGCTCGCAAATGGTTAAAACTGGCGGCAGAGCAACATTATAAAAATGCGGAAAGATTACTTGCTGAGCTTCCCGCACATTAACGTCGACTTTCACCCGAACAGATGGAGTATTTTCCCTATCAAACCAGCAAAGATAAAAATATAGAAAATAATTTTAATGATGCCCAGACAGCCCGGCCCACCATCGTCAACGGGCATTGGCTGCGGTTGCGGCTCCGGCTCGACGGTTTGTTGCCCGGCAAAATTCGCCGACTGAATTAATAATCGTCGAATTATTAATGCTTCCAGAGGACAACGATCTTCTGCATCAAGGCGGGCGACGATCGGCATTAATGATTCTTCTGTAGGTTGGCTGGCCTGCACTAATTGTTTAGCAACTAAATATAATGGCCATAAGGGATACTGTGTATCACGCGTGAGTGAGATTCGCGGCTTACGCCCTTTGTGCAAAACCATCTCAACCAGAGAACGCCCCAGCGCAGAGAGTTTTTCATCACTGAGTATTTCGTATAAATGAAAACGCGTACGAGCGCTGTCACCAGGGACATAAAGTAGCGGTTTTCCCTGATCGTTAACCAGATCACGCGCTTCAATCATCATCACGACTAACGGGTAATAATCGACCCGATGCTGACGGCACCATTGCAACATTAATACATCTGCCTGGGTCGAGGGAGACTCGCGCCAGAAGTCACAAAGTTCTGCCAGCAAGCTTTCGCCTTCTCCACAATAGACGCGTTGCGCGTATTCATAATAACGCGCATCTTCATTATCAGGTTCAGTTTCCCGCCATGACCGGGCGTAGTCCAGGAGTTCGGGTATTCCCAGACGGACTGCGCTATACCAGCACAGTAAATTTCTGTGCAAATTTGCATCATCGGGGATAATCACTGCGCGATGTTGCGCTAAATACAATGTCAGCCATTCTGGATGCGATGACCAAATCCGAGCGAACATTTGGTAAAAATCAATGGTGATCCTACCCTCGTAATATGGACACAGCTCTAAGCGAGGTTCTGGTTTTCAAATTGTTCCGGACTGAGACCACCACACCAACTGTGCCGTCGCCAGCGATTGTAATCACATTCGATATAATTAAACACTGTTGCCCGCATTATTTCCCGGCTGATAAAGTGTTCTCCGTGGAGAGATTCCACTTTCAGCGAATGAAAGAAGCTTTCCACGCAGGCATTATCGTAGCAGCATCCCTTTGCGCTCATACTGCCACGCAGATTATGCCGCTTCAGCAGCGCCTGATAATCTGCTGAACAGTACTGGCTTCCGCGGTCCGTGTGAACGATAACGTTCCGGGGTCTCTTACGCCGCCACAGCGCCATCTGCAGGGCATCGCAGGCCAGTTGCGCCGTCATGCGTGGCGACATTGACCAGCCAATAACGGCACGTGACCACAGGTCAATGACCACTGCCAGATACAGCCAGCCTTCATCTGTACGTAAGTAAGTGATGTCTCCCGCCCACTTCTGGTTAGGGCCACTGGCGTAAAAATCCTGCTCCAGCAGATTTTCTGACACAGGCAGGTTGTGTGCACGGTAACTGACCGGGCTGAACTTCCGGGAGGCTTTTGCCCTCAGCCCCTGACGGCGCAGGCTTGCCGCCACGGTTTTTACGTTAAAGTGGTAACCCTGAGCACACAGTTCATCCGTCAGGCGTGGTGCACCGTAACGCTGTTTTGACCGGGTAAAAGCCTCACGGACAACGCTGTCGCAGTGCTGACGGAACTGCTGACGCTTGCTTATCCTTGTACGCCGCTGACACCATGTATACCAGCCGCTGCGGGCCACCCGGAGCACACGGCACATTGCTTTGATGCTGAACTCCGCCTGATGTTTTTCAATAAAGACATACTTCATTTCAGGCGCTTCGCAAAGTATGTCGCGGCCTTTTGGAGGATAGCCAGCTCTTCATCCCGTTCTGCCAGCTGGCGTTTGAGACGTGCAATCTCGGTGGACATCTCCAGCTCACGTTCAGAAGAAGTCTGCTGATGTTGCTGTTTACTGCGCCAGTTGTAGAGCTGTGATTCATACAGGCTGAGTTCACGGGCTGCGGCAGCAACACCGATGCGTTCAGCAAGTTTCAGGGCTTCACTGCGAAATTCAGGCGAATGCTGTTTACGTGCTTTTTTGCTGGTTGATACAGATTTTGTCATGTGAGTCACCTCTGACTGAGAGTTTACTCACTTAGCCGCGTGTCCACTATTGCTGGGTAAGATCAATGGTGTCATTTTGTACGGCAACGGGCAGATGCAGAATGGTCTGGAAGTTAAAAACATTCCCCTTCGCAATGGCATATAAAAAGGATTCCAGTTCTTCTTCGTCTATTTCCCCGACGTTTTCCTCCTGCAACCACCGCAATCTTTCTGCTAATAACACCACGCACTCGAAGGATAAATGGGCAGTGTTCATGGCTATTGTGCACAGCGACCAGCGTAATTCATCAATATCTTCCATCGAGCAATAATTTAATTGCTGAATGAATCGCTGCCAGGCAGAGGGCAGAAAACGTTCGCTATCAGAGGCGAGTAACGCACGAAAGGCGAGCAGAATTTCATGTTCTGCAACTTCATGTTCTTCTGGTTGCCAAACAGATTTAGCAGGCGACTGCGCAATCCGTAGCGCGTCCTCATACGCCTGACGAAGTTGTTTAAAACCCTGCGGATCGGTTTCTGGATGAAAGGACGGTAACAGCGCCAGATAAGCGCGGCGGATAATATCGACGTCAGTCGTTTCCTCTATTTCGAGAATCTTCCAGCAATTTTTCATAGGTCGCTCATATCCTTAAGCGTTTCCGGACATGTGGGGTAGTCAGCCAGTGGTTGCCAGGGTAAGGTCGCGTAATATGCATCGTCACTGGCAAATAATTGATAAAACATATCATTGCCGGAATCGTCGTATTCTTTACGCGCTAAGAATTCACGTAATAAAGGCAGATTATCATCCTCGGGAGACTGCCAGTATTGTCGCCCAAAAATATATGCTGCGAAATATTGCCGCCAGTTGGCGTAATAGTTTATTGCTCGCAGGTGAATACGCGACTGGATCCACAGGCTTTCTTCTTCGCTGAGCCAGTTATTAAGTACGCCCATCCGGCTTAAAAAACCCATACGGACATAATCCCAGGCTTTTATACCGCCTTCGCCACAACATTCGGCTGTGCTGGCGACAAACTGCGCGTAAGCCTGGCCTGACTCATTTAACTCACTGGTATAGTTACGCCATTCACATGGTGAATAACGAAACCAGCGGTGATAAAAACCAGCCAACCGCGCAGCATGACCGTTATCGATCATTCGGTGAATTGTGCGCAGCAGGTCATCACGGTCATCAATTCCCCAGGAGGAAGAAAGGTCAAAAAAGCGTGTACCTAAATACATTTTGGGCGATGAATGCGAAGGTAAACAGCATTCATTGCGTATTTCCATCGGAGTGGAAAGTGCAAACAATATTTTTTGCGACTCCATGTCCATATAATCCATCCTTAAATATTCATTTAATGAATATAAACTACATTGCGAGACTCATTTATTTATACTTTTCTGACGCGACATAATACGCATAAAATAAGACTTGCGCAAAAATGGAATACATAAAAATATAATATATTTTCTCCGTAACCATAAGGAAATGATAATGATTTTTACATCAAGTTGCTGCGATAATTTATCAATAGATGAGATTATCGAACGTGCTGAAAAAGGAGATAGTGAAGCACAATATATTGTTGGGTTTTATTATAATCGCGATAGCGCAGTTGACTCTCCGGACGACGAAAAGGCCTTTTACTGGCTGAAGCTGGCCGCTGAGCAAGGCCATTGTGAAGCACAATATTCCTTAGGGCGGAAATACTCCGAGGATAAAAGCTGTCATAAAGATAATGAACAAGCCATCTTTTGGCTGAAAAAAGCAGCCCGACAAGGACATACTTTCGCTTCCAACGCCCTTGGCTGGATACTGGATCGTGGAGAAGACCCCAACTATAAAGAAGCGGTTGTCTGGTATCAGATAGCCGCGGAGAGCGGAATGTCTTATGCGCAAAATAATCTTGGGTGGATTTACAGAAATGGCAACGGAGTCACACAAGATTATGCGCAGGCATTGTTCTGGTACAAACAAGCTGCATTACAAGGCCATAGTTACGCACAAGACAATCTGGCCGATCTTTATGAAGACGGTAAAGGTGTTGCCCAAAACAAAGCTCTTGCCGCATTCTGGTATTTAAAAAGCGCACAGCAAGGTAATCGGCACGCTCAATTTCAAATTGCGTGGGATTATAACGTTGGCGAAGGGGTTGACCAGGACTATAAGCAAGCAATGTACTGGTATCTGAAGGCTGCCGCTCAGGAAAGCGTCGACGCTTACGTTAACATCGGCTATATGTATAAACACGGTCAAAGCGTTGAGAAGAATTATCAGGCCGCCTTTGAATGGTTTACGAAAGCCGCTGAATGCGATAACGCCACTGCCTGGTATAACCTTGCCATTATGTATCATTACGGAGAAGGAAGACCTGTCGATCTCCGACAGGCTCTCGACCTGTATCGTAAAGTTCAGTCATCCGGTACCAGGGATGTCAGTCAAAAAATCCGTGAGATTGAAGATTTACTGTAGAGATAAAAACAAGGGCCGGGGAATTTTATTCGGCCCAAATTTTCGTTATTGGCGTGCGAAATCAGATCATTAAGGCTCGAACGGGCGTCTCTGGAACTGGTCATGCCCGCATTTCGGGCATAGCGTCAGCACTTCCGGTGTGTAGATTGGGAGATGGAAGTGACATTTCTCGCAGACCAGATTCCCCAGACCTACGACTTCCCCGCTGTGATAAACCCCGTGATGATTGAGATCCTGGAAAACTTCGCGCCACTCAAGTTGCGTTTTATCGGTAATGTCCGCCAGTTCCTGCCAGAGGCTTTCTTTAATCACCCGCATAAAGACGCTGTCAGATTCTTCTTTCAGGCTCTCTTCATAGCTCATGGCGAACTCTTCCAGGTCACGTCTGACTGCTCGCGTCAGCTCATCAACCTCGGTTCGCGTTAACTCCCCTGTTTTTATTACGCGCTCGCGCGCCTGTTCCACCAGTGCGTCGATATCACGTTCACCATTACGCAGGCGTTCGCTCAGTGACGCGACCAGTTCACGGTAATATTGAGCAACCTTGTTCATCGTTTCATCTCCCGGGTCGTTAACTGACTATAATAATAGACGTTCTTTGTTCCTTGCTTTGCTATTACGCCCACAAACTCTGTAAATTAATGTATGAATAATCCGGGCATCATTTCAACGTCGAGTGCGTGAAAGGCTGTTTTGACGCGGACGTTTGGGCTATGCTATGCGGATCTGAAAAACCACCTCAGCGCTACATTTGTAGCCGTATTGAAAACAGGACCACTGGCTGCCATGCAAGAGCAATACCGCCCGGAAGAGATAGAATCCAAAGTACAGCTTCACTGGGATGAGAAGCGCACATTTGAAGTAACAGAAGACGAGAGCAAAGAGAAGTATTACTGCCTGTCTATGCTTCCCTATCCTTCTGGTCGACTACACATGGGCCACGTACGTAACTACACCATCGGTGACGTGATCGCCCGTTACCAGCGCATGCTGGGCAAAAACGTTCTGCAGCCGATCGGCTGGGACGCGTTTGGTCTGCCTGCGGAAGGCGCAGCGGTGAAAAATAACACCGCGCCAGCACCGTGGACGTACGACAACATCGCGTACATGAAAAACCAGCTCAAAATGCTGGGCTTTGGTTATGACTGGAGCCGCGAGCTGGCAACCTGTACGCCGGAATACTACCGTTGGGAACAGAAATTCTTCACCGAGCTGTATAAAAAAGGCCTGGTATATAAGAAGACTTCTGCGGTCAACTGGTGCCCGAACGACCAGACCGTACTGGCGAACGAACAGGTTATCGACGGCTGCTGCTGGCGCTGCGATACCAAAGTTGAGCGTAAAGAGATCCCGCAGTGGTTTATCAAAATCACCGCTTACGCTGACGAGCTGCTCAACGATCTGGATAAACTGGATCACTGGCCAGACACCGTTAAAACCATGCAGCGTAACTGGATCGGTCGTTCCGAAGGCGTGGAAATCACCTTCAACGTTAACGACTATGACAACACGCTGACCGTTTACACTACCCGCCCGGACACCTTTATGGGTTGTACCTACCTGGCGGTAGCGGCAGGTCATCCGCTGGCACAAAAAGCGGCGGAAAATAATCCTGAACTGGCGGCCTTTATTGACGAATGCCGTAACACCAAAGTTGCAGAAGCTGAAATGGCAACGATGGAGAAAAAAGGCGTCGATACTGGCTTTAAAGCGGTTCATCCATTAACGGGCGAAGAAATTCCGGTTTGGGCAGCAAACTTCGTATTGATGGAATACGGCACCGGCGCAGTCATGGCGGTTCCGGGTCACGACCAGCGCGACTACGAGTTTGCCTCTAAATACGGCCTCAACATCAAGCCGGTTATCCTGGCAGCTGACGGCTCTGAGCCAGATCTTTCTCAGCAAGCCCTGACCGAAAAAGGCGTGCTGTTCAACTCTGGCGAGTTCAACGGTCTTGATCATGAAGCAGCCTTCAACGCCATCGCCGATAAACTGACTGCGATGGGTGTTGGCGAGCGTAAAGTGAACTACCGCCTGCGCGACTGGGGTGTTTCCCGTCAACGTTACTGGGGCGCGCCAATTCCGATGGTGACGCTGGAAGACGGTACTGTAATGCCTACCCCGGACGACCAGCTGCCGGTGATCCTGCCAGAAGATGTGGTGATGGACGGCATTACCAGCCCAATCAAAGCTGATCCTGAGTGGGCGAAAACCACCGTTAACGGTATGCCTGCGCTGCGTGAAACCGATACTTTCGACACCTTTATGGAGTCCTCCTGGTACTATGCGCGCTACACTTGCCCTGAGTACAAAGAAGGTATGCTGGATTCCGAAGCGGCCAACTACTGGCTGCCGGTGGATATATACATTGGTGGTATCGAACACGCCATTATGCACCTACTCTACTTCCGCTTCTTCCATAAACTGATGCGTGATGCAGGCATGGTGAACTCTGACGAACCAGCAAAACAGTTGCTGTGTCAGGGTATGGTGCTGGCGGATGCCTTCTACTATGTTGGCGAAAACGGCGAGCGTAACTGGGTTTCCCCAGTTGATGCTATCGTTGAACGTGACGAGAAAGGCCGTATCGTGAAAGCGAAAGACGCGGCAGGCCATGAACTGGTTTATACCGGCATGAGCAAAATGTCCAAGTCGAAGAACAACGGTATCGACCCACAGGTGATGGTTGAACGTTACGGCGCGGACACCGTTCGTCTGTTTATGATGTTTGCTTCTCCGGCGGATATGACTCTCGAATGGCAGGAGTCTGGTGTGGAAGGGGCTAACCGCTTCCTGAAACGTGTCTGGAAACTGGTTTACGAGCACACTGCAAAAGGTGATGTTGCAGCACTGAACGTCGACGCGTTGACTGAAGATCAGAAAGCACTGCGTCGCGATGTTCATAAAACTATCGCTAAAGTGACCGATGATATCGGCCGTCGTCAGACCTTCAACACCGCGATTGCGGCAATTATGGAGCTGATGAACAAACTGGCGAAAGCACCGACCGATGGCGAGCAGGATCGCGCCCTGATGCAGGAAGCGCTGCTGGCGGTAGTCCGTATGCTTAACCCGTTCACCCCGCACATCTGCTTCACGCTGTGGCAGGAGCTGAAAGGCGAAGGCGATATCGACAACGCGCCGTGGCCGGTTGCAGACGAGAAAGCGATGGTAGAAGATTCCACCCTGGTGGTGGTGCAGGTTAACGGTAAAGTCCGTGCCAAAATCACTGTTCCGGTGGACGCAACGGAAGAACAGGTTCGCGAACGTGCTGGCCAGGAACATCTGGTAGCAAAATATCTTGATGGCGTTACCGTGCGTAAAGTGATTTACGTACCGGGTAAACTCCTCAATCTGGTCGTTGGCTAAGCGCGGGAGGAAGCGTGCGATATCTGGCAACATTGTTGTTATCTCTGGCGGTGTTAATCACCGCCGGGTGTGGCTGGCATCTGCGTGATACTACGCAGGTTCCTTCCACTATGAAGGTCATGATCCTGGACTCTGGCGACCCGAACGGGCCGTTAAGTCGTGCGGTACGTAACCAGTTACGTCTGAACGGTGTCGAGTTGCTTAATAAAGAAACCACTCGTAAGGACGTTCCATCCCTGCGTTTGGGTAAAGTGAGCATCGCGAAAGATACCGCATCGGTATTCCGTAACGGTCAAACAGCAGAGTATCAGATGATCATGACGGTCAATGCGACCGTGTTGATCCCCGGCCGTGACATCTACCCGATTAGCGCCAAGGTCTTCCGTTCGTTCTTTGATAACCCGCAAATGGCGTTAGCGAAAGATAACGAACAAGACATGATCGTAAAAGAGATGTACGACCGTGCTGCCGAACAGCTGATTCGTAAGCTGCCAAGCATCCGTGCTGCGGATATTCGTTCCGATGAAGAACAGACGTCGACCACAACGGATACCCCGGCAACACCTGCACGCGTCTCCACCACGCTGGGTAACTGATGATTCGGTTGTACCCAGAACAACTCCGCGCGCAGCTCAATGAAGGGCTGCGCGCGGCGTATCTTTTACTTGGTAACGATCCTCTGTTACTGCAGGAAAGCCAGGACGCTATTCGTCAGGTCGCTGCGGCACACGGATTCGAAGAACACCACACTTTTTCCATTGATCCCAACACAGACTGGTATGCGATATTTTCGTTATGCCAGGCCATGAGTCTGTTTGCCAGTCGACAAACGCTTTTGCTGTTGTTACCAGAAAACGGACCGAATGCGGCGATCAATGAACAACTTCTCACACTCACCGGACTTCTGCATGACGATCTGCTGTTGATCGTCCGCGGTAATAAATTAAGCAAAGCGCAAGAAAATGCCGCCTGGTTTACTGCTCTTGCTAATCGAAGCGTGCAGGTGACCTGTCAAACACCGGAGCAGGCTCAGCTTCCCCGCTGGGTTGCTGCGCGTGCAAAACAGCTCAACTTAGAACTGGATGACGCTGCAAATCAGGTGCTCTGCTACTGTTATGAAGGTAACCTGCTGGCGCTGGCCCAGGCTCTGGAGCGTTTATCGCTGCTCTGGCCGGACGGCAAACTGACCTTACCGCGCGTTGAACAGGCGGTGAATGATGCCGCGCATTTCACCCCTTTTCATTGGGTTGATGCTTTGTTGATGGGCAAAAGTAAGCGCGCGCTGCATATTCTTCAGCAACTGCGTCTGGAAGGTAGCGAGCCGGTTATTTTGTTGCGCACATTACAACGAGAACTGTTGTTACTGGTTAACCTGAAACGCCAGTCTGCCCATACGCCACTGCGTGCGTTGTTTGATAAACATCGCGTTTGGCAGAACCGCCGGGGCATGATGGGCGAGGCGTTAAATCGCCTGAGTCAGGCACAGTTACGCCAGGCTGTTCAATTACTTACACGGACAGAAATTACTCTCAAACAAGATTATGGTCAGTCAGTATGGGCAGAACTTGAAGGACTTTCTCTGCTGCTTTGTCATAAAGCGCTGGCTGATGTATTCATTGATGGTTAAAAAATGAAATCTTTACAGGCGTTGTTTGGTGGCACCTTCGATCCGGTGCATTATGGTCATCTTATTCCCGTAGAAACGCTGGCAAATTTGATTGCCCTATCACGGGTGATTATCATGCCCAACAATGTCCCCCCGCATCGCCCACAACCTGAAGCAACTTCTGTGCAGCGTAAAGAGATGCTCGCTCTGGCGATTTCCGACAAGCCTCTTTTTACCCTGGACGAGCGGGAATTGTTACGCAATACCCCTTCGTACACTGCTGAAACACTCAAAGCGTGGCGCGAAGAACAAGGTGCGGATGCTCCACTGGCGTTCATCATTGGTCAGGATTCTCTGCTAACACTTCCAACATGGCATGATTACGAGAGCATTCTCGACAACGCTCATTTAATTGTCTGCCGCCGTCCTGGGTACTCTATGGAAATGGCCTCACCAAAATACCAACAGTGGCTGGAGCGGCATATGACCTATAACCCGGAAAATTTGCACTCATCACCGGCAGGCAAAATTTATCTTGCTGAAACTCCATGGCTTAATATCTCTGCATCACTTATTCGTGAGAGGCTGATGAAAGGAGAATCCTGCGAAGATTTAGTGCCAGAATCAGTGCTGGAGTACATTAATCAGCACGGCCTCTATCGGTAAATTTCTCTTTTTTACCAGGCGGAACATTTCCGCCATTGACACCCCCATGCAGCCTGATATTCTCCGCAGCCAGACTTTTTCCGCTATGCAGAGCGTTGTAGAAATTGTTTTACAAAAATGGCGATGCATTCTATGGCGCGGGGTGGGATGATAGCCCACTTTCGACAGCCGATTCGGCGACAATTGTCCCGAAATCGCCTCTGGTTCAGGTATACTGACAGACCATTTTAGCTATTGTTAATCACCCAGGGGGAAAACTTGCAGGGTAAAGCACTCCAGGATTTTGTTATCGACAAAATTGATGATCTTAAAGGTCAGGACATCATCACCTTAGACGTTCAGGGTAAATCCAGCATCACCGATTGCATGATTATCTGCACTGGCACCTCCAGTCGCCATGTGATGTCAATTGCTGACCACGTAGTACAAGAGTCTCGCGCCGCGGGTTTGCTGCCGCTTGGTGTTGAAGGTGAAAACAGCGCAGACTGGATTGTCGTTGACCTCGGTGATGTGATTGTCCATGTGATGCAGGAAGAGAGTCGCCGCCTGTATGAACTGGAAAAACTCTGGAGCTAATGCGTGAAGCTGCAACTTGTCGCTGTTGGTACAAAAATGCCCGCCTGGGTTGAGACGGGGTTTACCGAGTACCTGCGGCGTTTTCCTAAAGATATGCCTTTTGAGCTGGTAGAAATTCCGGCGGGCAAGCGCGGCAAGAACGCAGATATCAAGCGCATTCTCGAGAAAGAAGGTGAGCAGATGCTGGCTGCCGCAGGCAAAAATCGGATTGTTACATTGGATATCCCAGGGAAGCCCTGGGATACGCCGCAACTGGCAGCCGAACTGGAACGCTGGAAGTTGGACGGACGCGATGTCAGTCTGTTAATTGGCGGGCCAGAGGGATTATCTCCCGCTTGTAAAGCAGCTGCAGAACAAAGCTGGTCACTCTCTGCATTAACGCTCCCACATCCGTTGGTACGTGTGTTGGTTGCAGAGAGTCTGTATCGGGCGTGGAGCATCACCACTAATCACCCTTATCACCGAGAGTGATCATAGAGCCTTGAGTAGAAAACGCTGCGGATGAAACTACAGAACTCTTTTCGCGACTATACGGCAGAGTCCGCCCTCTTTGTACGTCGGGCGCTGGTCGCTTTTTTAGGCATATTGCTGCTGACTGGCGTGCTGATTGCCAACTTATATAATCTGCAAATCGTCCGTTTTACTGACTATCAAACTCGTTCCAACGAAAACCGTATAAAGCTGGTGCCCATTGCCCCCAGTCGCGGCATTATCTACGACCGCAATGGCATTCCTCTCGCACTCAACCGCACCATTTACCAGATTGAAATGATGCCGGAGAAAGTCGAGAACGTGCAGCAAACGCTGGATGCCTTGCGTAGTGTCGTTGATCTGACTGATGACGATATCGCCGCATTTAGAAAAGAGCGTGCTCGTTCCCACCGCTTTACATCAATTCCGGTTAAAACCAACCTGACCGAAGTTCAGGTGGCGAGATTTGCGGTGAATCAGTACCGTTTTCCTGGGGTGGAAGTTAAAGGCTATAAACGCCGCTACTATCCCTATGGTTCGGCGTTAACCCATGTCATCGGTTATGTGGCAAAAATTAACGATAAAGACGTCGAACGGTTAAATAATGACAACAAACTGGCTAATTATGCCGCGACACACGATATCGGCAAGCTCGGCATTGAACGTTATTACGAAGACGTATTACATGGTCAGACAGGTTATGAAGAGGTCGAAGTTAATAACCGAGGCCGGGTAATTCGTCAGCTTAAAGAAGTACCGCCACAGGCTGGTCATGATATTTACCTGACGCTTGATCTGAAACTGCAACAGTATATTGAGACGTTACTGGCAGGAAGCCGTGCTGCGGTGGTCGTTACGGATCCCCGCACCGGTGGGGTTCTGGCTCTGGTCTCAACACCGAGCTACGACCCTAACCTGTTTGTCGATGGTATCTCCAGCAAAGAGTATTCCGCTTTGTTGAACGATCCTAATACCCCGTTGGTTAACCGTGCCACGCAAGGCGTTTATCCACCAGCGTCTACGGTTAAACCGTATGTTGCTGTTTCTGCCTTAAGTGCAGGGGTAATCACCCGCAACACCAGTTTGTTCGACCCAGGCTGGTGGCAGCTACCAGGTTCTGAAAAACGCTACCGCGACTGGAAAAAATGGGGGCATGGTCATCTTAACGTCACCAAATCACTGGAAGAGTCAGCGGATACCTTCTTCTACCAGGTCGCCTACGACATGGGTATTGACCGCCTTTCCGAATGGATGACCAAATTTGGTTACGGTGAGTATACAGGTATCGACCTTGCAGAAGAGCGTTCCGGTAATATGCCGACGCGCGAATGGAAACAAAAACGCTTTAAAAAACCGTGGTATCAGGGCGATACCATTCCTGTAGGCATCGGTCAGGGTTACTGGACAGCAACACCTATTCAGATGAGTAAGGCGCTGATGATCCTGATTAATGATGGCATTGTGAAGGTTCCACACCTGTTAATGAGCACTGCTGAAAATGGTAAAAAAGTGCCCTGGGTGCAACCACATGAACCACCAGTGGGTGATATTCACTCTGGTTACTGGGAACTGGCGAAAGACGGTATGTATGGTGTGGCTAACCGTGCCAATGGCACAGCACATAAATACTTTGCCAGTGCGCCATATAAAATTGCCGCAAAATCCGGTACGGCCCAGGTCTTTGGCCTGAAAGCAAATGAAACCTATAACGCACATAAAATTGCTGAGCGACTGCGCGACCATAAATTGATGACCGCATTCGCACCGTACAATAACCCACAAGTCGCGGTTGCCATGATTCTGGAAAACGGCGGTGCTGGTCCGGCGGTTGGTACACTAATGCGACAAATTCTTGATCACATTATGCTCGGTGATAACAACACCGTTCTGCCTGCGGAGAATCCGGCAGTGGCAGCGGCGGAGGATCAATGACCATGACGGATAATCCGAATAAAAAAACATTCTGGGATAAAGTCCATCTTGATCCCACAATGTTGCTCATTTTACTGGCCTTATTGGTATACAGCGCACTGGTTATCTGGAGCGCCAGCGGCCAGGATATCGGCATGATGGAACGTAAAATCGGCCAGATTGCGATCGGGCTGGTGATTATGGTCGTGATGGCACAAATTCCACCGCGCGTCTATGAAGGCTGGGCCCCCTATCTCTATATCATCTGTATTATTTTGCTGGTGGCAGTAGATGCCTTTGGCGCAATTTCTAAAGGTGCCCAGCGCTGGCTGGATCTTGGTATCGTTCGTTTTCAGCCATCGGAGATTGCTAAAATTGCTGTACCGTTGATGGTAGCGCGTTTTATCAACCGTGATGTCTGTCCTCCCTCCTTGAAAAATACAGCTATCGCGCTGGTACTTATTTTTATGCCAACGTTGCTGGTAGCTGCGCAACCGGACCTGGGAACGTCAATCCTCGTCGCCCTTTCTGGTCTGTTTGTGCTTTTCCTTTCCGGCCTGAGTTGGCGGTTGATTGGTGTTGCTGTCGTGCTGGTAGCGGCATTTATTCCGATTTTGTGGTTCTTCCTGATGCATGATTATCAGCGACAGCGTGTAATGATGCTGCTCGACCCGGAATCCGATCCATTGGGTGCTGGTTATCACATTATTCAGTCTAAAATTGCTATTGGCTCAGGCGGATTACGCGGGAAGGGCTGGCTGCACGGCACTCAGTCACAGCTTGAATTTTTACCCGAACGCCACACTGACTTTATCTTCGCGGTACTGGCTGAAGAGTTAGGATTAGTGGGGATTTTAATTCTGCTTGCGCTCTATATTCTACTGATTATGCGCGGATTATGGATTGCTGCCAGAGCACAGACTACTTTTGGTCGTGTAATGGCAGGTGGTTTAATGTTGATATTGTTCGTTTATGTCTTCGTAAATATTGGTATGGTGAGCGGTATTCTGCCAGTTGTTGGCGTACCGCTACCGCTGGTCAGTTATGGAGGCTCAGCACTCATCGTGCTGATGGCCGGGTTCGGGATTGTTATGTCGATCCATACCCACCGAAAAATGTTGTCGAAAAGCGTATAAGGGGTGCGCAATGCGTAAGGAGTGGCTCGGGATATGCATCGCGGCAGGAATGCTCGCGGCGTGTACAAACGATGATGGTCAGCAACAGACGACAGTACCGCAACCAGCGGTATGTAATGGCCCGATCGTTGAAATCAGCGGAGCGGAACCTCGTTTCGAATCACCAATTGCGACGGCTAACCAGGATTATCAGCGCGACGGTAAGAGCTATAAAATCGTTCAGGACCCTTCACGCTTTAGTCAGGCCGGTCTGGCGGCAATATACGATACAGAATCAGGTAGCAATCTGACCGCTTCCGGCGAAATGTTTGATTCGACACAACTCACTGCCGCACATCCCACGTTGCCGATTCCCAGCTACGCGCGAATCACTAACCTGGCAAATGGTCGCATGATTGTAGTGCGTATTAATGATCGTGGGCCTTTTGGCAGTGATCGCGTCATTGCACTTTCGCGTGCAGCGGCAGATCGACTCAATACTTCGAACAACACTAAAGTCCGTGTTGATCCTATTATTGTGGCGCAGGATGGTTCAATGTCTGGCCCGGGTATGGCCTGTACCACTGTTGCCAAACAAACCTATGTCCTGCCTCCCCGCCCGGATTTAAGTGGGGGAATGAGCAGCACTTCAACGCCTGACGCAGTACAACCGCAAGGTGATGTCCTGCCGATTAGCAACTCTACGTTGCAAAGTGATAATTCACTCGGAGCACCTGTTACCAGCAGTGGTTTTCTTGGTGCTCCCACAACGTTAGCACCGGGTGTACTGGAAGGCAGCGAACCAACACCAACTCCTGCACCACAACCCGTTAACACTACGCCAACGTCTACCCCGGCGATGATCACCCCGCAGGCCGCGACTCCCGCTGCCAGCAGTGGTTTTATGGTGCAGGTTGGTGCAGTCAGCGACCAGTCCCGTGCGCAACAATACCAGCAACAGTTAGCGCAGAAATTTGGCGTGCCGGGGCGAGTAACACAAAATGGCGCGGTATGGCGCATTCAGTTAGGACCATTTGCTAACAGAACAGAAGCCAGCGCACTGCAGCAGCGACTGCAATCCGAAGCTCAATTACAGTCCTTTATCACCGTTGCGCAATAGCGTAAATCTGGCATCTGAACTGTCAATTTCTGTAAACGACGTTAACAAAGTCACGCGGAAAGTCAGATGCCGGGCGGTATAGCGTTTGCTATAGTAGGGCACTTTTTATTAATTCCACCACGGATGTCGTAGTTCTGACCATGAAGACCACTTTCTCCGCTCGTTTTATGCAGCGCCTCGCGCTCACCACTGCGCTGTGTACAGCCGCTATTTCCGGCGCGCACGCTGATGACCTGAATATCAAAACAATGATCCCAGGCGCACCACAAATCGATGCCGAAGCCTGGATCCTGATCGACTATAACTCTGGCAAAGTTCTGGCAGAACAGAACGCCGATACACGCCGCGATCCCGCCAGTCTGACTAAAATGATGACCAGCTATGTCATCGGTCAGGCAATGAAAGCCGGTAAGTTTAAAGAAACTGACCTGGTGACTATCGGCAATGATGCCTGGGCAACGGGTAACCCGGTATTTAAAGGTTCTTCATTGATGTTCCTGAAGCCTGGAATGCAAGTACCTGTGTCGCAATTAATCCGCGGTATTAACCTACAATCAGGTAACGATGCCTGTGTGGCAATGGCAGACTACGCGGCGGGCAGTCAGGATGCGTTCGTTGGCTTGATGAACAGTTATGTGAACGCTCTGGGGCTGAAAAATACCCACTTCGAAACCGTACACGGCCTTGATGCTGAAGGTCAGTACAGTTCAGCACGTGATATGGCGCTGATCGGTCAGGCATTAATTCGTGATGTTCCCAACGAATACGCAATTTATAAAGAAAAAGAGTTCACCTTTAACGGTATTCGCCAGTTGAACCGTAACGGCCTGCTGTGGGATAACAGCCTGAATGTGGATGGTATCAAGACAGGCCACACGAATCAGGCCGGATATAACCTTGTAGCATCCGCAACCGAAGGTCAGATGCGCTTAATCTCTGCGGTAATGGGCGGTCGTACATTTAAAGGCCGTGAGGCAGAAAGCAAAAAGTTGCTGACATGGGGCTTTCGTTTCTTTGAAACAGTTAACCCGCTCAAAGTCGGCAAAGAGTTTGCGTCTGAACCGGTATGGTTTGGCGATAATGATCGCGCATCATTAGGTGTTGATAAAGATGTGTATTTGACTATCCCTCGTGGCCGTCTGAAGGACCTGAAAGCCAGTTATGTGTTGAATACGCCAGAGTTGCACGCACCATTGCAGAAAAACCAGGTTGTCGGCACCATCAACTTCCAGCTTGACGGTAAAACAATCGAACAACGTCCGCTGGTTGTTCTGCAGGAAATCCCGGAAGGTAACTTTTTCGGCAAGATCATTGATTACATTAAGTTAATGTTCCATCACTGGTTTGGTTAAAAATCGAACACTTGAAAGTGTGATTTCCGCCCCCATATACTAAGCATCAGTAAAACTCCCGCTCAGGCGGGAGTTGCTATTTAATTACGTTACGCCGGAGCTGACATGAAAACCAAACTTAACGAACTGCTTGAATTCCCTACTCCTTTTACCTACAAAGTAATGGGGCAGGCGTTACCTGAGCTGGTTGATCAGGTGGTTGAAGTGGTACAGCGCCATGCGCCAGGTGACTACACCCCAACGGTAAAACCAAGCAGCAAAGGCAACTACCACTCGGTATCTATCACCATCAACGCCACTCATATCGAGCAGGTTGAAACACTGTATGAAGAGCTGGGCAAAATCGATATTGTCCGCATGGTTCTGTAATTCGCATCTCCGTTACCCGGCCCCTGGTCGGGTAACTCCCCTCTCCTCACTGTGATATACTTTTTCCCCTCTTTTACTCATTCTCCACGGAGATGCCGTTTTGTATCAGGATAAAATTCTCGTCCGCCAGCTCGGCCTACAGCCCTATGAGCCGGTTTCCCAGGCAATGCATGAATTCACCGATACCCGCGATGAAAACACTCCTGACGAAATTTGGCTGGTTGAGCATTACCCTGTTTTTACTCAGGGTCAGGCCGGAAAAGCAGAGCATGTGTTAATGCCGGGCGATATTCCAGTGATTCAAAGCGATCGGGGTGGCCAGGTAACCTACCATGGCCCTGGACAGCAGGTGATGTATGTGCTGCTTAACCTGAAACGTCGCAAACTGGGCGTGCGTGAACTGGTGACTTTACTTGAGCAAACTGTGGTTAATACTCTTGCAGAACTTGGAATTGACGCTCACCCACGTGCTGATGCTCCGGGCGTCTATGTAGGAGAAAAGAAAATTTGTTCGTTGGGATTACGGATTCGCCGCGGCTGCTCATTTCACGGGTTAGCATTAAACGTCAATATGGACCTCGAGCCTTTCCAGCGGATTAACCCCTGTGGCTATGCCGGCATGGAGATGGCAAAAGTTGCGCAATGGCAAAGTGAGGCGACCACCGATACGATTTCCCCACGCTTGTTGGCAAACATTTTAGCGTTGCTGAATAATCCACCTTACGAGTACGTTACTTTTTCTCAACAGTAAGCACTGCTGAAATGGCACAAAACAACAACTATTTTACATTTTAGCGACCAGTCAGGCTGCTTTAAAGGCAGTTTCAATGATATACTGCCAGTCGTTAATTCAAAATTAGTTGATAATTACAACAATCGTTTGAATTGAAACGTTTTCCCTCGATATTCGCAACTGGAACACGCACGCTATGAGTAAACCCATTGTGATGGAACGCGGTGTTAAATACCGCGATGCCGATAAGATGGCCCTTATCCCGGTTAAAAACGTGGTAACAGAGCGCGAAGCCCTGCTACGTAAGCCGGAATGGATGAAAATCAAACTTCCAGCGGACTCCACCCGTATCCAGGGCATCAAAGCCGCAATGCGCAAAAATGGCCTGCATTCTGTCTGCGAGGAAGCTTCCTGCCCCAACCTGGCGGAATGTTTCAATCACGGAACAGCAACATTTATGATCCTCGGTGCGATTTGTACGCGCCGCTGCCCTTTCTGCGACGTAGCACATGGTCGCCCGGTTGCTCCTGATGCCAATGAACCTGTGAAACTGGCACAAACCATCGCAGATATGGCTCTACGCTATGTCGTGATTACTTCCGTGGATCGTGATGATCTGCGTGACGGCGGTGCGCAACACTTTGCCGATTGCATTACTGCTATCCGCGAAAAAAGCCCATCAATTAAAATTGAAACGCTGGTGCCTGACTTCCGTGGTCGCATGGATCGTGCGCTGGATATCCTCACCGCAACGCCACCAGACGTATTCAACCATAACCTGGAGAACGTACCACGTATCTACCGCCAGGTTCGTCCCGGGGCTGACTATAACTGGTCACTGAAGCTGCTGGAGCGCTTTAAAGAAGCACATCCTGAGATCCCAACCAAGTCTGGCTTGATGGTAGGTCTGGGTGAAACGAATGAAGAAATCATTGAAGTGATGCGTGACCTGCGTCGGCATGGTGTAACCATGTTGACTCTGGGGCAATATTTACAGCCAAGCCGTCATCACTTGCCGGTTCAGCGTTACGTTAGCCCGGACGAATTTGAAGAGATGAAAGCTGAAGCACTGGCGATGGGCTTCACCCATGCTGCTTGTGGGCCTTTTGTGCGATCTTCTTACCATGCAGATTTGCAGGCTAAAGGTATTGAAGTGAAGTAATTCTGATCAGGTTACCGCCTAACAATTACTTACATTTAGTGATCAAAAAAACCCGCATTTCATCGCGGGTTTATTATTTGCAGATTTATTAAGGGAGCTTCCTGCTCAACCTTTTACTCTTTATGAGTTAATTTTTCTGCCGGAAGATCGCCGTTTGCGTCTTTCTTCGCACCCGCGTCTTCATCATTCATCGCTTTCTTGAAACCTTTAATGGCAGCACCGAGGTCACCGCCCAATGTGCGTAGCTTCTTCGTACCAAACAACAGGACGACCAGTGCTGCAACAACCAGCAACTTGGTAATACTAATCTCACCCATAGATACCTTCTTCACTTAAACCAGGCGACAAATCACGCCTATAAACCCTGAGAATATTAACGGTCATTCGACGCGCGCACACAATAGCAATCTGTAACAAGGTGAATCAAGCATTGTTTAAAAAAACATCACAGCAATTGCGGTGGCGCAAATCGGCGGTTGGCTAAAACGGGCAATTGTGCCCTGACCTGGCGAACGCGCTCAGCGGATATATCAGCAATAATCAATGCAGGTATTTCTGCTGCGGCTGCAAGCGTAACGCCAAAAGGATCAATAATACGGCTTTGCCCAATATTGCGTGTTCCACACTCCCCCGCAGCGACCATGTAACAGGTAGTATCCAGCGCCCGTGCCGCCAGCAGTGTGGACCAGTGATGTTCTTTCAGCGCACCACGCACCCAGGCTGCCGGCAGGACCAATATTTCTGCTCCTTGCAACGCATGGGCCAACGCCAGTTCAGGAAAGCGTAAATCGTAGCACGTCATCAGCCCAACCTTCATTCCGTCAACATCCAGTAATGGTGGTAGTGATTTTCCTGCATCAACATTGCGTGATTCCTGGATGGCAAAAGCATCATAGAGATGCAACTTGGCATACCGGGCAATAATTTTTCCTCTTTGCAGCGCGACCAGCATATTGAACGCCCTGCCAGGAACTGAAGGCACATGTATCGCCAGCACAGTAGTCATCGTGTTACGTTTGCTCTCGCGTAGTAACCGTGCAAGAAAATCCCCTTCAACAGGTTGAGCGGACTTCACCGCCAAATCTGGATCAAGATCATCCCGAGCCAACAACGCCTCCGGCAAAACTAGCAGAGAGACATCGCTTTCGGCGGCCTGCTCCATCAACGATACACATGTTTCTGCGTTCCTTTCCCATACGGGTGAAACGGCAAACTGCCCTGCGGCAACCAGCATAATCCCTCCTGCCTGATTTATCAGACTCGCCAAAGATGAATAAACGGCGTTAAACTCATCAGTTATACAAATCAAATAGCAGGATTTTGCAGTGTTACAACTTCTTTTAGCAGTTTTTATTGGCGGTGGAACAGGTAGCGTGGCGAGATGGATGTTGAGTATGCGCTTTAACCCCCTGCATCAGGCAATTCCATTAGGAACACTGGCGGCAAATTTACTTGGCGCATTCATCATCGGAATGGGCTTTGCCTGGTTCAGTCGCATGACAAATATCGATCCAGTTTGGAAGGTGCTGATCACTACGGGTTTTTGCGGTGGCCTGACAACATTCTCTACATTTTCTGCAGAGGTCGTGTTTTTGTTGCAGGAAGGGCGCTTTGGTTGGGCGATGTTAAATGTGCTGGTCAATCTGCTGGGATCGTTTGCCATGACCGCCCTGGCATTCTGGATTTTTTCTGCATCGACCGCGAATTAAAGACAAAAAAAACCCGCTTCAGAAGCGGGTTTTGAAATCTTGCTGACGTTCGCTTACAGCGCGATTACGTTTGCAGCGGAAGGGCCTTTGGCACCGTTAGTGATTTCGAACTCTACGCGCTGACCTTCAGCCAGAGTTTTAAAACCATTAGTCTGGATTGCAGAGAAGTGTACGAACACGTCTTTGCTGCCATCTTCCGGAGTAATGAAACCGAATCCTTTGGATTCATTAAACCACTTAACGTTACCTTTAATCTTAGACATCAAAATTACCTTTACATGAAAAATAGACACAAATGCTGTGTCGGTTACCAGTACACCAATTGTGGTACGGTTTGTCCAGTCTAACTTTACTAAAAAGTGATAAATGTCGCGTTATTTTTCAGTAAAATCAGTTTATTTATTGTTTTTTAAGACTTTTTTATCTTATTCATGTCGTATATCGGACTTCAGAACTGAAAACGCATCCACGCAAAGTACACATTACCGTTGTTGTAGGTTCCGGGAATATACGTCATCTGAAAAGTGGCAGGGCCATAGCCTATTGACGCCAAAGGTAACAACACAGGGAGTGGAATGTAGTTCCAGTTATCCCGCATCGTCACACCTGCGGTAAAGCCCAATCCAACATGGAAATTGTCATCTGAAAACGGACGCCATGTGCTTTCCCAGCCATAACCGCCAATAGGTTCCCATTCATTCCATGAATCTTTAAAGACCATCATGTACAAGCCATGCCAGTTACCTTTTTCGTCCCAACGCGATTGTCCAAAGCCACCACCCCAAGGACGTTCGTTATAACGATCCGTTTTTTCTTTATCGTAAGCAAAACGTGCATGCCAGGTGATCGCTGGAATGTATAAATCGTAATGTTCAGGTTGTTGCCAGGTTTCCGCTACGTTGTTACCTAACGTTTGCCACCAGCCAGAATGACTTCCGGCAATAACTTGATGAACAAGAGATAATTGTGTTGCAATTACAATTATCAGATAAGTCAGATATTTTTTTGCAATTATCAAGATCGTTATTACCATGAATAAGCTCAGGAATTAATTTGTAATAATCACCCTGAACAAAGTGTTCAAATAAAACAGCTAATACCAATAAGAATATTCAACTTTTATATTATGATGGATATAACAGGATATTTCTGCTGATACCACCTGGAAAAGCATATCTTTTTCCTGGTCACTTCTCCAGCTAAGAATACTCTCACCCGCCACTATTTACGTGCAATAAAACAAAAAACCATCATTTTCATATCAATTAAGCAACAAAGACGAAGAACATTAAATCCGCCATTAAGAATATTTAATTGACTTAGGCAGCACATAAAACCTCAAATGAAAACACATCTAATTTTCTGAAAATTGATTTTAATCAGCAAGCTCCTGTCGTTTATTAGGCATATTCCCCTTTCAATTAAGATTTTTTTACTTTTTAAATTTTTGGTGACTTGAACACAGGGGAAACAATGTTAACTTTTATCGAACTCCTGATTGGGGTAATCGTTATAGTGGGTGTTGCCCGCTACATTATTAAGGGGTATTCCGCCACTGGCGTACTCTTTGTCGGCGGTCTGGCGTTATTGATTATTAGCGCTTTGATGGGCCACAAAGTACTGCCGTCCAGCGCCACCAGTACTGGTTACTCAGCGACTGATATCGTTGAATATATTAAGATATTACTGATGAGTCGTGGCGGCGACCTTGGCATGATGATTATGATGTTGTGCGGATTTGCTGCGTACATGACTCATATTGGTGCCAATGATATGGTTGTAAAGCTGGCTTCCAAACCATTGCAGTATATTAACTCGCCTTATTTGCTGATGATTGCAGCTTATTTTGTCGCTTGCCTGATGTCTCTTGCGGTTTCCTCTGCGACAGGGCTTGGTGTGTTGTTAATGGCGACCTTATTCCCGGTAATGGTTAACGTTGGTATCAGTCGTGGTGCGGCGGCCGCTATATGTGCCTCTCCTGCGGCAATCATTCTTTCTCCAACTTCTGGCGATGTGGTTCTGGCAGCAGAAGCCGCAGAAATGCCATTAATTGATTTTGCCTTTAAAACAACGCTGCCCATTTCTATAGCGGCAATCATTGGTATGGCGATTGCCCACTTTTTCTGGCAGCGCTATCTCGATAAGAAAGAACATATCTCCCATGAGATGCTGGACGTCAACGAAATCACCACTACGGCTCCGGCGTTTTACGCCATTCTGCCGTTTACCCCGATCATCGGTGTTCTGATTTTTGACGGCAAATGGGGGCCACAGCTGCACATCATTACCATTCTGGTTATTTGTATGTTGTTAGCTGCCGTACTGGAATTTGTTCGTGGTTTTGATACCCAGAAAGTCTTCTCCGGGCTGGAAGTGGCGTATCGCGGCATGGCAGATGCGTTTGCCAGTGTAGTAATGTTGTTGGTTGCTGCCGGGGTTTTTGCTCAAGGGTTGAGCACAATCGGCTTTATCCAGAGCTTGATTTCCATTGCCACCTCATTTGGCTCGGCAAGCATTATTCTGATGCTGGTTCTGGTAATTTTAACCATGCTGGCAGCGATGACCACCGGATCGGGTAATGCGCCGTTCTATGCTTTTGTTGAGATGATCCCCAAACTGGCCCATTCATCAGGAATCAATCCGGCTTATTTATCGATTCCTATGCTACAGGCATCCAACCTGGGACGTACCATCTCACCGGTTTCTGGCGTGGTTGTTGCAGTGGCAGGGATGGCAAAAATCTCCCCCTTCGAAGTAGTAAAACGCACTTCTGTACCGGTACTGGTGGGGTTATTGATTGTGATAATCGCCACTGAGATCCTGGTTCCTGGAGCTGCAGCCTAAAAATGCGTCGCCGGAGGCCTCTCCGGCGCGCTCCTTCTTAACCATGGTAAATACGCTGCGGTCCATGAATGAAAAAATGATTAGCCATACTGGCTGGTCGATTCTGAGGATGTTGAACTGATTTTCTGACCACTGTTGAATAAAGTATCAGGCTCGCCGGGTAAACACGCCCGACGAGCTTTTTTATGGTTACAATAGATAATATTCAGCATTTGTATATGTTTCGGATTGATCATGAAATTACTCAGATATTCCTGCACATTATTGGCTATCTCACTGCTTCCCTTCACCTCTGCTCGTGCTGACGAACTACAGCCTAAGCAGTATGCTGATTTCGATCGCTATGTTCTGGCACTCTCCTGGCAAACAGGCTTTTGTCAAAGCCAGCATGACCGTGGGCGCAAAGAACCTGTCGAATGTCGTTTGCAAAAAGAAACCGAAGATAAATCCGCTTTCCTGACTGTTCACGGGCTTTGGCCTGGCTTGCCAAAATCAGTAGCGGCACGCGGAGTTGATGAGCGACGCTGGATGCGCTATGGCTGTGCCACTCGCCCTATTCCAAATTTTCCTGAAGTACGTGCCAGCCGGAAGTGTTCCTCTCCTGAAACTGGATTATCTCTGGAAACAGCAGCCAGACTTAGCGAAGTGATGCCCGGAGCAGGCGGGCGTTCATGCCTGGAACGCTATGAATACGCCAAACATGGGGCCTGTTTTGGCTTCGATCCGGATGCTTACTTCGAGACTATGGTACGCCTGAATAAAGAATTCAAAAGCAGTGCCGTTGGCGAGTTCCTTGTTGAAAATTACGGTAAAACCGTTTCGCGCAGTGATTTTGACGCTGCTATTGCCAAAAGCTGGGGAAGTGAAAACGTCAAAGCGGTAAAATTAAGCTGTCAGGGCAAACCGGCTTATCTGACAGAGATTCAAATCTCCCTGCGCGCCAACCAAATCAACGCCCCATTATCTGCCAGTTCCCTCCAACCGCAGCCACACCCGGGGAATTGCGGTAATCAATTTATCATTGATAAAGTGGGTTATTGACGTGTTGGCAGGGGATTCCAACAAAGCATTCACCTTATGGATGTATGGGATTTGCCTTAATGTGACCTGAATCACTTCAAAGAGTGTTAAACTCTCAGTATCATCATACGAGTTAAACCCTCGCCGCCTGACGGTGAGGGTTTTCTTTTGGGTGTATTTACCTGCGGCATTCGCAGCACTGATGACATGGAGTAACAAATGTCCAGACCAACAATTATCATTAACGACCTTGATGCAGAACGCATCGATATGCTGCTGGAACAACCTGCATACGCTGGCCTGCCCATTGCCGATGCGTTAAATGCGGAACTTGACCGCGCACAGATGTGCTCGCCTGAAACCATGCCAAATGATGTGGTGACCATGAATAGTCGGGTTAAATTCCGTAATCTGAGCGATGGCGAAGTCCGTGTGCGCACGCTGGTTTATCCGGCCAAAATGACTGACAGCAACACACAACTTTCCGTAATGGCTCCTGTGGGAGCAGCCCTCCTGGGACTCCGTGTTGGTGATACCATCCACTGGGAACTGCCGGGCGGCACCTCCACGCACCTTGAAGTGCTGGAACTGGAATACCAGCCAGAAGCTGCTGGCGACTACCTGCTTTAATTCCATTCTGAACAAGCGCCAGTGCGCTTTGCCCAGAGGATGCTTCTGCATCCTCTTTGCGGTCAAATATCAACCATATTTATCATTCTTGTCTGCTTTACAGCGCACTACTCTGTACAAAGTCATTGATGAGCGGAAGCAGCCATGGGTGAAGTGCTGGGTATCACTGCTTTTTTTATTTTAGTTGCAGCGATCATCGTTGCGGCAGTGTTATACCTTGAGCAACACTGGTAGTAATGGGCTGAACACTTCTCCTCCGTTTATACATCACAAAGATTAAAATCCATCATACAAATGATAGATTCAAAACCAATAATATGGTGTTATGTATTCATGCAATAACAAGGAGAGAATGCTTATGTACAAAACAATCATTATGCCAGTTGATGTTTTTGAAATGGAGTTAAGTGACAAAGCTGTACGTCACGCTGAATTTCTCGCCCAGGATGACGGCGTAATTCATTTACTTCATGTATTACCGGGCGCTGCAAGCCTTAGTCTGCACCGTTTTGCTGCTGATGTGCGACGTTTTGAAGAGCATCTGCAACATGAAGCTGAAGAACGTCTGCAAACGATGGTCAGCCACTTCACCATCGATCCTTCCCGCATTAAACAACATGTCCGTTTTGGTAGCGTGCGAGATGAAGTCAACGAGTTAGCGAAAGAACTCGATGCAGATGTAGTGGTTATCGGTTCGCGTAATCCATCAATTTCAACCCATCTGTTAGGTTCTAACGCCTCCAGTGTGATCCGTCACGCTAATCTGCCTGTACTGGTCGTTCGCTAATAGACAAAAATATTTATGCCGCCCTGCCCGGAGCCATCCCGGCAGGGCTTTTTATTGCAATAAAAAAGCCGCCAGGTTTGACCCCGGCGGCTAAGCAATTGCAGGTGAATCTTACTTCTTCTTATGCAGTTTTGGTGCGAATCAGGTAGTCAAATGCACTCAGAGAGGCTTTGGCACCTTCGCCAGTGGCGATGATGATCTGCTTGTACGGAACCGTCGTACAGTCACCCGCTGCGAACACGCCTTTGACGTTGGTTTCGCATTTCGCATCAATGATTATCTCGCCCATGCGGTTACGTTCGACTGCGCCTTCCAGCCAGTTGGTGTTCGGCAGCAGACCAATCTGAACGAAAATACCGGCCAGTTCGATGCTGTGAATATCGCCGCTGACACGATCACGATATTCCAGACCTACGACTTTGCTACCATCGCCTTTCACTTCCGTGGTTTGCGCATTCAGAATAATGTCGACATTTTTCAGGCTGCGCAGTTTGTCCTGCAGAACCTGGTCTGCTTTCATTTCTGGCGCAAATTCCAGCAGAGTTACGTGTTCAACGATACCCGCCAGGTCGATTGCCGCTTCCACGCCGGAGTTACCACCGCCGATAACCGCTACGCGTTTGCCTTTAAACAGCGGGCCGTCGCAGTGCGGGCAGTAGGTCACGCCTTTGGTGCGATACTGATCTTCGCCCGGAACATTCATGTTGCGCCATTTTGCACCGGTCGCCACGATAATGCTGCGTGCTTTCAGTACCGCGCCAGAAGCTGTTTCAATCTGATGCAGGCCACCTTCAACCGCTGCCGGAATCAGTTTGCTGGCGCTCTGGCTGTCGATCACATCAACGTCGTATTCATCAACGTGAACTTTCAGCGCACCTGCCAGCTTCTGCCCTTCGGTCTTCGGTACAGAAATGTAGTTTTCGATATCAACGGTATCGAGGATCTGACCACCAAAACGTTCGCCCATCAGACCGGTACGGATGCCTTTACGTGCGGAGTAAATTGCTGCCGCTGCACCCGCCGGGCCGGAACCAACGATTAATACGTCATAAGCATCACGCTTGTTCAGCTCTTCTGCCGCACGTTTTTCCGCGCCAGTATCAATTTTGGCGACGATTTCGGAAATAGTCATGCGGCCCTGACCAAACTCTTTCCCATTTACGAACACTGCCGGAACGCCCATCACGTTGCGATCGGTGATTTCGTTCTGGAAGGTGCCGCCGTCAATTGCCGTATGCTTAATACGCGGATTCAGTACGCTCATCAGGTTCAGCGCCTGCACTACGTCCGGGCAGTTGTGGCAAGAGAGCGAGTAATAGGTTTCGAATTCAAAATCACCGTCAATATGGCGAATCTGCTCCAGCAGAGACTGCGCTTCTTTCGACGGATGACCACCGGTCCACAACAACGCCAGTACCAGCGAGGTGAACTCGTGGCCCAGCGGGGAACCTGCAAAACGTGGCCCCTGGTTGGAACCTGGGTTAGTGATCAGGAAAGACGGCTTACGCACCGGCAAGCTGTTATCTTCTTTAAAGGTGACTTTGTCTGACAGTTCTGCGATTTCAGCCAACAGTTCCTTGATTTCTGCCGATTTAGCGCTGTCATCCAGCGTGGCAATTAACTCAACAGGCTTGGTCAATTTCTCAAGGTAAGCCTTGAGTTGAGTTTTCATATTTGTGTCGAGCATGTTTATCTCCTGGGCTTTAAACATCATCATGCAAGCGGCCTCTGCGGCTACCTGGATGCAGCTTGCATCATGGTGCGGGGAAGAAAATCGGGTGCCGCAGCACCCGAAGAATTAGGTGAATTTCCGAAGTATTTCGCGCCGGAGTTGGTAGCGCGAAAGACAAAGGAAATTTAGATTTTACCAACCAGGTCCAGAGACGGAGCCAGAGTTGCTTCACCTTCTTTCCATTTAGCCGGGCAAACTTCACCTGGGTGAGAAGCCACGTACTGTGCTGCTTTGATTTTACGCAGCAGGTCAGACGCGTCACGGCCAATGCCTTCAGCGGTAACTTCGATAGCCTGGATGATACCCTGCGGGTCAACAACGAAGGTTGCGCGGTCAGCCAGACCTTCTTCTTCACGCATGTTTTCGAAGTTACGGGTCAGGGCGCCAGTCGGGTCGCCGATCATCGCATATTTGATTTTAGCGATAGTTTCAGAGCTGCTGTGCCATGCTTTGTGGGTGAAGTGAGTATCGGTAGATACTGCGTATACGTCTACGCCCAGTTTCTGCAGTTCTTCGTAGTGGTCAGCAACGTCACCCAGTTCGGTCGGGCATACGAAAGTAAAGTCAGCCGGGTAGAAGAAGAAGACGCTCCAGCGGCCTTCGGTATCTTTTTCGGTGATTTCGATGAATTCGCCGTTTTTGAATGCCTGGTTTTTAAAAGGTTTAATTTTGGTGTTAATCAAGGACATCTATACTTCCTCCGTGTTTTCGATGAGATGTAAGGTAATCAATTTTTGCCGATTCGGCTAATGCGTTTCCATTATCAAATCGATAAGTTTTACCTTACAACCGTCGTAAGACAACTTTGTGAACTTTGCACCGCCAGTGGCGATAAAAAGCAAAATGGGCCCCCTTTCCAGGTGACCGTGTAATCTGAACTACCCTTTGGTATCTTCAGCGCCTGCCTGCAGGCTGTGGTGTTGCCCTTGCAAATGCAACAACGACATGGATTACAACACCCTCATAAACAAAGGGCAATCACCTGATCTAAGCTCTTACCTATGACAGTGATAGGTTATGCCTTTTACTTCATTTTTGCACTGACTGAAAAGGATAAATTAATGTTAAAAAAGTCACTTTTAATGACAATGTTACCTGCCATCGCCTTCGCACAGGAGTTACCAGAAGCAGTTAAAGCAATTGAAAAACAAGGCATTACCATAATAAAACCTTTCGACGCCCCCGGCGGCATGAAAGGCTATCTGGGGAAATATCAGGATATGGGCGTCACCATCTATCTGACCCCCGATGGTAAGCATGCTATCTCCGGCTACATGTACAACGAAAAAGGTGAAAACCTGAGCAATACACTTATCGAAAAAGAAATTTATGCGCCAGCCGGACGCGAAATGTGGCAACGGATGGAACAATCGCACTGGCTCCTCGACGGTAAAAAAGACGCGCCAGTCATAGTCTACGTTTTCGCCGATCCGTTCTGTCCTTATTGCAAACAATTCTGGAAACAGACGCGCCCCTGGGTAGAGTCGGGTAAAGTACAACTAAGAACCTTACTGGTCGGCGTCATCAAACCAGAAAGTCCTGCTACAGCAGCAGCTATTCTCGCCAGTAAAGATCCCGCCAGCACCTGGAGTAAATACGAATCTTCAGAAGGTAAATTGCAACTGAATGTGACTGCTAATATTACGTCGGAGCAGATGAAAACTCTGAAAGATAATGAAAAGTTGATGGATGATCTAGGGGCCAATGTCACACCTGCAATCTATTACATGAGCAAAGACAACACTCTGCAACAAGCGGTAGGTTTGCCAGATAATAAAACGCTTAATACCATTATGGGCGAGGAATAAATATCACCGATGAGTAGCTGATTTTTTATTAACATATCGGTTACTCATACACGCATTATTTGTACATCAGTCATAGAGAACTGTGTTATTTTAGCGCCGCTGACGATGTATGCTATCCATTATATAATTAACAGGAATGTATTTTTTTAATTCATAATAAATATAAATGGATGCAGGCAAATGGGAACAGGAGTTACATATGGCCAATTTGTACGATCTAAAAAAATTCGATTTAAATCTGCTGGTTATTTTTGAATGTATTTATGAAAATCTAAGTATCAGTAAAGCTGCGGAAACTCTTTATATCACGCCATCAGCAGTTAGCCAGTCACTTCAACGTTTACGACTGCAGTTTAATGATCCATTGTTTGTTCGTGCAGGCAAAGGTATATCGCCAACTATTGTCGGTATAAATTTGCATCACCACCTGGGAAAAAATTTGGATGGGCTTGAGCAAATCATCAATATTATGAATGCATCGGAGCTAAAAAATAAATTTGTTATTTACGGGCCGCAATTGATTTCAACGTTCAACGTCACCCGTTTAATTACCTGCCTGCGTGAGGAAGCATCAGTAGAGATCGAATATCATGATATTTTAACGTCAACCGAAACCGGAGAAGAGTTACTGGCTCATCGCAAAGCTGATCTGGTTGTGACAATGCTTCCTATGATCAATCGCTCCGTACTTTGCATGCCATTTCAGTCCATTAGCAATGTATTAGTTTGTCGTAATAATCATCCACGCATGAAAAATGAGTGCTCTCTTGATGATATTCTGAAAGAAGAATTTACTATGCTTATGTCTGAAGCACCTGGATTGGACGAATATCAGTCCCGCATGGATAAAATAATGGTAAATCGAAAGATTGCATTCCGCAGTCAGTCATTAACTTCTATTATTAATATTATTGCAGAAACTGATATTATTGGGATCATTCCACAAAAACTTTATAAAATATATCGTTCCATTCTGAATCTGAGAGAAATAAAGATAGATTATACTCTCCCTTTAATGCGTCTGTATATTTCGTACAATAAATCATCACTTTATAATAAAGCATTTTCAAATTTCATTACCAGGATTGCAGACGAGAAACAATCGAGCCAAAAAAGCATTCACTCGACAAATAATTAAATCACTTGAATTCATTATATGTATATAAAAATAATAATAGAGCAATGATGAATCATCATCTCTTATAATTGACATTATTCAACCAGAATTTATGTGAGAGCATTGTGATGTCTATTCATAAAATTCCTCTTTTCATTAATGTCCTCGACGCTGCGAGGGAGCGCATTCATTGGACGCTAAAAAATTTAGATCGCGTTTGCGTATCCTTTTCCGGTGGTAAAGACTCTGGAGTGATGTTACACCTCACCGCCCAGCTTGCTCGTCAGTTGAACAAAAAAATATTCGTTTTATTTATTGATTGGGAAGCTCAATTCAATCACACCATTAATTATGTCCAGGCCATAAATGATCAATATGCTGACGTCATCGATACCATTTACTGGATCGCTTTACCGCTCACCACGCAAAATGCTCTATCACAGTACCAACCACAATGGCAGTGCTGGGAGCCCGACACAGAATGGGTTCGCCAGCCTCCTACGACAGCCATAACATCCCCTGATTACTTTCCTTTTTACCAGGAAGGTATGACTTTCGAGCACTTTGTTCGCGAATTTGCCGACTGGTTTTCACAGCAACGTCCGGCAGCAATGCTAATCGGTATACGGGCCGATGAATCCTATAACCGCTTTGTTGCAATCGCCACTGAGCACAAGAAACGTTTTGCCGACGACAAACCCTGGACGACATTAGCCCCCGGAGGTCACACCTGGTACATTTACCCGATTTATGACTGGAAAACAGCCGATATCTGGACATGGTATGCAAAAACCAATTCGCTCTGTAATCCTCTGTACAATGTAATGTACCAGGCGGGCGTTCCCTTACGCTATATGAGGATTTGTGAACCTTTTGGCCCGGAACAGAGACAAGGATTGTGGTTATACCACGTCATTGAACCAGAGCAATGGGCAAAGATGTGCGCCCGAGTCAGTGGCGTAAAAAGCGGGGGAATTTACGCCGGACAGGACAACAAGTTTTATGGTCACCGAAAACTGCTTAAACCCGATCACCTTAGCTGGCAGGAGTATGCCCTGCTATTACTCAACAGTATGCCAGAACATACCGCAGAGCATTATCGTAATAAGATCGCCGTTTACCTGAAATGGTACAAGAAGAAAGGAATGGACGAAATTCCCCAGACCCAACAAGGTGATATCGGTGCAAAGGATATTCCATCCTGGAGGCGCATTTGTAAGGTGCTGCTTAATAACGATTACTGGTGCCGGGCACTGTCATTCAGCCCAACAAAATCTCAACATTATCAACGGTATAGCGAACGAATTAAAGCCAAACGCAAACTCTGGGGAATATTATGAAACAACATTTAAAGCAGGAGTTAACCCATTTTCTTGCCAGTTTGCCAGAAGACGAAAGAGTAGAGGCAATCAACGAGTTTCGCCAGGCGATCCATAAAGTCAGCCCTTTCCGTGAGGAGCCGGTGGACTGCGTGCTCTGGGTAAAAAAAGAACAGCTCAAGCCAAACAATTACAACCCCAATAATGTTGCACCACCAGAGAAAAGACTGTTACAGGTCTCTATAGAGACTGACGGCTTTACCCAACCCATTGTCGTTTCGCCATCCAGCCAAAATGAGTATGAGATTGTCGATGGTTTCCACCGTCACCTGGTGGGTAAAGAGAACGGTACACTAGGTGTAAGGCTAAAAGGTTATCTGCCAGTGACCTGTCTGGATGGCAATCGCCACGAACGCATCGCCGCAACTATTCGTCATAACCGCGCTCGTGGCCGCCACCAAATCACAGCCATGTCAGAAATCGTTCGTGAACTCAGCCAGTTGGGATGGGACGACAATAAAATCGGCAAAGAGCTGGGTATGGACAGCGACGAAGTGTTGCGCCTGAAACAAATTAACGGCCTGCAAGAGTTATTTGCTGACCGTCAATATTCCCGTGCCTGGACAGTAAAATAATTACAGCTGGCGCAGGCGTTCAGCTGCCGCCAGCAACGTCGATTCCTTCTTGGCAAAACAGAGACGAATGAGCTTATGGGGGAATGGATCGGCGCAAAATACCGACAGCGGGATCGCCGCCACGCCATGCTCCCGCGTCAGCCACTGGCAAAACTCAACGTCATCCAGCGAAGAAACCGCGCTGTAATCCACCAGCAAAAAGTAAGTGCCTTCGCACGGTAAAATCTCCAGCCGACTCTCACTTAAGGCGTTCACCAGAATATCGCGCTTCTGGCGATAAAAGTCCGGTAACGCAAGGTAGTGTTCGGGTTCTGTTCGCAGCATATCGGCAAGGGCCAGCTGCGCCGGGGTATTCACCGAAAAAGTCAGATACTGATGCACTTTGCGGATCTCGGCGCTGATGGGCGCAGGCGCAACACAATAGCCCACTTTCCAGCCGGTCATATGATAAGTCTTACCAAACGATGACACCGCCACCGCCCGCTCACGCAGTTGCGGATGCGCCAGCACACTGGCATGGCCCTGCTGTGAAAAGTTGATATGCTCGTAAACTTCATCGCTAATAACAAAAATCTCGTGCCCGGCAATTGCCTGCCACAAAGCAGAAAAATCAGTCTGCTGCCAGACAGTAGCACTGGGGTTATGCGGGGTGTTAAGGATCACCAGTCGGGTGCGCTCGCTTAACAATGCGGCAAATTCCTGCCAGTCCACGCGAAAATGCGGTGGTTGCAGTGCAATACGTTTCACTATTCCCCCCGAAAGCGCGATGGCGGGCGCGTAACTGTCATAGCTGGGATCAAAGCAGATCACTTCATCACCATTGCGCACCAATGCGGTAATCGCTGCATATAACGCTTCCGTCGCCCCTGCCGTTACGGTGATATCACTATCGGCATCCGGTTGATAGCCATACAGACGTTCCGTTTTCTGAGCAATCGCCTCGCGCAAGGCCTGCACGCCAGTCATAGGCGCGTATTGGTTTGCCCCCTGGTCAACATGGTATGCCAGCCGCTCCTGCAAATAGCGCGGACCATCAAAATCAGGAAAGCCTTGCGACAGGTTAATCGCCTGGTGTTGCTGCGCCAGTGCGCTCATCTGGGTGAAAATAGTGGTGCCAAGTTGTGGAAGTTTACTTTTTGGAATCAGAGGGTTATTTGTCATTTTTATTGTGCCTGATGAAGTTGCGTGTTGAAGGCACTATAACACGATGCTAGTATTTGGCAATCAAGACGTTTAGATGTCTAAATAAAACAATAAGGACAACACAACATGCCTCACAATCCTATCCGCGTCGTCGTCGGCCCGGCTAACTACTTTTCACATCCCGGAAGTTTCAATCACCTGCAAGATTTTTTTACTGATGAACAGCTTTCTCGCGCAGCGTGGATCTACGGCGAACGCGCCATTGCGGCTGCGCAATGCAAACTTCCGCCAGCGTTTGAACTGCCAGGGGCAAAGCATATTTTGTTTCGCGGTCATTGCAGTGAAAGCGATGTGCAACAACTGGCGGCTGAGTCCGGTGACGATCGCAGCGTAGTGATTGGCGTCGGCGGCGGCGCACTGCTCGACACCGCGAAAGCCCTCGCCCGCCGTCTCGGTCTGCCGTTTGTTGCCGTTCCAACGATTGCCGCTACTTGCGCTGCCTGGACACCGCTCTCCGTCTGGTATAACGATGCCGGACAGGCGCTACATTATGAGATTTTCGACGACGCCAATTTTATGGTGCTGGTGGAACCGGAGATTATCCTCAATGCGCCGCAAGAATATCTGCTGGCGGGAATCGGTGACACGCTGGCGAAATGGTATGAAGCGGTGGTGCTGGCCCCACAACCAGAAACGTTGCCGCTAACCGTACGGCTGGGGATTAATAATGCGCAGGCCATTCGTGACGTCTTGTTAAGCAGTAGCGAGCAGGCGCTTGCCGATCAGCAAAATCAGCAGTTAACGCGATCATTTTGCGATGTGGTGGATGCGATTATCGCCGGAGGCGGAATGGTCGGTGGTCTGGGCGATCGTTTTACGCGTGTGGCGGCGGCCCATGCCGTGCATAACGGTCTGACTGTACTGCCACAAACCGAGAAGTTTCTCCACGGCACCAAAGTCGCCTACGGAATTCTGGTGCAAAGCGCCTTGCTGGGTCAGGATGCTGTGCTGGCACAATTAACCGGGGCGTATCAGCGTTTTCATCTGCCGACCACGCTGGCGGAGCTGGAAGTGGATATCAATGATCAGGCGGAGATCGACAAAGTGATTGCCCACACCTTGCGTCCGGCGGAATCCATTCATTACCTGCCGGTCACGCTGACACCAGATACGTTGCGTGCAGCGTTCGAAAAAGTGGAATCGTTTAAAGTCTGACGCACAGATTTAGCAGCAACGCGCGCCGCCTTTTCCACCGTAGCGCGCGTCCTGCCGCTCCCGGAAAAACTCTTCGTAGGTCATCGGCGTTTGATCAGGATGGTTAACCCGCATATGTTCGACATAGTTGTCGTAATCGGGCATACCAATCATCAGTTTCGCCGCCTGACCTAAATATTTTCCAGCTTTTGCCAGTGAATCAAACATCAATACCTCCGGTAATCAGGTTGCTGGTAGAGTGCCGGATACGGCGTGAACGCCTTATCCGGCCTGGAATTGCTGAGAGTAAGGGGAACGCTCGGCACTATGCCAACCCCCCCCCCTCACTCTGACTTTAGTGCGCGCCTTTCGCCTGCGCCACGATCTCCTCGACATTTTCCGGCATTGGCTCATACGGCGTTTCTTTCGCCGTTGGCTTCGGCTCTTTCAATGCCGCCAGTGCCGTCTTAATCGAGAACAGCGCCAGAACCACCACAACCACCATAAAGAAGATGGTTAATCCGGCATCCAGACGGTTGTTGAACACCAGTTGCGCCAGTTGTGACTCAGTATACTGCGACGGAATATTGCCGCTGTCGATCATTGCCTGGAACTTGTTAGCAATCGCCAGGAAACCGACTTTCGCATCCGGGCTAAACGCTTTCTGCCAGCCTGCGGTCAGGGTACAAATCAGCAGCCAGGCCGTTGGTACCAGCGCCACCCAGGCGTAACGTTGACGTTTCATCTTGAACAACACCACGGCACAGAGCATCAGCGCCATCCCTGCCAGCATCTGGTTGGCAATACCAAACAGCGGCCACAGAGTGTTAATACCGCCCAGCGGATCGACCACGCCCTGATGCAGAAAGTAACCCCACGCCAGCACGCACAGCGCCGTTGCCAGCAGGTTAGCAGGCAGTGAATCGGTCCGTTTCAGGCCCGGAGAAACCACGCCCAGCAGATCCTGCAACATAAAGCGCGCAGCACGCGTACCCGCATCCACCGCCGTCAGAATAAACAGTGCTTCAAACAGAATGGCGAAGTGATACCAGAACGCCACATCCATCATGCCACCCAGCGCGCCGTGCAGAATGTAGGCCATCCCCACCGCCAGGGTCGGCGCACCGCCCGCACGGGAAATGATCGACTGTTCGCCCACTTCGCTGGCAATCTGATTTAACGTATCTGGCGTAATGCTAAAGCCCCAGCTACTCACTACCTGCGCAGCAGATGCCACTACATCCGCCGTCCCCGCCGGAGCCAGCACCGCCATCGGGCTGTTCATCGCGAAGTACACGCCCGGATCGATGATACAGGCAGAAACCAGTGCCATAATCGCCACGAAGGATTCCATCAACATTCCACCGTAGCCGATAAAGCACGCCTGACCTTCGTTCGCCAGCATCTTCGGTGTGGTGCCGGAAGAGATCAGCGCATGGAAGCCAGACACCGCGCCACAGGCGATAGTAATAAACAGGAACGGGAACAGATTACCGGTCCATACCGGACCAGTGCCATCTACAAATTTGGTCAGCGCAGGCATGGTCAGCGTCGGACGCATAATCAAAATGCCTACCGCCAGACCGACGATAGTCCCGATTTTCAGGAAGGTAGAGAGGTAGTCACGCGGAGCCAGCAGCAACCACACCGGCAGAACCGCCGCCACAAAACCGTAACCCACCAGCATCCAGGTCAGCTGCACGCCGGTAAAGTCAAAGTACGGTGCCCAGGTCGGGCTTTCTGCCACCCAGCCGCCAGAGATAATGGCGAAAATAAGGAATACCAGGCCAATCACCGACACTTCCCCAATGCGGCCCGGACGCAGATAGCGCAGGTAAATCCCCATGAACAGCGCCAGCGGAATGGTGAACGCAACGGTATACGTTCCCCACGGGCTATGAGTCAGGGCTTTCACCACGATCATCGCCAGTACTGCAAGGATAATGACCATGATCATAAAGCAGGCCACCAGCGCAATCACCCCGGCAGTTGGCCCCATCTCTTCTTTAACCAGCTCGCCCAGCGAGCGACCGTCACGGCGCGTGGAAACAAACAGCACCATGAAATCCTGCACTGCACCGGCGAGAACCACCCCGGCAAGTAGCCAGATCATCCCCGGTAGGTAGCCCATTTGCGCCGCCAGTACCGGCCCCACCAACGGGCCTGCTCCGGCAATAGCCGCAAAATGGTGACCGAACAGCACTTTCTTGTCCGTCGGCACATAGTCCAGCCCGTCGTTATGGCGCACCGCTGGCGTCATACGCGTCGGGTCAACCGCCAATACATTTTTGGCGATATAAAGACCATAAAAACGGTAAGCGATCAGATAGATACAGACCGACGCCACCACAATCCACAGCGCGTTGATCTGTTCCCCACGATTTAAAGCAATGTATCCCAGAGCAAATGCTCCCATTACAGAGAGCACTGTCCAGACGAGGTATTTCCCTGATTTGTTCATAGTTGTTATCCGTGTGCGTGTCCATAGAGATGTTACATTTTGTTTCTATAACATCTTTGTGCATTTTAACAACACAGCAACCATGTAAATCGGAGTTGAAACCAATATTTAACTTAACAATGTTAACTCGATCACTCCGTTAACCGAATTTTCCTGCAATCTCATTTAATTCTGTCGGGTTCATCCCAAAACTGCCGTACCCAGCCGGCAAGTGCAGCAACGCCGCCCCTGTTCATCGAAAACAACGATTTCCCAGCTCTGATTTTGCCGCCCAAGATGCAGCGGCTGGCAGACGCCGCGTACCTTTCCCTCAGACACTGGGCGATGATGTGTGGCGTTAAGCTCCGTGCCCACCACGCACTGTCCGTCGCGAGTCATCATAAATCCGGCCATCGATCCCAGGGTTTCCGCCAGCGCCGCCGATGCGCCGCCATGTAGTAAACCGAACGGTTGATGAGTACGGGTATCAACCGGCATTTCGGCTTCCAGCACATCATCGCCTAGACGGGTATAAACAATTCCCAGATGCGCCACCATTGTGTTATCGCTGGTGGCGTTCAGTTCGTCGAGCGTTAAATGGCGTTTCCAGATCATGCTTATGCCCCCAGTGTTGAGCCGCCATCTACCACAATATCCTGTAGGGTGATATGGCTGGCGAGGTCAGAGGCGAGGAACAAAATCGTGTTGGCGATCTCTTGTGGACGGGCGATTTTCCCCAGCGGAATGCCGAGTTTAAACTGCTCGCCAAAGCCGCGAATACGCTGCTCTTCGGCGTCATCACTCACCCACAGCGTGCGTTGCATATCGGTGTCGGTGGACCCCGGGGAAACCACATTACAGCGCACACCGCTACCCGCCAGTTCCAGCCCGACGCTCAACGCCAGGCTTTTCAGCGCCGCTTTCGACGCGCCATAAGCACTCATACCAATACGCGGCGTGTGTGCGGCGTCGGACGCCACAGTGACAATCGCCCCGCCCCGCTGACGGCGAAACTGGTTCATGGTTTGCTGGAACAGGTTAAACGCACCGCCGACGTTAACCGAAAAAGTCTGCTGCCAGTCCTCCTTGCTGAGCTGATCGGTCGCGCCCATGCGCAAAATTCCCGCCGCATTGACCAGCACGTCCAGTCGCTCCGTTTGCGCTAACAGTCGCTGACACACTTGCGCCACCTGCGCAGCGTCGGCTACATCCATTACTTCGGTCGCAAAGGGATATTGCTCCAGAGTGAACGCTTGATCAAAACCTGTAACTTTCGCTCCGGCCTCAACAAATGCCAGCGCCGTGGCGTAGCCAATACCTTTCCCCGCACCGGTTACCCAGACATTTTTGCCGCTGAAATCCATCATTTCACCTCGCGGGAGAGTAGCTTCCACCAGGCATCGATGGTCGGATTTTTCGCCAGCATGACAAAATCGATATCGCCATGCACTTTGCGCCAGCGCGCCGCCAGCGCCATCATGCGCACCGAATCCAGACCGTAATCGATCAGGTTGTCGTCATCGAAGGGTTCATCGGACTCGTCCAGCAACGGCAGGATCACCTCTCGCAGCGCCGCTTTGGTTGAAGGGATCGGTGCAGGCAATAGTTCTTCGGTCATCACCACCCGGCCAGACCGTCCGGCCACATATTTCAGAGACATCAAATGCTCGTCACGGCTGAAATCGGCCAGCGCATCTGCCACCATAAACGGTTTAATATCGCGCATAAATGCGTCGGTTGCGGTGGTCATACAGCCAATGTGGGCGTACACCCCGGTTATAATCAGTTGGTTACGTCCACTCTCTTTGAGCATTTGTTCCAGCGGAGAACGATGAAACGCGCTGTAGCGCCACTTCACCAGCACCGTGTCGTCGGCATCTGGCGTCAGGCGATCCACCACCTTTTGCTGTTCCGGCGAACGGGTCAGGCCCGGCCCCCACATATCATTCAACAGCGCCCGATCTTCATCGCTCTGCTCTTTCGGCTGGGCGGTGTAATAAACCGGGATATTGTGCTGTTTGCAGTAGTTGCGTAGTGCCGCAATATTCGCGATCACCTGCTCCATCATCGGGCAGTTCTCGCCCCAGAAGCTAACAAAATAGTCCTGCATATCATGGATTAACAACGCGGCACGTTGCGGCTCAAAGGTCCAGTTGACTTTATTGTGCGGAATATCGTGAGACTCCGGCAGTGCGTAAGCCTGTAATTTTGGAATAGCCATCGTGTTCTCTCCTTCAGGCTGATGCGCGTGACGCCAGCCACTGACGTAATTGTTTTTTATCGACTTTCCCGACCGCCGTCAGCGGAAGTGAATCTACACACTCCACGCGATCCGGTAATTTAAATTCGGCAATACCCTGTTCACGCAGGAAACGACGCACCTGTACCGCACGCAGTGGTTCTTTTACCACCAGATAAGCACAGCTTTTTTCGCCCATCAGCTCATCTTCCATACTCACCAGGGCGGCGTAGATCACCGCCGGATGGCGCAGTAACAGGTTTTCGATCTCTTCGGCAGCGATCTTCTCGCCGCCACGGTTGATCTGATCTTTCTCGCGCCCCTGCACGGTGATGTACCCCTCTGGATCAATAGAGATCAGATCGCCGGAACAGTAAAAACCGTTGGCATCAAAGGCGCTGGCATTGTGCTGTGGACTTTTGTAATAGCCGCGGAAGGTGTACGGCCCGCGCGTCATCAGGCGTCCAACCTCCCCTTGCGGCAGTGGATTTCCGTCAGCATCGGCAACCCACACTTCATCATCCGGACACATTGGATAGCCCTGGGTATGGATAATTTTCTCCGCGCTATCATCAAGACGGGTGTAGTTCACCAGCCCTTCCGCCATGCCGAATACCTGCTGTAACTGGCAGCCAATCTCTGCGGGAATACGCGCCGCAAGCGTGGCAGAAAGACGTGCGCCACCGACCTGTAACAGTTTCAGCGAGGCAAGCTGCGCCCGGCTTTCACCTTCGGTCAGCGCCTGTAACCACAGGCTGACTGCTGGCGGCACCAGCGCGGTGACGTTCACCTGATGTTTTTCAATCAATGGGAAACAAAGCGTGGCGCTGGGGTCGGCAGCCAGAACGACAGTGCCGCCAGCGAGAAATACCCCCAACGATCCCGGCGAACTCATGGCGTAGTTATGAGCCGCCGGGATCGCGCACAGGTAGCGCGTCTGTTGTGTGAACTGACAAATCTCGACGCTACGACGCACGCTGTAGTAGTAGTCGTTATGAGTGCGCGGGATCAGTTTCGGTGTGCCGGTGGTGCCGCCGGAAAGCTGGAAATAGGCCACTTCATCAGCAGGAGATGGCGTGGCAGTAAAATCCTCAGCCGGATGGTTAATCGCATCCTGCAAGTTATGCTCACCGCTGTCGTTCAGCAGTTGCACCACGCGAATGGAAGAATGCTCTGCAACAAATGTGTTGAGGAAATCATCCCCGCTAAATAGCGCATGTTGGCGATCGGCAATCAGTAACGCCGGTTCAATCTGGCTGGCATAGGCGTTCAGTTCACTACGCTGATGACTGAACAGCGCCAGCACCGGCGCAACGCCCAGTTTCAGCAGCGCGAAAAAGGTAATATACAATTCAGCGACGTTACCCAGTTGTACCAGCGCGGTTTCACCGGGTTTAATGCCCTGACGGCGCAAACTACAGGCGAGGTTATCCGCCGCCTGATTCAGCTCCCGGTAACTCAACTGCCGCTCGCCGTCGATAACCGCGATGCTGTCACTCGCAGCGTGGCGAGTCAGAATGTCGGTCAGTGGCAAATCCTGCCAGTAGCCTTTTTCCCGATAGCGACGGGCAAACTCTTCCGGCCAGCGGGTGAATGGAATGCTCATCCTCGCTCCTTAATGCAATCCAAAAACGTTCAACATGGTAGAAAGTTTGACGCCCGTTTCGCGCCATTCACCCAACGGTGAGGACGCAGGCACAATCCCCGCTCCGGCAAACAGACGTACCTGATTTTCCCGCAGCTTCGCGCAGCGGATGGTCACCACCCACTCGCCGTTACCTTCGCTGTCACACCAACCCACAATGCCGCCAAACAGTTCGCGGTCGAACGGTTCCAGCTCAGCAATCACCTGGGTCGCGGCCTGATGCGGGAAACCGCTCAGCGCGGGGGTCGGATGCAGCAGACAGGCCAGAGTCAATGCGTTTTCTTGCGAATTCGCTTTGCCTTCAAAGGGTGTTGCGAGATGCCACAGCGTCGGTGTGGTGAGCAATTGTGGGGAGGATGGAACGTGTAACTCACTACTGCGTTCGCGCAGTACCTCTTTCATCGCCTGAGTGACAAGTTCATGTTCATGGCGATCTTTTTCTGACGCCAGCAGACGATTACCCGCTTCGCGATCGAGCACGTCATCCGGCTGACGGCGCGCGGAACCGGCTAACGGAATGGAGCTAAAACGCTCGCCGTCTTTACGTAGCAGCAGTTCCGGGCTGGCTCCCAGCAGGACGCCACCATCAGCTAACGGCACATGGAAGTTGTAACTAACCGGGTTTTGCACAATCAACCGTTCCAGCAATACGCCACTATCAATGACGGCGTCAGTGGTGATATCAATCAACCGTGACAACACCACTTTGTCGACTTGCGGCGTGGCGGTAAGTGCGGCGGCGCGGGCAACCATCTGTTCAAACGTAGCTTGTTCAGGAATTGCCTGACGTTCCACCACGTTCAGCGACTGGCTGCGGGTGAAACGGCGGGCTGAAGTCTGTTTTTCCAGCCGGGAGAACGACTGCCAGGATTCGGGAATATACAGCGACGAAGGCTGACGTGGATCGAAGGGAATCGCCCCAACCATCACCGGATTTTTAATGCCCTGCGCTTTGGCATCGGCAAACAGCGCGGTGAGTTTTTGCTGGAAGGGACTGTCGGGCGAATCCCCGTTCACAGCCGGTTCATCAAAGCGGGCGAAACATCCTGACGTCGTAAAACTGCGGTACGGCGACATAAAGAAAAAGCGATTGGGCGCAAGTGTTGCCATGGTCTGCTGTACTTCCTCAGCCAGTGACGTATCCATATCATCCTCCACAAAATGATAAAGGCTTTAATAATGATTATCATTTATATTTTCGGTCGCTAACCTAAAAGCAAACGCGCACTATGTCAACTCTTGAGGTAACGCAATCTGCAACTCGGGGTTGCATCTGGTTGTGGTTACAATGAAAATGAGAAGCATTAACTTCATTAATCACAGGAAGCTGATTTGTGAGACTCGCCCCGCTCTACCACAACGCCCTTCTTTTAGCAGGACTTTTGCTTTCAGGAATATCCGCAGTTCAGGCTGCCGACTGGCCGCGTCAGATTACTGACAGTCGTGGTACTCATACCCTGGAAAGCCCGCCGCAGCGTATTGTTTCCACCAGCGTCACCCTGACCGGCTCACTGCTGGCGATTGATGCACCAGTGATCGCCAGCGGCGCGACCACGCCGAATAACCGCGTAGCGGATGACCAGGGCTTTTTACGCCAGTGGAGCAAGGTGGCGAAAGAACGCAAACTGCAACGTCTCTATATCGGCGAACCGAACGCCGAAGCGGTGGCCGCGCAAATGCCGGATCTGATTTTAATTAGCGCAACCGGCGGCGATTCGGCGCTGGCGCTGTACGATCAGCTTTCCACCATCGCCCCGACGTTAATCATCAATTACGACGACAAAAGCTGGCAGTCGCTGTTAACGCAGCTTGGCGAAATTACCGGGCATGAGAAACAAGCGGCAGAGCGGATTGCGCAGTTTGATAAGCAACTGGCGGCGGCGAAAGAGCAAATCAAATTACCGCCGCAGCCGGTCACTGCCATTGTCTATACCGCCGCCGCGCACAGTGCCAATCTCTGGACAGCTGAATCAGCACAAGGGCAGATGCTGGAACAACTCGGCTTTACGCTGGCCAGGTTGCCCGCAGGCTTAAACGCCAGCCAAAGCCAGGGCAAACGCCATGACATCATTCAGCTTGGTGGGGAAAATCTGGCGGCAGGGTTAAATGGCGAGTCGCTATTCCTGTTCGCCGGTGATCAGAAAGACGCCGATGCGATTTATGCCAATCCACTGCTCGCACACCTGCCTGCAGTACAAAACAAGCAGGTTTATGCGCTGGGAACCGAGACGTTCCGACTGGATTACTACAGCGCCATGCAAGTGCTGGATCGGCTTAAGGCGCTGTTCTAAGCATTAACTGTCAGACGCTGTCACCTGCGGCGGCGTCTGGCGAAAACGACGCAACTCCACCAGTACCAGCAACAACAACACGCCGATAATCAACAAACCAAAACCACTCGCGCTTGCGGAGGCCACCGGCGTCATCATCGCTCCCAGACCACCCAACAGCGCTGCGCCTATAGCATCGCCCGTCACGTTTTGTGCCGTCCACAAACCGTTAATCCGCCCTAACATCGCTTCCGGGGTTTGCGTTTGCAGCATTGTGTATTGCAGCAATGAACTAACCGCGCTCAGCCAGCCGAACAGCGCCAGGCAAACCACGCCTAAAATCCACATCGGCATCAGGCCAAACAAACCAATGGCGAGGAACGATCCCAGCGTGGAGAGCAGCATCAATAACCCTGGTCGCGCGCTATGTGCCAGCTTCCCGCTGGTTAACGCGCCAATAGCTGCACCGAGCGGGATCGCCGCATAGAGAAAACCAATCTGTGCCGCCGACATCTGCCAGTTGTCAGCCAGCGCCGGATACAGTACCCGTACCGCGCTCGCCATCGTCAATAATCCCCCCAGCAGTGCAATCCCTCCCACCAGCGGGCTGGCGAGCAGAAAACGAAATCCTGCCAGTAATGATTTCAACGGATGCTCACGCGGTTGCGGTGGCGGAGGTAGCGCCGGAAGGCTTAACAATGGTAGCAAGGTAATAAACGTGCCCGCCGCCGCCAGCCCGTAGTTCCAGGCTACGCCGCCAGTCGCCAGCAGTAAGCCGCCAATCATGGGCGAAATTACCGATCCCAGCCGCACGGTCAACATGGTGATCGCCCCGGCCTGCATTAGGTTTTCACGCCCTACCAGTGCTGGTGTCGCCGCCAGTAGCGCCGTAACGCCAAGTGATGCGAAAAAACCATCCCATAAACCAAGTAAATAGATTGCCAGCAATGACGGCTCCGGCAGCAGTGCATTAAGGCACAGTCCAATGAAGCCAATGCCACAGGTGCCGCGCGCCAGCAAAATCACTTTTTTGCGTTCATAGCGATCCGCCAGCACACCGCCGACCATCAGGCCAACAAACATCGCGCCGCCGGTCAGCGTCACCGAAAGCCCCACCTGCCAGGTAGAATGCGTCATCATCTGGATCTGCACTGGCACCGCGACGCCGAGCAAACCCAGAGAAACAATAGAGATAAAACGAGCGAGGAATACTGCGCGAAACGCCGGGTGCGTTTTCAACAGGCTGAGGTTAAGCAGCCAGGATTGTTTATTCATTACAATGCCTTGCCATCAAATATTTTAAATACCTATTCTTAGGCTGCACATGCTAACATATCCAAATAAGATCGATAACGATAATTAATTTCATTATCATGGAAGTTCGTATGTCTGGTTCTGTTGCCGTGACACGCGCCATTGCCGTGCCCGGATTGCTGTTATTACTGATTATCGCGACGGCATTAAGCCTGCTCATTGGGGCAAAATCACTCCCCGCTTCCGTAGTGCTGGAGGCCCTCTCCGGCACCTGCCAGAGCGCCGACTGCACCATCGTGCTCGACGCGCGACTGCCGCGTACCCTTGCCGGTTTACTGGCAGGCGGCGCGCTTGGCCTTGCCGGGGCGTTAATGCAAACCCTCACCCGAAACCCACTTGCCGACCCCGGCTTGCTTGGCGTGAACGCCGGGGCCAGCTTTGCCATTGTGCTGGGCGCGGCGCTGTTTGGTTACTCATCCGCGCAGGAACAACTAGCGATGGCCTTCGCCGGGGCGCTGGTGGCCTCGTTGATTGTTGCCTTTACTGGCAGCCAGGGCGGTGGGCAGTTAAGTCCGGTGCGTTTAACTCTGGCGGGCGTGGCGCTGGCGGCAGTGCTGGAAGGGCTGACCAGCGGCATCGCCCTGCTTAATCCCGACGTCTACGATCAACTGCGTTTCTGGCAAGCCGGTTCGCTGGATATTCGTAATTTACACACCTTAAAAGTAGTGCTGATCCCGGTGCTGATCGCTGGAGCAACTGCACTATTACTGAGCCGCGCGCTGAACAGTTTAAGCCTTGGCAGTGACACCGCGACGGCGCTGGGCAGTCGCGTGGCGCGCACACAGTTGATTGGTCTGCTGACGATTACCGTGCTTTGTGGTAGTGCGACGGCGGTAGTTGGCCCGATTGCTTTTATTGGCCTGATGATGCCGCACATGGCACGTTGGTTGGTTGGAGCCGATCATCGCTGGTCGCTGCCCGTCACGCTGCTCGCCACACCAGCCCTGCTGCTGTTTGCCGATATTATCGGGCGTGTGATTGTTCCCGGCGAACTGCGCGTTTCTGTAGTCAGTGCCTTTATTGGCGCACCAGTGCTGATCTTCCTTGTACGACGTAAAACGCGAGGTGGCGCATGATTTACGTCTCTCGTCGATTAATTATCACCTGTCTGCTGTTGCTAATAGCCTGTGTGATGGCAAGCGTGTGGGGATTACGCAGCGGTGCCGTCACGCTGGAAACCTCGCAGGTATTTGCCGCGCTGATGGGTGACGCACCGCGCAGTATGACAATGGTGGTCACCGAATGGCGTTTACCGCGGGTACTAATGGCGCTGTTGATTGGTGCGGCACTGGGCGTCAGCGGCGCGATTTTTCAGTCGTTGATGCGTAACCCACTCGGCAGCCCTGACGTAATGGGCTTTAACACCGGAGCGTGGAGCGGCGTGCTGGTGGCGATGGTGCTGTTTGGTCAGGACCTGACGGCTATCGCGCTGGCAGCAATGGCGGGCGGCATTATCACTTCGCTGCTGGTCTGGTTGCTTGCCTGGCGTAACGGTATCGACACCTTTCGGTTGATTATTATCGGCATCGGCGTTCGCGCCATGCTGGTGGCCTTTAATACCTGGCTGTTGCTGAAAGCGTCTTTAGAAACGGCGTTAACAGCGGGTTTGTGGAATGCCGGATCGCTCAATGGCCTGACGTGGGCAAAAACCTCGCCCTCCGCGCCCATCATTATATTGATGCTAATTGCCGCCGCCTTACTGGTAAGGCGGATGCGCTTGCTGGAGATGGGTGATGACACCGCGTGTGCGTTAGGCGTCAGCGTCGAACGTTCGCGTCTATTAATGATGCTGGTCGCCGTAGTACTTACCGCAGCTGCCACTGCCCTGGCGGGGCCGATTTCCTTTATTGCTTTAGTCGCGCCACACATTGCCCGCCGCATCAGCGGCACCGCTCGCTGGGGGCTAACCCAGGCGGCGCTGTGCGGTGCGCTGTTACTGCTGGCAGCCGATCTCTGTGCTCAGCAACTGTTTATGCCGTATCAACTTCCGGTTGGCGTCGTTACCGTCAGCCTCGGCGGTATTTACCTTATCGTCTTGTTAATTCAGGAGTCTCGCAAAAAATGACCGAATCAGTAGCCCGTTTGCGTGGCGAACAGTTAACCCTAGGATATGGCAAATATACCGTTGCGGAAAATCTGACTGTAGAAATTCCTGATGGTCACTTCACGGCAATTATCGGGCCAAATGGCTGCGGTAAATCCACGTTACTGCGTACCTTAAGCCGCCTGATGACGCCTGCTCACGGGCATGTCTGGCTGGATGGCGAGCACATTCAACATTACGCCAGTAAAGAGGTCGCACGCCGGATTGGTTTACTGGCGCAAAACGCCACCACGCCGGGAGATATCACCGTGCAGGAGTTAGTAGCGCGCGGGCGTTACCCGCATCAACCGCTGTTTACCCGCTGGCGTAAAGAAGATGAAGAAGCGGTAACGAAAGCGATGCAGGCCACAGGAATAACTCATCTGGCAAATCAAAGCGTTGATACCCTCTCCGGTGGACAACGTCAGCGAGCGTGGATCGCGATGGTGCTGGCCCAGGAAACGGCAATTATGCTGCTCGATGAACCAACGACCTGGCTGGATATCAGTCATCAGATTGATCTACTGGAACTGCTAAGCGAACTGAACCGCGAGAAAGGCTATACTCTGGCGGCGGTACTGCACGATCTTAATCAGGCCTGTCGTTACGCCAGCCATTTGATTGCATTGCGGGAAGGGAAAATTGTCGCTCAGGGAGCACCGAAAGAGATTGTCACTGCTGAATTGATCGAGCGTATTTATGGTTTGCGTTGCATGATAATTGACGATCCGGTAGCCGGAACACCGCTTGTAGTGCCGCTCGGGAGAAATAAAAAATGAAAAAAGGGAGCGCATTACCGCTCCCCGGTTGTCATCACACTAACTGTTCATCTACCGTAATGGCTTTCTCCATCTTGCGAGAAAGCATGGCGTTACGCATCAGTACACTACCACAAGCAACCATTCCACCCACAAGCGCTGCCAGAATGGCAATAATCGCTCTCCCCGGACCATCTTTCTTCACCGGCAATGATGGTTTCATCTGATATTTAAACGGTGAAAATTTGACATCGCTAACATTCAGCTTTTTGAGTTGCTCTACGTAATACTGTCGATTACGCAAATCGCCATTCAGTTCGGCTACGTCTGTAACGCCTTTTTCGATTTCCAGTTTACGCTGAATACCATCGGCACCGAGAGAAATTGAAAATTCTGGATCGTCTTTTACTGCCTGTCCGTTGCTATAAACTGGTTTTTTAATCCCGGCAGCGTTGGCAATGTCGAGCGAATAATTCAGTCGTTGAATATTTGCATCCAACTGATTACGTATTTTCACACGATCCTGAGCCAGTTTTTCTTGCTCAAAACGGGTTTTAATTTCCAGTTTATTACGGATATTCTCCAGTGATTCTGTAACCACCAGATTGGAAATATACTGGATATAACCTGCCAGAACCTGCTGTGCTTCTTCTTTTGTCGGTGCAGTAAAGCTTAAACGCCAGGCAGTATAGAGCGCAGTTTCATCTTTCTTCTTGCTGGAGTTCTCATCCACCGCTTTCATTTTCTCGCTGAGCGCAACAATAGCCCGGTGTAACTCCAGTTCATCAATTTCAGCTCCTTTCAGTTGATCCATAACATAAGGTGAGGAGCGGAGATAATCTTCCAGCAGTGTAGGAGATTGAAACTTCTTAATAAAAAGGTTAAATACGCTGCTACGATCAATACCAGCGTCGACATCCAGTACACGTAATTTGGTAAATGTTCTTTCCAGTTCCTGCCACTGCACGGCTTCTGCAGGAGTGACTACCGCTGCACTGGTCCATTTTTGTGGCAACAAAAAGGAAATTAATATTCCGGCACAAGCAAATGCAAAACTAATGGCAATAATTTGCTTCTTTGCCCGCCAAAGAACGTCAATAAGATGTAATAAATCTATTTCATTTCTGTCAGGCGAAGGTAATGCATAGCCGACGAAATCCGAGTCTTTTTCTCGATTTACATTTAATGATGACATGTGTGAAACCTGAGGTTTGAGTCTATAAAAGCACAACGGTGAATATAATATTCTAACAGGATCTGAGAATTATCCGAAAGAACTCTTTCACTATTTTTACCCCAAAATGAGTAGCAAACTCAGCAACCCCAGCAATGGAGCAGGTCTCAGAGAAATTAATAACTCTTAAGAATAAAAAAACCATAATCATTTAGTCGGATTATGGTTTTCCGTGGGATTATTACAAATTCTTTATTAACGTACTGTTAGTTATTAATTGATGTCCTTATTAATGGTCCTATTTGTTTAAAATAACCAGGGGAAATAATATCCACATGCGCACAATCTAAACGATAAATATCCAGCTCGGCTATCCACGGCGACCAGGCCCGTTCGGGACTCATTCCTTCCTGAAGAGTACGTTCGGCAACAAACAGCGTCGCTTTGCCGTCAAACGGTACACTATGAGCAGTGGTCAACAAGCGCACTGCATCAGCGTAGTTGCCTTCAATGGTGGTAAACAGCTCCGTTGAAGTACTCCCCTGCTGTGCCGCCAGGAAGGCTTCACGTTCGCGGTTAATCTCCGCCAACACTTCCGGGTCCAGACCATTAGCTTCTTTTTCCTGCCAGTTCTGCGTTTCTGGCGGCCAGGTATCCAGCAAGCCAAGAAATGCTACCTGTTCGCCACGGGCACGCAGCCTTGCCGCTATTCCCTGCGCCAGCGTACCGCCCAGCGAATACCCCAGCAGGTAATAAGGACCGTGCGGTTGTTGTTCAAGTAACGTTGCCAGATGCGCTTCGCAGACTTCATCCAGGTTTGCCGCCGTCTGCATGGGGCCATGAGGGCGCGGAGACTGGATGCCAATAATCGACCATTGAGGATCTAGATAACGCGAGAGCACGCTAAACTGCCAGGCAAAACCAGATGCTGGATGGAAACAAAACAGCGTCGGGCCATTACCTTCACGCAACGGCAGGATGGTTTCAAATCCCATGCGCCGGGAGCTGTCTTCTTCACCATCAATAACCGTTGCCAGTTTGGCGACGGTTGACGCGACCATCACCTGCCCCGGCGTCATCTGACGGGCAAACTGTCGACTTAACTGCGCAGCCAGTTTCATTGCCAGTAGTGAATGACCGCCAAGCGCAAAGAAATCAGCATCGGCATCCTGCACGTCACAACCCAGCAATGACGAGAACGCCGCGGCGATAATCGTTTCACTGCCCGCTTTCGGCGCACGCCCCGGCGCTTGTGCCTTCAGTTCCGGCAACGGTAAGGCTTTGCGATCCAGCTTACCGTTGGCGCTAAGTGGTAACTGTGGCAGTTGCAGCAGAACCACGGGCACCATATGCGGTGGCAATTTTTCGCGAAGCTGCGCCTGCAATGTGCTGGTATCCAGTGGCAGGCCCGATTGCGACACCAGATAGCCCACCAGTTGACGCGCATCCCCTCCGGTGGCTGCCGCCTGATTAATCACACAAGCGTGGGTAACTGCTTGCTCGACATCCGGCAGCGCCTGCATCACACGATCGATTTCGCCCAGTTCAATCCGCTGACCACGAATTTTTAGCTGATCATCACTACGCCCGAGATACTCCACCGCGCCGTTATCCAGCCAGCGGGCAACATCTCCGGTACGGTACATCCGTTCACCTGGCGCGAAAGGATCGGCAATAAAGCGGCTGGCTGTCAGATCGGGTCGTCCAAGATACCCCTGCGCCAGTTGAATACCGGTGAGATAGAGATCGCCTGCCACACCCGGCGGCACCGGATGCATCATCGCATCGAGAATGCGCAGGCCCGTGTTCCACACCGGGTAGCCAATCGGCACACTGCTGCCGCGTACCGCTGCAAGTTCAGCACCAAAGGCTGGATACCAGCTCACATCCACCGCCGCTTCCGTCGGGCCATAAAGATTATGTAACGGCGCGCCAGTTAACTGCTGCCATTCGCGACATAAATCGGCTGGTAAGGCTTCTCCACTACAGAAAACCTGTTTCAACGTCGCGCAACTCTGGCGAGCGGTTTCCGACGTCAGCGAAGCAACAAACGCCGCCAGCATCGACGGCACAAAATGCGTGGTCGTTACGCCATATTCGGCAAAGAATTGTTGCATAGCGAGCGGATCGCGGTGCGCTTCCGGTTCAGCCATCACCAGTTTCGCCCCAGCAATAAACGGCCAGAAAAACTCCCACACCGAGACATCAAAACTGCACGGCGTTTTTTGGGCAACAACATCTTCGCCTGTGAGCGTGTAGTGGTTTTGCATCCATAACAGGCGGTTAACGATAGCCGTCTGCCCGACCATCACCCCTTTCGGCCTGCCGGTGGAACCGGAGGTAAAGATGATATAAGCCGTGTGGTGCGGTTGTGAAAGTTGCAGCGGCGCACTGCCCTGCGGTGTAAGCGGGGCGTTATAGCAAAGACTGGTTAAATTGGGGATATCGCTAAAGCGCGGCAGTTGATCATCGGTGGTGATTAACAGTGACGGACACGCATCTTCCAGCATCATTTTCAGGCGATCGTCCGGATAGCCCGTATCCAGCGGTAGCCAGGCCGCACCTGCTTCAACTATCGCATGTAGCGCCATAGTCAAAAAGACCGAGCGCGGTAGTGCCACCGCTACGCTGTCGCCAGGTTTGACGCCGCGCTCACGCAGCAGATTCGCCAGCGCCACCACCTGCTCGCGCATTTCCCGATAACTGAACTGGTAACGCACATCTGCCAGTGCCGGAGCATCCGGCGTTTTTGCCGCCTGTTCTGCCACCAGCGCGCTCAGTGTGGTTTCTGGAATCTCAACCTGAGTGGCGTTGATCTGCGCCAGCTGTGCATACTCTTCTGGCAGCATAATATCGACATCGCCGCACAACCGCGCCGGATCCGCGGCAAACTGCGCCGTCAGCATTTTCAGCCGTTCAGCATGCTGGATTAACGTTGGCTCATCGTAACGCTGTTTATTGGCGAGGATCTCAATACTCAAATCACCGTGTTCATCCGGGAACAGCGCCAGTTCAAGGTCATTAACCGGACCGGTTGCCAGGGTATGGGTTTGCGCCTGTACATCAGGAATATCCAGTTGGTAATCAAACACCTTGATATTGAGTACCGGACCGAACAACGGTTCCTCTCCTGCGACTCGCCCACTGTCACGGACAATTTGTTCGGCATCGTAACGTTGATGACGACGCATTTTTTTCAGTTGTGCCGCTAGTCGGGCTGCCAGTTGCGGCAACGTTTCTTGTGCCTCAATGTGAATACCCAACGGCAACACGTTGAGCACAGGTCCGGTAGCCGTCAGCGCAGCTGAGCCCAGTCGACGCATAAAGATAAATCCGGCGGCATAGTCCATGTGGTTGCACAATCGCCCCAGCCACAAAGCCGCCAGCGCAAGGGCTATATCGGTACGTTGTAAACCTGAAAGTTGCGTAGCCAACTGGCGGAATTCCCCGCCGTTAAATTCCAGTTTCAGACGCAAAATATCTGCCGAGGCGCTGCGCCCCGGTAAAGGGACTGGAGAAAGTGACGCGGGCGGTGGTAGTTGACGACGTTGCTCCGCCCAGAATGCCGCATCACGCTGCCAGGCTTCGCTTTCGCGATACTGCTGGTACTCTTCCACCACGTCAGCGAAAGGCGTAAACGGCGAAGCCGGTGTTGGTTCGCCACGCATCCATGCACAGTAAATGTTGGCGATCTGGCGGGTAATGACCGGGAAACTGAAGCCATCGACCAGCAAATGGTGGTAACGCTGATACCAGTACCAGCGGTTATCTGCCACCTGTATCAGTTGATGAAAAACCAGAGGTTTACCGCTATCGACGCGCAGATCTTGTTGCAAATCCGCCTGCATTAATGCCTGCGCAGTACCGTGCGGATCAATGTTGGTTCGCAGGTCGATAATTTCTGGCAGTTCGAACGTCAGCGCATCATCGACCCATTGCCAGACTTCGCCGTTATCTTCCGTAAAACGCATCCGCAGCGTATCTGCTTGCGCTAATCCGGCAACCACCGCGCGAGCCAGTAATGGCGCATCAACATCTCCGGTTAACTCAACGTAATGCGCCACGCTCCAGGCGGAGGGTAAATCCGACAGTTTTTCTGCCATCCAGATGCCGGGCTGTGCGGCAACTAAAGGTAAATGCTGGCTCATTGCGCCTCCTGCTGCTGGATGAAATTCGCCGGTGTCAGAGTACGCCAGTGGGCGTCCAGCCAGTGCTGGCAGGACGCCTGTGACTGCGGCTGACACACAACATCCCAGCCTGCCGGTAAGGCGCACTGTTGCGGCCACAGACTGAATTGCCCCTGCGCATTGCGTAAAATGTAAAACACGCCCTGCGGATCATCGAAGGGATTACTGAATGCCATATTCAACTCCTGTCATGGAAAAGTGGTTGCCAGAGGTCGATTAGCCCCTGCATCAAGCCACCGCGCCAACAAAGCGCATCATGTCCGCCGTCAACCTGACGCCAGAAAATGGATTCTTTTAGGGGGGTTAATTGCGCATACAGCGCCTGATTGGCCCGCATGATCATCGGCTCGCGAATACCCGCTTCCAGCACAATGCGCAGACCTTCGGCGCTAACTTCACCAGCTTTGAGCTGTTCAAGTAACACGCCCTCTTGCTGCCCGCCCCGATGCGGCCACCAGTACGATCCCGACTGGCTTAATACACAGCCAAAGCGTTCAGGCCAGCGCAGTCCGGCATACAGCGCGGAAAGCCCACCAAAACTCTGCCCGGCGACCACAGTAAGATCGGCGCGATCGCTAAAGGGGGCGATAGTTTTCACCTGGGGTAATAACTCTTGCTGTGCTGCCAGCCAGAAATCCGCATTACATGGCAGTTCGTGGGCACGTTGCGTGGTGTCGATAGAGTCGATCAACACGTACACGGCGGGAGGAAGTTGCTGACGATGGGTCAGAGAAGTCAGCGCAGGCCAGACGGGCATACTCTGCGCCCAAAATTCGCCATCAAGTAAAACTGCCAGCGGACGTTCTTCTGCTGTTGCATCGCCGGTGGTAAAAATCCATACACGGCGTGAATTTTTCAACCGTTCACTTTTCCAGATAATTTCTTTGGCAGGCGTTTCTGGCGCTTGCGGACAATCCCATCCAGGTTGCAGGGGCGCTTGCGGCATTTCAAGTGCAGAAACAGCGTGCCCTCGCCCACCTTTCCAGCTTTGTGGATTCAGCGGATCGGCTATCGCCTGGGGTAATAGTTTTCGCCAGCCTTCGCGCAATTCAAGGCGATCAGGGGATGGTGCAGAAAAAATGTCATCACGTTCGGTAGGAATAAAACAGTAGCTGCCGCGCCAGTTGGCATTGAGTTGTGTCGTCCACTGCCAGACATCGGTCCCTGCAATTCGCTGCATCGACTGGGGTTGGCTGTTCTGATGGTGATCGGTCACGCCAGTGATATAGACCCATACGCGCTTTATCGTCGAGTGGTCTTCAGCACCTTGTGGATCACGCCACCAGAAAGTGACCTGATACATTTTGTCATTCAGACGCTGACATTCCGGGCCATGTTTCGACTGCCACCAGCTCTCACTTCCTACTTTTAACGCTGTCACACCATAACCCCATGTTTACTGTGCAATTTTTCATTGATTGCAGAAATATATTGATAATATTATTGATAACTATTTGCATTTGCAATAGCGTAATGGCGCGCCGTGGGAAGCGCGGACATTAATTAATCAACTGCACTGCGTGTCTTTCAGGATCAAAGGTTTTCGCGGTAGCGGGATACGTCGTATTGATGACGACTACGCCCGACAGTTGCAATTCGTGGCAAAAATGCAGGAATAAAACAATGAACAAGAAGATTCATTCCCTGGCCTTGTTGGTCAATCTGGGGATTTATGGGGTAGCGCAGGCACAAGAGCCAACCGATACTCCTGTTTCACATGACGATACTATTGTCGTTACCGCCGCCGAGCAGAACTTGCAGGCGCCTGGCGTTTCGACCATCACCGCAGATGAAATCCGCAAAAACCCGGTTGCCCGCGATGTGTCGGAGATCATTCGTACCATGCCTGGCGTTAACCTGACCGGTAACTCCACCAGTGGTCAGCGTGGTAATAACCGCCAGATTGATATTCGCGGCATGGGTCCGGAAAACACGCTGATTTTGATTGACGGTAAGCCTGTCAGCAGCCGTAACTCGGTGCGTCAGGGCTGGCGTGGCGAGCGTGATACCCGTGGTGATACCTCCTGGGTGCCGCCTGAAATGATTGAACGTATTGAAGTTCTGCGTGGTCCGGCAGCTGCGCGTTATGGCAACGGCGCGGCGGGCGGCGTGGTTAACATCATTACCAAAAAAGGCAGCGGCGAGTGGCACGGCTCCTGGGATGCTTATTTCAATGCGCCAGAACATAAAGAGGAAGGTGCCACCAAACGCACCAACTTTAGCTTGACCGGTCCGCTGGGCGACCAATTCAGCTTTCGTTTATATGGCAACCTCGACAAAACTCAGGCTGATGCGTGGGATATTAACCAGGGCCATCAGTCCGCGCGTGCCGGAACCTATGCCACGACGTTACCAGCCGGGCGCGAAGGGGTGATCAACAAAGATATCAATGGCGTGGTGCGTTGGGACTTCGCCCCTATGCAGTCACTCGAACTTGAAGCGGGCTACAGCCGCCAGGGTAACCTGTATGCGGGTGACACCCAGAACACCAACTCTGACGCTTACACTCGCTCTAAATATGGCGATGAAACCAACCGCCTGTATCGCCAGAACTACTCGCTGACCTGGAACGGTGGCTGGGATAACGGCGTGACCACCAGCAATTGGGTGCAGTACGAACACACCCGTAACTCGCGTATACCGGAAGGTTTGGCGGGCGGCACCGAAGGGAAATTTAACGAAAAAGCGACACAAGATTTCGTCGATATCGATCTTGATGACGTGATGTTGCACAGCGAAGTTAACCTGCCGATTGATTTCCTCGTTAACCAGACGCTGACGCTGGGGACTGAGTGGAATCAGCAGCGGATGAAGGACTTAAGTTCCAACACCCAGGCCCTGACCGGAACGAATACCGGCGGTGCTATTGATGGTGTAAGTGCTACTGACCGTAGCCCATATTCAAAGGCAGAAATTTTCTCGCTGTTTGCCGAAAACAATATGGAGCTGACTGACAGCACCATCGTAACGCCGGGGCTGCGTTTCGATCATCACAGCATTGTCGGCAATAACTGGAGTCCGGCGCTGAATATATCGCAAGGTTTAGGCGATGACTTCACGCTGAAAATGGGCATCGCCCGTGCTTATAAAGCGCCGAGCCTGTACCAGACTAACCCGAACTACATTCTCTACAGTAAAGGTCAGGGCTGCTATGCCAGCGCGGGCGGCTGCTATTTGCAAGGTAATGATGACCTGAAAGCGGAAACCAGCATCAACAAAGAGATTGGTCTGGAGTTCAAACGCGACGGCTGGCTGGCGGGTGTCACCTGGTTCCGTAACGATTATCGCAATAAGATTGAAGCGGGCTATGTGGCTGTCGGGCAAAACGCAGTCGGCACCGATCTCTATCAGTGGGATAACGTTCCAAAAGCGGTGGTTGAAGGTCTGGAAGGATCGTTAAATGTGCCGGTTAGCGAAACGGTGATGTGGACCAATAACATCACTTATATGCTGAAGAGTGAAAACAAAACCACGGGCGACCGTTTATCGATCATCCCGGAATATACGTTGAACTCAACGCTGAGCTGGCAGGCACGGGAAGATTTGTCGATGCAAACGACCTTCACCTGGTACGGCAAGCAGCAGCCGAAGAAGTACAACTATAAAGGTCAGCCAGCGGTTGGACCGGAAACCAAAGAAATCAGTCCGTACAGCATTGTGGGCCTGAGCGCGACCTGGGATGTGACGAAGAATGTCAGTCTGACCGGCGGCGTGGACAACCTGTTCGACAAGCGTTTGTGGCGTGCGGGTAATGCCCAGACCACGGGCGATTTGGCAGGAGCCAACTATATCGCGGGTGCCGGGGCGTATACCTATAACGAGCCGGGACGTACATGGTATATGAGCGTAAACACTCACTTCTGATGCTAACGTCAGATTGTTGACAAAGTGCGCGTCGTTCATGCCGGATGCGGCGTGAACGCCTTATCCGGCCTACAAAAATCTTGCCAATTCAATATATTGCAGGATAGTGTAGGCCTGATAAGCGTAGCGCATCAGGCAGTTTTGCGTTTGTCATCAGTCTCTAATATGGTCGACATGAAAACTACGCATACCTCCCTCCCCTTTGCCGGACATACGCTGCATTTTGTTGAGTTCGATCCAGTAAGTTTTCGCGAGCAGGATTTACTCTGGCTGCCACACTACGCACAACTGCAACACGCTGGACGTAAACGTAAAACAGAGCATTTAGCCGGACGGATCGCTGCTGTTTACGCCTTGCGGGAATATGGCTATAAATGTGTGCCCGCAATCGGCGAGCTACGCCAACCTGTGTGGCCTGCGGAGGTATACGGCAGTATTAGCCACTGCGGGACTACGGCATTGGCAGTGGTATCCCGTCAACAGATTGGCATTGATATCGAAGAGATTTTCTCTGTACAAACCGCAAGAGAATTGACAGACAACATTATTACACCAGCAGAACACGAGCGACTCGCAGAATGCGGTTTAACCTTTTCTCTGGCGCTGACACTGGCATTTTCCGCCAAAGAGAGCGCATTTAAGACAGGCGAGATCCAAACTGATGCCGGTTTTCAGCACTACCAAATTGGAAATTGTCAGCATCAACAGATGAAGATAAGTGGGCCGAATGGCGACCATATTGTGCAGTGGTTAGTAAGGGGTAATAACGTTATTACCTTGTGCCGGGCAGATAAACACCCGCACACTGCCGCATGCGGGTTGTCTGGCGGATAATTCAAAGCATTTCCCGTGCCTGAGCTGCAATTCCGGCAGCATCAAAGCCATGATGCTGACGCAACCACCCACGATCCGCCGCTGCGGCATATTCTCCATCCATAATGCCCGCGCGTTTTAATTTGATCCCCGTTCCGGCCTCTGCCAACACTTCCGCGACCAGGCTACCAAGGCCGCCATTGACGTTATGCTCTTCAACCGTCATCACTGCTTTGCATCCTTTTAACACTGCCAGCAATGCTTTGGTGTCGCATGGGCGAATCGACGGTACGCTGACAACTGTAGCCGCGATACCAGATTGCGCTAAAAGTTCTGCGGCATCGACCACTTCATGAACGGTAGAACCTGTGGCTACCAGCGCCAGTTCGCTGCCCTCGCGTAAAGTCACCACGGCACCAGGCACAAATCGGTAGTCCTCATCGTGGATTTCCGGCAGGGCTTTACCGTCCATACGGATATAAACAGGTCCCTGATAGCGAAGGGCATAATCAATCACCTGACGGCACTCCAGCGGTGAAGACGGGGCAAAGATCTGGATATTGCCGAAACCACGCATAACCGCAATGTCATCAATCGCATGATGCGTGCTCGCTAGCGGTCCATAACTCGCCCCGGCATTCAGACCGAACAATTTTACGTTGGTAAAGTTGTAGCAGACATCAACCTTGATTTGCTCGTTAGCGCGAGCGATAAGAAACGGCGCGGCATTGCAAGTAACAGCCACCTTGCCGCCCAGCGCCAGCCCGGCAGCTGTACCAACCATACTCTGTTCGGCAATACCCACATTCACCAGTCGGTCAGGAAATTGCTTAATAAAGGGAGCAATTTTTGCCGTAGACGTTGAATCAGCCACCACAGGCACCAAATCGATCCCCTCATTTACGGCATCGATAAACGCCTGAACCATCACATTTGCCAGATGTTCACTGTTACGCATCTTTGAGTTCCTCCAGTGCCTGTTCAATTTCATCGCCTTTCGGCACCCGGTGATGCCATTCCGCACGCCCTTGTATAAAGGAAATGCCTGCCCCTTTAGTGGTGTGGGCAATCACCACATTCGGTTTGCCTTCCTGTTTAAGCTCTTCAAGCGTCGCGACAACCGAAGCCATATCATTGCCCTGACATTCAGTAACCTGCATACCGAATGCCAGCCATTTCTCTGCCAGAGGATCGGTGTTCATGATTTCGCGCGTTGGCCCGGCTAATTGCAGATTATTTTTGTCATTAATAATGACCAGGTTATCAAGCCCGTAATGCGCCGCCGCCAGTGCAGCTTCCCAGTTACTGCCCTCAGCCAGCTCACCATCGCCAGTAATTAAGAAGATACGACGACGGCTTTGACTTTTTTTCGCCGCCAGCGCAAGTCCTACAGCCACAGGGAAACCATGCCCCAGTGCTCCGGTATTCAGTTCAATACCTGGCGTTTTTTGCCGAACCGGATGGCCGGGTAAGTGTGAATTTGGCTGCTGATAAGTGGAAAGCCATTCCAGTGGGAAGAATCCTGCTTCCGCCAGCACGCAGTAGTAACATCCAACAGCATGGCCTTTTGACTGAATGTATATATCCCGGTCATCGTCGTGAAGGCGATCCGGGGCGACATTGAGTATACGAAAATAGAGTGCGGTCAGTAATTCAACCTGAGAGAGATCGGCCCCGGTGTGTCCACCTGCCGGGCTATTGGCATTTAAGCGCACGATATGGCGGCGTACCGCCCGCGCTTTTCGCTCAAGGGTCTGGATATCATAGCTATAGGGATTCATTTAATACCTCTGAATTTATTTTCAACATGGAATATTTATTCCACCGGGGACTAAAAAAACCAGAAATCCCAGGGCGTTGCGCGGCAAGACTTACGCTGCTGCATCATACTCAGGAACATTCTGCCTCCTTACACCGTCAGTTACGTGTCCGGGTAATTATCAGTTGACCTGATATCATATTGAATATATATTCAATAACGATTCTTTATTCAATTATGCCGCCTGTTTTTTATTTTTGTCCATCGCTGATTTTAAGGATTGGTTAAAGTTAGAACTCCATCACACTTAACTGTCTTCTTTTTTCGCGTATGATAAAAGCCTCTAAGATAAGGGCGGTACGTTAATGATTTACGGGGAAATATATGGCTAAGCAGGATGAACAGCGGCTACTGGTGAAGATCGCCACTCTTTACTATCTTGAGGGGCGAAAACAGTCTGACATCGCCCAACTTCTCTCGCTTTCTCAGTCATTTATCTCCAGAGCGCTAACCCGTTGCCAGAAAGAAGGCGTGGTTAAAATCAGCGTTGTCCAGCCGTCAAATATCTTTCTCAATCTGGAAAAAGGCATTGAAGAGCGTTACGGCATTAAACAAGCGATTGTTGTCGATACCGAAGATGATGCCACTGACCATACCATTAAACGTGCTATCGGCTCTGCCGCCGCGCACTATCTGGAAACGCGTTTAAGACCAAAAGATTTCATTGGCGTCTCTTCCTGGAGTTCTACGATTCGCGCGATGGTCGATGAAGTTCACGCCCAAAACTTAAAAGCCAGCGGCGTTATTCAGCTGCTGGGCGGCGTGGGGCCAAACGGCAATGTGCAGGCAACTATTTTGACACAGACCCTGGCCCAGCATCTGAATTGCGAAGCCTGGTTACTTCCTTCTCAAAGCATTGAAGGTTCGGTAGAAGAGAAAAAACGCCTGGTGGCAAGCCAGGATGTGGCTGACGTTATCGCCAGATTTGACGACGTCGATATCGCCATTGTCGGCATCGGTATCCTTGAACCCTCGCAGTTACTAAAAACCTCGGGCAACTATTATCACGAGGATATGTTACAGGTACTGGCGGATCGCGGTGCTGTGGGCGATATCTGCCTGCATTACTACGATAAACATGGTCAGCCAGTGTTGCAGGACGATGAAGATCCAGTGATTGGTATGGCACTGGATAAAATCAAAAAATGCCCGAATGTGGTGGCGCTGGCGGGCGGCAAAGACAAAGTTGCCGCCATCAAAGGCGCCATGCAGGGTGGTTATATCGATGTTTTGATCACTGATTACCCCACCGCCAGAATGCTGATTGCGGATTAATCCTCTCCTCCCTTTCTTCTGCCCGCCTTTGCGAAAAAATCTTCTCGCAAAGGCGATTGCTTAAAAATCTTTTAATATCAATAAACTGAAAGGATTCAACAATCCTGCTTCTCGAGGCTTTCTCACCCTGTCACCACACTTCTAAGTGTGATAGCCAGCACATTTGATGATTTTTTCTCTAGCTCAGGAAGAATAATCTGGCTAAGGTATAAATAAATAATCAATACCGAATATATATTCACGCCTTAACACAGAATGTCACAGCAGGGCCTGATGAAGTAATAACGTGACCATGAGGAACGCCTCATCTCCTTCCACGCCAGGATGCAATGTGACTCAGGAGACTACCTATGTTTGCAGGAAATAAAGAGTTCGTTATTGCGTTGGATGAGGGTACCACCAATGCAAAAGCCATCGCACTTGATGGTTTCGGTAACGTGGTGGCGAAGTTTTCTCAACCACTTGCTATTCAGACGCCACGTGAAGGCTGGGTTGAGCAATCCGGGGAAGCGTTAATCTCTGCCTCGCTTGACGTTATTGCCCAGGCCATCAGCCACGTGGGGGCAGAAAATGTAGCGGCTCTGGCTATCAGTAATCAGCGTGAAACGGCTATCGGCTGGTATCGTCAGAGTGGAAAACCACTCAATGCGGCGATTACCTGGCAATGCACGCGCAGTGCAGAGTTTTGTGAAACACTTCGTCGCGAGGGCAAAGAGCAGCAAATTAAAACGACTACAGGCCTGCCTATCGCCCCGCTATTTTCCGCTTTCAAGATGCGTTGGCTACTGGAATCTACATCTGAGGGTGTGCAACTTGCCGACCAGGGTGAAATTTGTCTCGGCACCATTGATGCCTGGTTACTATGGAACTTGACTGCTGGCGATTCATTTTGCTGCGACCACTCTAACGCCGCGCGAACTCAATTACTTAACCTGAAAACAGGCGAGTGGGATGAGGAAATGCTGGCATTGTTTCATATTCCACGCGCTGCATTGCCAGAAATTAAACCATCCAGTGGCCTGTTCGGTTATACCCGAGGGCTTAAAACAATTCCGGATGGTATTCCCGTCATGGCGATGGTGGGCGATTCTCACGCCGCTCTTTTTGGTCATGCGTTGGGAGAAGCGGGATGTGTGAAAGCGACCTATGGGACCGGTTCTTCCGTCATGGCCCCCGTCAACTCTGCTCAGTGTGATATCGCCACACTTGCCACAACCATTGCCTGGCATGACGGCGAAAATATTGTTTACGGTCTGGAAGGAAATATCCCCCACACCGGGGATGCCGTGGCATGGATGGCTGATAGCACCGGTTTAAGTGAACTGACAGACGCTGAGCTGGCCCACGAACTGAATACCCTGCCAGCCTCAGTGGATTCGACTATGGGCGTTTATTTTGTTCCTGCTCTCACTGGCCTGGGCGCACCATGGTGGGATGACAGTGCTCGCGGCGTGGTGTGTGGCTTAAGCCGTGGCGTAAAGCGCGCGCATTTGATTCGCGCCGCACTGGAATCAATCACTTACCAAATTGCAGATGTAGTAGAAGCCATGCAACAGCATGATAATTTTCACTTATCGGCGTTAATGGTGGATGGCGGCCCGACCAAAAATGACTGGTTGATGCAATATCAGGCGGATCTGCTGGGTTGCCCGGTGATGCGCAGTGATGTGCCAGAGCTTTCGGCCATTGGTGCGGGTCTGCTCGCCCGCAAAGCGCTTACCCCCGGCACCGTTGCAGATTTAAAAACGTTATTAACTGAACACAGTGAATTTAAACCGGACATGGCGCGTCATCAGCGACTGCAAAAGAGATGGCAGGAGTGGCGTCATGCGGTAAACAGAACATTATGGAAACCGGCATCGTCAATTTGACGAACAAGACTAACCAACGGAAGGAGAATACCGGCCCATAAATAATTCAGGCTTTACGTTGTTTCACCGTACCAGACAATAACAACACAGAGAGAACATTGTCATGAAATTACGTTTAACACTGTTAACCGCTGCGACCCTGACTGCTCTTTCTTTTTCTGCCCATGCGGTAGAAAAAGGAACCATTATGATTATGGTCAATTCACTGGATAATCCTTATTACGCCTCGGAAGCGAAAGGTGCCAGTGAAAAAGCCCAGCAACTGGGATATAAAACGACCATTCTTTCTCATGGTGAAGATGTCAAAAAACAGAATGAACTGATCGATACTGCAATTGGTAAAAAAGTTCAGGGTATTATTTTAGATAATGCTGACTCTACTGCCAGTGTTGCAGCCATTGAAAAAGCAAAAAAAGCAGGTATTCCCGTTATATTAATTAATCGCGAAATACCTGTGGATGATGTTGCACTGGTGCAAATTACCCATAATAACTTCCAGGCTGGCTCGGAAGTTGCCAACGTATTTGTCGAGAAAATGGGAGAGAAAGGAAAATATGCCGAACTCACCTGTAATCTTGCTGATAATAATTGCGTAACTCGCTCGAAATCTTTCCACCAGGTCATTGACCAGTTCCCTGAAATGGTCAGTGTGGCGAAGCAAGATGCCAAAGGCACGTTAATTGATGGCAAACGAATAATGGACAGTATTCTGCAAGCCCATCCCGATGTTAAAGGGGTGATTTGTGGTAATGGTCCGGTTGCACTGGGAGCTATCGCAGCATTGAAAGCAGCCAATCGCAATGACGTTATTGTTGTCGGCATTGATGGCAGTAACGATGAACGCGATGCCGTGAAAGCCGAATCATTGCAGGCTACCGTGATGTTACAAGCACAAGCCATTGCCGCGCAGGGTGTTACCGATCTGGATAATTACCTGCAAAAAGGAGTTAAACCAGCCAAACAGCGGGTGATGTTCCGCGGCATTCTGATAACCAAAGATAACGCAGATAAAGTCCAGGATTTCAATATCAAATCCTGATCCCAGGTCGTTGCGCCCTCACAATGAGGGCGCAGAGGAGAATATTATGGATAAAAAAGTCTGGCTGGCGCTGGCAATTCTGAGCCTGGGTGGATGTCGCATCGTCTCGCAGCAGGAACTTGCCGATCTCAAATCCCCGCCTAATCCTCATATGGCAAATATCGACCAGACCTGGCAGAAAAATATCGTGCCGCAGGTGGTAGAAAATGCGCGTCCGGTTGCGGAATTAATGGCGGCGCTACAGGCAGAAAAAGATGTCGATGCTGCCTGTAAAACGCTGGGCTATCGTTCTCAAGAAGAAAACCCGTGTATTTTCTACGTTAAAGTCGAAGGAGGCATCACCAATATCGATGCAAAATCCCGTAGCGGAAAAATGACCATCGCAGATATCAGCGGCATGAATATTGTCGTGCAGACGGGGCCAACTCTTCGCGGCACGCTTCTGCGAGATGCATATAAAGGCGCGAGCTATGAGCATTTTAACGATCAGGTTTTATTTGGTGAATATGGTCGTGCTATCAATGAGCAAGCCATCAATATGATTCAGTCGGCAAGGCTTAAAACCGGGGAAACGGTTCAGGTTTATGGCATATTTTCTGCATGGGATATTCCGCAAACTATCCCGGATATAACGCCTGCGAAAATAGCCAGGGCGGGAGGCGAGTAATATGTTGCCGCAAGAAATTGACACTCCCAAGACTCATGAATCACCTGTAATCATAGAAACTCATGACTTATCGCGCATTTATCCTGGTGTGGTGGCGTTAGATAACGTGAATTACCGTGTCTATCGCAATAAAGTGAATGTGCTTATTGGTGAAAACGGTGCGGGTAAATCCACAATGATGAAAATGCTGGCGGGGGTTGAAACACCTTCCTCAGGCAAGATCATTCTTGATGGTAAAGAAGTTACCCTAAATTCTACCCATCAGGCCGAAAAACATGGAATTAGTATCATTTTTCAGGAGCTGAATTTATTCCCGAATATGAATGTCATGGATAACATTTTCATGGCTAATGAATTTTTTCAGAAAGGGAAGATTAACGAAAAATATCAATATGAATTAGCCAAATCTTTACTAGAGAGACTGGAACTGGATGTTGATCCCTATACCCAACTGGGAGAACTTGGTATTGGTCATCAACAACTGGTGGAGATTGCCCGTGCCCTTTCTAAAGATACCCGGGTACTGATTATGGATGAACCGACGTCGGCCCTCAGCCAGTCGGAAGTCAAAGTCCTTTTCAATGTGATCGCACAACTGAAGCGCCGTGGTGTCACCATCATTTATATCTCCCACCGACTGGAAGAGTTGATGGAGATTGGCGATTTCATCACCATCTTCCGTGATGGTCGCTTTATTAGTGAACGCGCCGTGAGCGATGCCAGTATTCCGTGGATCATCGCGCAAATGGTCGGTGATAAGAAAAAACATTTTGATTATCAACCAGCTACACAAGGTAACACTGTACTGGCGGTACAGGGGTTAACGGCGCTACATCCCAGCGGTGGTTACAAACTCAATGATGTGACATTCAGCCTGCGTAAAGGCGAAGTTATCGGCATTTACGGCTTGCTGGGCGCAGGACGTACTGAGCTATTTAAGGGGCTGGTGGGCCTGATGCCCTGTCAGAGTGGGAAGATCCAGCTTAATGGTGAAACCATCGACAAATGCCATTTCCAGGCGCGGCTCAAAAAGGGGCTGGCGTTGGTGCCAGAAGATCGCCAGGGCGAAGGCGTCGTTCAGATGATGTCGATTCAGTCCAATATGACGCTATCCGATTTCAGCCTGCAAGGTTTTCGCCGTGCCTGGAAATGGCTGAATCCGCAAAAAGAGAGCGCCAGTGTGAAAGAGATGATCCAGCAACTGGCGATCAAAGTCAGCGATGCCGAACTCCCTATTACCTCACTCAGCGGCGGTAACCAGCAAAAAGTGGTGCTTGGCAAAGCGTTGATGACCCAGCCACAGGTGGTGTTTCTTGATGAACCCACACGCGGCATTGATGTTGGCGCAAAAACCGATGTCTATCAGCTGGTGGGAAAAATGGCACAACAGGGGCTGGCAGTCATGTTCTCTTCTTCAGAACTCGATGAAGTCATGGCACTGGCAGATCGCATTCTGGTGATGGCTGATGGCCGTATTACCGCTGATCTCCCCCGGGGCGAAGTCACCCGAGAGAAACTGATCGCGGCTTCAACACCTCAAGATTAATCAGGCTGGAATTTCTTATGAATCAGAAATATATGATCTATATGTACCTGTTGAAGGCCAGAACGTTTATCGCTCTGCTGTTAGTGATCGCCTTCTTTAGTGTGATGGTGCCTAACTTCCTGACGGCCTCTAACCTGCTGATTATGACTCAACACGTTGCGATTACCGGGCTGCTGGCAATCGGAATGACGCTGGTGATCCTGACCGGCGGCATCGATCTTTCCGTCGGCGCGGTAGCGGGGATCTGCGGAATGGTTGCCGGGGCTCTGTTGACAAACGGCCTGCCATTGTGGAGCGGCAATATTATTTTCTTCAACGTGCCGGAAGTGATCCTCTGCGTGGCGGTATTTGGCATTTTAGTGGGACTGGTGAATGGCGCGGTAATCACCCGCTTTGGTGTCGCGCCCTTTATATGCACCCTCGGTATGATGTACGTCGCCCGTGGCTCTGCCCTGCTGTTTAATGACGGCAGCACTTACCCTAATCTCAACGGCATAGAAACGCTGGGCAACACGGGTTTCGCCACCCTTGGTTCTGGCACGTTTTTAGGCGTTTATCTGCCAATCTGGCTGATGATTGGCTTTTTGGTTTTAGGCTACTGGATCACGACTAAAACGCCGCTCGGTCGTTATATCTATGCCATTGGTGGCAATGAATCTGCCGCGCGACTGGCAGGCGTCCCCATCGTAAAAGTCAAAGTGTTCGTCTATGCGTTCTCTGGGTTATGCGCCGCATTTGTCGGTTTGATTGTTGCCTCGCAGCTGCAAACTGCTCACCCAATGACCGGCAATATGTTCGAAATGGATGCTATTGGTGCCACGGTTCTTGGTGGAACTGCGCTGGCGGGTGGTCGGGGACGTGTCTCTGGCTCGATTATCGGTGCCTTTGTCATTGTCTTCCTCGCCGATGGCATGGTGATGATGGGTGTCAGTGATTTCTGGCAAATGGTCATTAAAGGCCTCGTTATCGTCACCGCCGTGGTGGTCGATCAGTTCCAGCAAAAATTGCAAAACAAAGTCATTTTGATGCGTCGCCATGAAGAAAAGATGGCCGCCTCACCTGCCGTAAAACCGCTTTCCAGTTAATTAACATCATTCAACCGGGCATTAAATTGCCCGGCTTATACAGGGGAAAACATATGCAACGTAATTTTCAGGGTAAGACTGTAGTTATTACCGGGGCATGCCGGGGAATTGGGGCCGGGATCGCTGAACGCTTCGCCCGCGATGGCGCAAATCTGGTGATGGTTTCTAACGCTGCACGCGTTCATGAAACTGCTGAGCAACTGCGCCAACGTTATCAGGCTGACATTTTGTCATTAGAAGTCGATGTGACAGATGAAGCACAAGTACAGGCACTCTATGAACAAGCGGCTGCACGTTTTGGCAGCATCGATGTTTCCATCCAGAATGCGGGCATTATCACCATCGATTATTTTGATCGGATGCCGACTGCTGATTTCGAAAAAGTGCTGGCGGTGAACACGACGGCAGTCTGGCTCTGCTGCCGGGAAGCAGCCAAATATATGGTGAAACAGAATCACGGCTGCCTGATCAACACCTCTTCCGGCCAGGGACGTCAGGGGTTTATCTATACCCCACACTATGCAGCCAGCAAAATGGGGGTGATCGGCATTACGCAAAGCCTGGCCCACGAGTTGGCGCAATGGAATATCACTGTTAACGCCTTCTGCCCGGGTATTATCGAAAGCGAAATGTGGGACTACAACGACCGTGTATGGGGAGAAATTCTCAGTACCGATGACAAGCGTTATGGCAAAGGCGAGCTTATGGCGGAATGGGTGGAAGGTATTCCGATGAAGCGTGCCGGTAAACCTGAAGATGTTGCCGGACTGGTTGCCTTCCTCGCCTCTGACGATGCGCGTTATCTCACCGGTCAAACCATCAACATCGACGGCGGCCTGATTATGTCGTAATGCCCCTGCGGGCTCATAAAAGAGATATCAAAATGATCGCAAAAGATTTTGCTCAACAATTGTTTGATCTCCACGATCGCGTCGCCTTTGTCACTGGCGCAGGTAGCGGTATCGGACAAATGATCGCTCTGGCTTTTGCCAGCGCAGGCGCACGAGTGGTGTGTTTTGATCTACGGGAAGATGGCGGACTTAAAGAGACGGTTAATCATATCGAAGCACTTGGTGGACAAGCCTTGTATTACACGGGCGATGTTCGGGAGTTGAGAGATCTTCGCTCAGCAGTCGCTCTGGCAAAAACACATTTTGGTCGTCTGGATATTGCCGTAAACGCCGCTGGAATCGCTAACGCGAACCCGGCGCTGGAAATGGAAAGCGAGCAATGGCAACGCGTTATAGATATCAACCTGACTGGTGTGTGGAATTCCTGTAAGGCGGAAGCCGAGTTAATGGTAGAGAACGGAGGCGGTTCGATTATAAATATTGCGTCAATGTCCGGGATTATCGTCAATCGCGGTCTGGAACAGGCCCACTACAACAGCTCCAAAGCAGGCGTGATTCATTTATCTAAAAGTCTTGCGATGGAATGGGTGAGTAATGGGATCCGCGTGAACTCAATCAGCCCAGGATATACCGCGACACCAATGAATACCCGACCTGAAATGGTGCATCAGACACGGGAGTTTGAAAGCCAGACGCCGATTCAACGGATGGCGAAAGTGGAAGAGATGGCGGGCCCAGCGCTGTTCCTTGCCAGCGATGCGGCGTCATTCTGCACTGGTGTTGATCTGGTGGTCGATGGTGGTTTTATCTGCTGGTAAAAATGGTTTCGCCCGCAGCCATCACTGACCGCGGGCGAAAGTGTAAAGCAGGTGCCTTACCATCCTGACCTGACAACCGGATATGCGGGGATTACTCCCCGCACAACGGCTACTTCTTCGGTTCGTAAGCGAGAACAGCCCTGAACTCAATATTACGTTCCTTTACGGTGAACTCACACAGCGAGTCGCCGACCAGAAGCGTAAATCCCAGCACTGTCAAACACAGCACTATGACCGCCACAAGGGAATATTTCGTCAGCATGTTTATATTGCCTCCATGCGAAGAAGGGACTACCATCCGAGTTGTTGAGGTTCGGAGTGGCAGCCCCAGGGTTGATAGAAATATCTCCTGGGGCTTCATCTTTCCAGACCTCAGAGTAAACCTGAAACCGGAAAGCTTCAGGCACCCGCCGTTATCTTACCCTTCCTTAGCGAAATAGCTGTTTATTTATACAGTGAGTCCTGTTTCGGACTTCTGTTGGCAAAACTGATCATTGCCCTTAAAACGACATCGCCCGCAGCCATCACTGACCGCGGGCGAAAGTGTAAAGCAGGTGCCTTACCATCCTGACCTGACAACCGGATATGCGGGGATTGCTCCCCGCACAACGGCTACTTCTTCGGTTCGTAAGCGAGAACAGCCTTAAACTCAATATTACGTTCCTTCACCGTAAACTCACACAGCGAGTCGCCGACCAGAAGCGTAAATCCCAGCACCGTCAAACACAGCACTATGACTGCCACAAGGGCATATTTCGTCAGCATGTTTATATTGCCTCCATGCGAAGAAGGGGCTACCATCCAAATTGTTCGGGTTTGGAGTGGCAGCCCCAGGGTTGATAGAAATATCTCCTGGGGCTTCATCTTTCCAGACCTCAGAGTAAACCTGAAACCGGAAAGCTTCAGGCACCCGCAGTCATCTTACCCTTCCTTAGCAAAATAGCTGTTTATTTATACAGTTAGTCTTATTTCGGACTTCTCACTACGCATTAGATCAACCGAAACTAAGCCAGTTTTTCCTTCGCCCCTCAATCGTCAAAATTCTCCGCCGCCAGCCAGCTATGCCATAACTTGGCACATTGCAAAAGTAGCCAAATTGCTTCAGTAGCAATCAGTTCACCATCACCAAAAAAAAGAAACATTCCAGAACTTCCGCATCTCCCCCGGCCGCTCCCACTTCTATACTGAAATGAAAACGCCAACATAAGAGAAACCTATGCCAATGCCCGATTTTCAAGTCTCTGAACCTTTTACCCTCGGTATTGAACTGGAAATGCAGGTGGTTAATCCGCCGGGCTATGACTTAAGCCAGGACTCTTCAACGCTGATTGACGCGGTTAAAAATCAGATCACTGCCGGGGAAGTAAAGCACGATATCACCGAAAGCATGCTGGAGCTGGCGACGGATGTTTGCCGTGATATCAACCAGGCTGCCGGGCAATTTTCAGCGATGCAGAAAGTCGTATTGCAGGCAGCCGCAGACCATCATCTGGAAATTTGCGGCGGGGGCACGCACCCGTTTCAGAAATGGCAGCGTCAGGAGGTATGCGATAACGAACGCTATCAACGAACGCTGGAAAACTTTGGTTATCTCATTCAGCAGGCGACCGTTTTTGGTCAGCATGTCCATGTTGGCTGCGCCAGTGGCGATGACGCCATTTATTTGCTGCACGGCTTGTCGCGGTTTGTGCCGCACTTTATCGCCCTTTCTGCCGCATCGCCGTATATGCAGGGAACGGATACACGCTTTGCTTCCTCAAGACCGAATATTTTTTCCGCCTTTCCCGACAATGGCCCAATGCCGTGGGTCAGTAACTGGCAACAATTTGAAACCCTGTTTCGTTGTCTGAGTTACACCAAGATGATCGACAGCATTAAAGATCTGCACTGGGATATTCGCCCCAGCCCCCATTTTGGCACGGTGGAAGTTCGGGTGATGGATACCCCATTAACCCTTAGCCACGCGGTAAATATGGCGGGATTAATTCAGGCCACCGCCCACTGGTTACTGACGGAACGCCCGTTCAAACATCAGGAGAAAGATTACCTGCTGTATAAATTCAACCGCTTCCAGGCCTGCCGTTATGGGCTGGAAGGTGTCATTACCGATCCGCACACTGGCGATCGTCGACCATTGACGGAAGACACCTTGCGATTGCTGGAAAAAATCGCCCCTTCCGCAGATAAAATTGGCGCATCGAGCGCGATTGAAGCCCTGCATCGCCAGGTCGTTAGCGGTCTGAATGAAGCGCAGCTGATGCGTGATTTCGTCGCCGATGGCGGCTCGCTGATTGGACTGGTGAAAAAGCATTGTGAAATCTGGGCCGGAGAATAAGTCGGGAATTGCCTTACAGAAGAATATCCCTGACAATGGTGTTTTAACTTACATTTAACAATGTTATGAAACACCCTTTAGAAACTTTGACCACCGCAGCAGGCATTTTGCTGATGGCTTTCCTCTCTTGCCTGCTGCTGCCCGCCCCCGCACTGGGGCTGACGCTGGCACAAAAACTGGTGAGCACGTTCCATCTGATGGATCTTAGCCAGCTTTACACTTTATTGTTTTGCCTGTGGTTTTTAGTGCTGGGCGCAATTGAGTATTTTGTTCTGCGCTTTATCTGGCAACGCTGGTTCTCACTGGCGGATTAAACGTCGATTATCGCCGTACTTCACGGCATACTTTGCTTATTCTCCTTCGCCTAAAGGAACGTTTATGGATAAGCAATCACTGCACGAAACGGCGAAACGCCTGGCCCTTGAGTTACCCTTTGTCGAGCTTTGCTGGCCTTTTGGCCCGGAGTTCGATGTCTTTAAAATTGGCGGCAAGATTTTTATGCTGTCGTCGGAGCTGCGCGGCGTCCCCTTTATCAATTTGAAGTCCGATCCACAAAAATCCCTGTTAAATCAGCAGATATATCCGAGCATTAAGCCAGGGTATCACATGAATAAGAAGCACTGGATTTCAGTGTATCCAGGCGATGAGATCTCCGAAGCGTTACTGCGCGATCTTATCGATGATTCATGGAATTTAGTGGTTGATGGCTTATCTAAACGCGATCAAAAAAGAGTGCGCCCAGACTAAAAGCGAAAATCTATAGCGCATTTTTCTCACTTACCATTTCTCGTTGAACCTTGTAATCTGCTGGCACGCAAAATTACATACACATGGAGTCTTTATGGATATCATTTCTGTCGCCTTAAAGCGTCATTCCACTAAGGCATTTGATGCCAGCAAAAAACTTACCCCAGAACAGGCCGAGCAGATCAAAACTCTTCTGCAATACAGCCCATCCAGCACCAACTCCCAGCCGTGGCATTTTATTGTTGCCAGCACGGAAGAAGGCAAAGCGCGTGTTGCCAAATCCGCCGCCGATAATTACGTGTTCAACGAGCGCAAAATGCTTGATGCCTCGCACGTCGTGGTGTTCTGCGCGAAAACCGCGATGGACGATGCCTGGCTGAAACAGGTTGTTGACCAGGAAGATGCCGATGGCCGCTTTGCCACGCCGGAAGCGAAAGCCGCGAACGATAAAGGTCGCAAATTCTTCGCCGATATGCACCGTAAAGATCTGCATGATGATGCTGAGTGGATGGCAAAACAGGTTTACCTCAACGTCGGTAACTTCCTGCTGGGCGTTGCGGCGCTGGGTCTGGACGCGGTGCCAATCGAAGGTTTTGACGCCGCAATCCTCGATGAAGAATTTGGTCTGAAAGAGAAAGGCTACACCAGCCTGGTGGTTGTTCCGGTAGGTCATCACAGCGTCGAAGATTTCAACGCTACACTGCCGAAATCCCGTCTGCCGCAAAACATCACCATAACTGAAGTGTAATTCTCCTTTGCCGGGCATCCGCCCGGCTATTTCCCCTCAGATTATCCTGATTTGCATAACCCTGTTTCAGCCGTCATCATAGGCTACTGTTGTATAAAGGAGACGTTATGCAGGATTTAATATCCCAGGTTGAAGATTTAGCGGGTATTGAGTTTGATCACACCACCTCGATGGTGATGATTTTCGGTATTATTTTTCTGACTGCCGTTGTAGTGCATATTATTTTGCACTGGGTAGTACTACGGACCTTCGAAAAACGTGCCATCGCCAGTTCACGGCTATGGTTGCAAATCATTACCCAGAATAAACTCTTCCACCGTTTAGCTTTCACCTTGCAGGGGATTATCGTCAATATTCAGGCGATATTCTGGCTGCAAAAAGGCACCGAAGCGGCTGATATTCTGACCACCTGCGCGCAGTTGTGGATCATGATGTATGCACTGCTTTCAGTCTTCTCGTTGCTGGATGTTATTTTGAATCTGGCGCAGAAATTCCCGGCGGCGTCTCAGTTACCGCTGAAAGGGATATTTCAGGGGATTAAACTGATCGGCGCGATTCTGGTCGGCATTTTGATGATTTCGCTGCTGATTGGTCAATCGCCAGCGATTCTGATCAGCGGTCTTGGTGCAATGGCTGCCGTGCTGATGTTGGTATTTAAAGATCCGATTCTTGGTCTGGTGGCAGGTATTCAGCTTTCCGCGAACGATATGCTGAAACTGGGCGACTGGCTGGAGATGCCGAAATACGGCGCGGATGGCGCGGTGATCGATATTGGGTTAACCACCGTCAAAGTGCGTAACTGGGACAATACCATTACCACTATTCCTACCTGGTCTCTGGTTTCTGACTCCTTTAAAAACTGGAGCGGGATGTCAGCATCCGGCGGGCGACGTATTAAACGCAGTATCAGCATTGATGTCACCAGTATTCATTTTCTTGATGAAGACGAAATGCAACGTCTGAATAAAGCGCATTTGTTAAAACCTTATTTAACCAGCCGCCATCAGGAAATTAATGAGTGGAATCGCCAGCAAGGTTCTACGGAGTCAGTATTAAACCTGCGTCGAATGACCAATATTGGAACCTTTCGCGCCTATCTGAACGAATATCTACGTAACCATCCGCGGATTCGTAAAGATATGACCTTAATGGTGCGCCAACTGGCACCGGGAGATAATGGTTTACCGCTTGAGATCTATGCGTTTACCAACACCGTGGTGTGGCTGGAATATGAAAGTATTCAGGCTGATATTTTCGACCACATATTTGCGATTGTCGAAGAGTTTGGTCTGCGGCTTCATCAGTCGCCAACCGGCAATGATATTCGCTCCCTGGCAGGTGCATTTAAGCAGTAATTAAAAAACCGCTCTCATCGAATGGATGAGAGCGGTTTCGGATGGTTGACATCGTTTTGTCGGATGTAGCGTGAACGCCTTATTTCCGACGCAGCGTTTTAAACGCCACAAACAGGAATACAATCCACACTGGCAGCAAAATCGCTGACAAGCGCATATCATCCATCGTGCACATCAGCAGCAAAATCATGCCAAGGAAGGCAATGCAGAGATAGTTGCCGAATGGATAAAGCAGCGCTTTAAACTGTGTTTCACGCCCCTGACGTCGCATCGCCGCGCGAAAACGCAGATGCGCCAGACAGATCATAATCCAGTTCAACAGCAGCGTTGCCACCACCAGCGCCATCAGCAGACCAAACGCTTTTTGCGGCAGCAGATAGTTAATCAGCACCACCAGAGAAGTGATCGCCCCGGAAAGCATCAGCGAGTTGATCGGCACGCCGCGACGGCTGACGCGAGTCAAAAACTTCGGCGCATTACCCTGCACAGAAAGGCCAAACAGCATGCGGCTGTTAGAGTAAACCCCGCTGTTATACACCGACAGCGAAGCTACCAGAATGACGAAGTTCAGCGCAGAAGCTACCACGTTGCTGTCGAGATTATGGAAAATCATCACAAACGGGCTACTGTTGGATTTCACTTCCACCCACGGGTAGAGTGCCAGTAAAACCACCAGTGAACCGATATAAAACAGCAGGATGCGATACACCACCTGATTCACTGCTTTAGGGATGCTTTTTTCCGGATCGCGCGCTTCAGCGGCAGTAATCCCAATCAGCTCCAGACCGCCGAAGGAGAACATAATCACCGCCAGCGACAAAATCAGCCCATTCCAGCCGGTGGCGAAGAAACCACCGTAGCGCCAGAGGTTGTCGATACTGGCTTTCTCGCCGCCGTGCCCAGAAAACAGCAGCCACAGGCCAAAGCCGATCATACCGATGATCGCCAGCACTTTAATCAGCGCAAACCAGAACTCGGTTTCGCCATATAAGCGCACGTTTACCAGGTTAACGGCGTTGATGATAATAAAGAAGGCGGCAGCCCAAATCCACGTTGGAACATCCGGGAACCAGTACTGCATATAGATGCCCGCAGCGGTCAGCTCTGCCATTCCCACCAGCACGAACATCACCCAGTAGTTCCAGCCGGAGAGGAACCCGGCGAACGGTCCCCAGTATTTATAGGCAAAGTGGGCAAACGAACCAGATACCGGCTCTTCGACCACCATTTCGCCAAGCTGGCGCATAATCAGGAAAGCGATGATCCCGGCGACGCCGTAGCCCAGCAATACAGCCGGACCCGCCATCTGAATCGCCGGGCCAATGCCAAGAAACAGACCAGTACCAATTGCGCCACCCAGCGCAATCAGTTGAATATGACGGTTATGTAATCCGCGATGAAGCGTCGGCTCTTGATTCGACGCAGTATCTTCCGATACGGTTGACGCGTTTTTCACGCCTTTCCCCTGTGTGTCTTTTTTGTTGAGGGGCACCTTTTAACATTTAGTGCCCATCGTCGCAAGACACAATCCACACGGTTAAACCGGGTATCTTGCTTTTATTTCCGTACCCGGTGTCGGTGCAGCCACATCAGCTTATACGCCGCCGGGATAATAAACAGCGACAGCAAAGGTGCGGTGATCATGCCGCCAATCATCGGCGCGGCAATCCGGCTCATCACCTCTGAACCTGCCCCCGTTCCCCACAAAATCGGCAGCAGACCCGCGATAATCACCGCCACCGTCATCGCTTTCGGGCGCACACGCAGCACTGCGCCGTGATATAACGCTTCATCCAGCTTCTGCTCGCTGAATGTTTGCGGATTATCCAGGGATGGCTCTGCCTCTATGGCGTGACGTAAATACATCAGCATCACCACGCCAAATTCGGCGGCGACTCCCGCGAGGGCGATAAAGCCAGTGCCCGTTGCCACGGAAAGATGAAAGTCCATCCACCACAGTAACCAGATGCCACCCACCAGCGCAAACGGTACGCTGCTGATAATCAGCAACGCTTCGCCCACCCGACGGAACGCCAGATACAACAGCACGAAGATGATCATCAACGTCATCGGCACCATGAGTTTCAGCTTGTGGTTGGCACGCTCCAGCAACTCGAACTGCCCGGAGAATGCCACGCTGGTACCCGGTTTTAACTGCACTTTTTCAGCTATCGCTTTTTGCAAATCGTGAACCACCGACACCATGTCACGATCGCGGGCATCGATATAAATCCAGCTCGTCGGGCGCGCATTCTCGGTTTTCAGCATCGACGGTCCAGTGGAGACTTTAACGTCGGCCACGTCTGCCAGGGTGATTTGCTGCTTCATCGGCGTCAGGATCGGTAGCTGGCGCAGCGCCTGTGGGCTATCGCGCCAGCTTTGCGGATAACGCAGATTAATTGGATAACGGGCAATCCCTTCCACCGTTTCACCAACCATCGCCCCGCCCACCGCAGAAGCCACAAACAACTGCACATCCGCCACCGTCATACCGTAACGGGCGGCTTTTTCACGGTTGATCTCAACGTTGATATAGCGCCCACCTTCCAGACGTTCAGCAAGGGCTGAAGCCACGCCGGGCACCGTTCGCGCCACTTCTTCAATTTGCTCCGCCATCGCGTCGATATCCGCCAGCACCGTGCCGGAAACTTTAATGCCGATAGGGCTTTTAATGCCGGTCGAGAGCATATCGATACGGTTACGAATTGGCGGCACCCACAGATTTGCCAGCCCCGGCAGACGCACGGTGTTATCCAGTTCCTCAATGATTTTGTCCATCGTCATGCCTGGCCGCCACTGATCCTGTGGCTTAAGCTGGATGGTCGTTTCTACCATCTCCAGCGGTGCGGAGTCGGTGGCGGTTTCCGCTTTCCCGGTTTTGCCAAATACCCGCGCCACTTCAGGTACGCTCATAATCAGCTTGTCGGTTTTTTGCAGCATACTCGCCGCCTCTGCTGCGGAAATCCCCGGCAGTGTCGATGGCATATACAACAAGTCGCCTTCATTGATCTGCGGTAAAAATTCTCCGCCAACTTTATTGAGCGGCCAGAGAACCGTCAGCACCGAAAGCGCTGCCACCAACAGCGTGGTTTTCGGCCAGTGCAGTACTTTCAGCAATAGCGGATGATAAACACGAATCAAAAAGCGATTGAGCGGGTTACTGCTTTCCGGTGGAATTTTTCCACGGATCCAGTAGCCCATCAGGATGGGGATCACTACGATCGCCAGCAGCGCCGCGCCCGCCATCGCATACGTTTTGGTGAACGCCAGCGGGCCAAACAGACGCCCTTCCTGTCCTTCCAGAGTAAAGATCGGGATAAACGACAACGTGATAATCAGCAAGCTGATAAACAGCGCCGGCCCCACTTCAACAGATGCATCGGTGATCACCTGCCAGCGCGTTTTATTATCCAGCGTGGCGTCAGGATGCTGGTGCTGCCACTCTTCCAGCCGTTTATGCGCATTCTCGATCATGACGATAGCGGCATCGACCATCGCCCCGACGGCAATCGCAATACCGCCCAGCGACATAATATTGGCATTCAGCCCCTGGAAGTGCATGATAATAAAAGCAATACACAACCCCAGCGGCAACGAAATAATCGCCACCAGCGCCGAGCGCACATGCCAGAGAAACAGCGCGCAGACCATCGCCACCACAATAAACTCTTCCAGCAACTTGCCGCTGAGGTTGTCGATGGCGCGGTCAATAAGCTGGCTGCGATCGTATGTTGTAACTATCTCCACGCCTTCCGGCAGACTGCTTTTCAGCGTTTCCAGTTTGTCCTTCACGGCGGCGATCACTTCACGGGCGTTTTTGCCGGAACGCAGGATCACCACCCCACCAGCCACTTCTCCTTCGCCATTCAGTTCGGCAATGCCCCGGCGCATTTCCGGGCCAACCTGGACCTTCGCAACATCACGCAGATAAACGGGCACGCCATTTTCACTGGCTTTTAAAACGATGTGATTGAAGTCGTCGAGCGTTTGCAGATAGCCGCTGGCGCGTACCATATATTCCGCTTCCGCCAGTTCGATCGACGAACCGCCCGCTTCCTGGTTTGAAGCATCCAGCGCGCTTTTTACTTCGGCGAGACTGATGCCATATTGCGCCAGGCGCTGTGGATCGATAACCACCTGATACTCTTTCACCACACCGCCCACCGACGCCACTTCCGCAACGTCAGGGATGGTTTTTAGCTCATATTTGAGAAACCAGTCCTGCAATGAGCGTAAATCGGCCAGATCGTGCTTACCGCTGCGATCCACCAGTGCATATTCATAGATCCAGCCAACACCCGTGGCATCTGGACCCAACTCGGCGCTGACTCCCGCAGGCAGCTTACCCTGTACCTGGTTGAGGTACTCCAGCACCCGCGAGCGCGCCCAGTACGGATCGGTGCCATCTTCGAAAATGACATACACATAAGAGTCGCCAAACTGCGAGAAACCGCGCACAGTCTTCGCGCCAGGTACTGACAACATGGTGGTGGTTAGCGGATAAGTCACCTGATTTTCAACGATTTGCGGTGCCTGACCGGGATAGCTGGTTTTAATAATCACCTGCACATCGGAGAGATCCGGCAGCGCATCCACTGGTGTGTTAATGATAGTCCAGGTGCCCCAGATACTCAGAAACAACGCGCCCATCAGCACCAGAAAACGGTTCGCCACCGAGCGACGAATAATCCATTCTATCATTGGTTATTCCCTCAATGCGCATGGGTAGCACTTTCAGAGCGCATCCGCTCCAGTGCACCAGAAATATTGGCTTCGGAATCGATCAGGAACAGGCCGCTGGAAACCACCTTTTCGCCTTCCGCCAGACCAGAACGTAGCGCGGTGACGCCTTGCGACGCCTGGAAAACAGCAACGCGTTTCGGTACAAAGTGCCCGTCGGCATCAACGGTAATCACCCGCTGTTCGTTACCAGTATCAATCAGTGCCTGTGACGGAATGAGCAGCATCGGTTCGCTGGCGGTGTTGAGTTGCAACCAGGCGTTCATTCCCGGTTTTAGCGCCTCGTCGTCGTTGTCGACTTCCAGACGCAGTTGCAGCGTGCGGGTCGCGGCATCCACGCCGGGTAGAAGGGTCCATTTGCGGATGCTGAGCGTTTTATCCGGTCGCGCCGGAACGGTGAGCGTAAACTGCGAGGCATCTTTCACCAGCCAGGCGATGGACTCCGGGATCGCAGCAGTGACCCACACCGGGTCCATACCCTGAATTTTCGCGACCACGTTATCTTTGGCGATATTCATTCCCGCACGCAGATCAAACGCAGTGATCACGCCATCAATGGGCGCTTTGAGCGTAAAGCGAGTCTGGATTTTTTGCGTGGTAATCAGGCGGCGAATATCGGCCTCCGGCATTCCCGCCAGCCGCAGGCGTTCAAGAATACCGTCGGTCTGGGTCGCCGTACCGCCGGTTTCGCGCAGCAGTAAATACTCACTCTGCGCTTCCACCCAGTCGGGAATGGTCAGGTCGAGAAGCGGTGTGCCCTTTTGCACTTTATCGCCCACGGTGAGCGGATACACCTTGTCGATAAACCCGGCGGCGCGGGCCTGCACAATGGCAAACTGATACTCGTTGTAACTCACATTCGCTGGGAAATTCTGGGCAAAAGTCAGCGGCCCGCGCGTGACGGTCGCCGTTTTTACCCCTAGATTTTGCGTCTGGGTCGGGTCAATGCGCACACCAGACGCAGAACTCTCTTCATCGGCATATTTCGGCACCAGATCCATATCCATAAACGGCGATTTACCTGGTTTATCGAACCGCGTATTGGGATACATCGGGTCGTACCAGAATAATATTTTACGTTCTGCGGTCGGCGTTTTTTCTGCGGGCGGTTCAGCCTTTGCAAACCAGGTAAAACCTGCCGCAGAAATAATACCGCCCGCGATCATGCTGCCGATAATAAGCGCGATTTTTTTCATCTCATTAAACCTGGGTTACTGGCTGACTTTAATATCCTGTAATAAAGAAAGGTTGCCCTGCTGGACAAAATTAAACGCTACTTTGTCGCCAGTTTTAATTTCACTCATTTTCGTCTGCGGGGTGATGGTAAAGCGCATGGTCATCTCCGGCCAGTTCACTGCGGCAATCGGATCGTGGTGGATGGTGATTTTTTTGCTTTCCAGATCAATAGTTTTTACCACACCGGTGGCGCTAATGACCTGTGGTTGTGCCTCGCTCATGGTTTCATGATGATGTTCGTTAGCCTGGGCATTAAAGCCAATAACAGTAAACAGACTGAACATTACGACTTGCAGTGCTTTTTTCATTATTCTCTCCTGGAGTTAAAATTTATTGCTGCCAACCGCCACCCAGGGCGGTATATAAGGAAACTTCGTTAACCTGACGGGCATAATTCAGGTCGAGTAAAGTTTGTCGGGTTGCAAATAAGGAACGCTCGGCATCCAGCACTTCCAGATAACTTACCGCGCCGTGCTGATATAATGCCCGCGCCCGTTGCAACGTAATTTGCAGCGACGCCAGATAACGCTGCTGGGCGCTGATTTGATCGTTCAGGCTTTGACGTAATGCAAGCGCATCTGCCACTTCTTTAAAGGCGTTCTGGATTTTCTGTTCATAATTCACCACCGACTGCTGCTGGCGAATTTCGGCGATATCCAGATTGGCCTGGTTGCGTCCGGCATTAAAAATGGGGATCTCAATTTTGGGAATAAAATTCCACATCCCGCTGCTGGCGTTAAATAATGATGACAGATCGCTGCTGGCGGTTGATATTCCGCTGGTCAGGCTGATAGACGGGAAAAATGCCGCACGCGCAGCACCAATATTGGCATTAGCCGCCATTAACGCGTGTTCAGCTTCCATAATATCCGGGCGCTGCAACAAGATTTGCGACGACAAGCCCGCCGGTAATTTAACGCTTTGCAGGCTGTCGCTGTTTACTGTCTGCGCTTGCGGCAGCTTGCCGTAGCTTCCCAATAACAGTTGCAATGCATTATTCGCCTGCGCCAGTTCCCCCTGACGTTTAGCGATATCACTGCGGGTACTTTCTATCACCCCGCGAGCCTGTTCCAGCGCCAGAACATTGCTGCTACCAGTCAAAAGTTGTTTTTCGACAAACGCATATGACTGCTGATAATTACGCAGCGTTTCTTCGGCTATTTGTAATTGCGCATAAGCCAGTTGCTGATTGAAATAGCTTTGCGCGACATTAGAAACCAGCAGAATATGCACCGCGCGCTGAGCTTCCTCAGTGGCTAAATAATTTTGTCGCTCGGCTTCGCTCATGTTCTTTAAGCGACCGAAAAAATCGAAATCAAAGCTGGCGTTAAGGCCAGTCGAGAACTCCCGCGTCGTGGCTGAATCGCCTTTAAGATTGCCGCTCCAGCTGCCGCTACCCTCGCCATTGAGCTGCGGGTAGCGGTCGGCATCGGTCAGACGATATTGCGTCCGTGCCTCCTGCACTTTCAGCGTCGCCATGCGCAAATCCCGGTTATTCACCAGCGCCTCGCTAATCAGCGTCTTCACCTGATTATCAACAAAAAAGGTGCGCCAGCCCGCGTTCTGGTAGTTATCTACCGCGTTAACCTGGCCGTTCTGGCTGAGTGAGAACTGCTGCGGCACGGGCATTGCCGGACGCTGATAATCCGGTGCCAGTGAACAACCGGTTAGCGCAAGGGCCACACAAAATGGCAGAAGTTTACAAGGAGACATAGGCACATAATTTCTGGTGATTTTATGCCGCCAACTTTACACGCCAGGCTCTGATTTTCCGGTGACAGGAAAATGACAAAATTGTCATTTTGCCAATAAGCGATTGCCATCTGATCCCGCTACTCTAGAATTGCCCGGGCAACATGCGGAGGAAATATGAAACTGTTGATTGTCGAAGATGAAAAGAAAACCGGCGAATACTTAACCAAAGGGTTAACCGAGGCCGGTTTTGTGGTTGATTTGGCCGATAACGGGCTGAATGGATATCATCTGGCGATGACAGGTGATTATGACCTGATAATCCTCGATATTATGCTGCCGGACGTGAACGGCTGGGATATTGTGCGCATGTTGCGTTCCGCCAATAAAGGGATGCCGATTCTGTTGCTTACCGCGCTTGGCACCATTGAACATCGCGTCAAGGGGCTGGAGCTGGGAGCGGATGACTATCTGGTGAAGCCGTTCGCTTTTGCTGAACTGCTGGCGCGGGTGCGCACTCTACTGCGTCGCGGGGCGGCGGTGATTATCGAAAGTCAGTTTCAGGTTGCCGACCTGATGGTCGATCTCGTCAGCCGCAAAGTCACCCGCAGCGGCACGCGCATCACTTTGACCAGTAAAGAGTTTACTCTGCTGGAGTTTTTTCTCCGCCATCAGGGCGAAGTGCTGCCCCGCTCGCTTATCGCCTCGCAGGTATGGGACATGAATTTTGACAGCGACACTAACGCCATTGATGTGGCGGTGAAGCGACTGCGCGGCAAAATCGACAACGACTTTGAGCCAAAGCTAATTCAGACCGTACGCGGCGTAGGCTATATGCTTGAGGTGCCGGATGGCCAGTAAGCCGTTTCAGCGCCCGTTTTCGCTGGCAACCCGCCTGACCTTTTTTATCAGCCTTGCCACCATTGCAGCGTTTTTCGTCTTTGCCTGGATCATGATCCACTCGGTAAAAGTGCATTTTGCCGAGCAGGATATTAATGATTTAAAAGAGATTAGCGCCACATTCAAGCGCGTTCTTAATCATCCCGAAGAGACACAAGCCCGACGCTTAATGACGCTGGAAGATATCGTCAGTGGTTATTCCAACGTGTTGATTTCTCTGGCAGATAGCCACGGTAAAACGGTGTATCACTCCCCCGGTGCGCCGGATATCCGCGAGTTTGCACGTGATGCCATACCCGATAAAGACGCTCGGGGCGGCGAGGTGTATCTCCTTTCCGGCCCGACAATGATGATGCCAGGCCACGGTCACGGGCATATGGAACACAGCAACTGGCGGATGATTAACTTGCCGGTTGGCCCGTTGGTGGACGGCAAACCGATTTATACGCTCTACATCGCGCTGTCTATCGATTTTCATCTTCATTACATTAATGATTTGATGAATAAACTTATTATGACCGCATCGATCATCAGCATCCTGATCGTCTTTATCGTGCTGCTGGCGGTACATAAAGGCCACGCGCCAATTCGCAGCGTCAGCCGTCAAATCCAGAACATTACCTCGAAAGATCTCGACGTTCGCCTCGATCCACAGACCGTGCCCATTGAACTCGAACAATTGGGGCTGTCGTTCAACCATATGATCGAGCGTATCGAGGATGTCTTTACCCGCCAGTCCAATTTCTCAGCGGATATCGCCCACGAAATTCGCACGCCGATTACGAATCTCATAACGCAAACGGAAATCGCCCTCAGCCAGTCGCGCAGCCAGAAGGAGCTGGAAGATGTGCTCTACTCTAATCTCGAAGAGCTGACGCGAATGGCGAAAATGGTCAGCGATATGCTGTTTCTCGCTCAGGCCGATAACAACCAGTTAATCCCCGAAAAGAAAATGCTCAACCTGGCGGATGAAGTTGGCAAAGTGTTCGATTTTTTCGAGGCGTTAGCGGAAGATCGCGGCGTAGCACTACGGTTTGTTGGCGACAAATGTCAGGTTGCGGGCGATCCGCTGATGCTGCGTCGGGCGTTAAGCAACCTGCTTTCTAACGCCCTGCGTTATACGCCACCCGGAAAGGCAATTGTAGTGCGCTGCCAGACGGTCGATCACCAGGTGCAAGTTACCGTCGAAAACCCCGGTGCTCCCATTGCGCCCGAGCACTTACCGCGATTGTTTGACCGTTTCTACCGCGTTGACCCTTCCCGCCAGCGAAAAGGTGAAGGCAGCGGCATTGGGCTGGCGATAGTGAAATCGATTGTTGTCGCGCATAAAGGCACGGTTGCAGTAACGTCAGATGCGCGGGGAACAAGGTTTGTTATCGGGCTACCGGAGAGAGAGTGATTGGTCAGATAATGCAGTGGATGTTAATTGAATTGAGAATTAGCTATTTCGTCACGAGAAAAAGCGTAAAATCCGTTTCGTGCAGATGGTGAGTTTTATCAGGGTATGGCGGTAGCGCAACTGCCTTCGGATAATATATATAGTGTGAATGTATACCCCAGATAACTTCACCATCCAAATATATTCTTGAGATTAAAATATCGTATATTAATCGTATGGGTGAAAATCCTGTTAATATTTTAACGAATCATGAGTACTATAAAGTGGAAAAAATCATAGAACAGATAAAACCATTTTGGACAAAATATGATTCTTTGTCAGAAAAAGATATGATGTTGTTAGAGTCCAATTTCACGCATCGTTTTCCAGAAGATATGAAAGAGTTTTTTCTGTGGTCTAACGGTGGAGCAGGTAAATTTCACAATATTTACATTTCCTTGTGGCCATTAGACGAAATCAAGGAATTAAATGATGGTTATTTAATCAATCATTATCTAGGTGAACAGTTCATGGCTTTTGGTTCTGATGGTGGGCCGATATGTTTTTTACTGGATTATCGTAATCCAGAACACACCAGAATATCTTCCGTAAATTTTGGTGACCTGGATATAGCTGAAGTAAAACAAATAGCAATTTCATTCGATGTTTTTTTAGAGTTGGCAGGAAATGGAAAAATTATAAGTAATAATTTGTAGTCAAGCAATCATCTCTCATACTGGAAATTGTCGAGGAAAGCAGAGAAAATATTTTCAGGAGTAAGACACATCATCATGAATTTTTTCGTGGTGGAGTGGGTGGTCATGTTTCTATCTCACGGAATACACATAACCGTGATGCTACAGGGCTGGAAAAATTTGAAAATGTGAGTTCACCGGAACGTTACCTTCAATGGAACAAGTTAATAAATTTACCGATATGATTGCTTCCTTTATCCTTACATTCAGATCCACGGATGATTTTGATAATGAATTAATTAGCACATTATATAAAACTCTGGAAGACATTCAGATATTATATTGTGATACAAACGTTATTGATAAAGAAATTGCGTATGGCCTTTTTGTTCTACATGATAATCTGCGAGGGGCAATACTCTCCTGGACAAATGAAGATAAAATCCTTATTTCTGAAATTAGCTCAAGAATTGATAGATATATTGAAAAGATATTTTTATCTTAACGCGATATACCATAGACATATTAAGTGTCATGAAAATTCATAGTCATTACCACCATGACAAAAACACAAGCAAAGTTTCTTATTTATAAAGCAAACAAATTTATACAGCATCTTGATGGAATTAATTTTTTTAATTTACATCTATTAAACAGAATTTCCCCACAAGTGAGAAAAGAGATTCAACAGGCATATGCAATGGACTCTACTAACAATAGAATCTATTTACCTCATCCGGTGGATATAAACCTTTTAATGCGTTATTTAATAACATTATCAGGTACAGATAAAATTTTTAGTTGCTGGCTTATCTTTGAAGGAAGATTAAAAATAGTTATGGAGGTGGATAATTTTCCATTCTTTATAGAGAGTATTTTCAGAGAGCAGGGATCTTATGATTTAACACTATTTTTTGATATACCTCCCAAGGTAATAGTAGTCAATGACAATGAATATCACCTTGATATATATAGTAATTATTTTTGACGTAGAATATTTTTACAATAGTCAAAAAATTGCGCCGCCCAGGGGCGACGCAACATTCTAATTTATCGCCAGTATCAGGAAACCAGCAGCTGGTTCATACGACGAATAAACAGGTTCGGATCTTCCAGCGTGCCGCGTTCTGCCAGCAGCGCCTGATCCAGCAGCAGTTCTACCCACTCGCTGAACTTCGCTTCATCTTCAGTATCTGCCGCACGTTTCACCAGTACATGATCCGGGTTCAGTTCGAAAATGTATTTCACTTCTGGCACTTTCTGGCCCGCCGCAGCGAACAGTTTCGCCATCTGAGTGCTCATTTCGTCCGCGTCGGTAGAGACAATCGCTGGCGTATCGGTCAGACGGTGGGTCAGACGGACATCTTTCACACGCTCGCCGAGCAGGGCTTTCACACGGTCGATGAACGGAGTCAGTGCTTTCTCCGCTTCTTTCGCGCTCTCATCAACTTCGTCAGCCAGTTTTTCCAGCGACTCGTCAACTTTAGACACAGACTGGAACGGTTTACCGTCGAACTCAGTCAGATAGTTCATCATCCACTCATCGATGCGGTCGGAAAGCAGCAGAACTTCGATGCCTTTCTTACGCAGCAGTTCCAGGTGCGGGCTGCTCTTCGCTGCCGCATAGCTGTCTGCGGTGATGTAGTAGATTTTCTCCTGCCCTTCTTTCATGCGGGAAACGTAGTCTTCCAGAGACACGGTCTGCGCAGAAGAATCGGTATGGGTAGAAGCAAAACGCAGCAGTTTGGCGATCGCTTCCTGGTTAGCGAAATCTTCCGCCGGACCTTCTTTCAGTACCAGGCCAAACTGTTGCCAGAAGGTCTGATATTTTTCCGCATCGTCTTTCGCCAGTTTTTCCAGCATTTGCAGCACACGCTTGGTCAGCGCATTGCGCAGGTTGCGGGTTACCGTGCTGTCCTGGAGGATTTCACGGGAAACGTTCAGCGGCAGATCGCTGGAGTCAATCAGACCACGCACGAAGCGCAGATAGTTCGGCATGAACTGTTCTGCGTCGTCCATGATGAACACACGCTGAACATACAGTTTCAGGCCGTGTTTATGATCGCGGTTCCACATATCCCACGGTGCCTGCGACGGAATGTACAGCAGGCTGGTGTACTCCTGCTTACCTTCAACGCGGTTGTGGCTCCAGGTCAGCGGATCGTTAAAGTCGTGGGCGATGTGTTTGTAGAACTCTTTGTACTCTTCGTCGGTGATTTCCGACTTGTTACGGGTCCAAAGCGCCTGCGCTTTGTTGATTTTCTCCCAGGAGATTACGGTTTCGCCGTCTTTCTCTTCGCGTTTTTCGATCTCTACCGGCAGCGCGATATGGTCGGAGTATTTGCTGATGATGGAGCGGACGCGCCAGTCATCGAGGAACTCGTCTTCACCTTCACGCAGATGCAGGGTGATTTCAGTACCACGATCTTCTTTGGTGATGTCGGCAACGGTGTATTCACCTTCGCCCGCCGATTCCCAGAAGACGCCGTTTTCTGGTTTTTCTCCTGCCGCACGAGTACGCACGGTCACTTTGTCGGCCACGATAAACGCAGAGTAGAAACCAACACCGAACTGACCGATCAGCTGGCTGTCTTTCGCCTGGTCAGAACCCAGGGATTCGAGGAATGATTTGGTGCCGGATTTAGCGATAGTCCCCAGATGGTCAATTACTTCGTCGCGGGTCATCCCCACGCCGTTATCGGAGATGGTAAGCGTGCGCTTGTCTTTATCGAAAGAGACACGAACGCGCAGTTCGCCATCACCTTCGTACAGGTCCGGGTTGGAGAGCGCGCGGAAACGCAGCTTGTCCGCCGCATCGGAGGCGTTAGAGATAAGCTCACGCAGGAAGATTTCTTTATTGGAATAGAGAGAATGGATCATCAGGTGCAGAAGTTGTTTCACTTCTGACTGAAAACCACGAGTTTCTTGTCCTTTCATGTAGGTCTACCTCAATAATGCCATTTTAAGGTTAAAAACAGGATGAGGGAGAGATGGGGACAAGGGGGAATAATTTCAAGCGAGAGCAGGTGATCCTGCTCTCGTTTGCTTAAAAACGAATCTTATGACGCCCGGCAAGGGAGTGTGACAGCGTGGTGCCATCGACCATTTCCAGTTCGCCGCCAACCGGTACGCCATGAGCAATTCGGCTGGCTTCCACGTCATATTGCGCGCAAAGCTCGGCAATGTAGTTAGCGGTAGCTTCACCTTCAACCGTGGGGTTGGTGGCGAGGATCACTTCAGTGATTTTTTCCTCTGCCAGACGCTGTTCCAGGCGATCAAGACCGATATCATCCGGACCGATGCCGTCCAGCGGTGACAGGTGCCCCATCAACACAAAATAACGGCCTGAAAACTGACCGGTCTGCTCAATGGCATAGATGTCCGCCGGACTCTCCACCACGCAGATTTGGCCGTTTTCCTGACGACGCGGATTCGAACAAATGTTACAGACTTCCTGTTCGGTGAAGGTGCGGCAATCGGCGCAGTGGCCGATTTCCGACATCGCCCGGGTGAGCGCCTGCGCCAGACGCATCCCGCCGCTACGATCGCGCTGAAGCAGCGTGAACGCCATACGCTGCGCCGACTTCGGGCCAACGCCCGGCAGACAGCGCAGTGCTTCCATAAGCTGTGTTAACAGCGGGCTGGTTTGCATCAGAACGGCATCTTAAAGCCTGGCGGCAGCTGCATTCCTGAGGAAACAGAGGCCATTTTTTCTTTCTGCGTTTCTTCAATACGACGTGCTGCGTCGTTGAATGCTGCAGCCACCAGGTCTTCCAGCATCTCTTTGTCGTCTTCCAGCAGGCTCGGGTCGATCTCTACGCGACGGCAGTTGTGTGCACCGTTGATGGTCACTTTTACCAGACCTGCGCCAGATTCGCCGGTGACTTCCAGCTGCGCGATCTCTTCCTGCATTTTCTGCATTTTTTCTTGCATCTGCTGGGCTTGCTTCATCAGGTTACCCAGACCGCCTTTACCAAACATAGGTTTCTCTCTCAATCACGTTAAGGATGACGAACGTAAGCTGTGCTTACGATCAAATGGGGCGGATACTTTCTTCATCCAGCTCCGCATCGAAGAACCGACGCAGGGTCTGAATATTATTATCCGCAATAATGGACTCGCGCGCCTGCGCAAGTTTTTCTTCATATATCGCCTGACGCCATTCCAGCGGCGTACGCACCGCGGGATTATCATCTTCAACGATAGTCAGTTCAACCGTTGAACCTTTTAACGTGCTCAACGCTTCAGCCAGTTTTTGCTGTGCACCGCGGTTGTTTAAATGCCGCTGAGAGGAGCGCAAATGCAGACATACTGCGTTGTCGCTCTCCTCTTTCCAGGCATTTAACGCCACCTGTTCAACCAGTTTTGGTAGCGAAAGTTGGCTCACCTGTGCCGCCCAAGGATCGCGCTCAATGGCTTCTGCCGCCAGCTTTGCCGCCAGTTCCGGCGTTTTTTCATGTTCCAGCGCTTTTTTCAGCGCCTTCGGCGTGGCGACCACTTCTTTTTGCTGCATCACTGGAGTGGTCGCCTTCCAGCGATACGCTTCTTTTTTGGCTGGTGCTTTTTCCAGCGCCGATGGCCCCGGACGCGCCTGAACGCGATCGGTGACCGAAGCCAGTCTTTCCAGCGCAGCGTTATTCACCGGCCGCGCGCGGGTAGCGGCTGCCGGTTCACTCTTTTTTGCTTTGGTTGCTCCCTGTGCGCGCTGCAGTTGTTGGCGCGCCGCCAGCACCTGGCTGGTGGTTTCTGAGAGCGGTACAGTCGGTGCCTGCTGCGGAGCTGATTGCGGTTGCGGCGGCACCTGGGTTGGCGTCATTACTGCCGTTGGCGCGACGGGCGCAAAAGACTGGCGTGGCACTTCTGGCTCAGGCAGCGGCATACGCGGATGAAACGCCAGTGCGCGCAACAGCGTCATCTCAACGCCCATGCGGCGGTCCGGCGCATACGGTAATTCTTTGCGACCAATCAACAGCGTTTGATAGTAAAGCTGAATATCCGTCGGCGGTATGGTGCGCGCCAGTTCACGCATCCGCAGCTCGATGGCGGCCATGTCGTTGCCCAGCGCAGCAGGGGAAAGTTGCACCATTGCAATGCGGTGCAACAGGCCGAGCATTTCTACCAGCAACGCTTCCCACTCAATACCACGAGCGGCGGCTTCATTAATCAGCGACATTACACGCTCGCCGTTGGCTTCAACCATCGCTTCAACCAGCGACAGCGCCTGATCGTCGTCAAGCGTACCCAGCATCGCACTGACCGCCTGGGTTGAAACCTGTCCGTCACCGCTGGCAATTGCCTGGTCGGTTAAACTTAAGGCATCTCGCAAGCTGCCTTCAGCGGCGCGCGCCAGCAGTTGCAGCGCCCGCGGCTCGTGAGCGATATGTTCTTCGTTGAGGATGTGCTCAAGCTGATGGCGAATTTGCTCGACATCCAGCGCCTTGAGATGAAATTGCAGACAGCGTGACAAAATCGTCACCGGCAATTTCTGCGGATCGGTCGTCGCCAGCAGAAACTTGACGTGCTCCGGCGGTTCTTCAAGGGTTTTTAACAGTGCGTTAAAGCTGTGGCGCGACAGCATATGCACTTCGTCGATCAGATAAACTTTAAAACGACCACGCGCCGGAGCGTACTGGACGTTATCCAGCAGGTCACGAGTGTCTTCAACTTTGGTGCGCGAGGCGGCGTCGATTTCAATCAGATCGACAAAGCGCCCCTGCTCGATTTCACGACAGTTATCGCACACGCCGCACGGCGTCGCGGTAATGCCAGTTTCGCAGTTTAGCCCCTTCGCCAGCAGTCGGGCGATAGAGGTTTTTCCGACGCCCCGGGTGCCGGAAAAAAGATAAGCATGATGAATACGCCCTAACGACAAGCCGTTCGCCAGTGCGGTCAGCACATGTTCCTGGCCGACGACGTCAGCAAAGGTTTGTGGGCGCCATTTTCGGGCTAAGACCTGATAACTCATTGGCAGGCTCTGAAACGCTGGAAGGTGGATTCACGAAGGGGTAATGCTAACACAGCCCCGTCAGAACGGCGAGGCTGAATGCACATCTTGTGCTGTCTGTAGCGTGGGCAGCACAAGACTGGCGATAATTAATGGCCCGGGAACGGGACAAGGCTGTAGCTGGTAATGCCCTGTTTTTCGAGACGCTGTTCGCCGCCGAGATCGAACAGGTTGATAATGAACGCAGCGTCAGTCACTTCACCACCTAAACGGCGGATCAGTTTAACCGTCGCTTCAATAGTGCCGCCGGTTGCCAGCAGATCGTCCACCACCAGAACTTTGTCGCCCGGTTTGATGGCATCAACGTGGATTTCCAGCTGATCGGTGCCGTATTCCAGATCGTAAGTTTCACTGATGGTCTCACGCGGCAGTTTGCCCGGTTTACGGACCGGTACAAAGCCAACGCCCAGACCCAATGCTACCGGAGCGCCGAACAAGAAGCCACGCGCTTCAGTGCCGACAACTTTGGTAATGCCCGCATTTTTGTAACGCTCAACCAGTAAATCGATGCTGAGAGCGTAAGCTTTCGGGTCTTCCAGTAAGCTGGTGACATCGCGGAACAGAATGCCGGGTTTTGGGTAGTCCTGAATGCTTTTGATGCTATTTTTGAGATACTCAAGCTGCTGTGCAGTCGCGGTCATAAGTGTATGCCTGCTTGTTACGGTGGTACTCACGGCGCGTTTTAAACGAGTCAAAAGTAACAGTTGTTTAACCTTTGACCGCCTGCGCCTGTGCTCGAAAACGCCAGAATGTACTGGCTGTGGGCGATAATTGCAACAGCGATTGTTGTGCTTTGCCGTTTTTATTGCTTTTCATCAATCACCGGGATTCGCCACATAAAAATCAGCAAACAACCGAGGATCACCAACAACAGAATACGCACCCACGTCATATGCACGAACCAAAGTGAAATCGAAAAAGTCAGTAAAATAATGAATATCGCCCGAGGCTTTGCACCGCGTGGCATCGCATGATATTTCTGCCAGAAACGTAGATAGCTGCCAAACCATGAGCGGTACAGCAACCAGGCGTGAAAGCGCGGGGAAGAACGGGCAAAGCACCAGGCCGCCAGCAGGATAAACGGCGTCGTTGGTAATACCGGTAATACCACGCCCAGCGTACCCAGTACTACCGCCAGCCAGCCAATGATGATTAAAATGATTCGTTGCATATTATGTGTAGTCAGCTTACAGAGTGGCTACTTTAGCATAACAATTATCATTTTCATTGAGGTCTTATCGTGAAAACCGCCCTGCTGCTGGAAAAACTGGAAGGTCAGCTCGCCACGCTGCGCCAGCGTTGTGCCCCGGTGGCGCAGTTCGCCACGCTAAGCGCCCGTTTCGACAGGCGCCTTTTTCAAACCCGTGCGACAACTCTACAGGCGTGCCTGGAGGAAGCGGGAGATAATTTGTCCGCGCTTCGCCATGCAGTTGAGCAACAGCAACTGCCGCAAGTGGCCTGGCTGGCGGAACATCTGGCAGCACAACTGGAAGCCATAGCGCGTGAAGCCGCCGCCTGGTCATTGCGCGAGTGGGACAGTGCGCCACCGAAAATTGCCCGCTGGCAGCGTAAACGTATTCAGCATCAGGATTTTGAGCGGCGACTTCGTGAGATGGTTGCCGAACGTAGAGCCCGTCTGGCGCAAGCGGCCGATCTCGTGGAACAACAAACGCTGCATCGTGAAGTGGAAGCCTATGAAGCGCGCCTTGCGCGGTGTCGCCATGCGCTGGAAAAAATCGAAAACAGGTTAGCGCGTTTAACCCGCTAACAATGGAGAGAATATGTCACTGGAAAATGCCCCTGACGATGTCAAACTGGCCGTCGATTTAATTGTCCTGCTGGAAGAAAATCAGATCCCTGCCAGTACCGTGCTGCGCGCGCTGGATATTGTTAAGCGTGATTATGAAAAGAAGTTACAGAGCGATGAGGCTTCGCAAAGCGAGTAAAAAATAAAGGGCGGCATCACTGTCGCCCTTTATTGTCCTTACCCTACCGCAGGCGTTGGATCGTCGCCCTTGTAGTCACGTTTCACTTCCGTTACTTCATCGCCCTTCTCGTTGTGCAAATACACTTCAAGCTGGTTAAAGGCAATGTTGATGTCGTTTTCACGGCACAGCTGATCGATAGTACGGTTCAGCTCATCGACAGTACGACTGCGGTCACGCAGTTCACGCACATACAGACGCAGCTCATGATCCAATGTGCTGGCACCAAACGCCGTAAAGAAGACTTCCGGCATGGGTTCGTGCATCACCCTTGGGTGCTCAGTCGCCGCCTTCAGCAATACTTTACGCACTTTTTCCAGATCGGAGCCATAGGCCACGCCCAGACGAATCACCAGACGAGTGGTGGTGTCGGTTAACGACCAGTTGATGAGACGCTCAGTAACAAACGCTTTGTTCGGGATGATCACTTCTTTGCGATCGAAATCGGTAATCGTTGTCGCACGAATACGGATCTTGCTGACCGTACCCGAGAAGCTACCAATGGTTACCGTATCGCCAATGCGCACCGGACGTTCGAACAGGATAATCAAACCGGAGACGAAGTTACCGAAGATCTCCTGTAAACCAAAACCAAGACCTACGGATAATGCTGCCGCCAGCCACTGGAGTTTATCCCACGAGACGCCCAGCGATCCGAACACCGTCATCGCACCAACGGCAATAATGATGTAGTTAAGGATGGTAGTAATGGCATACGACGCGCCCTGGCGCATATTCAGTCGCGAGAGCACCAGCACTTCCAGCAAACCAGGCAGGTTGCGAATTAACGCCCAGGCTACCATTGAGGCGATAATTGCAAACAGCAGGCTGCCCATGGTGACGTTTTTCACCACCGCAGCACCGGCTTCAGTGCCGTTGTAATGCCAGAGCGTGATGCTGTCAAGATAGCTGAATACGGTGATCAAATCGGACCAAATCGCCCAGAACATGACACCGAACAGCGCAAACATCAGCAACATGGTAATACGCAGCGTCTGCTGGTTAACCTGCTCCAGTGCAATGGTGGGTTCTTCCGGCGGTTCAGCACCTTCCGCGCCCTCTTTCACCAGATTCTGTCGACGCGCCAGCGCACGACGCCAGGCGATACGCCGCGCCGCTACGCTTAAGCCACGCAGTACTGTCTGGTAGAGCAGGTTCCAGATGATCACCAGATAAACGGTTTCAATCCAGCGTCCTGCCAGACGCAGCGTAGTGTAGAAGTAGCCTGTAGCAGTCAGCACCATCAACGCAATCGGGATTATCGACAGCACGGTAATGGTGACCAGTCGCATGGTGTGCGACTCTTTATCACGCCAGCTTTCGCGGCACATCGGCCACACCAGGAAGGCAATCAGCAACAGGTTGAAGAAAATCATCGCCTGCCCCAGCACATCATCCATCAGATGCAGTGGGGATAGTTCTGCCACCACTGACCAGAAATGGATTGGCAGCAACGCGAGACTGATGCGGACAATTTGTCGACGCCAGTGGCTGGTCTGCTGTTCCGGCATACCGAAGTGACGTACGGCAACACCGTTTTTCTCCAGTACCTTCCAGCACAGGCCAAACACCAGCCAGAAAATCGCCAGTTTTTTGCTGAACGACCATAGCAGTTCGCTGATGTTGAGCTGCATGGTCAACAGAATCAGGCCAACCGCGAGAATAATCAGGCACACCGGCAGCGCACGGATCAGGTCGATAAGGATCGCTTTTGGTGTGTTGAGCTGGCTGTCGTTACGCAGGGAACCCACAGCGGAAGCCAGTTTTTGTTGATATGCTTTCAGCCACCCCAGACGCCAGTGGATCAGCCCGGCAATCAGCAGCAGTGGTAAACCAGCGAGGAAGGCGATGAATACGGCAGGCCAGGCCTTTTCCCAGTTCACCGTGATTTTCATTGATTTAAACTCATCTTTCAGCGTTTGCGGGAACGCTTTGATCCAGTCCCAGTCCATCGGACGGTTACTGTTCACCCAAAAGATTTGCTGAGTCAGGATGGATTTCAGGTTTTTCGATACGCTCATTAACTGCTGCTGGTTGATTTGCAGGTTAATGGCCATCATCAACTGGTTACCCAACTGTTTATTAAGCTGATCCAGCAGTTCGCGACGCATATCCACAACCTGGAGTAATGCGTCATGAACTTCACTGTTAACTTCGTTGGCGTGACCTTCTTCCAGTTTGTTAACGAACGCATCGCTCTGGAAGAGCGCATCACGCTGCTGGTTGACTTCAAACTGTTCGAGACGCAAATCCGCGATGCGGTTGGTCATGTTTTCCAGTTCATCCGCCGAGGGCAGCGTTTGTTGTTGCTGATAAAGGATACGAGACAACAACAGGCTGCCTTTCAGGACAGAAATCTGCTCTTTGATATTACGTTCCGATTGCAGCGCCCGCTCAAGCCAGTTTTTGACTTTGATGTTTTGCTGCATCAGCTGATTACCGTTTTCGGTCGCGGTAATCAAACGCTGACTCAACTGCTGGTTTATTTCCAGCTCCTGCTTCACCAGCGGGTTAGCCTGAATACGCGCAGTTTCATCCGGCGAGACCGCTTCCTGCGCCGTCTTCTCAGTTAAGGTGAGACGTTTATTGTTAACGGCCTCCTGCAATAACTGAAGTTCATGTTCAAGGCGCGTGCTATTCGCGGTCACATAATCACGTTGCTTTTGCAGCATATCCTGCAAAATAGTATTGCCTTCCAGACTTTTACGCTGCTGATCAATCTGTGCATTTAGCAGAGCCTGCTGAACCTGGAGTAACGTTTTTTGCGTCGCACGCAACTCGGTTTCACCAACTTCTGTGCCATCCAGACGGTTACGAATTTGCTGCAGCTGTTGAGAAGCGTTGTACATGGAGTTTTGTACGCGCTCTGGCTGGGTTTGCAGCGATACAAGCTGGCTGTTATAAGCGGCCAAATCGTTTTGCGCATTCTGCAACTCATCCAGTACCTGAGCCACGCGGGATTCAAGCTGGCGCAAAGAAAGCGTACGAAGAACTGTGCGCGTTTCCTGGTCGTTATCCACGTCATTCAGGGTGGTTAACGCATCTGTAGCCTGACGCATTTTTTCCGGGGCCTGGGCAACTTTTTGTTTCAGTTGCACCGTTTCTTCTTTTACCCGGTCGATTTTATCGAGCGTCGCTAAGGTGTCGGTCAGATCCTGCTGAACTAATTTATCCTGGGCAGAGAGATCTTTTTGTTTATTAAGCGCATCCAACTGGGCCTGCACGTCTGCTTTGGTTGGCAAGTCGCCACCAGCCGCGCGCGCAAAAGCCGGAGCCTGGCTACACAAAATAAATGCAAGCGCAAAAAGCGAAATAAAAACAAATTGTTGTGAACGTTTATAGAACTGCAACATAGTCATGATGAATAGGCGTTTTGCTACCGGCGGGGCGCCGGAAATAGTCAGGGCGCAAGAATATCACGCCTCAGACAGACGGAATAGCAACAGCGAGATCCTCCAGGATAAATCCTGGAATTAGCGTGTCATTATTCCTTTGCAGAGGTTGCCCGCAGTGATGGACAAAAGAGATACATTTCTAATAAGACGGCGACGTAATCTCGCGCCTCTTTTTTCAGGTCAAAAGCCTGCGGAGCAAATAACCAGCTTTCCATTAAACCTGAAATATAGCCGCGCATAATAATAGCCGCCCGGCGAGTAAGCAGGTCTTCTGGCAACATTTTCGCAGTAATACAATGTCTTAGTGTTTGTTCGATACGGTCATAGCTTTCCACGCAGAGATTGCGCTGAGCCTGCTGAACTACCGCCATTTCACCAACGAACTCACATTTATGGAATATAATTTCCATCAATAAACGTCGGCGTTCTTCCGTCACAGTAGCTTCAAGAATATAGACTAAAATCTCTCGCAAAACGGAAAGTGGATCGTCGGGGAATTTTGCCTGATACTCAAGCTCAAGTTCTCCGATACTGGACTCGGACAACTCCCAGATCTCACTGAACAAATCCGACTTGTTTTTAAAATGCCAGTAGATTGCACCACGCGTAACGCCTGCGGCTTTTGCAATCTCTGCCAGCGAGGTAGATGATACTCCTTGCTGAGAAAACAAACGCAAAGCTACATCGAGGATGTGCTGTCGTGTTTCCAGCGCTTGTTGTTTGGTTTTTCGTGCCATATGTCAGTGAATTTTCAGGCGTTAGATTTACATACATTTATGAATGTATGTACCATATCACGACGATAATATAAACGCAGCAATGGGTTTAGGGGCTTTTTTGCCCATTGATCAATTTGAAATCGGACACTCGAGGTTTACATATGAACAAAAACAGAGGATTTACGCCTCTGGCGGCCGTTCTGTTGCTTTCAGGCAGCTTAGCGCTAACAGGATGCGACGACAAACAGGCCCAACAAGGGGGCCAGCAGATGCCAGAAGTTGGGGTTGTGACGCTCAAAACTGAACCTCTACAAATCACTACTGAGCTTCCGGGGCGTACCAGCGCTTTCCGTATTGCGGAAGTCCGTCCTCAGGTTAGCGGTATTATCCTGAAGCGCAATTTTAAAGAAGGCAGTGATATCGAAGCTGGCGTCTCTCTGTATCAGATTGATCCTGCAACTTATCAGGCTGCCTATGACAGCGCGAAAGGCGATCTGGCGAAAGCTCAGGCTGCGGCTAATATCGCGCAACTGACAGTTAATCGTTATCAGAAACTGCTCGGTACGCAGTACATCAGTAAGCAGGAGTACGATCAGGCACTGGCTGACGCGCAACAGGCTAACGCAGCGGTGACCGCGGCGAAAGCGGCTGTTGAAACCGCACGGATTAACCTGGCATACACCAAAGTCACCTCTCCAATTAATGGTCGCATTGGTAAGTCGAATGTGACTGAAGGTGCCCTGGTGCAAAACGGTCAGGCGACTGCGCTGGCAACCGTACAGCAACTTGATCCGATCTATGTTGATGTGACTCAGTCCAGCAACGACTTTCTGCGCCTGAAACAGGAACTGGCGAATGGCACGCTGAAACAAGAGAACGGCAAAGCCAAAGTGTCGCTGATCACCAGTGACGGCATTAAGTTCCCACAGGACGGTACGCTGGAGTTCTCTGACGTTACTGTCGATCAGACCACCGGGTCTATCACCCTACGCGCTATCTTCCCGAACCCGGATCATACTCTGCTGCCGGGTATGTTCGTGCGTGCACGTCTGGAAGAAGGGCTTAATCCAAACGCCATTTTAGTCCCGCAACAGGGTGTAACCCGTATACCGCGTGGCGATGCTACCGTACTGGTGGTTGGCGCGGATGACAAAGTGGAAACCCGTCCGATCGTTGCAAGCCAGGCTATTGGCGATAAGTGGCTGGTGACAGAAGGTCTGAAAGCAGGCGATCGCGTAGTAATAAGTGGGCTGCAGAAAGTGCGTCCTGGTGTCCAGGTAAAAGCACAAGAAGTTACCGCTGATAATAACCAGCAAGCCGCAAGCGGTACTCAGCCTGAACAGTCCAAGTCTTAACTTAAACAGGAGCCGTTAAGACATGCCTAATTTCTTTATCGATCGCCCGATTTTTGCGTGGGTGATCGCCATCATTATCATGTTGGCAGGGGGGCTGGCGATCCTCAAACTGCCGGTGGCGCAATATCCTACGATTGCACCGCCGGCAGTAACGATCTCCGCCTCCTACCCCGGCGCTGATGCGAAAACAGTGCAGGACACTGTGACACAGGTTATCGAACAGAATATGAATGGTATCGATAACCTGATGTACATGTCCTCTAACAGTGACTCCACGGGTACCGTGCAGATCACCCTGACCTTTGAGTCTGGTACTGATGCGGATATCGCGCAGGTTCAGGTGCAGAACAAACTGCAGCTGGCAATGCCGTTGCTGCCGCAAGAAGTACAGCAGCAAGGGGTGAGCGTTGAGAAATCGTCCAGTAGCTTCCTGATGGTTGTCGGCGTTATCAACACCGATGGCACCATGACGCAGGAGGATATCTCCGACTACGTGGCGGCGAATATGAAAGACGCCATCAGCCGTACGTCGGGCGTGGGTGACGTTCAGCTTTTCGGTTCTCAGTACGCGATGCGTATCTGGATGAACCCGAATGAACTGAACAAATACCAGCTAACGCCGGTTGATGTCATTACCGCCATCAAAGCGCAGAACGCCCAGGTTGCGGCGGGTCAGCTCGGTGGTACGCCGCCGGTGAAAGGCCAACAGCTTAACGCCTCTATTATCGCTCAGACGCGTCTGACCTCTACTGAAGAGTTCGGCAAAATCTTGCTGAAAGTAAATCAGGATGGTTCCCGCGTTCTGCTGCGTGACGTCGCGAAAATTGAGCTGGGTGGTGAAAACTACGACATCATCGCAGAGTTTAACGGCCAACCGGCTTCCGGTCTGGGGATCAAGCTGGCGACTGGCGCGAACGCGCTGGATACCGCTGCGGCAATCCGTGCTGAACTGGCGAAGATGGAACCGTTCTTCCCGTCGGGTCTGAAAATTGTTTACCCATACGACACCACACCGTTCGTGAAAATCTCTATTCACGAAGTGGTAAAAACTCTGGTCGAAGCGATCATCCTCGTATTCCTGGTTATGTATCTGTTCCTGCAGAACTTCCGCGCGACGTTGATCCCGACCATTGCCGTACCGGTGGTATTGCTTGGAACCTTTGCCATCCTTGCCGCCTTTGGCTTCTCGATAAACACACTAACAATGTTCGGGATGGTGCTCGCCATCGGCTTGTTGGTGGATGACGCCATCGTTGTAGTAGAAAACGTTGAGCGTGTGATGGCGGAAGAAGGTTTGCCGCCAAAAGAAGCCACCCGTAAGTCGATGGGGCAGATTCAGGGCGCTCTGGTCGGTATCGCGATGGTGCTGTCGGCGGTGTTCGTACCGATGGCCTTCTTTGGCGGTTCTACCGGGGCAATCTATCGTCAGTTCTCCATTACCATTGTTTCAGCAATGGCGCTGTCGGTACTGGTGGCGTTGATCCTGACTCCGGCTCTTTGTGCCACCATGCTGAAACCGATTGCCAAAGGCGATCACGGAGAAGGTAAAAAAGGCTTCTTCGGCTGGTTTAACCGCATGTTCGAGAAGAGCACGCACCACTACACCGACAGCGTAGGCGGTATTCTGCGCAGTACGGGGCGTTACCTGGTGCTGTATCTAATCATCGTGGTCGGCATGGCCTATCTATTTGTGCGTCTGCCAAGCTCCTTCTTGCCAGATGAGGACCAGGGCGTATTTATGACCATGGTTCAGCTGCCAGCAGGTGCAACGCAGGAACGTACGCAGAAAGTGCTCAATGAGGTAACGAATTACTATCTGACCAAAGAGAAGAACAACGTTGAGTCGGTGTTCGCCGTTAACGGCTTCGGCTTTGCGGGACGTGGTCAGAATACCGGTATTGCGTTCGTTTCCTTGAAGGATTGGGCCGATCGCCCGGGCGAAGAAAACAAAGTTGAAGCGATTACCATGCGTGCAACTCGTGCATTCTCGCAAATCAAAGATGCGATGGTCTTCGCCTTTAACCTGCCTGCGATTGTGGAACTGGGTACGGCAACCGGCTTCGACTTTGAGCTGATTGACCAGGCGGGCCTTGGTCACGAAAAACTGACTCAGGCACGTAACCAACTGCTTGCAGAAGCAGCGAAGCATCCTGATCTGCTGACCAGCGTGCGTCCAAACGGTCTGGAAGATACACCGCAGTTCAAGATTGATATCGACCAGGAGAAAGCTCAGGCACTGGGTGTTTCTATTAACGATATTAACACTACCCTGGGCGCTGCATGGGGCGGCAGCTACGTGAACGACTTTATCGACCGTGGTCGTGTGAAGAAAGTTTACGTCATGTCAGAAGCAAAATACCGTATGCTGCCGGATGATATCGGCGACTGGTATGTTCGTGCTGCTGATGGTCAGATGGTACCGTTCTCGGCGTTCTCCTCTTCTCGTTGGGAGTACGGCTCGCCGCGTCTGGAACGTTACAACGGCCTGCCATCCATGGAAATCTTAGGCCAGGCAGCACCGGGTAAAAGTACCGGTGAAGCAATGGAACTGATGGAACAACTGGCGAGCAAACTGCCTACCGGTGTTGGCTACGACTGGACGGGGATGTCCTATCAGGAACGTCTCTCCGGTAACCAGGCCCCTTCACTGTACGCGATTTCGTTGATTGTCGTGTTCCTGTGTCTGGCGGCGCTGTACGAGAGCTGGTCGATTCCGTTCTCCGTTATGCTGGTCGTTCCGCTGGGGGTTATCGGTGCCTTGCTGGCAGCCACCTTCCGTGGCCTGACCAATGACGTGTACTTCCAGGTAGGCCTGCTCACAACCATTGGGTTGTCGGCGAAGAACGCGATACTTATCGTCGAATTCGCCAAAGACCTGATGGATAAAGAAGGTAAAGGTCTGATTGAAGCGACGCTTGATGCGGTGCGGATGCGTTTACGTCCGATCCTGATGACCTCGCTGGCGTTTATCCTCGGCGTTATGCCGCTGGTTATCAGTACTGGTGCTGGTTCTGGCGCGCAGAACGCCGTAGGTACTGGCGTAATGGGCGGGATGGTGACCGCAACGGTACTGGCAATCTTCTTTGTACCGGTGTTCTTCGTCGTGGTTCGTCGTCGCTTTAGCCGTAAAAGCGAAGACTTAGAACATAGCCACAAGGTTGAGCATCACTAAGATCCTCGCCAGAAGGTATTGTTAAGGCCGCGAAAGCGGCCTTTTTAGCGCCAAAAATCATAAAAAAGGCTTATTGTTGGCCTGCATATTTTATCTTTCAAAAATTAACGATATAATCCCCTGCCTGTTTGAAGGCTATTCTCAAGAACATCGGTAAATTCTTATTTTCCCTGTTAAATAAGAATGTTTTTATGAATGCAAGCTATTTTGGCATTATCTTTTTGTATTGATATGTCTGGAGAATGCCTCTTCTGACAGCACTGGCATGTTAAAAACAACCAGATGATCGCCAATCTTCTTTCGGTAATTACGTGCTAAAATGCAATAAGGTAACGTCATCATGCATTTCAGCTATTTGTAATTTTTCGTAATATGCCGATGAAATCTTTATTAGAGTAGATTATAGTTAAATCATCAGACGAGAGGGCAAGCCCGCGGTTAGTTAGTTGTCTCTACCCCGAAAGGTGTTCGATTAGTACAGCCACTAAGAAGGGGATGTGTTATGGACGAATACTCACCAAAACGACATGATATCGCACAGCTTAAATTTCTTTGCGAAACCCTGTATCATGACTGTCTTGCAAATCTTGAAGAGAGCAACCATGGCTGGGTTAACGACCCAACCTCGGCTATCAATCTGCAGCTCAACGAACTGATTGAGCATATTGCAACCTTCGCACTTAATTACAAAATTAAGTATAATGAGGACAATAAGCTCATAGAGCAGATCGATGAATATCTGGATGACACTTTTATGTTGTTCAGTAGTTATGGCATTAATACACAGGATTTACAGAAATGGCGAAAATCTGGAAACAGGCTCTTCCGCTGTTTTGTTAACGCCACCAGGGCGAACCCTGTTAGTTTGTCGTGTTAAAACTATTAAAATGATAGGTACAATTTATGTCCGATAAGCCTTTAACCAAAACTGATTATTTGATGCGTTTACGTCGTTGCCAGACAATTGACACGCTGGAACGTGTCATCGAAAAAAATAAATACGAACTCTCTGACAATGAACTGGCGGTATTTTATTCAGCAGCTGATCACCGTCTCGCTGAATTGACCATGAATAAACTTTACGACAAGATCCCCTCCTCCGTATGGAAATTCATTCGCTAATATGCCATCTGATAAATAAACGAGTATCAACCATCAGTTAGGTTAATGAATTACACTTACTGTTTTTGGTGATTATGCTTCGCTAATTTTTATTATGTTGTTTCCCCGGTATTGTTCCCTTACCAGCTTTACTTCATTTGAGGTTGAAGTTTGCAGGGGAATTATTCGAAAAAACAGAGCGAAAGTGAAAAATAGAAGATGCTGTTGGGGTTTTATTGCCAGGTAACTGTGAGTTAAGCGCCTTGTTACCAATAACAGCAGCGTCGTTTTAAGATAACTCTTCCCCGGTTGGCATAATGCTACCTGTACGGTGTTCACTTCCAGTGATACCCGCCAGGTGTTCTTCTCCTATAGCAGTTGCATCAGGATGGCTGTTCCTGCGTAATAAACATGTAACTGTTATGCTAAATTGTGGTTAATCTGTTACTTTTTTCATACAATCACCTTGTTATAATAGGGTGTTCCCCAGAAGTTGCAGAACTCACAAAGGCAAATGATGACCGAAATACAGCGCCTGCTCACAGAAACCATTGACGATCTTAACAAGCGTGAAAAGCGTGACAACAAGCCACGTTTTAGCATCAGCTTTATCCGTAAACATCCAGGGCTGTTTATTGGCATGTATGTTGCCTGGTTTGCCACCCTGGCAGTCATGTTGCAGTCGGAAACACTGGTAGGTTCAGTCTGGCTGCTGGTTGTTTTGTTTATTCTATTAAATGGCTTTTTCTTTTTTGATGTTTACCCGCGTTATCGCTATGAAGACATTGATGTGCTGGATTTCCGGGTCTGTTACAACGGTGAATGGTACAACACGCGTTTCGTCCCCCCCACTTTAATAGAAGCGATTCTCCATTCCCCACGGGTAAATGGCGTACAAAAAGAACAACTGCAAAAAATGATCGCCCGCAAAGGCGACCTTTCGTTCTACGACATTTTCACTCTGGCTCGTAGCGACGCAGCTGCGTAACGATGAAAATACAGCGTACTGTACTTGCTCCAGTACGCTTTACCCTCAGCTGTCTTATGCATTAACTCAATAACATTCGCGAAGCTTATCTATTGATGAGATATACTTTCTCTACTCTGCGTAAATAAGGATATCTTCGTGAGAACTCGTCATCTGATTAGCCTTGTTACAGGCGTGCTCATTTTGTCCGTGATTGTTCCAGTCGGCTTAATCCTTTGGCTTGCTCACCGTCAGGTTGAAAGTACATTTATTGACGAGCTAAATATTTACGCCTCACGCGTCAATCTACGGGCTGAAAAAGTTGCTTCCCAGGGCAAAAGAGCACTGGAACAACTGGAAGCATTTCAGGGCCCCCCTTGTAGCCCTGAGCAATTGATGGAAATGCGCCGGGTTTCTTACAGTTTTCGCTATATTCAGGAAGTCCTTTATATCAACAATAACGTTCCGCTCTGCTCTTCACTGGAACAAAATAGCGCCCCGATTGCTTTCCCGGCACCGGGGAAAATCACCCGTGAAGGTTATCGGGTCTGGTTAACGGAAGAAAATGACCTTGGCTTAAAACGTTATATGGTTGCCATCGGCACCCAACACTATGTGGTGATGATCGATCCTGCTTCCTTTATCGATGTTATTCCCTTCAGCAGCTGGCGTATCAATGCAGCGATCATCGGTGAAGCTCATCATGTGGTGATTTCAGGTAGTGAACAACTGCCTCCTGATGTAGTTGCACTGTTAAAAAACACGGGTAACCAACATCTGGAAATAGACAACACCATCTATAATATTCAGTCTTTTCCTGAAATGAATATTTCTATCATCACCTGGTCTTCTACACTCCCTTTGCAAAAAAGCTGGCATCACGAAACGCTTATTTGGCTACCTTTAGGACTGTTGATTGGCGTACTCTCTGCACTGTTTATTTTGCGCATTGTCCGACGATTACAGTCTCCCCATCATCGATTGCAGGACGCGATCAATAATGGCGATATAAAAGTGCATTATCAGCCAATCGTCTCTTTGACAACCGGTAAAATTGTGGGTGCTGAAGCACTGGCCCGCTGGCCACAAACCGACGGTACTTACCTTTCCCCGGAAGTCTTTATTCCTCTCGCCCAACAAACCGGTCTTTTGGAATCGATGACTCATCTGGTCATTAAAACAGTATTTGAAGATATGGGAGTGTGGCTGAATCAACACCCGGAGCAACATATCTCTATCAATCTGGAATCTTCCGTTCTGGCCTCGGAAAAAATTCCACAGCTATTAGGAAGAATGCTTAATCATTACAAAGTTAACCCTAATCAAATCGCCCTTGAACTGACAGAGCGCGAGTTTGCCGATCCCAAAACCAGTGCTCCGCTAATTGCCGGATACCGCAAAGCGGGGCATGAAATTTATATTGATGATTTCGGCACCGGTTACTCCAGTCTGAGTTACTTGCAAAATCTTGATGTCGATATTCTTAAGATCGATAAATCTTTCGTGGATGCCCTGGAATATAAAAATGTCACCACGCATATTGTTGAGATGGCAAAAACGTTAAAGCTAAAAATGGTCGCGGAAGGTATTGAAACCCCTCATCAGGAGAGCTGGTTACGCCAGCATGGCGTGCACTACGGCCAGGGCTGGCTCTACAGCAAGGCATTACCGAAAGAGGATTTCTTACGCTGGGCCGAGCAACATTTGTGAATTGTTGGGCTGACGGCACGCCGCACAGCCCGTCACGCTACCTATTCGTCGATGATTGACTCGAATCCGCCATAGATCATTCGCTTGCCATCAAACGGCATGGACTCGCCGAACTCTTTCATCCGTGGGTCCGACATCATCTTTTGATTAGCAGCGTCGCGGACCTCTTTTGAAGGGTATTCAATCCAGCTAAAAACCACCTCTTCATTCTCTTCCGCTTTCACCGCCATACGAAAATCGGTCACTTTGCCATCCGGTACATCGCTGGCCCAGCATTCGACAATACGAAGCGCACCGAACTCTTTAAACAATGGCGCGGCCTTAGCGGCCATTTCCCGATAGGCATCCTTTTTATCGGCAGGAACGGCAACCACAAAACCATCAACATACTTCATCAGACATACCTCCGAAGCGTACTGCGCAGCCAGACAATTCTTGCGACGTCAGTCGTGGTTAAAGTTTAGCCATATTGGGATTTTTTGACGAAACGGTGGGAGGCAGAAATGGGTGGGGGCCCTGCCAGCTACATCCCGGCACACGCGTCATCTGCCTTGGCTGCTTCCTTCCGGACCTGACCTGGTAAACAGAGTAGCGTTGCGGGAGAACCAACAGAGCCCCCATTGAGAGCGTTGAGAACCAACGCGCAGGCGCATTATCACTGCTGCCCCGGCTAATTGCAACCCATTGCGTGCCAGATGCTGGTTTCTTGCGCAATGCGGCTTCACTCGGGCGTTTTTCCAGATTATGCTGAAAAATTACCTCAGGAAGAAAAGATGGAAAAAGAAGATTCATTTCCCCAACGCGTCTGGCAAATCGTAGCCGCTATTCCCGAAGGCTATGTCACCACTTACGGTGATGTCGCGAAACTGGCGGGATCGCCCCGCGCCGCGCGCCAGGTAGGTGGTGTGTTAAAGCGTCTCCCGGAAGGCAGCACCTTGCCCTGGCACCGGGTGGTTAATCGCCACGGCACAATTTCGCTAACCGGACCGGATTTACAGCGTCAGCGACAAGCATTACTGGCAGAAGGCGTGATGGTATCGGGAAGCGGACAAATCGACTTACAGCGTTATCGCTGGAACTACTAACCCTCTCCGGGCGGAGTAATGCCGATCAGTTAAGGATCAGTTGACCGATCCAGTGGCTGTGTAAGAATCCGGAAACGCTCACTCGTTTCCGGATTTTTTTATGCACATTGGACAGGCTCTTGATCTGGTATCCCGTTATGATTCTCTGCGTAACCCACTGACTTCTCTGGGGGATTACCTCGACCCCGAACTCATCTCTCGTTGCCTTGCCGAATCTGGTACTGTAACGCTACGCAAGCGCCGTCTTCCCCTCGAAATGATGGTCTGGTGTATTGTTGGCATGGCGCTTGAGCGTAAAGAACCTCTTCACCAGATTGTGAATCGCCTGGACATCATGCTGCCGGGCAATCGCCCTTTCGTTGCCCCCAGTGCCGTTATTCAGGCCCGCCAGCGCCTGGGAAGTGAGGCTGTCCGCCGCGTGTTCACGAAAACAGCGCAGCTCTGGCATAACGCCACGCCGCATCCGCAATGGTGCGGCCTGACCCTGCTGGCCATCGATGGTGTGTTCTGGCGCACACCGGATACACCAGAGAACGATGCAGCCTTCCCCCGCCAGACACATGCCGGGAACCCGGCGCTCTACCCGCAGGTCAAAATGGTCTGCCAGATGGAACTGACCAGCCATCTGCTGACGGCTGCAGCCTTCGGCACGATGAAGAACAGCGAAAATGAGCTTGCTGAGCAACTTATAGAACAAACCGGCGATAACACTCTGACGTTAATGGATAAAGGTTATTACTCACTGGGACTGTTAAATGCCTGGAGCCTGGCGGGAGAACACCGCCACTGGATGATCCCTCTCAGAAAGGGAGCGCAATATGAAGAGATCAGAAAACTGGGTAAAGGCGATCATCTGGTGAAGCTGAAAACCAGCCCACAGGCACGAAAAAAGTGGCCGGGACTGGGAAATGAGGTGACAGCCCGCCTGCTGACTGTGACGCGCAAAGGAAAGGTCTGCCATCTGCTGACGTCGATGACGGACGCCATGCGCTTCCCCGGAGGAGAAATGGCGGATCTGTACAGTCATCGCTGGGAAATCGAACTGGGATACAGGGAGATAAAACAGACGATGCAACTGAGCAGGCTGACGCTGAGAAGTAAAAAGCCGGAGCTTGTGGAGCAAGAGCTGTGGGGTGTCTTACTGGCTTATAATCTGGTGAGATATCAGATGATTAAAATGGCGGAACATCAGAAAGGTTACTGGCCGAATCAACTGAGTTTCTCAGAATCATGCGGAATGGTGATGAGAATGCTGATGACATTGCAGGGCGCTTCACCGGGACGTATACCGGAGCTGATGCGCGATCTTGCAAGTATGGGACAACTTGTGAAATTACCGACAAGAAGGGAAAGGGCCTTCCCGAGAGTGGTAAAGGAGAGGCCCTGGAAATACCCCACAGCCCCGAAAAAGAGCCAGTCAGTTGCTTAACTGACTGGCATTACTCCGGGCGGAGAGGGTTAACTTCGTTTAATATTGCGTAGGAGCCGGAACTGCAGAAGACGGATTCACCTGGGTTGGTGAGGTCGAAGGTACGGTAGTCGTTGCGCCACCGCTGGCCTGAACCGGCACGGCGGTTTGCTGCACCGGCACCAATGTCAGGTCAGCTTTAGTTCCGCCCTGGTTGATCACCGGCTGAACGGTATCGGTGATAAATACCAGTTTGTCATTCACGGTAATCGCCGCACTCAACAGAATACGCGCGTTCGGCTGAACGTCTGCCGGGTTAAATGGCAGAACAAAACTGAATGGTGACTGTTTACCTTCAGTACGCACCGCTTTTTGAGCCAGCACTTTTGACGGTGCATCGGCTAACGATGCGTCAGAAAGTGTCACGGTCAGCACGGCATCAGGCGGCAGTGCGACTTTCTGACGGATCCAGACGGTACCGGAAACATTCGGTTGCTGGATAGCAGGTTGCTGTGTTGCTGAAATAGACGTATTTGCAGCCGGTGCTGGCGTCTGAATATCCGCGCTTTTATCTGCGCAAGCCGCCAACGCAATCGCAACCGCTAAACCACTGGCCATGTGCACGAGTTTCATTCACTTCTCCTTATTATCAATGCACCAGCGGGCTAACTTTCCTCGCCGGAAGAGTGGTTAACAAAATAGTAACGTCAACAAGTGTGGCACACATCACGCATTTCTGCCTGTAATTAGCCCGTAATTCAGACCATTGCACCCATCGGACCAGTGGCAAATTTGCGTTATACTCAACTCACTTTGGCTTGCTGCGGCAGCTTTGTTACTGGAGAGTTATATGAGTCAGGCGCTAAAAAATTTACTGACATTGTTAAATCTGGAAAAAATTGAGGAAGGACTCTTTCGCGGCCAGAGTGAAGATTTAGGTTTACGCCAGGTGTTTGGCGGCCAGGTCGTGGGTCAGGCCTTGTATGCTGCAAAAGAGACCGTCCCTGAAGAGCGGCTGGTACATTCGTTTCACAGCTACTTTCTTCGCCCTGGCGATAGTAAGAAGCCGATTATTTATGATGTCGAAACTCTGCGTGACGGTAACAGCTTCAGCGCCCGCCGGGTTGCTGCTATTCAAAACGGCAAACCGATTTTTTATATGACTGCCTCTTTCCAGGCACCAGAAGCGGGTTTCGAACATCAAAAAACAATGCCGTCCGCGCCAGCGCCTGATGGCCTGCCTTCGGAAACTCAAATCGCCCAATCGCTGGCGCACCTGCTGCCGCCAGTGCTGAAAGATAAATTCATCTGCGATCGTCCGCTGGAAGTCCGTCCGGTGGAGTTTCATAACCCACTGAAAGGGCATGTCGCAGAACCGCATCGTCAGGTATGGATCCGCGCAAATGGTAGCGTACCGGATGATCTGCGCGTTCATCAGTATCTGCTCGGTTACGCTTCTGACCTTAATTTCCTGCCGGTAGCTCTACAGCCGCACGGCATCGGTTTTCTCGAACCGGGGATTCAGATTGCCACCATTGACCATTCCATGTGGTTCCATCGCCCGTTTAATTTGAATGAATGGCTGCTGTATAGCGTGGAGAGCACCTCGGCGTCCAGCGCACGCGGCTTTGTGCGCGGTGAGTTTTATACCCAGGACGGCGTGCTGATTGCCTCGACCGTTCAGGAAGGGGTAATGCGTAATCACAATTAAAAAAATAGCCGGAGGTGAAAACCGTCCGGCTGTTTTTTGCAGTGCTTATTACGCGTTATAGGCATTTTCGCCGTGGCTGTTGACGTCCAACCCTTCTCGCTCCTGTTCTTCCGGTACACGCAGACCAACCGTCAGATCCGCCAGTTTGTAGCCAATAAACGCCACCACACCGGACCAGACAATCGTAATGGCAATGCTTTCTAGCTGTACCAGCAACTGATGGCCCATCGTCACACCTTCAGCGAAGCCCACGCCGCCCAGCGAGCTGGCGGCAAAAATCCCGGTCATGATACAGCCGACAATGCCACAAACGCCGTGCACACCGAAGACATCGCAGGGATCATCCACCCGCAGCAAGCGTTTGAGCATGGTAACGCCCCACAAGCCCGCCAGACCAGCGACTACGCCGATAATCAACGCGCCGCCAACACCAATGTAGCCACAGGCTGGCGTCACGCCGACCAGACCGGCAATCGCGCCAGAACACGCTCCCAGCAGTGAAGGCTTACCGCGCAGCGCCCATTCACCGAAGATCCAGCCAAGAATTGCCGCCGCCGTTGCGACCACAGTATTCACAAATGCCAGTGCTGCAATTTCATTCGCCGTGCCCGCTGACCCGGCGTTAAAGCCAAACCAACCGATATAGAGAATGGCAGTACCGGTAAAGACCATCGGCAGGTTGTGCGGTTTAAACGCCTCTTTGCCGAAGCCCACGCGTTTGCCAATCAGATATGCGCCCACCAGACCTGCAATTGCGGCGTTAATGTGCACCACCGTGCCACCCGCAAAATCCAGCGCACCGTGAGAAGCCAGCAAACCACCGCCCCAGACCATATGCGCAATCGGAATGTAAGAGAGCGTCAGCCACACCACCACGAAAATCAACACAGCTGAGAAGCGGATCCGTTCCGCCAGCGCTCCAACTATCAAGCCGACGGTAATGCAGGCAAACGATCCCTGAAACGCCACGTGGATATACTGATAAATGCTGCCCATCACCGCCGTCAGTTCGATGTTTTTCAGCATCAACCAGTTAATGTTACCGAAGAAGTTGTTGCCCTCACCAAACGCCAGCGAATAGCCGTAAACCACCCAGAGAATGCAGACCAGAGCAAACGTCACCGTCACCTGCGTCAGCATCGACAGCACGTTTTTGCCGCGAATTAACCCACCGTAAAACAGGGCAATCCCCGGAATAGTCATAAACAGCACCAGCGCAGTACAAATCATCATAAACGCATTGTCAGCTTTATCGGCCACCGCAGGTGCAGCCATTACCAGTCCCGGCAGCATCGCCAGTGAAGCAAGCCCAGTTTTTATCGTCGCTATCTTCATTTTTCGTTCCTGTTGCTGTGTGCCAGAGATTACAGCGCCGCTTCGTCGGCTTCGCCGGTACGAATACGAATGACGCGTTGCAATTCAGCGACGAAGATTTTGCCGTCGCCAATTTTTCCGGTGTAAGCCGCTTTGCTGACGATATCGATCACTTCATCGAGTTGGTCATCAGCAATCGCCACATCAATTTTTACTTTTGGCAGAAAGTTGACGCTGTATTCCGCCCCCCGGTACAGCTCGGCATGCCCTTTCTGACGCCCGAAACCTTTCACTTCGGTGACGGTCAGGCCCTGAATACCAATGGAAGATAACGCTTCACGAACGTCTTCCAGCTTGAATGGTTTGATTATCACGGTCACCAGCTTCATAGATCCCCTCCGGTCAGAATTCGGTAATGGTTCTGCTACACGAATAAGGTATTGCAAGCGGTGTGCCAGAAATGAAAAACGAGAAAGAGAGCAGGAAGTTAAGAAGATTGAAAACAAAAACGCACTATGACAGTGCACAGTGCGTTACATTTTTGCACCAACGATGAAATATTGCGCTATTCAGGCGCTCAATGACTCCTCTTCACGCACGCTGGCTGCCAGCTCTTCGCCCGCAAGTTGCAGTTGATACATCTGCCAGTAGCGCCCCTGGGCGGCCAGCAGTTGCTGGTGAGTCCCCTGTTCCACAGCCTGACCACGATGAAGCACCAGAATGGTGTCGGCATCGACAATGGTCGATAAGCGGTGAGCAATCACCACAAGCGTAGTGTGTTCACGCACCGCCGCCAGTGCGTGTTGAATCGCCTGTTCAGTACCGGAGTCAATGCTGGCGGTTGCCTCATCAAGGATCAGGATTTGCGGCGTCTCCACCAGCACGCGCGCCAGTGCCAGCAGTTGCTTTTGCCCAACCGAGAGATTATTCCCCTGCTCGCCCAGCGGCGTATAAATACCATCACTCATGCTGCGCGCCAGCTCCGCCAGTTGCACGGTTTCCAGCGCCTGCCAGACACGTTCTTCGGAGATATCACGTCCCAGCGTCACGTTGGCGAGGAAGGTATCCGCCAGTACCACCGGATCTTGTTGCACCATCGCCACGCCCTGGCGCAGCACGCTGTGACTTAGCGAACTTAATGGACGACCATCAAGGCGAATCTCACCTTCCGTTAGCGGGTAATAGCCCATCAATAAACTGGCGAGGGTACTTTTTCCACTGCCGGTATGCCCCACTAGCGCCACAAAGTTACGCGAAGGCACAGAGAGATTAATATTCTTCAGCACCAGATTGTTATCGCGATAAGCAAATGACACGTTATCGACTTCAATGGTGCCGCTCTGCAACGGGCGATCATCATTGCCATATTGCTGGCGCGGCCCGTCCATCAACTCAAACACGCGCTCACCAGCAACAACAGCCTGTTGCAGCATCGCCTGTTGCGTGGTCAGTTCGATTAAGGGTTCGTTAAGCCGCCCAAGATAGCTGATAAACGCATACAGTACGCCCACTTCAATGGTACCGCTGGCGGAGAAGCCAAACAGCATCAACAAGCCACAAAGAATGAGCGATGAAAACAGACTCAGCAGCGGACGCAGCAGAAAACCGTCGAGGCGCAGGGTTTGCATCCTCGCCATATAGTGTGAACGACTGGCCTCACCCATACGTTCGCCAAATCGCGCCTGCTGACGGAACTGCTGGATGACGCTCATGCCATTGATGATTTCGTTAAAGCCGTCGTTGATATCTGCCAGATAGGCGCGCACACGACGGACAATCGGCGTGCTGTAACGCTGGTATATCACCATTACCACCAGCACCACCGGGAAAATCATTATCGCTACCAGCGCCATTCGCCAGTCGAGGCTGAACATTGCCACCAGCATCGCACCCACCAGGGCGGCGCTACGCAGGACCGTTGCCACTACGGTAACGTAGAGGTCGCGGATCACTTCAGTATCATTGGTAACGCGGGAAATCACCTGCCCGACAGGCTGGGTATCAAACTCGCTTAATGGCTGGCGCAACGCGGCATCCATCACATCCGTGCGCAACTGTTGTACCACGCCAACCGCCGCCCGATTAAACAGCAGCGACTGCGTGTAATGTAGCCCGGCGGCAAACAGTTGTAGCCCAACATACGCCGCAGCCAGCCCTGCAACCACTTTCAACGGTAGGTTATTTTTCGCCACCATATTGTCGATAAAATAGCTGATAAGCAGCGGCCCACTGACTTCCGCCGCCGCCGCAACCCACATCATCAGGACCGCAATCCCCAACGGTTTACGCCACGGCGAACCGTACGCTAACAGGCGCTTGAGAGTCGGCCACAGTTGGCTAAAACTACGCATCGATGGCCTCCTCGCGAATTTCCGGAGCGTCGTCGAGCGCCGCCTCCAGTTGTTGATAGCGATACATATCGCGATACCAGCCGCTTTGTTGTGCCAGTGCATCATGATTGCCACGCTGGGCGATATGTCCGTGCTGCATCACAATAATTTCACTGGCTTCCGTCAGTGCCGAAAGGCGATGGGCACTGATGATTACCGTTCTTCCCTGCCCCCACTGACGCAGGTTATGCAGGATCTGGTGCTCTGTGCGTCCGTCCACCGCAGAAAGCGCATCATCCAGAATAAGGATTTCCGCATTCACCAGTAACGCACGAGCAATGGAAATACGCTGTTTTTGCCCGCCAGAAAGCATCACACCGCGCTCGCCCACTTCTGTGTCGTAACCTTGCGGTAGACGCAAAATATCGTCATGTACGCTGGCTAACCGCGCGACATGCTCAATCTCTTGCTGTGTGGCATTCGGGCAACCCAGCGCGATGTTGTTCGCCACGGTGTCGGAAAAAAGGAATGGCGTCTGGCTGACCACCGCCAGGCGGCTACGCCAGCTATCGAGTTGTAACTTCGTCAGAGGAATATCATGAAAGCGAATATCCCCCTCGCTGACGTCGAAATGACGCTGAATGAGCGACAACAGGGTACTTTTGCCGGAACCAGTCGGCCCGCAAATACCCAGCATCTGACCGGGTTTCAGTGCGAAATTAATGTTTTCCAGCGCAGGATGGTCAGTCTGCGGATACATAAACTGGCGAATATTTACATCCAGTTCACCACGACCTTCTGGCACGGGTTCGCTACCATCGATCACCACCGGTGCTTCAGCCAGCATAGCGCGAATACGGCTGTACGCAGCACTACCACGTTCCACAATGTTAAACATCCATGCCAGAGCCAGCATCGGCCAAATCATCAGACCTAAATACATCATAAAACTGGTGAGCTGGCCCAGCGTTAAACTGCCCTGCACCACCATCCAACTACCGCCGCCAATCGCCAGCAAATTTGCCGTGCCGATGGCGATGTAAATCGTCGGATCAAAACGGGCATCAATACGTGCCACACGCATGTTTTTCTTGCCAGTATCTTCGGCATCCTCGGCAAATAACGCCGACTGGCGATCTTCCAGACCAAAGGCTTTGATCATGCGGATACTGGTGAGGCTTTCCTGGGTGCGGTCATTAAGACTGGAAAACGCCGCCTGTGCCAGCTTAAAGCGTTCATGCAAGGCATCGCCGTTGCGCTTAATCATGATCGCCATCACTGGCATAGGTAACAGGGCAAATAAGGTCAACTGCCAGCTAATTTGCGTTGACATCATAATCAGCACTGCGCAGCCCATCACCAGCGAATCCACCAGCGTCAGCACCCCTTCTCCGGCGGCAAACACGACCCGATCGACGTCATTGGTCGCACGAGCCATGAGGTCACCCGTGCGATGACGCAGGTAAAACTCAGGATGCTGCCGGCTTAGCTGACGGTAATAATCTTCACGCAGTTCAACAGCCAGTTGATAAGACGCGCCAAACAGCAATACGCGCCAGACGTAACGCAGGAGATAAACCACAACAGCAATCAGCACCATGGTGGCGATCCACATCAGGATCTGCCCGGTAGTAAAGTGTTGTTCTGTCACGCCATCGACAACAATACCAACCACTTTCGGCGGAACCAGTTGCAGCATCGCGATAATGACAAGCAAGGCAACAGCCCCGAGATAGCGACGCCATTCCCGACGGAAATACCAGCTTAATTGAGCAAATAATCGCACGCGTAGTGTCCTGACCTGATTCTGGATATTTATTCGATGGGTAAAGAAGTGGTGTATTTAATCTGTTCCATCGCGAAGCTGGAAGTGACGTCCGACAGCCCCGGCACGCTGTTTACCAGACGCTTATAAAACTCGTCGTAGCGTTTCATGTCGGCAACCTGGACGCGCATCAGATAATCGTATTCCCCGGCCATGCGCCAGAACCCCAGCACTTCTGGCATTTCAGTAACCACCGTCACAAAGCGGCAATACCATTCGCTGCTGTGATGTTGCGTTTTTATCAGCACAAAGGCGGTCAGACCGAGGCCAATTTTTTCCGGGTCCAACAGGGCGACTTTGCCGATAAGGATACCGTCATCCTCCAACCGTTTCAGTCGCTTCCAGCAAGGCGTGGTTGTCAGATTAACGGCTTCAGCCAATGCCTGCAAAGAGAGGGTGCAATCCTGCTGTAGTAAGGCCAGCAGCTTACGGTCAATTTTATCTAACATAACCCTTCCACAGAGAATTTTTTTCTCTTTTAATTCTATTTTAAAGGTGAAATCGCGACAATTTATTCTGTGCGGTTTAAACATCACGGCACAAAATGACAAATTCAACGCAAAAAAAACCGGGCAATTGCCCGGTGCTGGAAGGGATCTCGTTATTCGGGGGAATAAGGTAGATGTGGATTGTCCAGCCAGTGTGTCAAATAGTGAGAGACAGCCTGATTTCGGCAGTGTCCTATCACCGGTAAATGCGGGAGTTCCGCGCGCAGTTGCGGCATCGCATTGCCCATAATAAAGCCGCTACCGACGCTGCCTAACATTTCGCGATCGTTCATCGCATCACCAAAGGCCATGCAATCGCGCAACGATAAACCTAAATGTTGGGTCAGCACCGTCAATGCAGCGCCTTTATTGCAGCCCACCGGCAGCACTTCGAGGCAATCCGTGGCGGAAAAACATAAATGTGCACGCTCGCCTAATGCTTCGTGTAGCTGGATCTGCAAGCGTGTAAGATCGTCATGATCGCCACAGAAGCAGATCTTGGTGACGCGATCGAGTGGCATTTTTTTAACATCGATTATCTGATAACGAAAACCGCTATAGACAAATGCCTGCAACAACGCAGGGATCTCTTTTCCGGTAAACCAACCATCGTCATTGAAAATATGCATGCTAGCTCGGGTATCCCATTGCTGATACAGCACCAGCTCTGCCACATCCGCAGGTAAATCATCACGATGTAAAAGTTCACCTTCCAGAGAATGCACGCGCGTTCCGTTGCCGGTAATCAAATACGCATCCAGCGATAGCGCCCCGAGAATATGCTGCATCTCCAGCACATGACGACCTGTGGCGAAAGTGAGGGTAATGTCGCGTTCACGCAGTCGTGCCAAAGTAGAGAGTGTTTTTTCACCTAAATGATGGTCAGGCATCAATAAAGTGCCGTCCATATCAAATGCTGCCAGACGAGCCATTTCTTTCTCCACTCTGTGACACGGTTAATAGTGATTGAGTATCACCTGATATATACGGAAGTAATAGTGAATAGTTAAATAATATTGTTCCGGGTTTATATGCGACTGCTCAACCGTCTTAACCAGTATCAACGTCTGTGGCAACCTTCCGCCGGAAAGCCGCAAACCGTCACCGTCAGCGAACTGGCCGAACGCTGTTTTTGCAGCGAACGCCATGTTCGTACGCTGTTACGCCAGGCACAGGAGGCGGGATGGCTGGAGTGGCAGGCGCAGTCAGGACGCGGAAAGCGCGGTCAACTACGCTTTCTGGTCACGCCAGAATCGCTACGCTATGCGATGATGGAACAAGCACTGGAAACCGGAAAGCAGCAAGATGTGCTGGAACTGGCGCAACTGGCCCCAGGTGAGCTGCGCACTCTGTTACAGCCGTTTATGGGCGGACAATGGCAAAACGACACGCCAACGTTGCGTATTCCTTACTATCGCCCGCTCGAACCGTTACAACCGGGCTTTTTGCCCGGCCGTGCCGAGCAGCATCTCGCCGGGCAAATATTTTCCGGCCTGACCCGCTTCGATAATCATACCCAGCGCCCGATTGGCGATTTAGCGCATCACTGGGAAACCTCTGCTGACGGGTTACGCTGGGACTTTTATCTTCGCTCAACCCTACACTGGCATAACGGCGATGCAGTAAAAGCCACACACTTACACCAGCGGTTATTGATGCTGTTACAGCTGTCAGCACTGCATCAATTATTTATTAGCGTGAAGCGTATTGAAGTCACCCATCCGCAGTGTCTGATCTTCTTTTTACATCGCCCCGATTACTGGCTTGCACACCGACTGGCGAGCTATTGCAGCCATCTGGCGCATCCGCAATTACCCCTGGTAGGAACCGGACCTTTCCGCTTAACACAATTCACACCGGAACTGGTGCGACTCGAAAGCCATGATTATTACCATTTACGTCATCCGCTGCTTAAAGCGGTTGAGTACTGGATAACCCCACCGCTTTTTGAAAAAGATTTGGGTACCAGTTGTCGGCATCCCGTGCAAATCACCATCGGCAAACCGGAGGAGTTGCAACGGGTCAGTCAGGTCAGTAGCGGCATCAGTTTAGGTTTTTGCTATTTAACGTTGCGCAAAAGTCCCCGACTGTCCCTCTGGCAGGCGCGAAAAGTGATCTCCATTATTCATCAATCCGGTTTATTACAAACGTTAGAAGTCGGAGAAAACCTGATCACCGCCAGTCATGCATTACTGCCTGGCTGGACTATTCCACAATGGCAAGTACCGGATGAAGTCAAACTACCGAAAACCTTGACGCTGGTTTATCACCTACCGATAGAACTTCATACCATGGCAGAACGCCTACAGGCGACACTGGCCGCGGAAGGCTGTGAACTTACAATTATTTTTCATAACGCAAAAAACTGGGACGACACGACCCTACTGGCACACGCAGACCTCATGATGGGCGACAGGTTAATTGGCGAAGCACCGGAATATACCCTGGAGCAATGGCTGCGTTGCGATCCACTGTGGCCACATGTTTTCGACGCTCCAGCATATGCACATTTGCAATCGACACTGGACGCTGTGCAAGTAATGCCTGATGAGGAAAACCGATTTAATGCCCTGAAAACGGTCTTTAGCCAGTTAATGGCAGACGCGACGCTGACGCCGCTGTTCAACTATCACTATCGCATTAGCGCCCCTCCCGGCGTGAACGGTGTGCGGCTGACACCGCGAGGCTGGTTTGAATTTACCGAAGCCTGGCTTCCCGCGCCGTCGCAATGAATAGCTGGTCCGGGTTAATCGCAGGCGTTACCATAACGCTTTTATTGTTCAAGCAGGATTATCTATGAAACGTGCTGTCGTTGTGTTCAGTGGAGGCCAGGATTCCACCACCTGTCTGGTGCAGGCATTACAACAATATGATGAAGTCCATTGCGTGACGTTCGATTACGGTCAGCGACATCGCGCAGAAATCGACGTGGCACGCGAACTGGCGCTGAAACTGGGGGCACGCGCGCATAAGGTTCTTGATGTAACGCTGCTCAACGAGCTGGCGGTCAGCAGCCTGACACGTGACAGCATTCCAGTGCCAGATTATGAACCTGAAGCCGATGGCATCCCGAATACGTTTGTCCCAGGCCGTAATATTTTATTCCTGACGCTGGCGGCAATATATGCGTATCAGGTCAAAGCCGAAGCAGTGATTACCGGCGTCTGCGAAACGGATTTCTCCGGTTACCCGGATTGCCGCGATGAGTTTGTGAAAGCACTAAACCATGCCGTCAGTTTAGGCATGGCGAAAGATATTCGTTTTGAAACGCCGCTGATGTGGATTGATAAAGCGGAAACCTGGGCGCTGGCTGATTATTACGGCAAACTAGATTTAGTCCGTAACGAAACGTTGACCTGCTATAACGGCATTAAAGGCGACGGTTGCGGTCATTGTGCGGCGTGTAATTTACGCTCCAACGGTTTGCATCATTATCTGGCCGATAAACCGACGGTGATGGCAGCGATGAAGCAGAAAACCGGGTTGAAGTAATTATTCCGGGTGTCGCCGGATGCGGCTTGAGCATCCGGCACCACAAAACGTTTACTTAACCATCTGCTCCAGCTTTTCGCGCAATTCCCCTTCCAGAGCTAATGCTTTCTGCGTTTTAAGATCAATACAAACAAACGTAATAAGCGCATCCGCGACTACCTGCCCTTCCGGCTCCAGTGTAATGACCTGGCTTAAGATGCCGCTTTTACCGTTTAATTGCTGCAACTGACTGGTAATGGTTAACAGGTCGCTTAATACCGCCGGGCGACGATAGTTAATATTGATATTGACCACGACGAAGGCGATGTTATGGGCCGTCATCCACTGAAAACTGTCGCTATTTTCCAACCCATCCCAGCGGGCTTCTTCGAGAAACTCAAGGTAGCGGGCGTTGTTTACGTGCTGGTAAACGTCGAGATGATATCCACGAACTTTGATTTGTGTTTGCATAGCGCAATAACCTTACGTTGTTGTTATAAGAACTGTTATAAGTGCAGAGGTCATAACTGGTATGACCTCTTCAGTCTGGCAAAAATTTGCCACTATGCAAATTAATTACAGGGTTAATACCGCCAGATTACGTTCCACCAGCGAATTGCCCATCCCCGGCACCTGCTTGAGATCCTCCACCGTTTTAAACGGACCGTACTCTTCGCGATAACTGACAATCGCCTGCGCCTTCTTCAGGCCAACGCCATTCATCGCGCGGGCTAACTCTTCCGCGCTGGCATTATTAATGCTGACCCGGGTACCTTCTTCATCGCTACCTTTAGCAGGCTCTGTTGCTTTGGTGGAAGCGCTGGCAGAAGTTTCGGCTTTCGCTTCGACTGTCGTACCTTTCGCTACAGGAGCTGCGGCCAGGGCGCTATGAGTCATTCCGGCACAAGCCAGTGAAAGAGTGATAAGAAGGGCTTTTAATCCGTGTTTCATACTGTTTTCTCCTTGTTTGTTAACAGTGGAGTCACGATAACGAGGAGAAGAAAAGCGTACAAATGGCAATTTTCAGATTTGGAAAAGGCCGCGAAAGCGGCCTTTGGTTGTTACAGAGTTGGTGCAATTATTTGCGAGGCGACTCGTAATTACTGCTGTTCCAGCGCATCGCCAATTTTGATTTTTGCTTCTTTACGCAGGTTGCTCATCAGCGCTTCAAAAACAATCTGAGCATTATTCTGGGTGATCCCCTGAACCAATGCTTGTTTTTGTGCTTCTGGCATCGTACCGGCTTTCACTTCATCCAGTGCCAGCAATACCACATTACCCTGCGTATTGGTTGCCATACCGTAGCTCGGCTTGTCTTTCTCCGGCAAACCTAAGGCAAACGCAGCCAGGCTAACCGGGTCCTGACCAGAACGGCTTAAGGTTTTCTGTTCGCCAAATTGCAACCCAGCAGCCCGCATTGCGTCTACACCTTTGCCTGCTTTCAACTCAACCAGTAGTTTTTCGGCTTCCAGTTTCGCTTGCTGTTCAGCTTTATCGTGCTGTACCAGCGCCTTAACCTGATCTTTCACCTCAGAAAGCGGTTTAATCGCTTCTGCTTTATGTTCGCTAACGCGAAGCACAAAGGCACGATCGCCATCAACAGTGATGATATCTGAGTTGCTACCAGGAGTGCCGTTTTCTCCGACCAGGCTACCGCTAAAGATAGCGTCTGCAACAGGTTTGAAATTCAGTTCTTCCGGCAGATTCTGTTGGCTAAACCAGCCAGTTTCTTTTGCCTTCACTCCAGCCGCCTGCTCAGCACCCGCCAGGGATTCAGTATCGTTGCTGGCGGCATCGCTAACTTTCTGTTGCAATGCGTAATAAGCATCCAGCGCTTTTTCGTGCTTCACTTTCGCTGCGATGTCATCACGAACTTCGGCTAACGTTTTTACTTTGGCCGGTTGAACGTCATCCAGACGTACCACCAGGAAGCCTACGGAAGATTTAATCACCCCAGATAACTGGCCTTTATCTTTCAGCCCGGCGTCTTTCAGCTCTTGCGGCGTGGTGCTATCTTCCAGCCACCCCAGATCACCGCCATTACGTGCGGAGATGATATCGGCTGATTTCTCTTTCGCCAGCTCAGCAAAATCACCACCATTATTGAGCGCATCTAACACGGCTTTAGCTTCATTTTCAGTTTTGGTCTGGATGATGCTATAGCGAACACGCTGTGGCTGAGTGAATTGATCCTGATGCTGGTCGTAATAAGCCTGGATATCTGCATCGCTAACCGGTTGCTGTATGTTTGCCGCATCCAGCATGATGTAGCTAACGCGGAATTGCTCCGGTGTCACGAAGTTGTTTTTATGCTGATCATAGTAGCTGGTGATTTCTGCATCACTCACCTGCTGTTTTTCAGCTTTCGCATTAACGTCTATGGTTGCTTCACGAACCACGCGTTGCTGAGACACCAGAGCTGCCAGTTCGTCAGTTTCGCCTTTCAGCATGAAATCTGTTCCGGCAATCCCGTTAATCAACTGTTGCGTGGTCAGCTGGTTACGTAGCGCCTGTGCGTATTGATCAGCACTCATTCCCATCTGATTAAGAATGGCATTGTAGCGACTGTTATCAAACTTACCGTCAACCTGGAAGGCTGGGGTGGCAAAGATCGCCTGTTTGACTTGCTCGTCACTGATTCCCAGTTTCAGGTCGCGGGAGTATTGATCTAACAGAGCCTCATCAATCAGACGATTCAACACCTGCTGGCGCAACGTCTTCATGTAGCCTTCGTTAGCTGCCAGCTCCGAGTATTGATCGCCCAGTTGCTGCTGCATTCGATTACGTTCGCTGTTGAACGCGTTTTCGAATTGCCCACGGCTGATTTCCTGGCCATTCACTTTTGCGGCGTAGTTGTTGCCTCCGCCAATCAGGTAACCACTCACGCCGGTCAAAATGAACGACACGATAATGATACCGAAAATAATCTTGAGCACGAGACTGTTTGCAGCCGTGCGTAAGCTGTCCATCATGGTGTAACAACACTCCGCTGTAGGTGACTTGTATACCTCACGCAACGTATCGCTGCGCGCAAAGGCCTATTGTGACAAGAAACAGGGGTAATTGTCAGCCCACAAGCGGTATAAAGTCCCGAATCACAAATAAAAAAGGCACATCAGTTGATGCGCCCTTGTACTAAATCACATCCCCGTGGGGATCACTCTTAGTTTACCGCGTCTTTCAGTGCTTTACCCGCACGGAAGCTCGGTACTTTAGCAGCAGCGATGGTGATCTCTTTACCGGTTTGCGGGTTGCGACCAGTACGGGCAGCACGCTCTTTAACAGCAAAAGTACCAAAACCTACCAGCGCTACGTCATCCCCTTCTTTCAGAGACTCAGTAACGGAAGCAATAATCGCGTCTAAAGCACGTCCAGCAGCTGCTTTAGAGATATCAGCCCCTGCAGCAATCTTGTCGATCAGTTGAGATTTATTCACTCTTCTCTTCCTCTTATATAATGAAAAACGTACCAGAATCCTTCAAAGTGCAACCGCGCAGCAGTTATATCAGGCCTGACATGCCCTTACAACACCTGTTAATAGCGACAGGTCTGAATAAGCGTTTAAATTAGCGGTACAAAAAAAGGCTGGCAAGTGCCAAATGGCGTGCCAGCCCTGTTTTTATTAGTGCATTTTGCGCGAGGTCACTATTTTGCGCTTACAACCTGCATTCCGGACGGTTCATTTTGCAGCGCAAGACTCAGAACTTCCTCAATGCGCTTCACAGGATGAATATCCAGATCGGCAATCACGTTGTCAGGAATCTCTTCCAGATCACGTTTATTTTCGTAAGGAATTAACACCGTTTTAATTCCACCACGATGCGCCGCCAGCAGTTTTTCTTTCAAACCACCGATAGGCAGTACCTGACCACGCAGAGTGATCTCACCGGTCATTGCCACATCGGCACGAACCGGGTTACCGGTCAGGCAAGAAACCAGCGCGGTGCACATAGCAATACCGGCACTCGGACCATCTTTTGGCGTCGCACCTTCCGGTACGTGGACGTGAATGTCGCGTTTTTCGTAAAAATCAGGGTTGATCCCCAGTTTTTCCGCACGCGCACGAACCACCGTTAACGCCGCCTGAATGGACTCTTGCATTACTTCGCCGAGCGAACCGGTATAGGTCAGTTTGCCTTTACCCGGAACGCACGCGGTTTCAATGGTCAGCAAGTCACCGCCCACTTCCGTCCACGCCAGACCAGTTACCTGACCGACACGGTTTTCGTTATCCGCGCGACCATAGTCGAAACGCTGAACACCGAGATAGTCGTGCAGGTTATCGCCGTTAATTTCGATATGTTTTAAAGACTTATCGAGCAACAACTGCTTAACCGCTTTGCGGCACAGTTTGGAGATTTCACGCTCCAGACCACGCACGCCCGCCTCACGGGTGTAATAACGAATAATGCCGATAATGGCGCTATCGTCGACGGTCAGCTCACCTTTTTTCAGTGCATTACGTTCAATCTGCTTCGGCAGCAGGTGACGTTTGGCGATGTTCAGTTTTTCATCTTCGGTATAACCGGAGAGGCGAATCACTTCCATACGATCCAACAGCGGTGCCGGAATGTTCATGGAGTTCGACGTCGCGACAAACATCACGTCGCTGAGATCGTAATCCACTTCCAGGTAGTGGTCGCTGAAGGCTACGTTCTGCTCTGGATCCAGCACTTCAAGCAGTGCGGAGGCCGGATCGCCACGCATGTCAGAAGACATTTTGTCGATCTCATCGAGCAGGAACAGCGGGTTTTTAACGCCCACTTTCGCCATTTTCTGGATCAATTTACCCGGCATAGAACCGATGTAAGTACGGCGGTGACCACGGATTTCCGCTTCATCACGCACGCCACCCAGCGCCATACGGACATATTTACGCCCGGTGGCTTTGGCGATGGACTGACCCAGGGAGGTTTTACCTACCCCCGGCGGCCCTACCAGGCAGAGGATCGGTCCCTTGATTTTGTTGACACGGCTTTGAACCGCAAGATACTCAAGGATGCGATCTTTCACGCGCTCCAGACCATAATGGTCGGTATCAAGGATTTCCTGCGCCTGACGCAGGTCTTTTTTGACCTTGCTACGCGCATTCCACGGCACCTGTACCATCCAGTCGATATAACCACGCACTACGGTCGCTTCTGCCGACATCGGAGACATCATTTTCAGCTTCTGCAGCTCTGCTTCCGCTTTCTCTTTTGCCTCTTTCGGCATTTTCGCCGCGTCGATTTTGCGCTTCAGGGCTTCGTTTTCGTCCGGCGCGTCGTCCATTTCGCCGAGTTCTTTCTGAATAGCTTTCATTTGCTCGTTCAGATAGTACTCACGCTGGGATTTCTCCATCTGCTTTTTAACCCGGTTGCGAATGCGTTTCTCAACCTGCAGCAGATCGATTTCCGATTCCATCATTGCCATCAAATATTCCAGACGTTCGTTAACGTCGGACATCTCAAGCACGGACTGTTTGTCAGCCAGTTTCAGCGGCATATGCGCAGCAATGGTATCCGCCAGACGCGCCGGATCGTCGATGCTATTTAGCGACGTCAGTACTTCTGGTGGGATTTTTTTGTTCAGCTTGATGTAGCCTTCGAACTGGCTGATTGCAGTACGCACCAGCACTTCCTGTTCGCGCTCATCAATGGTTGGTGAATCGAGATATTCAGCTTTTGCAGAAAAATGCTCGCCGTTATCAGAAAGCGCAGAAATACGCGCACGCTGTAACCCCTCGACCAGCACTTTGACGGTGCCGTCTGGCAGTTTCAGCATCTGCAATATCGAGGCCACGGTACCGACAGTGAACATATCGTTAACACCCGGCTCATCCGTTGATGCTTCTTTCTGGGCGACCAGCATAATTTTCTTATCATGGTCCATAGCCGCTTCCAGACAACGGATAGATTTTTCCCGCCCTACAAATAAGGGTATGACCATGTGCGGATAAACCACCACATCGCGCAGCGGCAATACGGGGATTTCAATGCGTTCAGAACGCTCAGGATTCATAGAGCTCTCTCTTAGTTTAGTGTCCGCCAGGTAAACAGATGGCACGACTGTGCTTCATGTCATCTTTTAACATGTGTGTCAGTATATGGGGATGTTTCCCCCACATTCAACGCCGGGAATAGCGGAAAAATAAAAGGGGAGATGTATTCCCCCCTTTTTGATAAACCAACGTTATGGATTGGTGAATTATTCGCCAGATGCCTGCTGTGCTTCTGGTTTACCATAAATCAGCAGAGGCTTACTTTGGCCTTCAATGACTGACTCATCGATAACCACTTTTTCCACATCTTCCATCGACGGCAGATCGTACATGGTATCCAGCAATGCAGCTTCTACGATTGAACGCAGACCACGGGCACCGGTTTTACGCGCCATCGCTTTCTTAGCGATAGCATCCAGTGCCTCGTCACGGAATTCCAGATCCACGCCTTCCAGATTAAACAGCGCCTGATACTGCTTGGTCAGGGCGTTTTTCGGTTCTTTGAGGATCTGAATCAGAGCTTCTTCGCTCAGCTCATTCAGCGTTGCTACAACCGGCAGACGACCGATAAACTCAGGGATCAAACCAAATTTGATCAGATCTTCCGGCTCAACCTGCGCCAGCAGTTCACCTTCACTTGCTTTGTCAGACTTCGCTTTTACCGTTGCGCCAAAACCAATACCGGAGCCAGTTTCAACACGATGAGAAATCACTTTATCCAGACCGGCAAACGCACCGCCACAGATAAACAGGATCTTGGATGTATCAACCTGCAAGAATTCCTGCTGCGGATGTTTACGCCCACCTTGCGGAGGAACGGCAGCAACAGTACCTTCGATCAGTTTCAACAGTGCCTGCTGTACGCCTTCACCGGAAACGTCTCGGGTAATGGACGGGTTGTCAGACTTACGAGAAATCTTGTCGATTTCATCGATGTAGACAATACCGCGCTGTGCTTTCTGTACGTCGTAATCGCATTTCTGCAACAGCTTCTGAATGATGTTTTCAACGTCTTCGCCCACATAACCGGCTTCGGTCAGCGTGGTTGCGTCGGCCATGGTGAACGGGACATCCAGCAGACGTGCCAGCGTTTCAGCCAGCAGCGTTTTACCGGAACCGGTCGGACCGATCAGCAGAATGTTACTTTTGCCCAACTCGACGCCATTGCTGGTATCGCCGTTGCGCAGACGTTTGTAATGGTTGTATACCGCGACCGCCAGCACTTTTTTCGCCTGTTCCTGACCGATAACGTAATCGTCCAGGTGGTGGCGAATTTCATGCGGCGTCGGTAGCGCACTGCGTTCACGATGCGGTGCAACTTCTTTAATCTCTTCGCGAATGATGTCATTACATAAATCGACACATTCGTCGCAGATATACACGGATGGACCGGCAATCAGCTTGCGCACTTCATGCTGGCTTTTGCCGCAAAAAGAGCAGTACAACAGTTTGCCTGAGCCATCTTTGCGTTTATCTGTCATGGGTCAAAACCTCTTCTTTGTTCTTTGTGCCGCACACGACGACGCAAATGCCATTCTCAGGCGCAAGCCGCTTACAGCGTTGTGCCGCCCAGGATAAGTATAGCGGTACAGTTGCGCCTGTGGCATCAATTACGATGGGTCAGAATCGAGTCGACAAGGCCGTATTCCACTGCCTCAGGAGCAGAGAGGAAACGATCGCGCTCAGTATCACGTTCAATCTGTTCTAATGATTGACCCGTATGAAGCGCCATAAGTTCATTCATACGCCCTTTAACTTTCAGAATTTCACGGGCATGAATTTCGATATCGGTCGCCTGGCCCTGGTAGCCGCCCAGCGGTTGGTGAATCATCACGCGCGAATTCGGCAAGCAGAAACGTTTACCTTTTGCCCCTGCAGTCAGCAGGAACGCGCCCATAGAGGCCGCCTGGCCCATACAGATAGTGCTGACGTCCGGTTTAATGAACTGCATGGTGTCATAAATAGACATCCCGGCAGTGATTACGCCGCCAGGGGAGTTAATGTACAGATAGATATCTTTTTCCGGATTTTCCGCTTCCAGGAACAGCATCTGCGCCACAATCAGGTTTGCCATGTGGTCTTCAACCTGGCCGGTCAGAAAAATGACGCGTTCCTTAAGTAGACGAGAGTAGATATCAAAAGAGCGCTCGCCGCGTGAGGTCTGTTCAATGACCATCGGCACCAGCGCCATATGGGGTGCAAAGTTATCTCGTTCGCCGCTGTATGACATTTCCGTCTCCTGGATAAAATTGAAAAAACCTGCTGTACCGATTGTAACCTTATGGACGGATTATCAGCTAGTCCCTCTGTTATGGGTACGGCATCGCCATAATTCAAGCATAACAATCTTTTGTTGTTACGCTAACCCCGAAAAGCGGTTTTCGCGCACATCCATGCAAAATTCATGACAAAAAAAAGCCCACCACCTGGAGGTGACGGGCCTTCGTGCGTAGTGCGCCTAACGGCTGCGCAGATTACGCCTGCTGGTTCATCAGCTCGTTGAAAGTGGTTTCTTTTTCAGTCACTTTCGCTTTAGCCAGAACAGCTTCAACAGCTTGTTCTTCCAGTGCGACGTTACGCATGTTGTCCATCAGCTCTTTATTTTTGCTGTAGAACTCGATGACTTCTTTCGGATCTTCATACGCAGAAGCCATTTCTTCGATCAGGCCTTTCACACGCTCTTCGTCAGCTTTCAGCTCGTTGGTGCGGATTACTTCGCCCAGCAGCAGGCCAACAACTACGCGGCGTTTAGCTTGTTCTTCGAACAGTTCACGCGGCAGTTCCAGAGCCTGTTTCTCGTTGCCGCCGAAACGCTGTGCAGCCTGGCGACGCAGAACGTCGATTTCGCTGTCGATCAGTGCAGCTGGTACGTCGATGTCGTTAGCTTTTACCAGGCCTTCGATCGCCTGAGATTTAACACGGTTACGTACGGCGCCTTTCAGCTCGCGTTCCATGTTTTTACGTACTTCAGCACGCAGACCTTCAACAGAACCATCTTCAACGCCGAAACGTTTGATAAAATCTTCGGTCAGTTCCGGCAGTTCACGCTCTTCAACTTTTTTCAGGTTGATAGCGAATTTCGCCGCTTTACCTTTCAGGTTTTCAGCGTGGTAGTCTTCCGGGAAGGTCACGTCGATGGTGAACTCTTCGCCAGCTTTGTGACCTTTGATACCGTCTTCAAAGCCTGGGATCATGCGACCCTGACCCATCGCCAGTACGAAATCAGACGCTTTACCGCCTTCGAATTCTTCGCCGTCTACAGAACCGGTGAAGTCGATGGTAACGCGGTCTTCTGCATCAGCAGCGCCATCTTTCTCTTTCCAGGTAGCCTGCTGTTTACGCAGAGTATCCAGCATCATGTCTACATCAGCGTCGGTCACTTCAACAATCGGTTTTTCAACTTCGATCGTTTCCAGGTCTTTCAGCTCAATTTCCGGATAAACTTCAAACTCTACAGCGTAGGTGAAGTCTTCACCTGGTTTGTATTCGCCCGGAACGTAGTTCGGTGCGCCAGCCGGATTGATTTTTTCTTTGATGATCGCATCGATGAAGTGACGGCTCATCAGATCGCCCAGAACGTCCTGGCGTACAGACGCACCATAACGCTGAGCAACAATATTCATCGGTACTTTGCCTTTGCGGAAGCCGTCAATACGCACTTTCTTCGCTACGTTGACCAGCTCGCTTTTAACAGCGGTCTCGATGCTGTCAGCAGCGATTGTAATCGTTACACGGCGGCCAAGGCCTTGAGTGGTTTCAACTGAAACTTGCATCTTGTTACCTCAAAAAATCACAGTGCTCGGTCAACTCTACCCCGCAAGCACAGGTAGTTGGCTTCGCGGAACCGGGATGTTCTCGTAAACAATCACATTCCCTGTCGCCAGAATCATCCCGAAACATTCAAATAAGACGCGGCATTATAGCGGCATCACTTATATGAGTCGAGAACGGTTATTGCCCGATGCTGCGGCTTTTTTCACATTTCCCGGCTTCTTTTTGCCTGAACTCTCGACAACAAGTATAAAATTCCGACAAAAAAAACGGCCCGCAGGCCGTTTCGTCAAACTCGGTAGCAACATACTGGAAATACAGCGGATGTTGCAAATACGTTTTCTACGCTATGCTACCTGCTCCACGGCAGGGGGGTGATGCGAAGACGGTATCCTGCAAGCTTTCCCACTCCTTTATGGTGTAGGTATGCAGAGCCAGCGCATGTACGGTTGTGGAGAGTTCCTCCGCCAGGGTGCTGTAAATCATTCGGTGACGATTCAAAAAGCGCTCACCTGTAAAGCGATCACTAACCAGCACAACTTTAAAATGGCTTTCAGAGCCCGCCGGGACATTGTGACGATAGCTTTCATCCACTACTTCGAGGAAAACAGGTTGGAACGCTGCCCTTAACTTATCTTCTATCCGCTCACGTATCATCATGAAATATCTCCTCCGACAACGCTGAGATGTCCCCATCCCTTTAAATATTAGCCGCTTTTACCGTTTCCATTACACATTGACAACAAATATTTAGCTTTCATCTGATTTTTTCTCTCAAACGTTTGAAGTTTACTGATTTATAAACGGTGAGGAATGTAAAACGACGGTCATCGTTTTTCGAAGGGTCATTAAACGGACAACACCGTGAATTTAGATTCTTTACCCACTTCCCCTCGCCGTTAGCGATGTTATGATGGCGGGAATTTTTTCTACTACGCCAAAGAGTCACTGAGAGCACCAACATGTTAAAAAAAATCCTCTTTCCCTTAATCACAATGGTTATGCTGGCAGGATGCGCAACACCACCAACTACGATTGAAGTCTCCCCGACGATGACACTGCCGCAACAAGATCCAAGCCTGATGGGCGTGACCGTAAGCATTAACGGTGCAGATCAACGTCCGGACCAGGCTCTGGCAAAAGTCACCCGTGATAACCAAATCGTTACCCTGACCGCATCCCGCGATTTGCGCTTCCTGCTGCAAGAAGTGCTGGAAAAACAAATGACCGCGCGCGGTTATATGGTTGGTCCTAACGGCGCAGTAAACCTGCAGATCATTGTTAACCAGTTGTATGCCGATGTTTCTCAGGGCAACGTGCGTTACAACATCGCAACCAAAGCCGATATCGCCATCATTGCCACTGCCGCAAACGGCAACAAGATGACCAAAAACTACCGTGCTAATTACTCCGTAGAAGGCGCTTTCCAGGCTACCAACAAAAATATCGCCAATGCGGTTAATACCGTGCTGACCGATACCATTGCTGATATGTCTCAGGACACCAGCGTCCACGAGTTTATCAAGCAGAACGCCCGTTAATTTCTGCCCTCTGGCCCGGTGAATGCCGGGCCTGTAGAAGCCCATGTCCAGTCATTATTTACGCATTTTTCAGCAACCGCGCTCAGCAATCTTACTGATTCTGGGGTTTGCCTCTGGTTTACCGCTTGCCCTGACGTCCGGTACGTTACAGGCGTGGATGACCGTCGAAAATATCGATCTGAAAACTATCGGTTTCTTCTCCCTTGTTGGTCAGGCCTATGTTTTCAAATTTTTATGGTCTCCGGTAATGGATCGCTACACGCCGCCATTTTTAGGGCGACGTCGTGGTTGGCTACTTACAACTCAAGTCTTTTTACTTATTGCCATCGCTGCAATGGGCTTTCTCGATCCGGCAACTAATCTCCGCTGGATGGCTGCTCTGGCAGTGGTGATCGCCTTTTGTTCAGCTTCTCAGGATATCGTCTTTGATGCCTGGAAAACCGATGTTTTACCCGCTGAAGAACGTGGTGCGGGCGCGGCAATCAGCGTACTCGGTTACCGTTTAGGGATGCTGGTTTCAGGTGGTTTAGCTTTATGGCTGGCAGATAAATGGCTGGGCTGGCAAGGCATGTACTGGCTGATGGCGGCTCTGTTGATCCCCTGTATTATTGCGACGGTGCTTGCTCCAGAACCAACCGACACTATTCCAGTACCAAAAACGTTGGAACAAGCGGTTGTTGCGCCCCTGCGTGATTTCTTTGGTCGCAACAACGCGTGGCTAATTTTGTTGCTTATTGTGCTGTATAAACTGGGCGATGCCTTTGCCATGACTCTGACCACCACATTTTTAATTCGCGGTGTTGGGTTTGATGCTGGTGAAGTCGGTGTGGTCAACAAAACACTGGGATTGCTGGCAACCATAGTCGGTGCCTTGTACGGTGGCGTACTCATGCAGCGGTTATCACTGTTTCGTGCCTTGCTCATCTTCGGTATTTTGCAGGGGGCTTCCAACGCCGGTTATTGGTTGCTTTCAATTACCGATAAACATCTTTACAGCATGGGTGCCGCCGTGTTTTTCGAAAACCTGTGCGGTGGAATGGGCACATCGGCGTTTGTCGCCCTGTTAATGACATTATGTAATAAATCGTTTTCTGCGACCCAATTTGCCCTCCTTTCAGCACTATCGGCAGTGGGCCGCGTCTATGTCGGACCACTGGCTGGATGGTTTGTCGAAGCGCACGGCTGGCCAACTTTCTATTTGTTTACCGTTTTCGCGGCTATTCCTGGATTGCTTCTGTTACTGATTTGCCGGAAAACGCTGGAATTTTCATGGGAAAGAGAAAGTTTTATCCCTCGCACCGAATTTCAGGGAGCTTATCGTCTGGCGTTGAGAGTACTAATGGCAGGTTGTGGCGTTCTGGTGGGATGGCTACTTATGCTGGCCCTGGATGCTCTTGGGATAATTCACATCTCTTTCCTGACGGAGCTGCTGGAGATCGGTATTGTGGTCGCATTATGCGGCGTGTTTTTTGGCAGCTTGCTTGACTACCTGGCATTACGCAGAACCCATCTGACGTAATTTTCACCCAATGAGATCGTGTTAAAGCGTCAGAAACTGCAGCATGACGATATTATGCTCTGGATAATTCGAGTTGCAGGACAAAACACCAGTGGCGTTTTGAACAGCGCTTGTGCTGACCCCGTAAGGCGTGAGGCTCATGGATGGGCCGAATAACCCGCAACGCAATACATGCAACTTGCAGTATGACGATTATATTTATCCACTGTAATAACCATCCGTAATTATAACGGTTAAATATCCTTCACCCCTTACCAAATATTTGTTCATTCGTGCGCTTAATTCACTGCAAATTATTTACCGGATGAATGAATTATATTTCCCTTACTCGATTCAGCATTTAACTATTTATTTTTAACCCTCAACGTTTGTCACCATATTGATAATTATTTGTTAAACAATTGTTTTATTTCGCATTGGTTATACCAATTGCCCGCCCAAACGCCTTCTGCACTCCCCTTTCGTTATAACACCCTTTTGCAACAGCTTCTTAAAATCAACTTGATATGTTTTGCAACATATGTGACCTGACAGCCAAATCCAAGTAACAGGAATTTAATCATGTTTACAGTAATGTAACCTTCCCGTAAAATGCCCACACACTTTAAACGCCACCAGATCCCGTGGAATTGAGGTCGTTAAATGAGACTCAGGAAATACAATAAAAGTTTGGGATGGTTGTCATTATTTGCAGGCACTGTATTGCTCAGTGGCTGTAATTCTGCGCTGTTAGATCCCAAAGGACAGATTGGTCTGGAGCAACGTTCACTGATACTGACGGCATTTGGCCTGATGTTGATTGTCGTTATTCCCGCAATCTTGATGGCTGTTGGTTTCGCCTGGAAGTACCGTGCGAGCAATAAAGATGCTAAGTACAGCCCGAACTGGTCACACTCCAATAAAGTGGAAGCTGTGGTCTGGACGGTACCTATCTTAATCATCATCTTCCTTGCGGTACTGACCTGGAAAACCACTCACGCTCTTGAGCCTAGCAAGCCGCTGGCACACGACGAGAAGCCCATTACCATCGAAGTGGTTTCCATGGACTGGAAATGGTTCTTCATCTACCCGGAACAGGGCATTGCTACCGTGAATGAAATCGCTTTCCCGGCGAACACTCCGGTGTACTTCAAAGTGACCTCCAACTCCGTGATGAACTCCTTCTTCATTCCGCGTCTGGGTAGCCAGATTTATGCCATGGCCGGTATGCAGACTCGCCTGCATCTGATCGCCAACGAACCCGGTACTTATGACGGTATCTCCGCCAGCTACAGCGGCCCGGGCTTCTCAGGCATGAAGTTCAAAGCTATTGCCACACCGGATCGCGCCGAATTCGACCAGTGGGTCGCAAAAGCGAAACAGTCGCCGAACACCATGTCTGATATGGCAGCGTTCGAAAAACTGGCCGCGCCTAGCGAATACAACCAGGTGGAATATTTCTCCAACGTGAAACCAGATTTGTTTGCCGACGTGATTAACAAGTTTATGGCTCACGGTAAGAGCATGGACATGACCCAGCCAGAAGGTGAGCACAGTGCACACGAAGGTATGGAAGGCATGGACATGAGCCACGCGGAATCCGCCCATTAAAGGGGTTGAGGAAGAATAAAGATGTTCGGAAAATTATCACTTGATGCAGTCCCGTTCCATGAACCTATCGTCATGGTTACGATCGCTGGCATTATTTTGGGAGGTCTGGCGCTCGTTGGCCTGATCACTTACTTCGGTAAGTGGACCTACCTGTGGAAAGAGTGGCTGACCTCCGTCGACCATAAACGCCTAGGTATCATGTATATCATCGTGGCGATTGTGATGTTGCTGCGTGGTTTTGCTGACGCCATTATGATGCGTAGCCAGCAGGCCCTTGCCTCGGCGGGCGAAGCGGGCTTCCTGCCTCCTCACCACTACGATCAGATCTTCACCGCGCACGGCGTGATTATGATCTTCTTCGTGGCGATGCCTTTCGTTATTGGTCTGATGAACCTGGTGGTTCCGCTGCAGATCGGCGCGCGTGACGTTGCGTTCCCGTTCCTCAACAACTTAAGCTTCTGGTTTACCGTTGTTGGTGTGATTCTGGTTAACGTTTCTCTCGGCGTGGGCGAATTTGCGCAGACTGGCTGGCTGGCCTATCCACCGCTATCGGGAATAGAGTACAGTCCGGGAGTCGGTGTCGATTACTGGATATGGAGTCTCCAGCTATCCGGTATAGGTACGACGCTTACCGGTATCAACTTCTTCGTTACCATTCTGAAGATGCGCGCACCGGGCATGACCATGTTCAAGATGCCAGTATTTACCTGGGCATCATTGTGCGCGAACGTACTGATTATCGCCTCCTTCCCAATTCTGACGGTTACCGTCGCGTTGCTGACCCTGGATCGCTATCTGGGCACCCATTTCTTTACCAACGATATGGGTGGCAACATGATGATGTACATCAACCTGATTTGGGCCTGGGGCCACCCGGAAGTTTACATCCTGATCCTGCCTGTTTTCGGTGTTTTCTCCGAAATTGCAGCAACCTTCTCGCGTAAACGTCTGTTTGGCTATACCTCGCTGGTATGGGCAACCGTCTGTATCACCGTGCTGTCGTTCATCGTCTGGCTGCACCACTTCTTTACGATGGGTGCGGGCGCGAACGTAAACGCCTTCTTTGGTATCACCACCATGATTATCGCCATCCCGACCGGGGTGAAGATCTTCAACTGGCTGTTCACCATGTATCAGGGCCGCATCGTGTTCCATTCTGCGATGCTGTGGACCATCGGTTTTATCGTCACCTTCTCGGTGGGCGGTATGACAGGCGTGCTGCTGGCAGTACCTGGCGCAGACTTCGTTCTGCATAACAGCCTGTTCCTGATTGCACACTTCCATAACGTTATCATCGGTGGCGTGGTCTTCGGCTGCTTCGCAGGGATGACCTACTGGTGGCCTAAAGCGTTCGGTTTCAAACTGAACGAAACCTGGGGTAAACGCGCGTTCTGGTTCTGGATCATCGGCTTCTTCGTTGCCTTTATGCCGCTGTATGCGCTGGGCTTCATGGGTATGACCCGTCGCTTGAGCCAGCAGATTGACCCGCAGTTCCACACCATGCTGATGATTGCAGCCAGCGGTGCGGTACTGATTGCGCTGGGTATTCTCTGCCTCGTTATTCAGATGTACGTTTCTATTCGTGACCGCGACCAGAACCGTGACCTGACTGGCGACCCGTGGGGTGGCCGTACGCTGGAGTGGGCAACCTCTTCCCCGCCTCCATTCTATAACTTTGCCGTTGTGCCGCACGTTCACGAGCGTGATGCATTCTGGGAAATGAAAGAGAAAGGCGAAGCGTACAAAAAGCCAGACCACTATGAAGAAATTCATATGCCGAAAAACAGCGGTGCCGGTATCGTCATTGCGGCTTTCTCCACCATCTTCGGTTTCGCCATGATTTGGCATATCTGGTGGCTGGCGATTGTTGGCTTCGCAGGCATGATCATTACCTGGATCGTGAAAAGCTTCGACGAGGACGTGGATTACTACGTGCCGGTGGCAGAAATCGAAAAACTGGAAAACCAGCATTTCGATGAGATTACTAAGGCAGGGCTGAAAAATGGCAACTGATACTTTGACGCACGCGACTGCCCACGCGCACGAACACGGGCACCACGATGCAGGCGGAAACAAAATCTTCGGATTTTGGATCTACCTGATGAGCGACTGCATTCTGTTCTCTATCTTGTTTGCTACCTATGCCGTTCTGGTGAACGGCACCGCAGGTGGCCCGACAGGTAAGGACATTTTCGAACTGCCGTTCGTTCTGGTTGAAACTTTCTTGCTGTTGTTCAGCTCCATCACCTACGGCATGGCGGCTATCGCCATGTACAAAAACAACAAAAGCCAGGTTATCTCCTGGCTGGCGTTGACCTGGTTGTTTGGTGCCGGATTTATCGGGATGGAAATCTATGAATTCCATCACCTGATTGTTAACGGCATGGGCCCGGATCGCAGCGGCTTCCTGTCAGCGTTCTTTGCGCTGGTCGGCACGCACGGTCTGCACGTGACTTCCGGTCTTATCTGGATGGCGGTGCTGATGGTGCAAATCGCCCGTCGCGGCCTGACCAGCACTAACCGTACCCGCATCATGTGCCTGAGCCTGTTCTGGCACTTCCTGGATGTGGTTTGGATCTGTGTGTTCACTGTTGTTTATCTGATGGGGGCGATGTAATGAGTCATTCTACCGATCACAGCGGCGCGTCCCATGGCAGCGTAAAAACCTACATGACAGGGTTTATCCTGTCGATCATTCTGACGGTGATTCCGTTCTGGATGGTGATGACAGGGGCTGCCTCTCCGGCCGTAATTCTGGGAACAATCCTGGCAATGGCAGTGGTACAGGTTCTGGTGCATCTGGTGTGCTTCCTGCACATGAATACCAAATCAGATGAAGGCTGGAACATGACGGCGTTTGTCTTCACCGTGCTAATCATCGCTATCCTGGTTGTCGGCTCCATCTGGATTATGTGGAACCTCAACTACAACATGATGATGCACTAAGAGCGGCGGTTATGATGTTTAAGCAATACCTGCAAGTAACGAAACCAGGCATCATCTTTGGCAACCTGATCTCGGTGATTGGGGGATTCTTGCTGGCCTCAAAGGGCAGCATTGATTATCCCCTGTTTATCTACACGCTGGTTGGGGTGTCACTGGTTGTGGCGTCGGGTTGTGTGTTTAACAACTACATCGACAGGGATATCGACAGAAAGATGGAAAGGACGAAGAATCGGGTGCTGGTTAAGGGCCTGATCTCTCCTGCTGTCTCGCTGGTGTACGCCACCTTGCTGGGTATTGCTGGCTTTATGCTGCTGTGGTTTGGCGCGAATCCGCTGGCCTGCTGGCTGGGGGTGATGGGCTTTGTGGTTTATGTCGGCGTTTACAGCCTGTACATGAAACGCCACTCGGTCTACGGCACGTTGATTGGTTCGCTCTCCGGCGCAGCGCCGCCGGTGATTGGCTACTGTGCAGTGACAGGCGAGTTCGATAGCGGCGCAGCAATCCTGTTGGCTATCTTCAGCCTGTGGCAGATGCCTCATTCTTATGCCATCGCCATTTTCCGCTTTAAGGATTATCAGGCGGCAAACATTCCGGTACTGCCGGTGGTGAAAGGCATTTCGGTAGCGAAAAACCACATCACGCTGTATATCATCGCCTTTGCTGTTGCCACGCTGATGCTCTCTCTTGGCGGTTACGCTGGATATAAATATCTGGTGGTCGCCGCGGCGGTTAGCGTCTGGTGGTTAGGCATGGCCCTGCGCGGTTATAAAGTTGCTGATGATCGAATCTGGGCACGCAAGCTGTTCGGCTTCTCTATCATCGCCATCACTGCCCTCTCGGTAATGATGTCCGTTGATTTTATGGTGCCGGACTCGCATACGCTGCTGGCTGCTGTGTGGTAAATATTATCGTCATCAAAAAACCCGCTTACTCTGGCGGGTTTTTTATTGCCCCTGCGATTAAACGAACCGATTATGTTATCGGTAAAGTTAATATTCAGTCGGTTTAAACTAAAAGGTGCAAAACCGACCGTTTGGATATACTCGTCATACTTCAAGTTGCATGTGCTGCGACTGCGTTCGTTCCCCCCAGTCACTTACTTTAGTAAGCTCCTGGGGATTCACTCGCTTATCGCCTTCCTGAAACTTGAATTATTTAGAGTATAGTTTCCTTACCAGACGGATGCTTAATTTTGTAAGTAACACGAAGATTACCTCTACAGAAATAACCTTCATCTCAATTAGCACCCCACATTTTTGGTTACCATAAATACTCCTTATTTATCTTGAGGCTGAATATATCCTTCTTTTAACAAATCGTGTTGTTTACCATTCAGCATCGCTGTCGCGGATTTAACCTTAAAAGTGAGATCATAAAAAGCGCATAAATTTTGTTCATAGACAGGTATATCAATATGAGTTTGCATATTATTTATTGGATTGTTATTCATATCTATGCCTAATGTATTTAAGCTAAAAGGAGGTACTGGAACCACATATTCTTTTGTTATACCTTCATTATTTTCCAGTTCTAACGTAAGACGTAATGATGACATATTTGTAATTTTATTGGCGTTAATTTTAAAACTTTGATCACATATTTTTGGACGTTCATCACTACCAGCGTCAAAAGAACCATAATGATCAATCGTTAATTCAGGTAAGGTATCAACTGAGCTTTCTCTACTCCGTTGGTCTGACTGGCAATGATCAATATATTCATTTTTTGATATTTTTTGGTCATTTAGCCCGGCACCTTTTTCGTAAAAACCCCTGGCCTTATTACAATCCACTGGACTCCCAAGCCCGTTGTAATACATCCAGCTTAACCACAATGCACCTTTTGCCGCACCTTCATGTTCCGCTTGCTCAAAAAGAGAAAGGGCTTTCGTATAATCAACCTTGCCATCAAGGCCCGAATAGTAAATCTTGCCTAATGCAAGCAGAGCGTCTTTATTATTTTGGTTTGCAGCAAGTTGATACCATTTTTTTGCCTCCTTCCTGTCAACTTTAAGACCGGCGCTGCCAGTTTCCCAGGTGCTGCCTAACGCAAACTGTGCTGGCGCGTAACCGTGTTCGGCAGTCCAGCGAAACCATTGCAACGCTTCCTGTTTTGTTTCTAATGAATGCCTGTCATCAAGAATTGAATATCCTTCGAGATAAAACCTGGCAACCATATACGTTATTTGAGGGTCACAATCCTGTGCCCATTGCATCGCCAGTTTAAAAATTTCGCTTTTACCAAAACCTATTCGCTGCCAGAATATCAAATCACTATCTGTCGCCTGATTCAAAGATCTACTAACAAAACGGAGAAACTCATGGCGATGAGTTTTATCTGCTTCGGCTTTATTTTTCAGTGACCAGACCTTTTCAATAGTATCTTTTATTAAATGCTCAGAAACGGAAAGATCTGATACTTTCATTTTTTTCGCATATTGCTCAGCTAATTCACTGCTCTGTTTTACCCTTTTTCCGTATTGGTAAAAGTAACTGGCATTATAACATCCATACTCACCGCCTAAGTTACAGGCTTGAGAATAATAGCTGAGTGCCTTTTCTAAATCCGCCTCAACGGTAACTTCGTATTCATTAGCAACGCCATGCTCATATATAAAGCCTAAAGTAACCAGAGCCTGAGGATCGTTTGTCTTAGCCAGCAATTGCAACTGGGTTAATGACGTGTTATTATCTTGCATTATTTCTTTATATATTTTCTCTATTTTATATTCATGCGGCGACACTTCATTTGCATAAAGATAACCACTATAAATAAAAGGAACGATTAACACCAATCTTTTAAACTTCACAAACATTTAACTCAGTCCTTTGATAAAAAATTATTTTCACACAATAATATAATTATTTAGCCTTTTAACCAAACAACATCGCCTGGGCACTGTAGAGAAGATCCAAATGATCACGACACAACTTTTCGATTGAAGTTCTGGACTGATGACTGGTCAGGCTTAGCGCTCCCCAGTATTGTCCTTCTCTGTCGATTAGCGGTACAGCAATCACCAACATGCCAATCTCAAATTCCTGCTCAACGGTGGCGTAGCCCAACTCTCGAACTTCAGCAATTTTTGCCTTTAGCAGCTGAATATCCGTCACTGTATATGGCGTTCTTTGCTCACATCGAATGCGCCGTAGCACCATTTCACATTCGGCTTCATCAAGGGAAGCCAGCCATAACCGGCCTCCGGCTGTACAATGGATGGGCACACGCTCACCCAGACGTACTGAGGTTGAATTAAACGGCGTATGTTTGCTACGGGCGATATAAACCAACTCGTCGTCATCAATAACCCCCACTGACGCATGTTCTTCGCTACGACTGGCGACGTACTCAACTATCGGCCTCACCATCTTTGGAAATTGAGCGGAGTCCACATACGCCTGACCGAGCCGCAGTGTTCGGGCTGTAAGCCAGTAATACCGCCCATCGGTATTCAGATAACGTTCATGGACCAGCGTCAGGAAAAAGCGCCTTGTCGCACTTTGCGTTAATCCGCTCAGTTTTGCCGCCTGAGGAACAGTTAATCGAGGAAATTCCTTAGAGAAAAGTTGAATCAGCGCCAGCCCCTTTTGCAGACCAACGATCAAATCCCGCTGATGTATCTGGTTTTGCATAGCAGTTCACATTTTCGCAACAAAAAAGTAATTGTAGCGCGATTATCGCAATGGTGGTGCGATTAACAGGCAAGCTGTCCGAATTCTGCATTGCTGCTCTCAGATTCCGTTGAAATACTTAAGCAACATTAAGTTAACAAGAGAGCAAATTATGATTACTGGATTCACTCAGGTTGTGGCTGTTATCGGGCACCCTATCAACCAGGTTAAATCGCCAGAAAACTTTAACCGTTACTTTGCTCAACAGCAGATGGACAGCGTTATGATCCCGATTGATATCGAACCAGATGCGGTGGCGGGTTATCTGAATGCGCTACGCGGTTGGAAAAATATGAGCGGCGTACTGGTTACTGTTCCACACAAACAACGGGTTGCCGCGTTACTTGATGAATTATCCCCACGTGCCATGCATCTGAATGCCGTCAATGTAGTGAGAAAATTGCCTGATGGTCGTTTGAAGGGCGACATGCTGGATGGTGTGGGATTTTTGCTGGCTGCAAAAGAACATAATTTTCAGTCATCAGGTAAGAAAGCCTTGCTTTCTGGCTGTGGCGGTGTCGGAAGTGCCATTGCATGGGGGCTTTGTGAAGCAGGTGCGACTCATCTTGCCATTTATGATCAAAATCCGGCAATGCAACAGAGTCTCTTTAATCGTCTTGCCACACATTTCCCGCATGTTCATCTCTCTTCATTACCAGAAACTTTACAGGATATTGATATCCTTATTAATGGTTCTCCTGCCGGAATGGTGGGCTTTGATCCTTTACCCATCCCGCCAGCGTTACTGGAAACATTAACTTCGGCTACGCATGTTGCTGACGTAGTCACTGCCCCTGTGATGACACCACTGCTAACTTTTGCTCAGCAGCGTGGTTGTGTTATCCAGACCGGGCCAGAAATGGCACTGGCACAAATGAAACTGATGGGCGAATTTATCGGAGCGATGCCTCAACAGGAAGAGGCCGCAGCATGAAAAGCTGGGATGTCGTTGTCATTGGTAGCGGCGCAGCAGGCTTTGCCGCTGCCGTTTCCGCCTGCTGTAAAGGGCTTTCAGTACTGATGCTGGAAAAAGCAGAGCAGTTTGGTGGAACGTCAGCAATTTCAGGCGGCGCGGTATGGCTTCACGATACCGACCAGGCGAGAGAGCTGGGGAAAAATGATTCTGCCGAGGCAATAAAAACCTATCTGCAAGCCATTGTTGGTCCTGAAAACTACCGGGCAGAAATGATAGACGCTTTTGTGGCTCAGGGCCGTGAAGCACTGGCATTTCTTGAAAGCGAAGGAGCTGTTAAATACAGTTTGCGTCCTTTATCCCCCGATTACTATCCCGATGAAGCTGGCGCGGTAGATGTTGGCCGGGCGCTGGAAGTCATCGAATTTGACGGGCGCGCCCTGGGTACTCGCTTTGCTGACTTACGTTCGCCGCCACCGGGAATGTTGCTGTTCGGTGGAATGATGGTTAACCGTGTCGATATCCAGCATTTTCTCGATATGCGCCGCTCGCTTCACTCCTTGCTGCACTGTAGCAAATTATTACTTCGCTATGGTCGCGACCGCCTGCGTTATCACCGGGGAACACGCCTTGCAATGGGTAATGCACTTATTGCTCGTATGGCTCATGTGGCTTTTCGTAAGGGACTAACACTGGAGCTTAACGTCAATGTTTTATCTTTAATCGCGGAAAACGGCACCGTTACCGGCGTGCAAATTGAACAACATGGCCAGCAACACATTGTTCATGCCCGCTATGGTGTAGTGCTCGCCGCTGGAGGGTTTGCTGCTGGTGAACTGGCTGCTCAGTTTCGTCCTCAAACACGTGAACATTTCACTATGTCTCCGGGTACAAATGACGGAGCTGCGTTACGTTTAGGCGCTGCTATTAATGCCCGGCAAGGTGCGGATCTCCCTTCTAATTTCTTCTGGGCGCCAGTTTCTGTACTTCGTCATCCTGATGGTCGTGAGGAACGATTCCCCCATCTTGTGACTGATCGCGCCAAGCCGGGTGTCATCGCGGTTAACCAGCAAGCAGAGCGCTTTGTTAATGAATCTAACTCTTACCATCACTTTGCCAGTGCCATGCAAAGCCAGGCGGAAAATGCCCCTTGTTATTTGCTCTGCGATGCCCTGGCGATGAAACGCTATGGCCTGGGGTTGGCACGTCCGTCGCCTGTCAATAATGACGCACTGGTACGGGCAGGATATTTGTACAAAGCACAGAGTCTGAACGAATTGGCGCAGCTTCTGGGGCTTGATGCTGCAAAACTGGAAGCCACCGTAGCGCGATACAACCATGACGCCAGCAATGGTAGAGATGAGCAATTTCGGAAAGGCGCTAACAGTTACAACCAGGCAATGGGTGATCCTGCCCACCAGCCAAATGCCTGTAATGCGCCTCTGCTTGAGGCTCCGTTTTACGCTATCACCCTTTATACCGGCGATTTGGGTACATCCAGAGGACTGGTCACCACACCTGATGCTCAGGTGCTCAACCAAAGTGGTTGCCCGATAAAGGGCCTCTACGCGGTGGGAAACGATATGGATTCCATTATGGCGGGAACGTACCCCGGCCCAGGTATCACACTCGGTCCTGCACTGACCTTTGGTTATCTCGCCGCCAGCCACATGGCACAACAACAGACACCATAAACAGGAGATTGTCATGATTTATGAAAAACGTACCTACACCATTAACCCACTGAAAATGGCCGACTGGCTGGCCCTCTATAAAAGCGATGCTCTGGCAGTACAAACAGAACATCTCGGCAAACTCATTGGCTTTTTCTTTACTGAAATCGGTGTTGTTAACCAGGTTGTTCATATCTGGGCGTATGAGAGCCTGGATGATCGTCTGGTCCGTCGTACACGAATGGCTCAGGACGAACGCTGGCTCACCTTTTCGCGCAAGAATCGCGAACTGGCCGCTGTTGAACGTCTTGAGTCGGTGTTGATGCGTCCGACAGATTTCTCCCCACTGCAATAAGGAGCAGGCCATGAGCGGGCAAATCAAGGTTGATGTTCTGGTGGTCGGTTCAGGTGCGGCTGGTTTATCAGCGGCAGTAACTGCCGCCCATTTTGGCGCCAAAGTCCTGGTGGCGGAAAAAGAGTCTGTTATCGGTGGCACCAGTGCCTGGTCGGGTGGTTGGTTGTGGATCCCGCGTAATCCACTCGCCCGGGAAGAAGGTTTTCAGGAAGATGCCAGTGCACCGCTCAATTATCTCAGCCACGAAATGGCAGGTCAGGCAGCTGATGCCAGGCTGAAAGCATTTTTACACTATGGCCCGGAAATGATTGAGTTTTTTCGTCAGAACACTGCTGTCCAGTTTTTGTCCGGTAGCAGAATGCCTGATTTTCATAACTCGCCAGGATTTGCTCATGGAGGGCGCTCAGTTACGGCACAACCTTTCGATGGAAAACAGTTAGGAGAATGGCTATACCGGTTGCGTCCACCACTGGAAGTTATTAGCCTGGCAGGCATGGGGATTGCTGGCGGAAGCGATATGGCGCATTTTTTTAATGCTACTCGTTCGCCGCGCTCTGCCTTTTATGCTACACGTCGCCTGTTGCGTCATGGATGGCAGCGTTTGCGTTATGGTCGTGGACAGCATCTGGTGAATGGCAATGCTCTGGTGGCACGCTTGCTGCGTTCGGCACTGGATCTGGGCGTAAAGTTTCAGCTGAATGCCCCGGTTGGACAACTCATTCACTCACTGAAAGGCATTGAAGGTGCAACGCTGCGAACAGACAGCGGCAATCTGACTGTTAAAGCTAACGCGGTGATTCTTGCCTGCGGTGGTTTTCCCCATGATCGCCAGCGTCTGGCAAAACATGTACCACACGCCACTGAAGGGTACGGGCATTTTTCCGCCGCTCCGCCAGGTAATCAGGGTGATGGTATCCGGCTGGGAGAATCCGTTGGTGGACAATTTGATCACACTCTCAAGCATCCAATGGCGTGGGCCCCGGTGTCACGTGTCACTCTCGATAGTGGATTACAGCTGGTTTTCCCGCATCTGGTTGAACGCGCCAAACCTGGTTTTATCGCTGTTCTCCCTAATGGTAAGCGCTTTGTTAATGAAGCTGATTCATACCATGATTTTATCGCTGCTTTACTCGCCGCCACACCTGAAGGCGAAACACCACACGCCTGGCTACTGGCAGACGGCCCCTCCATGCGCCGATACGGCCTTGGTCACGCACGCCCGTCACCTTTCAATGCCCAGGCATGGGTCCGTTCAGGGTATCTGCAAACCGCCAACTCACTGACAGCCTTAGCAGAAAAGTGCGCGATTGATGGCCCCCAATTGATGGCAACGGTGTCACAGTTTAATGCTGCAGCAGAAAGTGGGGTTGATAACGAATTTCAACGTGGAGCATCCGCATACAACCTGGCACAAGGCGACACGCAACATCCTTTGCATCCTACGCTTGGTCCATTATGCCATCCTCCATTTTACGCTGTACGCATTCTTCCGGGATCACTCGGTTCATTTAGCGGATTGATTACTGATGAACACGCCCGTGTTCTGAATGCCCAACAACAACCAATAAACGGCCTGTATGCCATTGGTAATGATATGTCGAGTGTGATGCGTGGGTTTTATCCCAGCGGTGGTATTACGCTCGGCCCGGCCATGACCTTCGGTTATATGGTTGGGAAACAACTGTCAGCAGAAAGAGAGAAAAGCATCGATTAAAAGTTAATTTCCCAGGGAAGGCAGCACACATAACAACAATTCACCTGCAACTGTACTGGAGTCATTTATGAACACACGTACCCTGTCTATTGCCGCCTTAACCTTGTTGGATGTACCGCCTGCGGAGCAAGTACGAATTGCCGCTCAAACTGGCTTTACCGATGTCGGTATCCGGCTGATTCCCGCTACTCCTGATGATCCTGACTACAACATGCTGGGTGACACACCACAAGTTCGTGAAACCCTCGCCGCACTACGTGATACAGGCATTGGTGTTACCGATGTCGAAATTATCCGCTTAGGTCCCGATTTTACACTTGATAAGCGAATGATGACGTTTATGGAAACTGCGGCACGCCTCGGCGCACGCCATGTTCTGGTTGCCGGAAATGACGAAAACGTGTCACGCAGTGCTGATAATCTCGCGCAACTGGCAGAAGCCGGTAAAAACTGGGGGCTGGTTATGAATCTCGAACCTATGCCATGGACCACACTGCGTAATATTGCTGACGCACAGACACTCATCTCTGCCAGCGGGCAAAAGGATATTGGTATCCTGGTCGATGCCATTCACTTCTGGCGAGCAGAAGAGTCACTGGCGGACTTGCGCCATTTGCCGAAAAATCATCTCAACTATATGCAACTGTGTGATGCCCCGGCACAAAACCCACATGACGAAAAAGAAATTATTCGTCAGGCGCGTACAGCACGCCAGATCCCAGGTGAAGGAGGGCTGAATTTGCACGGCCTGATGGCCGCATTACCAGCCGATCTCCCGGTATCCGTTGAAGTTCCGCTCAGCGGGAAACAGGGGGCATTACCCGCCGAAAAGCGCGCCCAATTACTGTTTAACGCAGCACAGGCTTACCTGTATCCGTCGGTATAAGGGGAAGATGATGGCACAATCAGATTTGCTCGACGTGCGAGAATTAATCAATCGCAATCCTCTTAGCCGCTACCAAAAGCTGGTGATCTTATTAGGCTTTGTTGTGATCGCACTGGATGGCTTTGATATTGCGATTATGGGATTTATCGCCCCGGTACTTAAGCAGGAATGGGGGGCATCTAATCATGAACTTGGATTTGTCATTAGCGCCGCTCTGATTGGGCTGGCATTGGGTGCCATGTTTTCCGGACCGCTCGCCGACTGGCTGGGACGCAAAAAAATCATCATTAATAGCGTGTTCTTTTTTGGTATCTGGACCGTAGCAACCGCCTTTTCACAAAATATAGAGCAGATGATTTTCTTTCGTTTTATGACCGGATTGGGGCTTGGCGCTGCAATGCCTAATATGAGTACGCTGGTCTCAGAATATGCCCCTGAACGTAAGCGCTCTTTTATTATTACGATTATTTTCTGCGGTTTTACTTTTGGTGCAGCAGCTGGTGGTTTTGCCGCTTCATGGCTAATCCCACAATTTGGCTGGCATTCGCTGATGGCTCTTGGCGGTATTTTACCCGTCCTGTTTGCTCCGGTTCTGATTTGGCTCCTGCCGGAATCAGTAAGATTTCTGGTTATCAAACGCGCGCCACCTGTTCGCATTCGCATGATCTTACAGCGTCTATACCCGGGGAAAATTGCCGATAACGTCGAGTTTATTTTGCCTACACAACCGCTGGATAAAAGTGCCATGCGGATTGTGCTTTCACCGCAATATCGCTTTGGCTCCCTGATGCTTTGGCTGGTCTATTTTATGGGACTGTTTCTGGTCTATATACTTGGTAGCTGGTTACCAACGCTGGTAAAAGAGGTGGGAATGACTGTAAGTCAGGCTGCAGTGATAACAGCCCTTTATCAGGCAGGCGGTACGATAGGTTCGCTGTTTGCCGGTTGGCTTATGGATAAGATTAATCCCCATCGGGCGCTGGGTGTTATTTACGGCGTTGGGGGGCTTATCACCATGTCGATGGGCTATTTTTCCACCAGCTTTACACTCCTTTGTCTGCTTGCCTTCATCTGCGGGGCTTGTCTGAATGGTGCCAACACCGGGATGAACGCAATGTCAGCACGTTTTTATCCTACACAAGCGCGGGCGACAGGCTCCAGTTGGATGCATGGTATCGGGCGAATTGGTGCCATCCTCAGCGCCTTTGCCGGGGCGGAGATGATGGCAATGGAGTTGAGTTTCGAAGCGGTGTTCCTGCTTTTGGGGATCCCGGCTGCAATTACCGTAGTGGCGATATCAGCAAAAGGTATGTTTGCTTCATCGAGTACTCACGAGTCAACACCTGTCGCTTCAGCGCTTAGAGAACCTTCCTGAAATACTCCATACAGCAAATCTTGAGCGCTAAAGTCAGATTACTGGCTTTAGCGCACAAATCATTAATCGAATTAATATTTGTTAATTATCGCTCTGTTTACCCCGCCTGCCTCGCGCACTAAACTAGTCGCGAATTTAAAACAGAGGTGGTAATGAACGATTATAAAATGACGCCAGGTGAGCGGCGCGCGACCTGGGGTTTAGGAACCGTATTTTCATTGCGCATGCTGGGCATGTTTATGGTTCTGCCGGTTCTGACCACGTACGGCATGGCTCTGCAAGGTGCCAGCGAAGCATTAATCGGTATTGCCATTGGTATTTATGGCCTGACTCAGGCCGTTTTTCAGATTCCGTTTGGCCTGCTCTCAGACCGTATTGGTCGCAAACCATTAATTGTCGGCGGGCTGGCGGTGTTTGCTGCCGGTAGCGTTATCGCTGCGCTTTCCGACTCAATCTGGGGAATTATTCTGGGCCGGGCGTTACAAGGTTCTGGAGCGATTGCCGCTGCCGTTATGGCGCTACTTTCTGATCTCACGCGCGAACAAAACCGTACCAAAGCGATGGCGTTTATCGGCGTGAGTTTTGGTATTACCTTCGCCATTGCGATGGTGCTTGGCCCAATCATCACTCACAAACTTGGGCTGCATGCGCTGTTCTGGATGATCGCTATTCTGGCAACAACCGGCATTGCGTTGACCATTTGGGTGGTGCCCAACAGCAGCACGCACGTACTTAATCGTGAGTCCGGAATGGTGAAAGGCAGTTTCAGCAAAGTGCTGGCAGAACCGCGGCTGCTGAAACTCAACTTCGGCATTATGTGTCTGCACATGCTGCTGATGTCGACGTTTGTTGCCCTGCCCGGACAGTTGGCTGATGCGGGGTTCCCGGCGGCTGAACACTGGAAGGTCTATCTGGCGACGATGTTAATCGCCTTTGGCTCGGTTGTGCCTTTCATTATCTACGCTGAAGTTAAGCGCAAAATGAAGCAAGTCTTTGTCTTCTGCGTCGGGCTGATCGTCGTTGCGGAAATTGTGTTGTGGAACGCACAAACGCAGTTCTGGCAACTGGTGCTCGGCGTGCAGCTTTTCTTTGTGGCGTTTAATTTGATGGAAGCCCTCCTCCCCTCGCTTATCAGTAAAGAGTCGCCAGCCGGTTACAAAGGCACGGCGATGGGCGTTTACTCCACCAGCCAGTTTCTTGGTGTGGCCATTGGCGGTTCGCTGGGTGGCTGGATTGACGGCATGTTTGACGGTCAGGGCGTATTTCTCGCTGGCGCAATGCTGGCCGCAGTGTGGCTGGCAGTCGCCAGTACCATGAAAGAACCGCCGTATGTCAGCAGTTTGCGCATTGAAATCCCGGCGGACATTGCCGCAAACGAGGCGTTAAAAGTGCGTTTGCTGGAAACCGCGGGTGTCAAAGAAGTGTTGATTGCAGAAGAAGAACATTCAGCTTATGTGAAAATCGACAGCAAAGTGACGAATCGCTTTGAGGTTGAACAGGCAATTCGTCAGGCATAAAAAAAGAGGCGAATTGCCTGTTGCGCTACGCTTTTCAGGCCTACAAAGTTCCTGAGTGACAAACCTTTGTAGGCCGAATCAGGCGTTCATGCCGCATCTGACATGAACAAAGCGCAGGTTGTCGCGATTAATCGCGGAAGTTTTTGAACTGGAACGGCTGACCCAGATCGCCACCACGTACCATCGCCATGACAGCCTGCAAATCATCACGAGATTTGCCCGTCACACGGATCTCATCGCCCTGAATTTGCGCCTGCACTTTCAGTTTGCTGTCTTTGATCATCTTGACGATTTTCTTCTGGGTCGCGCTTTCAATGCCCTGTTTCAGTTTCGCTTCCACAAACCAGGTTTTACCGCTATGAACGATATTTTCCGGTACATCCAGCGAACTGCCTTCAATGCCGCGCTTCAGCAGCTTGGCACGCAGAATATCCAGCAACTGATTGACCTGGAAGTCGGACTCGCTCAACACTTTGATGGTTTTGCTGGCGTCGTTCAGCTCAAATGAGGCTTCAACGTTACGGAAGTCAAAACGGGACTCCACTTCGCGGCTCGCGTTATCGACCGCGTTACGTGCTTCCTGAAGATCAACTTCAGAGACAATATCGAAAGATGGCATCTTTTCCTCTCCCTTCATTTTTGATGCGAAGCATAATACCTGCAAAGTTAAATAACCAACAGTCCTGCACCAGGACGTATCCCTTAATTGTGCATAGTCGCAACAGCATGCACAATTAAGGGATAGCCTTATTGAACACCCGGAGTGGTTGCGGGTGAGGAGGAACAATGAAAATTACCGTATTGGGATGCGGTGCCTTAGGGCAATTATGGCTTACAGCACTTTGCAAACAGGGTCACGAGGTTCAGGGCTGGCTGCGCGTACCGCAACCTTATTGTAGCGTGAATCTGGTTGAAACCGACGGTTCGATATTTAATGAGTCTCTGACCGCCAACGATCCCGATTTTCTCGCCACCAGCGATCTGCTCCTGGTGACGCTGAAAGCATGGCAGGTTTCCGATGCCGTCAAAAGCCTCGCGTCTACACTGCCTGTAACCACGCCAATACTGTTAATTCACAACGGCATGGGCACCATCGAAGAGTTGCAAAACATTCAGCAGCCGTTACTGATGGGCACCACCACTCATGCCGCCCGCCGCGACGGCAATGTCATTATTCATGTGGCAAATGGTATTACGCATATTGGCCCGGCACGGCAACAGGACGGCGATTACAGTTATCTGGCGGATATTTTGCAAACCGTGTTACCTGACGTCGCGTGGCATAACAATATTCGCGCCGAGCTGTGGCGCAAGCTGGCAGTCAACTGTGTGATTAATCCACTGACCGCCATCTGGAATTGCCCGAATGGTGAATTACGACATCATCCGCAAGACATTATGCAGATATGCGAAGAAGTCGCGGCAGTGATCGAACGCGAAGGGCATCATACTTCAGCGGAAGATTTGCGTGATTATGTTATGCAGGTGATTGATGCAACAGCGGAAAACATTTCGTCGATGTTGCAGGATATCCGCGCGCTGCGCCACACCGAAATCGACTATATCACTGGTTTTCTCTTACGCCGCGCTCGCGCGCATGGGATTGCCGTACCGGAAAACACCCGCCTGTTTGAAATGGTAAAAAGAAAGGAGAGTGAATATGAGCGCATCGGCACTGGTTTGCCTCGCCCCTGGTAGTGAAGAGACTGAAGCTGTCACCACTATCGATCTGCTGGTTCGCGGCGGTATCAACGTCACCACTGCCAGCGTCGCCAGCGATGGTAACCTGGCAATTACCTGCTCACGCGGCGTGAAGCTGCTGGCGGATGTGCCGCTGGTCGAAGTAGCTGATGGCGAATATGACGTGATCGTGCTGCCTGGTGGCATTAAAGGCGCGGAGTGTTTTCGTGATAGCACCCTGCTGGTTGAAACCGTTAAACAGTTCCACCGTTCCGGGCGTATCGTCGCGGCTATTTGCGCCGCGCCAGCCATCGTGCTGGTCCCGCACGATATCTTCCCGATTGGCAATATGACCGGCTTCCCGACGCTGAAAGACAAAATTCCCGCAGAACAATGGCAGGACAAGCGCGTCGTCTGGGATGCTCGGGTAAAATTGTTGACCAGTCAGGGACCAGGTACGGCTATTGATTTTGGTCTGAAAATTATCGACCTGTTGGTTGGGCGTGAAAAAGCCCATGAAGTGGCATCACAACTGGTGATGGCGGCAGGGATTTATAATTATTACGAGTAGTGTCAGATGCGGCAAACGTCGCATCTGACCAGATGCGACGTCACAACCACAAATTACGGACGATACACCTTCACATTATTAAAGCCCTGCTCGCGCAGATAGAGCGCCTGCAGGCGGCTCATCACCCCGCGCTCACACCACAACAGCCAGGTTTTGTTCTGGTCGAGATCGCCAAATTTGGTGCTCAGTTTATAGAACGGCAGAGAGACCACGTCGATACCTTCAACTCTCAGCGGCTTATCTTCTTGTTCATCAACAGAACGGATATCGAGGATCACATCGTTCGGGCCGAAGCCGTTGACGGTTTCCACTTCCACCACTTCCTGCTCGGTCTGCTGAGCGATTTCGCGGATATCAACGTTATTCGCTTCCTCAACCACTTTATCGAGAATGCTGAAGTCGAACTTCTCTTCTTCCGCTTCAATCTTCGACTTAACCGCTTTCACGGTCGGGCTTTTGGAGATAACACCGCAGTATTCCGGCATGGTGCGGGCAAAATCTTCGGTGCCAATCTGGCGAGCCAGGTTGATGATGTGCTCTTTGTCGTAAGAGATCAGCGGACGCAGGATCAGCGTATCGGAGACGTTATCAATCAGGCGCAGGTTGGTTAGCGTCTGGCTGGACACCTGTCCCAGCGCTTCGCCGGTGACGAGCGCCTGTACGCCGTAACGTTCAGCCACTTTAGACGCGGCACGCACCATCATACGTTTGAGGATTACGCCCATCTGACCGTCGTCGATTTTCTCGAGAATTTCACCGACGACCGGCTCAAAGTTAATGGCGACAAAACGCACGCGGTGGGAGCTACCAAAACGGTTCCACAGATAATGCGCCACCTGACGAACACCAATTTCATGCGCCGCGCCGCCGAGATTAAAGAAGCAGTAATGCACGCGGCAGCCGCGACGCATCAACATATAACTGGAAACACCGGAGTCGAAACCACCGGAAATAAGCGACAGCACATCTTCCTGGGTGCCGATTGGGAATCCGCCAATACCTTCGTAACGACCTTTAATCAGCAGGAGACGATCGTCTTCAACTTCCAGATGGACAGTCACATCCGGATTGGTCAGCTTCACGCGCGCGGATTCAATATGCTGATTTAAACCGCCGCCGACGTAACGTTCCACATCAATCGAGCTAAAATCATGTTTGCCACGGCGCTTCACACGTACGCAGAAGGTTTTCCCTTCCAGCTGATCGCGATACTGAACCAAGGCTTTCTCGAAAATATCGTGCATGTCGGTAAACGGCACGTCTTCAACTTCGAGAATATGGTGGATACCCGGAATACGGGTCAGGGCGTCGCGAATAGCCAGACGCTGGCTTTCATCTTTTGCGCGAACTTCGATGTTATCCCAGTGGCGGACGACAGCGAGCGTCTCATCATAGTGCTTTAAAACGTTACGAATGTTCCCGGTAAGGATTTTTATAAAGCGCAAGCGCACAGATTGGCTTTTGATGGTGATTTCCGGGAACAATTTAATGATAAACTTCATGGCGGCAATGGTTCGTTGGCAAGTCTTAAGCGACTTGTATAGGGAAAAATACAGCAGCCCACACCTGCGGCTGCATCCAGGCGCGGAAGTATACCACTAACATCGCTTTGCTGCGCACATCACCTTACCATTGCGCGTTATTTGCTATTTGCCCTGAGTCCGTTACCATGACGGGGCGAAAAATATTGAGAGTCAGACATTCATTATGCCGAAGAAAAATGAGGCGCCCGCCAGCTTTGAAAAGGCGCTGAGCGAGCTGGAACAGATTGTAACCCGTCTGGAAAGTGGCGACCTGCCGCTGGAAGAGGCGCTGAACGAGTTCGAACGTGGCGTGCAGCTGGCACGTCAGGGGCAGGCCAAATTACAACAAGCCGAACAGCGCGTACAAATTCTGCTGTCTGACAATGAAGACGCCTCTTTAACTCCTTTTACACCGGACAATGAGTAATGGACTTTCCGCAGCAACTCGAAGCCTGCGTTAAGCAGGCCAACCAGGCGCTGAGCCGTTTTATCGCCCCACTGCCCTTTCAGAACACTCCCGTGGTCGAAACCATGCAGTATGGCGCATTATTAGGTGGTAAGCGCCTGCGACCGTTCCTGGTTTATGCCACCGGCCATATGTTCGGCGTTAGCACAAACACGCTGGACGCACCCGCTGCCGCCGTAGAGTGTATCCACGCTTACTCATTAATTCATGATGATTTACCGGCAATGGATGATGACGATCTGCGTCGCGGTTTGCCGACCTGCCATGTGAAGTTTGGCGAAGCAAACGCGATTCTCGCTGGCGACGCTTTACAAACGCTGGCGTTCTCGATTTTAAGTGATGCCGATATGCCGGAAGTGTCGGATCGCGACAGAATTTCGATGATTTCTGAACTGGCGAGCGCCAGCGGTATTGGCGGAATGTGCGGTGGTCAGGCATTAGATTTAGATGCGGAAGGCAAACACGTACCTCTGGACGCACTCGAGCGTATTCATCGCCATAAAACCGGCGCATTGATTCGCGCCGCCGTTCGTCTTGGTGCATTAAGCGCCGGAGATAAAGGACGTCGTGCTCTGCCAGTACTCGACAAGTACGCAGAGAGCATCGGCCTTGCCTTCCAGGTTCAGGATGACATCCTGGATGTGGTGGGAGATACTGCAACGTTGGGTAAACGCCAGGGTGCCGACCAGCAACTTGGTAAAAGTACCTACCCTGCACTTCTGGGTCTTGAGCAAGCCCGGAAGAAAGCCCAGGATCTGATCGACGATGCCCGCCAGTCGCTGAAACAACTGGCTGAACAGTCACTCGATACCTCGGCACTGGAAGCGCTAGCGGACTACATCATCCAGCGTAATAAATAAACAATAAGTATTAATAGGCCCCTGATGAGTTTTGATATTGCCAAATACCCGACCCTGGCACTGGTCGACTCCCCCCAGGAGTTACGACTGTTGCCAAAAGAGAGTTTACCGAAACTCTGCGACGAACTGCGCCGCTATTTACTCGACAGCGTGAGCCGTTCCAGCGGGCACTTCGCCTCCGGGCTGGGCACGGTCGAGCTGACCGTAGCGCTGCACTACGTCTATAACACCCCGTTTGACCAATTGATTTGGGATGTGGGGCATCAGGCTTATCCGCATAAAATTTTGACCGGACGCCGTGACAAAATAGGCACCATCCGTCAGAAAGGCGGACTGCACCCGTTCCCATGGCGCGGCGAAAGTGAATATGACGTATTAAGCGTCGGGCATTCATCAACCTCCATCAGTGCCGGAATTGGGATCGCAGTTGCTGCCGAGAAAGAAGGCAAAAATCGCCGCACCGTCTGTGTCATTGGCGATGGCGCGATTACCGCAGGCATGGCGTTTGAAGCGATGAACCACGCGGGCGATATCCGTCCCGATATGCTGGTGGTTCTCAACGATAATGAAATGTCGATTTCCGAAAATGTTGGCGCGCTCAACAACCATCTGGCGCAGCTGCTTTCCGGTAAGCTTTACTCTTCACTGCGCGAAGGCGGGAAAAAAGTATTCTCCGGCGTTCCGCCCATTAAAGAGCTGCTCAAACGTACCGAAGAACATATTAAAGGCATGGTAGTACCAGGCACGCTGTTTGAAGAGCTGGGCTTTAACTACATCGGCCCGGTTGACGGTCACGATGTGCTGGGGCTTATTACCACGCTTAAGAACATGCGCGACCTGAAAGGCCCGCAGTTCCTGCATATCATGACCAAAAAAGGTCGTGGTTACGAACCGGCAGAAAAAGATCCAATCACCTTCCACGCCGTACCTAAATTTGACCCCTCCAGCGGTTGCCTGCCGAAAAGCAGCGGCGGCCTGCCAAGCTATTCAAAAATTTTTGGCGACTGGTTGTGCGAAACCGCAGCAAAAGACAGCAAGCTGATGGCGATTACCCCGGCGATGCGCGAAGGTTCTGGCATGGTCGAGTTTTCACGTAAATTCCCGGATCGCTACTTCGACGTGGCAATCGCCGAGCAACACGCAGTGACCTTTGCTGCGGGTCTGGCGATTGGTGGGTACAAACCCATTGTCGCGATTTACTCCACTTTCCTGCAACGCGCCTATGATCAGGTGCTGCATGACGTGGCGATTCAAAAGCTCCCGGTTCTGTTCGCCATTGACCGTGCGGGTATTGTCGGTGCTGACGGTCAAACCCATCAGGGCGCGTTTGATCTCTCTTACCTACGCTGCATTCCGGAAATGGTCATTATGACCCCGAGCGATGAAAACGAATGTCGCCAGATGCTCTATACCGGCTATCACTATAACGATGGCCCATCAGCGGTGCGCTACCCTCGCGGCAACGCGGTAGGCGTAGAACTGACGCCGCTGGAAAAGCTCCCGATTGGCAAAGGCATTGTGAAGCGTCGTGGCGAGAAACTGGCGATCCTCAACTTTGGTACGCTGATGCCGGAAGCAGCTAAAGTCGCAGAATCGCTGAACGCTACGCTGGTCGATATGCGTTTTGTGAAGCCGCTTGATGAAGCGTTAATTCTGGAAATGGCTGCCAGCCACGAGGCGCTGATCACCATTGAAGAAAACGCCATTATGGGCGGTGCAGGCAGCGGCGTGAACGAAGTGCTGATGGCCCATCGTAAACCAGTACCCGTGCTGAACATTGGCCTGCCGGACTTCTTTATTCCACAAGGAACACAGGAAGAAATGCGCGCCGAACTCGGCCTCGATGCCGCCGGTATGGAAGCCAAAATCAAAGCCTGGCTGGCATAATCCCTACCCCACTCCTGCTATGCTTAAGAAATTATTCATAGACTCTAAATAATTCGAGTTGCAGGAAGGCGGCAAACGAGTGAAGCCCCAGGAGCTTACATAAGTAAGTGACTGGGGTGAACGAATGCAGCCGCAGCACATGCAACTTGAAGTATGACGAGTATGGCAGGAGTGGCAGCATGCAATACAACCCCTTAGGAAAAACCGACCTTCGCATTTCCCGACTTTGCCTCGGCTGTATGACCTTTGGCGAGCCGGATCGCGGTAATCACGCATGGACACTGCCAGAAGAGAGCAGCCGTCCCATCATTAAACGCGCGCTGGAAGGCGGCATAAATTTCTTTGATACCGCCAATAGTTATTCTGACGGCAGCAGCGAAGAGATCGTCGGTCGTGCACTGCGGGACTTTGCCCGTCGTGAAGACGTGGTCGTTGCAACTAAAGTGTTCCATCGCGTTGGTGATTTGCCGGAAGGATTATCCCGTGCGCAAATTTTGCGCTCAATTGACGACAGCCTACGACGTCTCGGCATGGATTATGTCGATATCCTGCAAATTCATCGCTGGGATTACAACACGCCGATCGAAGAGACGCTGGAAGCCCTGAACGACGTGGTAAAAGCAGGGAAAGCGCGTTATATCGGCGCGTCATCCATGCACGCCTCGCAGTTTGCTCAGGCGCTGGAACTGCAAAAACAGCACGGCTGGGCGCAGTTTGTCAGTATGCAGGATCACTACAATCTGATTTATCGCGAAGAAGAACGAGAGATGCTGCCGCTGTGTTATCAGGAAGGCGTGGCGGTGATTCCGTGGAGTCCGCTGGCGCGGGGACGTCTGACGCGTCCCTGGGGAGAAACCACCGCGCGGCTGGTGTCGGATGAAGTGGGGAAAAATCTCTACCAAGAAAGCGATGAAAATGACGCGCAGATCGCAGAACGGTTAACAGGCGTCAGTGAAGAACTGGGGGCAACGCGAGCACAAGTCGCGCTGGCATGGTTGTTGAGCAAACCTGGCATTGCAGCACCAATTATCGGTACATCGCGGGAAGAACAACTTGATGAATTGCTGAACGCGGTGGATATCACCTTGAAGCCGGAACAGATTGCTGAACTGGAAACGCCGTATAAACCGCATCCGGTCGTAGGATTTAAATAGGAATCCAGGCCTGATGAGACGTGACAAGCGTCACATCAGGCGTAGGTGCACAGCTACGACAGAATACCCAGCGGCCAGTGATGACCAATAAAGTACAGGATGCCTGCGGAAATCACCCCGGCGACGATATCATCTATCATGATCCCCATGCCGCCATGCACATTGCGATCAAACCAGCGGATCGGCCACGGTTTCCACATATCCAGAATACGGAAAATCACAAACCCGGCGGCGACCCACTGCCAGTCATTGGTCGGCAATGCCATGAGCGTGATCCACATGCCGATAAATTCGTCCCAGACAATGCTGCCGTGATCGTGCACACCCATATCTTTTGCGGTCTGATGACAAAGATAGACGCCAATACAGATCCCCAGCATGACTACCAGTGAATAGAGCTGCCAGGGCAAAAAGGTCATCAGATACCAGAAAGGGATCGCCGCCAGCGATCCCATCGTACCAGGAACAATCGGGCTTAATCCACTTCCGAATCCGACAGCAAGCAGATGCCACGGATTACTCATCTTCAGGCGACTTTTCGCGACATCTTTATGGCGTGGCAAAATGGTCATATCCTTTCCAGTCAAACGTGACAGGTTCGCCGTCACGGGTAAAATTGACGCCTTCCACATCTGCGCTCATCTGCCCGATACAGGTAAATGGTGCACCCAAATTTGCCAGTGCAACATCCAGTGCGCCACGATTCAGTTCTGGTACGGTGAAACATAATTCGTAATCTTCACCCCCCGAAATGGCCCAGCGTAACGCCTGTTCAGGATCAACATGACGCATCATCGCTTCAGACAATGGAAGAGCCTGAACATCGATACATGCTCCGCAGCCACTGGCATTAACAATATGGCCTAAGTCAGAAATCAGACCATCAGAAAGATCGATTGCCGCACTTGCCAGATCGCGTAACGCCTGCCCGTGTAAAATGCGTGGAGTAGGACGTAAATGGCGTTGTAACAGATAGTTAGCATCTTGCGCGTCAGAGAGAGTTAAGCGATTTTGTAAAATCGCCAGCCCGGCGGCGCTATCACCCGGTGTTCCCGTCACATAGATCCAGTCACCTGGCTTTGCGCCAGAACGAGTCAACGCACGCCCCATCGGCACATAACCGTGAATACCCAGCGTCATAGACAGCGGACCACGTGTGGTATCGCCACCAATCAGCTGCATATCATAATAATTCAGCTGATCAAACAGGCTATCACTAAATGCCTCCAGCCACGCTTCGTCAACTTCCGGTAGTGTCAATGCCAGCGTCAGCCAGGCTGGATCTGCGCCCATCGCCGCCAGATCACTTAGGTTTACAGCTAATGCTTTATATGCCAGATCGGCCGGATCGATATCTGCAAGGAAGTGGTTACCCGCGACCAGCGTATCAGTGCTGATTGCCAGGGTCTGTTTCTCGGGGATATTGAGAAGAGCGCAATCGTCGCCAATGCCCAACTCGACATCAAGACGAGAGCTTCTTACACGGTCAAAATAACGGGCAATCAGGGAGAACTCGCCACATGCCATACGTTATGCCTCAGCAGGTAAAAAAGAAAAGGCCGGGGAGTACGGATAAATTTTCCGCTACTCTACCGGCCTGGATATCACTTTTTGTTAGGGCGAATCACAGGTGCTGCTTTATCAAGTACGCCATTGACGAACTTATGGCTGTCTTCCGCACCGAACGTTTTTGCCAGTTCGATCGCTTCGTTAATCGCAACTTTGTACGGTACATCGCTGCGTTTTGACAGCTCGAACAGCGCGATGCGCAGTACCGCCTTCTCAACCTGCCCCAGTTCTTCAAGCAGGCGGGACAGATACGGCTTCATCAGTCCGTCGAGGTATGCGGTGTTAGTCGCCACCCCAGCCAGCAGCTCACGGAAGTACAGGACGTCAACATCTTTTACATCCTGTTCTGCCAGGAACTGGTATTCAACATCAGCGATGTCGTTCCTGGACAACTGCCAGGAGTAGAGTGCCTGGACGGCACACTCACGAGCGCGGCGACGAGCAGCAGGTTTCACGGATTTCCCCTTACTAATTTCAGGCCTTAATGGCTTTCAATACATTAATCATTTCAAGCGCGGTCAGTGCAGCTTCTGCACCTTTGTTGCCAGCTTTGGTGCCAGCACGTTCAATCGCTTGTTCAATGCTTTCAGTGGTCAGCACCCCAAAAGCAACCGGAATTTCACTGTCCTGGGCAACGTGTGCCAGGCCGTTGCTTGCACCACCAGCCACGTATTCAAAGTGGGCTGTACCACCACGAATAACCGTACCGAGCGCGATCACCGCGTCATATTTACCGGTTTTTGCCAGTGCACCTGCCGCCAGCGGCAGCTCATAAGCACCAGGCACCCAAACAACGGTAATGTTTTCATCTTTTACCTGCCCGATACGTTTCAGTGCGTCAATTGCACCTTCCAGCAGGCTGTCATTGATAAAGTTGTTGAAACGCGCAATGGTGATGGCGACGCGAGCGTCCGGGGTAGCAACGTTAGCTTCAATAATGTTCATTTTTTTCCTTCGGGTTCGATATAGCCCCGCAGGGGGGCGGATTTTAGCATAATATTTTGTGCGCTGCTTCCCTTTCGAGCCGGGAGATCATGCACCCACTAAATGCAGGCAAACATCCGGGCCTACATGACGTATCTCATTGAATTTAAAATGGGGCGCATCAGCTAATTTCTCAAGCCCTGGCAGCGTACATAATCCACGAGCGTCGCTGCCTAATAGTTTAGGCGCGATATAGACAATCAGCTCATCGACTAAACCTGCCTGTAGTAGTGCCCCTGCCAGTGTTGGCCCCGCTTCAACCCATATGCTGTTAATCTGCTGTTTACCCAGCTGCATCATGAGCAGCACCAAATCCAGATGTCCGTTATGTTCCGGGATGAGCAAACTACGCACTGTCTCCGGCCATTCTCGAGAATCTTCCTGTGTACGCGCAAACCAGGTTTCGCCAGGCTGCTGCACGATGCGATGTTCAGGCGTCACGCGATTTTGGCTATCAATGACAATACGTACCGGCTGGCGTAGATTTTGTTGCGGATAAAGGGCCTGAGTTTGTTCATCCAGTTCAGACCAACGCACCGTTAAGGCCGGATCGTCCGCCAGTACCGTAGCGCTACTGGTTAAAATGGCATGACTTTGCGCGCGCAGACGTTGTACATCACGCCGCGCCTGAGGTGAAGTGATCCACTGGCTCTCACCGCTCGCCATCGCTGTGCGACCATCAAGCGATGCGCCAAGTTTCAACTGGATATAAGGAAAGCCGGTACGCATGCGTTTGAGAAAGCCTTTATTCAATTGCTCGGCTTCACTCATCATCAGGCCGTGGCTGACGTCAATACCCGCTTGTTGCAGGCGATATAGCCCTCGCCCGGCTACCTGCGGGTTAGGATCTTGCATCGAGGCAACCACGCGAGCCACACCTGTGGCAATTAATGCATCACAGCAAGGCGGCGTACGGCCGTGATGGCTGCAAGGTTCGAGTGTCACATACGCAGTCGCTCCTTTGGCTTTCTCTCCAGCCATACGCAGCGCATGTACTTCGGCGTGTGGTTCACCAGCACGGTGATGGTAACCTTCACCGACGATTTCGCCATCTTTCACAATGACACACCCAACATTCGGGTTCGGATGAGTGGTAAAACGCCCCCGCTGCGCCAGCTTAAGCGCCCGCGCCATGTAATACTCGTCCTGCACGGTTTAATCCTCCAGGCGCGCGATCTCTTCGCCAAATTCTTTGATATCTTCAAAACTGCGATAAACGGAAGCAAAACGGATATAGGCGACTTTATCGAGCTTTTTCAATTGCTCCATTACCAGATTGCCGATCATTTTGCTGGGTACTTCGCGTTCTCCGGTGGCACGCAGCTGCGATTTAATATGGCTGATCGCCATTTCGACGTCATCGGAACTTACCGGACGTTTTTCCAGCGCTCGCAGCATTCCGCTACGTAATTTCTCTTCATTAAACGGTTCACGCACGTCGTTGCTTTTTACAACACGTGGCATAACCAGTTCCGCCACTTCAAAGGTGGTGAAACGTTCATTACACACCAGACACTGCCGACGGCGGCGTACGGATGAGCCCTCGCCCACGAGACGAGAGTCAATCACCTTAGTGTCCACGGCGAAACAGAATGGGCAATGCATACGGCGTCCTGACCAGGTGGTTAACAGAAATCTATTTTACCCTGAACTGGCGATACAACAAAGGCGCAACGCTTTTGAGACAAAGGATCGATGTTTTTGCTGCTTTTACGCTCTACCATTACGCTAATTGCGATGAGAAAGGGACACCCCATGAACACCAAAGTTTGTTTACGACTGCTCCTGCTGGGAAGCTTGTTTAGCCTTAGCGCCTGTGTGCAGCAAAGCGAAGTACGCCAGATGAAGCACAGCGTCAGCACACTCAATAAAGAGATGACGCAACTGAATGAAGAAACCATCAAAATCACCCAGCAAAATAAGCTGAATGCGAAATCACAGAGTGGCGTTTATCTGCTGCCGGGGTCAAATACCCCTGCCCGACTGGAAAGCCAGATTGGCACTCTTCGTATGTCACTGATGAATATTTCACCTGCTACTAACGGCACAGCATTAACATTGCGTATTCAAGGCGAATCCAGTGATCCATTACCTGCGTTCAGTGGCACATTTGAATATGGGCAAATTCAGGGAACAACTGAAAATTTTCAGGAAGTGAACGTGCAAAACCAGTTGATCAACGCTCCGGCTAGTATTCTTGCTCCCAGTGACGTTGACATCCCTCTGCAACTGAACGGTATTTCCCCTGATCAGTTAGGTTTTGTTCGTATTCACGATATCCAGCCTGTCTCGCCATAGCATTCCGATGGGGAGTTTGTTCTCCCCACAACACCAAACCTGCCATTTTTGTTACTCCTCTTACATCACCAAAATGTTTAGTTAAGAGTGGAAACATTCACGGAAATAAGTACAATCCCCGCCCGAATGTGCGCAAACGTGAACGCAATCGATTACGCACATGATAGAACTGTGAAACATGACATATTTTTGTGAGCAATGATTTCTATAATAGGCACCGCAGAAATATGAAATTTTAACAAACGCGTTTTGCGCCTTTTTCACTCCCGCAAGGGATTTTCAATCAGTGGCATACTCATGAAAAAAACGTTACTTGCAGCCGGTGCAGTACTGGCGCTCTCGACATCTTTTACTGTAAACGCAGCGGAAAACGACCAGCCCCAGTATCTGTCCGACTGGTGGCATCAGAGCGTTAACGTGGTAGGCAGCTACCATACTCGCTTTGGACCGCAGATCCGTAACGATACCTATCTGGAATATGAAGCATTTGCCAAGAAAGATTGGTTTGATTTCTATGGCTATGTCGATGCACCCGTCTTCTTTGGTGGGAACACCGATGCAAAAGGTATCTGGAACCACGGTTCTCCGCTGTTTATGGAAATCGAACCGCGCTTCTCTATCGACAAACTGACTAATACCGACCTGAGCTTTGGCCCGTTCAAAGAGTGGTACTTCGCAAACAACTACATTTACGACATGGGTCGTAACAAAGATGGTCGCCAGAGCACCTGGTATATGGGTCTGGGCACTGACATCGATACAGGTCTGCCGATGAGCCTGTCCATGAACGTCTATGCGAAATACCAGTGGCAGAACTACGGCGCAGCGAACGAAAACGAGTGGGACGGTTACCGTTTCAAAGTGAAGTACTTTGTGCCGATTACCGATCTGTGGGGTGGCCAGTTGAGCTACATCGGCTTCACCAACTTCGACTGGGGTTCCGACCTGGGCGATGACAGCGGTGATGCGAACAACGGTATTAAAACACGTACCAATAACTCTATTGCGTCCAGCCATATTCTGGCGCTGAACTACGATCACTGGCACTACTCTGTCGTTGCCCGTTACTGGCATAACGGTGGTCAGTGGAATGACGATGCAGAACTCAACTTTGGTAAAGGCGACTTTAATGTTCGCTCTACCGGTTGGGGTGGTTACCTGGTGGTAGGTTACAACTTCTGATTGTGAGAATGCCGGATTTCATATCCGGCATTTTTTATCACTTCTTCTTGTTCATCATCGCTTTCAGGTCAGCGAACGGATTATAGGTCGCTTCACCGACATCTTTCTGCGCATCTTCCCCTGCGATAACCGTCGTACCATACTGATCTGCTTCGGTATATTTTGAATGCTCGTGATCGTGACAATAAAGGCACAATAACTCCCAGTTGCTGCCATCTTCCGGGTTATTGGTATGATCGTGATCGATATGGTGAACAGTAAGTTCACGCAGGTTGGAGTAGACAAACTCGCGGGAACAGCGACCGCAGACCCACGGATAGAGTTTCAGCGCTTTTTCGCGATAGCCGCTTTCTAAACGCGCATAGTTTTTCGGGATGATAGCCATGAAAAGTTACCTGGATAAAATGTAGGGTTACGCGCAGTTTCCCAAGATGCGGGGGTTTTCGCAATCACCATACATCAAAAAAAATCCCGATCTTCTGACCGGGATTTTCAACATCAGCTGAAACTTGATTAAGGCAGAATTGACGGCTGATCCGCCCCTTCTTTTTCCACTTTCTGCTGCAACATATGTTCGCGCTTCATACCCAGTTTCAGGGCCAGCGCTGATGCTACATAGATAGAAGATGCAGTACCGATGGAAACACCAATCAGCATGGTCAGCGAGAAGCCTTCCAGCACCGGACCACCGAAGAGATACAGCATCAGGATAACCATTAAGGTTGTACCAGATGTGATCAACGTACGGTGTAACGTCTGAGTCAGTGACACGTTAAAGATTTCGTAAGATGTACCGCGACGGATCTTGCGGAAGTTTTCACGAATACGGTCACATACCACGATACTGTCGTTAAGCGAGTAACCGATAACCGACATCAGTGATGCCACAATGGTCAGGTCAACCTCGATATGGAATAACGACAAGATACCCAGCGTAATGATCACGTCGTGCGCCAGTGCGATAACCACCCCTGCCGCCAGTCGCCATTCAAAACGGAAACCAACGTATACGAGGATAGATAACAACGCGGCCATCAGCGCCATCGCACCTGTTTGTGCCAGGTCGGCACCCACGCTCGGACCGACGAACTCAATACGCTTCACTGCTGCGTGCTGGTCAGTTGCTTCGTTAATAACAGTAACGACCTTACTACCCAGCACCTGACCGCCGGTTTCACCTTCAGCAGGCGGCATACGGACCATGATGTCATGGCTGCTGCCAAAGTTTTGCAGTTGCGGCTCTTCAAAACCCGCTTTCTGCAATGCGTCACGCATGACGTCAATTTCAACCGGTTTTTCGAGCGTAATTTCGATAACCGTACCACCGGTAAAATCCAGCCCCCAGTTAAAACCGCGTACGCCCATGATGATTATGGACGCCACCAGCAAAAGGCCGGAGATGCCGAAAGCCCAGTAATCCCAGCGCATAAAGTCATAGACTTTACGGCCATGATTTAGTTGTTCAACAGTATATTCCTGTGCCACATCGCACTCCTCAGATTGACAGCTTCTTGACGCGTTTGCCGCCATATAGCAGGTTTACGATGGCGCGAGTACCGACAATCGCAGTAAACATCGACGTCGCCACACCGATACCGGTAGTAATCGCGAACCCTTTAATTGCCCCGGTACCCACTGCGTACAGGATGATGACTTTAATCAGCGTGGTGATGTTCGCATCGAAGATGGAACTGAATGCACCGCGATAACCTTCATCAATTGCCTGTTGAACAGAACGTCCGTTGCTCAACTCTTCTTTGATACGTTCGTTGATCAGTACGTTCGCATCGACTGCCACCGCAAGGGTTAAGACGATACCTGCGATACCCGGCATACTCAGCGTTGCACCAGGCAACAGTGACATAATGCCGACAATCAAGATCAAGTTAGCAACCAGAGCACTGGTCGCAATCAGACCGAACTTCTTGTAGAAGAGGATCATAAACAGAATAGAAACTAGCAGGCCAGCCAGACACGCTTCCAGCCCCTGTTCGATGTTCTGCATACCCAGAGTCGGGCCAATGGTACGTTCTTCAACAATCTGAATCGGCGCAATCAACGCACCGGCACGAAGCAGGAGCGACAGCTGACGCGCTTCGTTCGGGTTATTAATACCAGTGATACGGAAGCTGTTACCCAGACGAGACTGGATGTTAGCGATGTTTATCACCTCTTCCTGTTTCACCAGAACCGCACGACCGTTTGCATCTTTCTTACCGCTGTCTTTGTACTCCACAAACAGGGTCGCCATCGGTTTGCCGATGTTGTCCTTAGTGAAGTTAGACATGATGTTACCACCTGCGCTATCGAGCGAGATGTTAACCTGCGGCTGGTTGTATTCGTCCTGGCTTGAAGTGGAGTCGGTAATATGGTCACCGGTCAGAATCACGCGTTTGTACAGCACTACCGGCTGACCTTCGCGAGTCTGTTTCACTTCTGAGTCACCCGGTACGCGGCCAGACGCAGCAGCGGCCTGATCAACGTTGGTGTTTACCAGACGGAATTCCAGCGTTGCCGTCGCCCCCAGAATCTCTTTCGCACGCGCGGTGTCCTGGATACCAGGCAGTTCTACAACGATGCGGTCAGCCCCCTGACGTTGTACCACCGGTTCAGCCACACCAAGTTGGTTAACACGGTTACGCAGGATATTGATGTTCTGCTGCACCGCATACTCGCGGGCTTCACTCAGACGCGCATCGGTCATTACGGCACGCAGAGCATTATCGCCCTGACTGGAGATGACTAAATCCTGATGGCGTGGAGACAAGTAAGAGATAGCTTCATCACGTGCTTTGCTATCACGGAAAGTGATAGTCAGTGCGTAATTTTTATCTTTACGAACGGTGGTGTATGGGATGCCCTTTTCGCGCAGGTCGCTGCGCAGGCTATCGATATTTTGTTCCTGGAGTTTGCCAAGCGCGGTGTCCATATCCACTTCCATCAGAAAGTGAACGCCGCCACGCAAATCGAGACCAAGCTTCATTGGCTCAGCGTGAATAGCTGCCAGCCAGCGTGGCGTTGCCGGAGCAAGGTTAAGCGCCACGACGTACTTATCACCCAGAATATCCAGCAACGCTTCACGAGCGCGCAGTTGGGTGTCAGTGGAGTCGAAGCGCGCAAGAATAGCGCCCTCTTCCAGTGCCACAGACTTAGCAGTTATTTTTTCTTCTTGTAACGTTTTCTGGACCTGGATCAGCGTTTGCTCACTGGCGGCGACTCCGCGCGCGCCAGTGATCTGAACAGCCGGATCCTCACCAAACAGGTTGGGAAGCGCATACAGCAGACCGATGACAATCACCACGATCAGCATGACGTACTTCCACAAAGGATAACGGTTTAACACGGCAATTCCCTTAGGGAAAAATTTTAATTACAGCGCCTTCATGGTGCCTTTCGGCAGAACGGCAGCTACGAAGTCACGTTTAATAACTACTTCAGTGGTGTCATTCAGCGCGATAGCAATGTAGCCGTTTTCCGCTACTTTGGTTACGCGACCGACCAGGCCACCGTTCGTCAGAACTTCATCACCTTTGGCAATGGAGTCCATCAGCTTTTTGTGTTCTTTGGTGCGCTTCTGCTGTGGACGCAGGATCATGAAATAGAAAATCAGACCGAATACCACCAGCATCAAAATCAAAGACATCGGGCTACCTTGTGCCGGTGCACCCGTTGCCGCTACCGCATCAGAAATAAAAAAGCTCATTAAATTTCCCTCATTATTAATATTAATCAACGTTCAAAGGTGGTACTTCTCGCCCCTGACGCTGGTAAAAATCAGTTACGAAGCTCTCTAATTTACCCTCTTCAATAGCCTTGCGTAAACCCGCCATCAAACGCTGGTAGTAACGAAGGTTATGAATAGTATTGAGTCGCGCGCCTAATATTTCGTTGCAACGGTCGAGATGATGCAAGTAAGCGCGTGAATAATTGCGACAGGTGTAGCAATCACACTCAGGATCGAGTGGGCCAGTATCGCTCTTATACTTCGCATTGCGGATTTTCACCACGCCATCGGTCACGAACAAATGACCATTTCGGGCGTTGCGGGTTGGCATTACGCAGTCAAACATATCGATACCGCGACGCACGCCTTCAACCAGATCTTCCGGTTTACCAACGCCCATCAGGTAACGCGGTTTGTCTGCCGGAATTTGCGGACACACATGCTCCAGAATACGGTGCATATCTGCTTTCGGCTCACCCACAGCCAGACCGCCGACAGCGTAGCCATCAAAACCGATATCTACCAGACCTTTAACAGAAATATCACGTAAATCTTCGTAAACGCTGCCCTGAATGATACCAAACAGCGCATTTTTGTTTCCGAGACTGTCAAAACGCTCACGGCTACGCTTCGCCCAACGCAGAGACATCTCCATCGAGCGTTTTGCGTAATCCCAGTCAGCAGGATACGGCGTACACTCATCAAAGATCATGACGATATCCGAACCAAGATCGTACTGAATCTCCATCGACTTTTCCGGGTCGAGGAAAATCGGATCGCCGTTGATCGGGTTACGGAAGTGAACGCCCTGTTCGGTGATTTTACGAATATCGCCAAGGCTGAAGACCTGGAAGCCGCCGGAGTCGGTAAGAATCGGGCCTTTCCACTGCATAAAATCGTGCAGATCGCCATGCAGTTTCATGATTTCCTGGCCCGGGCGCAGCCACAGGTGGAAGGTGTTACCGAGAATAATTTGTGCGCCAGTGGCTTCAACTTCTTCCGGCGTCATCCCTTTTACGGTGCCGTAGGTGCCAACAGGCATAAAGCAAGGCGTTTCCACTACGCCACGATCAAAGACCAGGCGGCCACGGCGTGCGCGACCGTCGGTGGTGTCCAGTTCAAATTTCATTTTTTCTCCACTACGTCAGAAAAACAGTCCAACGTTTAAACCAGCGCCGCGGAATTACTCCCCGACGCGCTCATTAATTGCCTGCGGATTGTACGTGATAAACATCGCATCACCGTAACTAAAAAAGCGATATTTCTCTTCTACCGCCGCTTTATAGGCGTTCATAGTGTGTTGATAGCCGGCAAATGCCGAAACCAGCATAATCAGCGTCGATTCAGGAAGGTGGAAGTTCGTCACCAGCGCATCGACCACTTTGTACTGGAAGCCCGGATAGATAAAGATTTGGGTATCGTCAAAGAACGGTTCGATGAGATCGTTTTTCGCCGCCTGGGCCGCGCTTTCCAGCGAACGTACCGAGGTGGTGCCAACCGCAATCACCCGATTACCGCGTGCTTTTGTTGCCAGTACCGCGTCTACCACATCCTGCGGCACTTCAGCGTATTCTGAGTGCATGATGTGATCTTCAATGGTGTCGACGCGCACCGGCTGGAAAGTACCCGCACCAACGTGCAGAGTTACGAACGCCATCTCCACGCCTTTGGCGCGCAATTTTTCCAGCAAAGGTTCGTCAAAATGCAGCCCGGCAGTCGGGGCCGCTACCGCGCCCGGTTTTTCACTATAAACTGTTTGATAAAGTTCGCGGTCTGCATCTTCGTCCGGACGGTCGATGTACGGCGGCAGTGGCATGTGGCCGATGCTGTTGAGGATATCCAGTACAGAACGATCATCATTAAATTCGACTTCAAACAGTGCGCCGTGGCGAGCGGTCATTGTTGCGTTGATACTTTCGTCATCGCCCAGCAGCAGCTCTGCGCCCGGTTTTGGCGCTTTCGAGGCGCGAATATGCGCAAGAATGCGTTTGTCGTCGAGCATACGCTCAACCAGCACTTCAATCTTGCCGCCGCTGGCTTTACGCCCAAACAGACGCGCCGGGATCACGCGGGTATTATTAAAAACCAGAAGATCGCCGGGGTTGAGCTTATCGAGTAAATCGGTGAAAGTACCGTGCGTCAGCGCGCCCGTCGGCCCGTCCAGCGACAGTAAACGACAGCTACTGCGTTCAGGCATTGGATAGTGGGCAATCAGGGATTCGGGCAATTCAAAGGAGAAATCGGTAACGCGCATGACACTGACTCAGACTAAAATAAGAGGCGGGTAGTCTAGTGCCGGGGCGCTCTCCCTGCAACCTTTACCCCCCTTTGGATAGAATATAATCGATGAATTTTTTAGCTCACCTGCATTTAGCCCATCTCGCGGAAAGCTCGCTTTCCGGCAATTTACTGGCTGATTTCGTACGCGGAAATCCTGAAGAAAATTTTCCGCCCGACGTCGTGGCTGGCATTCATATGCATCGCCGTATCGACGTACTGACCGATAATCTGCCGGAAGTCCGCGAAGCAAGGGAGTGGTTTCGTCGTGAAACCCGCCGCGTTGCGCCTATTACGCTGGATGTCATGTGGGATCACTTTCTTTCACGCCACTGGTCGCAGCTATCACCGGACTTTCCGCTACAGGAATTTACCTGTTATGCCCGGGAGCAAGTGATGACTATTCTTCCAGACTCACCGCCACGCTTTATCAATCTGAACAATTACTTATGGTCTGAGCAATGGCTGGTTCGCTATCGCGATATGGATTTCATCCAGAACGTGTTAAACGGCATGGCAAGCCGTCGCCCACGTCTGGATGCCCTGCGTGACTCCTGGTACGATTTAGACGCCCATTACGACGCTCTGGAAACCCGCTTCTGGCAGTTTTATCCGCGGATGATGGCGCAGGCGTCACGCAAGGCGTTGTAAGGTATTAATTCAGCCATACGCTGGCCGATATCGCGGGCAGCGTCAAAATTCCGTCCATCACCTGCCCATGCCCTTCCCTTCGTTGCCACGCCGTGACATTCAGCAACGGCGACGCAGGCAGCACCACTTCACACGCCTCTCCCCGGTTAATTGCCACTAGCACACGTTGCTGATTCAGCACGCGGACAAATACCACCACGTTATCTTCCGCATACAGTACCTGACAGCCACCGCGACGCAGCGCCGGGCTTTTTTTACGCAATGCAATCATACGCTGATACAGGGCAAATAACTCCGCATCCTGTTTTTGCGCCTGCCACGGAAAAGGTTTACGACAGAAAGGATCGTTTTTGCCATCCACACCCACTTCATCGCCATAGTAGATACAGGGGACGCCAGGCCAGGTAAGCAGCCAGACGACCGCTAGCGGCAAACGTGCGACATTCCGACCGAGCAGCGTCTTAAATCGCGCGGTATCGTGGCTATCGAGCTGATTAAACATGCGCAGTTGCTGCTGATGGGAAAGCCCGGCGCGATAATTGTCCATCCACGCCATACAGGTTTGCGCATCAATATGCTGTGGATCGTAAGAGATATCAGTGTTGGCAAGAAATCCCCACAACGGGAATGTGAAGCCGCGATAGTTCATGGCGGCATCTTCCACATCGGCCTGTAGCCATTGCCGTGCATCGCCAAAATGTTCGCCGACTATATACGCTTCCGGTTGGGTTTCTTTCGCCGCTTCGGTGATCCCAGCGACGTGCTGTAAATTATTGCGCGCCCCACCCGCTTCTCCCAGCATATGCACCACATCCAGCCGCCAGCCGTCCATATTCCATGGTGCTTTCAGCCAATGGCGGACAATGCTGTCTTCCCCGCGATAAATTTCATTCACCAGACTTTCCGATTGATAATCCAGCTTCGGCAGGCTGGCATAGCCCAGCCAGTCGAGCGCCGTGCCATCATCGCTAAATGAGTACCAGTCACGCCAGGGCGATTCGGGGTTGTGACAAGCTCCCCCCGTGCCACGATTGTGCCTGTCAAACCAGGCATGGGAATCGCCACTGTGGTTAAATACGCCATCCAGCACCAGCCGCATTCCCAGCTGCTGCGTATTGTGTCGCAAACGCAGCAACGCTCCGTCGCCACCAAACTGCGGATCGACATGGCGATAATCCTCGGTATCGTATTTATGTACGCTGGGGGCTTTAAACACCGGATTAAGGTACAGCGCCGTCACGCCGAGCTTTTTCAGATACGGCAGTTTTTCGCTGATACCATCCAGATCACCGCCATAGAACGTTGATCCGCCCGCCTGCGCCGTGACCGGCTCATCCCAGTCACGCAAGATGATCTCTTGTCCGGCTGCGTGATGGTAATAGATATGATCCTGTTCAGCTTCGCGAGGAAGACTACGGGCGAAACGATCAGGGAAGATCTGATAAAAAATCTGATCCGCTACCCATTGTGGGCCGATATCCGGGACATCGACGGCAAACTGCTCCAGTCGTGCTGGCGGCATTCGGCTGAAGCCCTGCGGTGTAAACCAACGCTGGTGATCGTGCCACAATAATTTGAAGCTATAGCGCCGCCGGGGTTGCCCAATGGAAATATCGATGGCCGCCCGCCATGCCGTGACACCAGGCTGGGGCTGACTGCGCTGCTTATGCATCGGTACTGACGTTTCTTCGTTATCGTTTTCTGTACGTAGCATAATCCGCTGCGGTGGCTCTTCGCCTGTCAGCCACAGTGTAATGAGTAGTTGATCTTTGCTTTGTTTAACAAATGGGGGCACCGGCAGGTGCCATGCATTTAACATCATAATTCCCCTGTGATGAAAATCTGATCACCTTGCCATAGCCTAATGCAGGATCACTCATCATCTGAAGGATATTTGGGGGAGGAGGACGGGGGCGGATAACTTTCGGAATAGCCGGATCAGGGCTTGCCTTGATCCGGCTTACAGAACGCAAGGATTACTGGTTTTCAGCCAGCTGACGATCGTGGCGGCGTTTAATCATCCAGCCAATCAACAGCAGAACAATCCACGCGAAACCAACGTACAGCGAGATACGTGTGTCCGGATGATAACCAATCAATCCGATAATAAAGAGCAGGAAAATCAAACCGCCGATGGTCGTTGCTACCCCACCTGGTACTTTAAATTTCAGTGCCTTCACTTCTTCTGGTGGCAAACGGCGACGGAAAGCAATTTGCGACAGCAGGATCATAATCCATACCCACACCGTGGCGAAGGTTGCCAGCGAAGCGATCACCAGGAAGACATTTTCCGGCATGATGTAGTTCAGATATACCGCAAACAATAGCGCGGTAGTCATCACCAGCACCGTGACCCACGGAATACCGCGACGCGAGGTTTTGCTGAAAATTTTCGGCGCGCTACCCTGCTCTGCCATACCGTGGAGCATACGGCCTACGCCAAATACGTCACTGTTAATTGCCGACAGCGAAGCAGTCAGCACAACAAAGTTAAGAATGCTGGCGGCAAAGGTAATGCCCATATGCTGGAACGTCAGCACGAACGGGCTACCGGCAGTACCAACCTGATTCCACGGATAGATAGACATAATGACGAACAGCGTACCGACGTAGAACACCAGAATACGCATCGGCACGGAGTTAATCGCACGCGGAATCGATTTCTCAGGATCTTTCGCTTCCCCGGCGGTAATACCGATAATTTCGATCCCGCCGTAAGCAAACATTACCATTTGCAGCGACATCACCATGCCAAGCCAGCCGTTACTGAAGAAGCCGCCGTTGCTCCAAAGATTATTGATACCGGTCGGTTGCCCGCCGTTGCCAATCCCCCAGATGATGATGCCGAAACCGGCGACAATCATGATGATGATGGTGGCGACTTTAAAGAACGAGAACCAGAACTCAAGCTCACCAAATACCTTCACGCTCATCAGGTTTACGGCGCAAATGATCAGCACCACGCTCAGTACCCAAATCCAGTGCGGCACCGTCGGGAACCAGACGCCCATATAGATACCGAACGCGGTCACATCGGCGATGGCGACAATAAGGATTTCAAAGCAGTAGGTCCAGCCAGTGATATAACCCGCCAGCGGGCCGAGGTTTTCCTGTGCATAACGAGAGAAGGAGCTTGCAGCCGGGTTGTGAACAGACATTTCTCCCAGTGCACGCATAATAATATATGCAGCTACCCCGCCGATAATATAAGCCAGTAGTACGCTGGGACCGGCCATTTTGATGGCATCGGCTGAACCGTAAAACAAACCGGTGCCGATTGCTGAACCCAGTGCCATAAAGCGAATATGCCGGGTACTGAGCCCACGCTTTAGCTTGTTGTTACTTTCCATCGATTCCTAACCCATCAACACAATAAAAAACCACGGGGCATCGCAGCCCCGTGGTCAAAAACACATTGTCAGTGATTTAGTGAGCGCTGGAGGTCACCTGACGCCCTGCTGCACGATCCCAGATAATGGCCAGAACAACCATCACCACTGTTGGAATTAACCACGCCAACCCTTGTTCTGCCAGCGGCAGACGCTGCACCCAGGCAGGTAATACATCACCGATTGCCGAGGCTTTAATGCCGTCAAGGATACCAAAAACCAGGCTGATAAACATAGGCGGTGCAATTACGCGGGTGGAATTATGCCACCAGGAGCGGGTGAAGCTTAATACAACCAGTGCGATACATGGCGGATAAATTGCTGTCAGCACTGGAACAGAGATCTGAATCAGCTGGCTCAAACCGAGGTTAGATACCACCATCGAGAAACCGCCAAGGATAAACACCAGTGTCCGGTAAGAGAGCGGTAAATATTGAGCGAAAAACTCTGCACAAGCACACGTCAGGCCAACCGCCGTCACCAGGCAGGCGATAAAGATTAACGCCGCCAGCAGGAAGCTACCGCCGCCGCCAAAGGTATGCTGAACGTAGGCATGCAGAATAGCCGCACCATTAGCTGACTGTTCAAGCAGCGATGCACTGTCGGAACCCAAACGGAACAACGCCAGATACAGCAATGTCAGACCAACACCCGCCATCAGACCAGCCCAAACGGTGTAACGAGTCAACAAACGTGCTTCGGATACGCCGCGAGAACGCGCCGCATTAACAATAACGATACCAAACACCATCGCGCCAAGCGTATCCATGGTCAGATAGCCATTAACGAAGCCGTTAGAAAACGCGGCGTTTTGATAAGCCTCAGTCGCCGTGCTGATAGAGCCCGCCGGCCAGACAATTGCGGCAACAGACAGGATGACCAGCGCGATAATTTTCAGCGGTGCCAGGAAGTTACCGACGGTATCCAGCAGTTTGCCCGGATAAAGCGAAACCAGAATCACGATAGCAAAGTAAATCAGGCTGTAGATAAATAATGGCAGCGGTGAGTTACCCGTCAGCGGAGCAATACCCACTTCAAAGGAGACCGTTGCGGTACGCGGGGTAGCAAACAGCGGACCAACAGCCAGATAACATACTGTTGCCAGCAAAACGCCAGCTACTTTACCGATGGGCGAACTCAGACTATCGATACCGCCACCAACTTTTGCCAGTGCGACAACTGTCAATACCGGAAGACCGACAGCAGTAATAAGGAAACCGAAAGCGGCAGTCCAGACATGTTCGCCAGCCTGCAGGCCAACCATTGGAGGGAAAATGATGTTACCTGCGCCAACAAACAACGCAAATGTCATAAATCCCAATGCGATGATATCGCGTGATCTTAACTTATGGGTCATAAAATCTTACTGCCTGTGGATGTGGTGTTGATACGTAAATTCATGCTTTACCAACGGGATGATAGTGCAGCATTTTTAATCAATTATAGCGGGATATGCTCCCGGACTGGCGAGATGAAGAATTGTTTTTCGGTTTACCGCCAGAATGCAGTCGCTATGACAGCACATGAGGCGCAATTTAAACGCTTATAACGTTTTAAAGCAAGAAGGGATCTAAAAACCAGAACGATATAGCAATATAAAATATCACTTCAGCATAAAACGCTATTTAAGTGAAATAGTCATGGCTAATCATGCGAACAAGAAATCATCAGACGTCGGAAAATTCACCGCAAGGGGAAAAGACGCAAAGAAAATAAGCCAGCATTAGCTGGCTTATGGAAAGATAATCTGACAACGGTCTGTTAAGCGCTATTTTTGGCAATTAAACGTTCCGGTAATACAAAGCTAAACCGAGTGCCAACGCCAGGTGTGCTTTCAATATGTAATCGGCTTTCGTGGTGATTGAGCGCGTGCTTTACAATCGCCAGACCGAGGCCACTGCCCCCTGTCTGTCGCGAACGCGCTTTATCCACACGATAGAAGCGCTCAGTGAGACGCGGAAGGTGTTCGGCGGTAATTCCAGGACCATTATCTTCCACACTAAACTCCACACCATGTGCCACGCGCTGCCAGCGTACAGCAATCTTCGTACCTTCTGGCGTGTGATTAACTGCGTTATAGACCAGATTCGAAATGGCACTGCGCAGCTGATCTTCATTGCCCAACACTTTAATTTGATTGTCGATATCAAATGTAATTTTGTGTTTATTCTGGCTCAGTGTTTGAGCTTCCCGCTCCACTACTCGTAGCATCATCGGCACATCGACTTGTTCATTCAGTGCCAGCACCGGGGCAGCTTCAATTTTTGACAGCGTAAGCAGCTGTTTCACCAAGCCTTCCATACGGTGTGTTTGTTCACGCATAGTATGAAGCGCTTTTTCTCGCGTCGCACCTTCCAGCGGCTGTTCATGCATCATTTCCAGATAGCCTTGTAAGACCGTAAGCGGCGTGCGCAGCTCATGGCTTACGTTAGCAAAAAAGTTCCGTCTGGCTCCTTCAAGCTGGTGCATTTGAGTAACATCTCGCGCCACCATCAGCAGTTGCCGATCAGTATAAGGCATCACGCGAATCTCAAGATGACGACCATTGTTCAATACCAAATTAATTGGTCGTGAAAAATCGCGGCTTTTTAGATAATGGGCAAACTCCGGGTAGCGCAATAAGTTGAGGATGTTCTGGCCACTGTCATCAGGCCAGCGTAGCCCCAACAACTGCTGAGCAAGGCCGTTACACCAGAAAATCCCCCCTTCTTCGGTCGTCAGAATAACGGCATCTGGCAGAGACTCTGCGCCACTTCGAAAACGTTTGATTAAATTACCCAATTCACGGCGGCGTTTTTTATTGCGTAATTGCATTTGATGGATGCCATACAGCAATGGCTCCCAGCTCCCGCGCCCTGGTGGTGGCGTCATACTTCTGTCTACCCAAAGCCACCAGGAGAGGCGTAGTAAGTTCCAGAAATGCCAGATAAGCAATCCTGTGACTGATGCCAGCAAAAACCAGGGCAGATGACCAAAAAAAATACTCAGGATAAAGGCAGGGATACAGCAAAGTATCAGTTCCAGAACCAGCCTTTTCCATGACAGCCGTTCAAGCACGCGTCATACTCCATTTACTCTATAGAAAGCCTCACCCGCCATTACGGCGGGTGAGGCGTCAAAAGCGGGTCGAAAAACGATACCCTGTTCCTCGCACTGTCTGCACCATGCGGTCATGCCCGCTTGGTTCCAGCGCTTTACGCAAGCGACGAATGTGGACATCGACTGTACGGTCTTCCACATACACATTCGTTCCCCAGACATGATTTAGCAACTGCTCGCGACTGTAGACGCGTTCAGGATGCGTCATAAAAAAGTGCAGTAATTTAAATTCGGTAGGCCCCATATCCAGCGGTGTTTCGCCCGTCATGACCCGATGTGAGGTTGGATCAAGACTTAGCCCTTGCATTTCAATAACTTCTTCAACTGCCATAGGCGAAATACGGCGCATAACGGCCTTAATACGCGCCACCAGCTCTTTCGGGGAAAACGGTTTGGTAATATAGTCATCCGCGCCTGTTTCAAGGCCGCGTACACGATCTTCTTCTTCGCCTCTCGCCGTCAGCATCACAACCGGAATATCCCGGGTAAGCGCTTCCCGTTTGAGATGTTTAATAAATTGCAGACCAGAGCCGCCTGGCAACATCCAGTCCAGAAGAATGAGATCCGGCCAGGGTTCATTAAGTTGGTTCACAGCACTGTCATAATCTTCGGCTTCTACTGGCTGAAAGCCATTTTGCTCGAGCACGAAGCAGACCATTTCTCGAATTGGAGCTTCATCTTCTACAACCAGAATACGTCTCGCCATGATTAGCCCTGTTATAGATAAATTACACGTTATCAATGCGGCGGTATTATGCGTCAGTTTTATGACAGATTTATGAAAAGATCGTCGATGTTTCGTACAGGTTATTGATTTGTAGAGGTCATAAAACAGAAATTAATGCCTGTCTATGGGTATAATCGCCTTCACGTTTTTTCGCCAGGAAACTGTTATGCGCATCCTCCACACTTCAGACTGGCATCTGGGCCAGAATTTTTACAGCAAGAGCCGCGCCGCGGAGCATCAGGCATTTCTCGACTGGCTGCTCACAACGGCACAAACTCATCAGGTGGATGCGATAATTGTTGCCGGAGATATTTTCGATACCGGATCACCACCAAGTTATGCCCGCGAACTGTACAACCGCTTCGTGGTCAATTTACAGCAAACGGGGTGTCATCTGGTGGTACTGGCAGGAAATCACGACTCGGTCGCCACACTGAATGAATCACGAGATATTCTCGCCTTTCTTAATACGACCGTTGTCGCCAGTGCCAACCTACGCCCACAGCTGCTGAAACGGCGTGACGGCACTCCGGGTGCTGTTCTGTGCCCCATTCCGTTTTTACGTCCACGCGACATCGTGACCAGCCAGGCAGGGCTGTCAGGCAGTGAAAAACAGCAACATCTGCTGGCCACAATCACGGACTACTACCAACAACAATATACGGAAGCCTGCAACCTGCGCGGTGATCAGCAACTGCCGATTATTGCTACCGGACACCTTACCACCGTGGGTGCCAGTAAAAGTGACGCTGTACGTGACATTTATATCGGCACGCTGGATGCATTTCCGGCACAAAACTTCCCACCTGTAGATTACATCGCCCTTGGGCATATTCACCGGGCGCAAATTGTTGGCGGACAGGAACATATTCGCTATTGCGGTTCCCCCATCCCGCTGAGTTTTGATGAGTGTGGCAAAACTAAAAGCGTACATCTGGTGAGCTTTGCAGAAGGCAAATTACACAGTGTCGAAGCGCTGCCCGTGCCAATGACTCAGCCACTGGCCGTATTGAAAGGTGATCTGGCTGCAATTACTGAACAGCTTGAACAATGGCGTGATACCGAACTGCAGACGCCAGTATGGCTGGATATCGAAATCACGACTGATGACTATCTGCATGATATGCAGAGGAAAATCCAGACTTTAACCGAGTCACTGCCGGTAGAAGTGTTACTGGTGCGTCGCAGTCGCGAGCAGCGTGAACGGATTATAGCGAGCGAGAAACGCGAAACACTCAATGAATTAAGCGTCGAGGAAGTTTTTAATCGTCGCCTGGCACTGGAAGAACTGGACGAGTCGCAACATGCGCGTATGCAACATCTTTTCGCCACGACGTTGCAGACCCTTGCAGGAGATCACGAAGCATGAAAATCCTCAGCCTGCGCCTGAAAAACCTGAACTCTCTGAAAGGCGAATGGAAGATTGATTTCACCACAGAACCGTTTGCCAGCAACGGACTGTTTGCCATTACCGGCCCAACGGGAGCCGGTAAAACGACATTATTAGATGCAATTTGCCTGGCCCTTTATCACGAAACTCCACGCCTTTCCAACGTTTCACAATCACAAAATGACCTGATGACCCGCGATACTGCCGAATGTCTGGCGGAAGTGGAATTTGAAGTAAAAGGTGAAGCGTACCGCGCGTTCTGGAGCCAGAATCGGGCGCGTAACCAGCCAGACGGTAATTTACAGGCGCCACGTGTTGAGCTGGCACGCTGCGCAGATGGCAAGATCCTCGCCGACAAAGTCAAAGACAAACTGGAGATGACAGCGTCATTGACCGGGCTGGATTATGATCGATTTACCCGTTCGATGCTGCTTTCACAAGGGCAGTTCGCTGCCTTTCTTAATGCAAAACCGAAAGAACGTGCTGAGTTGCTGGAAGAGCTGACAGGTACGGAAATCTACGGGCAAATCTCTGCCATGGTATTTGAGCAACACAAAACGGCGCGTACGGAACTGGAAAAGCTTCAGGCCCAGGTCAGCGGTGTCTCATTATTAACGCCAGAGCAGTTGCAAACTTTAACCGAAAGTTTGCAGGTACTTACTGACGAAGAAAAACAACAAGTTACCGCCCAACAAATTCAACAAAAGCATCTTAACTGGCTGATCCGCCAAAATGAACTGCAGCAGGAGGCCAGTCGTCGTCAGCAGGCACAACACCAGGCCGAGGCAGAAATAGAAAAAGCACAGCCTCAGTTGGCAGCACTGGAACTGGCACAACCTGCCATGCAGTTGCGTCCACAGTGGCAACGTATTCAGGAGCACACTGCTGCGGTAACCCGTACTCGCCAGCAAAGCGAAGAAGTAAACACTCGCTTACAACAGATGCTGGCACAACGTGCAGGGATCCGCCGCAGTGCGAAAAAACAGATGAATGCGATGCTTTCTACACGGCAAACGCTAAGTGACTGGCTGGCAACAAACGATGCCTTTCGCCTGATGAGTAACGAGCTGGCGGGATGGCGGGCATTGTTTGCTCAACAAACCAATGACCACAGCCAGCAGCAAAAATGGCAACAACAACTGACAAGCGATACCCGGAAGCTGGAAAGTCTGCCAGTGCCGACTCTCAACCTGAGTCCTGATGAAACGAATGCAGCTCTCGCACTGTATAACCAGCAGCGCCCACTTCGTCAGCGACTGAGTACTCTACATGGGCAGATTACGCCAAAGCAAAAACGACTCGCGCAGCTACAGGCCTCTACGCAGGAATTACACCAGCAACTAACCCAGCGTAACGTTATGCTGGAAGAGATGCGCAAGCGTTATAAGGTGAAAAATCAAGAATTCAATGATGTAAAAACCATCTGCGAACAGGAAGCCCGGATCAAAAGCCTTGAAGCCCAGCGCGCCTTATTACAATCGGGACAACCTTGCCCACTTTGCGGTTCAACAACACATCCGGCTGTTGCTGCTTATCAGGCACTGGAGCCAGGTGTTAACCAGACTCGTCTCGCCGAACTGGAAAAAGAAGTTACTAATCTCAGAGAGGAAGGTGCCACTCTGCGTGGGCAACTGGAAGCATTGCAGCAACAACTTCAGCGAGACGAAAGCGAAGCGCAGACGCTAATTAAAGATGAGCGAGTACTCACTCAAGAATGGCAAACAGTTGTTGAACGTCTTGGCATCATCCTACAGCCTCATGACGATATTCAGCCGTGGCTGAATGCCCAGGAAGAACATGAAAAGCAGTTATATTTGCTCAATCAACGCCACGAACTGCAACTACAAATTGCGAATCATGCGCAGCAAGTTGCTCAATTTCAGCAACAAATCGCACAGCGTAAGGCATCGTTAGCAGAAGACATAACGCGTTTTTCACTGACGTTACCTGAAGCAGGTGATGAGCAAAGCTGGCTGACGGCACGCCAACAGGAAGCCCAGGAGTGGCAGAAGCGGCAGACTGAGCTCACCACATTGCAGGCAAAAATCGCTGAGCTTGCGCCTTTACTGGAAACCTTGCCAGAAAGCGATATTACGACCACTGGCGAAGAGGTTACTGAGTGGCAAAACTGGCGGCAGATCCATGATCAGTGTCTTTCCTTGCAAAGTCAGTGGCAAACGCTGCAACAGCAACTGACGCAAGAGCTGCAACGCGCCGCAGAAGCACAAACAGCGTTTGAGTCAGTGTTACAGTCCAGCGTGTTTGCTGATCAAGCCGCGTTTCTTGCCGCCTTGCTTGATGAAGAAAGCTACGCCCGACTAGAGCAGTTCAAGCAATCGCTGGAACAGCATTATCAGCAAGTACAAACGCTGTCTAATCAGGCAAGTCAGGCTCTGGTGGCACATCAACAGCAGCGACCGGCGGATCTTGAGCCGCAATATTCTGTTGAACACATTCAGCAGGCGCTGGCGCAACTGGCGTATCAGTTACAAGAAAACGCCAAACGTCAGGGCGAAATTCGCCAGCAAATTAAGCAGGATGCGGATAACCGCCAACAGCAGCAAACGCTGATGGCGCAGATTGACAAAGCCACGCAGCAGGTCGAAGACTGGGGCTGTCTTAATGCCCTTATTGGCTCTAAAGAAGGCGATAAATTCCGTAAATTTGCTCAGGGACTGACGTTGGATAACCTCGTACATCTGGCCAATCGCCAGTTAACCCGTCTGCACGGTCGTTATCTACTGCAACGCAAGGCCAGCGAGGCACTGGAAGTTGAAGTGGTCGATACCTGGCAGGCAGATGCCGTACGCGATACCCGCACGCTCTCAGGGGGTGAAAGCTTCCTCGTCAGCCTGGCACTGGCGCTGGCGTTATCGGATTTGGTCAGCCATAAAACGCAAATTGATTCACTTTTCCTCGACGAAGGGTTTGGCACACTGGACAGCGAAACACTGGATACCGCACTGGATGCACTGGATGCGCTAAATGCCAGTGGCAAAACGATTGGCGTCATTAGCCACGTCGAAGCGATGAAAGAACGTATTCCGGTGCAAATTAAAGTTAAAAAGATCAACGGACTTGGCTACAGCAAACTGGATAATCAGTTCCAGGTGAAATAAGCACGCCCCGGCGGTTACGTGCCGCCGGGTGAGCCTGAAACCAGCAGTTTGCTGACAAAGTGCGCTTTGTTCATGCCTGATAAACGTAGCGCATCAGGCAATTTTACAGTCTCATACTATTTATCTTGTTGCGGCCATAACCATGCCGCGCCGCGCACACCGCTGGAATCTCCATGACGCGCTTTGCGCAAAGGGGTCTCGCACTCACCGCCAAAGACGAACGACTTAATCAACTGCGGAACGGTCTGATACAGTCGCTCCACATTGCTCATTCCACCGCCTAACACAATCACATCCGGGTCGAGAATATTCACAACATGCGCAAGCGATTTTGCCAGGCGTAACTCATAGCGGCTTAAGGCCAGTTCAGCAATAGCGTCCTTTGCCTCTACCAGTTGGATAATCTCACTGCCTTCACGTTGCTTACCGCTCAGACGCTGATAGTCCGTAGCAAAACCCGTACCTGAAATAAAGGTTTCAATGCAGCCCTGTTTGCCGCAGTAACAAGGCACTTCTTGTCGATAGCGCAACTCATCTTCATCCATCCATGGCAGTGGGTTATGCCCCCATTCGCCCGCCGTTCCGTTTCCGCCAATATGCGCTCTCCCGTTTAAAGCCACGCCCGCGCCACACCCCGTGCCAATAATTACGGCAAACACCGTTTGTGCACCAGCAGCGGCGCCATCAACCGCTTCAGAGACCGCCAGGCAGTTAGCATCATTCGCCAGGCGAACTTCCCGCTGCAGGCGAACGCTGAGATCTTTGTCAAACGGTTGCCCGTTAAGCCAGGTTGAATTGGCATTTTTCACCACTCCAGTATAAGGCGAAATAGAACCGGGTATGCCAACACCTACAGTTCCGCGCTGCCCGGTTACCTTTTCGGCCATCCCGACCAATGTGGCGATTGTTTCTATGGTTTGCTGATAGTCATCTCGCGGCGTGGGCAGGCGATGACGAAAGCATTGCTCTCCGTGTTCCCCAAGCGCGATGACTTCTGTTTTGGTGCCACCTAAATCGATACCTATACGCACGGTACACTCCTTATTATTTTCAATATCAATAGCGTAGAGACGGGAAACGGGATTGGCAATGCAAGGGGGCCGACAATTCGTTATTATGCCCGCTAAATTTAACAACAAGGCCGTGGAAATTATCATGCTGTGGTTCAAAAATTTAATGGTATACCGTCTTAGCCGCGATGTTTCGCTGCGTGCCGAAGAGATGGAAAAGCAACTTGCCTCAATGGCATTTACCCCCTGCGGTAGCCAGGATATGGCGAAAATGGGTTGGGTTGCACCAATGGGTTCTCACAGCGATGCACTCACGCACGTTGCCAATGGTCAAATTGTTATTTGCGCACGCAAAGAAGAAAAAATTCTTCCATCACCGGTCATTAAGCAAGCGCTGGAAGCCAAAATCGCCAAACTGGAAGCAGAACAGGCGCGCAAGCTGAAGAAAACAGAAAAAGATTCGCTTAAAGATGAAGTGCTGCACTCACTCCTGCCGCGCGCCTTCAGCCGTTTTAGCCAGACGATGATGTGGATTGATACGGTTAACGGTCTGATTATGGTCGACTGCGCCAGTGCGAAAAAAGCAGAAGATACACTGGCACTGCTGCGTAAAAGTCTGGGCTCTTTACCCGTCGTGCCACTGACACTGGAGAATCCGATTGAACTGACGCTAACCGAATGGGTACGTTCGGGTAGCGCAGCACAAGGTTTCCAGTTACTGGACGAAGCCGAACTCAAATCCTTACTGGAAGATGGCGGCGTGATCCGGGCGAAAAAACAGGATCTCACCAGCGAAGAGATCACCAATCATATTGAAGCTGGCAAAGTGGTTACTAAGTTAGCTTTAGACTGGCAGCAACGCGTGCAGTTTGTGATGTGTGATGATGGTTCGCTCAAACGCCTGAAATTCTGCGACGAATTACGCGATCAAAACGAAGATATTGATCGTGAAGATTTTGCCCAACGTTTTGATGCTGATTTCATTCTGATGACAGGTGAACTGGCTGCGTTAATTCAAAATCTGATTGAAGGATTAGGTGGCGAAGCACAGCGTTAAACTGAAATACCCTCTCCTGTTACGGAGAGGGATTGCTGTTACAAATAACGGCACAAATAAGATGTCGGTTCAGCAACCTGCAAATGGAATTCGCTATGCCCTGGAACATTAAACACCTGGCCTGCCTGGTATACCTGCCACTCGGTAGCTTCTGGAAGTAAGACATTCAACGCACCACTAATTACCGTCATTTCTTCTGGCTCTGCGGTACTGAATAAGTATTCTCCTTCAACCATCACACCTACACTGGCGCGGCCAGTACTGCTGCTGGTAAAGCCAATTGACTTCACTTTCCCGGAAAAATATTCGTTACTTTGAAGCATAAACAGGCCCTGTCTCGTTTTGAAGTTAGCATTCAATATAGGGTGCTGAGACTCTGCCTGTCACGCGAAATTAAGCCAACAATTCTGAAGCCAGTCGGGCAATCAAGACATTAGAGAGTAAAACCGGAACATCTAAGTTTTTTTGCAGTAAATCTCGGTGACGTTGGTTAAAACCAAGGCAATCCAGCATGATGACATCGGCGCCATTTTCCAGCAGCTCTTTCCCTGCTGAAATTAACTGATGTGGCGGATCATGGATTGGATTGGCCAGTGCATACAACGGCGGCGTAGCTAAAACTTGCCATTTTTGTGCCTGTACCGCGAGCAACTCTTCGACGGGAACAATAACGCCAACCTGATGCCCATCAACAATTGATGCCACCAGCGGAGGAATTATTCGCAGCGGCTCCAGTAATATCGTATTTCGCGCGGTCATATTTTTTATTGCTGCCGTACTCATTAGCAAAATAACGTCAAACCCCTGGTTATCCAGAACTTCAACAACACTTTGCAAATCGCGCTCAACTTTTTGACGGGAAACATGTGCCAGTTGGTTATCACGAAGTAACGTTAAAAGCGGATCTTCACCAACTTCTACGGCATATTCCGCCATGACGTCTTCGCGGCTCATATTCCCCAATAAGCTATGACAGGAGATCTGATTTTCATCAATATACTCGGTCAATAGAGGGAGTACCTCCTCCATTGGGACGATGCCGATGGTAAGAATTGCCAACGACGCACTCATTTTATTCCACCTTTTTTCGTCGTTAAGTTACCAGGCAAATGTTTATGGTTCACATCGGTCTGGGTTGCAAATGTGAAATAGCGTAGCAGCAGATGTGCAACGCAAAGTGTAAAGATTCCAAATGTTTCTGATAATGTATTGTTATCTTTAAGATTAAGATATTAGAGAATAAAAACAAAGGCTAAAACTGTGATGCAGGCACGATATGACACAACTCAGATTCCCTTCTGAGTTATTTCATCACAATCAGGATTTATCAGGATCTTCGTAGCGTTTTTTCGCATCCATCGCTTCTTCCGCGCTGGGATGTTCGCTAATCAGAGAATCAGGGGTAGGATGATCTGCCCTTAACTGATACCAGGTCACGGTCTGACCTGGATTTCCTTTTTCTACTGTCACAATTCGAGCTTCACGAGGATAAGGGGGTCTTGTTGGCATAGTTCTTCCTTATTAACGGGATGAACATTAAGTATAGGCCCCACCCAGATTACGTAACGCCATTTGATCCAGAAGCGCACGAATTTCAGAGATCACCTGGCCCGGTTCATACGTGGCATCAACGATAATATTTGCCGTTTCACGGTACAGAATATCGCGCTGCTCAAGCACTTCGGCAACTTCTTCGCTGAGTGATTTACCTGTTAATGTCGGTCGCAGCCCCACTTCTGGCTCGGCTTCCAGCCGATTAACCAGGACGTCTACCGGGGCGCTCAGGTAAATCACAATTCCGTTATTGCGCATGAAGTGGCGATTTTGTTCCGCGAGAATAATCCCTCCGCCAGTAGCGACAACGGTTGCTGGCGCGGTAACCGCTTCAAGAGCTGCTGCTTCCCGGGCGCGAAATCCCGCCCAGCCTTCACGTTCAACGATATCAGCCACTGTCATCTGGACATTGGCCTGTAGCCATTGATCGGTATCGACAAACCGACGCTCCAGAGCATCGGCCAGTGCTTTGCCGACGGTTGTTTTACCGCAGCCCCGAGGACCAACAAGGAAAAGAGGTTGTATCATGGTTGAGTTCCCCAGAGTGCAACGAAAACGCGAAAGCGTAAAATATGGAAAGTATGTATTATACCATCAAACTAGTACACATTTAAGTGTAAAGAAAAATTCACAGTCAATGTGTATCTTTGATAATCACCTTACTATATCAACAATTCCTGCAGAAGAAAGTGTAAAAAATAAATTACATAGATTCTTTTTTACGTTTTGCTTCCAGCCACCACTTATCCAGTTCAGCGGCAAAATGCTGGCGATCGCGTGGGGAAAGCGCATCTGGCCCTCCGGTCTGAATGCCGCTGGCACGCAACGTATCCATAAAGTCACGCATCGTCAGACGCTCACGAATGGTTGCCTCACTATAACGTTCCCCACGCGGATTAAGCGCCGCAGCACCTTTAGCCAGCACTTCAGAAGCCAACGGGATATCTGCGGTAATCACTAAATCACCTGGCTCGCACTGGCGGACAATTTCGTTATCTGCCACATCAAACCCGGCAGCCACACGTAAAGTGCGAATAAACCGTGAAGGTGGCACTCGCAGGCTCTGGTTTGCCACCAGGATAAGCGGTAATTGCATCCGTTCGGCAGCACGATACAGAATCTCTTTAATTACATTGGGACACGCATCCGCATCAACCCAAATTGTCATCTCTACTCCCCTTCTGGTGTAATCCTCTATTGTGTCGTGCTTTTGCTAATCAGCATAGTGTTGTTTCCCTTCAGGAGACGGTTGTTACGCGTTAAGCTAGTCTCCATTAATAAAACAATGACGATCAAAGGGGGTAGTGAGATGGATAAAAAAATCGGGTTTATCGGCTGCGGTAATATGGGGAAAGCCATTCTGGGTGGTCTGATTGCCAGCGGTCAGGTTCTGCCGGGGCAAATCTGGGTCTACACCCCCTCTCCTGAAAAAGTTGCCGAACTCCACGATCGCTTTGGGATTAATGCAGCGCAGTCGGCGCAAGAGGTGGCGCAGATTGCTGATATCGTTTTTGCTGCCGTCAAACCCGGCATTATGGTGAAAGTGTTGAGTGAAATCGCGTCCAGTCTGAATAAAGACTCGCTGGTGGTCTCAATTGCTGCCGGCGTTACTCTGGATCAACTGGCTCGCGCTCTGGGACATGATCGTAAAATAATTCGCGCCATGCCAAACACTCCAGCACTGGTGAATGCGGGTATGACCTCAGTAACGCCAAACGCCCTGGTGACACCAGAAGATACCGCTGATGTACTGAATATTTTCCGCTGCTTTGGTGAAGCAGAAGTGATTGCAGAATCGATGATTCACCCGGTTGTTGGAGTCAGTGGTTCTTCTCCGGCGTATGTATTTATGTTTATTGAAGCGATGGCTGATGCGGCGGTGCTGGGCGGAATGCCACGCGCACAAGCGTATAAATTTGCCGCACAGGCCGTTATGGGATCAGCGAAAATGGTACTCGAAACCGGAGAACATCCAGGTGCACTGAAAGATATGGTGTGTTCGCCAGGAGGAACTACTATTGAAGCGGTGCGCGTTCTGGAAGATCGAGGCTTCCGTGCTGCCGTGATCGAAGCTATGGCGAAGTGTATGGAAAAATCAGAACAACTCAGTAAATCCTGAGTCTGGTGCCGGACGTCAGGCCGCCACTTCGGTGCGATTACGTCCGGCGCTCTTTGCTTTGTAGAGCGCCATATCTGCAGATTTTAACCATTCACGATAGTGACTGATTTGCGGCGTTAATGGCGCTACCCCTACGCTGATACGTAAAATAACTTGCGGGGCACAAGACAAACGCAAATGCGAGAGACGTTCATGTACCCTGGACATCGCGGCAATCGCATTTTCTGCGGGCGTTCCACACATGATCACCGCAAATTCATCACCACCAAAGCGCCCTATTACATCACTACTGCGTAACGTCATTTGCAATTGGCGGGTCAGTGCGAGGATCGCTTCATCACCTACATCATGCCCCCAGGTATCGTTAATGCTCTTGAAATGATCAATATCGATAATGAGCAGCGTGGCATCGCGTTGATAACGTCGGCAATGATCAAATTCAATACACAGTAAAGTTTCCCAATGTCTCCGATTATATACCCCAGTCATACCATCTCTGGCGCTCATTACCTGCAAACGGCGTTTATGCTCTGCCAATTTAGTTGCTGTCTGATAGCTGACCCAGGCGAAAATTAAGGGATACAACACAATGACAGGGAGTGAAAGCCACCACTCAAGGGGCGAACTGGTAAACGCGACGCGGATGCCGGTCAACTGTAGCGTCACCAGACATGCGACTACCATCAATACCAGCCCGGCGACGAACAACCTAATGCCTCCGGCGCCCATCAGGTTAAGGCACATAATCATCAGCATCGTCGTTGAAGGTAGTGCGTTAACACCCATTATGCCAACCCACATCCCGGCAGTAATCGCATCCGTTTTTAGGTTGTAAATTTCACGGTTTAAGGGGTCCATTGCACGACTGGACATTTGCCAGGCCAGATGTGGCCAAACGAATGACCAGCCAACAAGGATCAACCACCACCATCCAGCGATCGGTTGCTCCACCAGCGCCGAGGCGATGGGGAAGAACATACCGCCAAAACCGACAACTCTTGGTAGCCTCACACGACGGGCAAAGCGTAACCCGGAACGTTGATGTTCGTTTTGAGGTGAAGAAGGTGGTTCTTCACCCGGTGCGACCGCTTTTTTAAGGAAGTTTTCATCATTCATTATTTTTTTGGGAATATTTAGAAACAAATTTCCCAAATTATAGGAGGGGGGGTGAGGGAGAAAGTATGATATTTCGGGTGAGGCGTTTGCGTGTCTCACCCGTAAGCACTAAGGGGGATCTATGCAGCTTTCTTCAGACACGCACTCATAAATTTATTACGGTCGTCACCTTTCAGTGATTGTTCCGTCGCCTGGGTATTACATTCACGCATCTTTTGTTGTTGTGGTGTCAGGCTTTTTTCATTCGGGGGAGATTTGCTGTTTTTCAGGCAATCGCTCATATACGTTTTTCGGGCATCACCTTTTAACGCCTGTGCAGTAGCTTGCTGATTACAGGTGGTCATACGCTGTTGTTGCGGCGTTAATGTTCTCTCGGCAGCACCGACAGTGGTTAAAAAAACCAGCCCAAATAGCAGGGTAACCAGTAATGTCATTTTCATCGCACCATCCTTTTGTGAGGTTGCAACTTCACCAGTTTCCTTCGGGCCGGAAAATACGCCCGAAGGATAGTGTTTATAAGTCTGGCTGCTGATGGTGAAAAAACCACCCGACGGCGCAATTAATGGCCGTCGGTATGGATTATTGCAAGCCCAGAGCGGCTTTCATGGTGTAGAAAAGATCCGTTTGATCGGTCAGTCCGACCACATTAGCGGCATTCGGCCCATACGCTGCGATGCGCAGCTGGCTACCGGTATGCTCCTGAGAGTCTTCTTCAGAGTTACCGTAGCTTATCGCCATCACCGCACCATCTTTCGTATTTAGCGCCTGAGTTAAACCTGGCGCTTTGGTATCTGGTGCCACAATCTGGCTGGAATGCGCATGATCTGCAGTTACGATCACCAGTGTATTGCCATCTTTTTTGGCAAATTCCAGAGCACGTTGAACAGCTTCGTCGAGATCAACCGTCTCACCAATCTGTCCACATGGATTAGCCGCGTGATCTTGCTTATCTATAGATGCCCCTTCTACTTGCAGGAAGAAACCTCTCTCATTTTTGCTAAGTAATTCAATAGCTTTATCTGTCATCTGTGCCAGTGTCGGTACAGTTTCGTTACGCTGAGGATTTGGCGTGCAGGTTACTGCGGGCTTATCGAGATTCCCGTGATAGCTCGCCTTTGGCCCATGCCAACGTACAGGCATATTTCCTTCAGCAAATAACCCGAGCAGAGGTTTGTCCTGCCCTGCTTGCGTCACTGCTGCGAGGGATGCGGCATCGCTGACAATCTGATAACCGCGAGCCAGAGCTTGCTCACGCAATGTTTTACCCTGCCACTCTCCAGCGGTTGCCGTTTCAGCAAACGTTTTTGCACCACCACCCAACGTCACATCCGCACGGGCATTCAACAGTTGTTCAGTGATTGAACCTTTCCCCCCCTTTTCCAGTGCATTGCCCGGGCATTTTTCACTGGTAACAGAAGGGCCATAGCATTTGCGTGAGGTGACATGAGAAACCAACGCAGCAGGTGTCGCATCCTGCAACTCAGCCGTAGACACGTTGCCTGTTGCCAGACCGGCTGCTTTTGCCATCTCAAGAATAGTGGTATGAGGATTTTCATGGATATCGACACCCAGCGCACCATTGTATGTTTTGACGCCTGTCGTCCATGCGGTTGCGGATGCAGCAGAATCTGTCACGTAATCAGGTTTGCCGGTTTTTTTGTCCAATGCATAGTGAGTGTACTGCCCGGTTAATGGCAACGCATCGATCCCTTTAAAATAACCACCTGCACCTTCTGCATAATTTCGTGCAGCAGTAATTTCAGAATCCCCCATGCCATCGCCAATTAATAAAATAATATTTTTAGCTGGCTTATCATTAAGAGATGCACGTAATGCCTCAGTTTGATCGCCACTTAAACGGCGAGCGCCACCTGGCATTGTAATATCACCCTGAGCGGCACGATTTTCCAGGATATTGATATTTTGAGAAGTTTGAGCCTGGCTTACCGGGGTAATCAGACAAGATAACAGGGCCAATGCAATAGCGCTTTGTTTCACTTTATTATCTCCATGTATAAATACAGTAAAATAAAAACAAAGCGACTATAGGTAGCGAGGATGACAACTTTATGACAGTGTCGTGTCGGTTCTGTGTCTTATTGCCGGGGATGCCTTAAGAGCTTCTTTACATATGCGCGCAGCATTTCCGTATCGCCGTCAGGAACGCTGGCATCAGGCTTTACCCCGGCCAAAGCCCCTTCTATCTGGTCGATTACGCGTTTTTGTTCAGGTTGCCCCATATTACGCAACATAGCCGTGACGATAATCTCCAGGGCTTCTACCTGGGCAACCAACTCCTTTGACTCTTCTTCTTTTTGTGCAAGTTTAATCAACAACTCAGAAATAAGATTTTTCATAACTGCATTTCCTTATCCAAAGTATGGTGACGTTAACATTTAGACTCAAAACTTCCTAGAGTCTGAAAGTAGTATTTTTATGACATAACGAATACTTTTGGCAAATATTCTTAACACAAATTAGCGCGAAACGTTTCTCGCGCATTATAATTCCACGAATTAAAAAATTGCATTAATTAATAGTTGCGGACTACCATAATTAATAGTTATGAAATATAGCTAAAACTAATAGTTAAATAACACTTTATTTCATGAATCTTCCTTCAGGCCATTTTTCATAGTGTTTTATCTTCCCGTTCATCAAATTTCATGACCACTTAACCACTTTATCTACGGGATACAGGGTAATCTTCTGAGATAGTGCAATACAAAAATCCTCCGCAAAAACGGCTTACGGCTGGGGAATCCCGCTTTTCAACGTGGTAATGTATACGCTTTGCGTTCCTTGGAATGGGTTGAGAAAATGGAAAAATTGCGAGTTGGAATCGTATTTGGCGGAAAATCAGCGGAACACGAAGTGTCATTGCAATCGGCAAAAAATATTGTCGATGCCATCGACAAAACCCGCTTTGACGTCGTGCTGTTAGGTATTGATAAGCAAGGGCAATGGCACGTCAGTGATGCGGCAAACTATTTATTGAACGCAGACGATCCGGCACGGATTGCGCTGCGTCCTTCAGCCACCAGCCTGGCACAGGTTCCGGGCAAACATGAGCAGCAATTGATCGATGCGCAAACTGCGCAGCCGCTGCCGACGGTCGACGTGATCTTCCCTATCGTTCATGGCACGCTTGGTGAAGACGGTTCATTGCAGGGTATGTTGCGTGTGGCAAATCTGCCATTTGTCGGTTCTGATGTGCTTGGTTCCGCTGCCTGCATGGATAAAGATGTCACTAAACGTTTACTACGCGATGCCGGACTTAACATCGCGCCGTTCGTCACGCTGACTCGTGCTAACCGCAGTACCATCACCTTTGCTGAAATTGAAGCACAACTGGGGCTTCCGTTATTTGTTAAACCGGCTAACCAGGGGTCTTCTGTCGGTGTCAGTAAAGTTACCAACGAAGCCGAATATAAAAAAGCCGTCGATTTGGCCTTTGAATACGATCATAAAGTGGTTGTTGAGAAAGGTATTAAAGGACGTGAAATCGAATGTGCCGTGTTAGGTAATGATCATCCACAAGCCAGTACCTGTGGCGAAATTGTTCTTAACAGCGATTTCTATGCCTACGACACCAAATACATTGACGATGATGGCGCGAAAGTTGTTGTTCCGGCGGCTATCCCCGCTGAAATTAACGATAAGATCCGTGAAATTGCAGTAAAAGCCTATCAGACTCTTGGTTGTGCAGGTATGGCACGCGTTGATGTCTTTTTAACGCTGGAAAACGACGTGGTGATTAATGAGATCAATACGTTGCCTGGCTTTACCAACATCAGCATGTATCCGAAACTGTGGCAGGCAAGTGGTTTGAGTTATACCGACCTGATTACTCGCCTGATTGAGTTAGCGCTGGAGCGCCACGCAGCAAATAACGCGCTGAAAACGACAATGTAATTTTTTTCGCCCGGTAACACCTGTTACCGGGCTTTTTCCTCTTCATCCACACGGCGGCGGATAATCATTCCTGCCACCCAGAAACTGATAACCCAGGTTACTAACCCAACGGCATAAGTTTGCCAGCCCTGCGCTTCAAATCCCAGCAGGCCCACAACCCCATTCAGAATGAAAATAAGCCCAATGGCGAAGGCGTAATAATGCCAGTCACGGCGGATTTTTACAGGCAGGTTCATGGCATCTCCGGAACAAGGACTTGGTTTAATACGAACGAGAAATGTATCGCGGTTGGGGTATATCTTAATTGTTAATAAATTTATCTTAAAGTAACACTTGTGTGACGTTAAGCATAAATCTGTTCATTCACAACACGCCTTTATGCAAATTACCATCTTTCTGATATTGACAACGCTTATGAGATGTCAGACTTCCCATAAGCCGCTGGCATATCGCCGCAAGAGAAGTAAGTGTTACCTGGAGGTCTTTATGGCTGATTTCTCGCACTCAAAATCGCTGTTTAGCGGAAAGTATCGGGAGCCCTCCACCCTACAAGGCAACCTTGCCTATGCGATATTTGTGCTGTTTTGCTTTTGGGCAGGGGCACAAATCATTACGCTTCTGGTTCATGCCCCAGGCGTATATGAACAACTGATGCAAGTGCAGGATTCCGGACGCCCGCGTGTGGAGATAGGTCTGGGCGTCGGAACCATCTTTGGGCTGGTGCCATTTTTGGCTGGTTGCCTGATTTTAAGCGTAATTGCGGCAATATTGCGTTGGCGCCACCGCCAACGCTAAGTAATCACTGCATACATTTTGCCCATCTTTCATCCACACGTCTGGCAAACCATGCAGTCGTCAAGTTGCGGGTGATTTTCGGGCTTTCGAGTTTAATGCCTGGTAATAACGCTTTCGGCAATGGTTTGCCCGTTTTTGCTTCTGCCAGTTGATACACTTTTTCGTACAACTCGGTTTTTTCAAAAGCAAAACTGTCGCCCTTCTCCAGTTGACGACGAATTTCCCGATCGCTCATTCCTAACCTTGAAGCCAGTTTCCGGGTAGCGAGTTCAGTCTTACCGGGATCTTTACTGCCATAAAGAATTAAATCGCCATCCAGAGCCAGTTTTACCCCACTGGCTTTACTCACCGCATTCTGGAAAGCCGCATTTCGGCTGGCATACCAGCCCGCATTAAAGTCTGCGAAACGATAGAGAGGATCGCTATAGCTGGCGGGATAGTTCAATAAATGATAAGTACCAAACCAAAGTCCACCGCGTCGGGTAAACACTTCCTGGCGCACGGTGCCAGACATCTTCCACGGATAGCCTTTGGTATGCTGTTCAGCAAAAGCAATACTGACCTGCATCGGGCCGCCCGTATGCACCGGATTTAGCGAGCCAAACAGTGTCTGGCCCATTGGCACCATATCAATAAAATCATCAAAAATGGCGCTCAGTTGCTTTTCTGTTTTTACCGTATCAAGACGCTCGCTATAGCTTTTACCGTTGGGTGATTTAATTTTCAGCGCGGTATGAACCAGAAACAGCGGGATATGCAACCGCTCCGCACGGCGGTCGATCTCCTGCCAGGCAATTTTACTCAGACCCGGCACAACAGGATCAGCCTGGTAGGTCGATTCCTGCTGAGCAACAGCCAGCACTGAGCAAACATTTTCCAGCGTTGGCGCAATATTCTGGCTTGCAAACGTTGTTGCCAGATCCTGCGCCCAGCCATCCCGGTCTTTTACTGTCGCGGGCATTTTTTGCCGCACAACTGATGCCACATCAACCTTTTTTTCGCCTTTTTTAGCTGGCTGCGGGGTGTTACTACTACACCCCGCCAACACCAGTACAGCAAGCAGTGAATAAGAAGAAAAACGTATTGCCCTCAACATTACATTTCCTTTTAGCTCAGGGTGTGCGTGACCTCCTGAATCTCCTGACCATCCAGCTCTCGCTCAAAACTGCGCAGACGCTTATAGATAGACATCAATTCCACCAGTGTCGTCCACGAGGTGATCAGATACTGGAAAGCCCCACGCACCCGGTCGAAAATATTCGTAATTTGCGTCAGTAAGCCCAGCGTAATGGTGGCAGAAACAATCGACGGAAACAGCAAGAACACGCCGAAAACATTATCGAGTTGCAGATACAAAATTCGTGCAATATTGAAGTACATATAGTGAAAATAGAGGCGAAAATAGTTTTTCCGCACCGCGCTAAACAGCTCACGCACTGTCGGTGGTGTGGCGCGAGAAGGATCATCCTCACCAAATACCAGTTCTTTACGGTAGGCCGCTTCGACACGCTGATTGTTAAACTCCAGCCCAGGAAGTTTGATACCGACAATTGCCAAAATGCCAGTGCCGACAATAGACCATACAATGGCGGCAATCACCAGACCATACGGAATATGCCCGACAATCGGTAGCTCAGGAACATGCACGGAGAGTGCCACCAGAACCGGCAAAAAGGCGATCAGCGTCATTACAGCATTGAGTAAACTCACGCCCATGCTTTCCACCGTGGAGGCGAAACGCATGGTATCTTCCTGCACACGTTGCGCGGCCCCTTCAATATGACGCAGCTGCTGCCAGTTCGCCATGTAATATTCGTTCATCGCAGTACGCCAGCGAAAAACATAGTGGCTTACGAAGAAGTTGTTCAGCACACTCACCACTACCGCGATAAACGCAATGCCGAGAAATACGCCTATCTCATGGTAAAACTGTTCAATCTTAACTTTATGCGGTGCGCTAAGTGCCTGCTGGATTAAGTCATAGAACGGCGCATACCATGCGTTAATGGCAACGCCGACTTCCACCAAAAACCAGGTGACAAAAATAATCAGCGCTGTTCCAAGAATCGACCAGTATTGCCAGCGATGCGGGCTATAGATAAACCAGAACAGAGCAAACAGGCCGACACAAACAATGTAATAAGCATAGAAAATAGCAAAATTCAGCGACCAGAAACGGGCGGCGCTAATCGGCAATTTATCTGAGGCTCCCGTAAGACTGGCGATCCAGGCGCCACCGCCAGCCTGCCAGAAAAGCACGGCAAACAGTGCCCATATCAATGCCGAAAGAAAAAATTTCCCAGGCTTTGGGAAAAAAGACTTAAACATGCTGATCTCCTGCTCACTTCTTATCGTTTTAAAAGCTGCTGTGTGTTAACCGGCACGCCTGCAACGCCCCGGCGAAACCGCCCATTGTGACCGAAATAGAAAGCGTTAGTTCGCTCTTACCCGCAGGAGAATTGTTTCGACGAATTTCACAAAATTAGGATTATTTACAAAAGAGAATTCCGCAAGAGCTGCCAGGGAAAGAATGAAGATATGTGAACGTAAAAATGCAAAAGAGTGATGGTAATAACAGCATTGCCAGATACGATACGCTTAGCAAGACCGGGCATTGATTGCAATATATTGAATTTACACGATGTTGTAGGCAGGATGAGGCGCACACTCTTCATCAGCTATGAACAATGGGCATTTTGGCTGCCAACTGAAAAAGGATAAATTTACCCATCGTTACGTTTTAAGCCGTGTCGTTGCACAATTAAGCGTTTTGCAACCAGCAGCCGAATAGTATAAATACGCTATATGATTTTTATTTGATCCATGGATGCCGCTTTTGAAACGTAGTCTGCTTTTGTCTGCCGCCTTGTGCGCTGTCTTCATTACCCCAGCCCAGGCGGTGCAGCCCATCGCCGATCCACAATTTGCCTCAGATATTGTTGATCGTTACGCCGAACATATTTTTTATGGCAGTGGCGCAACAGGAATGGCGCTGGTTGTAATCGACGGTAACCAACGCGTATTTCGTAGTTTTGGTGAAACGCGCCCTGGCAACAACGTTCGCCCGCAGCTGGACTCCGTGATTCGTATTGCCTCAATCACCAAACTGATGACCAGTGAGATGCTGGTGAAGTTGCTTGATCAAGGTACCGTAAAATTAAACGATCCGCTAAGTAAATATGCTCCACCGGGTGCCCGTGTTCCAACTTACCAGGGAACGCCTATTACACTGGTTAACCTGGCGACACATACCAGTGCCCTGCCCCGCGAGCAACCAGGTGGTGCAGCGAATCGCCCGGTTTTCGTCTGGCCGACGCGTGAGCAACGCTGGAGCTACCTTTCTGGAGCCAAATTGAAAGCAGCTCCAGGTTCGCAGGCTGCATACTCTAATCTGGCATACGACCTGTTGGCGGATGCTCTCTCAACTGCCGCCGGGCGGCCTTATAGCCAGCTGTTTGAAGAGAAAATTACCCGTCCGTTAGGTATGAAAGACACCACTTTTACGCCTTCGCCTGATCAATGTAAGCGTCTGATGGTTGCGGAACGAGGTGCCAGCCCATGTAATAACACGCTGGCCGCTGTGGGAAGTGGCGGTGTCTATTCCACACCAGGCGACATGATGCGTTGGATGCAGCAGTATCTTTCATCTGACTTTTATCAACGCAGTAAACAGGCTGACCGCATGCAAACATTGATTTTTCAGCGTGCGCAGTTAACGAAAGTCATTGGTATGGATGTGCCAGGTAAAGCGGATGCTTTAGGGCTTGGTTGGGTTTATATGGCACCGAAAGAGGGTCGCCCAGGAATCATTCAAAAAACCGGTGGCGGTGGTGGTTTTATCACTTATATGGCGATGATTCCGCAGCAAAACGTCGGCGCTTTTGTGGTCGTCACGCGCTCTGCTCAGACTCGTTTTAAAAATATGAGCGATGGCATTAATGATTTGGTAACAGAGTTGAGCGAGAATAAGCAACTTGTTATTCCCGCTTCCTGATTAATACTCAGAAGGCAAGCGGTTGATTTTGACCAGTTTGCCTTTATTCATTTCGATGTATTCGCCTTTACGTAATGCTGCAAGGACTTCTGCAACAACAGACCGCGAAATACGGGTTCGTTGATGGATATAATTCATCACACCAATACGTGCACGGAGATCTTCATCCCACTCATTCATAGATATTAGTGTTGCGCGAATTTGTTCGTATGAATTATTACCGATTAACTGAACGTCACGTAATTCGAGAATTCGATTTTGCCAGGCTACCCAGCAGAATGCTTCTCGCCAAAGCTGAAATTGCTCAATAAGAGAGAGAGTTTGTTTCGCCGGAAGGTGATAGCCCATGCAATTTCCTTCGGCAATTAATTTATAATTTACATTGTTTTTAACTAAACCATCAGCCAGGCCCATAATAAAAGGTGCCTGAGAAAACCCTACTAAAACATTTTCTCCTCTTCGTAGAGAGATTACCCCCTCTAAAATAACAAATGTATCGTCGCCATTTACATCACTGGAACAAATAACTTGTTTTTCATTGTTAAACTCAAAACGGGCACCATATTTAGATAAACACGTATTAAGCTTACCAAATTCATGAATTGGTTTAGTTATTGATAACATTTGTGCTTTCCTTGCAACAATGCCCGTCAATTTCTTGACGGGCATTATTTAGTTTAAACAACCCGATATTTCTCTAAGAGAAATTTATTACCAGGTATATTTAACACCAACGTTTGCAGACCAATCTTGATCTACGTCACCGCCACCGAGGTAGTTAGCATCGGTATAAGCGCTGAAGTTTTTGGTGAAGCTGAACTGAGTACCCAGTCCAACACGTACCGCAGAACCTTCGGTACCGTTGTCGATGGAATCACCATTTACGTCGGCATCGTTGTTAGAGTCGTCGTAAACGTAAGCCAGTTTGAAGTACGGAGTCATCGCCTGGTCATCGCTGAAGGCGAAGGTATAACCAGCATCTACACCCAGTTCATAACGCATGCTGTCGTAAGACTGACCGTCGACTTTCATGTTGTTGCTCAGACGATAGTCGTCGCCAGACTGGAACAGACCAGATACGCTACCGTAAGGCGTTACGTAACCAGCATCACCCAGTTTGAAGTCATAACCCGCTTTCAGACCGAAGCCCCATGCGTCAGATGCCGTGTTACCATCTACGTACTGGCCATTGCTCATATCAGCAGTCAGATCGCTGTTGAAGTGAGAGTAGCTCAGGTTGCCGTCAACAAAGATGTTGTTTGCGAAGCGAGCAGAAGAGTAGATGTAGGCAGACTGGCTGTCTTGATCCACCTGACCAGAACGGTCGCTTACGTCACCTTTTGCAAAGCCAGCTGCCGCACCGACGATCCACTTAGCGTTGTTACCATCAATTTTGGTATCAACACCGACCATGATGCCGTTAACATCCTGATCGTAGTTAATGGTGCCGTTGTCGCCGTTGAAGTTACCGCCGAAGTAGCTCACCCATGCGCCACCGTTATCAGTCAGACCATGACGAGCGTTGGTCAGACGAGTACCAACGGTGTCCTGTTGCAGGTTCCAGATATTGGTGTTAGCAGACGGGATGCTCAGCGCCATGTTAGCGTAGTCAGTCAGTTCCATCTGTTGCAGAACAACAGTGTTACCCACCTGCTCAGCCTGATAGGTGTATGCACCCAGGTCAGCTTTGTTAGCAGCAGAGAAGGTTGCGTTGCTGTTTTTGTCGTTAACGTAGATCAGTTCGTTACCGTTGTAGTCAGCAACAGAACCTGCACCAGTTGCGTTGTCGATACGAACTTTGTAGTTACCGGTTGCCGCAGCTACACGGTCACCCGCGTTATCAACTTCGTTCTGACCAGCTTCGATAGAAGCAGTGTTGTCGTTATCGCCGTTACCATTGATGGTCAGGTGACCATCAGAGTTCATTGCGATTAAGCCATAACCGTAGTTTGACTTGGTAGTGTCGTTGGTACGGTCGTTGGTCAGGTCGGCATCAAGTACGAAGCGGTTGCTTTCGATGTTGAACACACCAGCGTGAATGTTACCACTGGTATCAGTAGTGCTGGTCAGGTTCAGAGTATCAACCTGCAGAGCATTCGCCGCAGTGTTACCTACATCCAGAATACCGTCGTTAGTCACTTTGATGTTGTTGGCATACAGAGCAGCATCACCTACAGCCCAGCCAGCAGAAACTTCATCAGAAATGGTTACGGTACTGTTGTCGATGGTCAGTGAATCAGTCGCGACATGACCATCTTCTTTGATGTTCAGTGCTGAACGGCCAGTCAGAGAGATAGAGTCAGAAACCAACGTAGAATCGGCAACGTTTACAGTAGAACCACTGTTGATGCTCAGCGTGTCGATCAGAGAAGATTTAGTGGTATCCCACTGTGAACCGGTGTTCAGCGTTACATTGAACAGACCGCTCTGGTAAACCTGGTTACCAGTAATATGGTTGTATTCACTGTAACTTGTATCATCGTTTTCAACGCCAACGGTTGATGACGGCCACAGGCTATTAGCAGTAATATCAATCAGAGTTGCAGTTGCTTCGGTGCCAACACCATATGTAGCGATGTCACCTTTACCATCTCCATCAACATCAATAGAACCTGTCTGATGAACAGATTGTGCTGCCCCAACCCATTTACTACCGTTATTTAATGTCAGATCCAGGCGATCTGTTCCATCCCAACCGTTGGTATCTACTTCACCATCAGCATCGCGATAACTATCTGCACCACGCGGGAAGAAGTTTTCATCGAAGTTGCTAGAGAAGATTACATCGCCCATCAAAGTTGAGTTACTAAAGTTAGCGGTAGTCTGCATAGCATTATCAGCATTCGGATGTGCAACCACAGCTAATGCAACATCATCCCAGCTTGCAATAGTGCTATCAGCAACACCATCTCCGTCAGTATCTGCGGTGACAAAGTTAGATTTACCACTATATTCGCTGGCATTACCAGTTTTACCAAACCAACCACTAGTGCCTTCATCAGACCATGAACCAGAGGTCACAGTAGAATCTTTAACAGTGATGGTGTTGTTAAACACTTCGCTGCTGTTAACACCAGTGCTAACAGTGTTGTCGTCGATATCTTCCCACTCGTAACCCTGGGTCAGAGTAATACCTGCAACATGGGAGTTATTAGTGATAGACAGATCAACTTCCTGATCCAGCGTGATTGCAGTACCCATATTATAAACGTTTGCAACATGCGTATCTGCAGCGTTGTTATAGGTGCCGTTGTATGTGTAATGTTCGTAGTTATCGTCAATCGTTGAATTATCAACGCTCAGAGCCAGACGATCATAGTAATAATCGGCATCTGCGCGATTAGTACAATCATCTTTAGTCAGGCACTCAGAAGTAATCATGCCATGAATAGTACTGTTTTTAATGGTCAGGCTATTCGCATTGGTATTGGCTTTAAGACCGTTATCCAGATAGTAAGTAGAGATAACACCGTTAACGGTAGCATTCTTAATTACTGGATAAATATCACCATTATAAACACTATTGGCCGCATAGTTGTTCCAACCCACATAGCCATCATAGTAAATGTCGTCTACATGAGTCGCATCATTGTAGTGATGAAACGTATTGTAGGTAGTACCGGAAATATCGTTAGATTCAGCATTAGCCTGAGAGGTGATTGCCAGAGTGCAAGCCAATGCTAATTGAGATAATACAAGTTTCTTTTTCCAGGAGTGCATTTGTCATCCCTCCTCAGGGACGTAATAAGTTGATCCATCAATTATCAATGCAAGAAAAAACATTGTTTTGTTTCGCCCGACGATTATGCGGTGTTCTCGCCAAAAGGTTCAATTATTCTTTAAATTAAGTCCGGTTACGGACGATAAATAGATATTAAGTACAGATTCGGACAAAAATAATTTTTCCTAAAGCATTCAAACAGTAAGCCATATAAATCATTTAACGGAAAAATGAATCATTATATTAATAACAGAACAATGAATTATAATTGCAAAGTTGCATTCCAAAGAAAACAATTAAACCCATTAAATTTACGCAAAATAAATACATTGCGAATATAATTCAGCAATATAAATAATTCTAAGAAATGTGAATTTTCTGCAATTGATAGCAATTTTTTGTCTAAAACCGCGCTTCCCGGCGCTCTTAGAGACAACTTTGGTAAAACACCTCCGCGCAGCATCAGGTATACTACGACCTCTCATTCCACAAACATCAGGCATACCATGACAGAATTAATCCATCGCCCTCGCCGTCTGCGCAAATCAGCTGCGCTCCGCGCTATGTTTGAAGAGACAACACTCAGCTTAAATGATCTGGTGTTGCCGATCTTTGTTGAAGAAGAAATCGACGATTACAAAGCCATCGACGCCATGCCTGGCGTGATGCGCATCCCGGAGAAGTATCTGGCCCGTGAAATTGAACGTATTGCTAACGCGGGTATCCGCTCCGTAATGACGTTTGGTATTTCCCACCATACCGATGAAACCGGTAGCGATGCGTGGAAAGAAGAAGGTCTGGTGGCGCGTATGTCGCGCATTTGTAAGCAGACCGTGCCAGAAATGGTGGTTATGTCCGACACCTGTTTTTGCGAATATACCTCACACGGTCACTGCGGTGTTCTGTGCGAACATGGTGTTGATAACGACGCGACATTGATCAACCTGGGTAAACAGGCTGTCGTTGCCGCCGCTGCTGGCGCAGATTTTATCGCCCCTTCAGCGGCAATGGATGGGCAAGTTCAGGCGATTCGCCAGGCACTGGATGCCGCCGGATTTACCGATACGGCAATCATGTCCTACTCCACTAAATTTGCCTCTTCTTTCTATGGTCCATTCCGAGAAGCCGCCGGAACAGCCTTAAAAGGTGATCGCAAAACCTATCAGATGAATCCAATGAACCGTCGCGAAGCAATTCGCGAATCGTTACTGGATGAAGCGCAAGGCGCAGACTGCCTGATGGTTAAACCTGCGGGAGCCTATCTTGATGTGTTACGTGATATTCGTGAGCGTACCGAACTGCCGGTTGGCGCTTATCAGGTCAGTGGCGAATACGCGATGATCAAGTTTGCCGCGCAAGCAGGCGCAATAGATGAAGAGAAAGTGGTGCTGGAAAGTTTAGGATCGATCAAGCGCGCGGGTGCGGATCTGATCTTTAGCTATTTCGCACTCGATCTGGCAGAGAAAAAAATCCTCCGTTGATGGTTATCTCGCCGGGTAAGTCACCTTACCCGGCATTTTTTATCCCGCCCGATAAAACGGCTTATCCCCCAAAATGGTAGCCCGATGCATAATCCGCCGCTGTGGCAGGTAATCGGCATTGGCGTAATGTTGAGTGACACGGTTATCCCAAATAGCGACATCGTTGGGTTGCCAGCACCAGCGAACCTGAAACTCCGGTTTGGTGATATGGGCGAACAGAAACGACAGTAGCATCTCACTCTCTTTTGCCGTCACATCCACAATGCGGGTAGTAAAACCTTCATTAACGAATAATGCGTGCCTACCGCTTACCGGATGCGTACGCACCACCGGGTGTAATAAAGGTGGGTTTTTCGCTACGGCTTCCCGCCAACGTTGGTGCTCCTCTTCTGTTTTACGGAATTTATATTCCGGGAATGATTTGCGGAAATCATGTTCCGCCTGCAAACCATTTAACAACTGACGAAACGGAGCTGAAAGCGCTTCATAAGCAGCAATGCCACTCGCCCATAACGTATCACCGCCAGTAGAAGGCAGTTCTTTAGCGGCCAGAATTGCCCCGGCAGGCGGTGTTTCAATAAAGGTGACGTCTGTGTGCCAGTTATCATTATCTGGCGGATTATCGTTGTGCGTATCCAGCACAATGATTTCATCCACGCCAGCGGCATGAGGGTAAACAGGATGAATATGAAGATCACCAAAGCGTTGCGCCAGTGCGCGCTGCTGCTGTGGTGTGATGTCCTGCTCACGCAGAAACACCACCTGATGGCGCAGCACTGCATGGTAAAGCTGTTCAAACTGATTATCACTTAATGGTCGCGTGAAATCAGCGCCGGAAATCAACGCGCCAATGTGCGGCCCAAGTGGGGTAATACTCAGACGTTCACTCATTTTACTTCTCCATGCCAGGGCGTCAGGCGACGCTGTAACGCGCGCAGACTCAACTCTAAAAGAAAGGCGATTACCGCAATCACCGCGATTCCCGCCAGCACCACATCAGTTGCCAGAAATTCTCCGGCAGACTGGACCATAAACCCTAAACCTCGCGTCGCCGCGATCAGTTCTGCCGCCACCAGGGTAGACCAGCCAACGCCAAGTCCAATGCGTAGCCCGGTTAATATTTCCGGCAAAGCACCAGGTAAAATGACGTACCACAATACCTGAACCCGATTCGCCCCCAGTGACTGTGCGGCACGAATGCGCACCTGTTGCACGCTTTGAACTCCCGCCAGGGCTGACATCGTCAGGGGCGCGAAAATCGCCAACCAGATCAACAATACTTTCGGTGTTTCGCCAATACCGAACCAGATAACCATCAGAGGAAGCCAGGCGAGTGGTGGTACAGGGCGATAAAGCTCAATTATCGGATCGAGAATGCCGCGTATCGTTGGGCTTAATCCCATTGCAACTCCAGCCGGAATGCCGATAACCACCGCAGCGATCAAGGCCAGCAAAATACGGCTCATACTCGCGGCCAAATGCTGCCATAGCGTGGCATCCATAAATCCTTGCGCTCCGGCAATGGTGACCAGTTTTGCCAAAACTTGCTGTGGTGGCGGCAGAAACAGCGGGCTAATCAGTTGACAGGCTGTCACCGCCCACCAGATAGTCACTAAAACGGCTAACACGCTAAAACTTAAGGTAAGCTGACGCGAGAGAGGCCATCGCAGTCGCCAGCGCCACTGATGCGTTTTCTCGTTAATCAATACACTCATGAGAACGCCTCCCGTTGGGCAAACACACGGCTCAGGACATATTCGCGGGTCGCAATAAATTGCGGATCAGATTTAATCGCCCGGCTTGATTCTCCTGCAGTAAAGCGGCGAGAAAAATTCAGCCGTATACGTTCCAGAACGCGCCCTGGCGCAGGTGATAGCAGCACCAGCTCGGTGGCCATAAAAACGGCTTCTTCAATATCATGGGTGATCAGCAACACCTGTTTGCCACTTTCCTGCCAAAGTTTCAGTAACAGGCTTTGCATCTGATCACGTGTAAATGCATCCAGTGCACCAAAGGGTTCGTCGAGGAGTAAAAGTTGAGGATTCGCGGCGAGTGCGCGGGCAATTCCCACTCGCTGGCGTTGACCACCAGAGAGCTGCCAAATGAAACGTTTTCCCGCGCCCTCCAGCCCGACTTTTATCAACATCTGTTGTGCTACTTGCACACGTTGCGCTTTTTCCATTCCCGCCAGTTGCAGGCCAAGTGCGACGTTATCCTGCACATTTCGCCACGGCAGCAGACCTTCATTTTGAAACACAACACCGCGTTCAGCTCCCGGCCCAACAATCGCGTTTCCTGCCAGGTGGATTGTGCCGTGTTGATACGGCACAAATCCGGCTATCAAATTTAGCAATGTGGTTTTACCACAGCCAGATGGCCCAAGTACCACCAGCAATTCACCCCTGTTCAGCGTCAGATTGATATCTTCTAGTGCTGGTTTGCCCGCATAGTCGGCGTAGAGATGGGAAACCTGTAGCATTTGCGCCTCCATTACTGCACAAAACGATCGGTGACGTACTGGCTATAATCCGTCGCCACAGCAGGCACTTTGCCTTGTTCCTTTAAAAACTGCGCGGTGTCGACAATCGCTTTGTTCACCGGGCCATTAAGTTCCGCACTTTGTTGTTGTGGTGTCAGGTAAGTGTTGCCTTTAACCAGACCAGGCACATCAGCTTCCTGCACACCACTAAAACGCGCCAGTTTGCTGATATTTTCTGGCTGTTTCAGCCATGCGTCAGGATTAGCAATATAAGGTTGCTGGGCATTAATGGCGCTTTTGGCAAAGGCTTTTACTACCTCAGGATATTTTTGTGCGAAATCTTTACGCACCACCCACACATCCAGCGTCGGGGAGCCCCATTGTCCAACCTGTTCTGAATCCGTAAGCACTTTGCCATCCTTTTCCAGTGCATTGACGGCAGGTGCCCAGACATAAGCGCCATCAATATCACCACGCTGCCAGGCTGCAATAATGGCTGGAGGCTGCAAATTAATGATCTCCACCTGACCCGGTTTTATTCCCCAGTGTTTCAATGCTGCCAGCAGGCTGTAATGTGTGGTGGAGATAAACGGCACAGCAATACGTTTACCGATCAAATCTTCTGGTTTGCTTATGTTTTTCTTCACCACCAGCGCTTCAGAATTACCGAGTTTTGAGGCCAGCAGGAAGACTTCAATCGGTACTTGCTGGCTGGCAGCAACCGCCAGTGGGCTGGAACCAAGGTTGCCAATTTGTACATCCCCTGAAGCCAACGCCCGAACGATGCTGGCACCGCTATCAAACTTACGCCAGTCAACATTCGCCCCGCTCTCTTTAGCAAAGGTGTTATCTGCCTGTGCAACTTTCGCGGGTTCAGCGGAAGTTTGATAAGCAACAGTTACGTTTACTGCATGTGCCTGAAAGGCCACTACAGCCAGTACGGCGAGGAATGTATTACGCGATGATATTGCCATGATTGCCTGCTCTCCTGTCTTGTTATGCAGGCAGTATTCGCGGACAACGAGATTAGATAAAAGAATTAATCGCTATGTACAAGATGCTTTTATTCTTAGCAAAAAAGTGACAAACGTAAGCTCAAATGAGACTAAAGACATTCATAACTTCGTCCAATGCGCTATGTTTATACTGTAAAAATAATTTTTAATATATTGAATTAGCAAAATATCTAATAATACTTAATATGTTTACGTCGCATCCGATACGTAAAATATGTAGCGTTAAATATATTCGCAATACAATTCAGAAGGTTAAAAACAAACAGAACAATTTTTGACAGTTAAGATAAATGAAATATATTCACGGTTTATATAATATAATTCTTCATGATATTTAAAATCTGAACATAAAAATAAAAAATCAATTTTAAATATAATCAATTGACAAATCAAATTACATCAAAATACAATATATATAACCATACACCTCCAAATGCACACTTAATTAACACATGACACACAAAAAAACACATTCTCCCACCGCCCCTCCAGATATTAAATATTCCTGATCCCAGGATTATTTATATCTCTCTCACTCCTGGCGTCTGTACTTGCAGAAAAGTTCTTATGTGTTGCTTTTAGAGAAGTTTCACCATAATAATTAACATGAGGTGTCAGAATGTGGACAAAATTATAAGTTCTGCTTTTCCTTCTGTAGAAAAAAGGCAAGGAATTTTGGCTATTGGTGCACATCCTGACGATATAGAATTAGGTTGTGGTGCCTCTCTGGCTCGCCTTGCCAAAAAGGGAATTTATGTTACAGCAGTTGTTATGACTTCCGGGGAAGAAGAATCCGCAAAAAATAGTGATCGCTATCATGAATCCAGCGAAGCATTAAAAATTTTAGGCTGTCAGAAAATTATTCATCTTAATTTTTCGCAGACCCGCACATACATGCAACTCAATGACATGATTACCGCTCTGGAAGATGTCATTGCCCGTCAAATTCCCTCTGAAGTAGAGATTATGCGTGTTTATACCATGCATGATATTGATCGCCATGAAGAACACCTTGCCGTTTACCAGGCTTCCATGATGGCCTGTCGAGATATTCCGCAGATTTTCGGCTATGAAACGCCAGGCACCTGGCTTTCATTTATTCCACAAGTTTTTGAATCAGTGGATGAAGAATATTTCACATTGAAGCTCGCGGCATTAAAAAAACATAAAAGCCAAAGCCAGCACGACTATATGCACCCGGAACGACTGCGGGCTGTCGCACAATTTCGTGGTCATCAGGTTAACATCCCCCTGAGTGAAGGTTTTGTCATTCATAAAATGATTCTTTAAAAGGATCTTATACGCTATATAATTCGAGTCGCAGACAGGCAACTTGAAATACTGCATTGCTGGCGTGAACCAGACGACAACCGCCTGGAATTCTGATTCCTCTGCCGCCTGGAACACTGGCGGCATTTTTCCTTATCAGCGTACCAGACGTAAATGTCCGCGCCGGGGGCTGAGTAAAGGTTTGGGTGTAACAATGACATACAGCCAGGGTCGCCAACTCATAACACCTCCGTTTTCGGCTTTTAGTTAAACTCTGGCAGTGAAAAAACGCCCCGGCATTAATACGAAAGTTGTAACGCCCCTCCTCTTCTCATACTTGTTACAGACAATTCGTCCTCGCGCACACATTTGCACACTGAATAAGACGCTTATTTATAGCCTATGGCAAGATAGCCAGCAGACGACTTTATCTCAGGATACCGCCATGCCCTTGAATACGGATTCACTTGCAGCTGTCTTACATCGTCGCGACTGGGAAAACCCGGCGATAAGTCAACTCAACCGCCTGGCAGCACATCCCTCTTTCAGCAGCTGGCGCAGTGCTGAAGACGCTCGCAATAACCTGACTTCCGGTAGTGTGCTTAACCTGAACGGTGAATGGCGATTTACATGGTATCCGTTCCCTGAAGCCGTACCGGAAAGTTGGTTGTTGTACGACACCGACAATGCCGACACGGTGACCGTACCTTCATGCTGGCAGATGGATGGCTACGACGCGCCAATTTACACCAACATCACCTACCCAATTCCGGTTAATCCCCCTTTTGTTCCTGTGGAAAATCCCACGGGTTGTTATTCAGTTATCTTTACGGTGGATGACGCCTGGCGGCAGTCAGGGCAGACACGAATAATTTTTGATGGTGTCAATTCCGCATTTCATTTGTGGTGTAACGGCTGTTGGGTAGGTTATTCCCAGGATAGCCGACTCCCTTCTGAGTTTGATCTCAGTGACTTCTTGCAGGAAGGCGAAAACCGCCTGGCGGTAATGGTGCTGCGCTGGTGTGACGGTAGCTACCTGGAAGATCAGGATATGTGGCGGATGAGTGGTATTTTTCGTGACGTTACACTGCTGCATAAACCTACCAGTCAAATCAACGATATGCATGTGAATACGCACTTTAACGATGATTTTAGCCGGGCAGCTCTGGAGGCAGAGGTCAGAATCAACAGCGACGACGTCAGAGAGCAGCTTGTCACAGTGCAATTGTGGCAGGGAGAAACGCTGATTGATGAAGAAACCGCGCCACCTGGCAGTGAAATTATTGATGAGCGCGGCGCATATAACGATCGAGTAACGTTACGTCTTTCAGTGGAAAGACCTGCACTCTGGAGTGCGGAAACGCCCAACCTTTACCGCGTCGTATTCTTGTTACAAACCGCTGACGGCACTTTGATAGAAGCCGAAGCGTGTGATGTCGGTTTTCGTCAGGTCAAAATTGAAAACGGGTTATTGCTGCTTAACGGAAAACCGTTGCTGATTCGTGGAGTGAACCGCCATGAGCATCATCCGCTGCATGGGCAGGTGATGGACCGTGAAACCATGCTGCAAGATATCCTGCTGATGAAGCAGAATAACTTCAATGCTGTCCGCTGTTCGCATTACCCTAATCATCCTTTGTGGTACACACTTTGCGACCAGTACGGGCTATATGTGGTTGATGAGGCAAATATCGAAACCCACGGCATGGTGCCGATGAACCGTCTGAGTGATGATCCACAGTGGTTACCCGCCATGAGCCAGCGCGTAACACGGATGGTGCAGCGAGACCGCAATCATCCCTGCATTATAATCTGGTCATTGGGTAATGAGTCTGGTCATGGTGCAAATCACGATGCGCTTTATCGCTGGGTAAAATCAACCGATCCTTCCCGCCCGGTGCAGTATGAAGGTGGAGGAGCAAACACGGCGGCAACCGATATCATTTGCCCGATGTACGCCCGTGTCGATGAAGATCAGCCCTTCCCGGCAGTGCCAAAATGGTCGATTAAAAAATGGCTTTCACTACCTGGTGAACAACGCCCGTTAATACTCTGCGAATACGCCCACGCGATGGGGAACAGCCTCGGCGGCTTTAGCAAATACTGGCAGGCATTTCGTCAGTATCCGCGTTTACAAGGTGGTTTTGTCTGGGACTGGGTGGATCAGTCGCTGATTAAATATGATGAAGAGGGTCATCCGTGGTCGGCTTACGGCGGTGATTTTGGTGATACGCCTAATGACCGTCAGTTCTGTATGAACGGTCTGGTCTTTGCCGATCGCACGCCGCATCCGGCACTAACGGAGGCGAAACATGCTCAACAATTTTTCCAGTTCAGGCTGCTCGAACGGAAAATTGAAGTCACCAGTGAATACATGTTCCGCCACAGCGATAATGAGATCCTGCAATGGTCGCTAGCGTGGGATGGAAACACTGTGGCGAGTGGCGAAGAGTCTCTGGATGTCGCAGCATGTAGCACTCAAGTTATCACCTTGCCTGAATACCCTCTTTCGCAAATGCCTGGGCAACTATGGCTAACCGTACAAGTGATACAACCTAACGCAACAGCCTGGTCTGAAGCGGGTCATATCAGCGCCTGGCAGCAGTGGCTGATTGCTGAAAATCTTTCTACTGAATCCCCAACGGCGGCTTCCTGTACACCTGATTTATCAATTGATGATGCTTTTTTTAGCGTGGAGTCAGGTCATAAACGTTGGCAATTTAACCGCCATTCAGGTTTTCTCAGCCAATACTGGCTTGATGACCAGCCGCAGTTATTGTCTCCGCTTATGGATCAATTTACCCGTGCGCCGCTGGACAACGATATTGGTGTCAGCGAAGCCCACCATATTGATCCTAACGCCTGGGTGGAACGCTGGAAAGCCGCCGGGCATTACCAGCCAGAGGTGTTATTACTGCAATGTGAAGCACAGGCGCTTTCACAGTCGGTACTGATAACCACTGCACATGCCTGGCAGTATCAGGGTAAGACGCTGTTTATCAGCCGAAAAACCTATCGTATTGATGGGCATGGTGAGATGTTCATTGCTGTTAATGTTGAGGTTGCAAGCGATACACCGCATCCGGCACGTGTTGGCCTCACCTGCCAACTGGCGCAAGTGGCAGAGCGCGTAAACTGGCTGGGATTAGGCCCGGAAGAAAACTACCCAGACAGACTAAGTGCAGCCTGTTATGACCGCTGGGAGCGACCATTGTCAGCGATGTATACACCCTACGTCTTCCCCAGTGAAAACGGTCTGCGTTGTGGCACTCGCGAATTGAATTATGGCTCACACCAATGGCGAGGCGACTTTCAGTTCAATATCAGCCGTTATAGCCAAAAGCAACTCATGGAGACCAGCCATCGCCATCTGCTACAAGCGGAAGAAGGCACATGGCTAAATATCGATGGTTTTCATATGGGAGTTGGCGGTGATGACTCATGGAGCCCGTCAGTTTCGCCGGAGTTTTTATTGAACGCTGGTCGTTATTATTATCAGGTGAGCTGGCGATAAATGTCGGATGCGTCACGCGAGCACATCCGACAACGCCTTACTCTTCCATCGCCTGGCGGATCTGATCCAACGACGCAGGATCATCAATAGTCGTCAGATCCCCCGGATCGCGTCCTTCACAAATCGCCTGGATCGTGCGGCGCAGCATTTTTCCGGATCGCGTTTTCGGTAATTGCGAGACAAACCAGACGTGCGCCGGGCGACCAAAGTTGCCAATCTGGCTGTCCACCAGCGCCATAATCGCCTTCTCTTGCGAGTGCGCCACCTCGCGATCTTCCAGACTGTCGCTTTCTTTCGGAATGACAAACGCCACTGCCACCTGCCCTTTCAGTGCATCTTTCACCCCAACCACCGCCACTTCGGCAACGCCCGGATGACTGGAGATACTCTCTTCAATCTCGCGCGTCCCCAGCCGATGCCCGGCAACGTTAATCACATCGTCAGTGCGCCCGAGAATAAAGTGATAACCGTCAGCATCGCGGATGCCCCAGTCAAAGGTGGCGTACACCGGACGGGAAAATAACGACCAATACGTCTTCACAAAGCGGTCGTCATCGCCCCAGATGGTTTTAATACACCCCGGCGGCAGCGGCCCTTCTACCACCAGCATCCCTTTCTCGTTGACGCCGCACGGTTCGCCGGTGACTTCATTGAGCAACTGCACGTTGTAGCCATACATCGGCACGCCGGGGCTTCCCAGACGCGTCGGCCTGTCATCCAGACCGCGAGCAATCGCCATAATCGGCCAGCCGGATTCGGTCTGCCAGTAGTTGTCGATGACCGGCACATCCAGCGTATTGCTCACCCAACTGGCGGTCGGCTCGTCCAGCGGTTCCCCCGCCAGATACAGTGCTTCCAGCGAGGAAAGATCGTGTTTGCGAATTTCAGCGGTAGGGAATTTTTTCAGCACGCGGATGGCGGTCGGCGCTGAGAACATCCGGCTAACCTGATATTTCTCGACGATTTTCCACCACACACCGCAGTCAGGATAAGTCGGCAATCCTTCGTAAACGATAGTCGCCATCCCCGCCAGCAGCGGCGCGTAGACGATATACGAATGCCCAACTACCCAGCCGATATCCGACGCACAGAAGAACACACCGCCCGCTTTGCCACCAAAAATGGTGTCCATTGAGGTCGCCAGCGCCACCGCATAACCGCCGACGTCACGCTGCACACCTTTTGGTTTGCCGGTCGTGCCGGAGGTGTAGAGAATGCAGGAGGTTTCGTTGGATTCCAGCCACGCCACCGGCACCCGCGCGCCGATGTGTTGATGGCGCAACGACGCGAAATCGACATCCCGCCCGCTGACGCGCGCCATTTTCGCCAGCCCGCGATCCACCAGCAAAACGTGGCGCGGCTGATGCTGCGCCTGACTTATCGCATCGTCGAGCAATTTTTTATAAGGAATGATTTTGCCACCGCGCGCTCCGGCATCTGCCGAGACAATCAGCACCGGTTTAGCGTCATCAATCCGCGCAGCCACGCTATGCGAGGCAAATCCACCAAACACTACCGAGTGAATAGCGCCAATGCGCGCGCAGGCCAGCAGGGTAATATGCGCTTCGGCAATCATCGGCATATACACCAGCACCCGATCGCCACGCCGTACGCCCAGTGAGCGCAGCATTGACGCCACCGCGTTCACTTCGTCATGCAACTGGCGAAAGGTAAAGGTGCGCTCTTCTTCTGTTTCCGAAGAGACGGCAATTAATGCCAGCGCCTCTGGCTGTTTCTCCAGCCAGCGGTCGATGGCGTTATGACACAAATTGGTTCGGCCTTCACAAAACCAACGGGCAAACGGCGGATTGCTGTGATCGAGTGTTTGCGTAAAGGGCGTCTGCCAGTCAATACGCCGGGCCTGCTCGGCCCAGAACTTCTCCGGTTCGTTAATCGAACGCTGATAAAATTCGCTAAAAGACATAATGCTCTCCTGTTGAACTTACGCCTTACCGCCGTTTACTTAAATGACGTACAGGTCGAGATACTCATTGACCGGCATCTGTTCCAGGCGAGCTCTGTCCAGAGAAACCTCCAGAATGCGCTGCTGCTGTCGAGTCGGGAACTGGCGCGCGAGGTTGATTTTGAATTTATCGACCAGTTTCGGAATACCGTCATGGCGGCGACGAGCATGACCAATTGGGTACTCCACCACCACTTCTTCAAATCGCGTACCGTCGGTAAACTCAAGGGTAATAGCATTGGCGATGGCGCGTTTTTCCGGGTCGTGGTAGTCAGCGGTAAATGCCGGATCTTCAAAGCAATTGATCTTCTCGCGCAGGGCGTCGATGCGTTTATCTTGCGCGACGTTTTCTTCGTAATCTGCTGCCGTTAAGCGCCCGAACAGCAGTGGGATCGCCACCATATACTGAATGCAGTGGTCGCGGTCAGCCGGGTTATTGAGCGGCCCTTTTTTGTCGATGATGCGAATACAGGCTTCGTGGGTGCGAATGGTCACTTTTTCGATATCCGCCGCCGTTTTGCCTGCTGCCTGCATCTGTTCATAGAGCGTCATCGCCGCTTCAACTGCCGTCTGGGAGTGGAACTCCGCCGGGAAGGAGATTTTGAACAGCACATTCTCCATGACGTAAGAACCGTACGGACGCTGGAAGCGGAACGATTCACCTTTAAAGGAGACGTCGTAGAAGCCCCACACCGGCGCGGTCAGAGCTGACGGGTAACCCATTTCGCCCGTTTTCGCCATCAGCGCCAGACGTACCGCGCGGGATGTAGCATCGCCCGCCGCCCAGGATTTACGCGTGCCGGTGTTCGGCGCATGGCGGTAGGTGCGCAGCGACTGTCCGTCTACCCATGCCAGCGAAACGGCGTTGAGGATTTCATCACGGGTCAGGCCAAGCATTTCGGCGACCACGGCGGTGGAAGCCACTTTCACTAACAGAACGTGGTCAAGGCCGACGCGATTAAAGGAGTTTTCCAGCGCGATGCAGCCCTGAATTTCATGGGCTTTAATCATTGCGGTCAGCACCTGTTTCATGGTCAACGGCGCTTTGCCGCTGGCGACCGCGTTGCGTGAAAGCCAGTCTGCCGTTGCCAGAATGCCGCCGAGGTTGTCGGAAGGATGGCCCCACTCCGCCGCCAGCCAGGTATCGTTGAAATCGAGCCAGCGGATCATCGCGCCAATGTTAAATGCCGCCTGGACGGGGTCGAGCTGGAACTGAGTTCCGGGAACGCGCACGCCGTTAGGTACGACGGTGCCAGGAACAATTGGCCCCAGCAGTTTTTTACAGGCCGGGTATTCGAGAGCTTCAAGACCGCAGCCGAGAGTGTCGAGTAGGCAGTAATGTGCGGTGTCGTAGGCCACTCTGGAGCTGATTTCGTAGTTCATGACGTAATCGACGATATCAATAATTTCGCGGTCGAATTCCGGGCGGATGTTGTTGATTTGAGCTGACATTGGGTACGTTTCCTTCTTGTTATTCGTAGAGGTTTACTGGCGCTTATCCAGCGCGACAAACTGGCGGTCTTCAGGGCCAACATAATTGGCGGAAGGACGGATAATTTTGTTGTCCTGACGTTGTTCGATAATGTGCGCCGCCCAGCCGGTGACGCGGGCGATAACAAACAGTGGGGTGAACATCTCGGTGGGAACGCCCATCATGTTGTAGGAAACAGCGGAGAACCAGTCGAGATTGGGGAACATCTTTTTGCTCTCCCACATCACCGTTTCCAGACGATCGGCGATGTTGTACATCTTCAGCGAGCCGCCTTCCTGCGAGAGCTGCTTCGCCACGCGTTTGATCACCTGATGACGCGGGTCAGCGATGGTATAAACCGGATGTCCAAAACCAATCACCACTTCTTTGTTTTCCACGCGCTTGCGGATATCGGCTTCGGCTTCGTCCGGCGTTTCGTAGCGTTGCTGGATCTCCAGCGACACTTCATTCGCCCCGCCGTGTTTCGGCCCGCGCAGTGCGCCAATCGCGCCGATAATGGCTGAATACATGTCAGAGCCGGTGCCCGCAATCACCCGGCTGGTAAAGGTGGAGGCGTTAAACTCGTGTTCGGCGTACAGCACCAGCGAAATATGCATCGCCTTTTCCCAGCTTTGCGACGGCTTTTCGCCGTGCAGCAAATGCAGGAAGTGACCGCCGATGGAATCGTCATCGGTTTCCGGCTGGATGCGTTCGCCGTTGTGGCTGTAGTGATACCAGTAGAGAAGAATCGAGCTCAGCGACGCCAACAGTTTGTCGGCAATATCCCGCGCGCCAGAGACGGTATGCCCCTCTTTTTCTGGCAGCGTGCAGCCGAGCGCGGAAACGCCGGTGCGCATGACATCCATCGGATGCGACGCCGCTGGTAAGGCTTCCAGCACAGTACGCACGTTAGCCGGTAAACCGCGCAGGGCTTTCAGTTTTGTTTTGTAGGCGGCGAGTTCGTCACGGGTTGGCAGTTTGCCGTGGATCAGCAGATGCGCCACTTCTTCAAATTCGCAATGTTCTGCCAGATCAAGAATATCGTAGCCGCGGTAATGCAGGTCATTGCCACTTTTACCCACCGTACACAGCGCCGTATTGCCCGCCGGAACGCCAGAAAGTGCCACAGATTTTTTCGGTTTAATGATATGGGTACTGTTTTGCAGGATCGTTGTATCGCTCATGTTGTCCTCGTCATTTGTAGGGTCGAGATATTTTTCGTTGTGTTTTATTTCGCCTGGCTACGGGCAAACAGGTCGTCGAGCTTCTCTTCGTACTGGTAGTAGTTGATGCTTTCATACAGCTCGTTGCGGGTCTGCATGGTGTCGATGACGCTTTTCTGCGTGCCTTCCTGACGCAGGACGTTGTAGACATGTTCAGCGGCGCGGTTCATTGCGCGGAAAGCAGAAAGGGGATACAGCGCCATTGCGACATGGGCGCTGCGTAATTCGTCGGTGGTAAACAGCGGCGTAGCACCAAATTCAGTAATGTTGGCAAGGATCGGCACCTGCACCGCATCGGCAAACTGGCGGTACATGGCGAGTTCGGTAATTGCTTCCGGGAACAACATCTCGGCACCCGCTTCAACATAAGCCTGCGCACGCTCGATCGCCGCATCCAGCCCTTCAACCGCCAGCGCATCGGTGCGCGCCATGATCACAAAATCAGGATCGGTTTTCGCATCCACCGCCGCGCGGATCCGATCCACCATTTCTTCTTTTGAAACGATCGCTTTGTTCGGACGATGTCCGCAGCGTTTTGCTCCAACCTGATCTTCAATATGTAAGCCCGCCGCACCGGCTTTAATCATCGATTTCACAGTGCGGGCAACGTTAAAAGCCGAAGAGCCAAAACCGATATCCGCATCCACCAGCAGCGGCAGCGAGCAGACGTCGGTGATACGGCGAATATCAGTCAGCACATCATCAAGAGTAGAAATACCGAGATCCGGCAGCCCCAGCGAACCTGCCGCCACGCCACCACCGGAGAGATAAATCGCCTGATATCCGGCACGCTGCGCCAGCAGCGCATGATTAGCGTTGATGGTGCCGACAATCTGCAATGGATTTTCTTTAGACAGTGCAGCGCGAAACGCTTTACCTGGAGAGTGTAGAGACATAGCCCATCCTTTGTTATCAACTTGTTATTTGCGTTGATAAAGACAAAGCAAGGGGTATGCCACAATTGCCTGAATAAAATTAAATGTTTAATTTCAATTTGTTAGAGATAAAATCATGAAGTGATCCGCAAATATGCGTTTCAGTTAACGTTTCAGGCAATGTTTCACTGCATTTCATTGCAACAATTATGAAACAAGACTAAACCCAATATTCGGTTTCTTAACTTTGCGGTGCGCTATGGCACATCCACCACGGCTGAATGACGACAAACCGGTTATCTGGACGGTATCTGTAACGCGCCTGTTCGAGCTGTTTCGCGATATCAGTCTCGAGTTTGATCACCTGGCAAACATTACCCCTATCCAGCTTGGCTTTGAAAAAGCGGTGGCCTACATCCGCAAAAAACTGGCCAGCGAACGCTGCGACGCCATCATTGCCGCTGGCTCTAACGGCGCGTACCTGAAAAGCCGCCTGTCGGTACCGGTAATTCTGATAAAACCGAGCGGCTACGATGTGTTACAGGCACTGGCAAAAGCCGGAAAACTCACCTCTTCTATCGGCGTTGTCACCTATCAGGAAACCATTCCGGCATTGGTAGCGTTTCAAAAAACCTTTAGTTTGCGCCTCGACCAACGTAGCTACATCACCGAAGAAGACGCCCGCGGGCAAATCAATGAGTTGAAAGCCAACGGCACCGAAGCGGTGGTCGGCGCAGGGCTGATTACCGATCTGGCGGAAGAAGCCGGAATGACCGGAATTTTTATCTATTCTGCCGCCACCGTACGCCAGGCGTTCAGCGATGCGCTGGATATGACGCGCATGTCTCTACGGCATAACGCGCACGATGCTACCCGCAATGCCCTGCGTACTCGTTACGTGCTGGGCGATATGCTCGGTCAATCACCACAGATGGAACAGGTGCGGCAGACTATTTTGCTGTATGCCCGTTCCAGTGCGGCGGTGTTGATTGAAGGGGAAACGGGGACGGGCAAAGAACTGGCGGCCCAGGCGATTCATCGGGAATACTTTGCCCGCCACGATGCACGACGGGGCAAAAAGTCACATCCGTTTGTTGCCGTCAACTGCGGGGCGATTGCCGAATCGCTGCTGGAGGCGGAACTGTTTGGCTATGAGGAAGGGGCGTTTACCGGCTCGCGACGCGGAGGACGCGCCGGGCTGTTTGAAATCGCCCACGGTGGCACGCTGTTTCTTGACGAGATAGGCGAAATGCCGCTGCCGTTGCAGACCCGGCTGCTGCGGGTGCTGGAAGAAAAAGAGGTCACCCGCGTCGGCGGGCATCAGCCTGTTCCGGTGGATGTGCGGGTTATTAGCGCCACTCACTGCAATCTCGAAGAGGATATGCAGCAAGGGCGTTTTCGCCGTGATCTGTTTTATCGACTGAGTATTTTGCGTCTGCAATTGCCGCCGCTACGCGAGCGGGTGGCGGATATTCTGCCGCTGGCGGAAAGCTTTTTGAAAGTGTCACTGGCGGCACTTACTGCGCCGTTTTCTTCCGCGTTACGTCAGGGATTACAGGCAAGTGAAACTGTGCTGTTGCGCTACAACTGGCCGGGAAATATTCGTGAACTGCGCAATATGATGGAACGACTGGCGCTATTTTTAAGTGTGGAACCGACGCCGGATTTAACGCCGCAATTTTTGCAGTTGCTACTGCCGGAACTGGCGCGCGAGTCGGCGGAAACTCCCGGTCCATGCTTACTGACGCCACAACAGGCACTGGAGAAATTTAATGGCGATAAAACAGCCGCGGCGAATTATTTAGGTATCAGCCGAACGACATTCTGGCGGCGGCTGAAAAACTGAAATGCCGAATCCAGCGATAACGCTTTATCCGGCATAAATTTCAATAGATGATCACCGATAAACTTACGCATCGGGCATGTTTACATGGGGTGCAGAATTATTTCTTCTTATAAATATTTGCCGTGCCGTGGATCTTATTGTCAGTTTGACCAGAGGTCAGCACCAACACATCAGCCCCTTTTTCATCCGCTTTTTTGATCAGATCTTCTTTCGCATCTGCGGTCGACATTTCATTACTGGTTGAAATATCACCTATTTTTTCGTACTGCGATGCAACTTTTTCAAATTCCGCTTTGGTCATTAATTCTGCGGCATAAACGTTGGTAACGGCAAACGCTAACGCACCGATTAACAATTTAGACATCGTTTTCATATTTTTTGCTCCAGATGAGTTATCACGCTATCACCCTCAGAAAATCCGGGTCGATTAATAATTAGTTCAGCCAGGATAAAAAAGCCAGAAGCAGGAAAATTAGACGTTTGTGATCATTCTCGCACCGGGTCGATTTTTACAGAAATATGATGAAGTTATTCATCATATTTATGGAATGACTCCTTATGGAACCTCTGCACGCCGTTTTTCTTACCGTTGGTTTGTTCGTCATTACCTTTTTTAATCCTGGGGCAAACCTGTTTGTCGTGGTGCAGACCAGTCTGGCTTCTGGTCGGAGAGCGGGCGTGCTAACGGGGCTTGGTGTGGCACTGGGTGATGCGTTTTATTCCGGGCTGGGATTGTTTGGTATGGCAACGTTAATCACCCAAAGCGCAGAATTGTTTGCGATGATTAAGATCGCTGGCGGCGCTTATCTGTTGTGGTTTGCATGGAATAGCATTCGCCATCAGGCTACGCCGCAAATATCCACTCTGCACTCACCACTCAGCGCGCCCTGGTATGTTTTTTTTCGTCGGGGATTGCTGACTGATCTCTCCAATCCGCAAACTGTACTGTTTTTTATCAGTATTTTCTCCGTCACCCTGAATGCTGAAACACCTGCCTGGGCTCGATTGCTGGCATGGGGCGGAATAGTATTCTCTTCGGTTATCTGGCGGATTTTTCTCAGCCAGGCCTTTTCATTACCCGCTGTACGCCGCGCTTACGGAAGAATACAACGAATTGCCAGTCGGGTTATTGGGGCGGTAATTGGTATGTTTGCACTCCGTCTGATTTACGAGGGTATGACGCATCGTTAAAGCTTCGGATACGCCCGTTTAACGTGCAATTCACAATGCGTTCTTCCGGCAAAATCCTCCTTGACCATTGCGCGAAAAATGCCCGTAATATCACCGAGATTTATTAATGGCAGGTAGCACAATGGAACAGGTTGAATCCGGTAGCGACGATCTTCTTTTTACAGAATGGCAAACACTCATTAATCAAACACCAGTTGCCGCACATGAACTGCTGTTGTCATTAAGTGACAAAGAGTTACACCATCTGGTAACTATTTTTTATGATTACATGTTGTCGCACACTGAAAGTGCCCTGTTCCTGAATACTGAGCAGGTTAACAGCCGCCTTAGTAGCAGCATGTTTCACTGGTTACGTGCAGTACTGGGCAGCTCGCAGCAAGATTTACATGAACTGTTAGCAAAGCAGCATGAAATTGGCATCGTTCATGCGCGCATCGGTTTACCTATCGATCTGGTCGCTCGGGCTGCACGAAAAATCAAAGAAGAACTTTATCAAATCCTCGCGCTGCGAAAAGTGGCTGCCGCACATATCATTACCGACGCCATTTGTTTTAGCGGCCTGGCAATTGATACAGCCATAGAAGCAATGACGGCATCTTACTCGCCAAGCGTGCAAAATTCAGTCAATGCCGAAGAGCAATACCGCTTGTTGACTATCTATGACGATATAAACGTGGAACGGGAAAGACAAATTCGTTCTCTCACCGACTGGGAAAACCAATTTATCTACAATATTGCGACTGGCTTACCCATAAAAGACCTGGTCTTCTTGTCTAAATCTGAATTTGGCATGTGGTTTGCTCATAAAGGGAAGCATATTCTGGGTAAAAGCGTGTTGCTTTCCGGGATGGAAACGTTGATGAAAAAGATCGACCACCATCTGAAACAAGAGCTTCCCCTGCACGCGCAACTGACCACAGACGAACGTCTGAAGTTATTGCAGGAAATTCGCCAGTTAACGGCGCAAATTCATATTTTACTCTCTTCCATGTTTGAAGATCTGGTAAAAGAAGAAAACGGTAAAGATTCTCTGACACAACTATTAAATCGGCGCTTTATTCCGACGATTATGCGGCGGGAAATCTCTATCGCCCTGCACTCACGTAAACCGTTCGCCCTCGCCATGCTGGATATTGATTACTTCAAGCAAATTAATGATCGTTATGGGCATAATGCCGGGGATAATACGCTGAAAAATGTCTCTGCGATGATTTATGAACATATTCGCAGCAGTGATTATGTTTTCCGCTATGGTGGCGAAGAATTTATGATTTTGCTTGTCGAAACAGAATTATCACAAGCCAAAATTATTCTCGAAAATCTACGTAACAAAATGGCTGGTTTGCGTATCCAGGCTTCAGCCAGTGAAAGTTTTTCGGTCACGGTCAGTATTGGCGTCGCCGAATATGATTATCATCCTGACTATAAGCTATTGATAGAAAAGGCAGATAGTGCACTTTATTACGCCAAAAGTCAGGGCCGAAACCGGGTAGAAGTTTTCCAGCCACATATGACAAACGGCTGATTTTTCGTCATTGTCACTCGAAAGCAGTAGATCCGAACCAGGGATGGTATGATAATTCGTCGGATAACTAACGATAAAATCGAGCGGGAGGCACATGCTAATTCCAGAAATTAAACAGGAAAGGCTCTATCAAAAGATAGCGAATCTTATTATTAAGCTCATCAATGATAATGTGTTTCCACCAGGTAGCTTTTTACCTCCAGAACGTGAACTGGCGAAACAACTGGGGGTTAGTCGTTCATCGCTAAGAGAAGCGCTTATAGTTCTGGAGATATCTGGCTGGATTATTATTCAGTCTGGAAATGGGGTGATTGTCAGCGATAAAAAACACCCTCCTGTCGATTACACTATCGAAGAAATTCTTTATACCCGTGATTTAGTTGATAGTCATTGTGCCCGACTTGCAGCACTGGCTAATAATGAAACAATGATTAATAAAATTGAGGCACTTTATTTACGAATGGAAAATGCCATTAACGAAAATAATGTGGCTGAATTTTATACGCTTGATAAGCAGTTTCATCTGGCCATTTCTGAAGCCAGTCATAATCGGGTGTTATTAGATATGTCACGGATGCTTTGGGAGCAGCGCATCAATATACCCTATGCCGGGCTGGATAAACGTTCCGGCGATAAGAATGTACTTATCAACCTTAATCAACAGCATAAAGCAATCATTGAGGCGATTCGTGCAGGAGATGCAGACAATGCCTTGCAACAGGCACTGCTACATTTGAAGTATGTGCGAGAAATAATTGGTTATTAACCTTTTCTGCGCTAAAAAAACGCGTAGTGAATTCACTACGCGTTTTGATTTTTGCTAATTAAATGAATTTCACGTTAATTTTCAGATGGCGTTCCGGGAATTGATCTAACTCTTTAACAGCCTCAGGAACTTCATCAATTGTCACGACTTTACTCACGATATCTGCCGGATTAATATTCAGCGTTGATAACATTTGCAGAGCTTCTTCAAATTCACCGGCACTGGTACGGGAACCGCGTAAATCCAGTTCTTTAAAGGTGATCAAATTAGTTGGTAACGATGTTTCCTGTTTTGGCCAACCCGTATAGGCAATACGCCCGGCAAATGAGGCCAGATCCAGGGTACTTCTGATCGCGCTATTTGCACCAGAGGCTTCCACCACAACCTGAGCCATCGTCCCTTGTGTAATATCTTTCACTGCCTCAACAACGTTAGCTTTTGCGGAGTTAACTACGTAAGGCACACCGAGCGATTGTGCGTATTGCAACCGTTCATCGACAATATCAACCAGAATGGGGGTTGCGTGATAGCGCAACGCACTCAGTGCCGCCATAAGTCCAATGGCACCAGCACCAATAATGACGACATGTTCACCTGCTTTCAATTGCGCCCGATGTAATGCGTGCAGGGCAATAGTTAAGGGTTCAGCCAGTGGCGCCATTTCTGACGGTACATTGTCAGGAATTTTGTGAATTAAGTGAGCCGGATGCGCAACCACTTCTTGCATAGCGCCATCAATATGTACGCCGATGACTTTTAAGTTCTCACAGCAATTAGTTCTGCCGACAGAACATGGATAACAGTGACCGCAATAAATATAGGGATCTACAATAACCCGGTCGCCCTGCTTAATATCTTCTGGCATCCCCTTACCCGTTTCCAGAACAATCCCGGTGACTTCATGTCCAATAATTCGCGGATAAGTTACCAGTGGGTTAGTGCCACGAAATGCACCGATGTCAGAACCACAAATCCCCGCTGCATCCACTTTAATTAAAACTTCATTATCTTTTTTTACCGGATAATCGACCAGGCGAGTGGCAATTTCACCAGGTTTATTGATGTACACAGCTTTGACTTTCATTGACTTTCAATCCTTTATTTTTAACAAATACGAATACCAGCAGACTTGAAACAATTGCTATGGCACCTGCCAGATAGAATGCGTAATCATATTTACCGCTGAACTGAACAATAAAACCGGTTACCAATGGACCAATAATGCCGGAAATATTTGCCAGCCCGTGCATCGCACCGCCTACGCTACCTACTTTATCTTTATGCACCACATCCTGAATAACAGCCCAATAAATAGGTCCAGTTAAATAAAGCAGGAATAAGGAAACCGACATCAGCGTAACTGCACTACCAATAGTGGTAACCGTTCCGGAAACTGCGACACAGACTGCGGCCCCCGCAAGGCAAATACCGAGAATTAAGCGGCGAGAAAGTAAGGCATTTCCCGTAATGCGATAAATAAAGTCAGAGCAAACGCCACCTAGCACCATGCCGATTGCACCAATAACCCACGGGATAACAGTTGCAATACTAATTTCTTTAATATCAAGGTGTAACGAATGGTTCAAATAGCTTGGGAACCAGGTAAGAAAGAAAAACAGAATATAGTTGTAGCTAAAGAATGCCAGAGTAGTCGCCCATACCATCGGCTGTTTCATGTAATAACCCAGCGAAGGCGTACCTTTACCATCTTCGGCCAGAATAATATCGTCATGATTTTCAAAATCGACACGCTCTTCAGCTGCCAGACGTTTACTTTTTGACGGTTTATCACTGACAAAGAAGTACCACAGTAATACCCAAACCAGGCCAAATATAAAGATGATGCCAAATGCCGGACGCCAGCCAAGTGATATCGCCAATAAGCCAACAACCGGACCAGAAATAGCACCGCCAAGTGGTGAACCAGCACTAAAAATACCAATGGCTGTTGCCGACTCTTTACGCGAGATCCAGTTATTAATAATTTTATTGCCTGCTGCACTAACCGGGCCTTCTGCCATACCAAATAAAACGCGTACGGCAAGCATCGTCCATAACCCGGTGACCAGGCCGGTCATACCACAAAAAACAGACCATAACAGTGCAGCAACCAAAAATACTGTTTTCGGTCCAACTTTGTCACTGGCCCAACCGCCAATGAAGTTAAATAAAGCATAACCAACGAAAAATGCGCTGAAAATCATCCCCATTTCAGCAGCATTAAAGCCTAACTCTTTTTCAATAAGTGGGGCCGTAATCGATAATGCAGAACGATCCATATAGTTCAGCATGTAAACTATAAACAGAAGAAAAACGATAAGCCATCCCATTGTTTTTCTTTTCATGATATTTCCTCTTGTTGTGGTCTAGCGGCCTGACCACAATATTTAATATTTATTTTTAGATCATCATGAAAAGAAGGATATTGTGATCGATATAACGAAAATTGGATAACCAGTATTCAATAAAAATTACACTCGCGATCTAATTGAATGATTTTGTTGATTTTATTTACTCTGTTTTGAGTGGTTAATATCACACCAAGGAAATAAACAATATGGATTATTTTCATCAGGAAACTAAAAGATGCAGTATTTAATGCAGTAAGGATTTATTTTACGCATAAAAATAAATCCCTAATAATTTACTCGACAATGACTTTTACTTTAGGTTTGGAAAGAATAATTTTGATCAACTCTATGTAAGTAACAGGTTTATAAAAATAATATCCCTGCTGAAAAGTAATGTTGTTCTGATTCAGATAGTCTAGTTGCTCCTTCGTTTCCACACCTTCGGCAACAATGCTGATGGAGAGCTTACGTGCCAAATCCAGAACACAATCCAGAATTCTGGTTGAGTCAGGATCGGCATTAACTCGCCCCACGAAACTGTGATCAATTTTAATATAATCGATATGTAAATCATGGAGATAAGAAAGACCAGAATAGCCAGTACCAAAGTCATCAAGTGCGATAACAAAACCATTTTCATGCAGAAAATTGAGGCGTTGTACCATGCTTTCATCCACATGTAGCTGTTCGCGTTCGGTCACCTCAAGCACCAGGTTCAGGTCCTGTCGATTAAAACTTTTTTTGTATTCAAGACACTCCTCAACAAACGTGGCCGATGCGATATGCGATGCACTGAAGTTTATCCCGACATGGAAGCCTTCCGGTAGTTTGCTGGAAATAGCATTCATTTGGCTGGCGACCTGGCGCATTAAACTTTGTGTCAGAGGAATGATCAGGCCCGATTTTTCTGCCAGTGGGATAAATGCGACTGGCGAGATATAGCCTGCAACTGGATGTTTCCATCGGGCTAATACTTCCACTCCACGCAATGTTCCTTCGAGACCATTCACCACCGGCTGATAAAACGGCACAATTTCACCATTAGCAATCGCCCTGCGAAGGGTTTCTTCAGGAGTACTATCCTTTTTCATATATTTATTAATTAGATAAGCTGTAGCGGAAGATATTAACAATATAAAAATAAATATCCCCAGACCTTTATCAATGATTCTCGGAATACTAAATAACCGCGGCGGGTTATATATAATACTGAATTGATATTTCTTCGAATTTACCTTGCTGGTAAAAGACTTATGATCTTTTATTAAAGAAACATCCCCTGATGAACCAATAATACTATCGCCCACCCGTAATGCATACGATACGCCCTTTAAAGGCACATTCAGTGCGCCCCGGATATGTTGGTCGCTAATGGTGACCAGGATTCGGCTGGACGATGAAAAGGTCTGATACAACAATATCGGTAATCGGTTAACCGTATCGATTGCAGGTGCCAGCAGTAAATTGCTGCCAGGTATGTCAGGGATCCGCGCCAGTAATGCGCGATTTCCCGGTAATGATGAGCACCAGACTTGACCGTTTCTGATGATTAAAATAGTGCGCAAATGCGGTTTCAACGCAGCTTCTGTGCCCAGCTGATATTGTTCTTCGGGATCACATCCTTTTGAAGCGATAGTTATTGCTGTTCTCATTGCTACGGCCGCTTCATCGAGTATTTTATTGATATTATTGGCAGCATACCGTGCCCCTGCCAGACTCTCAGCCCTTGCAGAGTACCAGAGTTGAATATTCAGGATTGATACGCCGGCAATAAACAGACACAACGCCGCGATTATGGGAAGCAGTGTATTGCGCATTATCAGATCCCTGAGCAAACGGAGTTACCCCATCATATTGCCTGTATTCATTCAAACAACATCTACAAAGAGCATGGTAGACAGATGCAAAAATCGCTATAAGCCAGAGAAAATTTCGCCCTGATGGCCTCAAGTAGCCATCAGGGCGTGACTATTTTTTATACTTATCGTACGTCTGTTTGTACTAAGTGTGCAGATTGCCAGGCTATCTATGACTCTGCACATGAGGGCAAGTGCTGTTTAACACGTCCGTGGCATTTTTTACGCCAGTCGCATTATTTAAAGTATAGCTAACCTCTCACTAACTCAAAGCGATAACATATTGAGATTAAGTAATATGTACTCACGATATTTATGACCCGCTGGGTTACTCTTTCTTTAAAGCATAACTTTCATTTTTCCATGCCAGCCTTTTTTCTCCATGCAATTCATAAACCATTCTTCACGGGTATCTTCGTTTACATCAATAATCGAATTATCGGTAACTGGACGCATGATCTCCCGATACTTTTTACCACCGCATTTTGATTTATCGGTACATTTTTCCTGAATACTTTCATAATGCGTACCCTGAGCGATCTGATTTTTAACCGGATATTTCGCTTCAGCTAACTCTTCACAGCTGGCTTTTGCGGTATGCAGATCTTCTGCATCGGATCTTTTTTGCACCCACTCAGTTGTGCATCCAGCAAGAAATAAAGGTAGGAAGACATAAATTAAGCGTTTCACTTTCGACTCCTTGTGTGAACTTTTCTGAACAATTATTCCGTTACCTGCCCACTGATGCGACATGTTGACGTGCAAATATTGCAGCAAAACTCTTCGGTCACTTCATGATGAAAGGGAGGGTAAAAACACGGAATTTTATCGAGAAATCTTATACTGGAGAGAAAGAAAAACAGGTTTACTAACAGACTGGAGGTAGCGGCCACATGGTGTTTGTTGCAGAACAACAAAACACGTGCAGCAACGGTCTAATTGGATGCTGCACGTATAACAGAGAGTGCTGTGGATAAAGATACAATATCATTATGCTACAGCACTGTTTTTAACCCAGTCAGAGATAAATTTCGCACCAGGCAATGGAGGTGAGTAGAGATACCCCTGTAAAAAGTGTACTCCTTTGCCAATCATCAAATCAGCCTGTTCCTGAGTTTCGACGCCTTCCGCCACAATACTAAGGCCTGGCTTACGGGCAAGCTCAACGATATTGTCCACAATATGCCCGGAGATTTCATCGATACTCGCCATCTGGACAAATGATTTATCAATCTTAATAAAATCAACTGGAAAAGCCTGCAAATAACGATAGGTTGCATAGCCAGTACCAAAATCGTCCAGAGCAAAGGTAATGTTATGCCGATGCAGGCTATCAAATATTGCTCTGGCCTCTGGCGTCACCGGGATTGGGTTACGTTCCGTCAATTCCAGAACCAGTTTGATTTTATCCGTTCCCAGTTTATTCACGAGATTCAGACACTCGCGCTCAAAACCGGGTGCCAGAAAACAACCAGCAGAAACATTTATGCCAATATGGAAATTATCAGGCAGCAAATCTTTTACTGGCAGTAATATATCTGCCGTTTGTTTCATTAACTGTCGGGTTAATATAACAATCAGACCAGATGATTCCGCCAGAGGAATAAATTGGTCTGGTGGAATAATTCCTGTTTGTGGATGCTCCCAGCGGACGAGTATCTCACACCCTGTCAGAACACCGGTTTGAGCACAGAAAACAGGTTGAATCCAGGGTTTAAACTCATGATTTTCCAGCGCCAGGCTGATTGCTTCGGGCGTAATAACATGATGATAGCCATTATCGGTTATGTAGCTTTTATTACTGTTACCAGAAGCAGAGATGATCATCGGGTTATACAAAAAGAAGATATCCCGCCAGAAGGTAATATCGCTCTGGATACCCAACTTTTCATACAACTGTTTTTTTTGATGAGATATTGTCTTTGCACTACGGTTTCTGTATTGTGAGATTTCTGTAACAGACATACCTTGCATTAACAATTTAAGCAGCAGTTGTTCTTTCTCAGACAGAACCTGCGGCAAATTGATATTTATTGTCGCATCGAATTCTTCCAGAAACACACTTAAATTACACAACCCCATAGAACACACCATCATAAAAAGTGCATCAGCAGACTCCGAATTATCACTCTCGCGGCGGATAAGCTGAGTGCAAGAATAATTAACAAAAGACTCGGATTATTACACAATCCAACTCTCTCTTCCTTAGCATATTATACAGATCAGAATGTCCAGTTAACACCCGAAATTCAGGACGTAAAAAATCACCTGCGTTATATTAACTGCAATTCACATGAGGTGAACAGCATAAGAACATTATAGGCTTAACACTTTACCTAAAATATATACACTGGCGATAACCCCATCATCTTTAACATATTAGCATCCATGAAAAGATTTCGTATTATATTCATTCAAAATCTCAAATCAACACAAAATATAATTCCACCTGGACATGCGTTCAGCATTTATCGATACACGTAAAATAAATAATACTTATTGGGTATACAGGTAACGGATTTTTCTTATATTTAAAAGAAACTCAAAAAACCAAGACTGAATCCATTCAGCATTTTAATTAAATGAATTTAAAAATTTACAAAGTTAGAACAAACACAAAACAAAAACTAAAAAACGACTTACTTATCAGTGAATTACAAACAAACCATATATTGTCCCTTATTTAGATGAACCCAATGAGGTAACATCACTTTAAAAAACGAATATAAGAAAAAACTTATTGGAAGATATGCTGTATAACTTCAATAAGATAATTCTCTGTTGCAGATGGCATTCATTCGGATAACAGATCAGCAGGAGTCACGCTTGTTTAACCTGAGTTTGCTACTTCGATAAGTTCATAACTTCCCTATAAGGATCGGCAGAAGGCTGAGTTTATGGTTTTTAGCAGACGTCAGAAAATACGTAAATGATGAGATAATAAGAGAGCACCTACGCCCTTACATTACTGGTTATGAAAATTATCTTTTATTTCAATGAATTACCTGATGAATATTGAGCTCAAACTCCATCATGGAACGTTCATACCACACAACAATATCCGCAAGTTAATTCTCTGCTATTAGCTAATCATCTGGTGGTGTTTCCAGAGAATTAAGATAGGCAATGTTGTATAAACTGTCCGGTGTCATAAGAAACTGCTATTAGACAAAGATATTGCTGCCTGTTGCTATATTGTAAGTAGCCAGCCAACAAGACAGAACCATGTTCACTATCAAAACAGATGATCTCTCCCATCCAGCAGTGCAAGCATTAGTGGCTTATCATATTTCCGGTATGCTTGAACAATCGCCACCTGAAAGTAGTCATGCTTTGGATGTGCAAAAACTACAAGATCCGGCAGTGACATTCTGGTCAGCATGGGAAGGGGAACAACTCGCAGGAATCGGCGCACTGAAATTGCTGAATGACAAACATGGAGAGCTGAAATCGATGCGTACCGCACCAGATTTTTTACGTCGTGGAGTAGCAAATCTGATTTTAGGACATATTTTGCAGGTTGCACGTGACAGAAGCCTTCATCACCTGAGCTTAGAAACAGGAACACATGCTGGATTTACTGCCTGCCATCAACTTTATATCAAACATGGATTCATTGACTGCGAGCCGTTTGCTGATTATCAGCCTGATCCCAATAGCCGATTTATGTCATTGAACCTATGCAAAAATAATGAATTATTATGACTAACGCACCAGCCCCCAGCATATTCTTGCATACGACATGTCTGAGGTAACAACTCACGACGACTGAAGGGGGAGGAAGCGTTTTATTAAACATCAGGCAGATATTCCCATCGTTAATTAACTCTCCCGCAGGTTTGCAATCTCCGATACTGGCACAAAACGCCCTTAACCTTCTCTAAATTAATGAACACAACTAATAAACCCTAGCAAATTACCCCATCTAATCGCATAAATAACTTTTCGTTATGCTTTTCCTACACAACAGCTGAAGGATAACGTCATGCAAACTGTAAAACTGAACAACGGTATTGAAATGCCCTTGCTGGGCTTTGGTGTCTTCCAGATGACGGATGCTGCTGAATGCGAAAGAGCCGTTATTGATGCGATCGATACGGGATACCGCCTGATCGATACCGCAGCGTCTTACCAGAATGAAACCCAGGTCGGGAATGCGCTGAAACAAAGCGGCATTGCGCGTAACGAACTCTTTGTCACCACGAAACTCTGGTTGCAGGATACCAGTTACGAAGGGGCCAAAGCCCAGTTCGAACGCTCTCTGAATCGACTGCAACTTGATTACGTTGACCTGTACTTGATTCACCAGCCATACGGCGATGTCCACGGAGCCTGGCGTGCCATGGAAGAGCTGCAACAGGCCGGTAAAATTCGCGCTATTGGCGTCAGCAACTTCCACCCTGACCGACTGGCTGACCTTATCGCCTTTAATAAAGTCGTTCCTGCGGTAAACCAGATTGAAGTTAACCCCTTCAACCAGCAGCTACACGCCGTTCCGTGGATGCAAAGTCGTGGCATTCAGCCAGAAGCCTGGGCACCGTTTGCGGAAGGGAAAAATGGTCTGTTCCAGCATCCTGTTCTCACGGCAATTGGCGAGAAGTATGGCAAAAGCGTGGGCCAGGTTATTCTGCGCTGGATTTACCAACGAGGCATTGTTTCACTGGCAAAATCAGTGCGCAAAGAGCGCATGGAAGAGAACATCAACATTCTCGATTTTGAACTCACTCCTGAAGATATGCTGCAAATTACCGCCCTGGATACCGCAACCAGCGCGTTCTTCTCTCACCGCGACCCAGCGATGGTGGAATGGCTGACTGGCCGCAAACTTGATGTTTAAGCCGTAATACAAGAGGTATTCATTCAATGCAAAAACGTTATCTGGGTAATTCCGGACTCGAAGTTTCCGCTCTTGGACTCGGTTGCATGGGCTTAAGCCACGGCTACGGCCCGGCGACCGATACCCGTCAGGCTATCGAACTTATTCGTGCTGCGGTTGAACGTGGCGTCACCTTCTTCGATACCGCCGAAGTGTATGGTCCGTATCTGAATGAAGAAGTGGTCGGTGAAGCCTTAAAACCATTTCGTAACCGCGTGGTGATTGCCACTAAATTCGGTTTTACCTTCGGCGATGATAATAAGCAGCAGATTTTAAACAGCCGTCCGGAACATATCCGTGAAGCCGTTGAAGGATCATTACGTCGTCTGAAGACAGATGTTATTGACCTGCTGTACCAACACCGTGTTGATCCGGATGTTCCTATCGAAGATGTTGCAGGAACGGTGAAAGATCTAATCGCAGAAGGTAAGGTCAAACATTTCGGCCTGTCTGAAGCGGGAGCGCAAACCATTCGTCGCGCGCATGCTGTACAACCTGTCACCGCCCTGCAAAGCGAATATTCCATGTGGTGGCGTGAGCCTGAGCAGGAAATTCTGCCGTTGCTTGAGGAACTGGGGATTGGTTTTGTCCCCTTCAGCCCACTAGGTAAAGGTTTCCTGACAGGGGCGATTAAGCCGGGAACCACTTTCGGCAAAGATGATTACCGTAGCACCGTACCGCGTTTTGCTGCACAAGCCATTGAAGCCAATGAAAAACTGGTCACCTTGTTAGGTGAACTGGCCGCAGAGAAAGGGGTTACGTCTGCGCAAATCGCACTGGCATGGTTGTTAGCACAAAAGCCGTGGATTGTTCCCATCCCGGGCACCACTAAACTGCACCGGCTGGAGGAAAATCTGACCGCTGTCGACATCGTTCTTTCGCAGAAAGATACGCAGCAGATAACCCAGTCACTGGAAACAATTAAAATAGTCGGTGAACGTTACTCGCCTGAGCACCAGGCTCGCATAGATCGTTAATATCCACACGGGTCAGCAGCAAAATGCGGACCCGTTATTCCGAGTAGCGAAGTGCATCGATCAACAGCGCAAAAGCTGGCGGATGCTGCTTACGGCTGGGGTAGTAGAGATAATATCCGGGAAAAGTGGGACACCACTCCTGTAACACCTGAATAAGCTTGCCTGACTTTATATACTCCTGAACCATGTCTTCAGGAACACAAGCGATCCCAAATCCTGATAATGCGGCATCAATTCTTTCTGGCAGCAGATTAAACGTCAGTTGCCCATCAACTCTGACACGTAAAGGTTTGCCTTCGCGTTCAAACTCCCAGTGATAAATTCCACCGGCAGTTGGCAAACGCATATTGATACACTGATGATTTTGTAGCTCGTATGGCGTTTCAGGTAAGGCGTTTGCGGCAAAATACGCCGGTGCTCCCACCACAGCCATCCGCATATCTGGTCCAATCCTGACCGCTACCATATCTTTATCAACATTTTCCCCCAATCGTATCCCGGCATCAAAACGGCCTTCAACAATATCGACAAAACCGTTATCCACCACCAGTTCGACATTGATTTCGGGATACTCTCTGAGAAAGGGTTTTAGCTTCGGCCAGACCAAACTTCGCGCGGCATGTTCCCCGGCAGATAAACGGATATTCCCGGAGGGCATGCCGTTCAGTTGAATAAGTGATTCCAGTTCCTGTTCAAGCTCATCAATACGCGGCTCCAGACAGGCAATTATTCTCTCCCCTGCTTCCGTAGGGGCCACGCTACGGGTCGTTCGGGTTAAGAGGCGGATATTTAACCTTTCCTCCAGTGCCTTAATTGCATGGCTGAGAGCAGACTGAGAAACACCGAGTTTGCCCGCCGCTTTGGTAAAACTTCGCTCTCTTGCCACCACAAGAAAGATTTGCAGTTCATTGAAGTTTTCTTTGAGCATTAGTGGTTTCCTTGTAGAAACATTCCCTTCAAAACGTACTCATGAAGGGTGTTTATAGACACAATCATTTTAGCCGGAAGACGTCATAAAAAGAGCCATTAAAGCAGGTTTTGATAGCGTTGACCTTCATAGCGCGAATGGATTTCTTCTGCAGAATTTCTTTTCTCCTCTCTTTAACCGCCATAATCACCACTCGAATGACGTATGCGCTTTCCGCTGGCTAACACTTGCGGCGATCGGTAAAAGGCTGGTGATGGGTACCTTTAGCTGAATCAGGTAGAAGTAATGAAATTCCCCCCTTAATCCACAGCGCGTTCCTGAACTAACCATTCCGGATAAACTATGGGATCAAATTCAGGTATCGAAAGGAACAGGCTGGTTTCCGTTAAGGAATTAATTATCTATAAAAGATGGCTGATGTAATACATCCATTCAAATTTGTGATACATGTCAAAAAATTGGTTGACCAAACTCGCTATTTATATATAAGGCACTTACGAAGTGCACTCTTTTTTAAAGCGAGGAAGTACCAATGAAAGAGAATAAAATACAACAAATCAGTCATAAACTGATTAATATCGTTGTTTTTGTTGCAATCGTAGAATACGCCTATTTATTCCTTCACTTCTATTAACAACGTCAAAAAATAATTTACGTTGGTGATAATTAAAATATATTTTCTCTCCCCTTTTTAAACAGTATTTATATTTGTGGGAGAGAAATACGAACTCTTTCGAATTGCAAATCATTACCGCTGGGTATCTGTGTACAAGGAAAGCGGCGCTGAGACGAGCTGGTATTGATGATTTCAGATTTCACGACTTGAGACACACCTGGGCAAGTTGGCTGGTTCAGGCCGGAGTCCCGTTGTCAGTATTACAGGAAATGGGAGGCTGGGAGTCTATCGAAATGGTTCGTCGATATGCTCACCTCGCGCCTAACACCTTACCGAACACGCACGGCAAATAGACTCGATCCTGAACCCATCGGTCCCAAATTTGTCCCAGTCAAAAAATAAGGAAGATATTAATGATGTGTAACTTATTGATTTAAGTGGTGCCGATAATAGGAGTCGAACCTACGACCTTCGCATTACGAATCTGTAGCACCAATCATAACTATCTGTTTTAGCAAGCATTAACCGCATTCACTAAGCTATAGTTGATGGCACAAACAGAAAGTTGATGCATGATGTTGTCATGTGTATGTCACAAATACGGCACAACGATCTTCAAACATGTAGCCACACATCCACAGAAGAGCGCAAAGCCTTGCAATCCAGTACAAAGCTTTGTGTGTCTCATTTTTGTCTCACCTTTTATTACGCAAAAAAAGATAAGCCTGAAACCAAACGGCGCCATAGGCATGTTAACGGGAGAATTACCTACCAGGAACTTACAAACCGTTTAAATGATGTGGAAGTATTAACATGTAAAATCGGTAACGGCTGGAAATCATTCAATACTCGCACTATCAAAAGTTCACCAGCCAGCCGCAGCACGTTCTTGCATACGACGTGGCTGCGGCATATCACAAAACGATTATTCCATGACAGGGATTACCGGCCACTCAACATCAGGTGCAGTTGATGTATCAACACGGTTCAGCAACACCCGATACTTTTTCCAGGCTTCCAGCAATGAGGTTTCTACCTCCGTTGCGATCTCAAGATCTACCGCATCCTGAAGTGGCGCAATATTCTCACTGGCTACCCGCATTAGGCTGTTTTTTGTTTCTTCCGCCTCCCGTATCCGAAACAGTTTTTCTGCTTCTGCATCTTTCACCCAAATTATGCCGTTCCACTTCTGATATTCCCCATCCGGCGACAACCAGGTGACATTTTCCGGTAACGGGCCGAGTTCAGAAATAAATAACGCGTCCCCTGATGCCACGTCATAGACCGTTTTTTCCCTGTGGTCTTCAACGAGATGCCATGATGTATCCTCACTGTTAAAAACAGCCACGAAGCCAGCCGGAATATCTGGCGGTGCAATATCGGTACTATTTGCAGGCAGACCTGTATGAGGGGGAATGTATGCATCACCTTCACCAATAAATTCATTGGTTCCGGCCAGCAGATTATAAATTTTTATAGTCCGTGGTTGTTCACTCATTCTGAATGCCATTATGCAAGCCTCACAATATAGTTAAATGCGATGTTTTTGACGGTGTTTTCCGCGTTACCAGCAGCGTTAACGGTGATGGTGTGTCCATGTGCACCCAGCGCCACAGTGTGTGCATGGGCACCAATACCTACGGTGTGGTTATGCTGACCAATATCGACTGTATGGGCGTGTGCTCCGTCAGAGCTTGACACCTGGTTGGTTCCTGACACCTGAACACGTTGTTTACCCCCAATGGAGTCACCACCGTAACGACCACCGACAGTGTGCGTATGCGCTCCTGTATTGTTTGTCGTTTTTGTGCCGTGGTTAAACGTGCTGACTGTTTTTGTCCCGTAATCAAACGAACTGGTTGTTTTCGTACCCAAATCCGTACTGGATGCACTGGCACTGTGGGTATGCGATTTAATGCCGTCCTGTTCCTGAGACAATACAGCGCGACCACTGGCGGGTTTGCCCTTAATTGTCCAGCCACGCATATCAGGGATCACACCAGATGGGTAAGCTGCTGCAAGCAGGGGATAGGCAGCCTTGTCAAAAGTCTGCCCCTGCATAATCGCATAACCTTCCGGAACTATGTCCGAAGGCCAGGCTATTGGTGCCCCCACAGGAAAAGCATTAACAGGTTCAAATCCCCGTTCAAATCCATACCCATCACGGGATGAGCGGTAATAAAGCCCTCTGTTTTTATAATCCGCACGTAGCTGAAATGACCGGCAACTCCCTACACCACTAAAAAAATGAGCAACGATATATGAAGCGCCGCCGTCCATGACATTGTAAAGACCGCTTTTTGCGTTCCATGGCACCCCACCATCTGAACTCGGATACTGACCTGTACACCCAAGAGAAAAAGCATTTACATCTTCAGGTGATAACTTAATGTCAGATGACAGCGCGTGACCATTAACCTTACGTCCTGAGGGCACACGCCCGTTTGCATTGTCATTAGCAGCTTTCACTGCTTTCGGAGTCGCGGCAAGCGTTTCAGAGTCACTGTTAGTGGCGCTGCTTAACTGAACAATCCCTTTTCGTGCCGTGGTGGCGTCCTGTGCAGTGTATTTGCCATCAGCAAGGTCATATGCTGTCTTAACCGCCTTTGATGTCGCTGCCTGTGTCTCACTGGTGCTGTTCACCGCACTGTTCAGTTGCACCAGACCTTTTTGCTTAGTCGTGGCATCCAGAACACCAAGAGACTCGCGGGATTCTTTTTGCGCGCCAGCTCCGCGCGCTTTTATTTCCTTCAGGTTCTGGTCAATGCGCAGAAAAAGTCCGTCTCCCGTTGCCACATTTAACGTGATGTTTGAGGTGTCAGATACAGCAAGCCGGAACTGCATATTGACACTGACACCGCCAACCGGTTTGTCAATCGCCGGGCAGTTCGCCACGGCATACAATTCCCCTCCATCAGTCATCAGTCCCACTTCGCGGACTGTAAAACCTCCCGTTCCCGTTGGTAGCACAATTCTGGCCATGAGCTGTGTCGGCTGTTCCGGTGATACCACCAGCTCTGCAATATCTCCACGGTAGGTTTCATTAACAAGCTGCGTTTGTGCCGGATCGGGTTTCAGCGGTTTGCCATTACTGTCGCCAACCACAAACTGTGTCAGAATAATCTGGCTACCACTGGCAAGCGCTTCCGCCTCCAGTTCTTTTCCCCGGTTAGTAATAATTGAATAATATTCAGCCATGAGACTCCCCGGCAAAAATATCCACATCGATATGTGCTGTCGTCGCACCTGAAATATAAAAAGCGCCATCCATCCCGATATTCGCCAGAACATCTATTTTGCTCAGATGACTGCGCAGGTTTTTAGCCCGGTCAGTAAGCTGACGAATCTGGTGATACAGTGCATCGCTGACGCCCTGACTGCTGTGAACTTCAATCCGGAATGTGTAGGGTGCAGCCTGCGGTGAATCCTGCCACCACTCCACGACAGTGGTCGGCAGGTTTACCGCCCCCAGAGAACGCCTGACCGCACCCGCCGTTCCCCGGTGCTGGTGCACGTAAGCGGCGTCCTTAATCACCTGACGCTTTTGTGTCTCTGTCCAGCTGTCATCCCAAAAATCGACGGCATGTTCCCACGCAAGCCACGGTAAAAGATGTGCCGGGCAGCTGGCCGCATCTTTCACCTTACGCACCATGTTGGTATCCAGTGCGATGATGTGTTCTGTCGTCGCCTGCTCCTGCGCCCGTTCTTCATGAAATGCGCCCGGCGGCAGCAGGGAGCGAAATTTATCCGTCATGGCTGCTTACCTCCCTGCGGGTGACGTTGATGGCAGTACACCACGGTGCTTTTCCGGCTTCGGCTTCCAGATCAGCCACGGGAGAGATCAGTCTGACGCGAACCACACCGGATTGCTGTAAAGCGGCATAGATGGCAGATAACGGCACCACGGTGTTAATCCGGTGAGACAGCATGGTGTAGGACTGCAAGGCTTCAATGGCATTGTTCAGAACTGTCGTGGCGTCCGGGCCGTCCGGGATCTCCAGTTCAGCCGTGATGGCATAATTTGTGATGGTGGCGCTCTTCACCGTCACGTAGTCTGTCAATGGACGGATTTCATCGGCATTCAGTGTGCTGTTAACTTTATCCAGCAGTGGTGCAGCTGCTGTTCCGTCTCCCGTACGGGAAAGCACATACACATCAACACACCCCGGGCGGCTGTGTGTTTCGGGGCCATAAGCTTCAGCATCCAGCACATCGGTATCCGCCGATTTCGCATGGAAGCGGTAAGCGTTGCGGGCACCCGCCGTATTTAGCTGTGCCCAGGACAACTGAATACGTTCACGAAATGCGCCGTCATCTTCCAGTTCCACTTCGACGGGGGGAACGGCATCCGGATCACCCGGTCTGATAACCTGGCGTTTAACATTGAAGGCAGCGCCAATATGATCAAGGTCTGCGCCTCTGGCGCTGGCAAGAAATACTGCCCGCACTGCATCATTGACACGCTGAAAGGCCAGCGTCAGCTGATATGCATTCACCTCTCCCTGTTTAAACGCCGGATCGGACTCTACCAGCGCATCAAACTGCGGATCCAGCTCCTGCAGACGTGCCAGCCATCGGGAGAAAATCTCTGCGGCATCCGGCACTACAAGCGCATCAGGAACAGCGAGTTCAGACAGATTGATCACATCATAACTGTTGGGCATTTAGCGTTATTTCTCCTGTTCTGACGGGTAAGCCGTCTTCTTTTTTGATCCCTTCGATATCCAGAACACAGCCGGATTCGCCCGCCGGGAAGGTGACCATCACCCGCGTCACCTTTAAACGCGGCTCCCAGCGAGCCAGTGCAGTCGCTGAAGCGGCGATTATCCGCAGACGCGTCAGGTCATCCCGTGGGTTATCCAGCAACGAAAACAGTTCACTGCCATAGTCACGGATCAGCACACGACTCCCGACGGGCGTGGTCAGAATGTCCCGGACAGACTGGCGCAAATGCGCCACGCCAGACAGACGTTTGCCTGTCCGGCTGTTTACACCGTTCATGATGATTTTCCGTTACAAAAGCGCCGGATGGCGCGATGGATTAACCGAAGTAAGCCGGACCAGTTTTATCCTGTTGCTTCGATTTTTTTGCTGATTTTTGTGGTTTGTGAATATCCACCACCAGATTGCAGGTATAACTGAATCCGGCAGCGGTCAGTGAAAAGACCAGCGACTCAACCACCCAGGCTCTGTCTTCCCGGGTACCAAATCCTGAGGTTGCCACCCCTGCTTCTGCCGTCAGGGGAATATGCTGTGGTCGGCAGGGGCCGGTGAGCGTCATTTTCTGCTCATTCCGTCTTGCCTGTGTTTTTCGTGCTTTCGCCTGCTTCTCTGCCGTATCCTTTTCTGACTGGGTATACGGGTTGGTCATTGCCGGTCCGTCATGTTCGACCGCTGCGGTTTTTGTCCTGCCATCCACTTCATCGTAATAGCGAACCCCGATTTTCTCTTTTGCTTTACCCCCGCTTTCCGTGACTTTACCCGTGGAACTCCCCCGCTCACCTTCACTGTATGACCACGTTGTCACGTCTGCAGGCGTAATGGTGATACTGTCAATCTGTTTACCGGAAACTGTCGCTGTCGCCCCCTGCGGCAGAAAAAGCCAGTAACCACCGGAAGGTTTACTCACCGCGTTGTAGATGCGGGCAAGCCGGGACAGCAGGTTAGCATCAGATTCAGCCACCTGGTCGATGTGGTTAATGTGAATATCTTTCAGCGCGGCAGCGACTCTGGGGATCAGGCCATTATCGGTGGCCACGGTTTTCACCACATCCTCCAGACGAATGTTATCCCAGCTTCGTGTTTTCTGACTGGTGACGTCACCGGGTTGCTTCCGGGCATTCATGGGCGCTGCGGTGGCATAAATTTCAATGCGCCTCGGTGGCCCACTGCTGGCAACTCCGCTGACAACAAACCAGCCTTTATCGACAAGCTGCTCATTAAATCCCAGCGCAACCTGTAGTCGCGCCCCTCTGGGCGGAAGTGTCAGCGTTTCAGAAAGCAGGGTAATCTTCAGTTCATCGGCTCTGGCGGTCGCGCCACCGTAATCTGTCAGCGTCAGTTCAGAAAGGCATTGCTCAATTATGCGGGTAATATCTTTCCCTTCTGCCTTTATGCGGAATGCTGGCGCATATTCAGGAGTCATCGTCTGAGAAACCATATTAATCCCATAAGCTGAATGCAGACTCCACAACCGGGATCACCCGTTCCGGCAGAATAACAGACTGACCGGAGGGATATACCGCGCCACGATCAGCCAGCCCGGGATTTGCCTCCAGAACCTGGATTATCGTGTCAGCGAGATTTTCGCTGCCATAGTGCGCGGCGCAAATCGCATCCAGCACATCACCGTCACGGGTTTGATATATCGTCGGCATAGTGTTTCAGTGTCATTGTCCAGTTTTTATTACGGTGACCACCTCCCGGCAGGAACCGGTTAGTGGTGTCAGTAAAGTCAGTTACCACCCACCATCCCAGAACATCCCCTTCTCCACTGACCAGCTGCAGTGGCTTCGCCTGGTCGGCAAGAGCAAACAGGTCATTGACGGGGCCAACACCTTTTCGAAAAAAGGCATGGGATTCGCCTTCAAGTCTGACGGTACGCCCCGGCTTTCCGGTGTACTGGAGAAGATCCTGCTTACCAATGCGCTCCTGTTCGCTCCAGCGCCAGGTTGCTTCGCGGGTCAGCTGGTTATAGGCTGTCGTATCAATCGAAAAAGCAAAATCTCCCAGCATCATCATCACGCGGGCGGTTCCTGCCGAACGCAGGTTTTCAGCCTGTTGCTGACCAAATTCATCAATAAAAGACATGAAATTACTCACCAGACCAGTCCTCCATCCGTCAGACGGTTGTCCCCGTTAAAAGCCGGATTATTTCGGGTGACCGTGGTCAGTTCATCGGCAATGGCTTTTTCATCCTGCCCGGGAGCTGCATTAATTTCGAAGTGATAATCAAACTTCCGGTTATCGATAACCTGCCTGGACGGCGGCTGTTTATCCAGTGCGTCCATTTTCTGCAGCAGGTTTTCCCAGTAGCCCCCTGTTTTGTCCTCCTGCTCTCTGGCAGAACGCGGATCCGGGGCTTGTTGTTGTCGTGAAGAAAATGTGATTTCCGGTAGAACAGCAGGAAAGACGGGAGGTAACACATCTTTATTCCAGGCTTCGGTATTGTTCTCCGTCATTGCCGGAACGTAATGCATAAATGTGTTGTTTTCTGTCGTCGTCGGAGCGGTATGAATAACTGTGTTATTTTCCGTTGTTACCGGGGGCAACGATGCAGACTCCCGCTGGTTACGCTGTAAAGCGGTATTCCAGTTTAATAAGGATTCGTGGCTTTCCGGGGTCAGATAGTGATCAACAGACTGGTTAAATGCCTCATCATCCGAATCAAAACCCAAATAACCACGTGTCGATGCCCAGGACTGTTTCACCTTTTCCGGTAAGTCCGGATGCGCTGTTAACTGCTGTTCAAACCATTCCCCCTGTCCACTTCGCTGCGCGGTCAGTCTGGCAAAGTCAACGGAACCTCTTCTGGCGAGCGCTTTCAGCACATCACGCTGATCTTCACGCTCATCCGGTAACAGCCAGGCCAGTTTTTTAGCCAGCGCATAGACAATTTTGCCAACAAAAACCACGCCCTGACCAAAGGTCAACACCCCGGGATAAAGATCGTTACGCAGGAAAGTGACAATACGCCTGACGCCGCCCCCTTTAAACCAGTCTGCCAGATCGTCCGTTAATCGCCGGATATCAGGTGCCAGCTCGTTACCCAGTTGCCCGGAAATCTCCGCCACCGCCGAAGAGAACACCGTGCGCAGATTACTGATAGCCTGATTACCGGCAATCGCACCTTCTGCCCCCTCCCGGGTCACCAGGTTATAACGACGCTGCTCGTCCATCAGCTCCCGGTAGCTTCTACCCGACTGTTTGATCAGCATCAGCAGCTTACTGGCCTCCCCGCCAAAAAGAGAGTCCAGCGCAAAAGATGCTTTTGCCTCATCCTGGAGACTGAGCGCCCGCTCAACAATTTTATCGAACTGCGCCATATCACTGAGCCCGGCAAAATCGCCCTCTTTAAATCCCAGCGTTTCAAAGGCATCCTGCAGAGAGCCCTGTTTCCCGTTTTGCTTATACTCACCCGCTTTGTGCAGATACTCCTCAAAAAGGTCACCAATATTTTCGGCATTCATATCGTACTGCCGGGCCAGGGAGTCCCACGCACTGAAGGTGGCGACATCCACACCGTAGCTTTTCGCCACACTGGCGCGGGTGGCAGTTTCAGCATTCGTTGCTGCCGGGGCGATAAGCGTGCCGAGCGCTGAGGCCACCACACCACCGCCACCAAATGCCAGTCCGGTACCGAACATACCTCCGACCTGACCGGCAATCCCCAGACCACGCCGGAACAATCCCTTCCCGGCACCTTTGAATGCCTCAATCCGCTGTGCTTTTTGCATCTGGACATTCAGTTTCTGCTGCTCTGCCTCTGCCTTGCGGATCTCTCTGGAAACTTCGCTATAACGGCGTTTCAAGTTTCCCAGACTTTCACCTGCCAGTTTCGCGCGTTTAATTTCAGCAGCCAGTTTTGTCTGCTCCTTTGTCAGACGTTCTGAACGTTTCCCGACATCATTCAGGCTCTTTTGTAAACCGTCAGCCGATCGCTTCCATGAACTGTCCAGGTTACCGCCAAACGTGATAACGGCTTTAAGATTCTGGCTTATTCCGCCCACAGTTCATCGTCTCCAGTTCATCAGTAAGAAAATCAGAGAAAGTGCTGAACGGCATATCCAGATAGTCCGACATCGGAAAATGCAGTCGCCGTCCAAGGAGTTTTATCGCCCGGAGGAGGTGTCTTTCGGACGCTTCGCGGGCGGTAGCATAAAAACATTGAAGGCATCCAGCAGTTGCGCATAGTCTGCAGCCGTCAGTTGCCAGATGTCCTTTTCACTGAGGTTGCACAACAGCGCAATCATCCGGGCTTCTTTTTCTTCTTCATTACCGCGATCTTTGGCATGAGCAATACGATCGCGCACCAGCGGTTCACGCATCGTCACTTCCTCAAGGATCACGCCACCCTCCAGAATGACAGGGGAAAACAATCGGATAACGCGGGTTTCACCGGGAAAAAGCATAATCACCTCCATTAAAAAACGGCCCGCAGGCCGTCAGGTAGTTAAAGAACGGGAATAATCAGAGACGAACTTTTGCCGCCAGACCCGACAACATATCGACACCATTTACCCGACGGGAAAAGCGCTCGGTATCAATGGCAAACAGTTCACGACCATCCAGCGTCTGTCGGTAATAACTGACCGCAATATCGACCGTGATAGCATTTTCAGAAAGATTATCCTTACCCCGCGCATCCGGCGTGACAGCCTGAATAAACCCTTCAATTTCCTCAACAGTACCGCGAGCAGTACCGTTGCCGAGATACCCCTGGTAGGCCGTAAAGCGGGAACGACTGCCACTGACAAATCCAAAGCTGGCCAGCATATCCGTGTCCAGACCGTAAAATTTCACCTGACAGGTCAGTGCTTCCATCCCGTCATCCACGGGCGTGGGCGCATCCTGGGCACCAGTTCGCAGGTCAGTTTTCACGATTGTCAGCGATGGTGGCGTAAACTCATGCGCCCCCTGAATACGGATCCCCTGCCGGAAGAAAGTCCAGGCACGTAGTGTATTTTTATCGCTCATGCTGCCAGCATCTCCTCAAGCGCATAGTTATTATTCACCCGGACGCGCAAACTGATAAGTTCAGTCGGCGATTTCGGTCCAAAGTCATAGTTGATATACAGGACACCTGCCGCCATGCTCTCTGCGGTATTAAGTTCTTCATCCAGCCAGGCCCGACCGCCGAAGATGGCGCCCAGTCCGACCAGTTGTCGCATATAGGCATTAATGGTGCCGATAATGTCATCGGCATTTTCGCGATCCAGCGGACGGTCAACATACTCCAGCATGGTTTCCTGAATGCTGTCCTCGATAACATCTGCTGTACGTCGTACGGATTCAAAACGCCACTGCGGATCGGTTGCGCACAGACGGTTTCCCCAGTGTTTAAAGCCCGCACGACGGATAATGGTGGATACGTTCTGCATGTTGAGCAGGTTCGCATCGCAGTTTTCATCCCCGAGAATAAATTCGTCGATCTGCTCCACCCCGAGGATATTGTTGATGTCCTGGTTCGATTTGCTCCACCACCAGCCCTTTTCGTAGTCGATACGGGCACGTAATCCGGCGGCAAAAGCAGAGTAAGGGCGATACACTAACTGGCCATCCGCATCGGCAGCCTGAACACGCGGTCGCAACAGTTCAGTACGGGCACCATAGGACTGACGGCGCTGTACCACCTCCTGCAACGTTGCACCGGAAGCACAGTCAACATAAGCCACCGCGCGTAATTTCCCGGCCACCGTTTCCAGGGCTTTCCCGACCGCATCGTCCTCACTAAATCCCGGCGCAATCACAATACGTGGCTGATACGTGGTAATGGATTTTGCTGATGACAGAAGCCCAATCCCTTTCAGTATGGCTGCCCGTTTTTTTGCCCCGTCAGTTTCATCAGCCACCCGCACCACCACTGTCAGCGCATTACGCTGATCATTAATCTCTGTCAGCGCCTGTTTGAGAGTCCCCTTGTCTCCCAGACGATTAATGAGCGCGGTGCCCGCCACAGCCACAGGCGTATTTAACGGAAAAGGCTCATCTTCGCCCCCTTCCAGCTTTACACTGAACGTTGCCAACAGCCCCTCGCCACTGCCTTCGGCCTGAACTTTGACGCCATCCAGCGCATTGACCACACTGACCACATCAGCAGGTCGCGCCGTGATCACCCCCTGCTCATCACAGCCCAGTGTCACCGTCAGTTTGTGCGTAACGTCATCCCAGGATGCCGATGTGTTAACAGCCTGCGGGCTTTCCGTATCTGGTACCGCCGCCACCGCGTCCACCTGGATAACATTGCCAGCCCGGCCCCTCTCCTTTGCTGTGAAGTTCAGAACGTTATCCAGAATCGGCGTCCCGGTGGTGACCGCTGCCGCACTCCCGGCAGACGACTCCGGTGCCGTGCCCACCAGACCGATAATAGCCGTCTGGATAGTGGTCACCGCCACAGTTCCCGAGGTCAGTTCAATTGTTTCAACACCATGTAACTGAGACATGTCTTTCTCCAGCCATAAAAAAACCTGCCGCAGCAGGTCACATTTTCTGATTAGGTTTATCCGTACTCCCGCCACTGTCGCCGGGGTGGTTGTGCTCGTTAAAGATGTTGCGGATCCCGCTCATACTGCCGGTTTTGTCGGTAATTTCTGCAGAGGCACCAATATTACCCTTCACCGTCGTATCGGCGTTAATCTGCGTTTTCCCCTGTACAGTCAGGGTATCGGTGATTTCAACCGGACCATCAAGCGTACCCTTACCGGTGATTTTGTAAGTGCCTCCTTCGGTCAGGGTGATCGTCAGGGCATGAGCTGCCCGGTCATACCGGATCTCTGTGCCGTCGCTGTAACGGGTAATATGTTCGCTGTCGCTGCCCTCCGGCACGGGTAATTTCCCGGTGTTCCAGCCAGGAAACACCCGCCCGTTGTTTAACTCTCCGGCCTCCGACAACACTGTCACCGCATCACCGACGGCATAAGGATTCGAATCAGCCCGGTTTGCGCCAGAAAAACCCTGACACAGCGGCAGCCAGGTCGTGATGATATCGCCCAGATCAACCCGGCATTTGGGGATACCATCATGCCGGACAGAATGAATCACACCGCGTCGTACCAGATTTGCCAGTCTGCGTTGCAAATCCCCTGTAATGTCACTCATCAGCTCCTGCCTCCAGGATAAGGTAATAGTCGTCCACATGCTGCCGCCCCGTATCCGGTGCTACTCCCAGCCAGACCTGACTCAGTGGCATAGCGGTGCGGGCGAACGGATCCACGCCAAAAGCTGCCTCCTGGGTAAACGACACCCGCCACACCAGGTAGTCATCCATGCGAGGATCAAATTCGTCACGCTCTGCAGCAGTGAATACGGCGGGTGAAATGTGAGTCAGACCAAACTGTTGCCCGTCAATCCACTGCGTAATATCTGCTGCCGCTGTTCGCAGGAAGATTTCCGGACAACTGAGACCAGACGCGGCATCAACCACCACATAAAGATCGCACGAGAGTTCAACATTGAGTTGCCCCTCATTGCCGCCGTTCTGCTCCCAGCTGTTAATGGTGAAATACACGGCAGGCGTCACCAGCCCGGTGAAACGGGGAATATTTTTTTCAGGATAAGCTCCGGCATCACTTACCCACGTTATCTGCTTCAGCGCACTGATAACCGCATCGTGGTATCGGGCCAGAGATAAAGGTTCAGCCATTGTGATGACCTCATACAGATATCCTGGCTTTCACCCGCCCACGGATATCTGTTTCAAAATGGTGCATGAAAATGTCCATTGCTTCGGCAAAGGCGTTATCTTCAATGTAATTGAGCATCGGTTCATAAATATCCACCTCAGCTTCCCGGGTACGCCGGGTTTGCGGATCACGAATAACCACCGTTCGCCGATTCTCTCGTTTTGAGCGGGCGACTTCGCCATTTTCGAAGGTCAGTGTCGAAAGCAGACTGCCTTTAGGCGTAAACCCGGCATTTTTTACCTGTCGACGAGCTTTGATAAAACGCCCCGTGGATTTATCCCGCAGGGTATGGCGCGGGCGTAGCCGCCCGTTAATTCGCCCTTTCAGGTCTTTAACCTTAATGGCGTTGAGACCAAACCAGATCCTGAAATTATCCAGCCGGGAGCCTCTGTCGAGGCGAAAAGAGAGCAGACGGCGGCGTACCAGCCCGATACTGCGCGGCGCCAGCCCGTCTTTCAGATCAGCCAGCGCTTTTTTGCGCAGGGTGGCAGCAGTTCGTCTGAGCGCCCGGGAGTAGGCTGCCCGAAACTGTTTTTGTGTGGCACCGATACTGTCCGCAATCTGCCAGATAGCATCCACATCAATATCGATCGGTAAATCCCGTCGCAGTCTGAATCCTCGCGCCATATCAGCTCCATTGTTCAATCGGTGGCTGAACGTTTCCCGGTGCGCCATACGCCAGCGTGACACGGGTGCGCCCGGCTTCGTTCGCACCGACATGCGTTACCCGGTAGCGAATATTGTTCACCACCACCTCATCATGCCTGGACAGTCCGACAATATCCGTCGTCATCGCACTGAATGCCGGGGCGTGATTGCTGATTTCTCCGCCACCCGGAACACTGACCGGAGCATCCGGCGTTTCAAAAATCACATTCACCTGACGACATTCATTACCGATGTACAACACTGCGGGGTATGGCTGCGCAAAAAGTCGCGTTATGCGGGCCTCTGCCCGCATCAGCCGTTCATGGAAATTGCCCATCAGTAACCGAGACGCACACACACGGTAGCATCGCTGGTTTCTGCCGCTGCCCATACGGTTCCCACCAGCGCATTGCCCGATTCTGTTGCTGTCAGCGTGGCAGTATCAGACCTGAGATATACCCGTTTTCCCTGTGTCAGTTCTTCAGCTTCTTTGGGTAATGCAAAAATCCCCGTGGTATGCAAAACACCTGAGCCATCCTGCAGAATATCCGCATGCGCCACCCCGATCAGATTGTCTTTAACGACCAGTTCCCCGGATAAGACTGTTTTACCGCTATCGTTCACCCATTCAACGGTCGTACCGTCCTGAACATAATTTTTTGACATTTTTACCTCCGGTATAAGCGGCTCCCGACGGTGCCGCCTGAGTAAAAAAAACCGCCTGACGCGGCGGTGAATTACTGTTTTTTGACTTTAACCATGCCACGCCAGTCAAGCGGTGCGACCCCGGCATCAATGCGCACTTTGAATGCGGCCCCGTCAACGGTAAAGCCCTGCTGCTGTTCCAGATACGGAGTATCGATACCGTCAAGATAAGCCACTTCAATCGTGTCACGCCCCTGTGCCGCCACCAGGTAATAATCGGTCGGGCTGCTGTCATCCAGACGGGCTTCTGACAGAACGGTGGCAAAGTTCTGGATCGGGTTAACAATGCCGCTGTTGGCATCTGCCCCCGGTACACTGGAAGATTTAATTAACTGACTTGCCCGGGATTCAATGGCAACAGGTGTCAGCATAAAGGCCGGACGAATATTCAGGCGGCGGCTACCGGACTTTTGCAGCAACATGGCTTTACGCCCTGCATCCAGTCCTTCAATGGACAGATCCGCAGTCACCAGGTTGCCGTGATCGGCATGGAACAACGGTTTACCATCAGACATTTTCGGGTTGCTGGTCAGTACGGCCCAGACAAGATCGCCCACTGTGGTACGCGCTGCTGCTCCCATTGCCATCGGAATACGGGTCAGCATATCCAGGTCATCGTTAATGATGGTCTGGCGATCAATGCTGAAGAGTTCGCCATACGTAGCCAGCGCAATGGGCTCACCGCGATCTTTAAGGGTTACATACTTATATTCAGCGCCCGGCTGAACCTGTCGCAGGGTCGGGAAAGCCTCCAGCCCCACACGGTGGGCAGTTTTAAAATCTGACAGCGTGCCCTTGCGGGTCCACTGGTCAAACGTTTCACTGGCGCTGCCCCAGCCCTGCAGTGCCGCTTTGTGAGCAACATCCATCAGGATATTGCCAAAGTCACTGCCACTGTGGGTGAATGCCAGCCCCACCATTGCCATCGGTGCGGCATGTCCGGAAATTCCGATGCCGCGATCCACCAGTGAGGCACGCGCCAGTTCGCGTAGCGTAAAGCCGTTATAGGCATTGTCTTTTTCGGCTTCGCTGTACCCTGCGCGAGCCATCACTGCTGCACGGATGGAATCACCCACCAGATTGCCGTTTCCTGCGTAAATGTGTGCTGCTCCCGGCCCGGCACAGGGCGTGGTACCCGCCGCCAGCGCCTGCAGCAGTCGTTCACGGGCTTTTTCAGCCGAGCAGGTGAAATCGCTCAGGCATTCCGCTTTCAGCGAGGCGAATGCCGGAAATGCGTCGAACACGGCAGAGACGGCGTTCACGCGTTCCGCATTGGCAGCCTGCATCTGCTGCTGTAGCTGAGTGGCCAGCGCGGCAATATCTACGGCGCCTGGCTGCGGTGTGTCCTGAGATACCTGTGGTGCCGGAGGCTGGCTGGCCTGCAGTGGGGTAACCTGAGTTTCTGCACGCGGAGCAAAAAGAGCATTAACCTGTTCTGGCATATTCTGATAATCCTTCAGTTTATTTTGGTTCACACAGGCCGCAGCCTGTAATTCGGGTTCGAGGGAGTCTGCAAAGCCCTTTTCCACAGCTTCAGCGCCGCTGAGCCAGGTTTCCGATTTCAGCATGGCCTCCAGCTCCTCCTGCCCCAGTCCGGTTTTATTCATGTAGGCAGACAGCATCAGCGCCTCGTTGCGATCCAGCCAGTCGGCATAATCACGCATATCATCGGAATCACCGGCGATCCCGCCCCAGGGCTTATGCACCATAATCCAGGCGTTTTCAGGCATATGTACTGTGGCTCCGGGAAGGCAGACGATCATCGATGCCATACTGGCAGCGACACCATCCACCCAGATATCCACCTTCGCTTTCAGGCGTGACAGCGTGTTAAAGATGGCAAAGCCCTGCATCACATCACCGCCCGGGCTGTGGATATGCAGATCAATGGCGCTGGCCTCAAACACCCCCGCATCTTTACAGTCAGTGATAAACTGCTGCGCGGTGATGCCCCATCCACCAATCACGTCATAGAGGAAAATTTCCACCCGTCCGGTTGCCTGTGCACGGATTTCGTACCAGCACTGACCGTTTGCGGCATCGACACCCGCAAGGCTGGCGCGGGGATTAATCGTCATCCCGCGACAGGGCGGGCTTATCATTTGCTGCATCAGGGAGCACTCCTTTATCGTTGGCGGCGTCAGAATCGAACACCAGCCCGTTTTGTCGGTTAAATTCGGTTTCACGCATTCGCTGGCGTTTGACCTCCTGCGGTGACTGCCCTCTGGCACGGATCCACTCGGCTTCTGTTCCTGCTCCACCACGAAGAATGGCCCGCCATGCTGCAGCCTCTTTGACGGGATCAATCCACGGCATCACCGGACCAAGATAGGTCGCGTTAAAGAGCGTGGTTTTGTCGATATCAGGCGGGATATCCATATCAAGCAGCGCCATTGCCAGCCAGGCGCGGTACACCGGACGGCTGAACTGCCCCACAAACCATTGCTGCAGGACGTTATAACCTTCGTAACTTTCCACCAGTTCCTGACGTTGTGCGCTGTAGGTGCCGTTGTAGTCACGGGCAATACTGGAATAGCTGCCGCGACTCCCGGCGGCAACCGCCCGCAGTTGCCCGTTACGAAACTCATGGAGGTGGACGTTCGGACGGTTTGACTCAACCATGCCCAGATCTTCCCCCGGCGCCAGGTCGTCGAAAATCATGCCTGGCGCAATATCAAAGTGGCGGTACTTTTGTCCTGAGGGTTTCCAGTCTTCATCCGCCGGAAAGCTGGCGGCATCACCACGCTTGATGTAGAAGCCCAGCGCGGCAGCAATGCGGGCAGCCACACGTTCGCTCTCTTCGTAGTCCTTAATGTCACCCAGACGGCGGATCACCCCATGAAGCAGACTTATGCCACGTAACTGGTGAAGGCGTTTACGCTGGGCAAGGTGCAGCATGTTCTCTGCCGCAATGGTTTTCAGTTCAGCGCTGAAGCGCGTCATACTGGCCGGGTGATATTTGTAAACCCGGTAACCAACAGGACGCCCCCAGTCGTTAACGATAATGCCCTGGCGGATCTGCTGCCCCGATGTGCTGTTAAGACTGAACGGGACAAAATCAGCTTCCAGCAGTTCCAGTGAAAACGGCACTCGGGTTGCGTGCGTCAGTCCGGCAACCGGGCCCCGCACCAGCTGCGTGAACATCTCACCATCACGCAGTGCTGAACGCAGCGCCAGTCGCTCGGCTTCCGGACGGGTAAACACCCCCGTCACCTCCGGACGCACCGACCATTCCGACCAGAGTGCAGATATCTGTGCTGCAAATTCTTCATGCAGCTTACCGTCCAGACTGAGCGGTTGCGGCTCCACCTGGATCCCCTGCGCACCAATAACACGTTCTTCCAGCTTATCCAGCAGACCAATCACTATGTCATGGTCTTCATCCAGTGCCCGTGCCTGCTCACGCAGAGATACGCCAGCCACACCCACCGCAGTATCTGCCGCCCGACTCTCACGTTTTGTTTTGTTCACTCTGGAGGGGTGCGCCGCCTCGTAGGCGCGAAGAAGCATTCTGTTTCTGGCGCGCGAAACAGCCCACCCTGGCGCAATCGCGCCAAGTGCCCTGTCAAAAATGCCCATGAATGACCTTACAGAAAGTTAGCGAGTTTGAAGTTGGTGCCGCGACCGTTGACGGCCTGCCAGCGTTTTTCCCAGTATTCAAGCTCTTTACGAAGTGCGACGGGATCATGGTTGGTAATGGCGCGCCCATTCACGCCAGTAAAAGACACGCTTTTCCCGTCCAGAGAATCACGATACGCCTGGCGTACCGTGACCAGCATCTGCTGGATTTCAGATTTCGTCATAGCCAGCCTCCGTTACCACTGACCCCCAGCCAGCCGCCAGACAGTGGGCTGGCCTGTTCGGTGACGGCAACCGGAGATGAACGAGCGGATATCGCTTTTTTCACTCCCCTCTCCCCGGGGCGTTCCCCGTCAATAATGTCCGGATTTGTGTCCTGAGATGCCGCCCAGGCAGGCGGCTGCTCCCAGTCTCGGATTTTTTCGTAACCACGCAGAATAGCGACGGCATGGGCATAGCAGAACAGGTCGAATGCTTCGTTGTTCCCTTTACCTGGCTTGCGCCATTTTCCGTCGCTGCCCCGCTCCTCATAAGTCAGCTCCTCGTAAAACCACTCACCGAGCCAGTCGGGAAAATGGATATACCCGGCCCCCGGGGTTTCACGCTCCAGATTATTGCTGAGTTGATCTTTGAGCAGATCGGTCTGCAACAGATATACCGGTACTTCGCCGCGGGCATCAGCCCGGCGATCGCTTCGTCCGGTATTATCAGGGTGTGTTCGGGTGATCACTTTCTGGCGACGGGTACTATCACCTTTTATCAGGTATACCCGTTTTCCCAGACCATCACGGCGGCATGTGCGCCAGAACTTATACGCATTATCCGTCACACCATCCTCACCCCCACTGTCCACAGCCATAGCCAGCACGGGCATACGGCGGGAAGGATTTGACTGGAGAGGGTATGTTTTCTCCAGCACATCCGTGATCAGCAACTGCCAGTCCTCAGGGTAAGAGCCCGGATGAATCGTCAGTGCCTCGCCGTTTTCATCACAGCGCAGGGACTGACGAATGTTATAGCGATCCACCAGCCAGCGTTCGCCGTTCTCACCGTAACCGATAATCTGCACCACAAAACGACGTTTCTTCCCGCCCTGTACATCCACCGATGCCAGCAGAAAACGCACCTTCGGTGGTACCAGACGTTTACCGTAGTCCTCCGCCCGCTGCATCAGTACATCAGCCCTGCGCTGTTCGGTCGCCGCGCGTGGCAGATAAGGTAAGCCCCAGTCAGTGTTGATCACCGTTTTCAGTGTTTCTTCACTGCCTGTGGTTTCATAGTCCTGCTCTGCCGTCAGTAATTTGTAAACCAGCTGTGCCCAGGTCTGGTAAGCCGCGGCGGGACCTTCCATCCAGAAGGACGCGATGCGGGAACGACGGGCATCACCCGATACATTCCCGGCTTTATCAATGCTCTGACCTTCCCTGAGCCAGACGCCACGTCCGTTAAGCTCCCGCTTTTTATCAGCTGTGATCACCCCGTTACAGTGCGGGCAGACGATATGTGCCGCTTCACTGGCTTTTACCGGATCGGCAATATCGCGGTAACCGGTCATCGCCTCCATAGCAGGCTGAAAGTACCCACCACAGTGCGGACAGGGCCAGTACCAGCGACGGCGATCACCGCGATTATATAAAGCCAGAATACCGGTAGTGGGTGGCGCTTCATGGGGTGATTTTCGTCGCCATTTGGTATTGGTGATTTCCCGCCCTGGCGAGCTCTCCACCAGGGTCATGCCCGCCGACATAAATGTGGTGGTTCGTTTTGAGGCCAGCGAAAAACCATCGCCTTCCCCGTCGATATCCTCCGGAAAACGGTCGTAATCCGTCAGTGCAACGCATTTAAAATCCGAGGATGACATGATGTTGACGGAGGGCCAGCCAATCTTGAGGTAGTTTCCGGCAAGAAACGTGCGGTCATGAACGTTGTTATCGTTACGCGACGGACTCAGCCTGCATGCCACTTCCGGGCTGACGCGAAATGTTCTGGCCAGACGTTTTTTGGAGTGTTCACGCGCTTTTTCTTCCGTCATCTGGACGATAAGCATATCCGACGGGTCACACACCACGTTGTACACCACCCAGCCGTCAATCAGCCCAATTGTTTTACCTGTTCGGGCCGGACCAACAAAAATAACAGCATCATACTCACGTGATGCCAGGCAGTTCATCGGCTCCACGACATAGGGGGCGAGTTGCGGATCCCATTCGACGGAGTTTCCGACGCCCACGGGAACCCGCATGTACTTATGAACGGCCTCGGCAACAGGCATCCGACGCGGTGCCTTTATGATCCCGGCGGTATTCTTTCTGACTTCCGCCGCCGTGGCCTGTCGCATGGCTTACTCCTCTTGTGACAAACTGTCCTCCTGTTCTGGCGACTCTGCCAGCTCAACCTTCATGGCAATCTGATCCCGCAGGTCATCTATGACTTTTTGCACCCTGACGACGGCTGACGGTGTCATTGCACAGTCACGCTCGAGAATATCCGGTAGCGTTTCCAGTACCTGAACGACAGCTTTTGCCATTGAGGCAAACTCCCGGCTGACTTCTGAGGCCGGGATAAGCTCTCCGGTCTCCTGCTGAAACTTGAGGCGCTCCCGCTCAGACTGAAACCACGCCTTTCGATCCGGCGGTGTCATTTTGTCAACAGCAACCAGCTCCGGCGTCGTAGTCCTGCCCAGTAATTCCCTGAGAATATCCAGAACCGAATACAGCTTGAGGCGGGAGTTACTTCCGGGGGCAGGCTCAACATTGCTCAGTCTACTTGCGACGGTCTGACGATGCAGATTAGTCAGCGCCGCCAGCTGGTTAATATTGAGGCGAAGATTTTTCAGTTCGTTATCCATGATGGTGAACAATATTTAAGCGAATCGACATCATGAATAATTTCACAACTGAAATATCAACAGGTTAGATAAAAGATGATGATGCCGATAAAATGCAAAAAACCAGCCGTTTTCCGCGTGTCCGCAGCCCCCCGGTGTTTCAAATCGCCAGGAGGACCCGCCAACCGCTCTGGTTTACTCCGCAAAACGAATGAAAATCTGAACGACCACGGTCGCACAGACTAGAATACATGTCCTGTTTCTTCCCCCCCACACAGAACTTGCGAGCATGAGGGACAAACCCGCGAATAATTAGCGCGGTAAAAACCCGGTGTGCATCGTTTTTGATTATTTCCGCACACTCGCGCAGAGGAGTTCCCCGTCGGGCTACGGTCATTGTTAATGCGGGAATACGGCGACGATACAGCGCAGCTAAAAGGGTAAAGGACAGATAGAGCGGTTTATTTCATTCCACAGGATTCTGAATGTCCCCAACTCCCTCCAATAGTCTGAGCGTCCACCTGTGTAGTTTTAATTTTCATCAATTCATTTAACTATCGTTTAATTGTTGTCACATAGGATTCTGCCGTTTTTAACAATGCAGGATAATAAGATGAAAAAAATGTTGTTTTCTGCCGCTCTGGCAATGCTTATTACAGGATGTGCTCAACAGACGTTTACTGTTGGAAACAAACCGACAGCAGTAACACCAAAGGAAACCATCACCCATCACTTCTTCGTTTCGGGAATTGGACAGGAGAAAACTGTTGATGCAGCCAAAATTTGTGGCGGCGCAGAAAATGTTGTTAAAACAGAAACCCAGCAAACATTCGTAAATGGATTGCTCGGTTTCATCACTTTTGGCATTTATACTCCGCTGGAAGCACGGGTATATTGCTCACAATAATTGCATGAGTTGCCCATCAATATGGGCAACTTTATCTGCACTGTTCCTTAATATACTGCTGAGTCCCTTCCAGTTGTTTCTGCATTATTATCAGTCTATCTCTGAGGGTGAAATAATTCCGTTCAGCGGTGTCTGCCAGTCGGGGGGAGGCTGCATTATCCACGCCGGAGGCGGTGGTGGATTCACGCACGGACGGACAGACTGCTTTGATGCGCAACCGACGACGACCAGCGGCAACATCATCACGCAGAGCATCATTTTCAGATTTCGCATCATCTAACTCCTTCGTGTATTTTGCATCGAGCGCAGCAACATCACGCTGGCGAAGCTGCATATCAGTAATTGTCGAGTTCGCCAGCTTCAGTTCACTGGCCTTGTTATCGCGCTGCTCTTTGTAGGCGATTGCGTTATCACGGTAATGATTAACAGCCCATGACAGGCAGACGATGATGCAGATAACCAGAGCGGAGATAATCGCGGTTACTCTGTTCATTGCTGACCCCACAAACAGATTTCACGCTCAATCTCACGACGAGTCATGAGACCTTTCCATTGCTTACCGCCAGCGTATGTCCAGCGCCGTAGCTGATCACATGCGCCTTTGATATCACCCTGGTTTATTTTGCGAAGAAGCGTCGATGTTCTGAAATTGCCAGCACCCACGTTGTAGACGAACGAGTAAAGAGCGCCGCGCGTTGTTTCCGGTATATCGACTTTGATGTACGGGTTAATTTGTCTGGCGACAGTGGCAAGGTCTTTATTCAGGAGGGCTTTGCATTCTGCTTCGGTATACGTTTTACCGAGCATAATGTCTTTTCCGGTGTGTCCGTAACATACAGTCCATACACCAACTATGTCTTTGTAAGGATTATGTCTCACACCTTCCAGACCATCGTTACCACTTGGGCCAGTGATTAACACAGATGCTATAGCAATAGCCCCGCCACCAATAGCAGCAGCAACAGCTTTTCGTAATGATGGAGGCATTATTCACCTCTCGCAGCCTTGCGCTTATCTTCTTTAATCTTGAAATAAAGGTTTGTCAGGTACGTCAGCAGGCCAAATACCAAGCTACCCAGCACACCTATTGCTGCCCACTGTGAGGGCGTGACTTTATCGAGCAGCTGTAAAAACCAGTAGCCAGCACTGCCTGCGGAGGTGCCGTAGGCAATGCCCGTTGTTAACTTATCCATGGATTTCATAGCCTCACCTCCGCAAATAACGGATGGTGTACACGGTTCGGAACGAAGAGGAAAGGTATAGAAGTTACATTAGCGTAAGGCTTGAACATCTATTCAAAAAGAAAAACGCCAGCGATTATTCTGGCGTAGCTGAAAGCATCATACAATTATCAAATACGAAAATTACAAAATCATTAAAACGCATCACGTTACATCATGTCTTTTTCTAAAAAAAATCTTGATGAATATTGATGGGGAGGAACACCAAAATATCTTCTGAAAACACTTACAAAATATGACGTGTTTTCATAACCGCATATCTCAGCAACTTTTCCAACAGAATATAAATTGTAGCTTAATAACCTTTCCGCCATCACCATTCGCTCTTCAAGAATTAACTTACTAAATGATAAGCCTTCGTGCTTTAATTTTCTTTTTAACAGACTTTCACTCAGATACAGTCTTGAAGATATATCACAAAGTCTCCATGCTGCAGATATATCCGTGTGAATAATAGCCTTAACTTTACTTCCTAAACTATTAAGACATCCAAATAAAAAACTTTGCACTATTTTCTCTGAAGATAAGATAGCAAGACATGCAAGTGATATTTGATTTCTAACAAAATCTACAGTTCTGCCATCACAATTCAAGCATGCAATCAAGTTCTTTAACAATGAAAAATCTTCACATTCCACCATCAAGTATGCCGGATAAAACCTTCTTACAGAAAAAGGTGAGAGTGTGTTGCTTTTAAAGAAATCATTAACTGTTTTCTCTTCAACATCTACGATCATTACATGATCTATATTTGATGAAAAAAAATCTTTTAAATTGTAATCAATGAGAACAGCACTTCCCTTTTTAAACAAAATATCTTCTTTACCAATTCGGGCATCAAACGAGTTCAACACCAAAATGATAGAACATATGTATGGCATATTATCCACCTGATATCATTGAGGTTACACCAGGTAAGTATAGGTGGAAAATCAATATTCGCCAGTTCAACAATAAGGAAAATCTCATTGCATCACAAGTATAAAATTATGTATTTAACTCACAAAGACAAATTATTAAACCAATCTGTTATATTATATATAGCTGCGTGGAATCATAATATTATATTTTGACTGGCATGTTTACCAACTTTAAGTTGCATCTCAATGGTTTCTTCAGCGTAAACAGAGTTTTTATACAAACTGACACTCTGGGTATCATAGTGTAGTTTTTACGATTGTAAATATCCTGCATGCAGGAACTCATCCTTTTGGATGATATCGCATACAATTAATTTACCATCAGTCTTAGAGCCAGTTCGTCCGGATAGGGATCGAAGTAATTCTGTGTAAGCAAGTAATCATTAGGATACTCACCCAGATAATGCTTCAGCAGAGTCAACGGCGCAAGAAGAGGTAATGTGCCAGAACGATAGTTAAGTATAACCTCGCTCAACTCTTTACGCTGGCGTGTACTTAAGTAGTTACTAAAATACCCCTGTATATGCATCAGCACATTCGTGTGATTTTTACGTGATGCAGGTTTTCTGAGAATCGCCATCAGCTTATCACGATACACCTCAAAGTATGATTCAAGGTCCGCCCACTCGTGTATTGCAGCCACAAATGGTCCCATATCTTTATAGCCTGCCTGACTATGCGCCAACAACTGAAGCTTATAACGACTATGAAAAGCTAATAACTCTCTTCTTGATAATTTCTCCTTGTAAAGGTGATTGAGCTCATGCAAAGCAAAAACTCTTTCAACAAAATTCTCACGAAGCACTGGATCATGTAATCGCCCATCCTCTTCAACCGGTAGCCAGGAAAACTTTTCCATCAAAGTGCTCGTAAATAGTCCCACTCCATCTTTACGACCTCGATTACCATTTTCATCATAGACACGCACGCGCTCCATGCCACAGCTGGGAGATTTAGCACAAACCACAAACCCCGATACATCCTTTAATTTGTCCATATAAGAACGACTAAACTCTGTCATTCTCTCTGTCACATCCTCATTCTGGTCGTGGCTGAAACACATCCGTATATTTCCTTGCGTCGAGCGCACAAGACGTAGAGCAGGACGCGGAACTGGCAGCCCTATAGCCATTTCTGGACATACTGGTCTGAATGTTACCCATTCCACTAATTTGTCCATTAAAAAGTCAGCTCTTTTGTGACCACCATCAAAACGAACAGCAGAACCGGCCAAACAACCGCTGATTCCAATCACAGGTTTTTTTATCATATTCTCCCCCTTGACTAATTCATTAACATATAAACTGTGTAGTGCACGGAATAAATTGCCTTTCTGGCGTCATCACTGACAATTTTTCTGTTATGGACTATTCCTAATATAGTATGAAAGTTCTTTAAGTGATCGGTCGTAATCATCTATCTTTCATACTTACTCTCAACTATCAAAAGTACAGGATTTATTATGAAGTTATGGCCTGTGTTGACTGGCATTGCACTCTCTTTCACTCTTATAGCATGTAAGGCCCCGACACCACCTAAAGGTGTGCAGCCGATTACAAATTTTGACGCCAACCGCTACCTCGGAAAATGGTATGAAATAGCTCGCCTCGAGAACCGGTTCGAACGTGGTCTGGAACAGGTCAGCGCTACTTATGGAAAACGGAACGACGGAGGGATTCGTGTACTTAACCGTGGATACGATCCAACGAAAAATAAATGGAGCGAGAGCGAAGGTAAAGCATACTTTACTGGAGATACTAAAACTGCAGCGTTGAAGGTTTCGTTTTTTGGCCCCTTCTATGGTGGCTATAATGTAATCAAACTGGATGATGAGTATAAGTATGCTCTTGTCAGTGGTCCGAACAGAGAATACCTATGGATTCTGGCAAGGACCCCAACTATTCCAGATAAAGTAAAAGCAGACTATGTGCGAACCGCTCAAAAGTTGGGATTCAATGTCAATGAATTATTATGGGTTAAACAATAAAATCCCTACTCGAAATAATACTTATTAGAAAAAACCAGCCTTTGGAGAGGCTGGCTAAATCAGGAAACAAGCTGTTATATGATAATAACTACGTTGCGATTCCAACATTTAAAATGTTAGACTAATGACAATCAGACAGCAACTTTTCCTTTAATTATTTCGAACAATCAGCATCCATCTCCAATCGGAGATCCAACACCATCAGCATACCCTCCACTACGCCCTCAGCTTTCTGGAGCATCCTGCCAACCCAACAATCAGATCGCCCATGCTTACGTGCAAGCGCCATAAAAGTCATGCCGCCGACATAATAGTCCACCAATAAATCATGCAAATCGCTGTTGTTCTTTTTCAGACGGGCCATGCACCCGCAAATGATCATCGCGTCATCGTCACAACATTGTGGGCGAGATTTTACTTTTGAAGGAATTAATCCCTTAAAACCGGCGGCAATGGACGACCAGGTCACATCTTCATGATTATTAGCCGCCCACGCTCCCCAACGCTCAAGAACCATCTGAATATCACGCATCAACTTACTCCACAAAAATCAGACCAGAACGCCAATTACAAGCAAAAATCAACAAAACAGTATTAGTTGATTGTTATCTCTGACTTCATACTCCTGCTCCTGTCAGGGTTTTGGCGTAATTCTTCAGTATCCGGTAATCGGTCAAAACAGAACCGGGGAAACGATATAAGCGCAGGCGCATCCAGCGGTGGCGAAGACGTTCTGCCACATAAAACTCAAACATCATTCATTCCCCATTTCGGTGATGGTCAGTTCCAGCCTCCCACCTTTGGTAACTGGCATCTTCACAACGCGGTAATCAACGACCTGAGCATCATCCAGCCAGAAACCTGCTTTGGTGAGTGCGTCAAAAGCGGCTTTTTGTAGATTATCCAGGTCACGGCGACGGCGATCCGGCATGTGGCACTCAATGCGGATTTTCACAGGCATAGCCAGACCGATATCCAGCATTGCGTTTTTAATGATTCGGGCGACGTTATCGCGGTATGCCTGCCCTTCTGCGCTGATGTGCGTGCGCCCTCGATTATGGCGGTAGTAGCGGTTATTGCTCGGCGGCCAGGGTAGTGTGATGTGGTAAGTATTCACGCCTTAATTACTCCCTCTTTCAGCCAGATAACCTGCGTTCTCGCCATACCTTCCAGCGCGCATTCTTTTGCGTACTCAGCATCGACAAAATGCGTGCGGCGGTCGATTTCGTCGAGACAGGCAGAACAGGCAATGGTGGCAATAAGGTCTGGCGGTTTAATACCGGTGCCGCACAATCCAGCCAGCCGGATATGTGCCAGTACAGACGTTTCAGGATTGCCATTACATACGCCAGGGATTCTTACCTGGCATTCCCGACTACGCGCTGCTTTTCTCAAATCAGCCATGATTCCTCCTTGCTGCCAGTCGCAACCATTTTTTATCAACCAGGCTAGCGGTATATCCGAGCAGTGTTGGTATTTCGGATGGCTTCAGCTCAGGCTTACGCTTACGACGATTTGATACTCTGTAGATGTGTCCGTTCATGACACGAATAAGCGGTGTAGCCATTACGCCTCCTGCTTGTCGCGGAGCAGCTGGAACTCGCAGCTCTGCGGAATAGTCAGGTGGCAGCCAATATTCACCGCCCAAGCTTCAACCTTACACAGGAAGATATACATCTCTCCGGTATCAAGATCGGAGGTATGGCGTAACGACTGGATAGCGGTGATCTCACCGGTTACGACATCAACCAGGTCTTTGGTTTCATAACCGAGATATGTGTGTTTGAGAGCATCTTTTACCCAAGCTGGAGTGGCGAACGTTTTACCACTGCTGATGAGGTATTCACTGATTTCGCTGTACCACATGTGGCTGAGTGCATTCTGGGAAAGACTGCGTTTCTCACGCCACGGTTTAAGCACCATGCGAAAGCATTTTCCGTCCTCCAGATAAGGCTGGATCTGCTGGCCGATAGCGGTGAAGTTGCCGCGATGTAGTTTGATGCCGTCTTGTGGGAGGTTCACGCTTCACCTCCGTAGAGGTAAAACGCAGAATACAAAAAATCGCAGGTGCATTTCTGCATCTGTGACGGGAGAAGTGAGTTTGGATTGTATGTGCGCATAAACGTCCCCGTTTAGCGCAGAAGTCACCGGAGTTGTTCAGGCTCCGATGACATGATTATGGCGGGTTGATTATGGAAAATCAATCAAGCTATGTTTCATCGGCGAGGTCATCATCTGTGACAATCATGAGGTTAAAGAATGAAATAATGTTTAACCACTGCGAGTAAATATCGCTCGTCATGCTGGTTAGCTCCTCTCCGTGAAAGAAGGCATCAGGCCCAACCTCATAGTTGAGCTCTTCAAAAAGCTCCATGTTTAATTGGCTAATAAAGAATTGCTTCAGACCTTTCATTGCATCCTGATTGTTGGTATCTGAGTAATTTATTATGCTCCCCATTGCCATGTTCAAACATCGAACAATATTGGCTGCGTCATGAAAGCTCCAGTCAGCCCCTTTCTTTCCTTTTGAGTATGAATTCGCTCTCTCAGCGCAAGCTTTTAATGTCTCGTACAAATACTGCTTTCCTTGCAACTGCAAAGCTTTTTCGGATGTGGCCCTGCTAGCTTCTGAGGATCGCCATGCTAAATAAGTTGCTACCGCAGATGCGATAGCTGCAATCGCAGAAACTGCATCTATACCGTTATCCCAACCAGACATAAAAACCCCCTCGATTATTTGAGGGGATTATACCTTCAAAGTTTCCGCGCTACCCATTCATAACTAAAGCTTTTGCTTTCCAATGAGAAAGCGCGCTATGTTCGCTAGAACCTGTTTCGACTATATGGCGCCCCCAGGAATCTCCCCATGCCCTCCACGTTGACTTGCCGGTTTGGACTACTGTGACAACATACTCTTTGCCGTCGATGTTAACTTCATGCTGCACTGGTGATTGTGATTTCATTTTCAAACCTCTGCTTATCGTTGACATCGCAATTATGCTGTCACGACATAATCACTTCGCCTCCTGCTGCGGTGCTGCTGCGATCATGGCCTTCCATTGGTGGTCTGGGCTCCATAATCTACCGCCATCTTCACACTCTTCCTGCGCCTAATGGTACGCCTCACGCATTTCTGGAGTTGGCTCCTTAGGAACCAGCACCCAACCATCCGGAATCACCGGAGAGTTGCTGACGGGCGACTCGGAAATTTTTGGCGAAGAATCTAGGGCTGGCGCGGTCTGCATGGTGGTGGGCGACTCGGCTTTTTCGGCACCCTGAAGCATGGCGTCGCGGCATCCGTCATACGCTTCTTTCATAGCATCACGCACCCATCCGACAGGTTTCTGCTCAGTCAACTCACACCATTTCTCGAATGTGGGCACAGATACCGGAACTGGCGGTGCTGCATAAAGCGCCTGACAACTCCAGCCAGACCAGTGAGCACCCTCCGCTCTCTCATCATCTTCAGGGCGAACAAGCGTGACTTCGCTCGGGTGTTTCCTGTGTGACCACAGCCAGGCTACGGTTTCGGCATTGGCTGGCTCTGGCGGGGCGGAGTAAAAATACTCATCCTCAATCCCATCAACGGGCTTTGAGAAGCCGATAAAATCACCATAATGCCAAGGATAGGGGCCGTATGGCTCAGAGGTCACACGACGCCACCGGTGAATGGCAGGCTCCGCTTCGAGCGATGCCAGCGCGATACGCAGTGCCGCCAGCGTGTTGCTGTCGCCTTCGTCCAGACCGAACGGGATTTCATCTCTGGCTGCTTCCATGTCGGCAATTTTCTGCTGCAGCCATTGTTTGGTAATAGTGCTCATGATGCCTCTCCTTTACCGGATGCGGCGGCGATCAGCTTCTGCGCCTGCTGAATGTCAGGATTGCCTGCAATCATCACTTCTGGCGCGTCACAGTCACCGCCAAGGTCAAGAATGCGCTCATGTCCGGTACGCAGGCAGGATTTGTATCCTGAAACCGTCTGCTTGAGCGATTCGGTCAGCACAGCAATCCTCTGGTCTTTGGCTTCCAGCTCATCCAGCAGCGCCAGCACTGTGGCTGGGTTGGCTGCGGAGTTCAGCGCGTTCAAGGCAGTGATATCTGCATCAAGCTGAGTTCCTTCTGCCAGTGAGATATCGAAAATGTCATCAGGCGGCATAACACTAAGGCGCTCATGCGCACCAACTGCTGCCTCAGCGATTTCACGTAATGCGCGTTTGTCGATGTTGCTCATTCTTCATCCTCCAACTCAGATACGGCGTCCATTACATCTGAGCCGCGAATGGTTTCGAATGCCACGCAAGCCATTTCAAAGCACAGGCGCTCATGCGGGTGCGGAGATTGCCAATACTTGAAGCCAGGACGATGCGAATAGCCCTGCATCGCATAAAACTCTCCGGCCAATTCAATGGCGGCATCCACCAGTTCACGGTTTGTCATTGGTTTGTCGATGTTGCTCATTGGGCGGCCTCCTGGATTAACTTTTCGAGAATGGCATCAAGGGCTTTCCGTTTTCCGATATACCCGCCACCAACCCACTCTCCACGAAGCAAGGCGTAATATTTCCCGTCGTCTTCGTGATACGGTCCTCGGATAGACCAGTCGGTTGTGATGGCGTCGATAGCCTTTTTAGTTTCTGCGAAATCCATCATGCTCATACCCCTACCCTCCCCCAAACCATCAACACCCGCTTCATCGCGGCACTCTGGCGACACTCCTTAAAAATCAGGTTAGTGCTCACCTTTCCTTCCCGTTCTTCCCTGGTAGCGAATCTGTAATACACCGTTCGCCAGACCTTACCATCAATGACCAAGATTCCTGCCCGCGCCATTTTAGCCGCAGCCTGATTTATGCTGGTTACTGTTGCGCCTGTTGCCGCAGCTACATCCGGCGCGCAGAAAGTCCGGTGCGTTTTCAGGTAGTGAAGAATTGCCTCTTTGCCTGTCATACACTGGCTCCTTTCAGTCCGAACTTAGCTTTGATTTCTGCGATCTTCGCCAGAGCCTGAGCCCGGTTAAGTGGTCTACCGCCCATGACAGGAAGTTGTTTTACTGGTTCAGGTATAGCCTCACCACGGTTAATTCGTGCGGTCATACAGGACAGTTCATCGGCAGCCTTGCGCCGTAATTCCGCGTCAGTCAACGCATTGGCCCGCATGTTCTGATACAGGTTGGTAACCAGCCAGTAGTGCGCGTTTGATTTCCACGGATAAGACTCCGCATCCGGATACAGGCCTCGCTTCCGGCAATACTCGTAAACCATATCAACCAGCTCGCTGACGTTTGGCAGTCCGGCGATAACGGATGCTTCTTCCCGGCACCATGCAACAAACTGCCCGGGTGATGGCAGGAATGGTCGATTCTGCCGACGGGCTACGCGCATTCCTGCGTTAACCTGTTCCATTGTGGTGATCCCGTTTTCCCGGAAAGCCAGAACCCACTGGCGGCGGATTTCGTTCAGTTCGTTCTGATCCCGGTTAGCCAGGCTCGCAGGGAAAGTTGCCAGTAACTGGCTGAACACACCGTTGATGATCTGCGCTACCTGCTGTACCTGCGGCTTTTCGTCGTACTGTTCCAGCATATTGTTGGCGATCCGGCGCATCTGCTCACGGTCAAAGTTAACCATCTGTGCGGCGATGTTTTTCATAAATCCACCCCGTAAATCCAGTCAGTGTTCGTCAGGTCGAGTTTTGGTTTGCCGGCTGTCACGCCAGCCTGTTGCTTGTTTCGGTTGATTTCGAGCTGGGTCCACTTGTCGCGGAGTTTGGCCGGACTCAGCACGTTACCGGACCAGAAGTTGTCCTGGCATGCCCAGCGGAACAGTACACACATATCGCGGTGGTTACGCCCGTCACGCTCACGCATCAGGCGGATATCGTTAGCCCACCCTGCAAAATTCGGTTTTCTGGCTGATGGCGCGATGGTCTTCACCATGTCAAACATCCACTCTGCGGCGGTCAGGTCTTCTGCTGTCCCCCACTTGCTGCCGCTCTGAATCGCAGCATCCGGTTTCACCACAGGAAGGTCGTTTTCTGGCTGGTCAGAGTATTCGCCAGAATTCTCGGACGAATAAGGTTTTATATTGTCTTTTGTTAGTTTGTCTTTTGTGTTTACCTGATTCGGGTAAGTGCCTTTACCTGATTTGGGTAAACTTTTCTTACCTGATTCAGGTAAATTTACCTCTTTCAGGTAAACTTTATTTTTCTTACCTGATTCGGGTAATGTTGACCATTCACTGACCACATTATTAATGCCTATATTCCGCCCGCTCTGAATAAAAATCCCACGCTTTACCAGAACACTTTTTGCAGCAGAACACTTGTGCGGCAATATCCCGGTCAACTCGGAAAGTTGCTCGTTGCTCACCCAATCCAGTTTTTTATTAAAGCCATATGTTTTGCGCATGACAGCCAGGAAGACCAGAAGCTGGTGCTGTGTTAATCCGGCCAGCATTACAGCTTCCAGCAACTCATTTGCAATGCGCGTATAACCATCATCGAGATCTGCCACGCGCGGCTCCTTTTGTGCCGCATCCGGCACAGGAAAATTGAATATCTCAGCAGTGTTTGCCATAATTCCTCCCGCAATGAGTGTGTTACGATTTGCACCTGAAAGTCGGTTCTGTTCCCGCAGACCGACTTTCGCCATTTTTAAACCTGTCATATTGCCCCCAACATGGTGGTAACCATCGCCATCAATGGACCAGCCAGATCCGGGTCCACACGAAACATCGACACAATACCTTCACTCATCTCCTTCAGTTTCTGGTGGCGTGGTGCGTTGAGAATGACAGCCTGTTTTGCCTCACTGAGTTCCTTTTCCATTTCAGCCAACCGAGTCATGAAGCTATCCTGCTCAACCAGGTAACCGCGATATTCCAGCGGTAGTACCGCCAGAATTGCCGGGGTCAGTTCACGCACGTTATTTCGGTATTTTTCAGAATCGAATTTGTTATCGAGGAAGCGGAACAGCTTCTGGCGTGCACGGCTGACATCATCAGGGAAATCGATGGTGCCGCCGCCCTGCTCCCGATACTCATTCACAATGAGTGCGGCAACAACATCCTGATTATCTGCAGCCGACCAGGCGCGGACGGCATCACGGATTTTTTCGTGGCCTGGCACCTGTTTTGTTTGAGAACGATTTATCACCGCAGTCGGGCTAAATCCGCTAGTCTGTTGGTATGTAAGTGGTTGCATAGTCATTGCCTTATCAGTTAACGCCGCAGTTTAGGCGGCAGAATTACTCGCGTTAAACAATGGTGCGAGGTCGGGACGAATATCTGCTGGTTTAATCTTTCCACCAGTGGCTGAGACAATTTTCATTACATAGCGGGCATCAATTCCGCCACCGTGTAGCCAACGCCAAACTGTGGGTTGGGCTACACCGCATAGATCTGCCAGTCGTTTTTGACTACCTGTAATACTGATTGCGAGTTGAATGGTTTGATTTGTCATTATCAATTCCTATTGGTATTGCAATGAATGAATAATAGCAATGAGTATTAACCCAAGCAATAGCAAAACGTGTTTTGACCATCAATACGCAAGCGTATAAATTAAAACTTATGAAAAAAGAAACTCTTGCTGATCGCTTAAATCTAGCGATGGAACAATCTGGAATGTCTCAAGGCGCTCTTGCAAAGGCGTCTGGCGTAGCTCAACCCACAATCTGGAGACTGACAAGCGGCAACGCGCGCGGCTCAACAAAAATTGTTGAAATAGCTAATGCATTGGGTGTTCGAACAGAATGGCTCTCTTCAGGCATAGGCCCGATGAGAAATGACGGTCAACAATCAGGGAAGCCTGCTGTCAGCCATTCCAAATACTTCAAAATTGACGTTCTTGATATAGAAGTCAGTGCCGGGCCGGGTGTAATCAACCGTGAGTTTGTAGAAGTTCTACGCTCGGTTGAATACTCGTTTGACGATGCTCGTCACATGTTCGATGGCAGGAAGGCGGAAAATATCCGCATCATTAACGTGCGTGGTGACAGCATGTCAGGAACGATCGAACCAGGTGATCTGCTGTTCGTTGATATCACGGTTAAATCTTTCGACGGTGATGGTATCTATGCGTTTCTGTATGACGACACCGCCCATGTAAAACGCCTGCAAATGATGAAGGATAAGCTGCTGGTTATCTCTGATAACAAGAGCTACTCACCGTGGGACCCGATCGAGAAAGACGAGATGAACCGCGTGTTCATCTTCGGGAAAGTCATCGGGAGCATGCCGCAGACATATAGAAAGCATGGGTAGAAATCAGAACAAAATTATGCACTTCGCTTTTCAGCTTACTGTAGTAAGGCAATAAATTAGGCTTGACGTTAGCTATCAGGTGCACAACAATAATTGTTGAATAATAGGTTTTTTTAACTAGGTGATAACATGGCAGCGGTTGAATTTCAATTGTCTAGGAAGATGATTGATTGGATAGCAAATTCTCAAGGAGTTTCTATCGAAACTCTTGCTGACCAAGTCATGCCCAAAAAGATTAATAAATTTCTTAACGGAGTGGTAAGTAAATCCGCAGCAGAAAAACTGGCAAAAATTGGAGGAATCCCTTTCGGTTTTTTATTTCTTGAAACGCCACCAACTCCAGCCAAACCCAAGATCCCTGACTTAAGGCAAGCTATAAATAGCCGTGAGTTAGGAAAAGATTTTTTTGATGTTTACTATGATATAGAATATAAACTTGAGTGGTACAAAGACTATTTAAGAGAAAATGGTAATGATGATCCACTCGATTTTATTGGTAAATTTAAATTTAATAGAAAATTAAATTATAAGGTTGTTGCTACAGACATAGCAAACACAATACATTTTGATATACAAAAAGAGATAAAAAATGTCACTTTTGAGAGCTATTTTTCTAAAGTGGCAAAACTAATAGAAGACACTGGCGTATTAGTTTTCAAGAATGGTGTTGTGGGTAATAATAATAAAAGAAAACTTGACACGCGAGAGTTTCGTGGTTTCTGTATATCTGATAGCGTTGCTCCGATCATTTTTGTAAATAGCTCGGACGCGTTATCTGCGCAGGTATTTACATTATTTCATGAGGTGGCTCATCTTTGGCTTGGAGTCGATGGAGTCTCTGGGTGGGACACAGAAAAAAACATAGAATCTTTTTGTAATAAAGTTGCTGCTGAAATCTTAATGCCTGATAATCTCTTCAAATCTTTCTGGCTTAATGCATCCAGCGATAATAATTATTATCGAGTAAAAGAGGTTTCTAAGTTATTTAAGGTTAGTGATTTCGCTTGTGCAATCAAAGCGTTACAATTAGATTTGATAGAAAGAAACACTTTGGAGATAATTAAAGATCAAGCTTACAATAAGCCCAAAAAAGAATCCAATGGTGGTTCTTTCTTTAACACATTACCTGTTCGTAACAGTCCAAAACTTACGAATATAATAATTTCCAAAGCAATGTCTCAACAATTACCATTAAGGGAAGCAGGCGTACTGCTAAATGTAAAAGCAGATACAGTTGTTGAATTTTATAAAAAACGAGAATCTCTATGATTCATAATGGAAAATTCTTAATTGATAGTAATGTCTTCATAGAGGCAAAAAACTTTGCATATAACTTCAATTATTGCAAAATATTTTGGGATTTTCTTCTCGCTTTACACATTAAAGGTCTGATTTATAGCATTAATGCTGTAAAAAAAGAACTATGTGCAAAAGATGATCCATTGTGTAAATGGATTAAAGAAGAGTTACCATCATCATTCTTCGAAGATGAGCATAGTTCAATAGAAAATTATGCAAAGTTAATAAATTGGTCAACTAAATTAGATGTTACCGAAAAGGCAAAGTTTGATTTTGCAAGCCATGAAAAAGCAGATGCTTTTTTAATAGCCCATGCGATGACACATGGATATACTATTATTACCCATGAGAAACCATCCGGTGGCAAACCTAAAAAAAGAATAATGATCCCGGATGCTGCTGCTTCTCACGGCGTTAAGACATTAACACTATATGAATTTCTTCCAAGATACGCTAGTCATAATTTTTCTTTGAAATAAAACGTCCCGGCCACCGTGCCGGGTTTTCTTTTGCCTCCCCTCATCACACACACCATTCAAAAAACCACCACAACCCCGCTTCAGTTATCGCTATGCGATGCAAGTCACAAAATTAATTCTTTTTGCTATCAAATATTTAATATCAAAACACATCTAGCAATAGCAATAAGTATTGATATCATCAATAGCAATAGCTATTATCACCATGTCGCAACAACACAACGATACGGCAATCACCTGATTCACCGTTGCGATGACCGCTTAGATCCGCAGCTTGAATTTCAGCAGGCTCCGGGGAGTGCGAGGGGTGAAGCGGACGCGTGAACGTCGGTGTGACCAGCTGAAATCAACTCAACACTTCATACCTCAGTCGCTTCAACGAGGCGGCTTAGTTATGACAACCGGCGGCCATCCACCGCCTGAATACGCGCAGAAGTCTTTATATGTTCAGCAGCCCAGCTTACGGGCAGGAGTTTTTATGGTTCATCAACATTACGGAACGCAGACCGTTAATCGCGGTGCGGTCATGCCAGGAATGCTGGTCAAACACAAAGATGGTACCTGGACTGCATCAGCTAATTTACGCGGACGGCTTTATCTGCATCGCGGCATCGAGCGCACTTATACCCGTGATTTGCTCGTGGAAGTTTTTCTCGACGGACGCGGTAACGGCCTCAATCACTAATCCCCTTTCCTGTTTTCCTAATCAGCCTGGCATTTCGCGGGCGATATTTTCACAGCCATTTTCAGGAGTTCAGCCATGAACGCTTATTACATTCAGGATCGTCTTGAGGCTCAGAGCTGGGCGCGTCACTACCAGCAGATCGCCCGTGAAGAGAAAGAGGCAGAACTGGCAGACGACATGGAAAAAGGCCTGCCCCAGCACCTGTTTGAATCGCTATGCATCGATCATTTGCAACGCCACGGGGCCAGCAAAAAAGCCATTACCCGTGCATTTGATGACGATGTTGAGTTTCAGGAGCGCATGGCAGAACACATCCGGTACATGGTTGAAACCATTGCTCACCACCAGGTTGATATTGATTCAGAGGTATAAAACGGATGAGTACAGCACTCGCAACGCTGGCTGGGAAGCTGGCTGAACGTGTCGGCATGGATTCTGTCGACCCACAGGAACTGATCACCACTCTTCGCCAGACGGCATTTAAAGGTGATGCCAGCGATGCGCAGTTCATCGCATTGTTGATCGTCGCCAACCAGTACGGCCTTAATCCGTGGACGAAAGAAATTTACGCCTTCCCTGACAAGCAGAACGGCATCGTTCCGGTGGTGGGCGTTGATGGCTGGTCCCGTATCATCAATGAAAACCAGCAGTTTGATGGCATGGACTTTGAGCAGGACAATGAATCATGTACATGCCGGATTTACCGCAAGGACCGTAATCATCCGATCTGCGTTACCGAGTGGATGGATGAATGCCGCCGCGAACCATTCAAAACCCGCGAAGGCAGAGAAATCACGGGGCCGTGGCAGTCGCATCCCAAACGGATGTTACGGCATAAAGCCATGATTCAGTGTGCCCGTCTCGCCTTCGGATTTGCTGGTATCTATGACAAGGATGAAGCCGAGCGCATTGTCGAAAATACCGCATACACTGCAGAACGTCAGCCGGAACGCGACATCACTCCGGTTAACGATGAAACCATGCAGGAGATTAACACTCTGCTGATCGCCCTGGATAAAACATGGGATGACGACTTATTGCCGCTCTGTTCCCAGATATTTCGCCGCGACATTCGCGCATCGTCAGAACTGACACAGGCCGAAGCAGTGAAAGCTCTTGGATTCCTGAAACAGAAAGCCACTGAGCAGAAGGTGGCAGCATGACACCGGACATTATCCTGCAGCGTACCGGGATCGACGTGAGAGCTGTCGAACAGGGGGATGATGCATGGCACAAATTACGGCTCGGCGTCATCACAGCTTCAGAAGTTCATAACGTAATAGCAAAACCCCGATCCGGAAAGAAATGGCCTGATATGAAAATGTCCTACTTCCACACCCTGCTTGCCGAGGTTTGCACCGGTGTGGCTCCGGAAGTTAACGCTAAAGCACTGGCCTGGGGAAAACAGTACGAGAACGACGCCAGAGCCCTGTTTGAGTTCACTTCCGGCGTGAATGTTACTGAATCCCCGATCATCTATCGAGACGAGACTATGCGTACCGCCTGCTCTCCCGATGGTTTATGCAGTGACGGCAATGGTCTTGAGCTGAAATGCCCGTTTACCTCCCGGGATTTCATGAAGTTCCGGCTCGGTGGTTTCGAGGCCATAAAGTCGGCTTATATGGCCCAGGTGCAGTACAGCATGTGGGTAACGCGAAAAAATGCCTGGTACTTTGCCAACTATGACCCGCGTATGAAGCGTGAAGGCCTGCATTATGTCGTGGTTGAGCGGGATGAAAAGTACATGGCGAGTTTTGACGAAATGGTGCCGGAATTCATCGAAAAAATGGACGAGGCACTGGCTGAAATTGGTTTTGTATTTGGGGAGCAATGGCGATGAAGCATCCTCACGATAATATCCGGGTAGGCGCGATCACTTTCGTCTACTCCGTTACAAAGCGAGGCTGGGTATTTCCCGGCCTTTCTGTTATCAGAAATCCACTGAAAGCACAGCGGCTGGCTGAGGAGATAAATAATAAACGGGGGCTGTATGACTGATTTCACCGGAAGCAATACTCCTGCCGAACATCGCGACAGCTGGCGCACACCACCAGAGATTTTTGCTGCGCTGAATGCAGAGTTCGATTTTCAACTTGATGCTGCAGCCAACGAAAAAAACCGACTATGTCGGCTTTTTATCTCACAGGAGCAGAACACATTAACCACTTCATGGCCTGAAGCAATGGGATATGCCTCTGGTTATGTCTGGTTGAATCCACCATACAGCAATATTTCCCCTTTTGTGAAAAAGGCAGCCACTGAAAACAAATTCAGTAGTGTGGGATGTGTAATGTTATTGCCTGCTGACACATCTGTCGGATGGTTTCATGAAGCGATACAAACCGCCAGTGAGGTCAGATTCATCACGGCAGGACGACTGGCATTTATTAACCCACTCACCGGGAAACCCGTCAGTGGAAATAATAAAGGCTCGATGCTCATTATCTGGCACCCATACCCCCGTACACACTGCCACTTTACGACCGTTGATCGTGGCGAGTTGATGGCGTTCGGCTCAAGGATTCTTGCCCGTCGGGAGGCTGCATGACAACCACGGAATGCATTTTTCTGGCAGCGGGCTTCATATTCTGCGTGCTTATGCTTGCCGACATGGGGCTTGTTCAATGACACCTCAGCAGGAAAACACCCTTCGCAGCATTGCCCGTCAGGCTAATTCTGAAATCAAAAAAGCCAGACAGCAGTGTCCGGATAAAAACGTCGATGACATTTGCCGTAGCGTACTGAAGAAGCACCGCGAAACAGTAACGATGATGGGATTCACACCGACTCATTTAAGCCTGGCGATCGGCATGTTAAACGGCGTCTTTAAGGAACGGTGAGCATGAAAAACAAAATCATCATGGAGCTACAGGCTCCTTTTTTATTATTCGCATTCACCCTCAAGCGTATTAACCAACAATTCAGGGATTAATGAAAGATGGCAGACATCATTGATTCAGCATCAGAAATTGAAGAATTACAGCGCAACACAGCAATAAAAATGCGCCGCCTGAACCACCAGGCTATATCTGCCACTCATTGTTGTGAGTGTGGCGATCCGATAGATGAACGAAGACGCCTGGCCGTTCAGGGTTGTCGGACTTGTGCAAGTTGCCAGGAGGAGATCGAACTTAAGAACAAACAATGGGGACTGTGATGGCCTCAAAGCAGCAAATTTCAACATCGTCCAATTGAGGTGTAAAAATGTTCAGAATCATTTTTCCTAACACCTGGTACGTCGATCACCACGGCACTCCCTGCAAAATCCTGCGTTCTACCCACAACAAAGTTCACTACATCCGAAAAGGCAGAACATGTATCGCCAGCATGTTCCGATTTAATCATGACTTTGAACCTGTGAATAAAGCTGATGCAGATCGGATAGCAGAAGAGATCGAAACGGCAGAACACATTAAGAAGTTACGTGACATGCGTTCAAAAAGCAGAGGTAACCATGGAATCATACAGCCTCACACTCGATGAGGCCTGCCAGCTTCTCAAGATATCCAGACCTACAGCAATCATGTCAATCCAATAAATGGAGACTCCAAGTGGAAGAAGAAATCTTCACTCGTGAAGAGGCTGCGTCGTATCTGAAGGTAGACAAAGGCACTATCACGCAGTGGATACGAAGTGGACGACTTCAAGCCGCAAAGATAAATCCAGATAAACCTAAAAGCCCATATCGCATTTGCAAGTCAGACTGCATTGCGGCGCTTAAGTCTGTGAGACACAATAGCGCGGTGAATGCGGTTGATGTGCAGGAGGTTAAAGCATGTCAATCAAACTGCGCGGTGGCACATGGCACTGCGATTTCGTCGCGCCAGATGGATCAAGAGTTAGACGCTCTCTTGAAACATCGGACAAAAGGCAAGCGCAAGAACTTCACGATCGTCTGAAAGCAGAAGCGTGGAGAGTAAAAAATCTCGGGGAATCACCGAAAAAGCTATTCAAGGAAGCCTGCATACGGTGGCTGCGTGAGAAATCGGATAAGAAGTCCATTGATGATGACAAGAGCATTATATCGTTCTGGATGTTGCACTTCAGAGAAACCATTCTCTCTGACATAACAACAGAAAAAATAATGGAGGCGGTAGACGGGATGGAAAACCGCCGCCATCGCCTGAACTGGGAGATGAGCCGGGACAGGTGTTTGCGGCTTGGCAAGCCAGTGCCGGAGTATAAACCAAAGCTGGCAAGCAAAGGAACGAAGACGCGGCATCTGGCAATACTTCGCGCTATTCTCAATATGGCTGTTGAATGGGGATGGCTTGACAGGGCGCCCAAAATATCAACACCACGCGTTAAGAATGGACGAATCAGATGGCTTACAGAGGAGGAATCGAAGCGCCTGTTTGCAGAAATTGCTCCTCATTTCTTCCCTGTGGTCATGTTTGCAATCACGACAGGCCTTCGTCGTTCCAACGTTACAGACCTTGAGTGGTCACAGGTCGATCTGGATAAGAAAATGGCATGGATGCACCCTGATGAAACAAAAGCTGGCAATGCGATCGGAGTTCCTCTTAACGAAACCGCATGCCAGATATTAAGAAAACAGCAGGGGCTCCATAAGAGATGGGTATTTGTCCACACCAAACCTGCCTACCGAAGCGACGGAACAAAAACAGCAGCGGTAAGGAAGATGAGAACCGACAGCAACAAGGCATGGAAGGGAGCGTTAAAGCGGGCAGGCATTAGCAACTTCCGCTTCCATGACCTGAGGCATACCTGGGCAAGCTGGCTGGTTCAGTCCGGTGTCTCTCTTCTTGCACTTAAAGAGATGGGAGGATGGGAAACTCTCGAAATGGTTCAAAGATACGCCCACCTTTCAGCTGGGCATCTCACCGAGCACGCGAGCAAAATCGATGCGATTATAAGTCGCAATGGCACAAATACGGCACAGGAGGAGAACGTAGTTTACTTAAATGCGAGGTAACTTATTGATTTAGATGGTGCCGATAATAGGAGTCGAACCTACGACCTTCGCATTACGAATGCGCTGCTCTACCAACTGAGCTATATCGGCCCTGAAAGGACATGTTCACGAGCGTGAATCACGGTGGACAAGGTTAAAACTAACCGGGCGATGCGTCAATGGCCTTGTGAATCAAATGGCTACTTTTGCATCACCCGGTTTTATTTATGCACGAATGGTGTAATCACCAATGCCGATCCACTTGTAGGTGGTCAGAGCTTCCAGGCCCATCGGGCCACGCGCGTGAAGTTTTTGTGTGCTTACCGCCACTTCCGCACCCAGTCCAAACTGGCCGCCGTCGGTAAAACGCGTAGAGGCGTTAACGTAAACAGCGGACGAATCCACTTCGTTAACAAAACGCTGGGCGTTGCGCATATCGCGGGTCAGGATCGCATCGGAGTGTTGTGTGCCGTGTTCACGAATATGGGCGATGGCATCGTCAAGATCGCTGACGATTTTGACGTTCAAATCTAATGACAGAAACTCATCGTCATACTCTTCCGCTTTAACAGCCACCACCTTCGCGGGGCCTGTCTGCAACTGCGCCAGTGCACCTGCATCAGCGTGTAACGTCACGCCACTTTCCGCCATTTGCTTGCTTAATGCGGGCAGGAAGCTATCTGCGATGTTTTTATTTACCAGCAACGTTTCTACCGTATTACACGTGCTCGGGCGCTGAGTTTTCGCGTTGACAATCACTTTCAATGCTTCAGCGATCTCTGCACTTTCATCAACGTAAATATGGCATACGCCTATACCACCTGTGATTACCGGAATCGTCGACTGCTCGCGGCACAGTTTATGCAACCCAGCCCCGCCGCGTGGGATCAGCATGTCGATGTATTTATCCATACGCAGCAGTTCACTGACCAGCGCACGGTCAGGATTATCAATCGCCTGCACGGCACCCGCCGGTAAACCGCAGGAATTCAGAGCATCCTGAATCACCGCCACCGTTGCAGCGTTAGTGCGACAGGTTTCTTTGCCGCCGCGCAGGATCACTGCATTACCGGTTTTCAGGCACAGTGAAGCAACATCAACCGTCACGTTCGGGCGCGCTTCATAAATTACACCAATCACCCCCAGCGGTACGCGACGGCGTTCCAGACGCAGGCCGCTGTCCAGCACCCCGCCATCAATTACCTGCCCCACCGGATCAGCGAGGTTACACACCTGGCGCACATCATCGGCAATGCCTTTCAGCCGCGCGGGCGTCAACGCCAGACGATCAAGCATCGCGTCACTAAGACCATTGGCACGCGCGTCAGCAACATCCTGGGCGTTAGCATTGAGGATGCTTTCGCTTTGTGCTTCCAGTTCATCGGCGATTTTTTCCAGCACGCGATTTTTTTCGCGGCTGGAGAGTTGCGCTAATTTATACGAGGCTTGCTTTGCGGCAATGCCCATTTGTTCCAGCATCGGCCAGCTCCTTAACGGGTAATCATGTCATCACGGTGAACGGCAACCGAGCCGTATTCATATCCCAGTATTGCATCAATTTCTTGCGAGTGGTGTCCGGCAATACGGCGTAATGCATCGCTGTTGTAACGACTGACGCCGTGGGCGATATCGCGACCTTCGAGGTTGCAAATGCGGATGACTTCACCACGCGAGAAATTGCCAGTCACGCTTTTGATGCCTTTCGGCAACAGGGAGCTGCCGCGTTCAAGAATGGCGGCGGTTGCCCCTTCATCTACCGTGATTTCACCCGCAGGCGGCGCACCGAAAATCCAACGTTTGCGGTTTTCAAGCGGAGTCGCCTGGGCATGGAACAGCGTACCGACGGAAATACCTTCCATCACATCACCAATGACACCCGGCTTACTGCCCGCGGCAATAATGGTGTCGATACCCGCACGGCAAGCCACGTCAGCGGCCTGCAATTTGGTGCTCATGCCGCCGGTTCCAAGACCTGAAACGCTGTCACCGGCAATCGCGCGCAGAGCGTCATCAATGCCGTACACATCTTTAATCAGTTCTGCCTGCGGATTGCTACGCGGATCAGCGGTATACAAACCTTTTTGATCGGTCAGCAACAACAGTTTATCAGCACCTGCCAGAATCGCCGCCAGCGCCGAAAGGTTATCGTTATCGCCGACTTTAATCTCTGCAGTAGCGACAGCATCGTTCTCATTGATTACCGGAACGATGTTGTTATCGAGCAGTGCACGCAAGGTGTCGCGGGCGTTCAGGAAGCGTTCACGGTCCTCCATATCAGCACGAGTTAGCAGCATCTGCCCGACGTGAATGCCATAAATCGAAAACAGCTGTTCCCACAGTTGAATCAGTCGACTCTGCCCTACCGCCGCCAGAAGTTGTTTCGAGGCGATAGTCGCTGGCAGTTCCGGATAACCCAGGTGCTCACGTCCGGCGGCAATCGCACCCGACGTCACAATTACAATCCGATGCCCGGCGGCATGTAGCTGCGCGCACTGGCGAACAAGTTCAACGATATGGGCACGGTTCAGGCGGCGCGATCCGCCTGTTAGCACACTGGTGCCGAGTTTTACCACCAGCGTCTGGCTGTCACTCATGATTCTCTGCCATTCAATTTTAGGGAAAATGATATCAAACGAACGTTTTAGCAGGACTGTCGCCGGTTGCCAACCATCTGCGAGCAAAGCATGGCGTTTTGTTGCGCGGGATCAGCAAGCGTAGCGGCAGTTGTTTACGCTTTTATTACAGATTTAATAAATTACCACATTTTAAGAATATCATTAATCTGTAATATATCTTTAACAATCTCAGGTTAAAAACTTTCCTGTTTTCAACGGGGCTCTCCCGCTGAATATTCGCGCGTTAATTAAAATCAGGAATGAAAATGAAAAAGAGCGCTCTGGCATTAGTGGTGATGGGCATTGTGGCATCGGCATCCGTACAGGCCGCAGAAATATATAACAAAGACGGTAATAAACTGGATATCTATGGCAAAGTTAAAGCCATGCATTATATGAGTGATAATGACAGTAAAGATGGCGACCAGAGTTATATCCGTTTTGGTTTTAAAGGCGAAACACAAATTAACGATCAACTGACCGGTTATGGTCGCTGGGAAGCAGAGTTTGCCGGAAATAAAGCAGAGAGTGATACTGCTCAGCAAAAAACGCGTCTTGCCTTTGCCGGGTTGAAATATAAAGATTTGGGTTCTTTCGACTATGGTCGTAACCTGGGGGCGCTGTATGACGTGGAAGCATGGACCGATATGTTCCCGGAATTCGGCGGCGATTCCTCCGCGCAGACCGACAACTTTATGACCAAACGCGCCAGCGGTCTGGCAACGTATCGGAACACCGACTTCTTCGGCGTTATCGATGGTCTGAACTTAACCCTGCAATATCAAGGAAAAAACGAAAACCGCGACGTTAAAAAGCAAAACGGTGATGGCTTCGGCACGTCATTGACATATGACTTTGGCGGCAGCGATTTTGCCATTAGTGGGGCCTATACCAACTCCGATCGCACCAACGAGCAGAACCTGCAAAGTCGTGGCACGGGCAAGCGTGCTGAAGCATGGGCAACAGGTCTGAAATACGATGCCAATAATATTTACCTGGCAACTTTTTATTCTGAAACACGCAAAATGACGCCAATCTCTGGCGGTTTTGCCAATAAGACGCAGAACTTTGAAGCAGTCGCTCAATACCAATTCGACTTTGGCCTGCGTCCATCGCTGGGTTATGTCTTATCGAAAGGGAAAGATATTGAGGGCATCGGTGATGAGGATCTGGTTAATTATATCGATGTCGGTGCTACATATTATTTCAACAAAAATATGTCAGCGTTTGTTGATTATAAAATCAACCAACTGGACAGCGATAACAAATTAAATATTAATAATGATGATATTGTCGCGGTTGGGATGACCTATCAGTTTTAATGGAGATTGCCGGATGCGGCGCATCCGGCACTTTTCACTCACGCGGTTAACTTCACCGGTTCATCACGAAAATCATCCGCCGGTTCCAGCTTCAGATTCAGCGTCGACAACAGTTCACGCAGCTTCTCGTGAAACTCACGCAGGGTATGTTCCAGTCGCTCAACCACTTCGGCATCTTTTACCGGAACACTCTTCCAGTCGCCTGCTTTATCGAACAGACCAAACTGGTAGCTGTAAGTAAAACGGGATTCCTGCGCTTCAAGCTCCATCCACCAACCCCAGAACTCACGCACTTCCGGCGCTGGTTTCACGTTGACGCATACAGCCAGACAATCGAAAAAGAATCGATTATCTTCGCACTTACCTTCACGAATATAGGGGCCTAGTGCGGTAAATTTTTTGATCAATCTGCTCTTCGGGTGTCCACTCGGTAACGTCATTGCGATCTCCTGTTGTGATGCACCTGTTTTACCAAACTGGTAAAATTTAGCAAATTTTTAACACAATCGTTTTTCGATCCAGCTCGTGATTTCCTGAAGACCTTTGTCAAAATTCCGATACACCGGATTAAATGGAATCTCTAACAATTTACCATCAGCAGATGATGAGGTGATTAAGCGTGAGTCCTCTTCCGGGCTGAACGGATCGTTCTTCCAGTAGCCTGATAACATTGGCGTTGGGCAGCGACGGCCCAGCAATCCTTGCACTTTTAATGAATAACGATTCAGTTCCACACGCAACGCTTCATCGGAAGCATCATGCATCCCCAAACGACTCGCCAGAACGTCAAGATACATTTCCGGCACCTGTTGCTGGCACTTAAAATCACTCAACAGGGTATGAACTACCGGACCAAGACAGGCAACCGCTTTCAGACGCGGCGATTCAAGATATGCCAGACGCACAGCAACGTTAGCGCCAAAACGGAAACCAAAGGCCGCGACACGGGTGTGATCCACCCACGGGACGTTAGGCAGCGCCTTTAAGACGTGCTGATGCAACAGGCTGGAGTCCTGGGTGAGCTTCCTTTTTGAAGAAAAGCCCACCGACGGCATATCAATAGTCAGCATCGCAATGCCGCGCGGGGCAAAATAACGTTCATACAGACTGTAATAATCCGTCTGCATCGCATCCAGACCACCACACATTAATACCGTCGGGAACGGGCCATCGCCTTTCGGCATATGCAAAAAACCGGTGATGGGCGCACCGCCTGGTACGGTAAACTCCATCTGCCGCATCGTGCCCGGCAGACGTTGGGCGGCCTCTTCATAGGCACGGTTTGACAAAGCCTGCGCTTGCTCGGCCAGGTCATCCCCTTTCAGATGAGGATAGGCGGCAATGTTGTACAACGTGGCCGCATGCAGCCAGTGACGACCACTGAGTTGTGGATCTTCTTCCGCACAAGCTTTTTGTTGCCACACCATCGCCTGGGTGGCCCATTCATAAATCCAGTTGCCGCCACGATAGCCAATCACCGTATCGTATAAATCATTGTCGGTACGCTCGGCAGCACTCATCACAATTCGCGACTGGACTTCGAGAATTTCACGCGGATCAACACCACGCCAGATCCACATCAGGCGGTTGATCATGCGATACCAGTGGGGAATGGTTTTACCATCAAGAGCCGACTGCACAGGCGGTTGTGCGCCGTGATTAAAGCGGCGGACTAGCGTCGAGGTTTCAGGGTGTTTAAAGCGGGGTTTGAACAGGGTTTCGCTCAGGTTTGCCTGTGTCATAGATGCAGCCTCCAGGAATGCTTACTGGAAGCTATTGTAACCTGCCGTGAGTTAAAAAGAACAACGCCCGGCAGTGCCAGGCGTTGAAAAGATTAGCGGCCTGAGATAGGCGGAACGAATACGACGCCCATATCCCACGGCTGTTCGATCCAGGTATTCTGCGGGATATCAATAACATAATCATCAACCAGCGGACGACCAGCAGGTTTTGCGAAGATAGTCACAAAATGTGCTTTTGGATACATTTCGCGGATTGCCACTGCAGTACCACCGGTATCAACCAGGTCATCAATAATGATGAAGCCTTCGCCATCGCCTTCTGCGCGCTTCAGCACTTTAAGCTCACGCTGGTTGTCGTGATCGTAGCTGGAAATACAAACGGTATCGACATGACGAATACCCAGTTCACGCGCCAGTAACGCACCCGGTACCAGACCGCCACGGCTTACGGCAATAATGCCTTTCCATTGTTCAGAAGGCATCAGTCGGCTTGCGAGTTTACGTGCATGGATCTGCAACATGTCCCAGGTGACGATGTATTTTTCGCTCATGTGAAGTGTCCCAGCCTGTTTATCTACGGCTTAAAAAGTGTTCGAGGGGAAAATAGGTTGCGCGAGATTATAGAGATCTGACGCACTAAAAACCAGTATTTCACATGAGTCCGCGTCTTTTTACGCACAGCCTCTCCCTGACGCGGGATAAAGTGGTATTCTCAAACATATCTCGCAAGACTGTCTTGTGTTGACAACATTTTCTGCTAACCCTGTGACCTGCAATACTGTTTTGCGGGTGATCGACAAGGAGACTTAACGTGTCTGAACTGTCTCAATTATCTCCACAGCCGCTGTGGGATATTTTTGCCAAAATCTGTTCTATTCCTCACCCGTCCTATCATGAAGAGCAACTCGCTGAATACATTGTTGGTTGGGCAAAAGAGAAAGGTTTCCATGTCGAACGCGATCAGGTAGGTAATATCCTGATTCGTAAACCTGCTACCGCAGGTATGGAAAATCGTAAACCAGTCGTCTTGCAGGCCCACCTCGATATGGTGCCGCAGAAAAATAACGATACCGTGCACGATTTCACTAAAGATCCTATCCAGCCTTATATTGATGGCGAATGGGTTAAAGCGCGCGGTACCACGCTGGGCGCGGATAACGGCATTGGTATGGCCTCTGCACTGGCGGTTCTGGCTGACGAAAATGTGGTTCACGGTCCGCTGGAAGTGCTGCTGACCATGACCGAAGAAGCCGGTATGGACGGGGCGTTCGGCTTACAGAGCAACTGGTTGCAGGCTGACATTCTGATTAACACCGACTCCGAAGAAGAAGGTGAAATCTACATGGGTTGTGCTGGGGGTATCGACTTCACCTCCAACCTGCATTTAGATCGTGAAGCCGTTCCGGCTGGTTTTGAAACCTTCAAATTAACCTTAAAAGGTCTGAAAGGCGGTCACTCCGGCGGTGAAATCCACGTTGGCCTGGGTAACGCAAACAAACTGCTGGTGCGCTTCCTGGCGGGACATGCGGAAGAGCTGGACCTGCGCCTTATCGATTTCAACGGTGGCACACTGCGTAACGCCATCCCGCGTGAAGCCTTTGCGACGATTGCTGTCGCAGCTGATAAAGTCGACGCACTGAAATCTCTGGTGAATACCTATCAGGAGATCCTGAAAAACGAGCTGGCAGAGAAAGAGAAAAATCTGGCATTGCTGCTGGACTCTGTTGCGAACGATAAAGCTGCCCTGATTGCGAAATCTCGCGATACCTTTATTCGTCTGCTGAACGCCACCCCGAACGGTGTGATCCGCAACTCCGACGTGGCAAAAGGTGTGGTTGAAACCTCACTGAACGTCGGTGTCGTGACCATGACCGACAACAACGTAGAAATTCACTGCCTGATCCGTTCTCTGATCGACAGCGGTAAAGACTACGTGGTGAGCATGCTGGATTCGCTGGGTAAACTGGCAGGCGCGAAAACCGAAGCGAAAGGCGCATATCCTGGCTGGCAGCCGGACGCTAACTCTCCGGTGATGCATCTGGTACGCGAAACCTATCAGCGTCTGTTCAACAAGACGCCGAACATCCAGATTATCCACGCGGGTCTGGAATGTGGTCTGTTTAAAAAGCCGTATCCGGAAATGGACATGGTTTCTATCGGGCCAACCATTACCGGTCCACACTCTCCGGATGAGCAAGTTCACATCGAAAGCGTAGGCCATTACTGGACACTGCTGACTGAACTGCTGAAAGAAATTCCGGCGAAGTAATAACGATAACGTCCACGCCTGCGGGCGTGGACTACTGTTTGAAGCCAATGGCTATCTATATCGAAATAACAAAACATTATGAAACTCATGAAAAGGTCGCATATTTATATAGCTGCGACCATATTTCATGGGGAGAATTTCTGATCACCAAAGAAAGTTTTGCGCTGGAATCCGTGAAAGAACTTAAGGGTGAAAAGCAGAATTTTTATATGTTCAGAGCCTGGGGCAAAGTCAGGAAAACATACTTAGCCACGGGAGAATTTCCCCAGGAAACATGTTACGCCGCTTAAAGTCAGAATCATTTTTTCACGCGTTTTACATTTACCATTTTAGCATTACGCCTGCACCACATGGCAATGGCGGCAACCACTAATGCCAGTTCCAGTAAAAACGACCAGTGTAATAAAAAATTGAGCCACCACGGATGATGTACCGCCGTAATATGAAAGAGTGCAAAGGGTTGGTTAACGAAAGGCATCAACCACCAGATATCACCGACCAGCGTATCAAGCAACAAATGCACAATACCATTCAGGCAAAACACCACGCCCAGCCACGCCGGAAGTTTATTCTTCGCAATTGCGGCCCAGACTAATGTCGCCGCCAGCAGAGCAAACCATAATAATGGCCAATGAGACGGGTAAAGATGATGATGTCGTTGCCCGTTATCAACCAGATAGCACCAGAAAAGATCAAAATCGGGCGCAACGGCCCCAACTAAGCCAATAACCATCGCCCAGCGCGCATGACGAGCAATCAGTGGCAAGCGTTTCATTAAAGTACAAGTTATTAAATAACCAGCCGGAAGATGACCGATAAACATGACGAATCCTTTCGTTTTTCCCGCCGCTTTCATATAGAAAACGGCGGGAGACATTCCTCAATTACACAGCAACAAAAGCCATCCCGGTAAATATCCGTCGCGGATTGCCACGTTCAATTTGATGATGGAACATTCGCCGCTGCGATTTCAGCGCCGCACTATTTTCCTGTTGCTGTTGTTCCAGCTTCCAGGCAATCAGTAATCGCGCCAGTCGCTTGTTGGCATGTTGGCTGCGCTCTGACTGAACCTTCACGCTAATCCCGGATGCCAGATGCGTGGCGCGTACCGCCGAGTCGGTTTTATTGACATGTTGACCGCCCGGCCCCGACGAACGCAGCGTCTCATAACGGATTGCATCCGATTGTTCCTGCTCATCAGCGGTAAAACGCCCAATGCCCAGAAACCAGTTTTTGCGCCCATGATGAGGCCGATACGGGCTTGGGCAAATCCACTGAATAGTGCCGCACCAACTTTCGCTTAATGCCCATGCGTTATCGCCATCAAGTGAAACCAGCGCCGAACGCAGTGTGTCAGAGTAGCGACCCGTTTCTGTTTCCAGCACCGTTACCGCGACGTCTTGTCGGGCAGCTTCTTTAATCAGCCTGTCCAGTGCCTTTTTCACTGCGAGACAACATTCTTCCGGCCCCTGAGCTGAGGAGAGTTGTAGCAAGATCATCCTTTTTTCCCTCCACTGTTTTTGAGCGTCAGCACCGGACGCAGTCGCGCGACAGGAATAATTAAACCGGCCTGCACCAGACATTGCACCACACTTTCAGCCGATTTATAGGCTTGTGGCGCTTCTTCAAAGATGAGTTGTTTATCGCGACAAATTACCCGACTGCCAAGTTCAGTACGTGAGAGTTGCGTCGCCGTGTATTTCGCTGCCAGACGCCCTTTACACTCGGTGCGCCCCCATTTACGCCCTGCCCCATGCGCCAGCGAGTGGAGCGTTTTTTCGTTCGCAACAGGCTTAACCAGCCAGGAGTAATCACCGCGTGAACCGGGAATAATCACCAGACCGTTGTCATCCGGCGTAGCCCCTTTACGGTGTAACCATCCTTGTTGATCGCCGATTCGACATGCGCTAACAAAGTTATGCGCCACATCCAGAACCGAATTTCCGTTGGCCTTAACTTGTTGCATTATGCGCAAAGCGATCAGCTGGCGATTAATACGCGCAAACGCCAGCGCATCATCATGTTCCGCAATATAACTTAGCGCGTCGTCACTGCCTTCAGGCAAACCATGATGCGAAAACGAGGCAATATGCCGCTGTAAAATAGACTGCCCTAAACCACGCGAGCCGCTATGGACCAGCAGTTGCAGATGCTGCGCATCCAGACCTGACAGTGCAAACAGTTCAGCGTCGATAATTTGATCAACTTGTTGCAGTTCTGCGAAGTGGTTTCCGCCACCGATAGAGCCAAGCGCGCAGCGCCACGGATGCTGTGCAAACGCTGACGGCAGGTTTTCCTCCAGCCAGCTTTCTTCAGCAACGTCATCCAGCACAGATAATCGCTTTTCAAACTTATCGGCGTTGTATTTACGCGCGAGAATATCTGTTTGCCATAGCGCCATGCCGCAGCCGATATCATTGCCGACCAGTGCCGGGTAAAAACGGCCTACGGAGAAGAACGCTGCGCCAATCGGATAGCCGCGTCCGGGGTGTAAATCTGGCATCCCCACTACGCGCTGCATGTTGGGTAAATTTGCCGTGATGTGTAATTGTTGGATCGCTGAACTCTCGATCCACAGGTCATCAGATGCGATGGTAAATACCGCATCGGATAAGGGACGAATATATTTGCCCATGTATCATTCCATTTATACTCGTCATACTTCAAGTTGCATGTACTGCGACTGCGTTCGTTCACCCCAGTCACTTACTTTAGTAAGCTCCTGGGGATTCACTCGCTTGTCGCCTTCCTGCAACTCGAATTATTTAGAGTATATAAATATAAAAATCAGGAAATGGCAGACGAATCCAGGGCAAGAAAAAAAGAATTAATCCTGGAAAGGTCTGCAAAGAGTCATTGATAAAGGATTTTTCATGATTTACCTCCTTGCAGTTTGTGGAATAAGAAAACGCGCACATATTAGGCGGGCGTTATTTTCATTGCAAGCTGGATTTAGTGTTGCGGTTTATATCGCATATGAAAATTAGTAAACCACGCTCCCCGGCATTCAACGCGCTGCTGCTTAACTGTCTGAAAACCATAACGTTCAAAAAAGGGTTTTGCGGTTATGCTGGCGTCCACCGTAAGTTCGGATTCAGACTTAATCAAAGGTTTTAACAAAGCGCTGGCAACCCCACGGCGGGTATATTCAGGGTCAACAAATAACATATCGATATAATGTTCAATGCTGGAAATAAAACCAACCGGTTGTGCATTAATGACTGCAACCCGCACTTGTGATTTCGCGAGTTTCTCTTTCCATCGATGTTCATCAATCTGCGCCCAGGCGGCAATTTGTTGTGGTGAATAATGCTGACTGGCGGTCATCGTAACCGCTCTAATAAAAATAGCGCATAGTTGCTGAAAATCGCCAGGCTGATAGTCTCTTATTTGTATATTATTCATAATATAAATTCAAAAACGCATGCGAAACGCTTCTGCCATTTTCCCAATTTTATGCATTTGGTTGTTATCTCGAGCCAGTTTATGAGGTTCAGGTTTCAGAATGGCAATGAGCAACCATGCTTGCTCATCAAACGCGCCCTGACAATATACCAAATGCGCTTCGTCATTTGTTCTGCTGAATTGGCGCAACTGTGGCGGAAATGGATTATTCTCATTTGCCAGATGAATATGAGCAACTCGCTCAAATTTGATTAATGGCCAGGTAAACGAGTCGTCGTAGAGTGCATCGCGACCAAATATATCTGGCAAAACACCGTCACGCTTATAGGAAATAAAATCCGCCGTTAACGCATCAAGTTCCTTGGCTGTAAGTTGCAGGCGAATAAGTTTTGTTTTGAATACCCGCATCCTTATTCCTTAAAGTCATTGAAATCATCATCCGTCATATCATTAAGATATTGTTCAGCGCGGCGTGTAATTTCCTCTAATCTTGCGGCACTCGGACGGAAACGCGCCTTTATGGGCTTTTTCTCCTCTTGTTCTGCAAGCATGTCCATTAATGCTTCGAATGCGCTGGCACTTAAGAGATATCCTGCGGGGCGATTATTAGAAAGAACCGCAACCGGTTGATCAATAAAATATTTTGCTGGATTTTTACGTAACTCAGTGATATTGACCGATTTTTCAGCAAGAATTCGATGCATACAGTGATACCCTCATAATAATGCACGCCAGAATATACATAATAGTATACATCATAATCCCAACACCAGTTGTCTTTCCATTTGCGGATCCAGCAACGTCACATGCAGCCCCACCAGCCGCACACCGCGCCCGCCACGGCGTTCATCCCAGGTTTTACGCGCAGTGGCGATCAAGTCAGCTTTATTCAGCCGCGGCCAGACATGTTCCTGAGTGGTTTGCTGAAAATCGTCGAACTTTAATTTCACCCCCTGGCGGGCAATCAGCAAATCAGGTTTTACCTTTGCCAGACGGCGTTCAAGTTCCGGATACAACCGCTCGATGATCGCTTCACATTCAGACCAGTGATGAATATCTTCCGCCATCGTGCGTTCTACACCGACGGATTTTCGCAACCTTTCGCTGTTAACGTCGCGCTCGTCAATGCCCTGACTACGCTCCCACAAAATGCGGCCAAATTTGCCAAAGCGTTTAAGCAATGTCACCAGATCACACTTTTGTACATCGCCGCAGGTTCGTAGCCCCATCGCTTCCAGTTTTGCCGCCGAGACTTTGCCGACACCGGGAATTTTTGCCAGCGGTAAGGTTTGCAGAAATGCCGGAACTTCTGCCGGCGTAATCACAAACTGACCGTTGGGTTTATTCATGTCTGAGGCGATTTTGGCGAGAAACTTGACCGGCGCAACGCCCGCAGAGGCGGTAAGTTGCAGCTCGTTGAAAATCGTCTGACGGATTTCCTGAGCAATAAGGGTCGCAGAACCGTGGCAATGTACGCTGTCGGTGACGTCGAGATAAGCTTCATCCAGCGACAGCGGCTCAATACGCGATGTGTAGCGAGAGAAGATTTCGCGGATATGATTTGATGCTTCTTTGTAGGCGTCAAAGCGCCCTGGAAGCAAGGTGAGATGCGGACACAGCTTGAGCGCCATGCCGGTTGGCATTGCGCTACGCACGCCAAATTTACGCGCGGGATAATTGGCGGTGCTGATCACCCCCCGACGTTCGCGGCTGCCGCCAATAGCAATAGGGATATCGCGCAGGGCGGGATTGTCGCGCATCTCCACCGCGGCGAAAAAGCAGTCCATATCCACATGAATGATTTTACGCATTGCTCACCTCTCAACACTGGTAAAGTATACAGTGATTTCAGGGTTTGAGAAATGCGTAAAGATTCAGCATTTAACGCATTCGTTGCGAAAGCACCTGCTGCTTATCCAGCTTTTGCACCAGCGGCTGCACCACCTTATCCCCATGCTGACCAAAATATTGATACAACGTATCAGACGCGCTTTTGGTGAGCACCATAATCTCAATGCGCCGATTGCCCGCGCTTTGCGGATTTTTCGCGTCCAGCAGCATCTGGTCCGCCATTGCGCTCACCTGCATCACTTTATCTTCCGGCATTCCGGCGTCTTCCAGCACCCGACGAGCCGAAAGCGCGCGGTCACCCGAAAGGTTCCAGTTGTTGTAGATATTGCTTTTATAGGCCATCGCATCGGTATGCCCGGTAATAATAATTTTGTTGTCGAGCGAGTCGAACACTGGCGCGAGCTCCACCAGCAGCGTTTTAAAGAACGGCATAATCTTCGCGCTGCCGCGCTCAAACATATTGCGGTTCTGGTCGTCTTTAATTAGCACGCGCAATCCCTGCGGGACAATCTCCATCTCCAGATTCGCTTCCATATGCGCATCACGGGCGATGGTGTTGATACTGGTCGCCAGCTCGCCAAGCTCAGTGGCGGACTTCTTCTTCAGTAGCGCCGTTTTCTCGTTGACGTCGCGCGCTTTTTTCTCCGTCTCTTCCGGCACCGCCACGGTGGCAGGTTTCGGCGGATGCGTAGGGCTGATTTTATTTAACGGCGACAGCCCGCCGCCATTGAAAATCGACTGCCCGTGCAGCGCGGCGATAATGCTTTCACGCTCGGATTTACTGACGCTGTTCACTATCAACTTTATCGTCGTCACCAAAGGGGCCGAGCGTATTTCCGAGGTTTCTGCCCGCTTTACCCTGGACGCGATGCCCGGCAAGCAGATGGCGATTGACGCCGATCTTAACGCCGGGTTGATCAACCAGGCGCAGGCGCAAACCCGGCGTAAAGATGTTGCCAGCGAGGCCGATTTCTACGGTGCAATGGACGGGGCATCGAAGTTTGTGCGCGGGGATGCCATCGCCGGGATGATGATTCTGGCGATCAACCTGATCGGCGGCGTCTGTATCGGGATCTTCAAATACAACCTGAGCGCCGACGCCGCCTTCCAGCAGTATGTGCTGATGACCATCGGCGACGGGCTGGTGGCGCAGATCCCGTCCCTGCTGCTCTCCACCGCGGCGGCAATTATCGTCACCCGCGTCAGCGACAACGGCGATATCGCCCATGACGTGCGCCACCAGCTGCTGGCAAGCCCGTCGGTGCTCTACACCGCCACCGGGATCATGTTTGTGCTGGCGGTGGTGCCGGGGATGCCGCACCTGCCGTTTTTGCTGTTCAGCGCCCTGCTTGGCTTTACCGGCTGGCGGATGAGCAAACGCCCGCAGGCGGCGGAGGCGGAAGAGAAAAGCCTCGAAACGCTGACCCGCACCATCACCGAAACCAGCGAGCAACAGGTCAGTTGGGAAACCATTCCGCTGATCGAGCCCATCAGCTTAAGCCTCGGTTACAAGTTGGTGGCGCTGGTGGACAAAGCGCAGGGCAACCCGCTCACCCAGCGGATTCGCGGCGTGCGGCAGGTGATTTCCGACGGCAACGGCGTGCTGCTGCCGGAGATCCGCATTCGCGAAAACTTCCGCCTCAAGCCCAGCCAGTACGCCATTTTCATCAACGGCATTAAGGCTGATGAAGCTGATATTCCGGCGGATAAACTGATGGCCCTGCCCTCCAGTGAAACCTACGGTGAGATTGACGGCGTGCTGGGGAACGACCCGGCGTATGGGATGCCGGTCACCTGGATCCAGCCTACGCAGAAAGCGAAAGCGCTGAATATGGGGTATCAGGTGATCGACAGCGCCAGCGTAATTGCCACACATGTGAATAAGATTGTGCGCAGCTATATTCCTGATTTGTTTAACTATGACGATATTACTCAGCTGCATAACCGTTTGTCGTCGATGGCACCGCGCCTGTCGGAGGATTTGAGCGCGGCGCTGAATTACAGCCAGTTGCTGAAAGTGTACCGGGCGCTACTGACTGAAGGCGTTTCCCTGCGCGATATCGTCACCATCGCCACCGTGCTGGTCGCCAGTAGCACCGTCACCAAAGATCATATTCTGCTGGCGGCCGATGTGCGCCTGGCACTGCGGCGGAGCATTACCCATCCGTTCGTTCGCAAGCAGGAGCTGACGGTGTATACGCTGAATAATGAGCTGGAAAATCTGCTGACCAATGTGGTGAATCAGGCGCAACAGGCTGGCAAAGTGATGCTCGACAGCGTGCCGGTGGACCCGAATATGCTCAACCAGTTCCAGAACACGATGCCGCAGGTGAAAGAGCAGATGAAAGCGGCAGGGAAAGATCCGGTGCTGCTGGTGCCGCCGCAGTTGCGCCCGTTGCTGGCGCGTTATGCGAAGTTGTTTGCGCCGGGGTTGCATGTGCTGTCGTATAACGAAGTGCCGGACGAGCTGGAGTTGAAGATTATGGGGGCGTTGAGTTGATGGCTTTTAAGGGGCGCTGCACAACTGCCGGATGTGGCATAAATGCCTTATCCGGCAGTCAATATTTATCACAACATGTGACGTTTAAACTCTGAACAATGCCGGAAGTCCGCTACGACGCTCTGTACGGGTAGCAATTGCACTACTTAAAATGCGTTCATCTGTATACAGCGAAAGGCGTGTACGGGCGCGGGTTACTGCGGTGTAAACCAGTTCCCTTGTCACAACAGGCGTACGCTGAGTGGGCAAAATCAGCGCTGCATGATTAAACTCAGACCCCTGCGACTTATGTACCGTCATCGCCCAGGTGGTTTCGTGTTCCGGCAAACGGCTGGGCTGTACCGATTTAATGCTTCCGTCTGGCATTGCAAACCAGACTCGCATCCCCTGCCCGCGATCAAGCGCTATGCCGATATCACCATTAAACAATCCTAATGGACTGTCGTTGCGGGCAATCATTACCGGTCTCCCTTCGTACCAACGGGAATGAGGGTGGCGATGAATTTTACGTTTTTGCTGTAACACGTGTTCCAGTCGTTCATTTAGCCCGGCAACGCCAAATGGTCCTTCCCGTAATGCGCAAAGTAACTGGTAATCATTGAATGCCTGAATGATTGATTCCGGCTCAGCACGTTGTTGCAGTAGTTGCAGATACCGACCATAGCCAGCAATCGCCTCTTCCAGCATCGCGCTGTAATCTTCGCTACTGGTGAGCGTGCGTTTTTCGATATCGCTAAATTCCTGTTGAAATATTGAACGAACGGCTGTTTTGTCTCCGCGATTAATCGCCGCAGCCAGTTGTCCAATCCCGGAATCGCTGCCAAAACGGTAACTTTTTTGCAGCAGGCAGAGACTGTCTCGTAAAGATGCCGCTTCGGTCCCCTTGCCTGCGGGTATTTCACATCCCGTCAGGCGAGATAATTGCTGTGCGCGCTGTGCGGTAAAACCAGCACTGACCCAGGCGCAGATATCACCCAATACGGCCCCTGCTTCTACAGAAGCCAGTTGATCGCGATCACCCAGAAAGATCACCCTGGCATGAGGAGGTAAAGCCTCGATCAACCGCGACATCATCGGTAGATCGATCATTGACGCTTCATCCACTACCAGTACGTCAAGATGCAACGGGTTTCCCGCATGATGACGCAAACGCTGGCTTCCCGGTTGCGCACCCAACAAGCGGTGCAACGTGCTGGCATCATCAGGAATACGCGTCTTTTGCTCGTCGGTTAGCGGGAGTTGGCGCAGTGCTTTACCCAAAGATTCAGTCAACCTCGCAGCAGCTTTACCTGTCGGCGCAGCCAGGCGGATCCGGCAGCGTTCGCCATCCATCATCTGAATCAGTGCCGCCAGCAATTTTGCAACTGTTGTGGTTTTTCCCGTTCCCGGACCACCAGAGATAACCGAAATTCGCCGCGTTAATGCCACCGCAGCGGCCACTTTTTGCCAGTTGATTTCACCTGTGGAAGGGAAGAGTCGCTCCAGCGTTTGTGTCAGTAGTGGCTCATCAATTTCAATGGCGTAATTTACGTCATTAAAAAAGCGTGCCACCGTACGTTCACTGCTCCACATGCGATTCAGGTAGAGGCGATCACCATGCAGAATCATCGGTGTGGGTCGTTCGCCCTGGCTTACTGCTTCTGACGCCAACAGGCAGTTTTGCCAGTCTTGCGGCGCGTCAAATTTGTTGAAGCCCATTGCCAGTAGTGGATGTGGCTCATCACTGTTAACAAGGCGAGAAAGGGGCAGGCAAACATGCCCTTCACCTGCATCATGGCTGAGGATGGCCGCCGCCAGCGCAACAGCTGGCTCGTTATCTCCGGCCACCGCCAGGGCAAATTGCGCATCCAACGGACGCAAAAATTTTTGCTCAACGGCGCTCAGCAATAATTCTTGAAGGCTCATTGTGTTTCCTCTACGTCAGCACCTGCAAACATGTCGTCCATCAGAGCTATGAGTTCACCATCGGGCCGGGTGGTATAAATGCCCTGCTGCGGATTATCGCGGTCAACGCCGCGCAGGAAAAGGTAGATGACACCACCAAAATGGCGTTCATAGTCGTAATCAGCAATGCGATGACGCAAGTAACGGTGCAGCGCCAGCGTATAAAGCTGATATTGCAGATCGTAGCGGTGTTCCTGCATAGCCGCAGCCATTGCCTGTTGGGTGTAGGCTGAACTGTCTTCACCCAGCCAGTTCGATTTATAGTCGAGCAGGTAGTAACGCCCCTGATGGCGGAACACCAGGTCGATAAAACCTTTTAACATCCCGCGGACTTGTAAGAAGTCCAGCGGCGGACAACCTGCAGAAAGCGAATCAAACTGGCGAATCAGTGTATCGAGTTGGCTTGCAATCAGGGGTTTCGTGATCGGCAAATAAAACTCCATCTCTACCTGCTTGTCGCGTTCAGTCAGTTGACTCAGACTGATACCTGTTTCATTTAATGGCGCACGCAGGATAGCGTCAATCCACTCAGTTAATACTGGCTCCCACCAGGTCTCAAAACCATCCAGTTCCAGCTTTTCTCGTACCCATGCGCTATCGACCGGTTGGCTGAAATCGAGCGTTTCAAACAGGCTATGTAAAAATGTTCCCGGCGATGCGCCACGGGGAAACTGGTGTGGCGTAAGTTGCGGTTCTTCTGATTTTTCACTGACAGCCGTGCCCGCCGCATCAATATCCAGACGTGGCAACAGATCCTGGGCAATACCGTGCCCACGCTGTTGCAGACCAGAATAACTGGTAACGCGCCAGTTATCGCCCGGTGAACGTTGCAGGTTTCTGGCGCTCAGTTCCTCACTGGCGGATTCCACCATGTGCCAACGGATATTATCGGGGCGAGGCGGAGTCTGGCAGGTGATATCGTCATCACACAGCGACTCAATGCACGCCCGTAGCCCGGCGGCATCCTGCGGTTCTCCTTTTTGCAGCAATCGCCCCAGCGCACTTTGATGTACGTCGGTAGGGCCTTTTTTATCACCACGACGGCGCACCAACGGCGCAACACCAAGACTGCAATGCCAGACTGAACGCGTCAGCGCCACATAGAGCAGACGTAAATCCTCCGCCAGACGCTCTGCTTCAGCCAACTCAACGCTCTCTTTCGCCTCGCTGAGATCCAGCATGGCTTCAAAGGATTGTCGATCATGGTAAAACGCTTGATCCTGTACACGGAAATTAGTGATAAACGGTAACCAAACCAGCGGATACTCCAGCCCTTTCGATTTGTGGATCGTGACGATCTGTACCAGATGTTTGTCACTTTCCAGACGCATTTGCTGGCTGGCCGCATTGCTGTCTGGTTCGAGAATATGTTGTGACAACCAACGCACCAGTGCATGTTCGCTTTCCAGTTGCGTTCCCGCCTGCTGCAATAGCTCGCTGATATGCAAAATATCAGTCAGTCGACGCTCTCCACCTGCTGTTGCCAGAAGGTTTTCGGCTATGTTTCGCGCCGACATCAGCGCTCGCAACATGGGCATCACACCACGTTTGCGCCAGAGCTGCCGATAGCCATCAAACTCTTCAACTACTGCATCCCACGCAGTTTCATTGGTGTTGAGATTTTCAATATCCAGCGCGTTCAACCCCATCATCGACGTTGCCAGCGCACTACGCAGGGTATCTTCCCGCTCTGGCGTCATGACTGCCTGCAAAACCCATAACATCTCCTGGGCTTCCAGTGTTTCAAAAACGCTGTCGCGGTTAGAGAGGTAAACGGAAGGTATCGCCAGCAGGGTAAGGGCATCACGTATTAAGGATGCCTCCTGCCGACTACGCACCAGAACACTAATATCTGAGGCTCGTACAGGGCGCGATGTGTCACCGTTCATCAGCAACGCATCGCCACGTTGCCCGGCCTGTAACCAGTCACGGATCTGCATGGCACAAACTTGCGCCATCGTGCTTTGATAGTCTCCGACGCTGCAGTATTCACCGTCCATCAACCACATTTTCATCGCAGGCTGCTTTTCACCGTTCACAGCAAAATGCAACCCCCGGTTTTTCCCGGCTGATTTCACCGGAACAAACGGGATTTCGCGGAACATAAAGGCGTCATCGGTCTGGCTGAAAAGCTTGTTCACACTGTTGACCACCCCCGGCGCAGAACGCCAGTTGGTATCTAACGTGTAATGAGCATGGACTTCGCTACGCGCTTTCATATAGGTGAAAATATCTGCCCCACGAAACGCATAGATCGCCTGTTTCGGATCGCCAATCAGGAGCAACGCCGTTTCCGGCTGTTGATGCCAGATACGGCGAAAAATACGGTATTGCTGCGGATCTGTGTCCTGGAATTCATCGATCATCGCCACCGGGAAGCGTGTACGGATCGCCGTCGCCAGTGCCTCTCCGCTTTCACTACGCAAAGCAGCGTCCAGCCGACTTAGCATATCGTCAAAGCCCAGCTCGCCACGGCGACGTTTCTCACGGGCAACGGTTTCACGGATCTCCGCCAGTGCTCTGGTGATGACCAGATCACGGATCGATAACGGTTCAGCAAGCAGTTGATCGATCGCGTCAAACAAGGGGTGGCGTGGCGTTTCCCCGCCTGCCTTCGTGCGATCTTCTAAAAAACGCTGAGAGAACTTTTCCAGCGATTCCGGCAGTTGATAGCTGTTTGTTTCTTCCTGCGCCCAGCGACTGATCTTGTCGATCCATTTGGCCTGATTGCTACGATTAAACTTGCGTCGATCAATGCCAGAAGATTCAATCAGCGCATCCAGTTCACCTACGGTTTCACACCACTGCTGTTTGACAGTGTTAATTCGCGCCACAATCTGCGCGTGACGAGAAATGAGCGTTTCATCATCCGGTGGTGGCGCTTTAATCACTGGCGCTTCACCTTGCAGATAACGGTTAATATCTCTTAGCAGTGCCTGTGGCCCTTTCCAGGTTTCGAAGACCACCTGAGCGATTTCACGCGGTAGCGGGTAACAATGACGGCGCCAGAAATCGGCGCAAGCCTGATAGCGCAACAACGACTCATCTTCAATCAGTTGTTGTTCAAACAACATGCCAGATTCGAAGGCATTCAGGTTGAGCATTCGCTGACAGAAGCCGTGAATGGTAAAGACCGCAGCTTCATCCATCTGCCGTTCGGCTAACAATAACCACTGCGCAGCCTGTGCTTTATCGTCAATCTCTTCAAGCAAGCTTGCATACAGCGGATTGTCGGTAGTGTCGCGCAGACAGGCGATGCGTAATTCGTGGATATTACTACGGATACGACCACGCAGTTCTGCGGTTGCGGCCTCAGTAAAGGTCACCACCAGCAGTTCTTCAACTGTCAATGGACGGGGAAAGGCGGATGCTCCGCCTAATCCAAGTAACAGGCGCAAATAGAGCGCCGCAATCGTAAAGGTTTTGCCTGTACCGGCAGAGGCTTCAATCAGGCGCTCGCCCTGTAAGGGCAAGCGCAAAGGGTCTAATGTCTCGGCGACATCACTCATTCTTTTCACTCATCAGGGGCATTGTTTGCTGCAACGCGCTGACGTTCTCCCACACTTTCCAGCCTTCCGGGTGCACATACTCTGCTTTCCCGTTCTGGCTGCCAGAAATCTGCGACAAGATAGCCATGCCTTGCGGCTCAACCACCGCCTGATGGAAGAAATCGGCAAGTTTTTGCGGCGTCAGCTGTTTTATCTGTGCCACAATTTTATCACGTGAATCAAAGCGCATATTGCCACGATCGAAATCTTTGCTTAACTTCGAGGCTTCTTCGCCCAGTGTCTGCGGTGCCTGCAACATCTGAGTAATAATAGCCTGCTGGATTTGTGCGAACTCTTCCGGTTTCATCGCCCGCAATTTTGCTTCTGCCACAGGGAAGAAATCTTTATAGCGTTTCCAAAGGTAAGACGGCTGTTTATCGCTGCTTTGCAGCAGGAATCCCATCCCCCATTGACGCCCCACGCTCATCGGGAAGGCAAATACCGCATAGCCCAGTTGCTCCTCTGTACGCAACTGGTTATAGAACCACGGCTGAACAATTTGCCCCAGCATAGCGCTGTAGGCAGAGCTGGTGTATTCGTCATAACCGGTGGGAACGAATACAGCTGCCAGTGCCGAATCAGTGCTACTTCCGGCTTGCTCAAGAATAACTGACTGTTTTTTATCTACCAGCACGTCTTTGTTACGACACCATTCAGTACCCTCTGCGCCCAGCTGTTTTTGCACGTCACGCGCGAGTGTTTTCGCTTGCGCTTCGCTCATATTGCCAATGACCATAAACTCGGGGCGCGCGCCTGTTTTCAATGTCTCACGATAGGCCATAACGTCTTTCAGGCTAATGCCAGACAACAGTTTGCGGCGCTCGTCACGCGGGAAGTAAGGCACTTGAGAAAGCATCTGTACTGGCATAATCGCCTGCTCAAATGCTTTTCCTTTTTCCGCCGAATCCAGCATCTGGATATACCAGGATTTCGCCTGTTCAAGCTGTTCTTCTGTAGCGCTATAGCTAAAGTAGCCCGTCAACAAGGCCTGGAAAAGTTGCGGTAATCGCTGGGTATAACCACTAGCGTTAACCATTAAGCCATTATTCGCATTGGTGGAAATGCTTATTCCCCCCACCGCAGCCTGGTTACTTAACTGGTCAAGGGCAAGCCCCGCCAGATAATCATTTAACGCAAACATGACCTGATTGCGGGCACTGTCCATCGCTTTCGGATTGCGCAAAATCAGGCTGATATCGGCTTTTGGCTCACTGGCAAAATAGCGGCTTGGGGCATACACCACACGCAAATCTGACTCATCAACAATTAACTCAGGGTGATCATATTTTTTCTCTGGCGTGATCAGCGAAAAATCATCTGGTATATAGGGGTTAAGCTCCGGCAAAGAGAGCGCAATACCTGCCGCTTTTTTCTGCCAGTCAGCGAAGGTTTGTTCACTGATTTTATCAACCTGATAAGGTGCATCGACAAAATAGGCGGTTTTATTGTGCGGCTCTTTCGGGCTGATATACCAGATTCGTGCGTTCTGTGGCGTCATCATCGCCAGCCTTTCTTTAACAGCTTTGGCGTCATACTGGTCGGCGATATTCACGGCATCCAGAGTATGCTCAACCGGTACGCGAATCATGGTATCCGCCAGCCATTCGACGTAATCCATATCACGGGTGATCGACGGATAACGGAAATCGAGATCCAGCACATGCGCCAGTTCATCGAAGTACTGTTTATCCACGCCTTTTTCACGCAATAAATTGAGATAGCTGAAAATAGCCGCAATCACTTCGTCACGGTTAGCGAGGCCTTTATCAGTTAAGGTTGCCGAGATCGCTAACACGCCGCTGTTGCCGTTAACGATAGGATCGGAACTGGCACTTATGCCTTCGACCAGGCCCTGCTTTTGCAACCAGTCCGAGAGAGTTCCAGGACTACGATTGCCAATCAGATAGGTGATCAATTCATCGGTTTTACTGCGAAACTTCGCGGAGTTGTTATCGATACGAAACTCCACGCGCACCACTTTTCGTGGCAGCGCGGGCACGTAATGGATGATGATGCCCTTTTGCGCGTCGGTCACCACCGGCACGGTGATTTCTGGTTTTTGGCTCTCTTTATTTGGCACGCGACCAAAAGTTTCTGCCGCCAACTGCGCCAACTCCGGCAGTGGTTTGTTGCTGTAGATAACCGCTTTCATCAGATTGGCTGAATAGTATTTCTCATGGAAATTTTTCAGCGCCTGCTGTACCGGATTTCCAGGTTTGTCGCTTAAGGTTTCCAGATTTCCGCCAGAAAACTTCGCCCCAGGGTGTGCCGGGTTAATAGTTTCGGCGCTCACTTGTGCCATGCGCATACCGTCACGGGTGCGTGCCATAGTGAGTTCAGCGTTTACCGCGTTACGCTCGCGCTCGGCATATTTTTTGTCGAGTAAAGGGGCTGCAATGGCATCCGCCAGACGATCAACCGCACCATTCAGGGCATCATTTTCTACTTCAAGATAGAAAGCCGTGCGATATGGCGCTGTGCTGGCATTGTGGCTACCGCCATGCATTTTGAGATATTCCGCAAGGCTGTCTGCCTGTGGATATTTTTTCGAGCCCATCAGGCTCATATGTTCGAGATAGTGCGCCAGCCCCTGATAAGAGTCAGGATCTTCAAGCGACCCAACAGGTACAACAAGCGCTGAAAGCGATTTGACCGCCTGAGGATCGGAAACCAGCAACACCACCATGCCGTTATCCAGCCGTATAGCCTGATACTGGCGATTATCTTTTTCACTTTTACGGATGGTTTCCGCCATAGGTGTCCAACCGGTGTCTGCCTGACAGAAAGGTACCCAAAGGGTAATTAAAACCAGTAACGCTTTAAACCAGGTGCTGCGGGGCATTCACGAACCTCATGATTAACGATATTTTTCAACCTGAATCAACGCATTAAAGCGCATCAACCGGAGAATACAAAATATGCCGCTGAACTGCTCAGCGTCGGTATAAATAACAATCAGTCCGTGACTGGTGCGCATCATAGAGTAAGCGACCTGCTTGCGCAATTTTTAAACAATCGTTATGACTGATTGAAACGAAAAATAGGTAACAAAAAACGTTGAGACTGAGAAACTATCGTTTCCAGAGTCTCAGGTTCGAGCTGACGCCACAGGCGTTGATACCAGATATCATCGCCTTCCCCACGAACTATCATGTTGCCTTCATACGCTTGCAGGAACTTAGTTCGCGCTTTTTGTTGTGTATCTTCGTCAGTTAAAATCACATCATTTTCAGTGTCATAACAGGTTTTAATCCATGCACCACCGCTTTCGGGTAACACCAACAGCGGTGAGGACATTCCTTCCCGATAGCCCTCTATAAGCTGCGCAAGGTAATGTAACGCCTGTTCTGTTTCCAGTGGTGGGAAACGCCATTCGCCATCTTTACGTAAAAACAGACGGCTTTCCCCTGTACCACCACAGGCGCAATAGACAAGATGTTCCAGCCAAAGTTGCACGCCTTGTGAAACGCTAAGCAACGATGGTCGCCAACGCAATAAACCATCGTCCTGGACTTGTGGTAGCCAGCCGGTTAATTGTACGCCATTACAGTTGAGATCAACCTCCATGCTTTGCCCTGGCAGGCGACAGGCAATCACCCGGTCAGCCAGCTGTTGCATCTCCTGACACTGGGTTTCCCACAGGATCTCACCAAAAGCACCATAAGGCAGCTCCCCTGCGGCTCGGAATCGGCGGAAAAGACGCTCAGCATCTTCCTGCTCAACCAGGGTGTTAAGTAGTTGCTGGTTAATTTGATAACGGGTTAGCCCTTCCAGCGTGAACGGTTCGGTATCAGGGATCTCGCTCTCTTGCGCACGGAAATTTACTCGCAGACGCATCTGAAAGAAGGCTCTTACCGGATGCGCCCAAAAACGTTGTAAAGATTCCAGCAATAGTGTTGACGGCATTTCAAATGGCAATGGCTGCACAAAATCAGAATGTGCCTCACCAGACTGACTGGCAGCAGGTAGCCACTCTCTGGCATAGCTTTGCTGCTCACCAGGCAGGTAATTTTGCGGATCAAACGGCATACGGGTATGCATACAGGTAATATGTGCTTTTACCTTCGCTTCGCTTTCGTCGCAGTTCAGCGCTTCATCGCCCGGTAAGTAATGGCTTTGACCAATATAGTCAATTAACTCCTGTACCAGCACGGAAGGAAAACGTTCGCTGTTATCCTGAATGGAACGCCCGATATAACTGATATAAAGCTTTTGCTGCGCAGAGATCAGCGCTTCCAGGAACAGATAGCGGTCATCATCACGACGACTACGATCCCCACGGCGCGGTTTCTGACTCATTAAATCAAACCCCAGCGGTGCAAGCTGACGCGGATAAACACCGTCATTCATTCCTAATAAGCAGACCACTTTGAAGGGGATAGAGCGCATTGGCATGAGAGTGCAAATATTCACTGGTCCCGCAAGGAATCGCTGGCTGATACGTTCTTGATCAAGGCGTTGTGCCAGCTCGTCGCGGAGCAATGAAAGCGGTACAGCTTCGTTATATTGTGCGCCAAGCCCCTGAGCAATCACGGCCTGCCACTGTTGTTCAATAAGTGTCATCGCTGCTTCGGTTTCGGCATCTGGCAGGAAGAAGGCATTGAGCATGTCACGACACACAGGTAGCCACTCTTCCAGTGGTCGTTCCTGCGCAAGTCCACGACGCCAGATGTTCAGTTGCATCAACAGTGATGCCAGATGCCCCACCAGCTCGGCAATCAGGCCGCTGGATTCATCATAAGGCAGGACAGACTGCCACTCACCCTGAGCACTTTCCATGGCGTAACCTAACAGCATACGTGTCAGGCCAAAGCGCCAGGTATGTTGACCGGTGGCAGGTAGCTCCAGCTCACGAACGTTATCGTCGTCAATCCCCCAACGAATGCCTGACTCATTTACCCATTGGCGTAAATAACGTAGCCCTTCTTCGGTAATATCAAACCGCGCCGCAAGTACAGGTACATCCAGCAAGGCCAGAACATCCTCGGAAACAAAACGACTGTCAGGTAAAGAGAGCAGAGTGATAAATGCTTCCAGTACCGGATGCGACTGACGCGCCCGACGGTCGGAAATGGCATAAGGCAGGTAACGATCGGCTGGTGCGCTCCCAAAGACGGCCTGAATAAACGGACTGTAACTGTCAATGTCGGCCACCATCACAATAATGTCGCGAGGTGTCAGTGTGGGATCTTCCTCCAACATTGCCAGCAAGCGATCATGTAGCACTTCAACTTCACGTTGCGGGCTATGGCAAACATGGAAGGTCACGCTGTTATCCTGCGGATCGAGCAGCCTTTTCTTATCGCTACGGGAAAACTCTTCAATATTAACGCCCGCCACCGCCCGATTTTCCAGCTCCAGAATATCGGACTGAATGTTATGCAACAGATTATCTGGCGTGATATCAACGAAAGCATCCAACTCCTGGCTGTTATCGAGATCGGAAAGCAGATAAATATAATCACGCCCCAACTTGCCCCAGGAGGCTAAAAGTGGATTACCAACATCCTGTTCGCCTTCGCTATTAAACAATTTTTCTGCATCAACGCCCTTACGAAACAGCGGTAATTCGCGGTCTTCAAAGCTGTGCCGACGCTGGCGGGTAAGGAGTTTTGCCAGATAAGCAGGATCTTTAATATCTCCCCAGTAATAACGACAGGGGTTAGTAAACAAAAGATGAATTTCTATATGCTTACCCAGTGCCTGTAGAGCTTGCAGATACACCGGTGGTAACGCGGAAATACCGCAAATAAAGACGCGGGAAGGTAATCCCGGTGGGCAGGTGGTAGCCGACTCCAGCGTTTCAATAAAGCGTTGATAAAGATTGGCACGGTGCCAACGTGGTTGCCCCAGTTCAGCAGTGTATTCCACCAGTGCCTTCCACAAAGGTGCCTGCCACACTTGCGCTTCGCTCAGCCCATCAACCAATTTTCCGGCTTCCCACTGGGAAAGCCACTCAGGGCGATAAACCAAATACTGGTCAAAAAGATCCGCTGCACGCGCAGAAAGCTGAAAGAGTTTTCGTTTGTCAGAATCGTCAGTCAAATAATGACGTAGCAGGGTAAAATCTTCCCGATCCAACCACTGCGGTAACAGCGTCATTAATTTCCAGGTCATGCTCTGTTTATTAAACGCGCTCTCTTTGGGGATCTCTGGCAATACACGAACGAACATATCCCAGATGAAACTTGCTGGCAGCGGGAATTCGATATTTGCCGCAATGCCAAACTTCTGCGACAGGGCCATCTGTAACCATTGCGCCATCCCGGTGCTTTGTACCAGAATCATTTCCGGCTCAAAGGGATCGTCCAGCCGCTCGCGCTCAACAATAAACTCCATTAGCGCTTCCAGCACATCCAGACGATTCGAATGGTAGACCCTTAGCATAGCGGCTCCTGACGACTAACGATTCGGGCAATGCAGGCGTGTCATCTCGCCTGTCCTGCCCAGTGGTGAAAATAGCGTAGCGCTGATGCTGACACATCCGGACTGCGATGTCTCCACCCGGTTAACTTGCCAGTTCACAGGTGGCGAAATTGACCGCAAATGTGTTTGTTGCCAGCTGGTGCGCCAGAGTTGTAAGTACTGATTTTTGAGCACAAAACTGTTCATCAGTGCTCGCTGATAACCAGACAATGCCGTCACAATCATGACCATTAATACCATCGCCACAATCACTTCCGGCAAGCTGAATCCCCGTTGGCTTTTCAGGGAATGTTGCATAGCGCCTCCTCTTTTAATGGACAGAAATCGCTCCAGCCGGTTGCCGAGAAGGTGACGCTATTATTTTCTCTCGCTGCCATTTGCCATAAAGAGACGCCAGAGTACTGAGCGATAAGCACAGCCTCATCATTCGCTAACAGGCGCAGACAGACCACCGCGAGTTGCTGATATCTCTGGCACTGAGCGTCATGTTGCAGTGGCCAGTGTTGCGATTTCCCCCACTCCAGTGCTGACTGTACGATTGCCTGACGTTTTAATGCCTGACTTTCCAGCGCGACGCGTGCAGAGTAGCTGCGCTCCTGCTGATTTAGCCCCTGAAGCAGTAAGCTACCGAGGATCAGCAATAACAAGACTAAGCCCAGCGACGAGACTCCCCGTTCACGATTCACAAATTAAACCCCGTCACGCTGTATTGCGCCTCTGTACTGTGCTGTGGTTTGTTTTTACTGGCACCACGTAATCGCACGGTGAGAAGTGGAGCGAAACCGTTTTGGTTATGCCTCTCAACCGTGAACGTTTCGACGACAATGGCATCAGGTTCGGTCATCCTGTCCCAGCCTTTACCGGTGCAGGATGTCGCGCCGCGCAGTGTTTCCAGGGCGTTATCTTTGAGACGGAATCCCACTTGTTCTGAGTCTTTGGAGGGGGCTGTTTCAAAGCGGCCATTATTGTTGGCATCCCACTGAACAATTATGCACTCTCCGTTATTGACGATTTTTAATCCTTCACCGCTACATTTCCCCCGGCAATATCCCGCCCGCTGGAGATGTTTTGCGACCGTATAAGTGCGTTGCCAGAGTTCGTCTTCCAGCGCCAGTTTTAACGTATTGCTTAAGACATCACGTTGAATAGCAGGTAAAAAACGAGCTGTACCAAGCAATAACACGCTACTGACAGCCATCGCGATAAGCACTTCAAGTAAAGAAAAACCACGCTCGTTTAACGGCAGCTCTCTACCTGGGTTGGCTTGCACAAGCGGATTCGCCCCCAGGGAGAGATCACTATTTGCCATTCGCCTGCGGTGTTTTGCAGACGAATATGACCAGGCCAGGCAGTATTGCGCAGGCCATAAAACGCCAGTGCCGGAGTGGCTTCGGCCAGGTTTATCTCTTCCCAACCGGGCGTAAATATCAGTGGTGAGGAGGGCATGCAGGTTGTTTGCCCTACGGCTGAGCTGACAAGACACCATGACTTTCCCTCCCTGATAACACTGATGACATGATCGCGGTTATGCCAGTTGGCATCCTCACGCAAATACAGTAAGTAATCGCGCAGCTGGCAGGCGGTTTGCCAGAGTCGTTGCTGCTGTTGCCAGCTCTGCCAGCCATAAACGCCCCCTGCGCTCAGTAGCGCAATAATGAGCATCGCGACCAGAATTTCGATAAGCGTATAGCCCTGTTCTCTTTTCATGGCGGCAGTATGACGTGAGGAAAATTTCTGGCGAGGCTTAATTTTTTGTTATTCGGCGCGCTTTCAGAACTTTTTTATGGGTTGCACAACGTTGCAAAATTTCGGGAAGGCAGCTCGAAGAATTGGCCGGGAGAGAAAAAAACCGACGCACAATGGCGTCGGCTTTGGCAGGATTTAAATCGCAACAGGGGCTTTGATGCCCGGATGCGGATCGTAGCCTTCAATCTCAAAGTCTTCAAAACGGTAGTCGAAGATGGATTCAGGTTTACGTTTGATAATCAACTTCGGCAGAGAACGTGGCTCGCGGCTTAATTGCAGATGGGTTTGATCCATGTGGTTGCTGTAGAGGTGCGTGTCGCCCCCCGTCCAGACAAAATCGCCCACTTCCAGATCACACTGCTGCGCCATCATATGCACCAGTAACGCATAGCTGGCAATGTTAAACGGCAGGCCGAGGAAGACGTCACAGGAGCGCTGATAAAGCTGGCAAGAGAGTTTGCCGTCTGCCACATAAAACTGGAAGAATGCATGGCATGGAGCCAGTGCCATTTTATCCAGTTCGCCTACGTTCCAGGCTGAAACAATAATGCGGCGGGAATCCGGGTCGTTTTTCAGCTGGTTCAGTACTGTAGTGATCTGGTCAATATGACGACCATCCGGCGTTGGCCAGGCGCGCCATTGTTTGCCATACACCGGACCGAGATCGCCGTTTTCGTCGGCCCATTCATCCCAGATAGTGACATTGTTTTCATGCAGGTACGCAATGTTGGTATCACCCTGCAAAAACCACAGCAGTTCGTGGATAATGGAACGCAGGTGGCACCGTTTGGTTGTTACCAGCGGGAATCCCTCCTGCAGGTTAAAACGCATCTGATGACCAAAAATGGAAAGCGTTCCGGTTCCGGTACGGTCGTTTTTCTGAGTGCCTTCGTCGAGCACTTTTTGCATCAGTTCTAAATACTGTTTCATGGTTCCTCAGGAAACGTGTTGCTGCGGGCTGCGACGATATGCCCAGACCATCATGATCACACCCGCGACAATCATCGGGATGGAAAGAATTTGCCCCATGCTGATGTACTGCACCCATGCGCCAGTAAATTGCGCATCCGGCTGGCGGAAAAATTCGACAATAATACGAAACGCGCCATAGCCAATCAGGAACAAGCCGGAAACTGCTCCCATCGGGCGCGGTTTACGAATATACAGGTTGAGGATAATAAACAGCACCACACCTTCCAGCAGCAGTTCGTACAGCTGTGACGGATGACGCGGTAGCACACCATAAGTATCGAAAATGGATTGCCATTGCGGGTTGGTTTGCAGCAGCAAAATATCTTCTGTACGGGAGCCTGGGAACAGCATGGCAAACGGGAAGTTCGGGTCCACGCGGCCCCACAATTCACCATTAATGAAGTTGCCAAGTCGCCCGGCACCGAGGCCAAACGGGATTAGTGGCGCAATAAAATCAGAGACCTGGAAGAAAGAGCGTTTTGTACGGTGAGCGAAAATGAACATCACCACGATTACGCCAATCAAACCACCATGGAAGGACATACCGCCATCCCAGACACGGAACAGATACAACGGATCATCCAGGAACTGTGGGAAGTTGTAGAACAGAACATAACCAATACGTCCACCGAGGAATACGCCCAGGAAGCCCGCATAGAGTAAGTTTTCTACTTCGTTTTTAGTCCAGCCGCTGCCAGGACGATTAGCACGGCGGGTCGCCAGCCACATCGCAAAGATAAAACCAACCAGATACATCAGGCCGTACCAGTGAAGCGCGACGGGGCCAATTGAAAATATGACCGGATCGAATTCCGGGAAATGCAGATAGCTACTGGTCATCTGTCACCACAAGTTATTGTTATCTCGCTGGAAAGGGTCAGCGAATGCAATGCGCACCGCAGGTTACAGGCGCTCCAAAGGTGCGAATAATAGCACAAGGGATCGGGCATATTGCCCGATTAGCTGTAAAAGTAATGCTTCGTTACGTTTTACAGACGGGCTTTTAAAGCCCGCCACGTATCAGTCCGCCTAAGCCGCGCCGCTCCATAAATGCCGCCACCTGATGACGAACTTCGGTTGCCAGTTGCGCTTCCAGACTCCGTTCAGCAAGGTTTTTAGCATCGTCATAATCGATGTTACGCAGAAGATACTTCACGCGGGCAATCGAGCGACCATTCATAGAGAGATGTCGATACCCCATACCAATCAGAATAGCCACACACATCGGATCGCCCGCCATTTCACCACACAGGCGAAGATCGATACCGTATTTCTCCGCTTCCTGAGCAATTACCGCCAACACCCGCAACATTCCAGGATGAAGGCTATCGTAGATATTCGCCACACGGGTATTGTTGCGATCAACCGCCAGAATGTACTGAGTGAGATCGTTCGTTCCCACTGAGATAAAGTCGATCCGGTTGGCCAGGTGCGGCAACATAAAGATCATTGATGGCACTTCCAGCATGATACCAATACGCGGTTTTGGGATCGCGTAACCGATCATTTCTTCAACTTCACGTCCGGCACGCTCAATTAAGCGACGTGCTTCATCTACTTCATCAATGCTGGTGACCATTGGCAGTAGAATGCTGAGATTTCCGGTGGCAGCATTAGCGCGCAGCATCGCACGCACCTGTACCAGAAAGATCTCCGGCTGGTCGAGGGTTATGCGAATCCCCCGCCATCCAAGACACGGATTCTCTTCACTGATGGGCATATAAGGCAGTTGTTTATCTGCACCAACATCCAGCGTTCGCAACGTAACAGGTTTATCGTTGAACATTTGCAACATTCCCTGATACTGCGCCACCTGCTCTTCTTCAGATGGAAAACCGCTTTGTAGCATAAAAGGGATTTCGGTACGGTACAGGCCGATACCGTCAATACGACTGCCTAATTTCTCTTCATGTTCCGGGCTTAAGCCAGCATTGAGCATGACTTTAATGCTTTCGCCGCTTTTCAGCTGTGCCGGGCGATTGACATCATCTTCGGCAATACGGCTAAGTTCGATTTCTTCGCTGATAAGACGCTGATATTCCTGAATTAAAACCGGTTCAGGATCAACTAATAATTCTCCGCGATAACCATCAACAATAAGCGTACGTTTATGAAGCACAGAGGGCTGTATATCGGCCCCCATGACAGTTGGAATACCTAACGCTCGCACCATAATCGCAGCATGAGAGTTTGCTGCGCCATCTCGCACCACAACACCTGCCAGACGATCCTGGGGAAGCTCTGCGAGCGTCGTCGCAGAAAGTTCATCAGCCACCAGGATAAAGCGCTCTGGCCAGGCATTGGTGGCCTGTACGGAATCGTCAAGATGGAATAATAAACGCTGCCCCAATGTACGTAAGTCGCCAGCGCGTTCTTTCAGGTAGTTATCGGTGAGTGCAGCAAACTGCTCGGCAAATTTTTCGATTACCGTTTTCACTGCCCACTCAGCAACCGAACCTTTATCCACTTCGGCAAATAGCTCACGGCGCAAGCGGGCATCAGAGAGCAAGTGGGAATAAAGGTCAAAGATGGCGGCAGTCTCTTTCTGCGCTCCGGCAGAAAAACGCTTACTGTAACGGCGAAATTCGTTTGCCGCCTCTTCCAGTGCTCCGGTCAGGCGCTCACGCTCCAGCGCCGGGTCGAGGGTAGAAGCCTGATAAACCTGTTCCATTAATGGCAGTGTTGCATCCTGCCAGCCTTCTGCAATCGCTACGCCCGGTGCCGCAGGCAAAGCACGGATTCGTGTCTGACGATACTGACCAAACAAGGCGGTCAATTGCGATTGAGAAAGAATGGCTGCCATTTGGGTGGCAAGCGTAACCAGGAAAGATTCTTCGCTTTCGTCGTATTGACGAATTTCCCGCTGCTGGACGACTAATACCCCCAGCAACTGCCGACGCTGAATAATTGGCACGCCAAGGAAGGCGCGAAAACGCTCTTCTTTAACCGAAGGAACATATTTAAAGCTGGGATGTTTTTGCGCATCTGCAAGGTTGATAGGTTCTGCCAGCCTGCCAACCAGGCCGACGATACCTTCATCAAACGCGAGCGCTACAGTGCGACCACGTGGTTTTTTCAGCCCCCGGGTCGCCATAAGGTAGTAACAACGGCGGTCATGATCGGCCAGATAGACCGAACAGACTTCGGTGTTCATCGCAAGACAGATGTCGGTGACCAGAATGTTCAGCGCCTCATTGAGGCGCGGAGCACTGGCAACTTTTTCGACTATTTCGCGCAGGCGAGTGAGCATGATTTGCGTGACTTAACCTCTTTTACGTCGATAAGCAGGTGAGTTTTGTGGCTTCGGCGTATTGTCCTGAAGCGCCATGACTACACTTGCAAACTCTTTCATCACCCTGCGGTAGACATCACGTTTAAATGACACCACCTGTCGGACGGGGTACCAGTAACTAACCCAGCGCCAACCGTCAAACTCTGGAGTACTGCTGGTTTGCATATTGATTTCCGCATCAGCGCTCATCAATTGCAAAAGGAACCACTTTTGTTTCTGGCCGATACACACCGGCTTTGTATCCCAACGCACCAAACGTTTCGGTAACTTGTAACGCAACCAGTTGCGAGTCGAGGCGAGGATCCGCACATCTTTGCGGCTTAATCCAACCTCTTCAAACAGTTCCCGGTACATCGCCTGTTCTGCTGATTCTCCTGGGTTAATCCCGCCCTGAGGGAATTGCCAGGAGTGCTGACCATATCGCCGGGCCCACATAACTTGCCCCTGGCGATTACAAATTACGATACCTACATTTGGGCGGTAGCCATCGTCATCAATCACCGGACTACCTCAACATAAACTTTATATACAAACGATTGTTTCACACTCCAGTGAGGCGGTAAACCACTCTGTTAAAGCGACAGCTTACTAATAACATTTGAATAACTCACAGTTAAAGGCAAAGTTATAAACAGAAGAACGACTGTCAGGCAATTTTATTCACCTTTTCTGTGGATAGAGTTGTGAAGAACTACGGAATTACCACGGGAAAACCAAGAATTTTCTGAACGAGCACGTTGAGTGGGCGTAATTTTTTTTATTTATATTCATATAATTAGATGTGTTTTTTGGCAGGAGTAATAGGAATATGTGATATACATCACATCACCATTTACCGGTGTGGCGAAAATTTAATCGACAACGATTTTATCCACAGAATGCACACCAAAGTGAGTGACAATTCGTACGAAAATTCGATTTACGTCGCACGTCAAGGCTGTAAATCAAACCAGTAGTATGGGTTTTTCACAGTTATCCCAACTTTCTGTGGATAACATGGTGTAAGATCCTGTTTATTTTCAGTGACCAGAATTGGAAAACCGTTAGCGCTGTTGCGCAACAGTATAAAGTCATAGATAAAAAATCATATAAATCATAGCATTGAATATCTCTCAGGGAAAAATATACACTCTGTACACCCGGTATAAAATTGCTGTTTGTTTTTTAATCAAGGTTGAATAGTATGCCCGACATCCGCCCTCTTCTTACATCCCCTGCCTCAGAAGCTGAATTACTTGCTCAGGCACAGCAGCTCTCTGGCTATACCTTAGGGGAGTTGGCAGCCCTTGCCGGGATGGTAACGCCCAAAGATTTAAAGCGGGATAAAGGCTGGATTGGTGTTCTGCTGGAGATCTGGCTGGGGGCCAGCGCAGGGAGCAAACCGGAACAGGATTTCGCCGCACTGGGAGTCGAGCTAAAAACAATTCCGGTGGACAGTCTTGGTCGTCCGCTGGAAACCACATTTGTTTGTGTCGCGCCATTAACCGGAAACACGGGGGTTACCTGGGAAACCAGCCACGTGCGACACAAACTAAAACGCGTCCTGTGGATACCTGTCGAAGGTGAACGAAGCATTCCCCTTGCGCAACGGCGTGTGGGTTCACCATTGTTATGGAGCCCAAATGAAGAAGAAGATCGCCAGCTACGTCTCGACTGGGAAGAACTGATGGATATGATCGTGCTGGGTCGGGTAGAGCGTATCACCGCCCGGCATGGTGAAGTTTTACAGCTGCGACCGAAAGCAGCCAACGCTAAAGCCCTGACCGAAGCCATTGGCGCTAATGGCGAACCGATTTTAACGTTACCCCGCGGTTTCTACCTGAAAAAGAATTTCACCAGTGCATTACTGGCCCGTCATTTTCTGATCCAGCAGCCATAACTTTGATCTGCCGAATTCCGGGCATATAATTATCGCTTCATTTTTTTTGGCAGGGCTTTTTAGATGTTATTTGCATGGATCACCGATCCTAACGCCTGGCTTGCGCTCGGTACGCTGACGCTGCTGGAGATCGTGTTAGGGATCGATAATATTATTTTCCTTTCTCTGGTGGTGGCGAAACTTCCTACGGCGCAGCGCGGTCATGCGCGACGTCTTGGTCTGGCTGCGGCAATGGTGATGCGTCTGGCATTGCTGGCGTCTATTGCCTGGGTGACGCGTTTAACCAATCCGTTGTTTGAGATCTTTGGTCAGGAAATATCGGCACGTGATTTAATCCTGTTGCTCGGCGGCCTGTTCCTGATCTGGAAAGCCAGTAAGGAAATCCACGAGTCTATCGAGGGTGAAGAAGAAGGGCTGAAAACGCGCGTTTCGTCATTCCTCGGCGCCATCGTGCAGATTATGTTGTTGGATATTATTTTCAGCCTTGACTCCGTTATTACCGCGGTAGGTCTGTCGGATCATCTGTTTATTATGATGGCGGCAGTGGTAATTGCTGTAGGCGTAATGATGTTCGCCGCACGCCCGATTGGTGAGTTTGTGGATCGGCATCCGTCGGTAAAAATGTTGGCACTCTCTTTCCTGATTCTGGTGGGCTTTACCTTGATTCTGGAAAGTTTCGATATCCACGTACCGAAAGGTTATATCTATTTCGCAATGTTCTTCTCTATTGCGGTTGAAAGCCTCAACCTGATTCGCAATAAAAAGAATCCGCTCTGACGCACCACACGCTCTCCTGCGGGAGAGCGTCCTCCCCTCTCCTCACAGTTTAAGACTTTCCTGCTTTCAAGATATATAACGTCGGTTTATAAACAGACTATTATCATTTATGGGCTAAATGAGGATAACCGGATGAAAAAATGGGCAGTTATAATTTCTGCAGTCGGGCTGGCGTTTGCTGTTTCCGGTTGTAGCAGCGATTACGTGATGGCAACGAAAGATGGCCGTATGATCCTGACTGATGGCAAACCGGAAATTGATGATGATACCGGGCTTGTGAGCTATCACGATCAACAAGGCAATGCCATGCAGATTAATCGTGATGACGTTTCGCAAATCATTGAGCGTTAAGCAATAAGGTCAGCCTCCTGCTGGCCTTAAGATATTTCACTTTCCCTTTTCCTTTCCCTCTGCCATTTTTATAGTCCTCATGTCGTGATTATAAAAAGGAAACGGCTATGCAATATCACCGTATACCCCACAGTTCGCTGGAAGTCAGCACGCTGGGGCTTGGCACGATGACGTTTGGTGAACAGAACAGCGAAGCCGACGCACACGCACAACTCGACTATGCCGTCGCGCAGGGCATTAACCTTATCGACGTTGCAGAGATGTATCCCGTGCCACCACGCCCGGAAACACAAGGTTTGACTGAAACTTACGTCGGTAACTGGCTGGCAAAACAGGGTAGCCGCGAAAAGCTGATTATCGCCTCAAAAGTGAGTGGACCGTCACGTAACAATGATAAGGGTATTCGCCCGGATCAGGCGCTGGACAGGAAGAACATTCGCGAAGCATTACATGATAGCCTTAAGCGTTTACAGACCGATTATCTCGATCTCTATCAGGTGCACTGGCCGCAACGTCCGACCAACTGTTTTGGCAAACTGGGATATAGCTGGACTGATTCCGCGCCTGTAGTTTCGTTGCTCGATACGCTGGATGCTTTGGCTGAGTACCAACGCGCAGGTAAAATTCGTTATATCGGCGTCTCAAATGAAACTGCGTTTGGCGTAATGCGCTATCTGCATCTGGCAGATAAGCACGATCTGCCGCGTATTGTCACTATTCAAAACCCCTATAGTTTGTTGAACCGCAGCTTCGAAGTGGGGCTGGCGGAAGTCAGCCAGTATGAAGGAGTCGAGCTGCTGGCTTATTCATGTCTTGGTTTTGGTACGCTGACAGGTAAATATCTCAACGGTGCCAAACCGGCTGGTGCGCGTAATACGCTCTTTAGTCGCTTCACGCGCTATAGCGGCGAACAAGCACAAAAGGCGGTGGCGGCCTATGTCGATATAGCCAGACGTCATAATCTTGATCCCGCTCAGATGGCACTGGCTTTTGTACGCCAGCAGCCGTTTGTTGCCAGTACCCTTCTGGGTGCGACCACCATGGAACAACTAAAAACCAACGTCGAAAGCTTACATCTGCAACTGAGTGAAGACGTGTTGGCAGAAATTGAAGCGGTCCATCAAGTTTATACCTATCCGGCACCTTAACGTCCTTGCCTGGCGTTCTTCGCCAGGCGTCTCTTTTCTCGATTTTTCAGAATACAATCCCTGCATTTCGCCGCACTTTTCCTGCTTAAGAAGAATAGACTCTTTCCGTTAACGCCAGCGTGCGTTCCATTGTCTGTGCCCATTGTTAAGGATAACCATGTTGATTTTAAAACCCCTTCCCCTCGCGATGCTGCTTGCCGGTTGTATGTCCTCTGCCTGGGGGGCGCAATTAACCCAACCGCTAACACTAAAAGACGTCACTGTTTATCTGCATGGCGCCAGCCTGCAAGGGGTAGAGACACTTAATTTACCGACAGGTGAAAGTGAAATCATTTTCACCAATATTGCCAACTCAGTTACACCAGACAGTATTGCCATTGCTATGGATAACGGTGTGACTGTGCTCTCTTCCCGGTTAGCGTTACAAGAAACGCCATCCCAGGCACTTCTTTCTGATGTTCAACAGCAGCTAAAAGCGGCCCGACTGGAGCAAGCAAAACTCACTGCTGAGAAAGACAATATCGCAGCTCAAGTCAAGGTATTAGAGGCGAACAACACATTAACTCAAAAAAATGCTGCTGAAGTCGGCAAGTATCTGCAAATGGTGAAAGAGAAAAATGGCGAGCTATTACGTGCAGATAGCGAACTAACGCAGAAACTCGATGAAAATCAAGTTGCAATAGATAAATTAGAGCAGCGAGAAAATATGAGTAATGGCTCGTCGGATGGCGCAGACGAACCACAGGTCATTATCGCGCGGGTATATGCACCGAAAGCCGTCAAAACGCAGGCCGTGGTGCGATACATGACACCAGATGCCTCCTGGACACCGCTCTATGATATTCACGCCAGTGCTATCAACCAACCGCTACGGCTGGTCTACAAAGCCAGTATTCGACAGTACACTGGCCTGGCGTGGAAAAACGTCAATATGGAGCTCTCGACCAATGAACCTGATACCCACCTGATGCTGCCGCAACTGGAACCTCAATATGTTGATGTTCCAGAGTATGGTGATATGAGGAGTTATCAGCAGAAGTCACTGTCAGCACCGCATCAAAGAGCTGCGGCCGACAAAGTCGTTGACTTTGAAAAAGCTGCGGCGCACGCAGCGAAAGAGGCACTGGCGCAACAAGCTAGTGTCAAAAGCCGGTATGTCGCAGAGAAAGCGCCTGTTTCACCACAACCAGAAAACTTAACCGCGCAAAATGTTCACTACACGCTTTCTTTACCGTGGCAGATCGACAGCGACAACACGGCACGTACTGTTGTGATCAAAGAAGAGTCAGTCGCTGGCGATTACCGCTTCTTCGCTATTCCCAAATTGAGTAACGACGTTTACTTGCAGGTCCAAATTAAAGAGTGGGAACAGCTCAATTTAATTCCGGGTGAAAGTCAGATCTTCTTTGGTAATAATCGCACTGGCCTTGGCTACTTGCAGCCACCGGAAGATGGCAATTCCCTGGATATCCAGCTTAATCGCGATCCAAAACTGATTATTCAACGTAAGGCGGTACTGAAAAAAGAGAACGCTATCTCTATTTTTAATGACAGTGTGGTACGTAACTTCAGCTATACCGTCACTGTGAAAAACAGCTACGGCGAAGCGGTAGATTTAACGCTTGTTGATCAGATTCCAATAAGTTCTCATAGCGATATTACGGTAGACAAAATGCAGTACGGTCAGGCGCAGTTAAACGCCAAAACAGGAGAGCTTAGCTGGAAGCTCCATCTGGCAGGGAAAGAGAACGTCAGCTTGCCGTTCTCTTACTCTGTTAAATATCCCAAAAATATACAACCATCGGGACTGTAATCTTCACCGGGCAGCAAATAACGCCGCCCGGTACACGCTTAATGACGGCGCTGCCAAATCCAGAGCGCCGTTATTGCCAGTGCAAACAGTGTACCAAAACCAATGCCAATGGGTACGACCGGAATCCCCACCAATACCGCCAGCGAGTAAATACCTAACATCAGCAACATGGCACTGTTTTCGCCGAGGTTCTGTACTGCGATAGCATTACCCGCCCCAACGCTTTTTTTGCCTCGCTCTTGTAGCAACGCATTCAGTGGGACAACAAAAAAACCACCCAGGACACCAATCAACATTAACAACGCATAGGCGGGTAGCAGTTCATGTTGTAGCGAGAAAAACAGTACCACCACACCAATCAAGATCCCGGCAGGCATACAACGAGAGACCGTTTCCAGCGTCACCAGTTTTGCGGCTGCCCCCGCACCAAGCACAATACCAATCGCCACCATCGCGTTAAGATACGTTGGCGTCGCGTTGTCAGTGATCCCTAAAGCGACGGGCACCCACAATACCAGCAGAAAACGTAATGTGACTCCCGCCCCCCAGAACAAACTGGTGCCCACCAGCGAGAAGCGAGTTTCACCGTTTTGCCACAATGAGGTGCAGGCAGATTTAAAACTACAGGTCATTTTAAGGACATTCCACGACTGCCCAGGACGCGCTGCTGCCAGTTTCGGAATGTAGATATTCGCTGCTACCGCCCCGGCATATGCCAGTGCACAAGCGGCCAATGCCACCAGCACATGCAAATCAGCCAGCACGCCACCAGCGACGGAACCCAGCAAAATCGCGGCAATCGTGGAGGCTTCCATCAGACCATTGGCTTTTACCAGTTTGTCTCCCGTGGTCAGCTCACCAAGGATGCCATATTTCGCCGGAGAATAAGCCGCAGCGCCAATGCCAACCAGCGTATAGCCAACAAATGGATTAAAACCAAAGCAAATACTGGCAGCCCCCAGCAGCTTCAGGCCATTGGCGAACATCATCACCCGACCTTTCGCAAAGCTATCGGCCACCTGTCCCACAAACGGCGCAAACAGAATGTAAGCACCCACAAACACCATTTGCAGAACTGGCTGGCTCCATTCCGGGTAAAATTGTGCTTTCAGTAATGCCAGCGTGGCAAACAGTAGCGCGTTATCACCAAATGCAGAAAGAAACTGCGCGACGATAACGGCCTTCATCCCCTTCGACCATAGCGAAGTGTTAGTGTGCACTGACTCACTCATTATGTTTTTCCGGCTCGTCGACCCAGCTTTTTAGTGTCACAAAGTCTGGCTTACCACTGCCCAACAGCGGCATCTGTTTCAGATAGCGAATATCGCGTGGTACAGCAAGTTCTGGTACACCGTGCTCGCGGGCGTATTGTTGCAGTTTGTCACGCGTCAGCTCGCTGTCGGTGGTGAACAGCACCAGTGCCTCACCTTTGCTGGCATCGCTCTTAATTGCGGTGGCGTGAACTTTATCAGGCGAAACCCCCAGTGCCAGTTGTTCAACCATTTCCAGTGACACCATCTCCCCGGCAATTTTAGCAAAGCGTTTCGCCCGCCCCTGAATCTGCACAAACCCTTGCTCGTCAAAACGCACGATATCGCCAGTGTCATACCAGCCGCGTTCCAGCTCACCCTGGATATTCTCTGCGGTTGGCACTTCCAGCACGCCAGGTTTTTCCACCCGCAAGTAGCCATTCATGATATTTGGCCCTTTCAGTTGCAAACGCCCACCGTCTTCAATACCTGGCACTGCCAACAAGCGGGCATCCATTCCTGGCAGAATACGCCCGACAGTGCCCGGTTTGGCTGCCATCGGCACGTTGATAGAGACCACCGGCGCACATTCGGTAACGCCATAACCTTCGAGAATTCGCAGGCCAAATTTATCCTGCCAAAGCTGTTTGGTACTTTCTTGCAGTTTTTCTGCACCAGCCACCACATAGCGTAGGCGATAGAAATCATACGGGTTGGCAAAGCGCGCGTAATGACCGAGGAAAGTTGATGTGCCGAAAAGCACTGTGCAATTACGGTCATACACCAGCTCCGGCACAATGCGATAGTGTAGCGGGCTTGGGTAAAGGAAGACTTCGGCACCTGTCAGTAAAGGAGTAAAAAGCCCCACCGTCAGACCAAAAGAGTGAAACAGCGGTAACGCCGACATAAAGCGGTCGTTGGTGGTGAAGTCGGCGATAGTTTTAATCTGCTCAACGTTTGCCAGAATGCTTTTATGGCTATGAACCACCCCTTTAGGATGACCTTCAGAACCAGAAGTAAAGAGAATTAACGCCTCTTCCTCGGGTTGCTGTTTTACCTGTGCCAGATGCGGCATTAATAAATGAGCAAAGATCCAGACTTTGTCTGTCAAGGTAACGTCGGCTTTCAGGTCTTCCAGATATATCCAACGAACCTGTGTGAGTTGTTCCGGCAGATGCCAGAGTTTGCCTTTATCAAGGAACTGGCGAGAGGTGAAAATAGTTTTGATTTCAGCGGCAGTGATAGCACTGGTTAGCCCTTTTACGCCGGCGGTGTAGTTCATCATTGCCGGGATACGGCGACGGGCAATGGCCCCGAAAATCACCGCTGCGCTAATACCTGCATTGGGTAGCATTAAGCCGATTCTTTCCCCTTCTGCACTGTACTTCTCAAGAATACGCCCGACAAACAGCGTCTTGGTGAGTAATTTTCGATAGCTGTCCGGGGTAAAATTGACATCTTCAACGCAATTTTTTCCGCCACCGTAGCGGTGCATAGCTCCCAATAACGATTCATACAGCGTTTCACGTGGACGCACGGCCATCCGCGCTTCCATCATGATCTGGTGCAGCATTTCGCCCGCGATTTTACGGCGATCGCGCGCTCGTGGCGCATCCGGCATCGGCACATGAGTTGGTGGCAAAATATGCAGATGAATCTTCGGGAACAATCGACGTTTGACCAGACCTTTCAGACGGCTGAAATGAGTTAATTCAGCCCCTTCAATACGAACTGGAACGACCGTCGCGCCTGATTTTGCTGCCACAAAACCCGCACCATCGTATATCTTCATCAGCGAACCGGTTACTGTGATTCTCCCTTCCGGAAAAATTACCACCGGGCGCCCCTGTTCTACCAGACGCACCAGATGTTTAATCGCCATCGGTTTGGTGGGGTCCAGCGGTACAAAGTCGATAAGGGATTGTAACCAGCGCATATACCACTGCTGGCTGATGGATGTGTACACGGCAAACACCGGGCGCACAGGTAAAAACAGCGCCAGCAAGATGCCATCAATAAAGGAAACATGGTTTGGTGTGATGAGCACACGCTCACCTTTTAGTGCCGCTGGGTCTCCCGTGACCTGAACACGGTATAACACCTGACATAATTTACGAAAAAAGCCGAAAAGCATATCAACTCCCTTTGCAGAATATTCAGAAAAAACGAATGAAGGCAGATTACACGAGAAGAGGATTGGAATGCGAGCAAGAGAAAAAATGAGGCGAAAAAAAACCTGCGCATCCGCGCAGGTTGGTGCAAGAGACAGGGTACGAAGCGCGTACCGAATAATCTCACCAATCAATACCTCTGGGATCTTGATTGTGGTCTCAATGAAGCCTCTACGCCAGCGAGAAAACGCAAAGGAATGAAGGGAAATGCAACCAGGTGTGTAAATTATCGCTTACTGTTACAGTTACATGAATGCATAAAAAAAACCTGCGCATCTGCGCAGGTTGGTGTAATTCAAGTGGTCAACTTTATAGTTGACACCACCTATCAATACCTCTGGGATCTCCAATGTAGCAAGCCGCGCTTCGTTGTCACCAGCACACAATCGCAACAGCGCATCGCAAAGTGTAACCAAAGGTTTGTATTCTCTGGTTTCTGTCTTACTTTTAACGATATGACGCACATTTCCTTCTCCCCGCGCCGTAAGCCCCTTGAACACGCCATCATTTTCCGTAACACTGGCACAATGTAAGCGTTTACCCACAAAGGTATTTTCATGGCGACAATAAAGGATGTAGCCCGACTGGCTGGTGTTTCAGTCGCCACCGTCTCTCGCGTTATTAATGGTTCCCCAAAAGCAAGCGAAGCATCGCGGATTGCGGTGCAAAGCGCAATGGAATCGCTCAGCTACCATCCAAATGCTAATGCACGTGCATTGGCCCAACAGGCAACTGAAACTGTCGGTCTGGTGGTAGGTGATGTTTCCGATCCCTTTTTCGGTGCGATGGTAAAAGCGGTTGAGCAGGTGGCCTATAACACCGGCAATTTTCTGCTGATTGGTAATGGTTACCACGATGAGCAAAAAGAGCGCCAGGCTATTGAGCAACTAATGCGCCATCGCTGTGCCGCACTGGTCGTACACGCCAAAATGATCCCGGATGAAGACCTGGCGTCATTAATGAAACAAATGCCGGGGATGGTATTGATCAACCGAATTCTTCCTGGGTTTGAGAATCGTTGCATCGCCCTGGACGATCGCTACGGGGCATGGCTGGCAACGCGCCACTTAATTCAGCAGGGCCATACACGGATTGGCTATCTCTGTTCTAATCATTCCATTTCTGACGCCGAAGATCGTTTGCAAGGTTATTACGACGCCCTTGCAGAAAGCGGTATTACGGCGAATGACAGGCTGGTGACATTTGGTGAACCAGATGAAAGTGGTGGTGAACAGGCGATGACTGAATTGTTGGGGCGGGGAAGAAATTTCACTGCCGTGGCCTGTTATAACGACTCAATGGCTGCTGGCGCGATGGGTGTTCTCAATGACAATGGCATCGACGTACCTGGCGAGATCTCACTGATTGGTTTCGATGATGTACTGGTATCACGCTACGTCCGCCCACGCTTAACCACCGTGCGTTATCCGGTGGTGACGATGGCAACCCAGGCCGCAGAACTGGCACTGGCGCTGGCAGAAAAACGTCCGCTCCCGGAAGTCACGCACGTTTTCATCCCTACCCTGGTGCGCAGGCACTCCGTGACGCCGCCACTGGAAGCCAGTCATTCAGCTTCCAGCAACTGAACACAAGCTGGCACTCAGATTAACTCCAGTGCCAGTAACTCCTCAATAGTTTGGCGACGACGAATTAACCGCGCCTGACCATTATCAAACAGTACTTCTGGCAGTAACGGGCGGCTGTTGTAATTCGATGACATCGATGCGCCATAGGCGCCCGTGTCATGCAATACCAGATAATCACCCGGCGCAACTTGTGGAAGTTCACGCGTTTCGACAGTGCCCCCCTCCTGCTGCGTGAAAACATCGCCGGACTCACACAACGGCCCCGCCACTACAGTTTCCACCACTGGCGTATTGTCAAATGATCGTCCGTCTGCCGCCAGTGCAGTAATTCGGTGATAACTGCCATACATTGCAGGGCGCATTAAGTCGTTGAATCCTGCATCAATCAACACGAAGTGGCGACGCCCCATCTGTTTCACGCTTCGTACCTGGGCGATTAATACGCCGGATTGTGCTACCAGAAAACGTCCTGGTTCGATTTCCAGCTTCACCCGATGCCCAAGATGATGAGCAATTTGCTCACGAGCAGCATTCCACAAACCAAAATAGTGTTCGGTATCCACGGCCTCTTCGCCGTCACGATACGGGATCGACAATCCACCACCAGCAGATATCGCCTCCAGCTCCTGACCAAACTCAATGACCTGACTCACCATAGCCCCACAGACCTGTTCCAGATGCGCGTAATCGACACCGGAACCAATATGCATATGAATCCCCACAAGTTTCAACTCATAGCGTGCAATCACTGCCAGTGCTGCAGGCAAATCGGTATGCCAAATCCCATGCTTACTGTTCTCGCCGCCGGTGTTCGTTTTCTGGCTGTGCCCGTGACCAAAGCCAGGATTGACCCGCAGCCAGACACGATGCCCTGGCGAAACCTGCCCTAATTGCTCCAGCATATCGACAGATCCGGCATTTACCGGAATACGCAGCTCGCTGACCCGTGCCAGAGTCGCGCTATCAATCACATCAGCGGTAAAGACAATATCGTCCGGTGAAGTCAAAGGATCGTACCCGGCAGCCAATGCTCGTTCGATCTCGCCCAGCGATACGGAATCAACCTTCACTCCTTGCTCACGCATCAGACGTAGAATATGAATATTGGAACATGCCTTCTGGGCAAAGCGCACCACATCAAACTGCTTCAGTGCCGCGATCTGTCGGCGGATGATTTGTGCATCGTATACCCATACCGGGCAACCAAATTCGGCAGGCAGTGTCAGCAGATTTTCAGCGGTCAAATCACTGGCAGCACAGGTCAGTAAGTGTGGCATTTGTGGCTCCTCTTTTTTTTATGATTACGCCACAGGAAAAACCGAATAAAAAATATCGTTTTTTCGTAAGTCTATGCAAAAATGATATGGATTAATGCTGGAGAAAATAATGGCTGCCGTCACTCTACGTCATATAGAAATATTCCACGCGGTGATGACCGCCGGAAGCCTGACCGAAGCGGCTCGTTTGCTGCATACTTCGCAACCGACGGTCAGCCGGGAACTGGCACGGTGTGAAAAATTGCTCGGGCTAAAGCTCTTTGAGCGAACACGTGGACGCTTACACCCAACGGTGCAAGGTTTGCGCTTGTTTGAAGAAGTGCAACGTTCATGGTATGGGCTGGATCGCATTGTGAGTGCGGCAGAAAGCCTGCGTGAATTTCGTCAGGGCGAGCTTTCTATTGTCTGTCTGCCAGTTTTTTCCCAATCCTTACTACCGCCGCTATTGCAGCCATTTCTCGCCCGCTACCCGGATGTCAGTTTAAATGTTGTTCCTCAGGAGTCACCGTTACTGGAAGAGTGGCTATCTGCCCAACGTCACGATCTGGGATTAACAGAAACGCTGCATACGCCTGCGGGAACTGAGCGTACGGAGTTGCTTTCCCTGGATGAAGTCTGCGTCTTACCGCCGGGGCATCCGCTGGCAGCAAAACATTGTTTAACGCCTCAGGATTTTCAGGGAGAGAACTATATCAGTCTCTCCCGCACTGACAGTTACCGTCAGTTGCTGGATAGTTTATTTACAGAGCATCAGGTGAAACGGCGGATGGTCGTTGAAACACACAGTGCCGCGTCAGTATGTGCGATGGTACGTGCAGGTGCTGGGGTTTCTGTCGTAAACCCACTCACTGCGCTGGATTATGCTGCCAGTGGCGTGGAAGTACGTCGTTTTAGTATTGCCGTGCCATTCACGATAAGTCTGATTCGCCCCTTGCACCGCCCCTCTTCTGCACTGGTCGATGCTTTTAGTGAACACTTACAAACCAGCTTACAGGGCCTGGTAACTTCACTTGATGCCATCCTGCAAGGTGCAAAGCAACATTAACGGCTTATTCGTCGCGCTCTATCGTTAAAGCCACGCCCTGACCACCGCCGATGCAAAGCGTCGCCAGCCCTTTACGCGCTTTGCGTTTGACCATTTCATGGACGAGGGAAACCAGAATTCGGCAACCCGATGCGCCTATAGGGTGTCCCAAAGCAATTGCACCGCCGTTAACATTGACCCGGCGTTCATCCCACTCCAGCATTTTCCCTACCGATAATGCCTGAGCAGCAAAAGCTTCATTTGCTTCAATCAGGTCAACATCCGCGAGCTGCCAGCCTACACGTTCAAGGCAACGACGAGTGGCATAAACGGGGGCTATCCCCATCAGCGCCGGATCAACCCCTACACTGGCAAAAGAACGAATACGCGCAAGGATCGGCAAATTAAGTTCCAGGGCTTTCGCTTCACTCATCATCATGACTGCCGCTGCGCCATCATTCATAGAAGAAGCATTGCCCGCAGTGACCGAGCCCATCTGCTCAAAAGCAGGATTTAGCTGTGCCAGTCCTTCTGCACTGGCATCGGTACGTGGCTGTTCATCGGTATCGACCCGCAGCAACTGCCCTTCACGTTCGATGACTACCGGTACGATTTCAGCCTGGAATCGGCCACTATCGATGGCAGCACGTGCCTTTTGCTGGGAACTCAGGGCGTATGCATCCTGTAACTCACGGCTGATACCATATTCACGCGCCAGATTTTCCGCCGTCACGCCAATATGATAATCATTAAACGCATCCCACAAACCGTCATGCACAAGGCTGTCAACCAGTTGACTGTTACCAAGTTGCGCACCAGTTCGGCTATCGGTCAATACATGCGGCGCGCGGCTCATATTCTCCTGGCCGCCCGCAATAACGATATCAGCCTCGCCGCACTGGATTGCCTGAGTGGCAAGATGAAGCGCTTTCAGACCGGAACCGCAAACGTCGTTGATAGTTATAGCTGAGACGGTATTCGGCAGGCCACCTTTAATTGCTGACTGTCGGGCGGGGTTTTGCCCTGCTCCGGCAGTGAGTACCTGCCCCAGAATCACCTCATCAATGGCATTGCCATCCACGCCTGTTTTTTCCAGCAGGGCGTGTATTACCCGGCTACCCAGCTCGACCGCAGAATGACGTGACAACGCCCCCTGAAAACATCCAATGGGTGTGCGCAACGCCCCGACTATCACGACCTCTTTCATTACGACCTCTGCACAAATTGACCCGCCAATAATAGATTATTGTTAATGACAGTTATCTTGTTTGTGCAAAAACGGTGATTTTTATCACAAGATATTTACATTTCCACTTTCATCTTCGTGTCATGCGGCAAGCCAGAGAAAGCTCATAGCAATGGAGTTCTATCCTTTAATCTCCCACATCATGCTCAGTTTGTGATAAATTCCGCTCCGTTTTGTTTAATTTATGGTTGAAACATTCAAATAATGTCAAAAATCTGGTCAAAAGATGAAACTCTCTGGAGTTTCGCACTCTATGGTACTGCCGTTGGAGCAGGAACTTTGTTTCTTCCCATTCAGCTCGGCTCTGCGGGGGCTGTAGTACTGTTTATTACTGCCCTGGTCGCCTGGCCACTAACCTACTGGCCGCATAAAGCATTGTGCCAGTTCATCCTTTCATCTCACACTTCAGCTGGCGAAGGTATTACTGGCGCGGTAACGCATTACTATGGAAAGAAAATCGGCAATTTAATTACCACATTGTATTTCATTGCTTTTTTTGTGGTGGTTTTGATTTATGCCGTTGCCATTACCAACTCATTGACTGAGCAGCTGGCAAAACATATCGAGATCAATTTCAGTATCCGCATGTTAGTCAGCCTGGCAGTCGTGCTGATTCTGAATTTGATCTTCCTGATGGGCCGCCATGCCACAATTCGGGTGATGGGCTTTTTAGTCTTCCCACTCATTGGCTACTTTTTATTTCTGTCGTTATATCTCACCGGCAGTTGGCAACCGACGTTGCTAACCGGGCAAATGACAGTTGATAAAGAGACGATTCATCAAATCTGGATCTCTATTCCGGTAATGGTGTTTGCTTTTAGTCACACGCCGATTATTTCTACCTTTGCCATAGACAGAGAGGAGAAATACGGCGAACAGGCGATGAATAAATGTAAGAAAATAATGAAGGTGGCTTATCTTATCATCTGCCTGAGCGTACTATTTTTTGTCTTTAGTTGCTTGCTGGCCATTCCACCGGCTTATATTGAAACAGCTAAAAATGAAGGGGTAACCATATTATCGGCCCTTGCTATGATGCCAAATGCGCCCGCCTGGCTTTCTATTTCTGGCATTATCGTTGCCGTTGTTGCCATGTCGAAGTCATTCCTTGGCACCTATTTTGGTGTTATTGAAGGTGCAACGGAAGTGATGAACAACTCGCTGCAAAAAATTGGCATCCATAAAAGTCGTGCATTTAACCGCATCATGTCGATTCTGGTGATCTCACTGATTACGTTTATCGTCTGCTGCATTAATCCCAATGCAATTTCGATGATCTATGCAATCAGCGGACCACTGATTGCGATGATTTTGTTTATCATGCCGACGCTGTCAACGTATTTGATTCCGGCACTGAAACCCCATCGCTCGCTGGGTAATCTGATTACTCTGATTGTTGGCCTACTTTGTGTGTCTGTGATGTTCTTCGGTTAACATAACAAAAACGGTTCAGACGAAACCTACGTCTGAACCGTATCTTTTATTCGCGAATTTTCTCACCCCTAATAACATTCATCTTAACCAGCCTTATATCCCACAAAAAAAACATAACAAAATCAATATAATTCATCTTAACCAGGCGAATTCGATGTAATTAAGAGCATTTAAGATGCGAAGCTAAGATTACCCAGGTAATATACTGACAACATTAAGGGAAAAGTGATACTCATCGCATTATCATAAAGATTTTTTCCTGGAAAAAAGTCTTACGGCACACAATAAAATACTCAATTTAAAAAATGAGCATTTGTTGATATCGAGATTAATTAAAGAGTAATAGAATACGGCTATTAGCCGATTTTGAGAATTTTATTATTTTGCTAAATTTACTTAGGTATAAGTGAATTCAGTGGTGCATTGACACACCTTTTGGTGAGTGAAATTATGCAAATCATCTTCGGATAGGGAGGCTCTTAATATGGGGCTTGATATTAAGTTAAAAAATCTGATGTGCAGCAGCTGCTCACTGCATTGTGCAATGATGCCAGAGAAATCTCCACGTCAGGAATATTGTGCGAATGCCTGTTTCTGTACATGGCCGGAAGACAGCCTGTATTTTAATCGCGGAATCATCGATGGCATCGTGAATAAAAATCACAATGCCAGATTAAATGGCTATATCTTTGTTGATTTTTCAGTAAGCTTTTTCCGTTTATTTCTCGATGATGAATGGATAAATTATCTGGCAAGCTCATCCATGGGAATCGTTCTGGTCACCGATCGTAATATGCAGCCACTGGCAAATTACTGGCGTAAAAACCATCCGGCAGTCTCTGCGGTCATTTACCACAATGAAAGCATGAATGTTGCCAATGAAAAAATTCGTCAGTTATTTATCGGTCGTTTTTTATCTTTTGCCAAAGGTAGCACGCTGACGAAAATGGAATTTAAGATCATGGGGAGCATGATACGTGGTAGCGACCCGCAAGATATCGCTCAGGATCTGGATTTAGATATCCGCAGTGTCTATGCCTATAAACAGCGTATCGAGAAACGAATGGGGCGTAAACTCAACTCGTTGTTTATCGACTCTCATCCGGTCACTCGTGAACAACCATCACCACTTCCGACAGAAAAAAGGAAGGCCGAACTCGTCCTCGCCTGAGATGACTGTTACGTTCAATGCTTACCCGCTTTGGTTACGCCAAAGCGGGTTGTGCACTCGTCATACTTCAAGTTGCATGTGCTGCGATTGCGTTCGTTCACCCCAGTCACTTACTTTAGTAAGTGACTGGAATTCACTCGCTTATCGCCTTCCTGCAACTTGAATTATTTAGAGTATAGTCCAATAATTCCCTGCATTCGTACCATTATTAATTATACTCGTCATACCTCAAGTTGCATGTATGACGAGTACAGGTAAAAAAACAATCAGCATTACTTCTATATATGCAATAATAGCTATATTAACTCAGAGATATTCCGGGTTATTTAATTTTATCAACATGTCTTGTGACGTATATATGTACTGGATTATTAACGAGTTTATTGAATTTAGACCCGCGAGTAAAAAGCTCATTTCCCGGAGAAATCCTGAGCTTAATGTTGTATTAACGTCACCAGCCAGTCGTTGTCTGCTTCTTTTACTTGAAGCCTCTCCTGATGTCGTTTCCCAACAAGAACTTTTCAAAAAAGTGTGGGAAGATGAAGGAATGTATGTTCCGACCAACACCCTTTACCAGAATATTTCCATTGTCCGTCGGGGGCTGAAAGCGGTAGGTGAAACGGAACAAACACTGATAGCCACCATACCGCGCAAAGGGTTTAAGATTGAGCAGGGCGTTAAGATTGTCCGCATGGCTTCAGACGAACTTTTCCCTGAAGAAGAGCAAGAAGAAGAACAGACAGGTAATGCAGAGGAATTGTTATTACCCGTAAATGAGCATCAGCAACCACGAATATCTCTGATGTCGCGTTTATCTCTGGTTTTTATCATGCTCTTAGCCTTTATTGTTGGCGCTACCGGAATGCATTTTTATTGGCATTCCGGGGAAACCACGCCCTTTTTCGCGGACTACAAACTGCTCGAGCAAGAGAATGGTTGTCATTTCTATGTTAAAGATGACAGCCATGATGGTGACAATAATTTTGCGCGAATCAAAACGCTCATCACCCGTACCGGACTGGATTGTAAAAAATATCCCTGGGTTTATCTTCCACTCTCAAAAACCGATCCAGGGTTGGCAGTATTAGTTTGTAAGAAAGACTATCTTGTTCATTCTGTTCCTGGCTGCATGACACTCTCATTTCGCGAGGCTTACGGTGAGTAAAAAATATATCATTCTCTGCGCCGCGATTTGCTGCCTTCTGGGTATGGGTGCTGCTTTGGTATACCACTACTTACGCTTCGAGCATACCTATAAAGAAGAATGCTCAATATCGATGGTGGTATATCATAAAAATGTTCATGCCAATATCACGCTAAATTTTATGTATTCATTGGAAAAACAACAGGGTGTTGTTGCAGTCAGTGGTAATTATCTGCAAGACGACAAACCGAAAGGGATAATCAGACGCGATGTTTCTTACGACTGGACAGAAAATCAGGACGTCTATCACCTGCATTCCACAAAAATCGATAAATATGAAGGCATGGAAACCTTACCAGACGCTCTGCTTGCCAGTATCCTCCCGGACTTCTATGTCTATCCGAACGAAAATGTCAGTTATTCCATCCTTAATCAGGGGGAGCGTGGTTTTTTATTTACCATTGGTAAAAGGCCGCTCTTTTATTGCGCACGATAAGATATTTTACAATCAATGTAGTACACCAATATTTGAGATAAATTCTTATTTCCTCACATAATAATACAACATCTTTTGCATTTATTTTAAAACAATGGAAACATATAAGAAACAAACCACACACAATATTGTATGTATTTAAATCAAATAATAAAAGAGTGTAAAAAAATTACAGTAGTGTAAGAAAAAGCGCATTCTTATAATTATTTTTTTACCTCGTTCCGGGCTGTCAGACGTTATAAAAAACATTAATATATTCACGCTTATCATAATCACTAGTGATACAGGATAATAGCGTGGAGTGGCTTCTCGATCTTTTTTCAACCTGGTTGTATGGGTTGAAGTTTATCGCGATCGCATTAGCGATAATGATGTTAATTAGTGGCCTGGACGATCTCTTTATTGATGTTGTCTATTGGCTGCGTCGCGTAAAACGTAGCCTGAGCGTTTATCGCCGCTACCCACGGATGAATTACCGCGAACTGTATAAACCGGATGAAAAACCATTAGCCATTATGGTGCCTGCATGGAATGAAACGGGTGTCATTGGCAATATGGCCGAACTGGCAGCGACAACGCTGGATTATGAAAACTACCATATTTTCGTTGGTACCTATCCAAACGATCCGGATACCCAACGTGATGTGGATGAAGTCTGTGCACGTTTTCCCAACGTGCACAAGGTGGTCTGCGCCCGTCCCGGTCCAACCAGTAAAGCTGATTGCCTGAATAATGTGCTGGACGCCATCACCCAGTTTGAACGCAGCGCCAAATTTGCCTTTGCCGGGTTTATTTTGCATGACGCGGAAGATGTTATTTCGCCCATGGAACTCCGGCTGTTCAATTATCTGGTAGATCGTAAGGATCTTATCCAGATCCCGGTATATCCATTCGAACGGAAATGGACACACTTCACCAGCATGACTTACATCGATGAGTTTTCCGAGTTGCACGGCAAGGATGTTCCGGTACGCGAAGCTCTGGCCGGGCAAGTTCCCAGCGCGGGAGTGGGTACTTGTTTCAGCCGCCGGGCTATTTCAGCATTGCTGGCTGACGGTGATGGCATTGCCTTTGACGTACAGAGTCTGACCGAGGACTACGACATTGGCTTTCGTCTTAAAGAAAAGGGCATGAGTGAGATTTTTGTCCGTTTTCCGGTGGTGGATGACGGCAAAACGGGTGAACCACGTAAGTTATTCCAGAGTAAACGTACCCATAATATGATCTGTGTGCGTGAGTATTTCCCGGACACGTTTACAACGGCAGTGCGACAAAAATCGCGCTGGATTATTGGTATTGTCTTTCAGGGATTCAAAACCCATAAGTGGACTTCCAACCTGATTCTCAATTACTTCCTCTGGCGTGACCGCAAAGGGGCTATCAGCAATTTCATTAGTTTTATTGCCATGTTGGTTTTTATCCAGCTGATGCTTTTGATGCTGTATCAAACCTTCTGGCCCAATGCCTGGCATTTTCTCTCTATTTTTACCGACAGTGCCGCATTTACAACGCTGTTGTGGATGAATTTTGCCTTAATGGTCAATCGCATTGTGCAACGGGTGATTTTTGTCACTGGCTATTATGGGCTGACGCAAGGAATACTGTCGGTACTCCGTCTGTGCTGGGGTAACCTGATTAACTTTATGGCGAACTGGCGCGCGCTAAAACAGGTACTTCAGCATGGCGATCCGCGTCGGGTAGCATGGGATAAAACGACTCACGATTTTCCCAGCGTAAGCGGAGAAAACCGAGCGTTACGCCCGTTAGGCCAGATTTTGCTGGAGAATCATGTTATTACCGAAACGCAACTGGAGCAGGCTTTGACGAATCGTATACAGGGTCTGCGTCTCGGTGGTTCAATGTTGATGCAAGGACTTATCACTGCCCAACAACTGGCTCAGGCGTTGGCGGAACAAAACGGAGTCGGTTGGGAATCCGTTGATGCGTGGCAGATCCCGCGTTATCTGATTGAACAAATCCCCGCCAGTGTGGCACTGCATTACGCAGTGTTACCGCTGCGCATCGAAGATGATGTTCTGGTAGTAGGCAGCGAAGACGGGATTGATCCTGTCTCTTTGGCAGCATTGTCTCGCAAAACCGGTCGCCAGGTGCGCTATGTAATTGTGTTACGTGGCCAGGTGGTCACAGGGTTACGCCACTGGTACGCACGCCGTCGTGGACGCGATGCCCGCGAACTGCTCGAGCAGGCGGTGCTGCGTCGTTGGTTAACGCCACAACAACAAACCGAGATCTGGCAACAGTTTGTACAGCATCAGTTTCTGTTTGCTGAAGTACTGACAACGCTTGGGCATATCAATCGTTCAGCCATTAACGCCCTGCTACTTCGCCACGAACGCAGTGATCGCCCACTTGGCGCATTTCTGGTAGCGGAAGGCGTGATCAGTCAGGAGACACTGGATCGCGTTCTGAGCATTCAGCAAAATTTGCAAGTTTCAATGCAGTCGCTGTTACAGGCGGCTGGGTTAACCACAATGCAGATTGCAGAACTGGAGACAGATCATGAAGGATAATAATCGTTGCCGGATTATCGGCCTGTCTGGTCTGCTGATGAGCGCATTGCTAAGCGGTGGTGCGCTGGCAGAAGAGAATATAGGCACCAGTGCTGAAGAACTTGGTATCAGCGATTATCGCCATTTCGTTATTTATCCACGACTGGAAAAGGCGCTGACAGCACAACGTAAAAATGATGAAAAAACAGCCCTGCGTGAATTTGAGTATATTCATCGTCAGCTTCCCGACAACATTCCACTGACGCTGTATCTTGCCGAAGCTTATCGCCATTTTGGTCACAATGAACAAGCCCGCCAGTTGCTTAGCGAGCAGCTGCGCCATCAACCAGGAGATGCGCGCCTGAAACGAGCACTTGTAGCGATCCCTGTGGAGGTGAAACCTGTTAACTCTGAGGAGGAGTTACGGGCGTTACAAAAAAGTTGTGATGCCGTACCAGGCCTTGGGTGTCGTAGTGAAGTCGGGCAACATGCACTGCGCCTGGCATTGCTCGACATTGCTAATGCGCAGCTTGAGGATAAAACTTTCGCGACCTCACCACAGGGAAAAGCCCTGCGCCGCGACCTTCTGCACCGGGCAATCTACCTGAAAGACTGGGCACTGGCAGAAAGTCTGTTCGCCCGCGCCCCACACAGGCTGAGTGCTGCTGAGCGCCAGCAATGGTTTGATGTATTAATTGCCGGACAACTGGATGACCGCTTACTGGCATTACAAGCTAAGGGGATTTTTAACGATCCACAAAGGCGGATTGATTACGCCTCTACGCTGGCGCAACGCGGAGAAACGGCTCGGCTGGCGCACTATCTGGCAGAAAATCAGCCAGTTTTCCTGAATGCTGAACAGGAGAAAAGCTGGCTGTATTTGCTTACGCACTACAGCCAACAACCGGTACAGGCGCTGATGCATCAGCCAGTGCAGTTTGCGCAAAACCGTCGCTATGTGGTTGGCACAACACTCCCCGAACTGCTTAAAAAGCGGGATTACATCGGTGCACAACGTATCCTGGATTTGCTACCTGCCGGGGAAATGCCAGAGGAGCGCTATAGCGTCAGTCTGGCGCTTAATAACCGCCAGCAAGCATTGCAACTCGCGAAGCTGATGTACGCCGATAAACCGGATCTACAAAATCTCGATCGTCTGACATGGCAACTTATACAAAACGGGCAGAGCAAAGAAGCCGCACGGTTACTGTTACAGCGTTATCCCTTCTCTGATGATGAGAACGCGACAACACAAACGTTGATGGTGCGTCTGGGACAGTTACTTGAGTCTCTGCCGTCGCTGGCTACGCCATTGAAACTGGCAAGCCTGACACAACCGCTGTCATCCCCTGCCCTGCGTCAGTTGCAAAGCCAGTTTCCAGGAATTGCCGACAATTGCGAGGCTGTTCGTAATTTATTAGGTGATATGTCACCTTCGTACGATGCGACAGCCTGGACCCGCCTGGCCCAGTGCTATCGTGACGATTTACCCGGATTGTCATTGTACGCCTGGCAACAAGCGCAACAGCGAAAGCCTGATGACTGGCGTCACCGTGGTGTTGCATACCAGGCTTATCAGGTGCAGGACTACGCGACGGCACTTCAGGCATGGAAAAAAATCAGCGACAACGCATTGAAGAGTGAGGATTTGCTGGCTGCCGCCACCACAGCTCAGGCGGCAGGTGACAGCGAAGCCCGCGATCACTGGCTTAAGGTTGCCCGGCAACGTGGGCTGACTAACAACGCGCAATACTGGTGGTTGCACGCTCAGCGTTACCTTGCGCAGCAATCACCACAAGCCATGGAAGATTTAAACCGTTCCCTTGCCATCGCCCCGAGCGCCCGTGCTTTTGCTGCCCGCGCTCGTATTTATCGTCAGCAAAAAAACATCTCTGCAGCGATAAGCGATTTGCGTCATGCCCTGGCACTGGAGCCTGATAACAGCGCTGTTCAGGCCGCACTTGGGTATGCACTTTGGGATAACGGTGATATCGCCCAGTCGCGAGAAATACTGGAAAAAGCCCATCGTGCACAGCCAGATGATCCGGCGATTCGCAAGCAGCTGACGTATGTTAATCAGCGGCTGAACGATATTGCGCAAACACAGTTTTATGCCCGCGAAGTGATTGACGATATTACCTGGCAGGCCCAGGTTGATTCACTTAGCCCGCAGCAGAATCAGCAACTGTTCAATTTCCGTCGCCTGCATGAAGATGTGGCGCGTCGCTGGAGTTTTAATTTTGATACATCGATTGGTTTGCGTTCCGGGGCGATGAGTTCTGCTAATAATAATCTTGGTGGTTCATCTCCGGGTCACAGCTACCGCAGCTACGGGCAACTGGAAGCGGAATATCGTATCGGACGCAATATATTGCTCGATGGCGATCTCCTTGCCGCTTATAGCCGGGTATTTGCCGATACTGGCAGTAACGGCGTGGTAATGCCGGTGAAGAACCCAATTTCAGCCACCGGACTGCGCTGGAAACCGTTACGAAACCAGGTGTTTTTCCTTGCAGTTGAACAACAATTGCCACTCGATAAACATCATGGCGAGTCTGACACAATGTTACGTGCCAGTGCGTCACTGTTTAATGACGGTAAATACAGTGATGAATGGCACCCCAATGGCCCAGGCTGGATGGCACAAAACCTCTATCTTGATGCGGCACACTATATTCGTCAGGACAGTCAGGCATGGACGGCAGACTACCGGGTGAGCTGGCACCAGAAAGTGGCATATGGGCAAACTCTCGAACCTTATGCCCATGTGCAGGGCAATGGCTATCGGGGTAAAGATACTCAGGGAACACAGGTGGGTGGCGTTGGCCTACGCTGGAATCTCTGGACTGGTGAGAGTCACTATAACGCCTGGCCGCATAAAATCAGTGTTGGCGTGGAGTATCAACATACATTCAAAACCATTAATCAATCAGCCGGGGAGCGCAATAATGCCTTCCTGACATTGGGAGTTCGCTGGTAATGGCTAAGTTATTGACTCTATTGTTTACTTTGCTGTTGGTAAACCCATTTTCGCAAGCAATGACCGGTATTTTCTGGCAGCCACAAAACCGTGATATGCAGATTAACGATGCACACTGGCAATCATTAATGAATGCTCTGCACCAGCAAGGTTTTGATACCCTTGTTGTGCAATGGACACGTTACGGTGACGCCTTTACACAACCACAAGAGCGCACAAACTTGATCCACCGGGCAGAAGCGGCAAAGCGGGCAGGCTTAAAAGTGATTGTCGGGCTAAATGCTGATCCTGACTTTTTTCATCATCAAAAACAGTCACCTGCCGCACTGGAAAATTACTTTAACCACTTGCGGGCAGCAGATATTCAGCAGGCGCAGCGTTGGATGAGTCAGGCAGGTTTTCAGCCTGATGGCTGGTATATCAGCGCCGAAATTGACGACCTGAACTGGCGTGATGTTAGCGTGCGTGCACCCTTGCTCAAATGGCTGAAGGATAGCCGTCAGATGTTGCAAGCTGTAGCCGATAAACCTGTTTACATTAGCAGTTTTTTTGCCGGTAATATGTCGCCAGACGGCTATCGTCAATTACTTAGTGAGATGCATGACGCCGGGGTGAAGGTGTGGGTGCAGGATGGCAGCGGCGTCGGCAAGTTAACCGCTGCCCAGCGGGAACGTTATCTGACGGCGAGTGCGGGCTGCCAAAACGTAACACCTGCCAGTGGTATCGTTTATGAGTTATTTGTCGCCGGGAAAGGTAAAACATTCTCCGCGCAACCAAAATCACCGGCGGAGATCGCCACACTGATGGCAAAACATTCTTCTTGTGGCAAAGATTCACTCTATTTTTCGCTGCGCTATTTACCTGCGGCACAGGGAATAATGGAATACAACTAACTGATATCTTAACCATTAATGGGGCGGTTGCTGAGTCATCACTTCCGCTCCCGTCATTTCATCAAACTATCATCCCCAGTAATATCTCCAGCCTTTTGAAATTTTGTCGTTAACCTCTTATCCGATGATTTTTAATAGATAAATACAATTCCTCCAATCCTTATTCATCAATATAAAAAATATATTCACCCACGAAAACGATTGCTTTTTATCTTCAGATGAATAGAATGCGGCGGATTTTTTGGGTTTCAAACAGCAAACGGAGGAATTTCGTGTCGCAAGATAACAACTTTAGCCAGGGGCCAGTCCCGCAGTCGGCGCGGAAAGGGGTATTGGCATTGACGTTCGTCATGCTGGGATTAACCTTCTTTTCCGCCAGTATGTGGACCGGCGGCACTCTCGGAACCGGTCTTAGCTATCATGATTTCTTCCTCGCAGTCCTCATCGGTAATCTTCTCCTCGGTATTTACACTTCATTTCTTGGTTACATTGGCGCAAAAACCGGCCTGACCACTCATCTTCTTGCCCGCTTCTCGTTTGGTGTTAAAGGCTCATGGCTGCCTTCACTGCTGCTGGGCGGCACTCAGGTCGGCTGGTTCGGTGTTGGCGTGGCGATGTTTGCTATTCCGGTGGGCAAGGCAACCGGGCTGGATATTAATTTGCTGATTGCCGTTTCCGGTTTACTGATGACCGTCACCGTCTTCTTTGGCATTTCGGCGCTGACGGTACTTTCGGTGATTGCGGTTCCGGCGATTGCCTGCCTTGGCAGTTATTCCGTATGGCTGGCCGTTAACGACATGGGCGGCCTGAACGCATTAAAAGCGGTCGTTCCCGCACAACCGTTAGATTTCAATGTCGCGCTGGCGCTGGTTGTGGGGTCATTTATCAGTGCGGGTACGCTCACCGCTGACTTTGTCCGCTTTGGTCGCAATGCCAAACTGGCGGTGCTGGTGGCGATGGTGGCCTTTTTCCTCGGCAACTCGTTGATGTTTATTTTCGGTGCGGCAGGCGCTGCGGCACTGGGGATGGCGGATATCTCTGATGTGATGATTGCTCAGGGCTTGCTGCTGCCCGCGATTGTGGTACTGGGGCTAAATATCTGGACCACCAATGATAACGCACTGTATGCGTCAGGTTTAGGTTTCGCCAACATTACCGGTATGTCGAGCAAAACCCTTTCGGTAATCAACGGTATTATCGGCACAGTCTGCGCACTATGGCTGTATAACAATTTTGTCGGCTGGCTGACTTTCCTTTCGGCTGCTATTCCTCCGGTGGGTGGTGTGATCATCGCCGACTATCTGATGAACCATCGCCGCTATGAGCACTTTGCGACCACGCGTATGATGAGTGTCAATTGGGTGGCGATTCTGGCGGTCGCGCTGGGGATTGCCGCAGGCCACTGGTTACCGGGGATTGTTCCGGTCAACGCGGTATTAGGTGGCGCGCTGAGTTATCTGATCCTTAACCCGATTTTGAATCGCAAAACGACAGCTGCAATGACGCATGTGGAGGCTAACAGTGTCGAATAACGCTTTACAGACAATTATTAACGCCCGGTTACCCGGCAAAGAGGGGCTGTGGCAGATTCATCTGCAGGACGGAAAAATCAGCGCCATTGATGCGCAATCCGGCGTGATGCCCGTAACAGAAAACAGCCTGGATGCCGAGCAAGGTTTAGTTTTACCGCCGTTTGTGGAGCCGCATATTCACCTGGATACCACGCAAACCGCCGGGCAACCGAACTGGAATCAGTCCGGCACGCTGTTTGAAGGCATTGAACGCTGGGCCGAGCGCAAAGCGTTATTAACCCATGACGATGTGAAACAACGCGCCTGGCAAACGCTGAAATGGCAGATTGCCAACGGCATTCAGCATGTGCGTACCCATGTCGATGTTTCGGATGCAACCCTGACTGCGCTGAAAGCAATGCTGGAAGTGAAGCAGGAAGTCGCGCCGTGGATTGATCTGCAAATCGTCGCCTTCCCGCAGGAAGGGATTTTGTCGTATCCCAACGGTGAAGCGTTGCTGGAAGAGGCGTTACGCTTAGGGGCTGACGTAGTGGGGGCGATTCCACATTTTGAATTTACCCGTGAATATGGCGTGGAGTCGCTGCATAAAACCTTCGCCCTGGCGCAAAAATACGACCGTCTCATTGATGTTCACTGTGATGAGATCGATGACGAACAGTCGCGCTTTGTCGAAACCGTTGCCGCCCTGGCTCACCGTGAAGGCATGGGCGCGCGAGTCACCGCCAGCCACACCACGGCAATGCACTCCTATAACGGGGCGTATACCTCGCGCCTGTTCCGTTTGCTGAAAATGTCCGGTATTAACTTTGTCGCCAACCCGCTGGTCAATATTCATCTACAAGGGCGTTTCGATACGTATCCAAAACGTCGCGGTATTACGCGCGTTAAAGAGATGCTGGAGTCCGGCATTAACGTCTGCTTTGGTCACGATGATGTCTTCGATCCGTGGTATCCGCTGGGAACGGCGAATATGCTGCAAGTGCTGCATATGGGACTACATGTTTGTCAGTTGATGGGCTACGGACAGATTAACGACGGCCTGAATTTGATCACCCACCACAGCGCCAGGACGTTGAATTTGCAGGATTACGGCATTGTCGCCGGAAACAGCGCCAACCTGATTATCCTGCCGGCTGAAAATGGGTTTGATGCGCTGCGCCGTCAGGTTCCGGTACGCTATTCGGTACGTGGTGGTAAGGTGATTGCCAGCACGCAACCGGCACAAACAACGGTGTATCTGGATCAGCCAGAAGCCATCGATTACAAACGTTGATCGCCTTGTGAACAAGCCACTGGTCTGTGTTGATTGTTAGTACACCGCCAGTGGCTGTAAGCATTAATACTCAATAAAATTCATATCTTGCGAAATTGGTGTGGTTACCGCGCCGCACATATGGAACTCAAATTCGTCTGGCGATACGCAGGATCTTAGTTTTGCAGAGTTCTGGAAGCGGGACTCCCGGCATTGCAAAATGTCGGAAGTCCTGGACTTGTTACGGATGAAACGAATTATTCTGTCCACTCAACGTAGTTGCCACATGGACATTACGATCAAATATCAGATCGGACCCAATTTTACCGCCCATCCCATCAAGCGTGACATAACTCTCCTTGCCAATTGCGCTGGTATGCCCATGCACCGAGATCATCCCGTCAGGTGTGTCCAGTACTTCTTTCACCATTTCACCGTTTTCATTTTTCACTTCTTTCGTCAAACCAATATCCGCCAGATTCGCCTGACGATATACCATCTGGCCTAAAAAGAGCCAGACATCCTCTTTAGGTTTTGGCAAACCTTTGATTGAGGAATACTTAACCCCATCCACGGCAGCCGCGAACAGTTTATTCCAGTTATCGTTTATCATCGTCACGCCATCATCCTTAAACATCAGATTCAGGAATAGCTTGTCCATATGAGCCAGATTCGTGGAGGTCATTTCATCTGATTTTTGTGGTACAGGACGTCTCTGCGATTCAAGCTCCTTCTCCATCAGCGGCACCAGAGTTTTACATGCATCCCCCGTCAGAGGTGCATGGCTGTAACAGAACGCTCCGACGCTGGCAGGTTGCAGCAGATGCAGATGCGGAATGTAAGCTTTATTCATCAGTTTGGTGTATGCCTCTTTTGCCTCCCCGACGCTCTTAAAGCCATCTTTACTTACGCTTGCAGCATAATCAGGAGAATCAAAGCGGGGTAAAGATGCCACAGCGGGTCCCCTCATCGATTCTGATGCCCAGGTAATCGCGGGCGACGGTGCAGCAGGTGTCGGGTTAGCATCCGGGGTATACGCCGGTACGAGGGACTGGCACTGCCCAAAGGCAGCAAGGTCATGGTTACCCAGCAAAACATCATATTTCACACCGAGTTTATCCATTTGCGCCAGCACATTTAATGAACAAAAGTCACTCAATCCCCGGTCGGCAAGCACATCGCCCACCATAATCATGCGCCCCTGGGCCGCTCCCGCTTTCACCGCATCCGGCAGTAACTTGTTGAATGTCGCGCTATCACCAGAGTGGTAGGCCTGCTGCAATTTGGTAAATGCACCTTCGTCCTTCACCTTCAGATGTCCGGTGGTAATAGATTGGTGAAGCATTAACAGTGCATTTCCGTGGAGATCTCCCAATGCCACTTCGGGCAGGCTGGAGGGAAAGTTGACCGGGTCATGGGTAGGAATTTTTCCGGCGTAGAGGTTCAGCGGCATTTTTCGCACGCCAGAAAGATATTCCGTTGATGTAATTCCCGTCACCGCTTCAAAAGAACATCCTCCGAGATAAGGCACCCCTGGATCAACAGTCACCTGTTGTAAACCATTGTCCCTGGCCTCTATCCGCAGAGTTTGGCTGAACCCGCCGCAGTCATTTTTCTGCAACAAATCCAGGGCCGCTCCGGCTGCCTCTGCAAGAGAAGTGCGTCCCTTTGCCACATGCACGCCCTGCATCTGGAATGTTTCAAGAGCCACCTTCTTTTCGGCATCAGATGCGTTTTTCAACATACTTGTCGCTTTGAGTAAAACAGGAGCCTCCTGGATTTCCCGCCTACGTCCTCCCTGGAAAAAATCAAGAAACCGCTCAAGCAAACTCAATTTAACATCCTGTTTGAGCAATGTTTTTACAAATTCACCTACTGCCTGGCCCTGTAACGGCACAGAAGATTCCTGTTTATTAAGGCGCTCCAGGGTATTCCAACCAGGAGCTTGCTGATAGGGTTGAAGTGACAGATTACTCATTGGAACCTCCTTGCTGTTGTAAGTTACCCACTTTCAGATAGCTCACGGCATAAAGGCTATAAAAAATAGCTCATTCTTATTGTTGGATAACAAAATTCCACTAATCCCGGTGTGGCATAATTAACCGGTGAATCCCTTCAACCTGGTTAACACTTCATGCGCTCCCTGATGGCGCAATACTGCGCATCGCCCCGCCGGAATTTCACTATTTATTACCCCGAAGCGATTATCTTGCGAAATCGGTGCGGTTACCGAGCCGCACAAATGGAACTCAGATTCGTCTGGCGGCGTTAAGCTGGGATCGTAAGGCGCAATACCGAACCCAGACCAGCCGCGCCTTCTGTTATAACTCTGTACATCCTGACACTGTGCAGTTCAGCACCTTACACTATGGCAAAACTCAGGTCGGCACCGTACAGCCTGACACAGTGCATGTTGGTATTGCGCAGGTTGGCACCATGCAGTCTGGCATTATGCAGGTCGGCAAAACTCAGGTCGGCACTACGCAGGTCTGCATCGCACAAGTCAGCACTGCGCAGGTCGGTACTGTACAGGCTGGCATCGCGCAGATCAGCACCGTGCAGTCTGGCAAAACTTAGGTTGGTACCGCGCAGGCTGGCACCGCTAAGGCTGGCACCGCTAAGGCTGGCACCACACAAGTCGGCACCGCTAAGGTTGGCACCATTAAGGTTGGCACGGATAAGGTTGGCACCGTGCAGGTCGGCACCACGCAGGTCAGCACCGTGCAAGTTGGCATCGCGCAGGTCGGCACCGTACAGGCAGGCACCCAACAGGCTGGCCCCACTAAGGTTGGCACCTCTCAGGTCTGCACCTCTCAGATCAGGTCGTTCCCCAGTAGAGCTTAATTGTATTGCCTGGTGTTCAATGACCACATTCCCGAAATGAAAGGTTGTCTTCAGGCAGTTATTCACGTCAAGACTGATTGTCCAGTTTACAGACTTACTCACTGACTGATCGGAGATCAATGCTTTGAGCTTACGGAATGCATAAAGAGAAGACGTATACTTCTTGCCTTCGTTATTATCAACAGCGCCAGGGAGCCCACTGACTTCGGTATCTTCAGGGGTCGGATAAAGCAATTTATAGAGATTTTCGAGAGCCTCTGCTTTCTTTTCTATGCGGAACCAGTCCTTAAATCTGTCCCACAACCCCATATGCACGGCGGTGTCATGGTTCCCGGACATCATCCGTTTCACTCTTGAATCATTCAGCGTGCAGGCTGAAATCTGTTGTCCATGATTAACATTCAGTGTCAGTGACATCATTTGCCTCCTGATGTTATCACCTGTGGTCTGAAACGAGCTGGTTTACGGTATACCCGGAATGCTCTGCCGTAAGGCATATCAATTCCCATATCTTTCTGTACCTTCGTGGCTGCCTCACGTCCCCCGATATGTTACTTGGGGTCGTTGTGCATTTCTCAGACAGCGCTCGCGACATTGCCTGGCCTGCCTGCGGTCATCAGCGTCCGTACTCAACATCATCACATCCAGCCACCGGTCAGCAGCCCTGCGGTACAGTCCTCTGGCTTCCAGTGCTTCTGCCTTACTGTCACTTATCCCGCTCACTTATCTTGACTCCCGATTTTCCTGAACCTGTTAGCTGCAGATGCCTGCTGCTCTGCAGTGGCCTCTCCACATGGCAACGAGGTACTAATCTCTCAACAACCCGCTACACACGGATCACCGATACACGCAAACACGAGACAACTGCTTATCCAGAGAAGAAGGGTATTTGATTTTGATTATTGAACCTGGGTATGTCTCCCAGTGAATTGTTGCACCTAATATTTCGAGCCCTGAGGCTAGATGTTCCTCCTCAGTACCTGATATTTGAGCGCCCCATATGGCAGGAGCGTTCTTCACTAATGAAGATTTCTGCAAGTCTGTTCCCCATTCTGTCCACAATGACCCTACTTCACGGACTGATCTTACCCAGCAATAGTGGACACGCGGCTAAGTGAGTAAACTCTCAGTCAGAGGTGACTCACATGACAAAATCTGTATCAACCAGCAAAAAAGCACGTAAACAGCATTCGCCTGAATTTCGCAGTGAAGCCCTGAAACTTGCTGAACGCATCGGTGTTGCTGCCGCAGCCCGTGAACTCAGCCTGTATGAATCACAGCTCTACAACTGGCGCAGTAAACAGCAACATCAGCAGACTTCTTCTGAACGTGAGCTGGAGATGTCCACCGAGATTGCACGTCTCAAACGCCAGCTGGCAGAACGGGATGAAGAGCTGGCTATCCTCCAAAAGGCCGCGACATACTTTGCGAAGCGCCTGAAATGAAGTATGTCTTTATTGAAAAACATCAGGCGGAGTTCAGCATCAAAGCAATGTGCCGTGTGCTCCGGGTGGCCCGCAGCGGCTGGTATACATGGTGTCAGCGGCGTACAAGGATAAGCAAGCGTCAGCAGTTCCGTCAGCACTGCGACAGCGTTGTCCGTGAGGCTTTTACCCGGTCAAAACAGCGTTACGGTGCACCACGCCTGACGGATGAACTGTGTGCTCAGGGTTACCACTTTAACGTAAAAACCGTGGCGGCAAGCCTGCGCCGTCAGGGGCTGAGGGCAAAAGCCTCCCGGAAGTTCAGCCCGGTCAGTTACCGTGCACACAACCTGCCTGTGTCAGAAAATCTGCTGGAGCAGGATTTTTACGCCAGTGGCCCTAACCAGAAGTGGGCGGGAGACATCACTTACTTACGTACAGATGAAGGCTGGCTGTATCTGGCAGTGGTCATTGACCTGTGGTCACGTGCCGTTATTGGCTGGTCAATGTCGCCACGCATGACGGCGCAACTGGCCTGCGATGCCCTGCAGATGGCGCTGTGGCGGCGTAAGAGACCCCGGAACGTTATCGTTCACACGGACCGCGGAAGCCAGTACTGTTCAGCAGATTATCAGGCGCTGCTGAAGCGGCATAATCTGCGTGGCAGTATGAGCGCAAAGGGATGCTGCTACGATAATGCCTGCGTGGAAAGCTTCTTTCATTCGCTGAAAGTGGAATCTCTCCACGGAGAACACTTTATCAGCCGGGAAATAATGCGGGCAACAGTGTTTAATTATATCGAATGTGATTACAATCGCTGGCGACGGCACAGTTGGTGTGGTGGTCTCAGTCCGGAACAATTTGAAAACCAGAACCTCGCTTAGAGCTGTGTCCATATTACGAGGGTAGGATCAACGTTCAGCTATCTACCGTCATCCCGATGACTGGGATATATATCGACTTGCAGAGGAGCTCATGCGTGATGGGAAAATAGTAGGTTATTCATGGGTGATGGAATATTCACCTCTCAAGCAGCACCACTTCCATGTCATGTTTTATCTCGACGGTCAGAGTTTTAAAAGCAGTTATCGGATAGCAAGATATATTGGCGAGAGGTGGGTTGCAAAAACACAAGGGGAAGGGATATACCATATTTCAAATAAGAAACCCTATCACCAGGTCAGCGGTACGAAGATGATCCACCATAATGACAGAGAACGCCAGCGGGAAATTGAATACATTCTCAGCTATATGGCAAAGGCAGATCAGAAAGAGGAATTTGAAGAACTTATTTACGGCACCAGCATAGTTCCACCAAGCAGTGGGCGTGGCCGACCAAGGAAATCCAGGAAGGCAGAGGAAATACTTCGAAAACTCTGCTGCAGCCAGTCAAGTCAGGAGCGCTGAACGCTCAAAAATTATACCTAGACCTCATCATCTGAAGGAATATCATCACACCCGTTATTCCTTCTCCCATTCAACTCAGGAGAAAGATGATGAGCAACGATAGCATTATTAATACGACACTTATTGATATGAAATTTATCTGCGAACGTCTCGGTATGACGGATAAGTGGATTTATAAACTTATTCAGGATGGACGCTTCCCAAAACCAATTAAACTGGGACGCTCCTCCAAGTGGAAACTTAGCGAAGTTGACCAGTGGTTGCAGGACCAGATAATTGCCTCACGCGGCAGCTGAACCATACTGAAGCAAAACTAGATAATTTATAGTCTGTTCGATGATAGAATTACCGGGATATGTTGATGCAGGTTTATAACAATGTCCCTTACTCTTAAACAATTAGAATCATTTCAGAAAACTTACAAGTCAGTCGCCCCCTTGGCCGATTACAACCGGGCCATGAAGTCCTTATTCCCGACGGCAGAGATATTCAAAGTCGCACGTGAGCCAGCCTTAGCGCGCCTCGCTGATAATCCTGCACAGGCAGTCTTTGAACGCATACTTAAGCAGACCAACATTGTTCGGTCACTTGACTATGCGAAGTCAATGGTGGCTAAGCAGCTTAAGCTCACTGAAAGCCAGCATGCCCTGTTTCGGGAACAAAGTGCACTGATGCAACACGTCATACCGGATAGCTATAGGAAGCACCTGGACTGGTTTACCTCACCGGCAGCGCTTACGTCTCAAATAGAAGCGTTTCGTACGCTCCACAGTAGCACCTTTGGTGACCTGCTTAACTCGCATACCACAGCAACAGAGCAGTTGCTGCAACGGCGCTACAGTGGCCTGAATATCAGCGACAGCATTGGTGAGCTGCTGGCTAAGCGTTACGGCCTGAGCGTAGATATCGATGACGTAGGCAGCCTTATTGCCGCAGATGAGTCTCTTCCTGACCTGCCTGATGCTTTCCAGCAACTACCGATAGATAAAGCCCTGGAGAAGCCGGAGGTTCAATATTGGTTTGAACAGCTTTCTCTCGGTTTAAAAAAGATTGTCAGTGTAGTTTTGATAAGATGGCTCTTGATCGGGGTTGTTTGTGGCGTCGGCACTGACATCGTGAAGGAGACAATTAGAGATCATGCTACATCCTACATCGGTGACGAAGATGCATCCCGGCAGGTACGCAAAGGGATCCAGAATACCGTCGGTTCTGATGACCACTGGCATTATCTGAAGAACTTTAGGACGATAACCCGTAACAATGTCTATCTGCGCTCATCCCCATCAGAGAATGCTGAAATCCAGGAGATGTTGCAGGCTAATACTCCGCTGTACGTCATGGACAAATCAAACCGTCAGTGGCTCGCCGTGGAGGTGGAGATTAACGGTGAGAAAATCCAGGGCTGGGTATCTCGCCGATACACTTTGCCACTACATCGGCACTGATATGCAGGAAATAAGCCCCCAGCCAGGCCATTACCCGATTTTATCGCTTATCTGCGGAAAACTCATGACGGCCATCGTGGCCGTCATGAGCACATAATTAATACAGGTTATTGACTGTCATTGGATTGTTTAATAATCTATTTAACAGGTTATGCGCAGACCTGTCAGCCTGTAGACGAATCCGCCAAAGCGCTTTTTACCCTTTAGTTTTCAGAGCATATCCTTTTAACTTTGCTCTGTGTTTACAGGCCGCAGAGTATTTGTAAAAGGAATATGCAATGCTCCCACACCTCGATGTTAACGATCACCGTTATGTCCCATCACTCGATCAGCTTCGCAAACAGGCTCGCTTCCTCAGAGATCACTGCAATGTTCAATTGAACCATGCCTATGAAATGGTCGCGTATTTTTATCGATTTTCTAGCTGGGGAGATCTGCTAAATCACACCACCAGTGATATAGCCATCGTGGATCAGCAGATCGTTGCTCAGATGCGAGAAAAACTCCAGACATACAGAAACCGTCTGCCAGCATCTGATCTGCAACGATTATCCCAATTAGCAGCGCTGAAGGGCACCTTAACAGAGGCTGTGGTGAATGACCGTATAAAGACATTAAACGATCTGGATATCGTTCAGATCTATAATTGCCTGTATAACGAAGAATACTGGGGTGAACTAGTTCCGGTTTCTTGGTATGAAGTCCTCGATGAAACAGACAGATGTTTAATGTTGCTCGCCAAACGGACTGTTCTAGCGGGGCGTACCAAAACAGTTAACCCTCATATTAGCTTTCCATGGTTTGGATTCAGAATGTATGGATATTTACATATTGATGGAAACACACTGAACTACAAATGCAGAGAACTGGACAGCTACCTATTTCCATCAGAAAAAAAATACACAACAGTATTCAGCAGGCCGTGGTTTGCTGCATATGTCAGCGGTTTCATCCGTATGCAGCTTCATTCACTATGCAGTTCTGGCTTCTCAGGGAAAATCTCCTTTGAGAGAATAAATAATGTCGATTTGGTTGCAGGACCAGTAAGACAACCATACTTTGATGATGAAATACCAAGTTCATCAATGGACACAATTGTTGAAAATTTACTCAGCATGGGAGGCGTGAGGGATACCAGAAAACAAAATATAGCATTCCGTTTTGGTAACGGTGAGATGTATTGATGGACCGCTCATTCTGGATTTTACTCAGTGAACTGCCATCTTCAACAACTGCATTTATTTTACTTGCAGGTGTCATCTATACGCTGGCCAGAAAAGGTTGCTTCCCCTCGCTTTCACAACGTCAGTTCTTTTATCTGATAATGACGTTTACAATGATAACTGGCTGTAAAATCTTATTTGGATAAAACTCACCAAGCCGTTCTGCAACTTATTGATTAATATAAAAAGGCTCTGGAAATGTCCGCTTCTGGCACATAGTAGTCCACGGCAACGGCCAGGGGCGGTAATAAAGAGTAGTTCGCAATTGCTCCCACAGTTGATGCCGATTCTAATCAATGGGGAGCAGTTCAGCGTGCTTTTATAGGCTTTATTAGTTTCGGTTATGGCCAAACTCCCGCGAGAGCAGTATTTGTTTCCAGTGAGTTTCGCGGCGGTCAATTTCACCGTCTTCGGCATTAAGATCCATGACTTCGAGGATCGCGAAAGTGATATTCTGCAGTCGATTTTCATCGCCGGTGCCGAAAGCTTCCTTAATCCCTACATTGCCGCCATGCCCGGAACCAAAATAATATTCCCATCGGCCCCATATCCCCTCGATTCCAGCGGCTTTTCCAACGTAGAGTTTTCCACCATCACGATCGGTTAATACATAGATGCCTTTAACCACAGACAGTGCGGTGCGCCAGGATTGCAGATTAAGTCTGAGGATCGCACCGATGCTGTTCCGATCCAGCACGACGTTGCGGTAGCCTGGAAACTCGCCGAAGGTCAGACGTACCGGAGTGATGGAGTTGATAACCAGTTCGCTCTGAATACTTTCACTGTAGTGGTCAACTAAAACTGGCCACCGCTTTAGAGTTTTTCCAGTATCGGTTTTCCGATTCGTTTGGGGATAACCCACCGTTATAGTCATGCGGTCTTAGCGAGCTGTAATACCCAACGATATAGTCTGTGATCGCATGAGCAGCTTCGCTAAAGCTTACATAACCTGTTACTGGCACCCACTCGTTTTTAAGACTTCTGAAGAAGCGTTCCATCGGGCTGTTATCCCAACAGTTTCCACGTCGGCTCATACTCTGACTGATCCGGCAACGCCACAGTAACTGCCGGAACTGCCTGCTTGTATAGTGGCTACCCTGGTCGCTGTGGAACATCAATCCGGCTGGTTTACCGCGAGCTTCCCATGCCATTTCCAGCGCTTTGATGGTCAGCCTGCTGTCCGGTGAGAATGACATTGCCCAGCCCACCGGTTTCCTTGCGAACAGATCGAGAACAACAGCAAGGTAAGCCCAGCGCTTGCCTGTCCAGATATACGTCACATCGCCGCACCACACCTGATTAGGCTCTGTCACTGCGAACTGTCGCTCAAGGCGATTCGGGATAGCGACGTGTTCATGACCACCACGTTTATACCGGTGGGTGGGTTGCTGACAACTCACCAGTCCCAGTTCTTTCATGAGCCTGCCGGCAAGCCAGCGTCCCATTCTGAAGCCTCTCAGGGTTGCCATAATGGCGATACTTCTCGCGCCAGCAGAGCCATGGCTAATGTTATGCAGCTCCAGAACCTGACTACGTAATACAGCCCGTTTGCCGTCTGGCTTTTCGGGGCTTTCCACCCAGTATTTGTAGCTGCTGCGATGAACCCCGAACACTTGGCAGAGTGTGACCACAGGATACTGCGCTCTGAGTTTCCCGATTAACGAGAACTGTTCAGGGAGTCTGACATCAAGAGCGCGGTAGCCTTTTTTAATATGTCGTTTTCCATTTCAATGCGTTGTAGCTTTTTCTTCAGCTCTCGTATTTCAATCTGTTCCGGGGTTATAGGGGAGGCTTTAGGTATTTTGCCCTGTCGTTCATCCCGTAACTGCTTTACCCATCGTGTCATGGTAGAAAGCCCCACGTCCATGGCACTGGCCGCAGCTGCAACGGTGTAGTTCTGATCAAGGACCAGTTGAGCGGATTCGCGTTTAAACTCTGCGCTGAAATTTCTTTTTTTCATTGAGGCACCTGTAATGTTCTGAGGTGAGCATATCACCTCTGTTCAGGTGGCCAAATTCAGTAAACCACTACATCTTTTGAGTTGATATATCAACCCTGTGTGTTAGAATGTTGGCATGAAAACACAAAAACTCACAGATGAAGAGCTCCTGGCATGGCGAGGTTTTCGCAGAATGGGGGAAGTCATTTCCTCCATGATTGCCCGGGACATACAAAAAGCGACGGGGCTCTCGGCCCAGGATTTCGCGATCCTCTCACAATTGAGATCCACCCGTAATGGAGTGCGTAAACAGCGTGATATCCAGCAATTTCTCGGCTGGGACAAGAGCAGGCTGTCTCATCAACTCAGTAGAATGGCGAGTCGCGAAGTGATTACCCGTGAAAACAGGCCTGAACAGGGGCTTGTGGTTTGCATCACGGAAGAAGGTATCAAACAGATTATTCAGGCTGAACCCATTCATTCTGCTGCCGTCAGACGTTATTTTCTGGATTTTCTGAATCCAGATGATATGAACGCACTCACAAGCATTGCCGCAAAACTTCGAGAAGGGCTGGAATCTCAAGCGACGTATGATGATTTTCAGTAGCAGTCTGATAAATTTCGTCGGAGATTACGGTGAATAATCAAGACAAATCAAGCGTGCCCAATGGCCTATAAGCAATGTCCGCTGCTGGCACTTAGCGGACCGACTGAAACGTTGCGACGTCTAACAGCAGTAGCGGAAGCCCTGCTGCGCAAGGTTGTAACATTCAACCTGTACGCCACGTCCTTTCAGCCATTGCACATCAGCAGAAAAATCGACCAGAACCTGATCGACATCTGAGCCACATACGCCGGTACTGCAGCACTTTGCCGGGTCAAACACCGTTAACGTTTTCATTCCAAATACATCACATTCGAAAAAACATATATGTTAAGGCAAATTTTTTAGATGCAAACAGCCTTACCGCTACCAGAGCAGTTTGCCGATGCCAGCTTACGGGCGATGGCCTGTACGTCGTCCTGTTGGCTTAACCATGCCTGCTCAATCACCTGAGCAGCCCAGGAAGGAATATGCGGAGATAAGCGGTAGTGAACCCACTTGCCCTGTTTGCGATCCAGCAATAGACCACTTTCCCGGAGCATTGCCAGATGGCGGGAGATCTTAGGCTGAGACTGTTCCAACGCAGTGCAGAGGTCGCACACGCACAGCTCTCCCATCTCCCTGAGCAGCAGCACGATCCCTAGACGGGTTTCATCGGAGAGGTTTTTGAAGAGTTGTAGGGAAGTTAGAGACATCATTCCTCCTGTTCATTTGAAGTCAGGGTACTCTTAAAAAAATAAAATCAATTTACATATTCGTAAAAACGAATATGTTTTATGCGTTTTTAAGAGATGTGTCCCACAAATTACGCGCAAGGGTTTACTTTTCTCTTTAATACCTTGAAATTATTTTATTTTTTTGCTAAATCGTTGGCTTTGGATTTTAAACAGAAAAAGCAATTTGCTGATGTTATCAGGATGGTTACTCATATGTTTTTAAGCAAATTAAAAATAAAAGGCTTTAGATGTTTTAATGATGAATTTAATATTTCATTAAATGAAGGTCTTAGTGTTATTGTAGGTGAAAACGGGGCTGGGAAATCTGCTATTATAAACTCAATAAGGCAATTATTTATTGATTCAGAATCAGAGCGATATAACATAACAGAAAATGATTTTCATAGCCCATTCAGTAATCCTCCAAAAGCAAGTGATTCATTTACAATTAATGCAGAGTTTTCTAATTTAGATGCAAAGGAGATAATTGCCTTACTTCCTTGGACTGGGAATTCAGATGTAGCTAAATTAAATTTACACGTTGAGAATAAAGAAATAAGAGGGAGATATAAAAAATCACTTTGGGGTGGTGATTCGCAAAATTCTCAATTTGATTATGAATTATTAGACCTAATTTATTGTATATATCTCCCTCCATTAAGAGATGCAGAATCAAAACTGACCAATGGTCGGCAGTCAAGATTATCGAAACTTTTAAAAGCTATAAATAGAAAAGATCTTAAAACACTTAAAAAGAGTGGTGGAGTGCATCCTTTAGTAGATAAAGTTAATACCTTCAATGATGAATTATCAAATAGTGATTTATACAGTATTAAAGCTGCAAACCAATTAATAAAAAACCAGCTACAGAATGCTATAGGGCTTAATTTTGGGCAGAACACAGCAATTCAATTTGCAGAAAGTGACTTTACTAGAATTGTAGAAAGTTTACGGCTTATATTTTTCCCTGACTTAACAGAGAATGATACCAAACTTTTTAGAAACTTAGAGCAAAACAGCTTAGGTTATAATAACCTCCTTTATATTGCATCTATATTAGCCGAGCTTACTCTAGGCAACGAACAAGAGTCATCTACTTGTAGAGTGTTATTAATAGAAGAACCCGAAGCTCATTTGCACCCTCAACTTCAAATAAGATTACTTGAGCATTTAAAAAAAGTATCCGAAGACAAAGAAAATAATGTTCAAGTAATTGTCACAACTCATTCGACAACTCTTGCTTCTTCAGTCAGTGTTGATTCTATCATTCACTTATCCAAATCAACTTCCCCAGTAGCAACACGTATAAAAGACTGTGGATTAGCAAAAAAAAGTCAAGAGTTCATTGATAGATGGATGGATGTAACTAAATCCAACTTGCTTTTCGCAAGTGGTGTAATTCTCGTTGAGGGTATAGCCGAGCAAATGCTATTGCCTGTTTTAGCAAAAGAGGCATTAGCTAGTAGAGATGCAGGGAAAAACTCCTTATCAGATTTAGGTGTTTCTGTTATAAACCTTAATGGTATCTATTTTAGACACTTCATGGGAATATATTGTAACTTTGCAATCCCAAGTGAAAAGACAAAGCATGAAGGATTAAACATACCTGTTCGCTGTGCAGGATTAACAGATCTTGACCCTCCAAAAAAGATAAAAGAATGTGTAGAAGAAAATAAGTTCATTGAAAAAATAGTTATCCCCCATGATGATGAAATGTATGATGGTACTAATCATGCTATCAAGCTCGTAGGAGAGATAAATAGTTCTAAATATGCAAGGCTTTATGTAAGTAAATACAAAACACTTGAATACGATCTGGCAATGACAGGGAATAACATTGCTGTTATGTCAACTGTACTTTATGAAATTTGGCCTACAGATGGGGAAATAAAGAAGAAGATAAAAAAAATTATGGATGTAAATGACGATTGGTCGAAAAAAAAATCTAGCGAACGAGCTGTGATTGCAAATGAGTTATTACAATATATCGAGAACAATGAGTTAGGAAAAGGATATTTCGCACAAAGTCTTTCAGATAACATATTAAATAATAGAGTTAAATTTGAAACACCAGAATATATTAAAAATGCTATTCTCTGGGTATGCCAAGATGGAGAGGTATAAAGATGACGCATTTTAACTCTCAACAGATGGATTATATCGAATCCTCTATTGCCTCTAGTATTTATCTTGAGGCGTGTCCTGGTAGTGGAAAAACTGAAGTCATTGCAGCTAAAGTTGCAAAGGAGATAAATAATTGGACACTTAGTCCTAGTGGTATAGCTTTATTATCCTTTTCTAATAGCGCTACAGATGAACTTTTCTCACGGGTTAAAAAGTACTCCCCCGATACGGTCAGTAGATTCCCACACTTCATTGGAACTTTTGATAGTTTTATATTTAAGTTTTTAATTGGTCCTAACGCAAAATGTTTGACTCATTTTGAAGGGGAATGTAATAAAAATACTTTAAGGATTATAGAGTCTGCGTCACCATTATTCATTCAAACAAAATATGCTTACAATAAAAGAGGGAAGATCAAAGCACACCATTATACTTTTGATAGAAGAAATGATTCCATACTGTTCAACTCGGATAGCCCCGAACTTGACAGAATGAGAAACGCCATAAACCTGCAGGAATGGCAAATTAAAGATTTAATAGAAACAAAATATAAGTTATTTAAATCTGGATTAATGACTCACGATGACTCACTATTTCTTGCTGCTGAAATCTTCATTAATGAAAAGTATAAAAATTATGCTTTATTACTCTCTAAAAGATTTCCACTAATTATTATTGATGAGTGCCAAGATTTATCATACGAGCACTTATTTATATTACAGGGGCTTCATGATTTAGGAGTTAAACTTCACTTTGTCGGTGATTTAGAACAATCCATTTATGGTTTCCGTGCTGTAGATCCTAAAGATACAATAAAATTCATTACTGACAATGAATTCGAAAGAATGCCATTAAAAATTAATTATCGGAGCTGTCAGCAAATCATTGATCTTTGTTCAAAATTAACAGCACATGATGGTGTTAATGGCCAATTTAGTTCAATTGAATCTCCCTGTATCGTTTTGCAGTATAATGAAACGCCTCTAGAATTAATCGATAAAATTGGACAGCTATGTTTCGGATACAGTAATAATGTAATCGTAGCTCGTGGGCACTCTATTTTGGAAAAGTTCACATTTAATGGTGTTGAAGATAATATTGTGAAAAACCTTGTTAATGCAATAAATATTTTCTCATTACATGGAACTCAAAATATAAAAAACTCACTGCAGTTATTTTCAACAGTGATACGCGCGAGATCAAATCATCCAATTAGAGAATCTAAGTATAATTGTCCTAATGAGATTGAGTCATCCGTGCAATGGCGAGCATTTCTTTTCTATACATTGGAATACTTCATCGAGAATAAGCTCAACAATTTTGAATTAACATGGAGTAAGTGGTGTAAAAATGCAAATGCAATCCTTATCAATCTTCATCAGCAACCGTTCATAACTGATGAATTAAAACCTATAGTAGAGGAAGTATTTTCCTTATCTATAAAAGCTCCTTCAGGACTTGCAAAAATTAATGTTTCGGAGTTCACTGCAATAGAAAAAGTAAATACTGAAAATTATAAATATGCTACAATTCATAGCGTTAAAGGTGAAACTCATGATGTAACAATTCTATTATCATCGCCTTCAAACTCCGGAAATAATGGTTCACACTGGAAACAGTGGATAAGTAATCAAAAATCAGAATCAACCAGATTTGCCTATGTTGCAAGCTCAAGGCCTAGATATCGATTAGTCTGGGGTGTCAAAAAATTAAAAAATAGTGAAGCTGATACATTAAGAAAACTTGGTTTTACTATTGAATGAAGATATTTTTACCTGCTTCATTCATTGTGAGTTGAAGCAGGTTGCAATTAGTTCTGTCAATTATTAATGATCAAATCTCCATACCACTGCATCATCTCCCTCCGCCCCTCCAGATATTGAGCATGGTTATATGTCCCACGAATTGAGTTCTTATCGACGTGAGCCAGCTGTAACTCAATCCAGGCCGAGTTAAATCCCTGCTCATGCAAAATAGTACTCATCGTGTGGCGGAATCCGTGCCCCGTAACGCGCCCGGCATAGCCGATACGCCTAACCAACACAATCAATGCCATATCACTCATCGATTTCTTAGGATTATTACGCCCAGGGAACAGCAACGCACCTGCACCTGTCATAGGTTTAAGCTGATTAAGTAGGTCAATTGCCTGGCTTGATAACGGAACCAGATGAGGGCGGCGCATTTTCATGCGCTCTGCTGGCACGTTCCAAACCTTCCGCTCAAAATCAAACTCCTGCCACTCCGCTTGCCTCAATTCCCCAGGCCTTACTCCAGTCAAAATAAGTAATTGCATCGCAATCTTAACAAGCACACTACCGGCATAGGTATTCAGAGTCCGAAGAAACTCTGGTAATTCATCCTGGGTTAAAAAAGCATAGTGTTCTTTCTCATGTGGAGTCACGGCGCTGGCTAGATCAGGTGCTGGATTGTACTCGGCTCTGCCAGTCACAACGGCATACTTCCAGACTTCTCCACAACGTTGACGAACCTTACGTACCTTCTCAGTTGCTCCTCGTGCTTCTATCTTTGAAAGAACAGCAAGCAGCTCCATCGGCTTGATATCTTTGATTGGCCGGTGACCGATATAAGGAAATACATCCTTTTCAAAGGTTCTTAGCATCTCTTCGCGGTAGGAGACAGACCAGCGGTCATAGCGACGCTGATACCACTCCCGCGTGATAGCCTCAAACGAGTTTTCTGCGTCCTGTTGACGGCTAAGTTTCTCAATTTTTCGTTCAAGAGAAGGATCATTGCCAACAGCTAATGTTCTTTTAGCATCCTCACGCTTACTTCTGGCTTCAGCTAAAGAAACATCAGGGTAAACGCCAATAGCGAGCAGCTTCTCTTTGCCTAGTGAACGGTATTTGAGACGCCAGTATCTTTTGCCATTGGGATTAACCAGCAGGTAAAGACCACCACCATCAGCGAGTTTGTAGGGCTTATCTTTAGGTTTTGCAGTTTCAACCTGACGAGCAGTCAGCTTCATTGGGGGTACCTCTCAGCAGGGGGTACAATTATACCCCCACTCATACCCCCACATTGAGCTTGACCCTGAGGGAGTACTATTGAGTTCAATAGACTAATAGAATGCTATAACTACTGATTTATCAAGGAAAAGTTGAGTTTGGTAGACTTCAGGGGAGTTGAGTTTGGAGCGGGCGAAGGGAATCGAACCCTCGTATAGAGCTTGGGAAGCTCTCGTTCTACCATTGAACTACGCCCGCTTTGAGATGCGTAAGGCATTATAAGCCTTACGCTCTTGCTGGCAAGTGGCTTTGTACTGACTGCTGTTTATTTCACCGTCAGCATTTCGGTTTACTGCCTTGCGGGGGGAGATAACGCAGCGGATCAATGGCAGTTGCCCGGTAACGGATCTGGAAGTGCAGCCGTACAGAGGCAGCGTCAGTACTGCCCATGGTGGCGATTTTCTGGCCCGCTTTTACCGTCTCCCCATTATTGACCAGAATAGTGTCGTTATGGGCGTAGGCAGTAATGTAATCTTCACTGTGCTTTATCATCACCAGATTACCGTAACCACGCAGTTGGTTACCCGCATACACGACCTTGCCGGCTCCGGCAGCATAAACCGGTGTACCTCGGGCCGCGGCGATGTCGATGCCTTTATTTCCGCCATCCGCCATTGAGTATGGCAAAATCACCTTCCCACTGGCTGGCCACCGCCAACAGCGTTGACCAACAGGTGGCCAGGAAGATTGCGGAACGGAAGAAGATGGTCTGACCGCTGCAGTTTTGCTGGTCGATTTTTTGCCAGATTTACTGGCAGTTTTGCTGCTTTTCGACCCACTGCTCACTTTCAGTTTTTGCCCAACCTCAATAGTATAAGGCGGTGAAATGCCGTTCAGACGAGCGAGTTCTTTTACGCTGGTGCCAGTAGCGCGTGAAATACGATACAACGTATCTCCCCGCTTCACAGTGTAAACGGTACCAGAATAGCTTCCCGAATCGGATGACGGTTTGCTGGAACAGCCCGCCAGCAGTAGCCCCATAGACAACAGCAGCGCAATTCCGAGGCTATTTTTATTCAAGCGTCCTGCGCTCAAAGCGAATCCTCACGATATTTCAAGTCGCTTTATGATAGCAGCCATCCGCAAGATGCCCAATCTCTTGCATCTGACATAACATGTTAATCAAGCACTGACGGATCTGCTTCAATCATCAGTTGCTTCATTTCAGCAAAATGCTGACGGGAAAAATCAACGATCTTCTCCCAGTCACGGGCCGTTTTTTCTGCGACTTCATCCGGCAGGATTTTCAGTGGCTGTCCACAGGACATAGCAGTAACAAATATCTGACAAGCACGCTCAAGCGTCCAGATATCATCAAATGCTTCCCCTACTGAAATACCAGTAACTAACACGCCGTGGTTACCCATCAGCAAGCGCCGTTTTTCTCCCAGTAATCCTGCCAGTCGGGCACCTTCTGCCGTTGTGTCTGCCATTCCACCATATAAGGTATCTATTGCCATACGATTAAAATAACGTGCCGTATTTTGATCGATTGCAGGAATATGCGGTGTCTCCAGACACGCAACGCTGGTGGTATAGACCGGATGAAGATGCAGCACGACACGTGCTGCTGGCAGACGTTGATGAATCTGCCCATGAATCGCCCATGCCGTGGCATCGACATCTTCACGGTGGGCATTAGCTTCATCATCAGCATCTAACAACAGCAAGTCGCTGGCACGAATCCGGGAAAAATGTTTCCACTTAGGATTCAGCAGAAACGTCTTTCCGTCGTCAGAAATTGCCGCGCTGAAATGATTAGCGACAGCTTCGTGCATCCCAAGATGGGCAATTATGCGGAAGGTTACGGCCAGATCGACACGGATCTGCTCTTCAATTGATATTCCCATTCATTTATTCCGCTTTTGGCATCAGAGTGTTGAGATCTTCCGCAGTTGGCGGGGTGAAGTTATATTTCTTCAGCAAAGCGGCATATTCCGGCGTGGCGCTATATTTTTTTAGCCCCTCTTCCAGCGCGTTTTTCACTACGCTGTTGCCTTTTTTGACACCAAAGCCATTAAGCACTGGATATATCAGAGTATCGGAAGAAATAACCACACGATCGCCCAATTTATCGATCACCCCTTTTGCTACCGCCGCATCAGTGATCTGCGCTTCTACAGCTCGGGAAAGTAGCGCCTGAGTCGTCTGCGGATCAGTGGCATATTCACTAAGGACAATGGGTTCAAGTCCGTTTTTTACGCAGTAATCAGCTGAAAGCTTCTGTAGTTGTGCCAACCAGGAAGTCGCTCCCATCGAACCAATTTTGTGTCCGCAAAAGTCTTCCGGTTTTTTTGGTTGATATTCACTACCTTTCAGCACGAGGATTGATTCACCACTTTTCAGGTAAGGCACCATATCAATGACTTTCAGCCGTTCCGCCGTGATATACATTGAAGAGTTGGTGATATCAAAACGCTCGCCCTGCAATCCTGGGATTAAATTCGGGAAGCGAGTGTCAATATTTACCGCGTCACGCCCCATTACCTTCGCCAGTCCGGCAAGAAACTCAATATCAAATCCGGCTGGTTGATTGTTTTCCATATATTCATAGGGATAAAAGGTCATATCTGATCCGGCAATAATCTTCTCCGGCTGTTGGAAAGCATTGGCATTAAAAGATGCCAGCACAACACTGGCATATAACAACGGGACGGTATTAAGTAAGGTATTGAACTTTTTCATAATATCTCCAGAGAACAGATCAATCAGATGTTGGCAAAATCGTTTCCGGCTTGCTGAACGAAAAAGGATGCACCGCGTGGCTTTTGCGGTAAGCGGAACTGGTTATCACTACTACGGATTAATCCACTCTCTTCCCCGGCGACAATTTGCCCGGCATGAATACTTGGCAACGGATTGTCACCAAAAGGCAAAGCGTCTTCGGCGGCGTATACCGCAATAAACAGTGTGCGCGGCATATCAGTTTCATTAGGACTGGAGGCATGTAACAGACGGGTATGCATAAAACATACTGATCCGGGTGGGCCATAACAGGCCGTTGGTTGTTGGCAATGGGCGTGTTCTATCTGTTGCTCTACCGCTCCGGTAAAACGTTCGTTCTGCCAGTGAGAATATAGTGGCCCCTGATGACTTCCAGGCACCACATTCAGCGGCCCATTTTCTGGTGTCACTTCACTTACCATTAACAGCGCGGTAATGATGTCGTCATTACTGTGCGGGGTGAAAAGAAAATCCTGATGCCATTTCACCTTCGTGGCGGTGTGCGGCAATTTAGAATTAATTTTGCTGTGATGAAAACGCGTACCGCTGCCGCCAATCAATTGCCCGGCGATGGTCGCCATTCTGGAATGCAAAGCAGCATGTTGATAAACAGAAGAAATCTCAGTAGGCGATGTTACACGCCGTAATGAGGGATGTGCCGCTGAGTGATCATCTTCGAGATCAAACCGCGGACGGCCATCCAGCGTTTCTCCCCATGGTTGTTGGTGCTGGCGGCTTTGTTCTACCCAACCATCAAAGTCAACCTGCAATGCTGTAATCTCTTCTGTCGTAAGAACATCTTCGACGACCAGAAATCCCTGTTGGTGAAACTGCTCAATTTGCCATTGTGCGATCATGATTTTTCCTTTCAGTCAGAGGGTTAAGCCAGAGAGACATCTTTCAGGAAGGCATCAACACGCGGATGATGCCCTTCACGCATTGCTTGCGGCGTGTCGTCACACACCACACGTCCTTTTTCCATAAAGACAATTCGGTCTGAAACTTTGAAGGCAAAATTCATCTCATGGGTCACGATCACCATGGTGATACCTTCTTGCGCCAGTGATTCAATTACCTGCAGCACTTCATTCACCTTCTCAGGATCAAGGGCTGAAGTGGGTTCATCGAACAACATGATTTGCGGTCGCATCATTAACGCCCGGGCGATCGCCACGCGTTGTTGCTGCCCACCAGAAAGCTGATGCGGATACTTCCAGGCGTGGTCCAACATGCCGACCTTATGCAACAACTCACAGGCTTGTTGTTTGAGTTCTACTTCACTTGCCAGCCGGTGGTATCGCGGAGCCAGTAGCAAATTGCCAAGTACAGTAAGGTGAGGAAACAGATTGAAACTCTGAAAGACCATGCCAATATTCATGCGATGTTGAGCATTTTCAGTAAAACGTGGTTTTTGCTGCCCCTGACGATTGAGATGAATAAATGGCTGACCATTGATTTTAATTTCGCCATTGTCGATCTGCTCAAGCCCATTGAGCAGGCGAATCAGTGTGGTTTTACCGGAACCGGATGGTCCGATGACTGATACCACCTCCCCCGGTTGAATCCTCAGGCTAACGGCCCCCAACACTTCGACATTGTTATATGCTTTGTGCAGTCTGGATGCCTGCAATGCAGGTGCCGCCTGGTCTGAAAAATGGCGTGCTGTCGTTGGTTGCCCGGCAACTGCCAGCTGGCGCATTTCGGCATCTACCGGACGAGAAGTATTGCGCTGAGTCACATCAAGATATTTCTCCAGACGTTTCAGTAGGAAATCAAATACCGTCACGATAAATACGTAATAGAACGCCACGGCAGCCATGGTTTCCATAACAAGAAAGTTTTGCGAATAGAGACGCTGTCCGACCATTAAAATCTCGGTGAGCGAAATCACTGAAACTAAAGAACTGAGTTTCACAATGGCGATATATTCATTTGCCAGTGCGGGTAGCGCGACGCGTAATGCCTGAGGGATAACCACCCGCCACTGTGTTCCGGCGTAGCGCATACCCAGCGCTCTGGCAGCTTCACTTTGCCCTTTTGGAATAGACAACAATCCCCCACGATGAATTTCCGCAATATATGCTGCCTCGCAAAGTACCATAGCAATTAATCCGGCGCGGAAAGGATCATTTAATATCGATGCCAGAGAGGGCATTGCCTGCGGTAAGTTATATACAAAAATCAGCAATACCAGTAACGGAATACTGCGAAATAACCAAATATAGATTCGTGCCGGCGTATTGAATAACTTACGTGGCGATTGCTTTGCCAGTGCAAGAATAAAGCCCAGCACAATGCTGAAAAACCAGGTCAGCAAACTTAATTTAATGACAGTCCAGGTGGCCTGCCAGAAATCATGATTACTGAGTAGACTTAACATATAGTTCCAGTCAAACGTCATGGGCTATTCCACTCATCATAATTAACGGAAGTCGGGGCTTACTTGTTATTGCAAACCAGTGAACCCTCGTTCGTCTTGCCGTGATACTATGCTTATAATTTTCTTGTGCTGGCAATTAGAAAATTTCTGGCCTTTAGGATTAAAAAAACTATACAACTTCGCAAACATAAAAAATCATGTTTAACACTTCTCAAATGAACAAAAATGAATTTGCACAACATTGGGGCAAATAAAATTCCACAAGGGTGCAGCATGATTCAAAGCGGTGCAGAATGCTCGCCATTTATTAAAAAACGGTTAATTTATCTGAAAATGTTTATGGCACGACTCTTGCTACATATATTTTATATCTAACAGGATAACTGACAGGTAGCCTATGAACCGATTTACCCTTAAACAACTTAAATATTTTGTCACCGTCGTCGAAACAGAAAGTATTGCTGAAGCTTCACGTCAGTTACACATTGCCCAACCTTCAATTTCTATTGCGATTAAAAATCTCGAAAGCACCTTTGATCAACAACTCTTTATTCGCCACCATGCGCAAGGTGTATCGTTAACATCAGGTGGCAGACGTTTCTATGAAAAGGCGAAAGAGCTCTTGCGCTTATCCTGGGAGTTCGAGCAAAACTCACGTGCCGATAAGGACATGATTTCAGGAACAATTTCAATAGGTTGTTTTGAATCGGTAGCCCCGTTATATATGCCGAAACTGGTTGCAGGATTCAAAAAACTTTATCCTGAAATTACTCTGCAACTTTATGATGGTGAGCAACATGAATTAATGCACGGTTTACATCGTGGGCGATTTGATCTGGCTTTGTTGTATGATCTGGAGCTGGGTCATACCATCCATAAAGAATTACTTAACGCACCGCACCAGCCTTATGCATTATTGCCCGCATCACATCCTTTGGCACGAAAAAAGAGCGTGACACTGCAGGAACTGAGCAAGGAACCCATGATCTTGCTTGATGCCGTGCCGAGCAAAAATTATTTTGTCGCTATTTTCAAAGAAAAAGGTTATCACCCTCATATTGCTTACAGTTCACCTTCTATTGAAATGGTACGTTGTATGGTTGGACAAGGGTTAGGATTTTCAGTATTAGTTACCCGCCCCTGCAGCGATATAACCTATGATGGTGAGCGTCTTGTACAACTCGATATAGAAGATGAAATGCCTGCATCAACATTAATAATGGCACACCTTGCAAATAATGAACCTACCCGACCGACGCAATTATTTATGGATTACTGCCGTAACCGTGAATTAATGCCGCCAGGATTACATTATTAAGCCTCGTAATTTTATATACTCAAGAACGTTTTATAATAATTTACCCACTGCGCGTTGTTATTTAATCTGAGCTTAGTCAATTCCGGTAAATACGCCGGTTCACCGTGCGAAAGGATAACAATAATGACAGAGCAAATAACCGTTACAGATACATTAGTGGTTGGTGCGGGACAGGCAGGTGTGGCGATGAGTGAACATCTCACGAATCTTGACATTCCTCATCTGGTACTTGAAAAACAACGGATTGCTGAAGCCTGGCGCAGTGGACGCTGGGACTCGCTGGTAGCTAATGGCCCGGCATGGCATGACAGATTCCCGAATATGTCGTTTCCTGACTGTGATGGCGACAGCTTCGTAGCAAAAGATCAGGTTGCCGACTATTTCGAAAGCTGGGCTAAAACCTTCAACGCGCCCATTCGTACAGGTGTTGAAGTATTACATGCACAAGCTTTAGACGGACGTCCAGGTTTTCGCGTCGAAACCTCTAAGGGTGTTATTGAAACCCAACGAATTATTGCTGCCACCGGACCATTTCAAAAACCCGTTATTCCCGCGATTGCCCAACAAAATAGTGATCTTCACCAGATACACTCTGCCCATTACTTCCGCCCACAACAATTACCCGCAGGAGGCGTACTGGTCATCGGTGCCGGATCTTCCGGGGTGCAAATTGCTGATGAATTACAGCGCGCAGGCAAAAAGGTCTGGTTATCGGTTGGCGCACATGATCGCCCTCCTCGTCGTTATCGTCAGCGTGATTTCTGTTGGTGGCTGGGGGTGTTGGGCCTTTGGGAAGCCTCCGTCAAACAACCCGGGAAAGAGCATGTCACCATCGCCGTGAGCGGTGCCCGTGGCGGTCATACTGTTGATTTCCGCCAACTGGCACATCGTGGCATCACACTGGTGGGGCAAACCCTGGAATTAAACCACGGTAAAGCGCTCTTCGGTGATGATCTTCAGGAAAACATTCGTCGGGGTGATGAGTCCTACCTGGAGTTGCTGGACGCTGCAGATGCCTACATTACCCGCAATGGTCTTAAATTACCTGAAGAACCAGAAGCCCGTTATTTCCTGCCAGATCCGCAATGCCTGACTCACCCTTTGCACGAGCTGGATCTGGCTAATGCCGGAATCACCTCTGTTATCTGGGCAACGGGTTATGCCACCGACTACCGTTGGCTGAAAGTAAATGCTTTTGATGAACACAACCAGCCATGCCACCAGCGTGGAATTTCCAGCGAACCTGGTATCTATTTTCTGGGGCTTCCCTGGCTTTCCCGCCGTGGCTCCTCTTTTATCTGGGGCGTGTGGCATGACGCGAAATATATTGCCGATCACATTGCTATCCAGCGTCAGTACCAGGCCTACCATCCCTCTCATTAATAAGGATAAATACTATGCCAACACATACACGTATTCGGATGTTCAACACCAAAGAAACTTACCCTAATCAGACACTGAACAATGACCTGTGTCAGGCGGTGCGGGCAGGCAATACCGTTTATTTGCGCGGTCAGGTAGGTACGGATTTTGCGGGCAATCTGGTTGGGCCAGGTGATGCCCGTGCGCAGGCAGAACAGGCGATGAAAAATGTAAAAATGCTGCTGGAAGAAGCAGGAAGTGATCTTTCACACATTGTAAAAACCACCACTTATCTCATCGATCCCCGTTATCGTGAACCGGTGTATCAGGAGGTCGGTAAATGGTTAAAAGGCGTATTTCCTGTCTCGACTGGCCTGGTGGTCTCGGCGCTGGCCCAACCACAATGGTTAATGGAAATTGACGTAACAGCCGTTATTCCTGAAGACTGGAATAAGAAGGTGCTTTTATGACGCTCTCGATTACGGCTTTATGCCCGGAATCCGGGCAATTAGGTATAGCAATCAGCTCTTCAAGCATTGCGGTCGGCGCACGTTGCCCATGGTTACAGGCAGGCATCGGCGCAGTTGCCAGTCAAAACATTACATTGCCAGCCTTAGGGCCACAAATTCTTGCCGGTCTGGAGTCAGGGTTAACAGCAGAACAGGCGTTGAAACGAGCACTGGGAGAAGATCGTTTTAGTGAATATCGTCAGGTGGCAGTCATGAGTGCTGATGGCATAAGCGCGATTTTTAGCGGCGAACAAACATTAGGAATATGGCATGTTCAACAGGGCGAAAACTGTGTGGCTGCGGGGAATATGCTCGCCAGCCAGCAAGTCATCACCGCCATGATTACCGCTTTTGAGAATGCGACTGGTGAACTGACCAGCCGTTTACTTGCGGCGCTCCGGGCAGGAATTGATCAGGGAGGCGAAGCTGGCCCGGAACATTCTGCGGCCGTAAAAGTCGTGGATGATTATATCTGGCCAGTTGTTGATCTGCGCATCGACTGGGCTGATGCTGATCCTGTGGCCAGCTTGCAAGCGCTATGGCAGGCTTATGAACCACAAATGGAGGCGTACATTACCAGAGCACTGGACCCACGTGATGCTCCTGGCTATGGCGTACCGGGCGATGAATAACTCAGTACAGGAGTTACTCGCGCAGTTGCTGGCTTTTGACACCACCAGCCGGGAATCAAACCTGGCAATGATAATGATGATTCGAGATTTCCTCGATGCTCGTGGTGTGACCTCGCAACTCTTTTATGATGATACGGGGTGTAAAGCAAATCTGTATGCGCGGATTGGACCGGCAGGAGGCGGAGGCGTCATGCTTTCAGGCCACACCGACGTAGTGCCAATAGATGGACAGTCATGGACAGTACCGCCCTTTGCCTTAACGGAACGTGATGGGCGTTTTTACGGACGCGGTAGTGCAGATATGAAAGGGTTTATTGCCTGTGTACTGGCATCACTGGAAACCTTTCTCGTTGCGCCATTGCGTATGCCACTTCACCTGGCATTTTCGTATGACGAAGAAGTGGGTTGCCTGGGAGTGCGCAGCCTCGTGGAGCATATCGGAGCATCCGCAGAAAAACCTGCACTATGCATTATCGGTGAGCCAACTGAAATGCAGCCGGTTTTTGGACATAAAGGTAAGTTGGCAATGCGCTGCCGTGTGAACGGTCACGCTTGCCACTCTGCCCATGCACCAGAGGGTGTTAACGCAATCAGTTATGCTGCCCAACTGATCAGCCATCTTGATGAACTGGGCAGTGTCTTTTCTCGCAGGCAAGATCCTCGTTTTACTCCTTGCGGTGCAACAATACAGGTTGGCGTTATTGCTGGCGGTACTGCCCTGAATATCGTGCCGCAAAGTTGTTGGTTTGATTTTGAGATTCGCTATCTGCCCGGAACGCGTCCGCAAGATGTCACCGAAGCCCTGGCGGCCTGGGCCGAAAGCCAGTTACTTCCGTCAATGCGTAAGGTTGCCAAAAGTTCCGAGATTCGTTTTCAGCAACTTAGCCATTACCCTGGTTTGCTGAGCGATCCGCAAAGCAGTTTTGCCAGAGCACTGGCGCAATGGTGTGACAGTACATGTTTCTCAACCGTAGCCTTTGGCACAGAAGGAGGATTGTTTAGTGAAGCGGGTGTGCCAACGCTCATCTGTGGGCCTGGAAGCATGGCACAAGGGCATAAAGCAGATGAATATGTCAGTATTGCGCAAATTGAGCGCTGCATGACAATGCTTAAAAATTTATGCGACTGGATGTGTCTGGATAATAAAAATTATTTTGATACAAATTAAATGATACGTGCGAACATTATTTTCCGTTGGAAATAGCAATTAAAGCTTCCCATAATAGTAAAAATGGACCACCTTACTTACCTAAATATAATACCTTAATATGCTTAGGATTTAGTTATTCGCCATAACCTTGATCCAACCTGAGATAAATCCTACTTTTTTCAGGCACCCAAAAACATATCAAGGAGTTTAAAATGGCTCAGAAGCTGTTAACAGATTTTCGCTCCGAACTACTCGATTCTCGTTTCGGCGCTAAAGCCATTTCGACCGTAGCGGAATCAAAACATTTCCCGCTGCATGAAATACGCGACGATATTGCCTATCAGATTATCAGCGACGAATTATTTCTCGACGGTAATGCCCGTCAAAACCTTGCAACATTTTGCCAGACCTGGGATGACGAAAATGTTCATAAACTGATGGACTTATCGATCAATAAAAACTGGATCGATAAAGAAGAATACCCACAATCAGCCGCTATCGACCTGCGTTGCGTCAACATGGTTGCCGACCTGTGGAATGCGCCAAAACCTAAAAATGGCCAGGCAGTTGGTACTAACACCATCGGTTCTTCCGAAGCCTGTATGCTGGGCGGGATGGCAATGAAATGGCGCTGGCGTAAACGTATGGAAGCCGCCGGAAAACCAACCGATAAACCAAACCTGGTCTGCGGCCCGGTACAGATTTGCTGGCACAAATTCGCCCGTTACTGGGATGTCGAATTACGCGAAATTCCTATGCGCCACGGCCAGTTGTTTATGGATCCACAACGCATGATTGAAGCGTGCGACGAAAACACCATCGGTGTGGTGCCGACCTTTGGTGTGACTTACACCGGTAACTATGAGTTCCCGCAGCCACTGCACGATGCACTGGACAAATTCCAGGCAGATACCGGTATCGACATTGATATGCATATTGATGCCGCCAGTGGTGGCTTCCTGGCTCCGTTTGTTGCCCCGGATATCGTCTGGGACTTCCGCCTGCCGCGTGTGAAATCAATCAGCGCTTCTGGTCACAAATTCGGCCTTGCTCCGCTGGGCTGCGGCTGGGTTATCTGGCGTGATGAAGAAGCATTGCCGAAAGAACTGATCTTCAACGTTGACTATCTCGGTGGTCAAATCGGTACTTTCGCCATCAACTTCTCCCGCCCGGCAGGCCAGGTTATTGCTCAGTATTACGAGTTCCTGCGCCTGGGTCGTGAAGGCTATACCAAAGTTCAGAATGCCTCTTATCAGGTGGCGGCTTATCTGGCACGGGAAATCGCACGGTTAGGGCCGTATGAATTTATTTGTACCGGTCGCCCGGACGAAGGTATTCCTGCGGTGTGCTTCAAACTGAAAGATGGGGAAGATCCAGGTTACACCCTGTATGACCTCTCTGAACGTCTGCGCTTGCGTGGCTGGCAAGTTCCGGCCTTTACCCTTGGCGGTGAAGCCACTGATATCGTAGTAATGCGTATTATGTGCCGCCGTGGCTTCGAAATGGACTTCGCTGAATTACTGCTGGAAGACTATAAAGCTTCTCTGAAATATCTCAGCGATCATCCGAAATTACAGGGCATTGCGCAGCAAAATAGCTTTAAACATACCTGATAGTGACAATTAATTTCCTGAAAGCAGAATGTTCAGATTGGTAATCAATCTGAACATTCCTGTATTTTATTTTCAGTAATTATTATCTGCTTAAACATAGCCTGAAATAAAACGGTCCTTTCGTACAGGCTATATATTTACATCCAATTATTCACATCCAGATAAAAAGCTGCCTTTTATTAGAAAGGAGAAAATTAATGGCTACTGAACATGACAAATTACAACAAGCAGTCAAAAAAGCATGGCAACAATATTCAACACTACAAGGCGGCACAAACGCCAGCTATATTCCTTATCTTGCCAGTGTTCCGGCAAATCTCTCGGCATTAGCCATTGTTACCGCTGACGGCGACATCATTACGCAGGGAGACACCGAATATCGTTTCGCTCTGGAATCCATTTCTAAAATCTGCACCCTTGCACTGGCATTGGAAGATGTCGGCCCGGAAGAAGTGCATAACAAGATTGGTGCCGATCCAACTGGCTTACCGTTTAACTCGGTTATTGCTCTGGAACTGCATCAGGGTAAGCCGCTGTCACCATTGGTCAATGCCGGCGCTATGTCTACCGTCAGCCTGGTGAATGCGCGGGATCGTGAAAACCGTTGGTCACGCATTCTTCATATGCAGCAGCAACTTACCGGAGCACCAGTGGCACTGTCTGACGAAGTGAATCAATCGGAACAAACAACTAATTTCCATAACCGCGCAATTGCCTGGCTGCTGTATTCCGCTAACACACTTTACTGCGATCCCATGGAAGCCTGCGACGTTTACACCCGCCAGTGTTCAACGCTTATTAATACCATTGAACTGGCAACCATTGGGGCAACCTTTGCTGCCGGAGGAGTCAATCCCCTGAGCAAACAACGGGTAGTGAAAGAGGAAAATGTGCCTTTTATTCTGGCGGAGATGATGATGGAAGGAATGTATGGCAGCTCTGGCGACTGGGCTTATACCGTTGGATTACCTGCAAAAAGCGGTGTCGGCGGCGGTATTCTGGCTGTCGTCCCCGGAGTAATGGGAATTGCGGCCTTTGCCCCGCCCCTGGATGACGCTGGCAATAGCGTTCGTGGGCAAAAAATGGTGGCAGCCGTTGCTCAGGAACTGGGCTATAACCTGTTTCGTGGTCATCAGACTCGCTGATTAATTCCCGCTTTTTAGGCCAGATGCAAAGATTTAAGAATCATCCCATACCCGTGCCAACTATGCTTAATGTTCAAAAAACGAGCGCGGCGCGGATATAACACCATTCTTAAATCAACTTATTATGCGGAGGCCTGGCATGAGCACCCCTGGCAACAATGCTGAAGAGAACCGTCCAGGCAACACCCTGGGCCATCACGATCTTAGTGTACCCCCTCCCCCCCAATACTTACCTTTAACACTGAATATCAACGGCAAATACCACCAGCTTAAGGTTGATAGCCGCACCACATTGTTGGATGTTTTACGTGAAAATCTGCAACTGACGGGAACGAAAAAAGGATGTGATCACGGGCAGTGTGGCGCGTGTACCGTTATCGTCAATGGCCGACGTGTCAATGCCTGCCTGACGCTGGCAATTATGAATCAGGATGCTGATGTCATTACCATTGAAGGACTCGGTACGCCAGAAAACCTGCATTTAATGCAAGCGGCCTTTATCAAACATGACGGTTTTCAATGTGGTTACTGTACCCCCGGACAAATTTGTTCGGCAGTCGCCATGCTGGAAGAGCTTGATGCCGGGATCCCCAGCCACGTAACGGAAAATTTGCTGACGCCACCAGAACAAACCGCTGACGAAATACGCGAACGCATGAGCGGCAATCTGTGCCGCTGCGGTGCTTACTCCAACATTCTTGCTGCAATTGAGGATGTCGCCAGGAGTAAAAAATCATGAAAGCTTTTACGTTTGAACGCGCAAACACTCCCGCCGAAGCCGCCGCCAGCGCACAACGTACACCTGGGGCGAAATTTATTGCTGGTGGAACCAATCTTCTTGATTTGATGAAACTGGAGATTGAAACCCCGACACATCTTATTGATGTCAATCACCTGGGCATGAATCACATTGAGCCCACTACGGCTGGTGGGCTGCGTATTGGCGCTCTGGTGCGTAATGCTGATCTGGCGGCAGATGAACGTATTCGCCGGGATTACGCCGTGCTCTCACGGGCATTACTGGCAGGAGCGTCGGCGCAACTGCGTAACCAGGCAAGCACCGCCGGAAATTTACTCCAGCGTACGCGTTGCCCCTATTTTTATGACACTAATCAGCCGTGTAATAAACGCCAGCCTGGAAGTGGTTGCGCCGCACTGCATGGCAAAAACCGCCAACTGGCAGTGGTCGGCACCAGCGACGCCTGTATTGCCACACATCCCAGCGATATGGCCGTAGCCATGCAATTGCTCGATGCGGTTGTAGAAACCGTGACCCCGGATGGCAGCGAACGGCACATTCCACTTAGCGATTTTTATTGCTCTCCCGGCGACTCACCTCAGCGTGAAACGGTATTAACCGCAGGGGAATTGATCGTCGCCGTCACTTTGCCCCCGCCCATTGTCGGCACACATGTTTATCGCAAAATCCGTGATCGCGCCTCTTATGCCTTTGCACTGGTATCTGTGGCCGCCATTATTCAGCCCGATGGAAACGGTCGCGTTGCCTTAGGGGGCGTAGCACACAAACCCTGGCGTATGAATGAAGCAGATAAACGCATTCCCCTGGGTACAAAGGCGGTTTATGAACAACTGTTCGCTACTGCCCACCCGACTGCAGAAAATGAATACAAGCTCATTCTGGCGAAGCGCACACTCGCCTCAGTATTAACGCAAGCGGGAGTAACACGATGAAATTTGATAAACCAGCAGGTCAAAACCCTGTTGATCGGCTCCTGGTTGTCGGTCATCCTCATGACCGCATTGATGGTAAACGTAAAGTCACTGGTACTGCTCCGTACGCCTGGGAATGGCATGATGAAGCCACAAAAGTTGCGTATGGCTACATTGTGACCTCAGCTATCGCCAAAGGTCGGATTACATCACTCGACACACACAATGCGGACAACGCACCTGGTGTGCTGGCGGTAGTTACGGCACAAAATGCCGGGCCACTCGGTAAAGGAGAACAAAACACAGCTACACTGCTCGGTGGCCCGGAAATTGAACACTACCATCAGGCTATTGCGCTGGTAGTGGCTGAAACGTTTGAACAGGCGCGAGCTGCTGCTTCTCTGGTTCAGGTGCAATATGAACAGCAAGCTGGTGAGTATGATCTTGCCGCAGCCATACCCAATGCCACTGCGCCCCCCGAATATGAAGAAGATAAAACAACGGGTGACTTCGCCAGTGCCTTTGCAGGTGCTGCGATAACCCTTGATGCAACCTACACCACGCCGGATCAAAGCCATATGGCAATGGAACCCCATGCATCATTAGCTTTCTGGCATGGCGATCAACTAACGATCCGCACTTCCAATCAGATGATCGACTGGTGTCGTAGCGATCTGGCGAAAACGCTAAAAATACCAAAGGAAAAGATCCGCGTGTTATCGCCGTGGATCGGCGGCGGTTTTGGCGGAAAACTGTTTCTGCGCAGTGATGCCCTACTGGCAGCGATTGGCGCAAGAATGATCCAGCGTCCGGTGAAAGTGATGCTCCCTCGCCCTGTCATAGCAAATAACACCACCCATCGCCCGGCAACCATTCAGCGTATTCGTCTTGGCACCGATATTGAAGGACGTATTTGCGCAATTTCGCATAAAAGTTATTCCGGCAATCTGCCCGGCGGCACTCCAGAAATCGCCGTTCAACAAAGTGAACTTCTGTATGCAGGAGCTCATCGTCATACCGGATTGCGACTGGCAAAACTCGATCTTCCTGAGGGCAATGCCATGCGTGCCCCCGGCGAAACGCCGGGATTGATGGCTCTGGAGATCGCTATCGATGAAATTGCGGAAAAAGCGGGCCTCGATCCTGTAGAGTTCCGCATACTTAACGACACACAAGTTGATCCCGCTAACCCGAATCGCCCCTTCTCGCGTCGTCAATTGGTTGAATGCCTGCGCACGGGTGCAGACCGTTTTGGCTGGAGCAAACGCAACGCCAGACCAGGACAAAACAAAGAAGGTGAATGGCTGACAGGAATGGGAATGGCGGCTGGTTTTCGCAATAATTTGCTGACCCCTTCCGGGGCACGTGTGCATCTGGAGTTGGACGGTACGCTTACGGTTGAAACCGATATGACGGATATCGGTACGGGCAGTTACACCATCATTGCCCAGACTGCCGCCGAAATGTTGGGGCTGCCACTGGAAAAAGTGAATGTGCACCTTGGTGATTCCAGTTTTCCGATATCCGGTGGTTCGGGCGGACAATGGGGAGCCAACACATCGACATCGGGCGTTTATGCTGCCTGCGTCAAACTACGTGAAGCCATTGCTAAAAAGCTGGGATTTGCGCCCGACGATACGGAGTTTACCGGCGAGAAGGTGCATTGTGGTGAGCGTCATGCGCGTTTAACGGATGCACTCAACAACGGCAGAATCAGCGCGCAGGATCAGATTGAATTTGGCGATCTGGATGAACAGTTCCAGCAATCCACTTTTGCCGGGCATTTTATTGAAGTTGCTGTACACCGGATGACCGGTGAGATTCGTGTACGACGAATGTTGGCAGTATGTGCTGCCGGGCGAATTCTTAACCCCAAAACAGCACGTAGCCAGGTGATTGGTGCTATGACCATGGGCCTGGGTGCGGCATTAATGGAGGAGTTGTTGGTTGATACTCGCCAGGGTTATTTCGTTAATCATGATATGGCGAGCTATGAGATCCCGGTACATGCTGACATCCCCCTTCAGGAAGTGATCTTCCTGGATGATACAGATCCCGTCTCATCGCCTGTGAAAGCCAAAGGGGTAGGAGAACTGGGGCTTTGCGGCGTCAGCGCGGCAATTGCCAACGCGATTTATAACGCCACCGGTGTACGCCGACGAGATTACCCCATTACGCCAGATAAACTCCTGTGCGCCCTTCCTGATCGCTTGTGAGGTTAAACCATGTTGCAAAAGGTCACTCACAATCACATTTTAGCCACGCCAAAGCAGGCACTGCTAACCGATGACCGTCAGAGGGTTTTACGTTTTGCTGCCGAGGCGTTAACGGCGGGTATGGCTGCAGCACTGGTTACGCTTGTGGAAGTTCGTGGCGGGGCAGCAAGGCGCCCCGGCGCGCAGATGGCGGTACGTGAAGATGGCGCGTACTGCGGCTTTGTCTCCGGCGGCTGCGTGGAAGCGGCTGCCGCTTATGAAGCACTGGAAGCGCTCGCCTGTGGTGTTGACCGCAAGGTTATTTACGGAGTAGGTTCTCCCTGGTTCGATATCGTACTGCCTTGCGGCGGCGGTATTACCCTGGCAGTTCACTGCCTTAAATCAGTAACACCTTTGCTGGCAGTACTTAATCAATTAACTCAACGTCAACCAGCCGGGCTGCGCTACTCGTCTGCAGATCAATCGTTGCAGTTTCTTGCCCACGCACCACAAAGCTCCAGGCAGGAAGATTTCATCGCAATAGGTTATCGCCCCGCTACGCGGGTCGTCATTTTCGGTCATTCGGTTGAAGCACAGGCTACCGCCAGTATCGCGAAGACGGCGGGATATGATGTACAAACCAGTGATACTTTTACTCCCCAGTTGGCAACGTTAGTCGATACCGATACTGCGGTGATTTTGTTATTGCACGACCTGGATATTGAACAGCCAGTGCTGGAGGTAGCACTGGCCGCAAAGCCTTTCTATATTGGCGCCATGGGCAGTCAACGTACACATCTTAAACGTGTCCAACGTTTGCAAAACAAGGGCTGGAGTGAAAAGGAAATTGCACGGATAAAAGCACCAATTGGTATCTTCCCAAAAGCCCGTGATGCATATTCACTGGCGCTTTCAGTGCTGGCAGACGTGGCGGCTGTACGCCACCAGCAGGGGAACGAAGTATGAGCGTTGCTCTGGTAGTCATTGTCCTGGCTGCGGGGGCTGGAAGACGGTTTATCGCTTCCGGCGCAAAGACACACAAACTCGATACTCTCCTTCATCATCAGACCGTGCTCGGGCATGTGCTGACGACAGTAAAAGCTTCCGGGCTGGGCTGCTATGTTGTACGGCCAGCTGGCGGTACTGCGGGTATAGGCGAATCTATTGCATTGGGTGTGAAAGCCACGGCTAACGCCGGGGGATGGTTAATTCTGCCCGCTGATTTACCCCTTATCCGTTCTGCTACACTGCGACAGGTAGCCCAGGAACTGGAGAATAAACCGATCGTGGTGCCTTTCTGGCAGCAACAAGCCGGGCATCCGGTCGGATTTGCTGGTGAATATTTTACGCCACTGAGCCAACTGACGGGCGACTGTGGAGGTCGTGAAATTGTCCGCGCCGCGCGTAAAAAAGGTTTGGTGTTGGATTGTCCAGTTACTGACCGTGGCATTGTACAAGATATTGATACCCTGGCTGATTTGCACCTTGCCAGACATTTTTCGCCAACATACAGTGTTGATGACTAATACCATTTGTTCAATTTCAGGCTACTGTTGTACTAAGCACAAGACCTGCGCAGTTTGTCGGCTATATTTTTCACATCAGGAGTTTTCATGACCGGGGAACATGTCATTTTAGTGGATGCGCAAGGCAAGCCTTTCGCAACGCGGGAAAAATATGCCGCTCACACTTCTGAGACACCTTTACATCTCGCTTTTTCAAGTTGGCTATTTAACAACGAAGGTCAGTTACTGGTTACCCGCCGCGCACTGAGCAAAAAAGCATGGCCTGGCGTGTGGACTAACTCGGTTTGTGGGCACCCACAACTGGGAGAAAGCAACGAAGACGCGGTGATCCGCCGTTGCCGTTATGAGCTTGGCGTGGAAATTACGCCTCCTGAATCTATCTATCCTGACTTCTGCTATCGCGCCACCGATCCGAATGGCATTGTAGAAAATGAAGTATGTCCGGTATTTGCCGCACGCACGACCAGTGCGTTACAGATCAACGATGATGAAGTGATGGATTATCAATGGTGTGATTTAGCAGCGGTTTTACGCGGTATTGATGCCACACCGTGGGCGTTCAGTCCGTGGATGGTGATGCAGGCAGCCAATAGTGAAGCAAGAAAATTGTTGTCTGCTTTCGCGCAGCACAATTAAAAAACCCCGACATTTGCCGGGGTTGTGAGCATAATGTAATGCTTATTTCACCGGACGCATCGCAGGGAACAGAATAACGTCACGGATGGTATGGCTGTTGGTGAACAGCATTACCATACGGTCGATACCAATTCCCAGACCTGCTGTCGGCGGTAAGCCGTGTTCCAGTGCGGTGACGTAATCTTCGTCGTAGAACATCGCTTCGTCGTCACCTGCATCTTTCGCGGCAACCTGATCCAGGAAGCGCTGCGCCTGATCTTCCGCGTCATTCAGCTCGCTAAAGCCGTTACCGATTTCACGACCACCAATGAAGAACTCAAAGCGGTCAGTGATTTCCGGGTTAACGTCATTACGACGCGCCAGCGGAGAAACTTCTGCCGGATATTCAGTAATGAAGGTCGGCTGAATCAGATGTGCTTCTGCCACTTCTTCGAAGATCTCGGTAACGATACGGCCCAGACCCCAGCTCTTCTCAACGTGGATGCCGATAGATTCAGCAATCGCTTTCGCAGAGTCGAAGTTGTCCAGATCCGCCATGTCGGTTTCCGGGCGATATTTCTTGATCGCTTCACGCATGGTCAGTTTTTCGAACGGTTTACCGAAGTCCAGCGTCACGTCGCCGTAGGTCACTTCGGTCTTACCGAGAATATCCTGTGCCAGAGTACGGAACAGCGATTCGGTCAGCTCGATCAGATCTTTGTAATCCGCGTAAGCCATGTAGAGTTCCATCATGGTGAACTCTGGGTTATGACGTACGGAGATACCTTCGTTACGGAAGTTACGGTTGATTTCGAATACACGCTCGAAGCCACCAACCACCAGACGCTTGAGGTACAGTTCCGGCGCGATACGCAGGTACATGTCGAGATCCAGCGCGTTATGGTGGGTGATAAACGGACGCGCAGCGGCACCGCCAGGGATCACCTGCATCATCGGCGTTTCAACTTCCATAAAGCCACGATTCACCATGAACTGGCGAATGCCAGAGAGGATCTGCGAACGCACTTTAAAGGTGTTGCGGGATTCATCGTTAGAGATGAGATCCAGATAACGCTGACGATAACGCGCTTCCTGATCCTGCAAACCGTGGAATTTGTCCGGCAGCGGACGCAGTGCTTTGGTCAGCAGACGCAGCTCGGTGCAATGGATCGACAGTTCGCCAGTTTTGGTTTTGAACAGTTTACCTTTCGCGCCGAGGATATCGCCGAGATCCCATTTTTTGAATTGATCGTTATAAACACCTTCCGGCAGATCGTCACGAGCCACATACAGCTGAATGCGACCACCGACATCCTGCAGAGTAACGAAGGAGGCTTTACCCATAATACGACGGGTCATCATGCGGCCAGCAACGGCAACTTCGATGTTCAGTGCTTCCAGTTCTTCGTTTTCTTTGCCGTCGAATTCTGCGTGCAATTGGTCAGAGGTATGATCGCGACGGAAATCGTTCGGGAAGGCAATCCCCTGCTCACGCAGGTTCGCCAGCTTCTCACGACGCGTTTTCAGCTCATTATTAAGATCGACTACCGCGTCAGCGCCCTGTGCGTGTTGTTCAGACATGTTGGTTCCTCATAACCCTGCTTTCAAACTTGCTTCGATAAATTGATCCAGGCTGCCGTCCAGCACTGCCTGCGTGTTGCGGGTTTCAACCCCGGTGCGCAGATCTTTAATGCGGGAGTCATCAAGGACATAAGAACGAATCTGGCTGCCCCAGCCGATGTCAGATTTGTTATCTTCCATCGCCTGTTTCTCGGCATTTTTCTTCTGCATCTCCAGTTCATAAAGCTTCGCTTTCATCTGCTTCATGGCCTGGTCTTTGTTTTTGTGCTGGGAACGGTCGTTCTGGCATTGGGTCACAATCCCGGTTGGGATGTGAGTAATACGCACCGCAGATTCGGTACGGTTAACGTGCTGACCACCCGCGCCGGATGCGCGATAAACGTCGATGCGCAGATCCGCCGGATTGATTTCGATATCGATATCATCATCAACTTCCGGGTAAACAAACGCGGAGCTGAACGACGTGTGGCGACGACCGCCGGAGTCAAACGGGCTCTTACGCACCAGGCGGTGAACGCCGGTTTCTGTACGCAGCCAGCCGTAAGCGTAATCGCCGGAGATTTTGATAGTCACGGATTTAATACCCGCCACTTCACCTTCCGACTCTTCGATGATTTCAGTTTTGAAACCACGCGATTCAGCCCAGCGCAGATACATACGCTCAAGCATGCTCGCCCAGTCCTGTGCTTCCGTACCGCCAGAACCTGCCTGAATATCGAGGTAGCAGTCGGCGCTATCATATTCGCCAGAGAACATACGACGGAACTCAAGCTGCGCCAGTTTTTCTTCCAGGGCGTCGAGTTCAGCAACGGCTTCGTTAAAGGTTTCTTCGTCGTCAGCTTCTACAGCCAGCTCCAGCAGACCTGAAACATCTTCCAGCCCCTGTTTCATTTGGTCGAGGGTGTCGACAACGGCTTCGAGGGAGGAACGCTCTTTACCCAGCGCCTGTGCGCGTTCGGGTTCGTTCCAGACATCCGGCTGTTCCAGCTCGGCGTTTACTTCTTCCAGACGCTCTTTCTTGGCGTCGTAGTCAAAGATACCCCCTAAGAACGTCGGAGCGTTCCGTGAGGTCCTGAATGCGATTATTTACCGGATTAATTTCAAACATGGTCTGATTTCTTTTATTGAGCTAGTCAAAATGCGGTGATAAGAGCGGGATTGTACCCAATCCACGCTCTTTTTTATAGATAATATGACGCTAAATTGGCCAGATATTGTCGATGATAATTTGCAGGCTGCGGTTGCCGCGAAACTCGTTGATATCCAGCTTGTAAGCCAGTTGCACTTCGCGCACGCCGTTATCCGGCCAGAGGGCGGTATCGACATTAAAAGCAATACCGTCCAGCAGCGGACCGCCGCCGACCGGTTCGACCATGACTTTCAAATGACGCTCGCCCACCAGCCGCTGTTGCAGCAGACGGAAATGACCGTCAAACAGCGGCTCCGGGAACATCTGCCCCCACGGGCCAGCATCGCGCAGCAGTTGCGCCACTTCCATGGTCATTTCGGCTGGGCTTAGCGGACCGTCTGACACCACTTCGCCTTGCAATAGTGAAGGGTCCAGCCACTCAGTAACCAGTTCGCCAAACCGTTGCTGAAAGAGTTCGAATTTATCCTCTTCCAGCGACAGGCCTGCCGCCATCGCATGACCGCCAAACTTCAGCATCATGCCGGGGTAGAGTGTGTCTAATCGCTCCAGCGCATCACGCATATGCAGCCCCTGAATGGAGCGACCGGAACCTTTCAGCGTACCGTCACCCGCAGGCGCAAAAGCGATAACCGGACGGTGAAAACGCTCTTTAATACGCGAAGCCAGAATACCAACCACGCCCTGATGCCATTCCGGGTGATACATCGCCAGCCCGCCGGGTAGCGTGTCGCGGCTGCGCTCCAGTTTCTCGCACAGGGTCAGAGCTTCAACCTGCATTCCCTGTTCGATCTCTTTTCGCGTCTGGTTTAGCGCATCGAGTTCATTTGCCAGTACGCGCGCTTCGCCGATGTTGTCGCACAGCAACAGCGCCACACCAACGGACATATCATCCAGTCTCCCGGCTGCATTGAGACGTGGCCCCAGCGCAAAACCTAAATCGCTGGCGGCGAGTTTTTGTGCATCGCGGTTGGCCACTTCCAGCAGCGCTTTAATCCCTGGACGGCACTTTCCGGCACGGATGCGACTCATCCCCTGCCAGGTCAGAATGCGATTATTAGCATCCAGCGGCACGACGTCCGCCACTGTCCCCAACGCGACCAGATCCAGCAGTTCTGCCAGGTTAGGAATTGCGATGCCGCGCTCATCAAACCAGCCCTGATCACGCAAAAAGGTGCGCAGCGCCAGCATTAAATAAAACGCCACACCCACGCCTGCCAGTGATTTCGACGGGAAATTGCAGTCGCGCAAGTTAGGGTTAATGATCGCTTCCGCCGCGGGTAATGTTTCGCCCGGCAAATGGTGATCGGTAACAATAACCGGAATGCCCAACGATCGAGCATGTTCAACCCCCGCATGGGAGGAAATGCCGTTATCCACCGTGACAATTAACTGCGCGCCACGGGCATGGGCCTGATCGACCACTTCCGGGCTTAAGCCGTAACCGTCTTCGAAACGGTTTGGTACCAGATAGTCGATATTGCTGCAACCAAGCGAGCGCATCGCCAGCACGCTTAGAGCCGTGCTGGTGGCACCGTCGGCGTCGAAGTCACCGACCACCATAATCCGCGTTCCTTCGCGAAAAGCGTTGTAAAGGATCTCAACGGCCTTTTCGACGCCGCTCAGTTGCTGCCAGGGCAGCATACCTTTTACACTACGTTCCAGTTCTTGCGCACTGCGTACTCCCCGGCTGGCATATAAACGGCGCAGCAAGGGAGGCAATTCAGCGGGCAAGTCTGCCGTTTCATCGACTTCACGGCGACGAAGTTGTATCTGTTGTTTCACGCGAATTATTTACCGCTGGTCATTTTTTGGTGTTCGTCGAGGAATTCTTTCATCTCTTTCGGCGGCTGGTAACCCGGAACAAGTGTGCCATTGCTCAGCACAATTGCCGGAGTGCCACTAACGCCAAGCTGGACGCCAAGTGCGTAATGATCGGCAATATCGATATCGCAACTTGCCGGAGTGGCAGCTTTACCCGCCATCACATCATCAAACGCTTTCTTTTTATCTTTCGCACACCAGATGGCTTTCATTTGTTGCTCAGCCTGGCTCTCCAGCCCCTGGCGAGGGAAAGCAAGATAACGCACGGTGATCCCCAGCGCGTTGTAGTCTGCCATTTGCTCATGCAGTTTGTGGCAGTAACCACAGGTAATATCAGTAAACACGGTAATGACGTGTTTTTCCTGCGGCGCTTTATAAACGATCATCTCGTTTTCAAGCGCGTTCAGCTGCTTTAACAACATCTTATTAGTGACATTGACCGGAGTCGTTCCGCTAACGTCATACATTGGTCCCTGAATGATATGTTTACCGTCATCGGTGATGTACAACACACCGCTGTTAGTCAGAACTGTCTTCATACCAGCCACGGGCGCAGGCTGAATATCACTGCTTTTGATGCCCATTTTGGCTAACGTTTGTTGAATTGCCGCGTCATCAGCCTGAGCAAAACCAGAAAACGCCGCCAACAACGTAAATAACATAAAACCTTTCTTCATAAATCTTCCCGTTCTTTTCAGACATCACGCCCGCGGGTGATGCTGTTGATGAAGTTGCCGCAGACGCTCGGTAGCGACATGCGTATAAATTTGCGTGGTGGAGAGATCGCTGTGGCCCAGTAGCATCTGAACCACGCGTAAATCCGCACCATGATTTAATAAATGAGTGGCAAAGGCGTGACGCAACACATGCGGTGACAACTTTTCGCTGTCGATCCCCGCCAGCACAGCATAATGTTTAATGCGGTGCCAGAAGGTCTGTCGCGTCATCTGCTGCGCACGCTGGCTGGGAAACAACACATCAATTGACACACCGTTTAGCAACCACGGTCGCCCGTGTTCCAGATAGGTTTCCAGCCAGTAAACCGCCTCTTCACCTAACGGCACCAGGCGCTCTTTGTTGCCTTTACCAATGACCCGCACTACGCCCTGACGCAGGCTGATATCACTCATTGTCAGCCCGACCAGTTCAGAGACACGCAGCCCGGTAGCATACAACACTTCAAGCATGGCTTTATCGCGTAGCTCCAGTGGCTGATCAATTAATGGTGCCTGTAATAATCGTTCGACCTGCGCTTCGCTTAAATCTTTTGGCAAACGCTGGGGCAATTTCGGTGAAGCGAGATGCGCACTGGGATCATCTTCACGAAATTTTTTGCGATAAAGATACTGGAACAATCGACGCACTGCACTCAGCAAACGCGCTGAGCTGGTGGCTTTATACCCCCCCTCCAGCCGTTCTGCCAGTAATGCCTGCAAATCGTCACTTTGCGCAGTCGCCAGCGTCAACCCGCGGTGATGCAACCACTCCACCATCATTGACAGATCGCGACGGTATGCGTTCAACGTATTTTCAGCCAGATTTTTTTCCAGCCACAGAGCATCAAGAAACTGCTCGATGCGTGCCAGATCCTGTTTCACTTGCGCCCCTTATGGTCACTCATTTGATCCATTATGCCTTATTGTGCCGTGACTAAAGCGATTCTGATACACTAGCCGCAAAAGCCACAGCAGAATCGAGAAGCTTACGTTATGAATATGGGTCTTTTTTACGGTTCCAGCACCTGTTACACCGAAATGGCGGCGGAAAAAATCCGCGATATTATCGGCCCAGAACTGGTGACCTTACATAACCTCAAGGACGACTCCCCGAAATTAATGGAGCAGTACGATGTGCTCATTCTGGGTATCCCGACCTGGGATTTTGGCGAAATCCAGGAAGACTGGGAAGCCGTCTGGGATCAGCTCGACGACCTGAACCTCGAAGGTAAAATTGTTGCGCTGTATGGGCTTGGCGATCAACTGGGGTATGGCGAGTGGTTCCTCGATGCGCTCGGTATGCTGCATGACAAACTCTCGGCCAAAGGCGTGAAGTTCGTCGGCTACTGGCCAACGGAAGGATATGAATTTACCAGCCCGAAACCGGTGATTGCTGACGGGCAACTGTTCGTGGGTCTGGCGCTGGACGAAACTAACCAGTATGACCTTAGCGACGAGCGTATTCAGAGCTGGTGCGAGCAAATCCTCAACGAAATGGCAGAGCATTACGCCTGATGTCACTGACGGCTTAGCACACAGCCTTTGCCGTCATCTTTATCTTTGCGTCTCTTGTTGCAACAAAATCCGCCGTAAATCCCGCCATTCGGCTTCGTCCATGCTGTCGGCTGCCAGCCACAAGTGCTGACGTTTACCGCTATCAGAACGTAAACGCAACATCATGCCGCTTTTAATCATCCACGGCGCTTTGACGATGCACCACTCCTGCCCTTGCCAACGCAAACGCCCGTCCATCAACAGGCGAATTTCCCCCTGGCGGGAATTAATGCGTCGCTGGCTGCGAACGCAATCAAACACCACCAGCGAAAGTAACACCATCCATAACGGAGTGTAACTTAACGGCCAGGGCATGAGTAAAATAACAGCGGCAACCAGCCCATGAATCAGCAAGGAAAGCCACTGCGCGCGCCAGGAGACGCGTAAATCAGATTGCCACAGGACCACGTTCCCGATTCCGTGTCTGGATGAGTCGGACCATCATTTCCAGTTCTGCATCGGCCGGTTTACCGTGATTCATCAGCCAGTTGAACAGATCGGGATCGTCACATTCCAGCAGACGAATAAAGATGCGTTTTTCGTCATCGCTTAAGCTGTCGTACTCATGTTCGAAAAACGGCATGATTGAAATATCGAGTTCGCGCATACCACGGCGGCATGCCCAGTGAATGCGGGCTTTGTTATTAATGTCCATCTTCTTCCTGTCTCACGAAAATCCAGTACCAGGCTATTGTAACGTGTTTTTCGACTTCTTTTGCGGGAATATCAGTAAACACAATCGCGATCGCGAAATTAACCCACAATATTTCAAGGGCTTCATTTTTTTGGAAGTCGCCTCGCAAAGCATATCAGAAGGCACAGATCGCGTAGTGAAAGCACTTGCATTGCCTCATAGCTCTTTTACCATTAGTCATAAATACGCCGTTTGTAAAACAGGACTCCATTATGGCTTTTACACCTTTTCCTCCCCGTCAGCCTACGGCTTCTGCCCGTTTACCGCTGACGCTGATGACGCTTGATGACTGGGCGCTTGCCACCATTACTGGCACGGACAGCGAAAAATATATGCAGGGTCAGGTGACAGCAGATGTCAGCCAGATGACAGAAGATCAGCACCTGCTCGCCGCCCATTGCGACGCCAAAGGTAAAATGTGGAGCAATTTACGTCTGTTCCGCGACGGCGACGGCTTTGCGTGGATTGAACGGCGCAGCGTGCGCGAGTCGCAACTGACTGAACTGAAAAAATATGCGGTGTTCTCTAAAGTGACCATCGCGCCAGACGATGAACGTGTGCTGCTTGGTGTTGCCGGTTTTCAGGCACGCGCTGCGCTGGCAAACCTCTTTAGTGAATTACCTTCGAAGGAAAAGCAGGTTATCAGAGAAGGTGCGACTACCCTGCTATGGTTTGAACACCCAGCAGAACGTTTCCTGATCGTAACCGATGAAGCTACCGCCAATACGCTGACCGATAAACTGCGCGGTGAAGCGGAACTGAACAATAGCCAACAGTGGCTGGCATTAAACATTGAAGCGGGTTTTCCGGTGATTGATGCCGCCAACAGCGGGCAGTTTATCCCACAGGCGACCAACCTCCAGGCGTTAGGCGGCATCAGCTTTAAAAAAGGCTGCTATACCGGACAAGAGATGGTGGCACGGGCTAAATTCCGCGGTGCCAACAAACGTGCCCTCTGGCTGCTGGCAGGTAGCGCCAGCCGACTGCCGGAAGCGGGTGAAGATTTAGAGCTGAAAATGGGCGAGAACTGGCGTCGTACCGGTACGGTGCTGGCTGCGGTAAAACTGGAAGATGGTCAGGTCGTGGTACAGGTCGTCATGAATAACGATATGGAACCGGACAGCATCTTCCGCGTACGCGACGATATGAATACATTGCATATCGAGCCGCTGCCGTATTCGCTGGAAGAGTAAATCTCTGTATCGCATCAGGCATTTATCGCCTGATGCGACGCTGACGCGTCTTTTCAGGCCTACAAAGGCGCACCAATTACGCCTGCCCAATATACAAATAGATCGCCAGAAAGTGACACACACTGCCACCGAGCACAAAGCCGTGCCAGATGGCATGGTTGTAGGGAATGCGTTTGCAGACGTAGAAAATCACCCCGAGCGAGTAAACCACGCCGCCTACTGCCAGTAAGGTAACGCTGCCCGCCGCGAGCTTAACGGCCATTTCATAAATCACCACCAGCGACAGCCAGCCCATCGCCAGATAAGTCACCAGAGATAAAATTTTGAATCGGTGCGCAATGGTCAGCTTGAACAGAATCCCCAACAGCGCCAGGCTCCAGATAACAATCATCAACCCGCGCGCTAACGGAGAATCCAGCCCCACCAGCAAAAACGGCGTGTAGGTTCCGGCAATCAATAGATAAATGGCACAGTGGTCAAATTTCTTCAGCCACATTTTTGCCCGTTGATGGGGAACGGCGTGATAAAGCGTCGAAGCAAGAAACAGCAGGATCATACTGCCGCCATAGAGACTGTAACTGGTTATCGCTGTGGCGCTGGCATTGAGATCCACCGCCTGAACCAGTAACAACACCAGCCCAACGATACCAAACACCAGCCCAATGCCGTGACTGACGCTGTTGGCAATTTCCTCTGCCAGCGAATATCCCTGCTTAATGAGGGGCTTCTGAACCATAACTTACTCCGGAGAAACGTACACGCACGTGAACACTTCTCCAGCGTAACTGAGAATAGTTCCAGTGAACACCTGTTAGCTAAAATAAATTCTGATTTGAGACTAATCTCCGAAAAATCATGAAATTAAATGCGAAATTTCAACTAACAGGCGTGAGTTCAATTTAAAGGCATTTAAATTCAATTACATAAAACTGTGTCTGCCCAGGATAGATGTCGGCAATGACCTTTTTCAGTTCAGGCAGGGTCATATTTTCCTGTTGTGCATGTTTTTCCGTCAAGGTATCCAGCGTTACGGTTGATGTTGCAGTGACTTCAATCGTGCAAAAATAACCGTCATCTTCAAAACGCCCGACACGAAGCACATCACCCGTTTTGAAGTGCGATTCAGACTCGTCGCGGATGGTGATGGTTTTACGCCCAGCCAGAATGTCATCCTGGAAACGTTGAAAAAAAGTGATGTCGTTTGGCTGCATGGTACTATTTCCTGTAAGAATTGACTCATCTGGAGCCTATGATAGTGAAAAAACTCACCTTACCGAAAGATTTCTTATGGGGCGGCGCAGTTGCCGCTCATCAGGTCGAAGGCGGCTGGAACAAAGGCGGCAAAGGGCCGAGCATTTGTGACGTTCTGACCGGTGGCGCACACGGCGTGCCGCGCGAAATCACCAAAGAAGTCTTGCCAGGAAAATACTATCCAAACCATGAAGCCGTTGATTTTTATGGTCACTACAAAGAAGACATCAAGCTATTTGCCGAAATGGGCTTCAAATGTTTTCGCACTTCCATCGCCTGGACGCGCATTTTCCCAAAAGGTGATGAAACTCAGCCAAACGAAGAAGGGCTGAAGTTCTACGATGATATGTTCGATGAACTGCTGAAATACAACATCGAACCGGTGATCACCCTCTCCCACTTTGAAATGCCGCTGCATCTGGTGCAGCAATACGGTAGCTGGACTAACCGTAAAGTGGTTGATTTCTTTGTACGTTTCGCGGAAGTGGTATTTGAACGCTATAAGCATAAAGTCAAATATTGGATGACCTTCAACGAAATTAACAACCAGCGTAACTGGCGTGCACCTCTGTTCGGTTACTGCTGCTCTGGCGTGGTGTATACCGAACATGAAAACCCGGAAGAGACGATGTATCAGGTGCTGCATCACCAGTTTGTCGCCAGCGCCCTGGCAGTGAAAGCCGCGCGTCGCATTAACCCGGAGATGAAAGTCGGCTGTATGCTGGCGATGGTGCCGCTCTATCCATACTCCTGTAACCCGGACGATGTGATGTTCGCTCAGGAGTCGATGCGCGAACGCTACGTCTTTACCGATGTGCAGTTGCGTGGCTATTACCCTGCCTATGTGTTGAACGAGTGGGAGCGTCGCGGATTTAACATCAAAATGGAAGACGGCGATCTCGATGTACTGCGTGAAGGCACCTGCGATTATCTTGGTTTCAGCTATTACATGACCAACGCAGTGAAGGCCGAAGGCGGCACCGGCGATGCGATCTCTGGTTTTGAAGGCAGCGTACCAAACCCGTATGTTAAAGCATCTGACTGGGGCTGGCAGATTGATCCGGTGGGTCTGCGCTATGCACTATGCGAACTGTATGAGCGTTATCAGAAGCCGCTGTTTATTGTCGAAAACGGTTTTGGCGCTTACGACAAAGTGGAAGAAGACGGCAGCATCAACGACGACTACCGCATTGATTACCTGCGCGCCCATATCGAAGAAATGAAAAAAGCGGTGACTTACGATGGCGTGGATCTGATGGGCTACACACCGTGGGGCTGCATCGACTGCGTGTCGTTCACCACCGGGCAGTACAGCAAACGCTACGGCTTTATCTATGTGAATAAACATGACGACGGTACTGGCGATATGTCGCGTTCACGTAAGAAGAGCTTTGACTGGTACAAAGAGGTGATTGCCAGCAACGGCGAGAAGCTTTAACTCCTGCATGTTACCCGCCAGTTGGCGGGTAACATTTTGGACGAGTCTTACCAGGTCTTACCTATTTTAAATTCCCAGCGTACATCTTCCATTTTGGTTGGCGACTTCGCTTCCTGCATTACCGGGAAGAAGGCTCCGGCACCAAACCATAATTTCAGTGAATCGACGGCAATATTAAATGACGGACCAACAACCCATTCGGTAGTTCCAGAATGGGTATTAATTACGCTGCCATTAGGCAGTTTTTTCGTTCCAGAGGCATTATTGCTGTAGGCACTTTCCAGACCAATATCCAGCGGTAAATCGCTAAACATATACCGTACCTGGGTATTCCACTGGAATTCGTTACCTCGTTTCACATCCTGGTTACCGCGCTCAAATGGTCCCTGATAGACAAAATCCATATCCCCTTTAAAGTTAGGAGTGAATGATTTTGTTAAAGAGAGTGATACTCTTCCTCCCCAGGCGCTGTTCCCAGGCAAATGATTATCTCCACCTTGCCCGGTGGGTAGTAATAATGCCCCACCTACCGTAACCCAAAACGGATCACCTCTTCGCTGGCTCATTAAAGCATAAGTGGCCCCCACCGATTGATCGCCCATTCCCTCTATATGCTCAGGAGACAGATTGTCTCGTTTGTTATTGATATAAGAACCCACAGTTGATAATTCCAGTCTGTCGGTCAAACCGTAACGAATCTTCAATAACCATATCTGGGAGTAAACATCCGAACTTCCGTGCCCCTCGATTTGATGATCTTTATCGCGAAATGAGCTATTCACGGCGGTTAATAACATTCCTTCCGGCAATACTGAACCACCAGAAATAGCGGTATTAACTGGTGCACCTAATAGATTACTGGGCTTATTTTCTCCGTCAGCTGCCATTGCATTCATTGATAGAAAGCATGTTATTAATGGCAGAAATATAAATCGTTTCATCATTCCCTCCAGGTATGAAAAACAAAGCGCTAAGTTAAGAAACATTTGCGTTATTTATATTTATTTTTAATTTATAATTTAAATAAATAACTTAATGGATTTAATATACGGAAAGTTTTGTAATTATATTGAGAGGTAAATAACGATTCCGGAGAGAAACTATTTGTAATTACATGTAAATATGCTGTGTTATTTTTATTAAATAACAGCAAAGTAAAAATCATGCACAATGAATCATTAGACCCTAAAAAACGGGTGATTTAATTCTGGCTAATACACTGATACAAACACCTGGTTGCCTGAGAGGAGCCAACAATTTACTGCAATATATTGAATTAGTAAGACTTCGCTTCTTGAAAAAAGCACTCACGCGGCATCCGACATAAACAAAGCACTCTTTATTAACAAGCTGAAAAGGCGCCGAAGCGCCTTTAGAAGATAGTCGAATCAGCAAATTACTGGTATTCGCTAATCGGTACGCAGGAGCAGAACAGGTTACGGTCGCCGTAAACATCATCCAGACGTTTCACCGTCGGCCAGTATTTGTCTGCCACGCCTGCCGGGAATACTGCAACTTCACGGCTGTACGGATGCGCCCACTCGGCGACCAGTTCGTTCTGAATGTGCGGCGCGTTCACCAGCGGGTTATCTTCCAGCGGCCAGACACCGGCTTTCACCTGGTCAATTTCCGCACGGATAGCCAGCATCGCGTCGATAAAGCGATCCAGTTCCACTTTGCTTTCAGATTCAGTCGGTTCAACCATCAGCGTGCCCGCCACCGGGAACGACATAGTCGGCGCGTGGAAACCGTAGTCGATCAGGCGCTTGGCAATATCCAGCTCGCTGATGCCGGTTTCTTCTTTCAACGGACGAATATCAAGAATACATTCGTGCGCCACGCGACCGTCGCGACCGGTATACAGCACCGGGAAGGCATCCTGCAGGCGGCTGGCAATATAGTTGGCGTTGAGGATTGCCACCTGGCTTGCTTTTTTCAGCCCTTCTGCGCCCATCATGCGGATGTACATCCAGCTAATTGGCAGAATAGAAGCGCTACCGAACGGTGCCGCAGAAACCGCGCCCTGACGGGTTAACATGCCTTCGATTTGTACCACACTATGACCCGGAACAAACGGTGCCAGATGCGCTTTCACGCCGATCGGTCCCATACCCGGACCACCACCGCCGTGCGGAATGCAGAAAGTTTTATGCAGGTTAAGGTGCGAAACGTCCGCGCCAATAAAGCCCGGCGAAGTGATGCCAACCTGGGCGTTCATGTTCGCGCCATCAAGGTAAACCTGACCGCCGAACTGATGCACGATTTCACACACTTCACGGATCGTTTCTTCGTACACGCCGTGGGTGGAAGGATAGGTCACCATAATGCAGGAGAGATTATCGCCCGCCTGCTCCGCTTTCGCGCGCAGGTCAGTCAGATCGATGTTGCCGTTTTTATCACACGCCACAACCACCACCTGCATTCCTGCCATATGCGCGGAAGCCGGGTTAGTGCCGTGCGCAGAAGCCGGGATCAGGCAGATATCGCGATGTCCTTCGTTGCGGCTTTCATGATAATGACGAATCGCCAGCAGCCCCGCGTATTCGCCCTGAGCGCCAGAGTTCGGCTGCATACAGACGGCGTCGTAACCGGTCAGTTTCACCAGCCAGTCAGCCAGTTGGGCGATCATCTGCTGATAACCTTCGGCCTGTTCCGGCGGGCAGAACGGGTGCAGTTCGGCAAATTCCGGCCAGGTGATTGGGATCATCTCGGCGGCGGCGTTCAGTTTCATGGTGCAGGAACCCAGCGGGATCATCGCCTGATTCAGCGCCAGATCTTTACGCTCCAGCGAGTGCATATAGCGCATCATTTCGGTTTCGCTGTGGTAGCGATTAAACACCGGATGGGTGAGAATTTCGTCATCGCGCAGCATTGCAGGCTGAATAGAACGGCTGTCGTGAGCCACGTCTTTGTCCAGCGTGTCGATGTCCAGTCCGTGATTATCGCCCAGCAGTACGCTGAAAAGCTGCATCACGTTTTCGCGCGTGGTGGTTTCATCAAGGGTGATCCCCACTGCATTCAGAATATCGCTACGTAGGTTGATTTCAGCCGCTTCGGCACGCGCCAGCACGCCCGCTTTGTCGGCCACTTCCACACACAAAGTATCGAAATAGTGCGCATGGCGCAGCTTCTGACCTTTTTGTTGCAGACCTGCAGCCAGGATATCAGTAAGACGGTGGATGCGGTTAGCGATACGTTTCAGGCCAACCGGACCGTGATAAACGGCATACAGGCTGGCGATGTTTGCCAGCAGTACCTGGGAAGTACAAATGTTGGAGTTCGCTTTCTCACGGCGAATATGTTGCTCGCGAGTCTGCATCGCCATGCGCAGCGCAGTATTGCCCGCGGCATCTTTCGATACGCCAATAATACGGCCCGGCATTGAGCGTTTGTATTCATCTTTCGCTGCAAAGAATGCCGCATGTGGGCCACCGTAGCCCATCGGTACGCCAAAGCGTTGCGCCGAACCAAAGACAATATCCGCGCCCTGTTTGCCCGGCGCAGTTAACAGCACCAGCGCCATAATATCGGCGGCGACGCTGACCACAATTTTGCGTGATTTCAGTTCGCTGATAAGCGCGGTGTAGTCGTGAATTTCACCGGTAGTGCCGACCTGCTGTAACAGCACGCCGAAGACGTCCTGATGGTCGAGCACTTTTTGCGCGTCATCGACAATCACTTCAAAACCAAAGGTTTCGGCACGAGTACGTACCACATCCAGCGTTTGCGGATGAACGTCAGAAGCCACGAAGAAGCGGTTGGCATTTTTCAGTTTGCTGACGCGTTTAGCCATCGCCATTGCTTCGGCGGCAGCGGTGGCTTCGTCCAGAAGAGAAGCAGAGGCCATATCCAGCCCGGTTAAATCCAGCGTTACCTGCTGGAAGTTGAGCAGTGCTTCAAGGCGGCCCTGGGAGACTTCAGGTTGATACGGAGTATACGCGGTATACCAGCCCGGATTTTCCAGCATGTTACGCAGAATAACCGGCGGTAGCTGCACGGCGGTGTAACCGATGCCGATGTAAGACGTGAAGCGTTTATTGCGACTGGCAATAGCCTTGAGTTCCGCCAGCGCGGCGTATTCGGTCGCCGGTGCGCCAACCTGCGGTGGTGTCGCAAGCTGAATATCTTTCGGCACAATCTGGCCGGTCAGCGCGTTTAACGATTGTGCGCCAACGGCATTCAGCATTTCTTGCTGTTGCGCGGCGTCCGGTCCGATATGGCGTTCAATAAAAGCGCCGCTGTTTTCAAGCTGGCTTAACGTCTGTGTCATGAGCGATGGTTCCTGAAACGTGCAGTGAATTGTGAACCTCTCTCCTTGCGAAGAGAGTGAGGGTGAGGCGTAAATGTTCCTCACCCTGATCCTCTTCCGCAGAAGAGGAATAAAGCTGTTACTCGTCTTCTAACAATGCTTCGTATGCGGTCGCATCCAGCAGTGATTCCAGTTCGCTTTCATCGCTGGCTTTTATTTTAAAGATCCAGCCGCCTGCATACGGTTCGCTGTTCACCAGTTCCGGGGAATCGCTCAGTGCGTCGTTTACCGCCACGATTTCACCGCTTACTGGCGCATAAATGTCTGACGCCGCTTTTACCGATTCGGCAACCGCGCAGTCATCGCCCGCGCTTACCGTTGCACCCACTTCCGGCAGGTCAACAAACACCATATCGCCTAACAGCTCCTGAGCGTGCTCAGTGATGCCAACAGTGTAAGTGCCGTCGGCTTCTTTACGCAGCCATTCGTGTTCTTTGCTGTATTTCAGTTCTGCTGGTACGTTGCTCATCAATTAATCTCCAAAAAGTAAATCACGCGACGGCTTTGCCGTTACGCACAAAAACAGGTTTCGTCACTTTTACCGGCATTTCACGGTTGCGAATTTGCACAATCGCCGTTTCGCCAATACCTTCCGGTACGCGTGCCAGCGCAATGCTGTAACCCAACGTCGGGGAGAAAGTACCGCTGGTGATAATGCCTTCATGCTGATTGCCCTGCGCATCGGTAAAACGTACCGGCAGTTCATTACGCAGCACGCCTTTTTCGGTCATCACCAGACCAACCAGTTTTTCTGTGCCATGTTCACGCTGCGCTTCCAGAGCTTCACGACCGATAAAGTCACGATCAGCCGGTTCCCAGGCGATGGTCCAGCCCATGTTGGCGGCTAAAGGAGAAATAGTTTCGTCCATCTCCTGGCTATACAGATTCATACCCGCTTCCAGACGCAGCGTGTCACGAGCGCCCAGACCGCAGGGCTTAACGCCCGCTTCCACCAGCGCACGCCAGAAATCCGCCGCTTTTTCATTGGGCAGCGCAATTTCATAGCCCGCTTCACCGGTATAACCGGTGGTGGCAATAAACAGATCGCCCGCCTGCACGCCAAAGAAGGGTTTCATCCCTTCCACCGCCTGACGCTGAGCATCATTAAACAGTGTGGCAGCTTTTGCCTGCGCATTCGGCCCTTGTACGGCAATCATGGAAAGGTCATCACGAACGGTAATTTCGATACCGAAGGGTTCAGCGTGTTGGGTAATCCAGGAGAGGTCTTTTTCGCGGGTGGCGGAGTTAACAACGAGGCGGAAGAAATCTTCAGTAAAGTAGTAAACGATGAGATCATCTATCACACCGCCAGAGGCATTCAACATCCCCGAGTAAAGGGCTTTGCCGCTTTTGGTGAGCTTCGCCACATCGTTCGCCAGCAGATAACGCAGAAACTCCCGGGTGCGACTGCCGCGAAGATCGACGATGGTCATATGTGACACATCAAACATTCCGGCATCGGTACGTACCGCATGATGTTCGTCGATTTGCGAACCGTAATGCAGCGGCATCATCCAGCCGTGGAAATCCACCATGCGAGCGCCGCAAAGCGTGTGTTGTTCGTACAAAGGAGTCTGTTGTGCCATCTTGTCCTCATTGAATAAGCGGGGCTGACAACTTTTTCATGGTGAAATTATCACCACGAAACCCAGCATCGGAGCCACTCCCGGTCTCCAACGCAATCGTTCTCTTTTCCCTGAACTTACCACCGAAACAGACTGTTAACCATAAGGTAAAATTGAACATCACATTAGCTTATGGTTAAAAAACGCCAAAATCGCAACAGAATAAAAAACCAAAAAATTAACCATTCTCTATACAAAGATAATTAGATGAGAAAGTTAATTTGAATAAGACAACATTAAGAACTGAAAAAATGTCAAAAAACACCAAATCAAAAATTCGTGGCATTAGAAAATATAATGCGAAATCGCAGGTGAAATTAGTTTATTTCAAATGAGGAAAATCTCCCGGCGAAAAAACCGGGAGATGAAAGTGTGATGGGTATCAAATAAACAGCAGAAGAGAAATTTTTAGCGCAGCCATTCAGGCAAATCGTTTAATCCCATTGCCTGACGGATAAGTTGTGGTTTAACGCCAGGAAGCGTGTCGGCCAGTTTCAGACCAATATCACGCAGCAGTTTTTTCGCCGGATTAGCCCCGGAAAACAGATCGCGGAATCCCTGCATACCTGCCAGCATCAGCGCCGCACTGTGCTTGCGGCTACGCTCATAGCGACGCAGGTAAATGTACTGCCCGATGTCTTTACCCTGACGATGCAACCGTTTCAGTTCAGCAATCAGCTCTGCAGCATCCATAAAGCCGAGATTCACCCCCTGCCCCGCCAACGGGTGAATGGTATGCGCGGCGTCGCCCACCAGCGCCAGACGGTGCGCGGCAAACTGGCGCGCATAACGCCCAGTCAGCGGGAACACCAGGCGTTCACTCTCAACCTTGCATAAGCCCAGGCGATTATCAAAAGCGATATTTAACTCGCGATTAAATTCGTCTTCGCCTGCCTGCTGCATCCGCTGTGCTTCCTCTGGGAACAGTGACCAGACAATTGAGCAAAGATGCGGATCGCTAAGCGGCAAAAAGGCCAGAATGCCTCCGCCATGGAAAACCTGTCGCGCCACCGCATCATGCGGTTCTTCCGTGCGAATGGTCGCCACCAGCGCGTGATGCTGATAATCCCAGAAAGTCAGCGGAATATCGGCTTTGTTGCGCAACCAGGAATTAGCGCCGTCTGCGCCAATTACCAGACGCGCCGTTAACATACTGCCGTCTTTCAGCGTCAGGAAGGTTTCGTTCTCTCCCCAGGCGACCTGCTGTAATTCTGCAGGGGCTAACAGGCTGATATCTGACGACTGCTGTGCTTTGTTCCACAGCGCGTAGTGAATGACTGAATTTTCAACGATATGCCCAAGATGGCTATAGCCCATGCTTTGATCGTCAAACGAAATGTGACCAAAACTGTCTTTGTCCCACACTTCCATGCCGTGATAGCAACTGGCCCTGCGGGAGAGGATCTCCTGCCAGACGCCAAGACGGGAGAGTAATTTTTCGCTGGCGGCATTGATAGCCGAAACGCGCAGTTGTGGTGGTGCATCCGCCGCCAGAGGTTCCGGTACGCGCTGCTCCAGTACGGCAACGCGTAAGCCGCTCCCCTGTAAGCCGCAGGCAACCGCCAGCCCCACCATGCCGCCGCCAACAATGGCTACATCAACACTTTGCATTGTTTATTCCTTAAAACCGCCTTCAACGCGCCACCCAACCGAGGGTGCGCTGCGCCAGCACATCGCGTGCCGGAGTGAATAATTCCATTGCCATCAGCCCGATGTTGCGCCCGACAACCAGCGGCGTCCAACGGTTGGCAAAAAGATGTACAAGGCTGTCCGTGACGCCGATGGTTGCTTCTCGATCGCTCTGTCGACGCTGCTGATAACGGCACAAGACGCCGTAATCACCTATGTCTTCTCCGCGCTCTTGCGCCTGAGTCAGGGTTTCCGCAAGGCTCATCACATCTCGCATACCGAGGTTGAACCCTTGCCCGGCAATCGGGTGCAGAGTTTGCGCCGCATTGCCCACCAGCACGGTACGATGGGTAACAGGTCTGGCGGCGCGGGTTAACGCCAGCGGGTAAGCACTGCGTTTACCAGCGTGGGTAATTTTCCCAAGTCGCCAACCAAAGGCCGACTGGAGTTCACGGCAAAACGTCTCGTCGCTCCACGACAGCACCTCTTCGCGCCGTTCCAGTGGATGGCACCAGACCAGCGAACAGCGTCCGTCAGACATCGGCAACATCGCCAACGGGCCATATTGTGTGAAACGCTCAAACGCCCGGCCTTCGTGCGCAACGGAAGTCGCAACGTTCGCAATCACGGCCAGTTGTTCGTAAGGCTCCTGCTGCCAGTCAACACCGCACGCGGTGGCTAACGCGGAATGGGTGCCATCAGCAGCGACCAGCACACGGCCCGTCAGCGTCTTGCCACTCTCCAGTGTCACTTCAACGTGACTCTGAGTACGGGCAACGTTAGCCACGCGATCCGGACAATGCAGCGTTACGCCAGGCGCTTTGCGCAATAGCGCAAACAGCCGTTGCCCGACATTATGCAATTCGACAACCTGCCCCAGCGCCGCCAGTTGATAATCTTCTGCGGCGAGGGTGACGAATCCGGCATGACCACGATCGCTGACATGAACGGTAGTGATGGCGGTTGCGCAATCTGCCAGAGATTGCCAGACGCCGATGCGCACCAGTTGCTGACAGGTGCCCGCCGCCAGCGCAATAGCCCGTCCATCAAAGCCCGGATGAGCATGAGACTCTGGCGCGGTCGCTTCAATCAAATGTACCGGCAGCGCCCCGTGACTTAACTGGGAAATAGCCAGCGCCAGCGTCGCGCCCGCCATGCCGCCACCGACGATGATTACGCTCATTGCTTTCTCGCAGCTGCCATCAACGCTTCAATTTCTTCCGGCTTTTTCACCACGCTGGCGGTGAGGTTTTCATTGCCGGTTTCGGTAATCACAATGTCGTCTTCGATACGAATGCCGATACCGCGATATTGTTCTGGTACATCCGCATCCGGCGCAATATACAGCCCCGGCTCTACGGTCAGTACCATGCCCGGTTCCAGAATGCGCGAGCGATCCTGACCATAAATGCCAACATCATGGACATCCAGTCCTAACCAGTGGCTAAGGCCATGCATAAAGAAAGGACGATGGGCGTTTTGGGCGATCAGTTCTTCAACATCACCTTTCAGGATGCCGAGTTTTACCAGGCCGCTAACCATGATGCGCACCACTTCACCGGTGACTTCCTGAATGGACGTTCCCGGACGATACAGGCGCAGGCTGGTTTCAAGAGACTCCAGCACAATGTCGTAGATTTCACGCTGAGCCTGAGTGAATTTACCGTTAACCGGGAAGGTGCGGGTAATATCGCCAGCGTAACCTTTGTATTCACAACCAGCATCAATCAGCACCAGGTCGCCGTCGCGCATTTCACACTCGTTTTCGGTGTAATGCAGAATGCAGCCGTTTTCACCGCTGCCAACAATGGTGTTATAGGAAGGGTAACGCGCACCGTGGCGGTTAAATTCGTGGTGAATTTCGCCTTCCAGATGGTACTCGAACATCCCCGGACGGCATTTTTCCATCGCCCGGGTATGCGCCAGGGCAGTGATTTCACCCGCGCGGCGAAGTACGGCAATCTCTTCCGGCGATTTGAACAGGCGCATTTCATGAACACCAGGACGCCAGTCGATCATCGTTGCTGGCGCGGTGAGATTTTGTCGCGAGCCTTTACGCAGCTTTTCCAGCGCGCTGTTCACGATTTCATCAGCATAGGCATATTCGCCCTGAGCGTGGTAAACCACATCCAGACCATTAAGCAGTTGATAAAGTTGCTGATTGATTTCACTGAACGCCAGTGCGCGGTCAACGCCCAGTTTCTCTGGCGCGGCATCCTGACCTAAACGACGGCCAAACCAGATCTCCGCCGTCAGGTCGCGCACGCGGTTAAACAAAACGCTGTGGTTATGAGTGTCATCACTTTTAATCAGCACCAGCACCGCTTCCGGTTCGTTAAAGCCGGTGAAGTACCAGAAGTCGCTGTTCTGACGATAGGGGTATTCGCTGTCGGCGCTACGGGTCACTTCTGGTGCCGCGAAAATCAGCGCGGCGCTGCCGGGTTGCATTTGCTCTACCAGGGCCTGACGGCGACGCTGAAATTCTTGCCGGGATATCTCACTCATAACACTCTCCTTACGTTTTTTGTTTTTAGTGTAGAGTCGGTTTTTGTACTTCTGGCGCGGTCGGTTGCGGATGAGTAAAGGTGTCGTGGCATAACAGCGCGGCAACACGGACGTACTCGATGATCTCTTCAAGCGACATTTCCAGCTCTTCCTGATCTTCGTCTTCGTCGTAGCCCAGCTGCGCGATGTTACGCAGATCGTCGATAGCTTCACCGGTTTCGCCGGTCACTTTGTCCAGCTTCGGTTGCGTAACGCCAAGACCAAGCAGGAAGTGATTGACCCAACCTGCCAGCGCATCAGCACGATCGAAAACACTGACATCATCGCCATCAGGCAGATAAAGCTGAAAAAGGAAACCGTCATCCTGCAGGGCATCGCTGGTAGCAGAGTGCATTTTGCGCAATGCCTGTGCCAGCTCATGACCGAAAGCCATGCCTTCGTTCGTCAGGTCGTGAAGCAGCGGCAGCCATGAGCTGTCATCGTTACCACCACATATCATCCCACTGATTAAACCATGCATCTCAGCAGGGGTCAGACCCGTCCCTTGTTGGTTCAGATACTGGTTCATTTCGTTGTAACCAGGCATTTCGTTCTGTATAGACATAAGCATTCGTCGTCAAAGGGAGGAATATTCATGATATGCTACCACTTTGGGCCCTGGTGGACCAGAAAAGGGCTTGTCTCTTCTCATCAGGGTAGCTATAGTGTCGCCCCTTCGCAGACCATGGGTCTAAAGACGAAGGCAGCGCAGTCAATCAGCAGGAAGGTGGCATGTCTGCACAACCCGTCGATATCCAAATTTTTGGCCGTTCACTGCGTGTGAACTGCCCGCCTGACCAAAGGGATGCGTTGAATCAGGCAGCGGACGATCTGAACCAACGGTTGCAAGATCTGAAAGAACGCACTAGAGTCACAAATACTGAACAGTTGGTCTTCATTGCCGCATTGAATATCAGCTATGAGTTAGCGCAAGAAAAAGCGAAGACTCGTGACTACGCGGCAAGTATGGAACAGCGTATTCGGATGCTGCAGCAGACCATAGAACAAGCGTTACTTGAACAAGGTCGCATCACCGAAAAAACTAACCAAAACTTTGAATGACACTTTTCGGTTTACTGTGGTAGAGTAACCGTGAAGACAAAATTTCTCTGAGATGTTCGCAAGCGGGCCAGTCCCCTGAGCCGATATTTCATACCACAAGAATGTGGCGCTCCGCGGTTGGTGAGCATGCTCGGTCCGTCCGAGAAGCCTTAAAACTGTGACGACACATTCACCTTGAACCAAGGGTTCAAGGGTTACAGCCTGCGGCGGCATCTCGGAGATTCCCTTCTTATCTGGCACCAGCCATGACGCAACTACCTGAACTCCCGCTTTCCCGACAAGAAATCCGCAAAATGATTCGCCAGCGTCGCCGTGCGTTAACGCCACAGCAACAGCTTGATATGGGCCAACAGGCCGCCGCGCGAATGATGAGTTACCCCCCGGTGGTAATGGCGCATACGGTCGCTGTATTCCTCTCTTTTGATGGCGAACTCGACACCCAGCCGCTCATAGAACAACTCTGGCGCGCCGGTAAGCGCGTGTATCTTCCCGTTTTGCATCCCTTTAGTGCCGGTAATTTGCTGTTCCTGAATTACCATCCGCAAAGTGAACTAGTAATGAACAGGTTGAAGATCCATGAGCCAAAACTGGATGTGCGTGACGTTCTTCCTCTTTCTCGATTAGACGTGTTGATCACACCGCTGGTCGCCTTTGATGAGTACGGTCAGCGCCTGGGAATGGGCGGTGGTTTTTATGATCGGACCTTACAAAACTGGCAGCACTATAAAATGCAACCGGTGGGTTATGCGCATGATTGTCAGTTGGTGGAAAAACTCCCCGTTGAAGAGTGGGATATTCCACTTCCTGCGGTAGTTACGCCGTCGAAAGTCTGGGAGTGGTAAGGGCGATACACCCGCATCGCCCTGATTGACATCGTTGATTCTTTAACCTAATTTAGTGAGTAAGGGTAAGGGAGGATTGCTCCTCCCTCTGACTTCTGTTTAGAAAGCTGGTGCGCTTATCATCAACAGAATGACCAGTATGATGACGCTCTTCATCATAACCCTTCTCCTTCAAGCCCTCGCTTCGGTGAGGGCTTTACCGTTACAGCCCCATGCTGCCTCGCCATCGTAAATCCTTCACATACAAAGACAACGCATTGATCTGACTTTAATTTCTTTATTCGAGCAGACTCGCAAAGACATATGCACAGCACTGCAAATGTGGGGGAAACGGATAAAAAACGGGCAAGTCAGTGACCTGCCCGTTGATTGTCAGAGAAGGGGAATTAGTACAGCAGACGGGCGCGAATAGTACCCGGAATAGCTTTCATTGCCTGCAACGCTTTTTCGGCAACGTCTTCGTCAGCTTCAATATCAATAACCACATAACCCATCTGCGCTGAGGTTTGCAGATACTGTGCAGCGATGTTAACGCCCTGCTCGGCGAAGATTTTGTTCAGCGCAGTTAACACGCCCGGACGGTTTTCGTGGATGTGCATCAGACGACGCCCACCGTGCAGTGGCAGCGAGACTTCCGGGAAGTTCACTGCAGAGAGCGTTGAGCCATTGTCAGAATACTTTATCAATTTACCCGCAACTTCCAGGCCGATATTCTCCTGCGCTTCCTGAGTCGAACCGCCAATATGTGGCGTCAGAAGGACGTTGTCGAACTCGCAAAGCGGCGAAGTAAACGGATCGCTGTTGGTCGCCGGTTCCGTCGGGAATACGTCGATTGCCGCGCCAGCCAGGTGCTTGCTTGCCAGCGCATCACATAATGCCGGGATTTCCACCACGGTGCCGCGCGAAGCGTTAATCAGCAGTGAGCCTGGTTTCATTAGTGAAATCTCTTTTGCGCCCATCATGTTTTTGGTAGATGGGTTTTCAGGTACGTGCAGGCTTACAACATCGCTCATATTCAGCAGGTCGGAAAGATGTTGCACCTGAGTGGCGTTGCCTAACGGTAGTTTATTTTCAATATCATAGAAATAGACATGCATCCCCAGCGATTCGGCCAGAATGCCCAGTTGCGTACCAATATGGCCGTAACCAATAATGCCGAGTTTTTTACCGCGAGCTTCAAAAGAACCCGTAGCCAGTTTGTTCCACACACCACGGTGGGCTTTAGCGTTGGCTTCCGGTACACCACGTAGCAGGAGTAGCAATTCACCAATAACTAGCTCTGCCACAGAACGAGTGTTTGAAAACGGTGCATTAAACACCGGAATCCCACGTTTTGCCGCCGCGTTCAGGTCAACCTGATTTGTGCCAATACAGAAACAGCCAATAGCCACCAGTTTTTCTGCAGCGTTGATCACGTCTTCAGTCAGATGGGTACGGGATCGCAGACCGATGAAGTGGGCATCACGGATAGACTCTTTCAGTGCATCACTATCCAGCGCACCTTTGTGAAATTCGATATTGGTATAACCTGCTGCGCGAAGGTTTTCCAGTGCCTTTTGGTGCACTCCTTCAACCAGCAGAAACTTAATTTTGTCTTTCTCCAGCGATACCTTTGCCATTTCCCGATCCTGTCTTCTGAATATGTTGTGTATGGATTTGCATCCGCCTTTCAACATATCAAAAAAAATTAATGCGGCAATATGAACGTTTGCGTCGCCATTATGAGGAAATCTCAAACAGCGTCGTTAAACAGAGGAAAATGCTGTTAATGGAATGTTTTATGAAAGGATCGGCAGGGTCAATTGAAAAACGTGACACTTGTCACTAAATTTGCCCTGCCAGATTATTTTAACAAAGTGGCTTATTTAACGATGGTTTTTACGCCTTCAGCGGTGCCAATCAGTGCCACATCCGCGCCACGGTTAGCAAATAAACCGACAGTAACCACACCTGGGATGGCATTAATCGCATTTTCCATTGCCACCGGGTCAAGGATCTCCATACCGTGCACATCAAGAATAACGTTACCGTTATCAGTGATCACACCCTGACGGTATTCCGGACGCCCGCCCAGTTTCACCAGCTGGCGAGCCACTGCACTACGAGCCATAGGAATCACTTCTACTGGCAGTGGAAATTTACCGAGAATATCCACTTGCTTGGAGGCATCTGCGATGCAGATAAATTTTTTCGCCACGGAAGCGATGATTTTTTCACGGGTTAACGCTGCGCCACCGCCTTTGATCATCTGCATATGACCGTTAATTTCATCAGCACCGTCAACGTAGATACCGAGGCTGTCCACATCGTTGAGATCAAAAACGGTAATACCAAGGCTTTTCAGCTTTTCGGTTGACGCATCCGAGCTGGAAACCGCCCCTTCAATTTGATCTTTCATCGTGCCTAATGCATCAATAAAATGTGCAGCGGTTGAGCCAGTACCGACCCCAACGATAGTGCCCGGCTGTACATACTGAAGCGCCGCCCAACCTACTGCTTTTTTCAGTTCATCCTGCGTCATGATTGTTTTCGCCTGTGCTGTAAAAACTCTGGCGCATTATAGATCATTAGACGGAAAAATCTTCCCGCCCTTACTCACGGCTGTTTGTTTTGGTCTGTACCCAAGGCAAATTTATGTCATAGTGCAAGAAAAAGAACACAACAGGAGCAAACAACAACAATGAAACGCCCGGACTACAGAACACTGCAGGCACTGGACGCGGTAATACGTGAACGAGGTTTTGAACGCGCAGCACAAAAATTATGCATCACGCAATCTGCCGTTTCACAACGTATAAAACAGCTGGAAAATATGTTCGGGCAGCCATTGCTGGTACGTACCGTTCCTCCACGTCCTACAGAACAGGGGCAGAAGTTGCTGGCACTGTTGCGTCAGGTTGAGCTACTGGAAGAAGAGTGGCTGGGTGATGAGCAAACCGGCTCAACACCCTTGCTGTTATCACTGGCGGTCAACGCCGACAGTCTGGCTACCTGGTTGCTGCCTGCGCTGGCACCTGTTCTGGCTGATTCCCCAATCCGTCTTAATTTGCAGGTAGAAGACGAAACGCGAACTCAGGAGCGTTTGCGTCGTGGAGAAGTCGTGGGGGCCGTGAGTATCCAACCGCAAGCGCTGCCGAGTTGCCTCGTGGACAAACTTGGTGCGCTTGATTATCTGTTCGTCAGCTCAAAACCGTTTGCAGAAAAATATTTCCCGAATGGAGTAACGCGTGCCGCGCTGCTGAAAGCACCTGTCGTAGCATTTGACCATCTGGATGATATGCATCAGGCATTTTTGCAGCAAAACTTCGATCTGCCACCAGGCAGCGTGCCATGCCATATCGTGAATTCTTCGGAAGCCTTCGTGCAGCTCGCCCGACAGGGAACAACCTGTTGTATGATCCCTCATCTGCAAATTGAGAAAGAACTGGCAAGCGGTGAGTTGATTAATTTAACACCAGGTCTATTGCAAAGGCGGATGCTTTACTGGCACCGGTTTGCGCCAGAAAGTCGTATGATGCGTAAAGTGACCGATGCCCTGCTGGAATACGGACATAAGGTTTTGCGTCAGGATTAAAATTTTCACCCGGTGTGAAACCGGGTGAATTGTTTTACTGGGCTTTGTTGGTTGTTGGTTTCTGTTCTGCAGCAGGTTCAAGTTGGAACACCACATCAACCTGATCATCAAATTGAATCGTTGCCTGCTCGTAGGTTTCTTGAGCATTTGACGGTGCTGCATCTGCTTTCATCATTCTAACCATTGGGCTGGGCTGATAGTTAGAGACGTGATAGCGCACGCTGTAAACTGGCCCCAGTTTACTATTAAAGCCTTCAGCCAACTCCTGCGCCTGATGAATAGCATCTTTTATTGCCGCCTGACGTGCTTTGTCCTTATAAGAATCTGGTTGCGCAACGCCTAACGACACAGAACGAATCTCGTTTAACCCCGCTTTCAATGCACCATCCAGCAACGGGTTAAGTTTATCTAACTGACGCAGTGTCACTTCAACGGTGCGCACCGCGCGATATCCTTTCAGAATACTTTTACCGTTCTGGTAATCGTAATCCGGCTGGGTTCGCAAATTTGCCGAACGAATATCTTTTTTGCTGATCTGATTCAGTTCCAGAAAGGTAAGATATTGCGCAACACGCTCATCTGCCTGTTTTTTAGCCGTGGCAGCATCTTTCGCTGCTACATTGACTTCAATTGAAAGGGTAGCAATATCGGGCACCGCATCCACACTTGCCGTCCCGGAAGTCACAACATGTGGCCCTTCAGGCAATTCACTTGCCTGAGCAGACATGCCGCTGAAACCAACTAACGCCGCCAGGGCCAATACTTTGACGTTCACTATTGTTTCTCCATGTAACGTAAATTGCCCAAAGTAAAGGGCGCATAACCAAAAGTTTAGTCATACGCCCTTAATTTTACCATCAGACAATACCCTAACAGTTGAACGACTTACATCTGAACCGGATATAAGCTTTACTCAAGGTTGGCGTGACGGGCGAGCATTTCTGCTTCCGTTTGTCCAGTGTGCTCCATCAGGACTGATTGTGGATTTTCAGTGGTTGCACAGATAAGCAAATTAGGCAGCTATCTTCATGGCTTCTGCTGTTTTTCGCAACACCTCAACGAATTAATGCTTGTAAATGTTCCACACCATCTTTCGCCAGCTGCAAGGCAATAAACCACATAACACATCCCACTACCAGATTGATAATGCGCTGTGCTTTTGCCGTACGCAGACCCGGTGCCAGCCAGGCTGCGAGAAGAGCCAGACCAAAGAACCAGAGGAAAGAGGCGCTAATTGTCCCGAGCGCAAACCAACGTTTTGGTTCAACATCAAGCTGCCCACCAAGGCTACCCAGCACCACAAAAGTATCCAGGTAAACATGCGGATTCAGCCAGGTCACTGCCAGCATGGTGGCGATAATTTTCCATCTTCCTTGCTTCAGGACTTCGGCACTGGCTAACTCAATATTACTGCTCATTGCGGTTTTAAAAGCGCCAAAACCATACCACAGCAAGAAGGCTACGCCGCCCCAGGTGACCAGCGCCAGCAACCACGGCGACTGCATCAATAACGCGCTGCCACCAAAAATCCCCGCGCAAATCAGGACCAAATCACTGATAGCACAAAGTAAGGCAATCATAATGTGGTACTGACGACGAATGCCCTGATTCATCACAAAAGCATTTTGTGGACCGAGCGGTAGGATCATAGCCGCCCCAAGCGCAAGCCCTTGAAAGTAATAAGAAAACACGTTGGATATTCCGAATTAAGTATCTGATGCAGAGACTATATCGCGGGATTGTTATTAGCGGAAATTGATAATATTAATTGGCAATCAGAAAAACTAATAAGAGAGAGGCCAGAGAGTATTATCTGGCCTCAGCGTTGATTATGCAGCTTTGTCTTCTTTCACCCTCTTAAAGTTCACATCCATTTGCGGGTACGGGAAGCTGATACCGGCGGCATCAAATTCACGTTTAATACGCTCCAGCACATCCCAATACACGTTTTGCAGATCGCCGCTGTTGCTCCAGACGCGGACCACGAAATTAATCGACGATGCGCCAAGTTCGTTCAGACGCACAGTCATTTCGCGATCTTTCAAAATGCGGTCTTCAGACTGGATAATATTGGTCAGGATCTGCTTAACCTGATCGATATCGGAATCATACGCCACGCCAATAATAAATTCGTTACGGCGAACTGGCTCGCGGGAGAAGTTAATAATATTCCCGGCAATAATTTTACCGTTCGGAATAACGATAATTTTACCGTCAGCAGTACGCATGGTGGTGGAGAAAATCTGCACGCTCAGCACAGTACCGGCTACGCCGCCGAGGTCAACATATTCTCCGGCACGGAACGGGCGGAACATGACCAGTAACACGCCAGCGGCCAGGTTAGACAGTGACCCCTGCAAAGCCAGACCAACAGCTAAGCCTGCGGCACCGAGTACAGCAATGACTGACGCGGTTTGTACGCCCACGCGCCCCAGTGCAGCGATTAGCGTAAAGGCGATAATTCCGTAACGGACTAATGCAGAAAGAAAATCAGCAACGGTGGCATCGATTTTACGGGAGATCATCAGGCGATTCACCGCGTTGGAAATCATCCGCGCGATAATCAAACCAACGATGATGATCGCGAGTGCCGCCACGATGTTTACTGCATAACTTAGCAGCAGCGCCTGGTTAGCCACCAGCCAGCTCCCCGCGCCGTTTATGCTATCGACAACATTCAAATCTTCCATTCAATATTCCTTTTCAACTGACTCAAAATGGAGAAATACACTCCGCCGCCTTATGACGGGCAGACTGACAAGGGTAAACAATAAAGCATAATTTTGCCAAATAGATCACAGATTTCTCATCTGCATCACCTTGCTTTTGGTGAAAAAAGATCCGCAGAGCGGGCCTCAGACAGATAGCAATGTGCGATTTGTCATACTGGATGCGGCTTTAACGCCTTATCCAGCCTACAAAAACCTGCAAATTCAATATATTGCAGGATACGTGTAGGCCTGATAAGCGTAGCGCATCAGGCATTTTTTCTTTTGGCGAAAAAAAGACCCGCAGAGCGGGCCTTGAGATAAGCAGAAAGGAATATCTTACAGAACGTCGATCGCGTTCAGTTCCTGGAATGCTTTTTCCAGACGAGCGATCATCGAAGTCTGACCGGCACGCAGCCATACGCGCGGATCGTAGTATTTCTTGTTCGGCTGATCTTCGCCTTTCGGGTTACCCAGCTGACCCTGCAGATAAGCTTCGTTCGCTTTGTAATAGTTCAGAACACCTTCCCAGGTTGCCCATTGGGTATCGGTATCGATGTTCATTTTCACTACGCCGTAGCTTACGGAGTCTTTGATTTCCTGAGCAGTAGAACCGGAACCGCCGTGGAATACGAAGTTCAGGCTGTTGTGCGGCAGGTTGTGTTTCTTGGAAACATATTCCTGAGAGTCACGCAGGATGGTCGGAGTCAGAACAACGTTACCCGGCTTGTATACGCCGTGTACGTTACCGAAGGACGCTGCGATGGTGAAGCGCGGGCTGATTTTGCTCAGCTCAGTGTATGCGTAATCAACGTCTTCCGGCTGGGTGTACAGTGCAGAAGCATCCATGTGGCTGTTGTCCACGCCGTCTTCTTCACCACCGGTGCAACCCAGTTCGATTTCCAGAGTCATGCCGATTTTGGACATACGCTCCAGGTATTTAGAGCAGATTTCGATGTTCTCTTGCAGAGATTCTTCAGACAGGTCGATCATGTGAGAAGAGAACAGCGGCTTACCGGTAGCTGCGAAGTGTTTTTCACCCGCGTCCAGCAGACCGTCGATCCACGGCAGCAGTTTTTTCGCGCAGTGGTCGGTGTGCAGGATCACTGGAACACCATAGTGTTCAGCCATCTGGTGAACGTGATGCGCACCAGAGATTGCGCCCAGGATAGCAGCACCCTGCGGAACGTCAGATTTCACGCCTTTACCAGCGATAAAGGAAGCACCACCGTTGGAGAACTGAACGATAACCGGCGCTTTAACTTTAGCAGCGGTTTCCAGTACGGCGTTGATGGAGTCAGTACCGACGCAGTTTACTGCTGGCAGTGCGAAGTTGTTTTCTTTTGCTACCTGGAAAACTTTCTGTACGTCATCACCAGTGATTACGCCAGGTTTTACGAAATCAAAAATCTTAGACATGTCTCTTGTCCTGTATCGTCGGGCTGTAGAAAATTGCGTGCTCTAAAAGCGCGCTGAAACAAGGGCAGGTTTCCCTGCCCTGTGATTTTTTACTTCTTAGCGCGCTCTTCGAGCATCGCTACTGCAGGCAGTACTTTACCTTCCACGAATTCGAGGAATGCGCCGCCGCCAGTGGAGATGTAGGAGATTTTGTCAGCAATGCCGAACAGGTCGATTGCTGCCAGAGTGTCGCCGCCGCCAGCGATGGAGAACGCTTCGCTGTCTGCGATAGCGTTAGCCACGATTTCAGTACCTTTGCGGAAGTTCGGGAATTCGAACACGCCAACCGGGCCGTTCCACAGAATGGTTTTCGCATTCTTCAGGATTTCAGCCAGTTCCTGCGCAGAAGCATCGCCGATATCCAGGATCTGCTCGTCAGCTTTCACATCGTTAACAGATTTCAGGGTAGCCGGTGCAGTTTCAGAGAACTCAGTTGCTACGCGAACGTCAGACGGAACCGGAATGTTGCAGGTGGTCAGCAGACGTTTTGCTTCGTCAACCAGGTCAGCTTCGTACAGGGATTTACCCACATCGTGGCCTTGTGCCGCGATAAAGGTGTTAGCGATACCACCACCCACGATCAGCTGGTCAGCGATTTTTGACAGGGAGTCCAGAACGGTCAGTTTGGTAGATACTTTAGAACCACCAACGATAGCCACCATCGGGCGAGCAGGTTCTTTCAGTGCTTTACCCAGCGCGTCCAGTTCAGCTGCCAGCAGCGGGCCTGCGCACGCAACATCAGCGAATTTACCGATACCGTGAGTAGAAGCCTGCGCGCGGTGAGCAGTACCGAATGCGTCCATTACGAACACGTCACACAGTGCAGCATATTTTTTGGACAGGGTTTCGTCGTCTTTCTTCTCGCCTTTGTTGAAGCGAACGTTTTCCAGAACAACCAGTTCACCTTCAGCAACGTCAACGCCGTCGAGGTAATCTTTAACCAGACGAACCGGGTTAGACAGTTTGTCTTTCAGGTAGTTAACAACCGGCAGCAGAGAGAATTCTTCGTTGTACTCGCCTTCGGTAGGACGACCCAGGTGGGAAGTTACCATCACTTTCGCGCCTTGTTTCAGGGCCAGTTCGATGGTCGGCAGAGAAGCACGGATACGCGCGTCGCTGGTTACTTTCCCGTCTTTTACTGGTACGTTCAGATCCGCACGGATAAATACACGTTTCCCAGCAAGATCCAGATCGGTCATCTTAATTACAGACATGGTGAATCCTCTCGTTGATTCTAAAAGTTTTGCAGACGCTGCTTGCGTCTTACCTGAAAGCAACAGTAGCCATAGCTAACGTCGTGTCGAGCATTCGGTTAGCAAAGCCCCATTCGTTATCGCACCAGACCAACGTTTTGATCAGGTGTGCGCCACTGACCCGGGTTTGGGTGCCATCGACAATGGCACTGTGCGGATCGTGGTTAAAATCTACAGAGACCAACGGCAATTCCGTATAGTCAACTATACCATGAAATGCACCTTGTGCTGCTTTTTGCAGCAACAGGTTGACTTCATTGGCTTTTACAGGTTTCTTCACCGTCACGCTTAAATCGATTGCCGTCACATTTATGGTTGGTACACGCACCGCAATCGCTTCAAAGCGATCGTTAAATTGCGGAAAAAATCGTGTGATACCGGCGGCCAGTTTAGTATCGACTGGAATGATCGACTGGCTGGCTGCCCGGGTGCGACGCAGGTCAGGATGATATGCATCAATAACCTGTTGATCGTGCATGGCGGAGTGAATTGTGGTCACAGTGCCGGACTCAATACCGTACGCATCATCTAACAATTTGATGACGGGAATTATGCAATTTGTGGTACAGGAAGCGTTAGAAACGATGCGGTGTTCCGCACGAAGTTGATCCTGATTGACGCCGTAAACCACGGTCGCGTCGAGATCGTTACTACCAGGATGTGAAAAGAGCACTTTTTTGGCCCCGGCGGCAATATGTGCTTCGCCATGCTCGCGGGAGCCATATACGCCGGTGCAGTCGAGAACCACATCGACGCCAAGTTCACGCCATGGGAGCGATTGCAGTGAACGTTCGTGCAATACGCGGATGGCGTCATCACCAACACAAAGTTGATCGCGTTCCTGTCGTACTTCCCATGCAAAACGGCCATGACTGGTGTCATATTTCAACAAATGCGCCATGCCGGCAGCATCCGCCAGTTCGTTGATTGCCACCACGGTAATTTCCGCCCGGCGTCCGGATTCATACAAAGCACGAACCACATTACGCCCGATGCGACCGAAGCCATTTATCGCTACGCGTACGGTCATAGATCTCCTGCAAGGTTTTCCCTGAGCAAATTTGCCAAACAGAGTAATCCAGCAAATCGTCCGGGGAAACCTTACCTGTCGCAAACTGCGACTGATTGGTTAATTGTCGAACATTTAATCGACTGAAACGCTTCAGCTAGGATAAGCGAAACGTGGAATAAAAGGAATGATTGTCCAGTCAAAGAAGACAATTATCTGACTTGCATCACACTTTCTTCCCTTCTTGCAGGAGGCTTTATTCCAGACTGGTGTAATAATAACCGCACAATAACTGGAATAAATTGTCAGCTTATGAAGTTATACCTGCCTTCTTCCGTCATCTCTAATATCAGATTGGCCTGACAACTATTCAGCAGCACACGCTCGACATTGGGACCATCGGTTCGGGCATAAAAAGCTTCGGCTTCATCCCGCGATAATCCCCCCGCAATTTTACGACTAATCAAGCGTTCCCGCAGAATTTGAACGGGGGCATGAATAAAAACAGAAAAATCGCAGAACGATGCCAACGCCCGCCACTTCTCGTCGTCCAGCAACAACCAGTTTCCTTCGACGATGACGAGTGGTGCGGTAACGTGCAACGCATCTTCAACAGGATCATGCTTTTGTCGATCGTACTGCGGCCACATACAATCCCCTTCCATTACCTGGCGCAGATTTTCCGCCAGTTTTGCCACATCGAATGTCTCTGGTGCGCCTTTAAAGGAGCGCAATTGATGCGCATCCAGCCAGCTATTGTAATGGTGAAAACCATCCATCGGCAGCGTCTGAATAGCGGGTAGTTCCGGGTCTTGTTGCGCGAGATATTCCCAGAAGGTGGTTAGGGTAGATTTACCCGTCCCCGGCGGAGCGCAAAGAAAAACCACCGTACGCCGCTGCGGATTTACCGTCTGTAAGGCTGCCAGCATACGCAGCAACGGTTTATGCACATTTTCAATCTCTTCGTTCGGGTACTGTGCCTGTACCTTTAATCCATTCACCGTCAGTTCGATTTTCACGGCGTTAATTCCTTTAAGGTGGTCGTTACTGCCAGCGTCAGCGCCGTTTTGACCATCCCACTAAAACGCACTTCTGACCAGACGGCGAAATCAGCGAACTTCATCGCTTTTAACGCGTCAAAGAGCGTCGCATTGCGGGTTATGCTATTGACGTTGCTGATAAAATCCCAGGTCATGTCATCGGCAAATCCGGGCGTTTCATCCTGTTCGTTCAGGTAATGCCAGAACTGGGAAAAATGCGTGATATCGGCGTACAGCCATTTATCCATTTTCCCCAGCGCATAAATCAAACGCAGTGCAACATCAATATCGTCAAGCGGGCCGCTTCGGGCGAGTAACGGCTTCACTGCATATTCGACGATCTCTTCATCGTTATTGACAAACAGCGACGGCAGAAACTGGCGTATCCCCTGGAGCAAAATAGAATGCGCAGTTTTCATAAATGACAATAAATTGTCCTGTGCGTCCAGTTGCTCAAGCACATCATCTTCTGTCAGCGTCGCCATTCGTCTTCCGATAGATCACCATCAATGCAGGGAGTCTATTATATTACACGTTTGGTCCGCGCCGCCGATCAGTAATGTCTGCGTCCGCACCCCATTCGCCGTCTGTTGGATACCATTCACCAACTCGCCGCCCGTCACGCCCGTAGCACTAAAGAGGATATCGTTCCCCTTCACCAGTTCATCGAGCGAGTACACACGGTTCACTTCAACCCCCATTGCCTTGCAACGCTGGCGTTCCTGTTCTGCAATCTGCCGATTTTCCGTGTAATCCCCTTTGGCCTGACAAAAATCAATCAGCTCGGTCTGCATATCCCCACCCAATGCTTTAACAGCACAGGCAGAAATAACACCTTCCGGCGCGCCGCCGATGGTGTACATCACATCGTAAGGATTATCCTGCCAGCAGGTCAGCACGCTGGCGGCAACATCGCCATCCGGCAGGGCAAAAACCTTCACGCCCAGTTGCGTCGCTTCCTCAATTGCGGCACTCAGGCGCGGTTTATCCAGCGTAACCATGCGTAGTCGGTCCAACGGTTTACCTAACGCCCGCGCCACGTTGCGCAAGTTGTCCGCCAGGGGTAACGCCAGATCAATCGAGCCCGCCGCAAGCCGGTTAACGACCAGCTTTTTCATATACATATCGGGCGCGTGTAGAAGGCTACCTCGTGGTGCGAAGGCCATTACCGCCAACGCATTACTCTGCCCCATTGCCACCATCCGGGTGCCTTCAATCGGATCGACCGCGATATCGACTTCTGGCCCATCGCCTTTGCCCACCTCTTCGCCAATCCACAGCATCGGCGCATGGTCAATTTCTCCCTCGCCGATAACCACTCGCCCACGAAAAGCGACATCGTTTAATGCCTGGCGCATCGCGGTGACCGCCAGGCCATCAATTTTATTTTTGTTGCCACATCCGGTTTGCGGCCAGGCAGCCAACGCTGCCTGTTCCGTAACGCGAAATAATGGCCACGCCAGGGACATCATTGCGCGGCCTCCCCGATATCAACGCCAAATTGCGCCAGCAGATATTTCTCGGCCTGTTCATTCCAGATGCCGTGCGTTTCCTCAACTAACCGCGCCAGCTCTTTAAACAGCGGATCTGTTTTGCCTTTTTCGGCAAAATCGGCAATGGCGGTGAGCGGCATGGTAACGCCGTTGTAAATGAGTTTTTTACCACCGGGGATATCCGGTAAATTGAGAACGGTTTCTGGCACTGCATCCAGGCCACCGATATGCGTCACCATAAACGACGGTTGCAACTGCCCCGTAGCGCTCAGGGCAATCGCCTCTTTCATATCGTCCGTTGAACCACCCGATGTACCGACGACGTGCGTGCTGTTGTAATGGACGTTGTAGAAATTAAACGGCACTTTGAAGTTTTTATCCGTCGGCCCGGCAAAGAAGTTCAGGCAGCCATCTTCCGCCAGTAATTCGTCAGCCATCTCAACGACAGCAGGCACCGCCGCATAAACAAAAATGTCATCGAATCCGGCATCTCCTGTCAGCGCCCGCAGCCTCTGGACTGGGTCGCTCATTCCTTTGGTATTCACATATATCAGCTCAATGCCTTTGCTGGCCGCCAGCTCCACCGGCAGCAGCTTCTGCACCTGTGCCAGGCGTTTTTCGTCGATATCGACCACCACTACCCGCGACGGTTGTATGCCGCCGTTAATAGCGTAATCGATAGCGCCTATCCCCATCGGGCCCGCACACGCCAGCAGCGCAATATTGCCGCCAGGTTTGACGCCCATGCGATGCTCATAAACATATTGCGTGGTGTGATAATTGGCATGATAAGCGCCAATAATGCAGCACATAGGCTCTGCCAGCGACGCCGCAGCAAAATAAGATCCGTGATACGGTAATACGCAGCCCAAATTAATGGCTACCTCTGGAATAATCATATAGGTGGCGTTACCGCCAAAATATTCGTAGCTGTAGCCCGCTGAATATCCGCTTGGTAGCCCCATCGCCGGTTGCAATACAAATCGCTGACCTTTTTTATATTTGTCAGTGAGATTTTTACCCACCTCAACAATCACTCCGGCGCATTCATGCCCGGTAATGACCGGATGATTTTCTAAATCGTCGGGCACGCGTTTATGTTCGCTGCCGAGCAACGCCGCTTTCCATGTCGATAAACAGACGCTGTCGGAAATAACGCTGACCAAAAGTTCGTTATCAGTAATTTCGGGCAGTTCAAATTCGCGCAGACGGACATCCCGCTTGCCATAAATAGCAGCAACTTTGGTTTTCATTTTTACCTCGGCAATCAGTTTTTATGTTCAGCGGTTAATTGATTAAATAAAGTGTCGAGTTTGAGATCGCCAATATAGTTATTAATCAATATCAGCGGTTTATCCGTCGCACGTTTCACGCGCCCTTCCAGACTAGCGTGAGTAACGACGATATCCGCATCCGCAGGCACGTTTTCTATCGCGTAATGTTTTACTTCTATTGCCAGCCCCGCTTTTTCCAGGCGCTTACGGAAGGTGCTTGCGCCCATCGCGCTGGAGCCCATCCCCGCATCGCAAACAAAGGCGATACGCTTAACCCGGCTTAACGAGAATGCACCTTCTTGTTTCATCGCCTTAACCGCATTGGCGGACTGCGCAAACTCATCCTCGCTCTCCGTTTCCACCGTTTTTTCCATCTTCAGTATTACGGAAGTGATAGCAAAGGACACCAGGGTACCTACCGTAACACCGGCAATTGTCGCCAGGAATGAGCCTTTCGGCGTCAGTGCCAGGTACGCAAAGATAGAGCCTGGACTTGGGCCAGCCACCAGACCACCGTCCAGTAAGTTAAACATCCAGGTGCCAGACATACCGCCCGCAATCATGGCAATAATGGTCAGTGGCTTCATCAGCACATACGGGAAATACAGTTCGTGGATGCCGCCGAGGAAGTGAATAATCATCGCCCCAGGCGCAGAACGTTTACTCATCCCTTTACCAAACAAGGTAAATGCCAGCAGCAGCCCTAAGCCAGGCCCAGGGTTGGACGCCACCATAAAGAAGATGGATTTACCGTTAACTGAAGCCTGTTGCATCCCCAACGGGTAATAGACGCCCTGATCTATCGCGTTATTGAGGAAAAGCACTTTCGCCGGTTCATTGATGACTGACAGCAAAGGCAGATAGCCCGCATGTACCAGCGCCTCAATACACTCTTTGACGAAAGTATTGGCAATTAACACCGCCGGGCCGATAACTTCAAAACCCAGCAGACAAAGGAGCATCCCAGCGATACCTAATGAGAAGTTATTGATAACCATCTCAAAACCAGCAGGTATGCGTTTTTCCAGTGCCTTATCGACATATTTTATGACCAGCCCACCTAACGGTCCCATGATCATTGAGCCAAGGAACATCGGAATCTCTGCGCCGACGATTACACCAATTGTCCCTATTCCGCCCATTACCGCGCCGCGTTTACCGCCGACTAAATGGCCACCGGTAGAACCAATCATCACCGGTAATAAATAGGTGATCATGGGGCCGACAATTTTGGCGAAATGTTCGTTAGGCAACCAACCGGTGGGAATAAATAACGCCGTTATAAAACCCCAGGCAATAAAAGCACCAATATTGGGAATGACCATTGCAGTCAAAAAGCCCCCAAAAGCCTGGACCTTTGCACGAGCAGACTTGTTTTCCATAATATTATCCTGTAGAGGAGAGAGTCATTATTCGCGGCTGATAATGTCCGCTAATTGTTTTTCTGATGATGCGGTTAAGAGTTGTTCGAGTATTTCTTCTTCGCACAGCAATTCACTTAACGCCTGAATAGCGCCAATATGTGAATCGGCATCGACAGCAGAAAGCCCGATGAGTAATTTAATCGGTTCGTCATTCCCCGGAAAATAAACGCCTTGTTTAAGTAACGTCAAAGACATCCCGGTTTTAAGCGCCCCACATTCCGGTCGCGCATGAGGCATTGCCACGCCTGGCGCGAGAATATAATAAGGGCCATTGCTAATGGTGGAATCTTTAATAGCCTGAATGTAATTCTCGCTGATATAGTTTTTATCCAGCAATGATGCCATCGAGAAATTGATAGCTTCCTGCCAGTCTGTTGCTGAATGTATAACTGAGATTGATGATTTTGGAAAATAATTAATAAGCCGCATAAATTATCCTTATTTTATTTTTAGGGTACCGTCCGACGGTAAAAATAAAATACCCGCGTAAAAATTTGAAAGCAATTGGACCTGGAAGGAGAGCGCTCCGGCAGGAAAAAATAATAAAACCTTAAATAACAATTTGTTGATTTCAATAATTAAAAAGTCAATATTATATTTGCGAAATTCATCACAATTCACACAATATAATTATTGGTTTATTTGTGATGTATATCACTATTTATTAATTGAAAGTCCAAAAATGGACTTTTTAGTTATTCATCCTTTTTGGTTGCTCCTTTATGGATTCTGAATTCATGGCAACTGGCTGTTCTCCTTTCATTTCGTGTGACATATTCCCTTTCTTTGCTCACGGATGATTCACATGAAAGCTCCAGTTTCTTTTCCTTCGCTTCGCCCACAAAAATTTATTGGCATTACTGTTGGCGTACTGGCAGTCATTACGCTGCCATTTCTTTCGTATTACACCGTAAACGAAGGCGAACGCGGCATTTTATTGCGCTATGGCAAGATCGTTAAAGTTGCCGAACCCGGTCTTGGATTCAAAATTCCCTTTATGGAAAGTGTCGAGAAAATCTCCACACGTAACCAGGCTGTAGTGTATCAGGGATTACAAGCCTACAGCCGTGACCAGCAACCAGCACAAATGACCGTGTCGGTTAGTTTTCATATTAAGCCTTCAGAAGCTGGCGCAGTTTATACTACCTACAACACTATAGAATCTTTAAAAGAGCGTCTGATCGTCCGCCAGCTGCCAACCCAACTGGAGAACGTTTTCGGGCAATATACAGCCATTAGCGCGGTACAAGATCGTACAAAACTGGTGCAGGATCTGCAAAACGCGATGCGCAAAGCGGTTGTTGGCCCGGTAGTGATAGACGGTGTTCAGATCGAGAACATTGATTTTTCAGATGCTTATGAGAAATCAATTGAAGACCGAATGAAAGCGGAAGTTGCAATTGCTACTCGCAGGCAAAATCTTGAGACGGAAAAAATCCAGGCGCAAATTGCGGTAACTCAGGCCCAGGCTGAAGCTGACAGTAAACTGGCGGCAGCCAAAGCAGAAGCTGAGACCATTCGCGTAAAAGGCGCGGCAGAAGCGGAAACTATTCGTTTGAAAAGTGCGGCTGAAGCAGAAGCTATCCGCCTGCGCGGGGAAGCCCTGCGAGATAATCCAGGCCTTGTTGCCCTTACCACTGCAGAGCGTTGGGACGGTAAGCTACCCGATACCATGATCCCCGGCAGTACAGTTCCGTTTATCTCTACTAAGTAAAAAAAGGGCCGCTTTCGCGGCCCTTCTCACAATGCATCTTACCGATTACAGCAACGCTTTTGCTTTCGCAACAACGTTGTCAACGGTGAAGCCGAACTCTTCGAACAACTGCTCTGCCGGTGCAGATTCACCGAAGGTATTCATACCGATGATGGCACCGTTCAGGCCAACATACTTGTACCAGTAGTCAGCAATGCCTGCTTCCACAGCAACGCGTGCAGTAACCGCTTTCGGCAGTACGGATTCACGGTAAGCCGCGTCCTGCTTGTCGAATGCGTCAGTAGATGGCATGGAAACCACGCGCGCTTTCACGCCTTCGGCAGTCAGTTTTTCGTAGGCAGCAACCGCCAGTTCAACTTCAGAACCGGTAGCGATGAAGATCAGTTCCGGCTGACCTGCACAGTCTTTCAGCACATAACCACCGCGCGCGATGTTTGCCAGCTGCTCTTCGGTACGTTCCTGCTGCGCCAGATTCTGACGGGAGAGGATAAGCGCAGTCGGGCCGTCCTGACGCTCAACGCCGTATTTCCACGCTACTGCAGATTCAACCTGGTCACACGGACGCCATGTAGACATGTTCGGGGTCACGCGCAGAGAAGCGACCTGCTCTACCGGCTGGTGAGTCGGGCCATCTTCGCCCAGACCGATGGAGTCGTGGGTGTAAACCATCACCTGACGCTGTTTCATCAGCGCAGCCATACGTACGGCATTACGTGCGTATTCCACGAACATCAGGAAGGTGGAGGTGTACGGCAGGAAGCCACCGTGCAGGGAGATACCGTTAGCAATCGCGGTCATACCGAACTCGCGAACACCGTAGTGGATGTAGTTACCCGCAGCATCTTCGTTGATTGCTTTAGAACCAGACCACAGGGTCAGGTTAGACGGTGCCAGGTCAGCAGAGCCGCCGAGGAATTCCGGCAACAGCGGACCGAACGCTTCGATAGCATTCTGAGACGCTTTACGGCTGGCGATTTTCGCCGGATTAGCCTGCAGTTTAGCGATGAACTCTTTCGCTTTGGCGTCGAAGTCAGACGGCATTTCGCCTTTCATACGGCGGGTAAATTCAGCCGCTTCCTGCGGATAAGCTTTGGCGTAAGCAGCGAATTTCTCGTTCCATGCGGATTCTTTCGCCTGGCCTGCTTCTTTCGCATCCCACTGAGCATAGATTTCAGACGGAATTTCGAACGGCGCATATTTCCAGCCCAGCTGTTCGCGGGTCAGTGCAATTTCAGCGTCGCCCAGCGGCGCACCGTGGGAGTCGTGCGTACCGGCTTTATTCGGAGAACCGAAACCAATGATGGTTTTGCACATCAGCAGAGACGGTTTGTCAGTCACAGCGCGCGCTTCTTCTACAGCGCGTTTGATGGATGCCGCGTCATGACCGTCGATGCCGCGAATAACGTGCCAGCCGTAAGCTTCGAAACGCATTGCGGTGTCGTCAGTAAACCAGCCTTCAACGTGACCATCGATAGAGATGCCGTTGTCATCGTAGAACGCAATCAGTTTACCCAGCTTCAGCGTACCCGCCAGAGAGCAAACTTCGTGGGAGATGCCTTCCATCATGCAGCCATCGCCCATGAAGGCGTAGGTGTAGTGGTCGACAATGTCGTGACCCGGACGGTTAAACTGCGCCGCCAGCGTTTTTTCTGCAATCGCCATACCCACTGCGTTGGCAATACCCTGACCCAGTGGACCAGTAGTGGTTTCTACACCTGCGGTGTAACCCACTTCCGGGTGACCCGGAGTTTTGGAGTGCAGCTGACGGAAGTTTTTCAGTTCTTCCATCGGCAGATCGTAACCGGTGAGGTGCAGCAGGCTGTAGATCAGCATGGAGCCGTGGCCGTTGGACAGCACGAAGCGGTCACGGTCAGCCCAGGACGGATTCTGCGGGTTATGTTTCAGGAAATCACGCCACAGGACTTCGGCAATGTCAGCCATACCCATCGGGGCGCCCGGGTGACCGGATTTGGCTTTCTGTACTGCGTCCATGCTCAGCGCACGAATAGCATTGGCAAGCTCTTTACGTGAGGACATTTTGACTCCAGATCGGATGATGAAAGGCTCGCCCGTAACGACTTGACGACAGCTCGTTTTGGGCTACGCCGGAAAATTTGCCAACAATTTACCCCAAGCCGTGCGTCATGTACATGGAACATCCTTTTACCGCTTCAGAAATCTCTGGATCATGCTCGCATGTTGCGCAATCTACTCGCCCGTCCGCTGCGCTTTTCCTTATACTGAGACTGAGCGTCGATTCACCTGCAAACGGCGCATTTTTAGAATAATCCTGACCTTGTGCGGAAGAGAAAACATGAAAATTCGCGCCTTATTGGTAGCAATGAGTGTGGCAACGGTACTGACCGGTTGCCAGAATATGGACTCCAGTGGACTGCTCTCATCAGGAGCGGAAGCTTTTCAGGCTTACAGTTTGAGTGATGCGCAGGTGAAAGCCCTGAGCGATCAGGCATGCCAGGAGATGGACAGCAAGGCGACTATCGCGCCAACCAATAGCGAATATGCTAAGCGTCTGACCACCATTGCCAACGCGCTAGGCAACAATATCAACGGTCAGCCAGTAAACTACAAAGTGTATATGGCGAAGGATGTGAATGCCTTTGCGATGGCAAATGGCTGTATCCGCGTCTATAGCGGGCTGATGGATATGATGACGGATAACGAAGTCGAAGCGGTGATCGGTCACGAGATGGGGCACGTGGCGTTAGGCCATGTGAAGAAAGGGATGCAAGTTGCATTAGGCACCAACGCCGTGAGAGTCGCGGCAGCCTCTGCGGGCGGGATTGTCGGCAGTTTATCGCAATCGCAACTTGGTGACCTGGGCGAGAAATTAGTCAATTCGCAATTCTCCCAGCGTCAGGAGGCAGAAGCCGATGATTATTCTTACGATCTTCTGCGCCAACGCGGCATCAGCCCGGCAGGTCTTGCCACCAGCTTTGAAAAACTGGCGAAACTGGAAGAAGGCCGCCAAAGCTCAATGTTTGACGACCATCCGGCATCCGCCGAACGCGCCCAGCATATTCGCGATCGTATGAGCGCGGATGGAGTTAAGTGATTTCATATTTCTCCGACAGGAATGTCGGAGAAATTTTCATTCAGGGCCGGCCACAGTCATTAAACAAGCTCAATCATTAGGGGCATCAATTCGCTTCGTAGATTGCTTTATCTGGTGTATCCGGTTGCACCTCTACTACATCGGCAGTGCTTACGCCACAAGCCCAGGCAAAAGCCGTCTCTGTTCCTTCAGGTAATGGAGTATCCCAGGGTAAAGTACGCCACGGACTCCCCTGCTCTTTTAATAAAGATGTAATGGCTTTCTTAAAAAGAATATGGGTAATCAGGTGCCGTTTATCCGTTGCTTTCCAGTACCAACGGGCCAGCAAAAAATGTCCGGCCAATTCGCGCCAGCTTCTGTAATGTTGCTGTACGCGTCTGGCTGCCAGCATCGAAAAATCGACCATTTCACGCTGGGTAATGTATCCCACTTGCGCCCCGCTATTACATAGCATGACAAAGCGCACCATATCCCAGGCACAAAAATCTATGTCGCATATTTTACGTCGATTTTTTCTGACCATCTGTAGCTGCCACAAACGCTCTTTCGCTTCGCTACTTAATTTCGCGTTCTGAGCTAATTGCTGAGCGAACGCGCGATACTCAGCATCCGGCATTTCGCTATCGTTTTTGATCTGTTCTTCATAAACTGAACGGTGCCCTGCTACAAACAAAGCTAAGAGTTGCTCAAGTAACGAATCCCGATCAAAGACGCCCCACATGTCAGCAAGTGACTCAACTTCACTTTTGCAATCATTCTCTGCTTCCACGGAATCATCATTAACGACTCGTCGCGCCCAGTGATTGTTACCCGCAATGGCATAAGGCGCGCCGACTGCCATTGCCCAACGTTCAGCCACGGGAATTTTTTGAATTGAGGGATCTTTACAAGATGCTTTGAAAAGGCGATGTCCGGCGAACACCAGGCCATAACCAATCCACAAAACAGCCACCAAGGCGAGAATAAGTATTATCGCTACCAGATAAAGGGCATATTTGCCTATTGTCAGTAAGACATCCAGCCAGGAAGAGTCTTGCTCCGTAACTGTTTGCTCCACCGATGTCAAAGGGGACTTACTGACCCGCTCAGGCGCGGTCCTCGTCAACACAGGGGAATCCCTATGTTGCTTGAATGAGCGTTTTTTAAGCAAATCTATTTGCTTTTGCACCTCATCAGTAACCCGAGCGTTTTTTTCAAACTCATGTAACGATGCAAAATCAATCGCCGCAATCTTCCATTTACCATCCCCTTGCCGGATTAACTCCATTGGAATATCAATATCAGATTGGTGACCAAAAAAAGCACCAACCTGCGCCTTGTCGCCTTCGATGAAGGTCGCTAAAGGATCGCTATAACTGGGAAAACGTCGTTTACACGTTTTGGGTGACTCTTGCCAGAATTTCAGTACAGGCTCCATTAAAGCAGGCGTAAATACTTGCTGCATTTCCGCAAGGCGATCGTGCGAATCTGTGCTGGTGACAAACTCAGGGCCACATAATGCGCGATAACTCTTTTTGACGACAGAGGAAATAGCTTCTTTGTCTTGTTGCAGCTGTGCGGCAATTTTCTGTTTTTCTGCTCTATCGCAGCCAGTTGATAAAAGAAATAACAAACAAAGAAGGGGCTTCCAGGGAAGAGTGCGTTCCATCTATTTATTCCCTTAAAAACGCAATAATAACAATCCATTAAAAAACAGCAGCCACGGTAAAAATGACTTAATTAACAGGAAAGACTTTAAATGATAAGCCCCTTGTGCCATACAAGGGACTGTGCAAAAAATTCAACCAGGCAGATTACTTACTCGCCCTTTTTCGCCGCCTGAATATACAGCATCTCCAGCGCCAGCGTCGCCGCAGCCAGAGCGGTGATTTCCGACTGATCGTATGCCGGAGCCACTTCCACTACGTCCATCCCAACGATGTTGAGATCTTTCAGGCCGCGTACCAGTTTAATGGCGCGATCGGAGGTCAGACCGCCAATCACCGGTGTACCGGTGCCCGGCGCGAAAGCAGGATCCAGGCAGTCGATATCAAAGGTCAGGTAAACTGGCATATCACCTACAATCTGTTTCACCTGGGCGATAACGTCATCCACGCTGCGATCGTTCACCTGGCAGGCGTCCAGTACGGTAAAGCCGTTGTCTTTATCAAACTCGGTACGAATACCAATCTGTACGGAGTGATTCGGGTCGATCAGACCTTCTTTCGGCGCGGTATAGAACATGGTGCCGTGGTCAAATTCACAACCGTTCGCATAGGTATCGGTGTGGGCGTCAAAGTGTACCAGCGCCATTTTGCCGAAATGCTTCGCATGAGCACGCAGCAGCGGCAGCGTCACAAAGTGGTCACCACCGAAAGAGAGCATACGCTTACCAGCAGCCAGCAGTTTTTCCGCGTGTGCCTGCAGTTTCTCGCTCATCTCACGGGCATCGCCGAAGGCATATACCAGATCACCGCAGTCCACGACGTTCAGACGCTCGCGCATGTCGAAATTCCACGGGAAGCGGTTGTGTTCCCAGGCCAGATTTGTTGAAACCTGACGGATCGCCGCCGGACCGTGGCGTCCACCCGCACGGCCTGACGTCGCCATATCAAACGGTACGCCGGTAATCACCCAGTCGGCGTCACTGTCGTACGGCTGGAAGTTCATCGGCAGGCGTAAAAAACCAAAGGCGTTAGAAACCAGTGAGTTATCGTATTGATGACCTAAGGTGCTCATGGATGGACTCCTATTACAAAGTCGATATAAAAAAAACCCTTCCGCGTCGTTAGGCCCGACGAGGAAGGGTTGGATTTGGTAGAAGCGTATTAAGAAGAATTATCGCTGGTAATTTGCACGAGTTCAAGTAAGTCAGGGTAAAGGTTACAGTTCCCCTTGATGAGAGATAACGTCAAAAATAAATCTACGGCTATGGTCGGGCAGCCGTACCGTCAGGGGTACGCGCTAATGTCCAGCCTGGAATACCGCCATTAATTGGCCATGCTTTTGCTTTATGTTCATCCAGTTCGATACCCAGCCCTGGTTTATCACTCACATAGGCAAATCCGTCCTTAACCTGAACGCAGCCTGTAAATACCTCTTGCAAAGCCTCATTGACTGGCGTGTATTCCTGAATACCAAAATTGCCAGAACTTACTGACAAATGCATATTAGCGGCTACCCCTACCGGAGAAATATCCCCTGGACCATGCCATGCTGTTCGAACACCGAACATCTCGCTCAAAATCGCCAGTTTTCTTGCTGGAGTGATCCCGCCAATTGTACTTACATGGCAGCGAATAAAATCGATCTGTTGATTAATTATTAATGGCTTATATTCATTAACATTCGTGAACAATTCCCCCATTGCAATAGGTGTTGATGATTGCTGACGCATTAACTTCAACCACTCAAGATTTTCTGGGGCTACGGGATCTTCAAGATAAAAAAGTGAGTAAGGTTCGAGTGATTTTGCTAATTGAATTGCGTTGATGGGACTTATACGTTCATGAACGTCATGGATAAATTCAATGCCAAAACCAAACTTATTACGCAAATGATCGAACAAACGAGGAACACTTCTGGCATACGCTTCTGGGTCAAAATAGATGCCTGAAGTTTTATTGGTAGGTGAACGTTTCGGTTGAATATTTTTAGCTCTGGCTAATTTACTGGCAATAAGTTTCAGATCATCGGTTCCAGCCCCACCATACATCCCCATCTGACAACGAACATACTGATACCCTTCTGCGATAGCGCGGTGAATATTATCTTCAACCTCAATCTCATCAGCCCCATCAGTATGGCGGTATAATGGCACGCCATCACGGCATTTCCCCCCCAGTAATTCATAAACAGGGAGTCCGGCGACTTTTCCCTTTAGATCCCATAAAGCCATATCGATCCCTGACAAGGCATTATTCATAATTGGGCCATTACGCCAGTAGCCGCTGACACATGCTGATTGCCAGATATCTTCTATACGAGCAGGATTTTTCCCAATCAAGAAAGGCTTCATATACTCATTTACTGCTTTTTCCACTGCCACTATCCGCTGAGTAAACGTAGCGCATCCGAGCCCATACAAACCTGGCTCATTTGTTTCAATTTTTACAACTGCCAGTTCGATCCCGCCGGGTGCAGTGAGGATCGTTCTGACATCCGTTATTTGGTCACATATTCAATATGTTGATTGTCGTTATTGCACACAGTGCTCTCGCTCAATAAATGTACCGATGATCTTGTCGTGCATTTCTGGAGATTTTGAGTACCCGATTGTCTTACGGTACAGTCGTTTCAACCTGTTGCGAAGGTTCAAGTTTTCATGCTCAATGCGTTGGGTGTAAAGCTTACCCGTAATGTGTTTTTCATTCGGTAACATGTCATAAGCACTCAAATTGTCGGTACACCAGAAGGCCACATTAAACCCTGACAGCTACCCCAGTAACTTGCGAAGCGTTTTCTTGCTTCTGCGACCAAAAGCACGGGCAATAATGCGTTTAAGACGGGGTTCCCATGCGTACCACAGCCAACGTTGCCTCCTTTTATTGCCGACAAATGACCACATTTCATCGACTTCACAGATGAGTTGAATTTGCAGATTACCCAGTGGAAGGGTCGTTACGCTTTTCGGCGAGAGTTTTTTAGTGTGCGCACAACGGCATTAATGCTGATGTGTAATGCGCGCACGGTGTCCCGGATATCGGCGTTATTAATGGCGAGGTCAACAATTTGTGCATTCATGCCCTGCTGACAGGCGCGGTATTCATCATCAAGTTGAAAGCTCCGGCAGCATGCCTGACAGCGATAACGCTGATGTCCGGTGCTTCCCAGTCCATGTTTTTTAACGGGGCTGTTTGCTTACAAAATGGACACTTCACATCAACCTTAGCCATCAGAGTTCCTTTGATAAAATGGGGAGTTTACCTGATGACCACCGAATTGAATACTTGACCCAATTTCTCTTTTATCACTCCATGATTTTATATTTTATTAATTAACGATATTATTTTTACGTAAGCTGAATGGATTCAGTCTTATAAGTATATATATTTATTAATAAGACGATTCTTATATTTGAATACATAATTAGAGTTACCACTTTTACTGGTTGTCTAATAAATGAATCATTTCGGTTTTTGTTTATATTTTGAGTTGATTTGAGTCCATGGATACATATAATTCGCATGTATTCTAGACTGGGGGTGGGGAATGTAATGATAAAGTTAAGAGTGTTAACTTAAAATAATGTTTCAGTAGTAACTTGCTATTTTATTACCCTCTGAACTACATACTCATATATGTAGTTGTCAATGCTATGCAAATTTTTTGAATTTTTATATGCCATGAACAGTAACCGGAATGGCATTTAATGCGTTGCTGTTTATGCAATCTTAGTTTTATTTGGATGTATTGCTGGAGATTGTGATGAATAAAATATATCGGCTAAAGTGGAACAGGTCTCGTAACTGTTGGTGCGTCTGCTCTGAACTGGGGAGCAGAATAAAAGGGAAAAAGTTCCGGGCTGTTTTAATTAGCGCGATAAGTTTATATTCATCTCTGGCATTCGCCGATGATGTCATCGTAAAAAAGGATGAGACTATTGAATTTGGCAAAGAGAACCAGAGTATCGATTACCGTATTAAGGTGACCGATAATGCTAATCTGGTTATCAATGCGACAGACACTTCACGTCCACGTCTGACTCTTGCTTCGGGTGGTGGGTTGGATATCACCGGAGGAAAGGTAACAATCAATGGCCCACTTAACTTTCTGCTGAAAGGTACGGGGTTCCTGAATGTCTCCAATGCTGGCAGCGAGTTATATGCTGATGATTTGTATGAGTCAAACTCAGGTATGAGACACGATCAAGGCTATTTTAATGTCTCCAACGGCGGCAAAATCCATGTTAAGGGCACCAGTCGTCTGACTTATACGCAGGGAAATGTCAGTGGGGAAGGTAGCCAGGTAAATTCCGAAACCTTCTTTATGGGCGTTTACAGCAGTTACGGTGGTAATCAGTACCTGTCAGTTAATAACGGCGGTGAAGTTAATGCCAGTAAGCAAATTAGCCTGGGCTATTATAATCAAAACTCCGATACAACACTTGCCGTTTCAGAAGGCGGTAAAGTATCTGCGCCGACTATTAGTTTAAGCACCAACTCTGAGTTGGCGTTAGGTGCACAGGAAGGAAATGCAGCGAAGGCGGCAGGGATTATTGATGCCGAAAAAATTGAGTTTGTGTGGGCTTCGACATCAGATAAGAAAATCACTTTAAACCACACGGATAAAAACGCGACTATTTCCGCGGATATTGTCAGTGGCAGCGAGGGCCTAGGCTATATCAATGCGCTCAATGGTACAACTTACTTAACCGGTGATAACTCCGCCTTTAGCGGCAAAGTCAAAATTGAGAAAAACGGGGCTTTAGGGATCACCCAAAATATAGGTACAGCAGAAATCACCAACCGCGGGAAATTACACCTGAAGGCTGACGATAGCATGACCTTTGCCAATAAGATTTCCGGCAACGGTACAATAAGTATCGACAGTGGGACGGTGGAGTTGACCGGCAATAACTATGCATTCAGCGGATATATTGATGTCGCTTCCGATGCTGTCGCTGTTATTTCTGAAGACAAGAACATCGGCCGTGCAGAACTGGATGTTGATGGCAAACTGCAAATTAATGCCAATAAAGATTGGGTGTTTGATAACGATCTTGAAGGTAAAGGCGTTGTTGAAATAAACATGGGGAATCACGAATTCTCCTTCGATGAGTTTGCTTATACAGACTGGTTTCAGGGGGCACTGGCATTCCAGAACACGACATTTAACCTGGAAAAAAATGCTGAGTTTCTGCAGAAAGGCGGGATCACTGCGGGTCAGGGAAGCCAGATAACAGTGGGTAAGGGCGCTCATTCCATTAGCACTCTGGGATTCTCGGGCGGAACCATTGATTTTGGTGCCCTGACAGCGGGTGCACAGATGACAGAAGGGACAGTCAACGTTAGTAAAACGCTGGATTTGCGCGGCGAGGGTGTGATTCAGGTTTCTGACAGTGACGTTGTAAGCTCAATATCTCGTGATATTGACTCTGCGTTATCGCTCACTGAAGTTGATGATGGTAACAGCGCCATTAAGCTGGTTGATGCGCAAGGTGCGGAAGTTCTGGGCGACGCGGGCAATCTGCAATTGCAGGATAAAAATGGGCAAATCCTCTCCAGCAGCGCCCAACGTGATATTCAGCAGAATGGGCAAAAAGCGGCCGTCGGCACTTACGACTATCGCCTGACGAGTGGGATAAACAATGACGGTCTGTATATCGGTTACGGCCTGACCCAGCTTGATTTGCAGGCTACCGACAGTGACGCCCTGGTGCTGAGTGCCAACGGTAAGAGCGAGAATGCCGCCGATCTCAGTGCAAAGGTTACCGGCAGTGGTGACCTGGCCTTCAGCAGCCAGAAAGGTCAGACCGTATCGCTTTCTAACAAAGACAACGACTATACCGGTGTTACCGATCTGCGCAGCGGGACGCTTTTGTTGAAGAACGATAACGTGTTGGGTAATACCCATGAACTGCGTCTGGCGGCAGAGACTGAACTGGATATGAATGGTCACAGCCAGACCGTGGGCACGCTCAATGCTAGCGCCAATTCACTGCTGAACTTAAACGACGGCAGTCTGACGGTTACCTATGGGGGCACTTCAACTGGTTCGTTAACGGGGAGTGGAGCGCTGAATATTCAGGGCGGCACACTGGACATCGCGGGCGATAACAGCAACCTGACGGCGAATGTGAACATTGCCAGCTCGGCTAATATCCTGGTTAGCCATGCGCAGGGAATGGGTAACGCAAACATTGAGAACTACGGAACCCTGGCGTTGAATACTCACGGTGAAAAAAGAGCGGCTGCACCAGTGAATTACACCCTGGGTGGCAATCTTACCAACAACGGTACGCTGATGACCGGGATGTCAGGACAGCAAGCTGGCAACGTGTTAGTGGTGAAGGGGAACTACTACGGTAATAGCGGCCAACTGGTAATGAATACGGTACTGAATGGCGATGATTCAGTAACCGATAAATTAGTTGTCGAGGGCGATACTAGCGGCACGACTGCCGTTACGGTGAATAACGCTGGCGGTACAGGTGCTAAAACCCTTAACGGTATCGAACTTATCCATGTAGACGGTAAGTCTGAGGGAGAATTTGTTCAGGCGGGGCGTATCGTTGCGGGGGCGTATGATTACACTCTTGCGCGTGGACAGGGGGCAAATAGCGGTAACTGGTATCTGACCAGCGGCAGTGATTCACCTGAACCGCAGCCGGAACCAGAGCCGATGCCGAATCCGGAACCTAATCCGAATCCGGAACCTAATCCGAATCCGGAACCTAACCCGAACCCGGAGCCGAATCCGACACCTACGCCGGGCCCGGATCTGAATATGGATAATGACCTGCGACCGGAAGCGGGCAGCTACATTGCCAACCTTGCAGCAGCGAATATCATGTTTACAACGCGTCTGCATGAGCGTCTGGGAAATACGGACTATACCGACATGGTGACGGGTGAGCAGAAACAAACCACTATGTGGATGCGCCATGAAGGTGGCCACAATAAATGGCACGATGGTAGCGGTCAGCTGAAAACTCAGGGTAACCGCTATGTTCTGCAACTGGGGGGCGATATCGCACAGTGGAGCCAAAACAACAGTGACCGCTGGCATGTAGGGGTCATGGCGGGATATGGCAACAGCGACAGCAAAACGACCTCCTCGCGCACTGGTTATCGTGCAAAAGCGAGCGTGAACGGATATAGCACCGGTCTTTATGCCACCTGGTATGCCGATGACGAATCGCATAATGGAGCGTATCTCGACAGTTGGGGGCAGTACAGCTGGTTTGACAACACAGTGAAAGGTGATGATTTACAGAGTGAATCTTATAAATCAAAAGGGTTTACCGCGTCACTGGAAGCTGGATACAAACACAAATTAGCTGAATTTAACGGCAGCAAGGGAACGCGTAACGAATGGTATGTTCAGCCGCAAGCCCAGGTTACCTGGATGGGGGTAAAAGCCGAGAAGCACCGCGAAAGCAATGGCACCCTTGTTCATAGCAACGGGGATGGCAACATTCAAACCCGACTTGGCGTAAAAACCTGGCTGAAGAGCCACCATAAAATGGATGATGGTAAATCCCGCGAGTTCCAGCCGTTTGTAGAAATGAACTGGCTGCATAACAGTAAGGATTTCAGCGCCAGCATGGATGGCGTCTCCGTCACTCAGGATGGCGCCCGAAATATTGCTGAGATAAAAACCGGGGTGGAAGGACAGCTAAATGCCAACCTGAATGTCTGGGGGAATGTGGGCGTTCAGGTTGCCGATAGGGGATATAATGACACCTCTGCAATGGTGGGCATTAAGTGGCAATTCTGATCTGAATAATCAGTAAAATGAGAGAGCCGAACGGGAGATAATTCGGCTCTCTGTGTCATTTTCTTGCAGTCAGCTTTATCAGCTAGAGTGAAGACAAGCAGATTTAGCTGGCGCACAAGATTTAATCAAGGTGTGTTCAATGGCTTCGCATGATTTGAGTGTTTTTTTGTAAGAGTTCGGAGAAACGGTTAATTGATCACCGAATTGAATACTTGACCCACAATTTTAGTTATGACACCTGTACTTGTACCTTTGATTAAACAGGCTGGAATAGATCCGGTATATTTCGGTGTTCTTTTTGTAATAAATACGTCCATTGGTTTGATAACACCACCAGTAGGCACAGTATTAAATGTAATTTGTGGTATTGGAAAGATAAGTATGGATGAGCTGGTCAAAGGTATTTTGCCGTTCTTACTCACATGCGTGGTAATCCTTATTTTACTGGTACTCTTCCCGCAATTAGTGCTCTTTCCTTTGGCCCTTATGACCTGAGAAAAGGTTGGGTGTTGTATAAAACACCCAACCATCGCTTTAATTACTCATCTTCAAGATAAGTATAACCGTACAAACCTGCCTCGAACTCTTCCAGGAACTGTTGTTGCAGTTCAGCATCAAGATCGGTTTTCTTCACCTGATCGCGGAACTGGGTTAACAGCGTTTTCGGATCGAGCTGCACATATTGCAGCATATCCGCCACGGTATCACCTTCGTCAGACAGTTCCACTTCTACGCTGCCGTCAGGGAAGACGAAAACATCAACCGCTTCGGTATCACCAAACAGGTTGTGCATGTTGCCGAGGATTTCCTGATACGCGCCGACCATAAAGAAACCGAGCATCGGCGGATTCTCCGGATCGTACTCCGGCATTGGCATTGTCGTGGCAATACCATCACCATCGATATAGTGATCGATAGCACCGTCAGAGTCACAGGTAATATCCAGTAGCACGGCGCGGCGCTCCGGAACTTGATTCAGCCCTTCCAGCGGCAGAACCGGGAACAACTGGTCGATCCCCCATGCGTCCGGCATCGACTGGAACAGCGAGAAGTTGACGTACATTTTGTCCGCCATACGTTCCTGCAATTCGTCGATAATCGGGCGATGCGCGCGGTTTTGCGGATCCAGCTGCTTTTGCACTTCATGGCACATGCTCAAATAAAGCTGCTCAGCCCATGCGCGTTCTTGCAGGCTAAAGGTGCCGGAAGAGTAGCCGATATGAATGTCGTGCAGATCCATCTGGCTGTCGTGTAACCATTCACGCAGAGAACGGCGAGTTCCCGGTTCGTGCATCTCCTGCCAGGTTTCCCACATACTTTGCAATGCGCGCGGCGCGTCTTCTGCAGGCGCGGTCGGCACCGTGTATTCGTTACGTTCCACACCGATGATATTAGACACCAGCACGGTGTGATGCGCAGTCACCGCACGACCCGATTCGGTGATTACCGTCGGATGCGGCAGACCATTTTCTTCACACGCATCACCAATCGCCCAGATGATGTTGTTGGCGTATTCATTGAGGCCGTAGTTCACTGAACAGTCGGACTGCGAACGAGTACCTTCATAGTCCACACCCAGACCGCCGCCGACATCAAAGCACTGAATATTGACGCCCAGCTTGTGCAGCTCAACATAGAAACGCGCGGATTCACGAACGCCCGTGGCGATATCGCGAATATTCGCCATCTGCGAACCAAGGTGGAAGTGCAACAATTGCAGGCTGTCGAGACGCCCGGCTTCACGCAGGGTTTCAACCAGTTGCAGTACCTGAGTCGCCGCCAGGCCGAACTTCGATTTTTCCCCGCCAGAAGACTGCCATTTGCCAGAACCTTGAGACGCCAGACGCGCGCGCACGCCCAGACGAGGAACGACATTCAGACGTTCTGCTTCATCCAGCACAATGGCAATTTCTGACATCTTCTCAATGACCAGATAGACCTTATGGCCCATCTTCTCGCCAATTAATGCCAGGCGGATATATTCGCGGTCTTTATAACCGTTGCAGACGATGACGCTACGGGTCATGCCAGCATGCGCCAGTACCGCCATCAACTCAGCTTTGGAACCGGCTTCCAGGCCCAGTGGTTCGCCCGAATGAATCAGGGACTCAATCACGCGGCGGTGCTGGTTAACTTTGATCGGATAAACGAGGAAGTAATCGCCGTTATAGCCGTAGGATTCCCGCGCACGTTTGAACGCGGCGTTAATGGAACGCAAACGGTGTTGCAGGATCTGTGGGAAACAGAACAGTGCAGGCAGACGCTGACCCTGTGCTTCACGAGTTTTCACTAACTGCGCGAGATCGACGCGAGCTTCCGGGACGTCCGGGTCCGGGCACACGCTAATGTGGCCCAGCTCGTTAACGTCATAGTAGTTATTGCCCCACCAGGCAATATTGTAAGTACGCAGCATCTTGCTGGCTTCCTGGGAGCTCATTGCAACCTCCTGCATGGAGCGTAGTACACCGTGTTCGCCCGCTGACGAAGGCAAACTTATAGACATGTCGTCAGACATAGCGAACCTCAAATTATTTTATTAAGTGTAAAACAGTTAACCACTATCGCAGCCTGAAACTGCGATAACAACCCATAAGCATACGGATTTTCCAGCAGCGTATGCTGGTGTTCCGACTGCGCAATCGGTTTCTTTTTCATAATGATTTAAAGCACTTAACCGAACTGAGAATGACAGATTCGGCGAAACCACGAGAAAACTCTTGTTTTTACAAGAGCGCCCTTGTTCAGCTCTTAGTTACCGTTACCGGCCCTGGAGTCCTGAGAAGCGCCGAGATGGGTATAACATCGGCAGGTATGCAAAGCAGAGATGCAGAGTGCGGGGAACATATCTACACCAGAATGGTGCGGCAGATTAAGCAAAAAACAACGGTTCATTATCTCGTATCACCTCCACGGCCGCCCCGAAAGACGAACCCACAAGCCAAAACACCTATTTCAACCCGGCTGGAAGTGGCGACACGATGACTTCGTCGTGTGCTTTTTATTTAAGCCGCGCGCCGCGTTTTATACCGTCATGATAAGAAAAATGCAAAACATAAATGCCCACTTTGTCAGCGGCAACAAGAAATATTTTCAGCCACGTTTTTAGCGGAATGAGACCCGATTCAAAAAAAACTGGAAATTGGGTGAAGAAGTAACCTAAAATAGCCATCCAGATGTTAATCCATCCATACCGATTAACACTCAGACTGCCAGTGTTTTTAACCTGCAGAGTCGTGGTAGGATCCGCTACCACAGAAAATCCACACAACAGTTTGAGCTAACCAAATTCTCTTTAGGTGATATTAAATATGGCAAAACACCTTTTTACGTCCGAGTCCGTCTCTGAAGGGCATCCTGACAAAATTGCTGACCAAATCTCTGATGCCGTTTTAGACGCGATCCTCGAACAGGATCCGAAAGCACGCGTTGCTTGCGAAACCTACGTAAAAACCGGCATGGTTTTAGTTGGCGGTGAAATCACCACCAGCGCCTGGGTAGACATCGAAGAGATCACCCGTAACACCGTTCGCGAAATTGGCTATGTACATTCCGACATGGGCTTTGACGCTAACTCCTGTGCGGTTCTGAGCGCTATCGGCAAACAGTCTCCTGATATCAACCAGGGCGTTGACCGTGCCGATCCGCTGGAACAGGGCGCGGGCGACCAGGGTCTGATGTTTGGCTACGCAACCAATGAAACCGACGTGCTGATGCCAGCACCTATCACCTATGCACACCGTCTGGTTCAGCGTCAGGCTGAAGTACGTAAAAACGGCACTCTGCCGTGGCTGCGCCCGGACGCGAAAAGCCAGGTGACTTTCCAGTATGACGACGGCAAAATCGTTGGTATCGATGCTGTCGTGCTTTCCACTCAGCACTCTGAAGAGATCGACCAGAAATCGCTGCAAGAAGCGGTGATGGAAGAGATCATCAAGCCGATTCTGCCCGCAGAATGGCTGACTTCCGCAACCAAGTTCTTCATCAACCCGACCGGACGTTTTGTTATTGGCGGCCCGATGGGTGACTGCGGTCTGACTGGTCGTAAAATTATCGTTGATACCTACGGCGGCATGGCACGTCACGGTGGCGGTGCGTTCTCTGGTAAAGATCCATCAAAAGTGGACCGTTCTGCAGCGTACGCAGCACGTTATGTCGCGAAAAACATCGTTGCGGCTGGCCTGGCCGATCGTTGTGAAATTCAGGTTTCCTACGCAATCGGCGTGGCTGAACCGACCTCCATCATGGTGGAAACTTTCGGTACCGAGAAAGTGCCTTCTGAACAACTGACTCTGTTGGTACGTGAGTTCTTCGACCTGCGCCCATACGGTCTGATTCAGATGCTGGATCTGCTGCACCCGATCTACAAAGAAACCGCAGCATACGGTCACTTTGGTCGCGAACATTTCCCGTGGGAAAAAACCGACAAAGCGCAGCTGCTGCGTGAAGCTGCTGGACTGAAATAATCCTCCAGCGCCTTCGTCTTCAAGGCCAGCCTCGCGCTGGCCTTTTTCTTTTTGTAAGCCCCAAAATGCTTCCTCATCCATCCGGCAAGAAGACGCTTGCGTGATGACAATAAACTGCCGCTAAGTGCTTTGCATCAAAATCACCACTTTTGATGGAACCGATTACACCTTCTATTCAACTCAACTATTGATAATATTTTCATAATATTATTAAGTTTTCACAAACGTTACATTTATTTTCAGTAAAGTCTTAAGTAAAGACAATTTGCTTTGTTCTATGATGATATAAATCGATAATTTTCATTAAGTTAAATAATAAACATAATGAATGTTAGTGTAAGCGATTACACTAACGTGATGTGCTTCGCATCTTTTTACGCACTACTCACTTATCCTTTACATCAACAAAATAAATAACCCATATTGGAGGGCATCATGCCTGACGCTAAAAAACAGGGGCGGTCAAACAAGGCAATGACGTTTTTCGTCTGCTTCCTTGCCGCTCTGGCGGGATTACTCTTTGGCCTGGATATCGGTGTAATTGCTGGCGCACTGCCGTTTATTGCTGATGAATTCCAGATTACTTCGCACACACAAGAATGGGTCGTAAGCTCCATGATGTTCGGTGCGGCAGTCGGTGCGGTGGGTAGCGGCTGGCTCTCCTTTAAACTCGGGCGCAAAAAGAGCCTGATGATCGGCGCAATTCTGTTTGTTGCCGGTTCACTGTTCTCTGCGGCTGCGCCAAACGTTGAAGTACTGATTCTTTCCCGCGTTCTGCTGGGGCTGGCGGTGGGTGTGGCCTCTTATACCGCGCCGCTGTACCTCTCTGAAATTGCCCCGGAAAAAATTCGCGGCAGTATGATCTCGATGTATCAGTTGATGATCACTATCGGGATCCTCGGTGCTTATCTTTCTGATACCGCCTTCAGCTACACTGGTGCATGGCGCTGGATGCTGGGTGTGATTATCATCCCGGCAATTTTGCTGCTGATTGGTGTCTTCTTCCTGCCAGACAGCCCACGTTGGTTTGCCGCCAAACGCCGTTTTGTTGATGCCGAGCGCGTGCTGCTGCGCCTGCGCGACACCAGTGCGGAAGCGAAACGTGAACTGGATGAAATCCGTGAAAGTTTGCAGGTTAAACAGAGTGGCTGGGCACTGTTTAAAGAGAACAGCAACTTCCGCCGCGCGGTGTTCCTTGGCGTACTGTTGCAGGTAATGCAGCAATTCACCGGGATGAACGTCATCATGTATTACGCGCCGAAAATCTTCGAACTGGCGGGTTATACCAACACCACCGAGCAAATGTGGGGGACAGTGATCGTCGGTCTCACCAACGTACTCGCCACCTTTATCGCAATCGGCCTTGTTGACCGCTGGGGACGTAAACCAACGCTAACGCTGGGCTTCCTGGTGATGGCTGCTGGCATGGGCATACTCGGTACAATGATGCATATCGGTATCCACTCTCCGTCAGCGCAGTATTTCGCCATCGCCATGCTGTTGATGTTTATTGTCGGCTTTGCCATGAGTGCCGGTCCGCTGATTTGGGTACTGTGCTCCGAAATTCAGCCGCTGAAAGGCCGCGATTTTGGCATCACCTGCTCCACCGCCACCAACTGGATTGCCAACATGATCGTTGGCGCAACGTTCCTGACCATGCTCAACACGCTGGGTAACGCCAACACCTTCTGGGTGTATGCGGCTCTGAACGTACTGTTTATCCTGCTGACATTGTGGCTGGTACCGGAAACCAAACACGTTTCGCTGGAACATATTGAACGTAATCTGATGAAAGGTCGTAAACTGCGCGAAATCGGCGCTCACGATTAATCTCCTCAGGCTTCCTCCCGTCGCGGAGGAAGCCACCTCTTGCAGTCATCTTTTCTTCGCTCTATCCTCTGCCGCTATGAAAACATCCCGTCTCCCTATTGCCATCCAACAGGCCGTTATGCGTCGCCTGTGGGAAAAGCTCGCCCAGGCCAACCTGAAGCTAGGGCGTAACTACCCGGAGCCAAAACTCTCTTACACCCAGCGCGGAACCTCCGCCGGAACAGCCTGGCTTGAAAGCTATGAAATTCGCCTCAATCCCGTTTTGCTGTTGGAAAACAGCGAAGCCTTTATTGAAGAAGTGGTGCCACACGAACTGGCACATTTGCTGGTATGGAAACATTTTGGCCGCGTAGCGCCACATGGCAAAGAGTGGAAATGGATGATGGAAAGCGTGCTGGGCGTTCCCGCTCGTCGTACGCATCAGTTTGAACTGCAATCCGTGCGTCGCAACACCTTCCCCTACCGCTGCAAGTGCCAGGAACATCAGCTTACCGTACGCCGTCATAATCGCGTAGTTCGTGGCGAGGCCGTCTATCGCTGTGTTCACTGCGGCGAACAGCTGACTGCAAAATAACCACCTGAACTATCAGGAACTTTCCTGATCTGGCTGATTGCATACCAAAACAACTTTCGCTACGTTGCTGGCTCGTTTTAACACGGAGTGAGTGATGTACCGTTATTTGTCTATTGCTGCGGTGGTACTGAGCGCAGCATTTTCCGGCCCGACGTTGGCCGAAGGTATCAATAGTTTTTCTCAGGCGAAAGCCGCGGCGGTAAAAATCCACGCTGACGCGCCGGGTACGTTTTACTGCGGATGTAAAATTGACTGGCAGGGCAAAAAAGGCGTTGTCGATCTGCAATCGTGCGGCTATCAGGTGCGCAAAAATGAAAACCGCGCCAGCCGCGTAGAGTGGGAACACGTTGTTCCCGCCTGGCAGTTCGGTCACCAGCGCCAGTGCTGGCAGGACGGTGGACGTAAAAACTGTGCCAAAGATCCGGTCTATCGCAAGATGGAAAGCGATATGCATAACCTGCAACCGTCAGTCGGCGAGGTGAATGGCGATCGCGGCAACTTTATGTACAGCCAGTGGAATGGCGGCGAAGGCCAGTACGGTCAATGCGCTATGAAGGTCGATTTCAAAGAAAAAGCCGCCGAGCCACCAGCACGTGCACGCGGTGCCATTGCGCGCACCTACTTCTATATGCGTGACCAATACAACCTGACACTCTCTCGCCAGCAAACGCAGCTGTTCAACGCATGGGACAAGATGTATCCGGTTACCGACTGGGAGTGCGAGCGCGATGAACGCATCGCGAAAGTGCAGGGCAATCATAACCCGTATGTGCAACGCGCTTGCCAGGCGCGAAAGAGCTAACCTACACTAGCGGGATTCTTTTTGTTAACCCCTACCCCACGCGTACAACCGCGTGGGGAGACGACGCGGATTTTTAACTATGCGTATCCCCCGCATTTATCATCCTGACCCACTGACCAGCCATTCTCACATCGCGCTTTGCGAAGATGCCGCCAACCATATCGGGCGCGTACTGCGCATGGGGCCAGGACAGGCGTTGCAATTGTTTGACGGTAGCAACCAGGTCTTTGACGCCGAAATTACCAGCGCCAGCAAAAAAAGCGTGGAAGTGAAAGTGCTGGAAGGCCAGATCGACGATCGCGAATCTCCGCTACATATTCACCTCGGTCAGGTGATGTCGCGTGGTGAAAAAATGGAATTTACTATCCAGAAATCGATCGAACTCGGTGTAAGCCTCATTACGCCACTTTTTTCTGAGCGCTGCGGCGTTAAACTGGATAGTGAACGTCTGAACAAGAAGCTCCAGCAGTGGCAGAAGATTGCAATTGCTGCCTGTGAGCAGTGTGGTCGTAACCGGGTGCCGGAAATCCGTCCAGCGATGGATCTGGAAGCCTGGTGTGCAGAGCAGGATGAAGGACTGAAACTGAATCTTCACCCGCGCGCCAGTAACAGCATTAATACGTTGCCGTTACCGGTTGAACGCGTCCGCCTGCTGATTGGCCCGGAAGGCGGTTTATCGGCAGATGAAATTGCCATGACTGCCCGCTATCAATTTACTGATATCCTGTTGGGACCTCGCGTTTTGCGTACTGAGACAACTGCGCTCACCGCCATTACCGCGCTACAAGTGCGTTTTGGCGATTTGGGCTAACGGAGAAGAATAATGATCAAGCTCGGCATCGTGATGGACCCCATCGCAAGCATCAACATCAAGAAAGATTCCAGTTTCGCTATGTTGCTGGAAGCACAGCGTCGTGGTTATGAACTTCACTATATGGAGATGGCTGATCTCTACTTGATCAACGGTGAAGCACGTGCTCGTACGCGCACTTTGAGCGTCGAACAAAACTACGACAAATGGTACGAGTTTACGGGTGAGCAGGATCTACCGCTGGCCGATCTCGATGTGATTCTAATGCGTAAAGATCCGCCATTTGATACCGAGTTTATCTACGCGACCTATATTCTTGAGCGTGCCGAAGAGAAAGGGACGCTGATCGTAAACAAACCGCAGAGCCTGCGCGATTGTAACGAAAAACTGTTTACCGCCTGGTTCTCTGACTTAACACCAGAAACGCTGGTCACGCGCAATAAAGCGCAGCTGAAAGCGTTCTGGCAGAAACACAGCGATATCATTCTTAAGCCGCTGGACGGTATGGGCGGCGCGTCGATTTTCCGCGTGAAAGAAGGCGATCCAAACCTCGGCGTCATTGCCGAAACGCTGACCGAACACGGCACCCGCTACTGCATGGCACAAAATTACCTGCCAGCTATTAAAGATGGCGACAAGCGTGTGCTGGTGGTGGATGGCGAACCTGTACCATACTGCCTGGCACGTATTCCACAAGGCGGCGAAACCCGTGGTAACCTGGCTGCCGGTGGTCGCGGGGAACCACGTCCGCTGACGGAAAGCGACTGGGAAATTGCCCGCCGTGTTGGCCCTACGCTAAAAGCCAAAGGGCTAATCTTTGTGGGTCTGGATATCATTGGTGATCGACTGACCGAAATTAATGTCACCAGCCCAACTTGCGTTCGTGAGATCGAGGCGGAATTTCCGGTATCGATCACCGGAATGTTAATGGATGCCATCGAAGCACGTTTGCAGAAATCTTAAATAACCTCCGCGGGACGGAGCCCATAAAGACTAAGAGTGACAGCGCCCATCTTTCCCCGCATACTGGGCGCTGTTGCTTTTTTGAACCAGGAAACAGAACCTCTGACAATGAATTTACAGCATCACTTTCTTATTGCCATGCCTGCTCTCCAGGATCCGCTTTTCCGCCGCTCAGTAGTCTACATTTGCGAGCATAATCCCGATGGCGCAATGGGGCTGATCATTAATAAGCCGCTGGAAAATCTGCAGATCGAAGGAATTCTGGAAAAGTTAAAAATTACGCCAGAACCGCGCGATCCTGCCATTCGTCTGGATAAGCCCGTTATGCTTGGTGGCCCGCTGGCAGAAGATCGTGGGTTTATTTTGCATACCCCGCCGTCACGCTTTGCCTCCAGCATCCGTATTTCTGATAACACTGTGGTGACCACTTCCCGCGATGTTCTGGAAACGATAGGCACTCCTAAGCAGCCAGCCGATGTTCTGGTCGCGCTGGGTTACGCCTCCTGGGAGAAAGGCCAACTTGAACAAGAAATTCTCGATAACGCATGGCTAACCGCCCCTGCAGATCTGAATATTTTGTTCAAAACGCCGATAGCTGACCGCTGGCGCGATGCAGCAAAACTGATTGGTGTTGATATTCTCACCATGCCTGGCGTTGCGGGGCATGCCTGATGAGTGGAACCTTACTCGCCTTCGACTTCGGCACCAAAAGCATTGGCGTAGCGGTCGGCCAACGCATTACCGGCACCGCTCGCCCTTTGCCTGCAATTAAAGCACAGGACGGTACGCCGGACTGGAACCTTATCGAACGTTTACTGAAAGAGTGGCAGCCTGACGAAATTATCGTCGGTTTGCCGCTGAATATGGACGGCACCGAACAGCCGTTAACCGCCAGAGCGCGTAAATTTGCCAATCGTATTCATGGTCGTTTCGGTGTTGAAGTAAAGCTCCATGATGAACGGCTTAGCACCGTGGAAGCACGATCCGGTCTGTTTGAACAGGGCGGCTATCGGGCGCTAAATAAAGGCAAAGTTGACTCTGCCTCTGCGGTTATCATTCTCGAAAGTTATTTCGAGCAGGGATATTAAGGCGATTTACAAACGTCCTTCCCCCACCCGCAGCTGATAACTCTGCTGAAACGTTATCATCCCCACCTGCTGCCCGGTTTGAATAACATGCGGTAACTGGTGGGTTTTCCCTTCTCGAATCAAATTCCCCACCGCAGGTGTGTTAATCAGCAATTCAAACAGCGCCACGCGTCCTTCCTGTTTATCCACTTCCAGCTTTTGTGACAACACTGCCCGTAAACTACCTGCCAGTTGATTACGTACGGGATCTTTTTCCTGCGCAGGAAATGAATCCACCAGTCGCTCAACTGCCTGCGCGGCACCGCGTGTATGTAAGGTCGCCAGCACCAGATGTCCGGTTTCTGCCGCCGTCAGCGCCAGACGGATTGTCTCGCTGTCACGCAGCTCTCCGAGCAATATCACATCGGGATCTTCCCGCAATGCGGCACGCAATCCCGATGCGAACGTCATACAGTGCAAACCAATCTCCCGCTGCTGGATCAAACACCGCTGGCTGGCATAGAAATATTCCACAGGATCTTCCAGCGTCAGAATATGCGCATCGGCATGTTGATTGAGATAACCAACCATCGCTGCCAGCGTGGTAGATTTTCCACTTCCCGTCGCCCCCGTCACCAGAATCAGGCCATTCTCGCTCTTGAGTAATTCCGGCAATATCGGTGGTGCGCCAAGCTGTTCGAGCTGCGGGCAGTACGAAGGTAACAACCGTAACGCCAGAGAAATACCTTGCCGTTGCGCGAACGCACTGCCGCGCAATCGCTGGTTTTCCGCCAGCGACACAGCAAAATCTAACTGACCGTTCTCCAGCAATATTGCCCGCTGATCGTCATCCAGCCACTCCCGCAATAGCTCTTCCACGTCCGGCGCATCAAACGGCGCAGCTTCCATTCTCCCGCGAATACGCCATCGTGCGGGCCAGGCGCTGCACAGGTGTAGATCCGAGACGTTATGCTTTACACTAAGGGCCACAATTTCTTCCATATTCATACTAAGATCCTCGGAAAATGAACGATATTGCGCATAACCTGGCACAGGTCCGGGACAAAATCTCAGCGGCTGCAACGCGTTGCGGTCGTTCTCCAGAAGAAATTACGCTGCTTGCAGTCAGTAAAACAAAACCTGCGAGCGCCATCGCAGAAGCCATTGATGCCGGGCAGCGTCAATTTGGTGAAAACTATGTTCAGGAAGGGGTAGATAAAATTCGCCACTTTCAGGAACTGGGCGTAACAGGATTAGAATGGCATTTTATTGGCCCGTTGCAGTCTAATAAAAGCCGCCTGGTGGCAGAACATTTCGACTGGTGTCATACCATCGACCGTTTGCGCATCGCCACCCGCCTGAACGACCAGCGCCCGGCAGAACTCTCCCCTCTTAACGTACTGATTCAAATTAATATTAGTGATGAAAACAGTAAGTCCGGGATTCAACTGGCTGAACTGGACGAGCTGGCAGCTGCGGTCGCTGAACTACCGCGTTTACGTCTACGCGGGCTGATGGCGATCCCTGCGCCTGAGTCAGAATATGTAAGGCAGTTTGAAGTTGCACGCCAAATGGCTGTAGCATTTGCCGGACTGAAAACGCGCTACCCGCATATCGACACGCTCTCACTGGGAATGTCGGACGATATGGAAGCCGCCATTGCGGCAGGTAGCACGATGGTTCGTATCGGCACTGCAATTTTTGGTGCGCGTGATTACTCTAAAAAATAAGGAATTAAAGGAACGCCATGAATACGTTGACTTTCCTGCTTTCAACGGTCATTGAGCTGTATACCATGGTGCTGTTATTACGCATCTGGATGCAGTGGGCTCATTGTGATTTTTACAACCCCTTCTCACAGTTTGTGGTGAAGGTGACGCAGCCGATTATCGGACCACTGCGCCGCGTTATTCCGGCAATGGGACCGATTGACAGCGCCTCGCTGCTGGTTGCCTATATTCTCAGTTTTATCAAAGCCATCGTGCTGTTTAAAGTCGTGACTTTCCTGCCGATCATCTGGATTGCTGGTTTACTGATTTTGCTGAAAACCATCGGCCTGTTGATTTTCTGGGTCCTGCTGGTGATGGCGATTATGAGCTGGGTAAGCCAGGGTCGTAGCCCGATTGAATACGTCCTGATCCAGCTGGCCGATCCACTGCTGCGCCCGATTCGCCGCCTGCTGCCAGCAATGGGTGGGATTGATTTCTCGCCGATGATCCTCGTTCTGCTGCTGTATGTCATTAATATGGGTGTCGCAGAAGTACTGCAGGCGACCGGAAATATGCTACTACCGGGGCTGTGGATGGCGTTATGAGTGCCGTAACAGTTAACGATGACGGTCTGGTTTTACGGCTTTATATTCAGCCGAAAGCCAGCCGTGATTCTATTGTTGGTTTACATGGCGACGAAGTAAAAGTCGCCATTACCGCGCCGCCAGTTGACGGCCAGGCTAACAGCCATCTGGTGAAGTTTCTCGGCAAGCAATTCCGGGTAGCCAAAAGCCAGGTGGTAATTGAGAAAGGCGAACTTGGCCGCCACAAACAAATTAAAATCATTAATCCGCAACAAATCCCGCCAGAAATCGCGGCGTTAATTAATTAGGTATCCTATGCAAAAAGTTGTCCTCGCAACCGGCAATGCCGGTAAAGTGCGTGAGCTGGCGTCGCTGCTTAGCGACTTCGGTCTTGATATCGTGGCCCAAACAGACCTCGGCGTAGATTCTGCCGAAGAAACCGGCCTGACCTTTATCGAAAACGCGATTCTGAAAGCACGACACGCGGCAAAAGTGACCGGTTTACCAGCAATTGCCGACGACTCTGGTCTGGCGGTAGATGTGCTTGGCGGCGCGCCTGGGATTTACTCCGCACGTTATTCCGGTGAAGACGCGACCGATCAAAAGAATCTGCAAAAACTGCTGGAAACAATGAAAGACGTACCGGACGACCAACGTCAGGCGCGTTTCCACTGCGTGCTGGTATATCTGCGCCACGCGGAAGATCCGACTCCGCTGGTGTGCCACGGTAGCTGGTCTGGCGTGATTACTCGTGAACCGGCGGGTACTGGCGGCTTTGGTTATGATCCAATCTTCTTCGTGCCTTCCGAAGGTAAAACCGCTGCCGAACTGACCCGCGAAGAAAAGAGCGCTATTTCCCACCGTGGTCAGGCATTGAAACTGCTGTTGGACGCTTTACGAAATGGTTAAATTACCGCCGCTGAGTCTCTACATTCACATCCCGTGGTGCGTGCAGAAATGCCCGTACTGCGATTTCAACTCTCACGCGTTGAAAGGAGAAGTGCCGCACGACGATTATGTTCAGCATCTGCTTAACGATCTGGACAACGATGTGGCTTACGCTCAGGGCCGTGAAGTGCAGACAATCTTTATTGGCGGTGGCACGCCGAGCCTGCTTTCCGGCCCGGCGATGCAAACGCTGCTGGACGGCGTGCGTGCGCGTTTGCCGCTGGCAGCGGATGCAGAAATTACTATGGAAGCGAACCCAGGCACGGTAGAAGCCGATCGCTTTGTCGATTATCAGCGTGCTGGTGTAAACCGCATCTCTATTGGTGTGCAGAGTTTTAGTGAAGAAAAGCTAAAACGACTTGGACGTATTCATGGCCCGCAAGAAGCGAAACGGGCGGCAAATCTGGCAAGCGGGCTGGGGCTGCGTAGTTTTAACCTCGATTTGATGCATGGGTTGCCTGATCAATCACTGGAAGAGGCGCTTGGCGATCTACGCCAGGCCATTGAACTGAATCCGCCGCATCTTTCCTGGTATCAACTGACCATCGAACCTAATACGTTGTTTGGCTCACGCCCTCCTGTACTGCCGGACGACGATGCATTGTGGGATATCTTCGAGCAAGGGCATCAGTTATTAACGGCTGCGGGTTATCAGCAATATGAAACCTCCGCTTACGCCAAACCGGGTTATCAGTGCCAGCACAATCTCAACTACTGGCGATTTGGCGACTACATCGGCATCGGCTGCGGGGCGCACGGCAAAGTCACCTTCCCGGATGGGCGCATTCTGCGCACCACCAAAACGCGGCACCCGCGTGGTTTTATGCAGGGGCGTTATCTGGAAAGCCTGCGTGATGTCGAAGCCGCAGATAAGCCGTTTGAGTTCTTTATGAACCGCTTTCGCTTGCTGGAGGCCGCACCACGCGCAGAGTTTAGTGCGTATACCGGGCTTTGCGAAGATGTGATTCGCCCACAGTTAGACGAGGCTATCGCTCAGGGTTATCTCACAGAATGTGCGGATTACTGGCAGATAACCGAGCACGGTAAATTATTCTTAAACTCACTTCTTGAATTATTCCTCGCTGAGTAATCATTAATGCGCCTGCGGGCGCATTAATCACTTCTTTTATCCCCCCGTTAATTAACTTCGGCAAAAATATATTTCTTACTGAATAAATATCGACGATATTTATTATATATACTTAATGAATATTTACTAATCATTTATTGATTATAAACATGTACAACATAGCGCACAAAATTAATATTTAATTTCTGACTTTATTTCAAATTGTGATAAACATAGACAAGTTGTCAGACAGGTTAACCAATTTGTCGCACAAAGCACTGATAAGCACAATTAGATATCAACCAATTTCCATCCTTCAACAGGGAGTTTTTATATGAAGATGAGGTCATTTACCCGCTCATTAGTCTGCGCATCCTTGCTGGCTCTGCTTAGCACTGGCGTAAACGCCGCAGAAAAAGTGACGTTAAAGTTAGCACACAACCTGGAAAGAAGTCATGTTGTGCATCAGAGTTTTGAAGAGCTGGCGAAAGAGGTAAAACAGCTGTCAAAAGGTAATATGGTGATCCGCATTTATCCCAGTAGCCAAATGGGTAACGCGCGAGAAACCATGGAGTTGTTGCAAAATGGCGCACTGGATATGACCAAGGGTTCAGCCAGTGATCTGGAGTCTTTTGATAATATTTATGCTATCTATAATTTGCCGTTCTTATTTAAAGATCAGGCGCACTTCAACAAAGTTGTTTTTGGTGAAGTTGGTAAAGAAATTATGGATTCAACAAAAGATAAAGGCTTTTTTGCTTTATCAGCTTATGTAGCGGGTACTCGCAGTTTCTATGCGAAAAAACCGATTACTAAGCCAGAAGATCTTAAAGGGCTGAAAATTCGTGTTCAGCCAAGCCCGACCACCATCAAAATGATTGAACTGATGGGTGGCTCCCCCACTCCAATTTCATTTGGCGAAGTTTATACTGCGATGCAGCAAGGTGTAGTAGATGGCGCAGAAAATAACGTGCCTTCCTGGGTGCAGACTCGGCATATCGAAATTGCCAAAGTCTTTTCTGAAGATGAACACGCCTCAATTCCGGACTTTTTGGTTATCTCCACCAAAACATGGAATAAATTAACCCCGGAACAGCAGCAAATTATCGAAACAGCGGCGAAGAAATCCGAAGTTTATCAACAAAAGTTGTGGGAAAAAATCGACGCTGACACTCGTGCTCAGGCGAAAGCCATGGGTGGTGAAATCGTTAAGGTTGATAAAGCCCCATTCCGTGCCGCAGTTCAGCCTCTGTTTGACGACTTCAAAAAAGATCCAAAACAAGCTGCTTTGTTAGAGAAATTCGACAACGCTGCTCAATAATATTCCGGGCCAGTCTCTGGCCCTGATTTTCCAGGATGCTTACAATGATATTTAACCGCCTGAAACTTGCGGTAGACCGCGTCATTGCCGCGTTTTCTGTCGCCGTCATGCTTGCTCTTGTTGTATGCGTAGTCTGGCAAGTATTTAGCCGCTACGTACTTAACCAGCCAAGTACATTAACCGATGAGCTGGCACGCTTTTTGATGATCTGGGTAGGATTATTAGGTGCTGCATATACCGTCGGCGCGCAGAGACATCTCTCTATTGATTTATTTGCTCTCGCCCTGAATAAGCGCAAACAATTACTTCTTAATATAGTCATTAACTTTCTCATTTTAGGCTTTGCCGGTTCGGTCATTGTGACTGGTGGCCTGAAATTAATTGATAAAACGCTGGCAACATCGCAAGTATCTGCCGCGATGCAAATACCGATGGGATACGTATATATCATTCTGCCATTAAGTGGAGCGGTGATGATGTTTTATGCCTTGTGTTTTATTAATCAAAGTATTCAACAACTGAAACAACATGCGCAGGAGGCCAGTTAATGGATAGTTATATCGCGCTTACACTGTTTGGCTGTTTTTTTGTACTGGTCTTCATTGGTGTGCCCATTTCGTTCTCAATCGGTATTGCGACTGTAACTTCAATGCTATTGATGTTTCCCTGGGATATCGCGGCAATTACTGTTTCGCAGCGACTGGCTAATGGACTGGATAACTTTGCCCTGTTGGCAATCCCCTTTTTCATCTTTGCCGGAACGCTGATGAACAGCGGCGGTATTGCGATACGTTTGATTAACCTCGCCCAGGTAATGGTTGGCCGCGTTCCTGGTTCACTTGGTCATGTGAACGTCCTGGCGAATATGATGTTTGGTTCTATTTCCGGTTCAGCCGTTGCGGCTGCTGCTGCCGTTGGTGGCACACTTAATCCCATTCAGACCAAAGAAGGTTATGATCCGGCATTTTCTACCGCTGTAAACGTCTCATCCTGTATTACTGGATTACTGATACCGCCCTCAAACGTGTTAATCGTGTTTTCCCTGACAGCTGGCGGCGTTTCTGTAGCATCGTTATTTATGGCGGGATATTTGCCAGGGCTCTTAATGGGTCTCGCGGTAATGATAGTCTGCGGCGTTATTGCTAAACGCCGTGGTTACCCACTTTCAGAAAGAGCAACCCTTGCTCAGGCATGTAAAGCGTTTCTGGATGCCTTACCAAGTTTGCTTCTGGTGTTCATTGTAATGGGCGGCATTCTGGGCGGCATTTTTACCGCAACTGAAGCGTCTGCGATTGCCGTTGTCTACACATTTATTCTCTCGGTGCTGATTTACCGGGAAGTAAAATGGCGCGATTTACCCAAACTGATTCTGGAATCGGTTGTTACCACTTCGATTGTATTACTGTTGATCGGTTTTTCCGTGGGCATGTCCTGGGCAATGACTAATGCTGATATTCCTTATATGATCAGCGACGCGTTGATGGGGATTTCTGATAACCCACTGATCATATTGCTGCTAATTAATATCGTCTTATTAATTGTCGGTATCTTTATGGACATGACACCGGCTGTACTAATCTTCACACCAATCTTCTTGCCGATTGCACAAGAGCTGGGAATGGACCCGGTACATTTCGGTATTATGATGGTGGCCAACCTTTGTATTGGGCTGTTAACACCGCCGGTGGGTAGTGCGCTATTTGTTGGTTGTTCTATCTCTGGTGTGAAGATTCAACATTTGATCAAACCATTGCTGCCATTTTATGCCGCATTGTTAATCGCGTTGATGATGATCACTTATATCCCGCAAATTTCTTTGTTTGTTCCACAGTTATTGGGATTAATGTAAATAAGCCCTGAATAATTTATGTTGCAGACTATGCGACGTGATGTATGACGGAAATTACTCATTGCCGGATAAAACGTATTTATCCGGCAATGATATGCAACAATTATTTAATCACGCCCCGACGACGTAATTCGGTAATATCATTGTTCCAGCGGTCATACTCAGCTTGCAGATCTTCACTGGCATAGGCAAGTTTAATTCTTTCGTGATTCAATGCGGTTTGTTTATCACTGAGTGGTTTCACTTTTTCATCCAGCTCAGCCATATCCGTTTTTATTTTCTCAAGCATCAACTGGTGCTGAGTGACGTAATAACGTTTCTTCTCAGCTACAACCGCATCACGCTCGGCGCGTAATGGCGCGGCATCACAGTCTGGTTTTGCCTGACAAGCTGCAAGCGCTGGGGAATAAACAGTTTCATAATAGTTATTTTCAAACTTCAGCGGATCGTTTTGCCGATCGGCTTCGTACATTTTTTGCAGCATTTCCTGTTGTACATTGTAACGGGTGCGTTGTTCTCCTTTTGCATCCTTACCCCAGAAAGTTTTGATCTTTTCACCGACATCATCGTATTGTTTCTGAAGTTCCTTTTCCTGCTCTTTTGAGCGTTCGATCTTATCTTTCATCTCGCCATAGCCAGCTTCAACTTTTGCCAGTTGCGCATAAAAATTGCTGTCGGTAGTGATCAGATATTTTATTTTTTCATCGGGCTTGGGCAACGGGTAACCCATATTTTTAGCCGCCGTTTGCATAGAGAAAAATTCAGTAGTCCACCCTGAATCTGGCGTTCCTTTGGCTTTGACCATCGCGGAAAATTTCACCGATTGGTCTTTAACCCAGGTTTTTTCCATAAAACGATAATCAGCGGCCATTCCCGCCATAACATACAAATCTTCCGTTGCCGACATATCCCCTTCAGCAGACCAGGTTGACTGGTTGCCTTCGGAACTTACCGGTTTCAGGGATATTTGGTCGAGACGCATAATGCCCGCAAAATCGTCATTGAACTGCGTCTTTAACGTCTTCTCATCAGGCGGTACTGCTTCTGCCCAAACGTACCCCGACATCAACACAAACAAAGTCGTGCCTACAATCCATTGCCTTTTCACCCGAAAATCCTCCCGTGGAATAATTTATTCCGGTGATTATCATTAGTGAATTAACAATTAGCAATGGACGTGAGTCTGAAGTGTAAATACCCCGGCAAGATGCCGGGGCGAGGTGATTAGTACTGATTGAAGATCTGCTGGATCTGCTGCGGATCTTTGGTTTGCGTCAGAGCCAGTTGCAGCAGAACACGCGCTTTTTGCGGGTTCAGCGTGCCAGAAGCGACGAAGCCGTATTTCGCATCATCCACTTCGGCATCCTGAGTGGTTGCGCCCGTTGGTACGCGAGAAGAACGCACTACCGCAGTGCCGTTTTTCGCGGCGGTTGCCAGGGTGTCAAACACGGTTTTATACAAGTTACCGTTACCCACACCAGCACTTACGATGCCGTCATAGCCCGCGTCCACCAGTGCTTTAGCCGGAAGATCAGACGCGTTAGCGTAGTTATAAACAATACCGACTTTCGGCAATTCATTCAGCTTCGAGACATCGAACGGTGTGTCGCCAGTATGCTTACGTGCCGGGGTACGCTGATAGTCAATCTTACCGTTGTGAATGTAACCCAGCGGACCATAGTTAACAGATTTGAAGGTCGCTACGTCGGTGGTGTTGGTTTTAGTGACATCGCGACCATCCAGCACGGTGTCGTTCATCACCACCAGAACGCCACGGTTGGCGGAGGCTTTATCTGCTGCGGTCACTACCGCGTTATACAGGTTGAATGGACCGTCTGCGCTCATGGAAGTGGAAGGACGCATTGCGCCGACCATCACCACCGGTTTGTCGCATTTCACCGTCAGGTCGAGGAAGTAAGCGGTTTCTTCCATCGTGTCGGTGCCGTGGGTAATGACGAAGCCGTCGGTCTTATCGCAGTCGGTGTTAATTTTTTTCGCCAGTGTCAGCCAGACATCATCGTTCATGTCCTGGGAGCCGATATTAACGACCTGCTCACCTTTAACGTTCGCAATGTCTTTTAGTTGCGGCACCGCATTAACCAAATTTTCTACGCCAACTTTACCTGCTGTGTAGTTAGATTTGGTTGCGGAGTCACCACCACCGGCAATCGTTCCTCCGGTCGCCAGGATAGTGATATTTGGCAGAGCCAGTGCTGCGCTGCTAAACCCCATAACCAGTGCGGCAAGTGCCGTCTTTTTGAAAAACTCCATTTCATTCCTCCAGTTACGTGAATCAAAGGCATTATTGAAATTCACGGGATGAATGATTTGATGTAAAGCAATTTACTGAACAAATATACTTTTCTAATTTCGAAAATCTGATTCGGTTAACAAAAATACTGAAAATGCAAAAACGGCACCGCAAATACCGTGCCGTTAGAAAAAGAAAGAAGAGATTATTTTAGGGTACTTACCAGCGCTTTGCGGCTGTCTTCGAGGGAAATCACGCGGTTACAGACATCTTTACCAAACTGCTGGAAGTCTTTTTCCTGCTTTTTCCATTCATCCTGAATTGACGTTTGTAGACCGCCGAGTCCGCCCAGCACATTTTGTAATGGGTTACCGCCGCTTTTCAGCACCGCTTTCGCCCCCATTTCGTTAATGCTGTCCTGTAAAATTCCGCCCATCGCCTGATTTACTAACTGCTGGCCTTCGGCACGAACTTGATCAATGGCTTTATAGTGAAACGTCAGGCCATCGCTGCGCGTTTCAATAATGCGGTTCATTTGCTCTTTTAATTGCGCATCAAGTTTGGTCAGACGGCTGCGCATTTTGCTGTTTTCGCCCATTTCCTGAACGATAATTTTATCCAGCGCGACACGGGCTTTCTCGACGCGGCTTTTCGCGCCTTCATCAATCCACGGCAATGTGCTACGTAGTTCTGTTTGATAATCTTGCGCCTGTTCACGTTGTGCGGCATTCAGTGAATACTGCTTGCCATTGAACATTACGTTGCCGTCCGGGGTAATCACCAGATTGCCGTTTTCGCCCGTCACCTGCACGTTTTGTGGGCTAAGGATCACATCGTCACGCGGCGTGACGCTGCACTGGTAGTCGGCATGAGCGGCCATTGCCGTTACTGAAAGTGCTGCCGCCAGCAGCAGTTTGCGCATCATAGTCTTCCCTCAAGAAAAAATTAGGCCAGCATCTGCTGGCCCGTATGCTTTATTAGTCCCACCAAACGTCGAAAAGTTCGCTGGTGCGTACCTCATCCAGTTTGCGCTCTTCCAGCCACTTACGTACAATCGCCTGGTGCTCTTCGGTGCATTTGCCGATTTCCTGCATGCAGATCAGACCTTCCCAGGCCAGATAACCGCTGCCGTCAAAGGCCAGTTTGTTTGGTTCGATAACCTCGTTAATAAAGTCATCAACGGTTTTATCAATCTGTTCTTCCGATGTACCTTCCGGGAATCGCCATGCCACCGAAAATCCTAATTCCTGGAATTCGTCGATGTGCATTTTTTTACGCAGACGACGACTACGGTTCTTTGCCATTATTTCACCCTCTCGAACATTAAGTCCCATACTCCGTGACCAAGACGATGACCACGTTGTTCAAATTTCGTCACCGGACGTGATGCCGGGCGCGGTACGTAATCGTTGCTCTCTGACAGGTTTTTATAACCGTCAATCGAAGACATCACTTCAAGCATATGTTCCGCATAAGGTTCCCAGTCGGTCGCCATATGGAATACGCCCCCCAGCTGCAGTTTGCTTTTTACCAGTTCGGCAAACGGCACCTGAACGATACGGCGTTTATTATGGCGCGCTTTGTGCCACGGGTCAGGGAAAAAGAGCTGCACCATGCGCAATGAATTGTCAGGAATCATTTTGTGTAGCACTTCAACCGCATCGTGACACATCACGCGCAGGTTGCTTAAACCTTCTTCATGCGCAGAAGCCAGGCACGCACCAACGCCCGGTGAATGCACTTCAATGCCGAGGAAGTCTTGCTCAGGGCGATCTTTAGCCATTGCCACCAGCGACGCCCCCATGCCGAAACCAATCTCAAGCGTCACTGGCGCTTCACGGCCAAAAAGCGCAGGGAAATCCAGCATATCTTCGCTGAACTCAACGCCCATCACCGGCCAGTAGTTTTCCAGCGCATGTTCCTGGCCTTTGGTCAGTCGCCCCTGGCGGCGCACAAAACTACGGATACGGCGCAGTGGGCGGCCGTTTTCATCAAATTCCGGTGAGATGACGTCGTTTTTCATAAAGATTTAGTCGCTTGTGAAAGTGTTCTGAAAACGGGCATTATCCAAAGTTAGTTGCCGGATGCAAGCATGATAAGGCCGTGGCTGCGGAAAGTTCCGGTTTACACCCTGCCGTCGCTGTGCTGCAATCTTGCCCCCAACAACAGTGAATTCGGTGACCATGCAAGCGTCGCAATTTTCAGCCCAGGTTCTGGACTGGTACGATAAATACGGGCGAAAAACTCTGCCCTGGCAAATTGACAAGACGCCCTACAAAGTATGGCTCTCAGAAGTGATGTTGCAACAAACTCAGGTTGCGACCGTTATCCCCTATTTTGAACGCTTTATGGCGCGCTTCCCGACGGTGACCGATCTCGCCAATGCGCCGCTGGACGAAGTTCTCCACTTGTGGACCGGACTGGGCTATTACGCCCGCGCGCGCAATCTACATAAAGCGGCACAGCAAGTTGCCACCTTACACGGCGGTAAATTCCCGGAAACCTTTGATGAGGTCGCCGCGTTACCGGGCGTCGGGCGTTCCACCGCAGGCGCGATTCTCTCACTTTCTCTGGGTAAGCACTTTCCGATTCTCGACGGTAACGTCAAACGCGTGCTGGCACGCTGCTATGCTGTAAGCGGCTGGCCTGGGAAAAAAGAGGTCGAGAATAAACTATGGAGTTTAAGCGAGCAGGTGACGCCCGCGGTTGGCGTGGAACGGTTTAATCAGGCGATGATGGATTTGGGCGCGATGATTTGTACGCGTTCGAAACCGAAATGTTCGCTCTGCCCGCTACAAAACGAGTGTATTGCCACCGCCAACAATAGCTGGTCGCTTTATCCGGGCAAAAAACCGAAACAGACGCTACCGGAGCGCACCGGCTACTTTCTGCTGTTACAGCACGAAGATGAAGTATTTCTGGCGCAGCGTCCGCCGAGCGGATTGTGGGGCGGTTTATACTGTTTCCCGCAGTTTGCCGATGAAGAAAGTTTGCGGCAATGGCTGGCGCAACGGCAGATTGCTGCCGATAACCTGATGCAGCTGACCGCGTTTCGCCATACCTTCAGCCATTTCCACTTAGATATTGTGCCTATGTGGCTTCCCGTGTCGTCATTCACCGGCTGCATGGATGAAGGCAATGCGCTCTGGTATAACTTAGCGCAACCGCCGTCAGTTGGCCTGGCGGCTCCCGTGGAGCGTTTGTTACAGCAGTTACGCACTGGCGCGCCGGTTTAGCGCGTGAGTCGATAAAGAGGATGATTTATGAGCAGAACGATTTTTTGTACTTTCCTGCAACGTGAAGCAGAAGGTCAGGATTTTCAGCTGTACCCCGGCGAACTGGGAAAACGCATCTATAACGAGATCTCCAAAGAAGCCTGGGCGCAGTGGCAGCACAAACAAACCATGCTGATTAATGAAAAGAAACTCAACATGATGAATGCCGAGCACCGCAAACTGCTGGAGCAGGAGATGGTCAACTTCCTGTTCGAGGGTAAAGAGGTGCATATCGAGGGCTATACGCCGGAAGATAAAAAATAAAAACAGAGCCGGAGGTCACCTCCGGCAACTTGCATAAAAACAAACACAACACGCACCCGGAATGATGAAAAAATATCTCGCGCTGGCTTTGATTGCGCCGTTGCTCATCTCCTGTTCGACGACCAAAAAAGGCGATACCTATAACGAAGCCTGGGTCAAAGATACCAACGGTTTTGATATTCTGATGGGGCAATTTGCCCACAATATTGAGAACATCTGGGGCTTCAAAGAGGTGGTGATCGCCGGTCCTAAGGACTACGTGAAATACACCGATCAATATCAGACCCGCAGCCACATCAACTTCGATGACGGTACGATTACTATCGAAACCATCGCCGGGACAGAACCTGCCGCGCACCTGCGCCGGGCAATTATCAAAACGTTGTTGATGGGTGACGATCCGAGTTCGGTCGATCTCTATTCCGACGTTGATGATATTACGATTTCGAAAGAACCTTTCCTTTACGGTCAGGTGGTGGACAACACCGGGCAGCCGATTCGCTGGGAAGGCCGCGCGAGCAACTTCGCGGATTATCTGCTGAAAAACCGTCTGAAAAGCCGCAGCAACGGGCTGCGTATCATCTACAGCGTCACCATTAACATGGTGCCGAACCACCTTGATAAACGTGCGCACAAATATCTCGGCATGGTCCGCCAGTCGTCACGGAAATATGGCGTTGATGAGTCGCTGATTCTCGCAATTATGCAGACCGAATCTTCCTTTAACCCCTATGCGGTCAGCCGTTCCGACGCGCTGGGATTAATGCAGGTGGTACAACATACTGCCGGGAAAGATGTGTTCCGCTCGCAGGGGAAATCCGGCACGCCGAGCCGCAGTTTCTTGTTTGATCCTGCCAGCAATATAGATACCGGCACCGCGTATCTGGCGATGTTAAACAATGTTTATCTCGGCGGAATTGATAACCCAACATCGCGACGTTACGCCGTCATCACCGCCTATAACGGCGGCGCAGGCAGCGTGCTGCGAGTCTTTTCGAATGACAAGATTCAGGCTGCCAATATTATTAACACCATGACACCGGGCGATGTTTATCAGACTCTGACGACCCGCCATCCCTCTGCGGAATCTCGCCGTTATCTTTATAAAGTGAACACGGCGCAGAAGTCATACCGCCGCCGATAATGTTATTTCCGCTGCGTTAACTTTACGCAGCGGAAATAAAAAATGAGATCTTCATCACTATTCCTCTTGCAATTTGAAACTGCTTGCAAATTTTTGTGACGTACAACACCAGACTGTCATCAGAATTTGATACTATTCGCGTCACAATTTGATGTGATTTCATCATAATTCTTCCAGAATTGTACCTTTGTTAACATCAACACGCATTGCAGTGTGAGGAAACTAACATGAATTTAAAGCTGCAGCTGAAAATACTCTCCTTTCTGCAGTTCTGTCTGTGGGGGAGCTGGCTGACCACCCTCGGCTCCTATATGTTTGTGACGCTTAAATTCGATGGTGCTGCCATCGGTGCTGTCTATAGCTCACTGGGTATCGCCGCCGTCTTTATGCCGGCCCTGCTGGGGATTGTTGCCGATAAATGGATAAGTGCGAAATGGGTATACGCCATTTGCCACACCATTGGCGCTATCACTCTCTTTATGGCGGCGGAAGTCACCACACCGGAGGCAATGTTCCTTGTGATTTTGATTAACTCGTTTGCTTATATGCCAACACTTGGGTTAATCAACACCATCTCTTACTACCGCCTGCAAAATGCGGGGATGGATATCGTTACTGACTTCCCGCCAATCCGTATTTGGGGCACCATCGGCTTTATTATGGCGATGTGGGCAGTTAGCCTCTCTGGTTTCGAACTGAGCCATATGCAGCTGTATATTGGCGCCGCACTCTCTGCCATTCTGGTGCTGTTTACCCTGACACTGCCGCACATCCCGGTTGCTAAACAACAAGCAAACCAGAGCTGGACAACCCTGTTGGGCCTCGATGCGTTCGCGCTGTTTAAAAACAAGCGCATGGCGATTTTCTTCATCTTCTCAATGCTACTGGGCGCGGAACTGCAGATTACCAACATGTTTGGTAATACCTTCCTGCACAGCTTCGACAAAGACCCAATGTTCGCCAGCAGCTTCATCGTGCAGCATGCGTCGATCATCATGTCGATTTCGCAGATTTCTGAAACCCTGTTCATTCTGACCATCCCGTTCTTCTTAAGCCGCTACGGTATTAAGAACGTAATGATGATCAGTATCGTGGCGTGGATCCTGCGTTTTGCTCTGTTTGCTTACGGCGACCCGACTCCGTTCGGTACTGTACTGCTGGTGCTGTCGATGATTGTTTACGGCTGCGCATTCGACTTCTTTAATATCTCTGGTTCCGTATTTGTGGAAAAAGAAGTTAGCCCGGCGATTCGCGCCAGTGCGCAAGGGATGTTCCTGATGATGACTAACGGCTTCGGCTGTATCCTCGGCGGCATCGTGAGCGGTAAAGTGGTTGAAATCTACACCCAGAACGGCATTACCGACTGGCAGACCGTGTGGCTGATCTTTGCTGGCTACTCAGTGGTTCTGGCCTTCGCGTTTATGGCAATGTTTAAATACAAACATGTTCGTGTACCTGCCGGTACGCAAACTACCAGCCACTAATAAGTGATGAAACAGCAACGGGGCGCCAGAAGGTGCCCCGTTTTTTATTCTCACTTCAAAACATAACCATACAAACGTTTCATCCCGTCCGTATCTGTTTCGCTATAGACACCTTGTAACTCCGGCGAAAATCCTGGTAGCAAATTCACCCCTTCTTCCAGCGCCAGAAAATAACGCTGTACCGCCCCGCCCCACTCTTCTCCAGGCACCACGCACAGCACGCCAGGTGGATAAGGTAACGCCCCTTCGGCCGCAATTCGCCCTTCGGCATCACGAATCCGCACCAACTCCACTTCACCGCGAATATAGGCGCTATGCGCATCCTGTGGGTTCATCATTACTTTCGGGAAACTCAGCTGGCGGAACATCGCTTTTTGCAGGTCTTTGACGTCGAAACTGACATACAGATCGTGCATCTCCTGACAGAGCTGGCGCAGGGTATAGTCACGATAACGTACCGGATACTTGTTGAAGACAGACGGCAGCACATCAGCCAGTGGTGTGTCATCTTCAATATGTTGTTCAAATTGCACCAGCATTGCCACCAAATGTGCCATCTTCTCGGCACTTTCGGCAGGCGTCAGCAGGAACAAAATGGAATTGAGATCGCACTTTTCAGGCACTATGCCATTTTCACGCAGGTAATGCGCCAGAATGGTCGCAGGAACGCCAAAATCGCTATACTCACCACTGGCAGCATCGATTCCTGGTGTTGTCAGCAGCAATTTACACGGGTCGATAACATATTGGTCCTCCGCATAACCTTCAAATCCATGCCAGGTTGCTCCAGGTTCAAAACTAAAAAACCGTCTCTCGCTGGCGATAACTTCTGTCGACCACGCTTGCCACAGCTTACCATCCACAACCGGCGGCACAAACGGGTGCAGCAGATGACAACGTTCCAGAATCGCCTTACGGGTTTCGATCCCCAGAGTCACGCAATCAGCCCACAACCGACGCCCACTCTCCCCTTCGTGGATTTTGGCGTTAACATCCAGCGCGGCAAACAATGGATAAAAAGGGCTGGTGGAAGCATGCAACATAAATGCGTTATTCAGCCGTTTATGCGGACAAAAACGTGCCTGCCCGCGAATATGGTTATCTTTTTTATGGATCTGGGAGGTTTGCGAGAATCCGGCTTGCTGCTTGTGTACCGACTGAGTGACAAAAATGCCAGGATCTTTTTCGTCAAGCTCTAACAACAACGGCGAGCTATTTGCCAGCATCGGGATAAACTGCTCATAACCGACCCAGGCAGAATCAAACAAAATGTAATCACAAAGATGACCGATGGTGTCGATCACCTGACGAGCGTTGTAGATAGTGCCGTCGTAAGTTCCCAACTGAATAATTGCCAGACGGAATGGGCGCGGCTGGTCAGCCTTTTCTGGCGCAACGGCACGAATTTGCTGGCGCAGATACTCTTCATTAAAACAGTGCGCATCAATACCCCCAATAAAGCCAAACGGATTACGCGCAGCTTCTAAATAAATCGGTGTTGCGCCAGCCTGAATCAGAGCACCATGATGATTTGATTTATGATTATTGCGATCAAAAAGCACCAGATCGCCACGTGTCAGTAATGCATTGGTGACCACTTTATTTGCCGCCGAAGTTCCATTCAGAACAAAGTAGGTTTTATCGGCATGAAAAACTTTGGCGGCAAACTTTTGAGCATCTTTTGCTGAGCCTTCATGAATCAATAAATCGCCCAACCTGACATCGGCATTACACATATCGGCGCGAAAAACATTCTCGCCAAAGAAATCATAAAAATGACGACCAGCAGGATGCTTTTTAAAGAATGCGCCATGCTGATGCCCAGGGCAGGCAAAAGTGCTATTCCTCATTGCGACATACTGAGTCAAGGTGTCATAAAACGGCGGTAGCATATTTTCTTCATAGCGACGGGCAGCAGCTTCCAACTCCAGCCATTGTTGTTCGCTACCGTTCATAACCGCTGTCACCCCCTGCGGCATCGAGCAAGCCTGCTCGCTAAAGAGAAATACGGGTAATTGAAAACCAGTGCGTTTGAGTAAGGTAAGGATCCCACTGCGACTATCCGTAACCGTGATGACGACAGCGGCGACTTCGGTAAAATCGGTACTATCCAGCGCCACCACATCACGATGCGTAGACAAACGGGCAACCAGTTCACCACTGGCGGCAATTTTCATTGTTTTCATGCTCAATTCATTTCGAAAAAGTTAGCACCAGAGCAAGGTGCTAGCCTTGCCCGAAGAGTCGTTGCCCAGACTGGTTCGCAGCTGCAACCACCAGACATCAGTAAAAACAGAGTCACTCTGCGCTTACTGTTGTCCTTCAGTGAGCCTGATATACCTTCACCGCATGGTGCGTTGGAGAGTTAAAAATGGGGAAATGGTGCACACAACCAGACAATGCAAAAAGCGTAACGCACGTTTAATAAGCATCTTTTGTGGCCCATCAAAAAGGAGAAAATTTGCGCAATCATGGCATCTTTAGCCAGGAGGCGCAATAAAGCACGGACCGACTCTTTGCGATTGAACAAGCATAAGAGCGAGTAATCAGGGCATAATAATGCACTTTGATATATTTTCAGAAGGAACGAAGGTGGTAATCGGACCCTTTATAAACGCCGCAGCGGTGTTAATTGGCGGGGCGCTTGGCGCAATCATCAGCCAGCGCTTACCTGAACGGATTCGCGTCTCCATGACCTCAATATTTGGTCTGGCCTCACTGGGGATTGGTATTTTATTAGTGGTCAAATGCGTCAATTTACCTGCAATGGTACTGGCAACGCTGATTGGTGCACTGATAGGTGAATTCTGTTATCTCGAAAAAGGCATCAACGGCGGCGTGGCAAAAGCGCAACAGATGTTCAGTAAGCCAGGTAAAAAATCGACTCATGAATCATTCATTCAAAATTATGTGGCAATTATTGTGTTGTTTTGTGCCAGCGGCACCGGGATTTTCGGTGCAATGAATGAAGGAATGACAGGCGATCCCAGCATTTTGATCGCCAAATCATTCCTCGATTTTTTTACTGCACTTATCTTTGCCTGTTCATTAGGGATTGCTGTTTCTGCTATTGCTGTCCCATTGCTAGCGGTGCAGCTCACACTTGCCGCCTGCGCCGCCTTGATATTGCCATTTACAACCCCGGCGATGATGGGAGATTTTAGTGCTGTAGGTGGGTTACTGTTAGTGGCGACGGGTTTACGAATTTGCGGTATCAAAATGTTCCCGGTGGTCAATATGCTTCCTGCTCTGGCACTGGCAATGCCGATGTCTGCTGCCTGGACTGCATTTTTCGCCTGAAAATGACTGTAATAGCAACAAACTGGTGGTGGAATGCGCAGTCTGAAAGGATTTAAAGAATTTTCATTGACGAAACGAGGCAGATAAGGTTTAATGCGCCCCGTTGCCCGGATAGCTCAGTCGGTAGAGCAGGGGATTGAAAATCCCCGTGTCCTTGGTTCGATTCCGAGTCCGGGCACCACCTTTCCTTTTTATACTTCCCTTTCAATCCCAGCACGTAGTAAATTCAACGAGTTAACGTAACATCTTTCTCAATACGTTTTGATTTGTTCCTGTGTATCCGGGAAATTTGCGGTCAAATAACAGATCTTTCAGTTCAATGAAACAGAAAGCCCAATATGACCCTGGCTGACAATAAAATCAACGCTGCGAAGCCCCTCGCAAAGACACCTGACTGTATCCACCAGCGGCTCCAAGCTGTGGTATTTTCGCTATAGTTTCAGCGGTAAAGAAAGCGGCATGGCTTTTGGCCCCTACCCACAAATAACACAGGCGGAAGCCCGCAAAAAGCGCGATTCTCGCAGCTAATCTACTGGTATCCCGTATCAATTCCTCTCAGCTACGCAAACCGACACCGTTGACGCCTCCCGGACGTTTCTGTATATCGCCACCGCGTAGCACACCAGTTGTCTATAGAATCCACGCCGCAGCAGAACGACATCAGAACATGCCTGGCGTGAAGAGGCTCAGGAGCAGAGTGCATTTTTCCTGCTCCCACGGCACGGAGTCTGTATGGTTTGCGCAATGCCTCGTTTGATGCGGGAGCATGGTCCAGACAAAATGCCAGAGGCATGACACATCGGCTATAAAATCCTCAACATTAGACTCTCTACATTAGCTTATAAAGCGTGTTTAGTGCCGTTAAATAATAACTACCGTGAGTAATAACCTGTAAAAGAATAAATAATTTCACCAATTAACATACCAGGCAAAACAATCATGTTAGTGCAAATTATGATATTAACTATTTCCTCGTCATATATTAAATTTATAAAGCGTTAATAATATGTATTAATAGATGTTAAACCTCAACATCCTTATTGATTTTAAAGTGATAATTAATAATACTCCCGCTCCTTTAGAGTTTAGGTAATCGCATAAGTAATTAAGTATTCTGTCGAATATTGCCGTAGCGAGGCTGTTAGCACAGTAAAACTACAGAGGCAAAAATCTTACTAAAAATGACACTTTCTGAATAACAGGAGGGTATTTTCGAACAGAAGATAATATATAAAACTATTTCTTGCGTTACGATTCCGTCAACTTAATTTATTCACTTGCGTTATTAATGAGTAAGAAATTTAAATATAAGAAATCGCTTTTAGCGGCTATTTTGAGTGCAACGTTATTAACGGGCTGTGACGGTGGTGGCTCAGGCTCTTCTTCTGCCAATCCACCTGGAGATTCTGGCTCTGGTTCCATCCCGGATGTTAATCCAAATCCAACACCAGATCCGGAACCGACGCCGACACCTGATCCAGACCCGGAACCCACTCCAGACCCGGAGCCTGAACCAACGCCCACTAAAACCGGTTATCTGACCCTGGGGGGAAGCCAACGGGTAAGTGGCGCTTTCTGTAATAACGCACCCAGTGTTGGCTTCACCTTTACGCCCGGCGATACGGTTACCTGCGTAATCGGCGGTACGACTATCGCCACATTTGACACTCTGGCGGAAACGGCACGCAGCCGCAGTGATGTAGAGAAAGTGGCGTTTAGCCTCGAGGATGCGCAGGAGCTGGCCAGCTCTGAGAATAAGAAAAACAATGCGCTCGCCCTGGTGACTTCCAGCAACAGCTGCCCGTCAGATGATGAACAGGTCTGTCTGAACTTCACATCTGTGGTTGATCGCGCACGCTTTGAAAAACTGTATAAGCAGATTGATCTGGCAAAGGAAGATTTCCAAAAGCTGGTGAATGAAGAGGTGGAAAACAATGCCGCCACTGATAAAGCACCATCGACTCATACGTCACCGGTTGTGCCTGCCACTACACCGGGTACAACGCCGGATCTGAATGCTAAATTCGTATCGGCAAATGCCGAACAGTTTTATCAGTATCAACCTACTGAAATTATTCTCTCCGAAGGCCGTCTGGTGGATAGCCTGGGCAATGGTGTTGTTGGCGTAAATTACTACACCAGCTCAGGCCGTGGCGTAACTGGCGAAAATGGCAAATTCTCCTTTAGCTGGGGCGAAACCATCTCCTTTGGCATCGACACATTTGAGCTGGGATCGGTACGCGGTAATAAATCGACCATTGCATTGACTGAGCTGGGTGACGAAGTTCGTGGAGCGAATATCGATCAGCTTATTCATCGTTACTCCCAGGCTGGAGAAAATAACGATCGTGAGATCCCGGATGTGGTCCGCAAGGTCTTTGCCGAGTATCCCAACGTGATCAACGAGATTATCAATCTCTCGTTATCCAATGGCGCGACGCTGAACGAAGGCGATCAAACCGTTGAGCTGCCAAACGAATTTCTTGCACAGCTTAAATCCGGGCAAGCAAAAGAGATCGATACCGCGATTTGCAACACAACCGGGAGCTGTAACTCTCCACGCTGGTTCTCACTGACAGCGCGCAACATTAATGAAGGTCAAATTCAGGGCGTTATCAACAAGTTGTGGGGAGTGGACGAGGATTACAAATCCGTGTCGAAATTCCACGTTTTCCATGACTCCACCAACTTCTATGGCAGTACGGGTAACGCCCGTGGTCAGGCGGTGATTAATATCTCTAACGCGGCCTTCCCGATTCTGATGGCGCGTAATGATAAAAACTACTGGCTGGCCTTCGGCGAGAAACGTGCCTGGGATAAAAATGAGCTGGCGTACATTACTGAGGCGCCTTCCATTGTGCGACCAGAGAACGTGACACGCGAAACCGCCACCTTCAACCTGCCGTTTATCTCGCTGGGGCAAGTGGGCGATGGCAAGCTGATGGTTATCGGTAACCCACACTACAACAGCATCCTGCGTTGCCCGAACGGTTACAGCTGGAACGGGGGCGTTAATAAAGACGGGCAGTGTACGCTCAACAGCGACCCGGATGACATGAAGAACTTCATGGAGAACATGCTGCGCTATCTGTCAAATGATCGCTGGTTGCCGGATGCAAAATCCAATATGACCGTGGGTACTAACCTGGATACGGTGTATTTCAAAAAACATGGCCAGGTGCTGGGAAATAGCGCACCGTTTGCGTTCCATAAGGATTTCGCTGGCATCACGGTCAAACCGATGACCAGCTATGGCAATCTGAATCCAGATGAAGTTCCTCTGTTGATCCTCAATGGCTTTGAATACGTCACACATTGGGGTAGCGATCCTTACTCCATTCCTCTGCGAGCAGATAGCAGTAAACCGAAGCTGACTCAGCAGGATGTGACCGATCTGATCGCCTATATGAACAAAGGTGGATCGGTGCTGATCATGGAAAACGTGATGAGCAATCTTAAGGAAGAGAGCGCATCTGGCTTTGTACGTCTGCTTGATGCTGCAGGTTTGTCGATGGCGCTTAACAAGTCGGTAGTAAATAACGATCCGCAAGGCTACCCGGACCGTGTTCGTCAACGACGTTCAACGCCAATTTGGGTCTATGAGCGTTATCCGGCTGTCGATGGTAAACCACCGTATACCATTGATGACACCACGAAAGAAGTTATCTGGAAATATCAGCAAGAAAACAAACCTGATGACAAACCGAAGCTGGAAGTTGCCAGCTGGCAGGAAGAAGTTGAGGGTAAACAGGTAACCCAATTCGCCTTTATAGATGAAGCCGACCACAAAACGCCTGAGTCACTGGCTGCGGCAAAGCAGAGAATTCTGGACGCGTTCCCTGGGCTGGAAGAGTGTAAGGATTCTGACTACCACTATGAGGTCAACTGTCTGGAATACCGTCCAGGCACGGATGTGCCGGTAACCGGTGGCATGTTTGTTCCACGCTATACGCAACTTAATCTTGACGCCGACACCGCGAAAGCGATGCTGCAGGCTGCGGATTTAGGCACCAACATCCAGCGTCTGTATCAACATGAGCTTTATTTCCGTACCAATGGCCGCCAGGGTGAGCGTCTCAACAGCGTTGATCTGGAACGTTTATACCAAAACATGTCCGTCTGGCTGTGGAACGAGACGAAATACCGTTATGAAGAGGGTAAAGAAGACGAGCTGGGCTTTAAAACGTTCACTGAGTTTCTGAACTGCTACACCAACAATGCATACGTTGGTACGCAGTGTTCTGCTGAGCTGAAAAAATCGCTGATTGATAACAAGATGATTTACGGTGAAGAAAGCAGCAAAGTGGGAATGATGAACCCGAGCTACCCGCTCAACTATATGGAAAAACCGCTGACACGCCTGATGCTGGGCCGTTCCTGGTGGGATCTGAACATCAAAGTTGATGTTGAGAAGTATCCGGGAGTGGTGGATACAAACGGCGAAACCGTCACACAAAACATTAACTTGTACTCAGATCCAACCAAATGGTTTGCAGGTAACATGCAGTCAACTGGCCTGTGGGCACCTGCCCAGCAGGAAGTCAGCATTGAGTCAAAGGCGACAGTTCCTGTGACCGTGACTGTTGCGCTGGCCGACGACCTGACAGGACGAGAGAAGCATGAAGTTAGCCTGAACCGTCCGCCCAGAGTGACGAAAACCTATGATCTGAAAGCCAATGATAAGGTGACGTTCAAAGTCCCTTACGGCGGTCTGATTTACATCAAAGGCGACAGCAAAGAGGTGCAATCAGCTGACTTCACCTTTACCGGTGTAGTAAAAGCGCCGTTCTATAAAGACGGTAAGTGGCAACACGATCTGAACTCCCCTGCCCCGCTGGGCGAACTGGAGTCTGCGTCGTTTGTCTATACCACACCGAAGAAGAACCTGAATGCCAGCAATTACACGGGCGGACTGGAGCAATTCGCTAAAGATCTGGATACCTTTGCCAGCTCGATGAATGACTTCTACGGTCGTGATAGCGAAAGCGGTAACCACCGGATGTTTACCTATAAAGCATTGACGGGGCATAAACATCGTTTCGCCAACGATGTGCAGATCTCCATTGGTGACGCGCACTCGGGTTATCCGGTGATGAACAGCAGTTTCTCGCCGAACAGCACCACGCTGCCGACGACGCCGCTGAACGACTGGCTGATCTGGCACGAAGTGGGGCACAACGCCGCCGAAACGCCGCTGACTGTTCCAGGCGCGACCGAAGTGGCGAACAATGTGCTGGCGCTGTACATGCAGGATCGTTATCTCGGCAAGATGAACCGTGTCGCTGACGATATTACCGTCGCACCGGAATATCTGGAGGAGAGCAACAACCAGGCATGGGCGCGCGGCGGTGCGGGTGACCGTCTGCTGATGTACGCACAACTGAAGGAATGGGCAGAGAAGAACTTTGATATCAAGAAGTGGTATCCAGATGGCAATCTGCCAGCGTTCTACAGCGATCGTGAAGGGATGAAAGGCTGGAACCTGTTCCAGTTGATGCATCGTAAAGCACGCGGCGATGAGGTTGGCGACAAAACCTTTGGCGGCAAGAATTACTGTGCTGAATCCAACGGTAACGCAGCGGACACGCTGATGCTGTGTGCCTCCTGGGTCGCCCAGACGGACCTTTCCGCATTCTTTAAGAAATGGAATCCGGGTGCGAATGCTTACCAGTTGCCGGGAGCGACGGAGATGAGCTTCGAAGGCGGTGTGAGCCAGTCGGCTTACAACACGCTGGCGTCGCTCAAGCTGCCGAAACCGGAACAGGGGCCGGAAACCATTAACAAGGTTACCGAGTATTCGATGCCTGCTGAATAACCCGGATAAGGCGTTCACGCCGCATCCGGCATGATATAAGGCGCACCGGGTCAACACATTTGCCCGATGCGCCAGCTTATCGGGCCTGGAGGAAAGCCGTATGGCATACACCTGCAGGCCCACATCCGGCAAGTTACAACAAATAACCTTTAACCATGCTTTTTGATGTTTTTCAGCAATACCCTGCGGCGATGCCCATACTGGCAACCGTAGGAGGATTGATCATCGGCAGTTTTTTGAATGTGGTGATTTGGCGTTATCCCATCATGATTCGCCAACAAATGGCGGAGTTTCACGGTGAAATGCCGAGTGCGCAGTCAAAAATAAGCCTGGCGCTGCCGCGTTCGCACTGTCCGCATTGTCAGCAGACCATCCGCGTTCGTGACAATATTCCGCTGCTCTCCTGGTTGATGCTCAAAGGGCGCTGCCGTGATTGTCAGGCGAAAATCAGCAAGCGTTATCCGCTGGTCGAGTTATTGACAGCACTCGCTTTTTTGCTGGCGAGTCTGGTCTGGCCGGAAAGTGGATGGGGGCTGGCGGTGATGATATTATCCGCCTGGCTGATTGCCGCGAGCATCATCGACCTTGATAACCAATGGCTGCCCGATGTTTTTACTCAGGGCGTATTGTGGACAGGACTGATTGCGGCATGGGCGCAACAGAGCCCGTTAACGCTACAAGACTCAGTTACCGGCGTTCTGGTGGGGTTTATTACGTTTTACTCCCTGCGCTGGCTGGCCGGAATAATTCTGCGTAAAGAAGCATTAGGCATGGGCGATGTATTACTCTTCGCCGCGTTAGGTGGCTGGGTAGGCGCGTTGTCGCTGCCCAATGTGGCTTTAATCGCTTCATGCTGCGGCCTGATATATGCCGTTATTACAAAAAGAGGATCAACCACACTGCCTTTTGGACCGTGTTTAAGTCTGGGCGGTATAGCAACACTTTATCTACAGGCATTGTTTTAATGATAACCCCGTCATTATCAAAGTGACATTTTAACTCTTATTAATAACCTTAGAGATTATTTACCATGTCGATAAAACAGATGCCAGGGAGGGTATTAATATCGCTATTGTTGAGCGCTACAGGATTATTAAGTGGCTGTGCCAGCCATAATGAAAATGCCAGTTTACTGGCGAAAAAACAGGCGCAAAATATCAGCCAAAACCTGCCGATTAAATCTGCGGGTTATACCTTAGTGCTGGCGCAAAGCAGCGGCACGACGGTAAAAATGACCATCATCAGCGAAGCGGGTGCTCAGACCACGCAGACGCCTGACGCCTTTTTAACCAGCTACCAACGACAAATGTGTGCAGACCCAACGGTGAAATTAATGATCACCGAGGGAATTAATTACAGCATAACGATTAATGATACACGTACAGGTAACCAGTATCAGCGGAAACTGGATCGCACTACTTGTGGAATAGTCAAAGCATAACGTCGGGTATATAAATTGGCGCGGGTTGTTTTTCGTGACGCACGAATTTATCTCATTCAATGGCTGACTAAAATTCGTCACACTCTTAACCAGAGACAATCTCTTAATACAAACAAAGAGCATCTTCGCAAAATTGTACGCGCGATGTTCTGGCTGATGCTGCTTATTATTTCTGCAAAAATGGCGTATTCACTCTGGCGCTATTTCTCCTTTTCTGCGGAATATACGGCGGTTTCTCAATCGGTGAATAAACCGCCCCGCGCGGATGCAAAACCGTTCGATAAAAATGACGCGCAATTAATCAGCCAGCAAAACTGGTTTGGTAAATATCAGCGCGTCGCCACACCGGTAAAGCAACCTGAACCTGTAGCAGAAACGCGTCTTAATGTGGTGCTGCGCGGGATCGCCTTTGGTGCCAGACCCGGCGCGGTTATTGAAGAAGGTGGCAAACAGCAGGTCTATTTGCAGGGTGAACGGCTTGGCTCTCACAACGCAGTGATTGAGGAAATCAACCGCGACCATGTGATGCTGCGCTATCAGGGAAAAATAGAGCGGCTCAGTCTGGCAGAAGAGGAGCGTTCCACCGTAGCCGTGACCAACAAAAAAGCCGTCAGTGACGAAGCAAAGCAAGCTGTTGCTGAGCCTGCTGCCAGTGCGCCCGTTGAGATCCCGGCTGCCGTGCGTCAGGCACTGGCGAAAGATCCGCAGAAAATTTTTAACTATATCCAGCTTACGCCTGTGCGTAAGGAGGGGATTGTCGGTTATGCAGTGAAACCGGGGGCAGATCGTTCTCTGTTCGATGCCAGCGGTTTCAAGGAAGGCGATATCGCCATTGCACTAAATCAGCAGGATTTCACTGATCCACGAGCAATGATTGCTCTGATGCGGCAATTACCTTCAATGGATTCCATTCAACTTACGGTTTTACGCAAGGGTGCGCGCTACGACATTTCCATCGCGCTGCGCTAACCGCATTTAATCCAGGAGAATCATTCATCGTGTTTTGGCGTGATATTACGTTGTCGGTCTGGCGTAAGAAGACAACTGGCCTCAAAACAAAAAAGCGTTTACTGCCGCTGGTGCTGGCAGCGGCATTATGCAGTTCACCGGTCTGGGCGGAAGAAGCCACTTTCACCGCTAATTTTAAAGATACAGACCTGAAATCGTTCATCGAAACCGTCGGCGCTAACCTTAATAAAACTATCATTATGGGGCCGGGCGTACAGGGGAAAGTGAGTATTCGTACCATGACCCCACTCAATGAACGCCAGTATTACCAGTTATTCCTTAATCTGCTGGAAGCGCAGGGGTATGCCGTCGTACCGATGGAAAACGACGTGCTGAAGGTGGTGAAATCCAGCGCCGCAAAAGTTGAGCCGCTGCCGCTGGTCGGTGAAGGCAGCGACAACTACGCGGGCGATGAAATGGTCACTAAAGTAGTGCCGGTACGTAATGTGTCGGTACGCGAGCTGGCACCGATCCTGCGCCAGATGATCGACAGCGCAGGCTCAGGCAACGTTGTTAATTACGATCCCTCCAACGTAATTATGCTTACCGGACGCGCCTCCGTCGTGGAGCGCCTGACGGAAGTGATCCAGCGCGTGGATCATGCGGGAAACCGCACCGAAGAGGTGATCCCGCTGGATAACGCCTCGGCCTCGGAAATTGCCCGCGTGCTGGAAAGCCTGACCAAAAACAGCGGCGAGAACCAGCCTGCGACGCTGAAATCTCAAATTGTCGCCGACGAACGCACCAACAGCGTGATTGTCAGTGGTGACCCTGCCACGCGAGACAAAATGCGCCGCCTGATCCGTCGGCTGGACTCAGAAATGGAGCGCAGCGGCAACAGCCAGGTGTTCTATCTCAAATACAGCAAAGCCGAAGATCTGGTCGATGTGTTGAAACAGGTCAGCGGCACGCTCACAGCGGCTAAAGAAGAGGCGGAAGGCACGGTTGGTAGCGGGCGTGAGGTTGTCTCCATCGCCGCCAGCAAACACAGTAATGCCCTGATTGTCACCGCGCCGCAGGACATTATGCAGTCGCTGCAAAGCGTGATTGAACAACTGGATATTCGCCGTGCTCAGGTGCATGTCGAGGCGTTGATCGTGGAAGTTGCCGAAGGCAGCAATATCAACTTCGGCGTGCAGTGGGCGTCGAAAGATGCCGGATTAATGCAGTTTGCTAACGGTACGCAGATCCCTATCGGTACGCTGGGCGCAGCCATTTCTCAGGCGAAGCCACAGAAAGGTTCAACGGTGATCAGCGAAAACGGTGCCACCACCATTAATCCGGATACTAACGGCGATCTCTCCACGCTCGCCCAGCTTCTTTCTGGATTTAGCGGTACGGCGGTTGGCGTGGTGAAAGGCGACTGGATGGCGCTGGTACAGGCGGTTAAAAACGACTCCAGCTCGAACGTTCTCTCCACGCCGAGCATCACTACGCTGGACAACCAGGAAGCCTTCTTCATGGTGGGCCAGGATGTTCCGGTATTAACCGGCTCTACCGTTGGCTCCAATAACAGCAATCCTTTCAATACAGTAGAAAGGAAAAAAGTCGGCATCATGCTGAAAGTCACGCCGCAGATTAACGAAGGAAACGCGGTACAGATGGTGATTGAGCAGGAAGTGTCGAAGGTGGAAGGACAGACCAGCCTCGACGTCGTGTTTGGCGAGCGCAAACTGAAAACCACCGTGCTGGCAAACGATGGTGAGCTGATCGTGCTTGGCGGTCTGATGGACGATCAGGCGGGAGAAAGCGTGGCGAAAGTGCCGCTGCTTGGCGATATCCCGTTGATTGGTAACCTGTTTAAATCGACGGCGGATAAAAAAGAAAAACGTAACCTGATGGTGTTTATCCGCCCGACCATTCTGCGTGATGGTATGGCGGCAGACGGCGTGTCGCAGCGCAAATATAACTATATGCGCGCCGAACAGATCTATCGCGATGAGCAAGGCTTAAGCCTGATGCCGCACACCGCGCAGCCGGTACTGCCAGCGCAAAATCAGGCTCTACCGCCGGAAGTTCGTGCGTTCCTTAATGCCGGGAGAACGCGTTAATGGTGCCTGTAGCACAGGAAACCACCGCCAACACCGTGCGTCTGCCCTACAGTTTCAGCCGTCGGTTTAGCCTGGTGGCATGGTGCGAAGCATCGCTGGAGATCCTCCATGTGCATCCGTTGTCGCTCTCTGTTTTGCAGGAGCTGCAGCGGGGGCTGAACGCGTCTTTTACGCTGCGGCAAATCGACGAGGCCGAATTTGAGCAGCGGCTGAATGCGGTCTGGCAGCGGGACTCTTCCGAGGCCCGCCAGCTGATGGAAGATCTCGGTTCCGCCGAGGACTTTTTTACCCTCGCTGAAGAACTGCCGGAAACGGAAGATCTGCTGGAAAGTGACGACGATGCGCCAATCATCAAACTTATCAACGCCATGTTGGCAGAGGCGATTAAAGAAGGCGCTTCGGATATCCACATCGAGACATTTGAAAAGAGTCTGGTGATCCGTTTTCGTGTTGACGGCACATTACATGAAATGCTGCGCCCGGGGCGCAAACTGGCCTCGCTGCTGGTATCGCGTATTAAGGTGATGGCACGGCTGGATATCGCCGAAAAACGCGTACCGCAGGATGGGCGCATTGCGCTGCTGCTGGGCGGTCGGGCGATTGACGTGCGTGTCTCCACCATGCCTTCCGCCTGGGGCGAGCGCGTGGTGCTGCGACTGCTGGACAAAAACCAGGCTCGCCTGACGCTGGAGCGTCTGGGTTTAAGTCTCGAACTGACTGCGCAGTTGCGCCAGCTGTTACACAAACCGCACGGCATTTTTCTGGTGACGGGGCCGACCGGTTCCGGCAAAAGCACCACGCTGTACGCTGGATTGCAGGAGCTGAACAACCACTCGCGCAACATTCTCACGGTTGAAGACCCCATCGAATACATGATTGAAGGGATCGGTCAGACACAGGTTAACACCCGCGTCGGTATGACCTTCGCCCGTGGCCTGCGCGCGATTTTGCGTCAGGACCCGGATGTGGTGATGGTCGGTGAAATCCGCGATACCGAAACCGCAGAAATCGCTGTTCAGGCTTCACTGACCGGACACCTGGTACTTTCCACGCTGCATACCAACACAGCGGTGGGGGCGATCACACGTTTGCAGGATATGGGCGTGGAGCCTTTCCTGCTCTCTTCCAGCCTGACGGGCGTGATGGCGCAGCGACTTGTTCGCACACTGTGCACCGACTGCCGCCAGCCCGCGCCTGCCACTGATGAAGAAAAACGCCTGCTGGGAATTACCGACGTGCGTACCGTCACGCTGTACCACCCGCAGGGCTGCCCCGCCTGTAATCACAAAGGTTTTCGCGGGCGTACTGCCATCCATGAGTTGATCGTGGTGGACGCCACATTGCGTGATTTGATCCACCGTCAGGCCGGGGAACTGGAGCTGGAACGTTATGTCCGGCAACACTCTGCGGGTATCCGCAGCAACGGCATTGAGAAAGTGCTTGCCGGAGAAACCTCTCTCGATGAAGTGCTGCGGGTAACGATGGAGGCGTAATGGCACTGTTTTACTATCAGGCGTTACAGCGTAATGGTCGCAAAACCAAAGGTATGATTGAGGCGGATTCCGCGCGTCATGCCCGCCAGTTGTTGCGCGGTAAAGAGCTTATCCCCGTACACATTGAAGCCCGGATGAATGCTTCGTCAGGGGGAATGTTGCAGCGTCGGCAACACGCACATCGTCGTGTGGCGGCGGCAGATCTGGCGCTGTTCACTCGCCAACTGGCAACGCTGGTGCAGGCAGCAATGCCGCTGGAAACCTGCTTACAGGCGGTCAGTGAGCAAAGTGAAAAACTGCATGTAAAAAGCCTCGGAATGGCGCTACGCAGCCGGATTCAGGAAGGTTACACCCTGTCGGACAGCCTGCGCGAACATCCCCGCGTCTTTGACTCCCTGTTTTGTTCGATGGTGGCTGCCGGAGAAAAATCCGGGCATCTCGACGTGGTACTCAATCGCCTGGCGGATTACACCGAACAGCGACAGCGCCTGAAATCACGCCTGCTGCAGGCCATGCTCTATCCGCTGGTACTGCTGGTGGTGGCAACGGGCGTGGTCACTATTTTGCTGACGGCGGTGGTGCCGAAAATTATCGAACAGTTTGATCATCTCGGACACGCGCTGCCTGCCTCCACCCGCGCTCTTATCGCTATGAGCGACGCATTGCAGACCAGCGGCGTTTACTGGCTGGCGGGTCTGCTGGGGCTTCTGGTGCTGGGGCAACGACTACTCAAAAATCCTGCGATGCGCCTGCGCTGGGATAAAACCTTGCTGTGTTTGCCCGTGACGGGGCGTGTTGCGCGCGGGCTGAATACGGCGCGTTTTTCCCGCACGTTAAGCATCCTCACCGCCAGCAGTGTTCCGTTGCTGGAAGGCATTCAGACCGCCGCTGCCGTGTCGGCAAATCGTTATGTCGAGCAACAACTGCTGCTGGCGGCAGATCGCGTCCGCGAAGGAAGCAGCTTGCGCGCTGCGCTGGCGGAGTTGCGCCTGTTCCCGCCGATGATGCTGTACATGATCGCCTCCGGCGAACAGAGCGGTGAACTGGAAACCATGCTTGAGCAGGCCGCAGTCAACCAGGAACGGGAGTTTGATACTCAGGTGGGGCTGGCGTTAGGGCTGTTTGAACCGGCGCTGGTGGTAATGATGGCGGGCGTGGTGCTGTTTATCGTCATCGCCATCCTCGAGCCGATGCTGCAACTGAACAATATGGTTGGAATGTAATTTACGGAGTTATCACATGAATTCGTTATCCCGTACACAAAAACCACGGGCAGGTTTTACCCTGCTGGAAGTGATGGTGGTGATTGTTATTCTTGGCGTCCTGGCAAGTCTGGTGGTGCCTAACCTTTTGGGCAACAAAGAGAAAGCAGATCGGCAAAAAGCCATCAGCGATATCGTGGCGCTGGAGAACGCGCTGGATATGTATCGACTGGATAACGGGCGTTATCCGACCACCGAACAGGGGCTTGAGGCGCTGATCCAGCAACCGGCCAATATGGCGGATTCCCGTAACTACCGTCCTGGTGGATACATCAAACGGCTGCCAAAGGATCCGTGGGGCAATGATTATCAGTATCTCAGCCCGGGTGAAAAAGGACTGTTTGATGTTTACACCTTAGGGGCGGATGGTCAGGAAAACGGGGAAGGTGCTGGCGCAGATATCGGTAACTGGAATTTGCAGGAGTTTCAGTAATCAGTGCCCAAACGCGGATTCACTCTTCTGGAAATCATGCTGGTGATTTTCCTTATCGGCCTTGCCAGTGCGGGCGTGGTACAGACTTTTGCGAGCCGTTCTGAACCGCCCGCGAAAAAAGCGGCGCAGGATTTCCTGGCCCGCTTTGCGCAGTTTAAGGACAGGGCAGTGATCGAAGGGCAAACAATCGGTGTGCTAATCGACCCGCCTGGTTATCAGTTTATGCAGCGTCGTCACGGGCAGTGGTTGCCCGTTTCCGCGACCCGGTTATCGGCACAGGTTACGGTGGCGAAACAGGTGCAAATGCTGTTACAACCCGGCAGTGATATCTGGCAGAAGGAGTATGCGCTGGAGCTGCAACGCCGTCGCCTGACGCTGCACGATATTGAACTGGAGCTGCAAAAAGAGGCGAAAAAGAAGACGCCGCAGATCCGTTTTTCGCCTTTTGAACCCGCCGCGCCGTTTACGCTGCGCTTCTACTCGGCGGCGCAAAACGCGTGTTGGGCGGTAAAGCTGGCGCACGATGGCGCGTTATCCCTCAATCAATGTGATGAGAGGATGCCATGAAGCGCGGATTTACCTTGCTGGAAGTGATGATCGCACTGGCGATTTTTGCGCTGGCTGCCACGGCGGTATTACAGATCGCCAGCGGCGCGCTGAGTAATCAGCAAATTCTTGAGGAAAAAACGGTAGCGGGCTGGGTAGCCGAAAACCAGACCGTACTGCTCTACCTGATGACCCGCGAACAACGGGCGGTCAGGCACCAGGGCGAGAGCGATATGGCAGGAAGCCGCTGGTTCTGGCGAACCACACCACTGAATACCGGTAATGCGCTGCTCCAGGCGGTGGATATTGAAGTCAGTCTTCATGAAGACTTTTCGTCAGTGATTCAGTCACGACGCGCCTGGTTTAGCGCCGTGGGAGGCCAACAGTGAAAAGGACTCGCGCTGGTTTCACGTTACTGGAAATGCTGGTGGCGATAGCCATTTTTGCCTCACTGGCACTGATGGCACAGCAGGTGACAAACGGCGTCACACGCGTGAATAGCGCCATCGCCGGACACGATCAAAAACTGAACCTCATGCAGCAAACGATGAGTTTTCTGACCCACGATCTGACACAAATGATGCCGCGTCCGGTAAGAGGCGATCAGGGTCAGCGAGAACCTGCGTTACTGGCGGGCGCTGGCGTGCTGGCCTCTGAGAGTGAAGGAATACGCTTTGTGCGCGGCGGTGTGGTTAATCCATTGATGCGTCTGCCGCGCAGTAATCTGCTCACCGTCGGTTACCGCATTCATGACGGTTATCTCGAACGGTTAGCCTGGCCGCTGACCGATGCCGCAGGCAGCGTGAAGCCAACAACGCAAAAGTTGATTCCGGCGGATTCACTTCGTTTGCAGTTTTACGACGGCACTCGCTGGCAGGAAACCTGGTCATCAGTGAAGGCGATCCCTGTGGCAGTGCGCATGACTCTGCATTCGCCGCAATGGGGCGAGATTGAACGCATCTGGTTGTTACGCGGGCCGCAATTATCATGATCACCTCACCACCAAAACGCGGAATGGCACTGGTCGTGGTGCTGGTATTGCTGGCGGTCATGATGCTGGTAACCATCACGCTTTCCGGGCGGATGCAGCAGCAACTGGGAAGAACGCGCAGCCAGCAGGAGTACCAGCAGGCGCTGTGGTATAGCGCCAGTGCAGAAAGCCTGGCGCTGAGCGCACTCAGTCTGAGCCTGAAAAATGAAAAGCGCGTGCATCTGGCGCAGCCGTGGGCTTCTGGCCCTCGTTTGTTGCCACTGCCGCAGGGGCAAATTGCAGTCACCCTGCGTGACGCTCAGGCCTGCTTTAACCTGAATGCCCTTGCTCAACCGACAACGGTGTCGCGTCCGCTCGCGGTACAACAACTGATTGCCCTGATCTCACGCCTGGATGTGCCTGCTTATCGGGCCGAACTGATAGCCGAAAGCCTGTGGGAATTTATTGACGAGGACCGCAGCGTGCAGACGCGTCTGGGCCGTGAAGACAGCGAGTATCTCGCCCGTTCGGTACCGTTCTACGCCGCCAATCAACCGCTGACCGATATCAGCGAAATGCGCGTGGTACAGGGAATAGACGCCGGACTTTATCAAAGACTGAAACCGCTGGTCTGTGCGCTGCCGATGACCCGCCAGCAAATCAACATCAACACCCTGGACGTCACGCAAAGTGTGATTTTTGAGGCGCTGTTTGACCCGTGGTTAAGCCATGTTCAGGCGCGGGCGTTATTACAACAACGTCCGGCGAAGGGCTGGGAAGATGTCGATCAGTTTCTCGCACAGCCGCTACTCGCTGACGTCGATGAGCGTACTAAAAAAAAGCTAAAAACCGTCCTGAGCGTGGACAGCAATTACTTCTGGCTGCGTTCAGATATCACCGTGAATGAGATTGAACTGACGATGAATTCGTTAATTGTCCGCATTGGCCCACAACACTTTTCGGTTCTCTGGCATCAGACAGGAGAAAGTGAGTGAGTTCCATGCTTGAGATTTTTTTCCCGCTTTGCGCCTCCGACCCCATCCGTTGGCAGCGCCATACACCCGACGTGGAGCACGGTATCTGGCCTGACGTTGCTGACGAACAGCTCCAGCAATGGTTGCAAACTGATGCGATTCGACTCTACATTCCCGGCGAATGGATCAGCGTCTGGCAGGTTGAACTGCCTGATGTCCCCCGCAAGCAGATACCAACTATTCTGCCCGCCTTACTGGAAGAAGAGCTGAACCAGGATATCGACGAACTGCATTTTGCCGCGTTGAAAATCGACCAGCAACAGGCAACCGTGGCAGTGATTCACCAGCAGCATATGCGCAACATTGCGCAGTGGTTGCAGGAAAACGGCATCACCCGCGCCACCGTTGCACCGGACTGGATGTCCATTCCTTGTGGATTTATGGCTGGCGATGCGCAACGGGTTATCTGCCGCATCGATGAATGCCGGGGATGGAGCGCCGGGCGGGCGCTGGCTCCGCTCATGTTCCGCGCACAGCTCAATGAGCAGGCATCACCGCTTTCGCTGACCGTAGTCGGAATCGCGCCGGAAGAGCTATCTGCATGGGCTGGCCCAGACGCTGAACGTCTGACAGTGACGGCCCTGCCAGCCGTTACCACTTATGGCGAACCTGAAGGGAACCTGCTAACAGGGCCGTGGCAGCCTCGTGTCAGCTACCGAAAACAGTGGGCGCGCTGGCGGGTGATGATTCTGCCGATATTGCTGATTCTGGTTGCGCTGGCAGTGGAACGGGGCGTGACGTTATGGAGTGTCAGCGAACAGGTGGCGCAAAGCCGCGCCCAGGCGGAGAAACAGTTCTTAACGCTATTCCCGGAGCAGAAGCGGATTGTGAATTTACGCTCTCAGGTGACGATGGCGCTGAAAAAATATCGCCCACAGACCGACGAAACCGATCTGCTCGCTGAGTTGTCAGCGATTGCCAGTATCCTGAAATCAGCGTCACTTTCCGACATTGAGATGCGTGGTTTCACCTTTGATCAAAAACGCCAGACGCTTCATCTCCAGTTGCTGGCCACAAACTTTGCCAGTTTCGACAAACTGCGTAGCGCGCTGGCGGCAGATTATGTTGTGCAACAGGACGCGTTACAGAAAGAGGGTGATGCGGTTTCCGGCGGCGTAACGTTGCGGAGGAAATAACATGTTACGCGATAAATTTATTCACTATTTTCAGCAATGGCGTGAACGCCAGTTAAGCCGTGGCGAACACTGGCTGGCACAACACCTGGCGGGGCGTTCGCCGCGTGAAAAGGGCATGTTACTGGCAGCGGTGGTGTTCCTGTTTAGCGCCGGATATTACGTCCTCATCTGGCAGCCTTTGAGCGAACGGATTGAGCAACAGGAGACAATATTGCAGCAACTGGAGGCGATGAACACCCGACTGAAGCGCGCCGCGCCGTATATTATTGCAGCGCGAAACTCCGCCACAACAACGCCTGTGCAGGTATCGCGGGTCATCAGTGACAGTGCTTCCGCGCACTCGGTGGTCATCAAACGGATAGCCGAGCGAGGGGAGAATATTCAAGTCTGGATAGAACCGGTGGTGTTTAATGACCTGCTGAACTGGTTAAACGCGCTGGATGAAAAGTATGCGCTGCAGGTGACACAAATTGATGTTAGCACAGGTGAAAAGGCAGGAATGGTGGAGGTGCAGCGACTGGAATTTGGGCGGGGCTGATCGTCACAAGTGGCTTATCACCGTGACCACACCCCTCCTGAATGATAAATGTGGATACTGGCGGGCTTCCGCCAGCCTTTCATATTGTGAACAATTGCAACCATGCCATATCAGAACGTTGATTTGTGAAAACTACATCATGGTACGTTGATCATGAGAAAAAATGTCATTCGCGGATGATTATTATCCTGTCCACGCGCTATGAATAGTTTGAAATAGCAGATAAGTAGTTTTTCGATTTTTACACCATTCACCACATTACTGTTTTCATAAAATATATTATTAATGTGAATATATTTAGCATTATCGTTGATTAGTTGCATCGGTATATAATGAGCACCTTTTTATAATCAACAGAACAATACAACTCACGAACGAAGGATCGAAAAAATGAGTACCAGGTCAATATTCTTTTTATGCGCAACCGCATTTCTGTTTGCAGGTTGCACACCTCACTCACCGATAGACGCAAAGAAAACGACACCTGTGGTGAAAGAGAATAATGCGAAATCGAAAAGTGCCTCATCCTTGTTGACAGATAAAGATATTTTTGGCAATGAAACGACCTTAAATATTTCAGAAGAAGATATTCAGGCGGCCCTGGAAGGTGAAGAATTCCGTGTTCCTTTGAGCTCCCCTATTATTCTTGTGCAATCTGGCAGTCGTGCGCCAGAAGCCATCATGCAACAGGAAATGAGTAAATATTATACTGTCGCTACATTTTCTGGCATCCCGGATCGGCAGAAAACACCAACATGCAATAAAGACAAAAATAAAAATGACGAATCAGATGTTGCCAATTCAGAAAATATTAACTGGATGCAGGCATTGCGCTATATTGCAGCAAAAGGACATCAGAAAGCAATTATTGTTTATCAGGATACGTTACAGACTGGAAAATATAACTCAGCGACAAAAATGATGGTCTGGTCAGATTATAAAAATGAGAAACTGACTGATACCATGTCGCTGCGTTACTTAATGCGCTTTACACTTGTCGATGTTGCATCAGGGGAATGGGCTACCTGGTCACCCGTTAATTATGAGTCGCGAGTTATTTTCCCCAAAGCTGATAAAAAAAGCGCAAATGGCACCGAAGTCACTGAGCAACAAATCTCTCAGCTAAAACAAAGAACTTACGCAGCGATGGTACAAGATCTGGTAAAACGTTATCAATAATCATACCAGTCTGCCACGGTATGATTATTGGCAGACTGGAATATGTTCTCATATTTCAAGTTGTATATGCTGCGTCTGTGTGCGTTCACCCCAGCCACTCACTTATATAAATTCTGGGTATTCACTCGCTGACCATCTTTCAGGACCAACGCCAGTATTGTTCAAAACGCTACTGCGTTTTGTCCTGCAACTTGAATTATTTAGCGTATAACGTGCAATACCACATCCAACCATCATAATGAAAAAATAATGCAATTTTTTCATCAGGAAAAATTAAAACACTATCGCCATGTATATGCTCAAATAGAATAGGAGATAACTCTTCATTAAAATGTATCTATCGAAAAAGTAACCTCGCTTCAATCTATTTTTAATGACAATGCTTTCAAATTCTTCTTGTATGTTATATTTTATACATACACAACATTCATTAAGATGCTCATTGATTTTATCTATTTTTGAAGAAAATTTATCCCACGTTCCTGATACTAACGACGACCAACGTTCTTGCCTGTTTTTAGTTATAAATTTTTCAATAAAAAATTTAACGCTTCCATAAAGTCATATCCATTCAGGTATTTTAATTGCTGCATAAGCAAAATTACGAAAACCAGCACATCGCAAGGACTTACGCCAGTTTACTTGTGCATCAATTCCACGCAACACATCTTGCTGGGCCAGTAGCTCAATCCTTTATACACACTCTAACCGACGTACTTCAACTCACCATATTGTTATTTTCGTTCGCTGCTCTGGTGATTAAGGAAAAAATGACAGAATATTTAGTGCTGAACAAAAATATAAAACCTGGATATTTAAAAACTAATTAATACACCGCTGACATTCATTAATAAACTCTAACTCCTCTATAATCTTACAACACCATTTATAAACCTTGTGTTCATAAGGATTTCTTATAACAAAACCCTCAGCAAATACATATTGCTGTAAGTTTTCATCAATTGGCATAAACATATAAATATAATCACCTTCATTTATACAAACCGACTCTCCTGAAAATGTCTTAACATAATCAGTTTGGGTAAGACCAACAATATCAATATCCTGTATTCTTTCATTATCAAAATCTTCAAAAATACGATCCTCTAATCTATTATTTTTCAGAGGATTTTTCATAAAATTATTGACATTCATGCTTAAAACCTCATTGATCAACCGATACTGGATTTGGTTATGTAGGATTGAATAATTTTTCAGTCCACTCTACGGGTAAGCTAAGTTCATTCCCTGCAGTGGTACATAGATAATTTTTCAGTATTAATAAATACATTTTTGACATGATTGGTTATCAATCAACACCTGTTTTTTAAAGCAACAGAATAACAGGAATAATTTATAATCCGCCATACAATAGTTAATTTATAACTTCAAAATATATTCACAATAGTTATTTGTTTTTACTGATGTAAACAAATCATGTTCAATAATAATATACCCCACCATTTCATTTTCATTATTTATATTTTCATAAATACCGGAACTAAGTTCAAACCCATCAATATAATCAGATAATACGGATGTTCTGTTTGTACAAGATAAGCCATCAAAGAAATCAAATTTAATATGCACCATTCTAAACCCAGTATTATTATATATTTCATCAGGAATATCACACTCATGCTTCAATGTTTTTGATGATATAGACATATTGACATCATCAATTCTGGCGTCCTCCCCTAAAAAACCATAAAATATATCTCTAACCCATTATCATCATAATAAAAAAACGGTTCACTTACGCTTTCCATTTTCCATGTTTTTTCTATTTTCTTAGCTTGTTTATCATTGTGCTAACCTCATGATATCTAAATAGCTTATTGTTTACCCAGGGCAAGATTACGAAAGCCCGCTCCCCGCAAGGACTGACGCCAGGTAGTTTCTGTCCATGGCTGCTTTTCGCATCTTACGTCTTAACCCTGCCTTGAATACCTTATCATTCGTCAAAATATTAATAGCGATGTGCCGAGTACAAAAAGTGTACCTCCGATAATCTTTCCCTGATTGTTTACACTGATATACTATCTCATTAGGTGGATTATTTCCCATAAATATCCATCATGTTATTATAAAGTCACAGTCATCCGTTCAAGCCATATAAACATACGAATCAGTTATCACTTAATAAAACTTTAGCATTTACCATGCTCATTCCCTTATATTATCAGCACCTTTACTAAAATTGATAATCTATTCTGGGATATCCATATGCACAAACTACTCTACTGATGGCAGAATTCCACCTTCAAATCTAACACCACGTAAATCGCAAGACTTATATTGAAAGTGTATCAATTAAAGTGGAACTTCATAATTCAATAGAATTAGAACACTATCCTCCAACTCCTTTCTCAGCAGGTCAGCCAATTCTGGTGTATCCATAACTGAAAATGTTTTATCCCTAACTCTAATTGAAAAACAAGATTTAGGATTCATCATCCCAAACTCTTCCGCAAGTAATATTGTAGACTCTGAATTGTATTTTTTAATGCAGTCATCTATTATATCAATATCTTGATGAGAAAGAACCATTTCCGGTTCAAACATATAGTATACATCATTAAATATATGATTATATTTTCTCCGAAGGCAATCTAATTTATTTTTTAGATCACTAAGCTCCGTTGTACAATAACATCTAATATCTATTGACATTATTCACACGTCCTGGCTCTATATTTCAATGGATAGCATTCAACAAACTCAGCATACACTTCATACAAACCATATAATTTTGCATCTGAATTTTTTCATAATTTCATATTAATTTATCAAACAATCCGGCAGAGGCAGGATTTGGCAATTTCTTATTTTTTGCGCAAAAAACATAAAAGATAACACCTCAGAATGTATCTTTGGATTAACAATTAAAGAAAAGAGTTACACTTCATAAAATATGATATTCTGACACTCAATTTTAATAAAAAGATCACCAGACTCCATAATAACAAAAGGTTTTGCCTCCCCATCCTCGTTACTTATTGTCAATAAAGCCACATATACACCAAAAAAAGTTTCATTTTCATGAAAATTATTCTTAATTTCAACCTTACTAAATTTCCTACAGTATACTTTATATATGCAACGTCCATCATAAGTGCTCCATATATCAACAACTATATCATTACCAGTATTAATGTATTCCATCCTCCCCAAACAAATGTCCTCAATTTTTCTCATGCTAATTTCCCCAGACAGATATAACTCACGAACTTCCGGTCGTATATGTAACCCAACAAAAATCAAGTATCGGTTATCTCATTGTCATTTTTATCGAGCACTCGAGCATTTCCAATTATATTTTGATACTCTTCATGCTCAATATCGTCTGATAGTTAATTAATTCATTTATATTCCCACATAACAAACTTGATTCAATATAATGTAACGAATTCGGCACGTACTGATAAAGATTAATCACATCTGTCAGCGCATGGGGCATAGGATCGTTCTGGCTGAGTGCCTATTTTTTAACGTGCTACCGCCCGTGCCGTTTCTGGCTTTACGGTTATTACCTTTTTAACAATGCTTTTGTCGAACTTTCCCAATGCGCATTTTAAGTTAGCTCACCATAGTATCACCGCTATGGACCTGTCATCCTACTTTCCAGTAAGTCCGTTTTCGGTACTCCAACCGTGTCGGTTTAAAGGGGGAATCTGGCAACATACTGTAAGAAAATTTATGCAACCAACGCGACAGTGTTAGTTCATCGGTTGGTCAGGACACTAACCAAAATGAAAGGCGTGTTCCTAAATGAAAATAGCCTGTTTATTGGTCTGGTAAGCGCAGTGCATCAGGCAATCCTTTATTTATCATTAGTCTCAGCCCGCCTTACCGGCGGGCTATTCATTTCCGTAATTACTCTTTCAACACAATTAACGGTTCAATATCACTCTCTTTTTTAATAACCAGAGAATCATCACCGCGTAAGCATGTGCCACCATAATTACCACCAACCGTAAATGTACAGACCTGAATATATTTTCCGGCTACGTTTGGTAAGCACCATAGTTGCTGGTAAATATTTTTTTGCTCTGCAAACTTACCGCTGGTCTTATCAAGCAACTCTTCCTGGTGGCTCACCAGATCAATATTGCTCCCGCACCGACCGGCAATTGGCTTCACAGCATAGCCCGTACGGATCAGTTCGTCGTTTACCATAAAATCAGTGTCCAGTAAGTAACGATGATGCGGGAAAAGCGACCATAAGATAGGTAATATCGCTTTATTTCCTGGAATTACTGTCCATAAAGGCTCAAATACCAGCACTTCTGGACGCAGCAGAACATCGATCAGGCGCACCTCATTTTGCGGATGACCTGTACGAATTGGAACCGCAGCAAACTCTTTGTCACTCACTTCCCGGATTTGGTCGAAGGCGGTTTCCCACGCCCAGGTTTTCCAGACGCAATTGACCAACCGGCCTTCGCCGTCAATCAGCTGCCCGGCATCATCCCAGCGTAATTCTGCCAGTCCGCGCACTATTTTCGTTTCAAATCCTGCCTGATGAAGTGCCTGCTGCATAAACTGCGCGTGATAATTCTCTTCGATATCATCATCTTGCATAATATGCACAAAAGGTCGTGCACGGCTATGTTTCCATGCCCCTGCCAGCTCGTTCAATAAGCCCTCAGCCGGGTTATGACCGTTGCCTTTGTAGCCCTGCTCCGCCCACTTCTCAAGAATCAATCCAGCTTCGGTATGGCAGGAAGCAGAATCAGCGTTGTATTCATAGACCTTTAGCCCGCGCTCATCCATACAAAAGTCCATGCGCCCGGTGATCATATGGTGACGACGACGTTGCCAGGAAAGACGTAAACGTGGCCAAAGAATTTTGGGAATATCAAATAGCGCTAATAAGTTATCATCTTTCAGCACTTTGTCAGTGGCGTGAAGATACATTAAATGCAACTCGTTGGTTGCTTTGATTAACTCCTGCTCGGCGCTTTCGGTAATGGTGAAATACTGACATGGGTCCTGGTTAATCACCTGACCGTTCGCCTGAACGTAAGCGTTTTGTAGTGGATCCTGCTCATCCAGCCATTTCCCGTCAAACTGACCTTTATCTTCCAGACGAGCACCACGAATCTTCAGCGCATCACTGGCAATCTCCGGTTGTGGCAGGCTGTGTTGCGTATCATCAGTCTGGATCATCCAGCCCAAAATCGTCGTGTCATCGAAGGTGTCGCGCAGAGTATAACGCCCATTCTCCACAACCATCTCCAGTTCACGTGTCCATTGCTGCCCAGGAGGAAGCGGCGTGTGGATCACATTCTGTTCGGCGATGCGGACTTTATTGCCATGCAATTGGGTAATAATGGCAACATGACCGGTATCTTTAAATTCACCGCCTTTATCCCAGATAAGTAACGCACCAGCGACTGGCGCACGCGGTGAACCGTTCGGAAATGCCTGCAATGGCAGGATGTTGTCATTCACCACTTCACGCAGAAAACGCAGCGAGAAAATCTCCCACGCCATCCCTACGTCAGTGAACACTACCCCATAGTTAAGAAAGAGAAAACGGCGGGCGAACTCAACGCACTGCCATTTGTGCCCCATATATTCATCATCGATGTAGCTGCGAAAAGCGGAATCATCTTCATATTCCCGTGGATCAAGGGAGCTGTAATCTGATGAGTAGATAGCTACACCACCGGGGGCGTAGCCCAATAATGTCCCAAAGGGGGCATCCTGACTGGTCGTTCCTTTGCTCATGTAATTTAACCTTAACATTACAACCTGAGCAGTCTGGCGTGACTGTTGTGCTCTGTTTTACTGCTCAGCGACGATTACCGGACAGAGGTCCATTTATCATACACCTCATCACCACAGACTGCTGGCCCATAAAAAAAATTGATAAGCACAATAATTCAGGGTTACTTAACTTTTGGTTTTATGGAGACTTTTTTTATTGCTACCTCATTCATCAGCTTTTTATCAGGATGTTTTTCTGCGAAATATGTTAAAGGGATAAAGTGATGAAGATTTCGCCATCCATAAGAAATGCTAACGTAAAGAGATAAATAACAGGCTATGGAATAAGGGGAAGTACTGATTCGTGCTTATTGTTGACCTGTTCTCGTGAAACGAGAAAGTCATTTAAGAAAATTTATCCGCCTCAGGAGTATGGTATGCGCCTAAGTAGTAGCACGCCTTGTGTGGTGATCCTCACGAAGAAAAAGGTTGAGCTTAAAATCAATGAACACTCCCCTATGATCCTCCCGGAAAATAATCTGACCGTCATTGCCTGCAATAATAACAATATTGAATTCTCCTCAATGAGCAACACGATGGTGGTGCATATCAGCATGGAGGTAATCAATGATTATCTCCTCTTTCTCAATAAAAATTTAACCTGCGTTAAACCATGGCCACGACAGAAACTACCGCTCATTTCCTGCCATAGCCGTACACCCGAAGTATTTGGCCTGGTGTCGTATCTTAATCAGGAAGAAAAAACGACGCCTTGCGAAATCGCCCTTAACCGCTCACTACTTTTTACTGTGCTTTCGAACTTTCTTGAACATAGCGGATTCATCGCGCTGCTTATGTATATGTTGCGCAGCAGCGTGCGTGACAGCGTTTGCCGGATTATTCAAAGTGATATTAAGCATTACTGGAGCCTGCGGCAAATCGCCAGCATTCTTTGCCTCAGCCCGAGTTTACTTAAAAAGAAGTTAAAAAACGAAAGTACCAGTTATAGCCAGATCATTACCGAGTGCCGAATGCGTTATGCCAGTAAGCAACTATTAATGGATGACAAAAATATTGCTCAAATATCACAAATGTGCGGCTATAACAGTACGTCTTATTTTATTTCCGTATTTAAATCTTTTTATGGCGTAACGCCAATGCATTATATTGCTGAGCATCGCCAGCATGTAATGCCCTGATCTGCCACCTGACAGCAGGCAATGAACTGCTACACTGCTTCAACACCACCACTCACAAGGCAGGTCATTATGGCAGACAATACTTATCAACCCGCGAAAGTCTGGACGTGGGAGAAATCCGCAGGCGGCGCGTTCGCCAATATCAATCGCCCGGTTTCTGGTCCAACGCATGAGAAAACGCTGCCGGTGGGCAAGCACCCGTTGCAGCTCTATTCTCTGGGCACGCCAAACGGTCAGAAAGTGACAATTATGCTTGAAGAGCTGCTGGCGCTGGGCGTTACTGGTGCAGAGTACGACGCCTGGCTGATTCGTATTAGCGATGGCGATCAATTCTCCAGCGGCTTTGTCGAAGTGAACCCGAATTCGAAGATTCCGGCGCTGCGCGATCATACTCATAATCCGCCACTCCGCGTGTTTGAGTCAGGCTCGATTCTGCTTTATCTGGCGGAGAAATTTGGCTACTTCCTGCCGCAGGATCTGGCAAAACGGACCGAAACGCTGAACTGGCTGTTCTGGTTACAGGGTGCCGCGCCGTTCCTCGGCGGTGGTTTTGGTCACTTTTACCATTACGCGCCGGTGAAAATTGAATACGCCATCAACCGCTTTACCATGGAAGCCAAGCGCCTGCTCGACGTGCTGGATAAGCAACTGGCGCAGCATAAGTTTGTTGCGGGCGATGAGTACACCATTGCGGATATGGCAATCTGGCCGTGGTTTGGCAACGTTGTGTTAGGTGGTGTGTATGATGCCGCAGAGTTTCTTGATGCGGGCAGTTATAAACACGTGCAACGCTGGGCGCAAGAAGTGGGCGAACGTCCGGCAGTGAAACGTGGGCGTATTGTTAACCGCACCAACGGGCCGCTGAACGAGCAGTTACATGAGCGCCATGACGCCAGTGATTTTGAGACGAATACGGAAGATAAGCGCCAGGGGTAAGTCGCAACATTGGCAGGCTTATAGCTATGTAGCCGGATAAAGCATTTACGCCGCATCCGGCTTTTATCATCACGCGCTGGTAATGTCGTAATCCATTTGGCGCAGCGCGTCTAATGTGGCTTTGGCTTCGTCTTCGTCGATGATGCTCATGGCAAATCCGACGTGCACCAGCACCCACTGGCCCAGCAGATCGGCAGGGTTACCTTCGCAAATCAGGGCGATATTCACGTCGCGCTTGATACCACATACTTCAACCTGCGCAAGCTGGTGAATATCTTCACCGACAGCCAGCACCTGGCCTGGAACGCCAATACACATTGTTAACTCCGGTTATTCAACTTCAATACTTTTGACGATCAGCGAATCGCCGGTATCGACACGCAACCGCTCGCCATGACAGAGCGGGCATTGCGCATCGTGCTGATGAATCTCCACCACCTGGCTGCAATCCCAGCACCAGGCCTGGGCGGGTTTATAGACGATATGTAAATCGCACCCTTGGGCCACCGTTCCCTGGCAGACAATTTCAAAACTAAAACGGACAGCGCTCTCCTCAACGCAGGAGAGCGCGCCAATTTCCAGCCACACGGCGGTGACGCGCTTAACATCATGCTGCTCCGCCTGCCGTTGGATAATTTCAACGGCGCTCTGGCAAAGCGACAACTCATGCATTTTCGCCACTCCTGCGGCCAAATAGCAGGGCACGACGCCCTGCGTGTGGTACATCCGGATTGGTGACCGGCAGCGAAAGGATCATCCGCGCGCAGTCATCCGTCAGCCGTTGGCCCTCTTCAATCGACATGCTATGCGAAAGCGGCGACATCAGCGAGCAGGAGAGGTATTGCGAAACACCGTCCAGTTCACCAACAGTAAAGGTCATGGTGCCATACGGCAGTTGTAGACCAATTTTTTCACTGACTTTGCGCAGTGGCCAGAGTTGATCCGGGCCGGGGAAGATAACTGCACTCAGCATCCACGGGGTGATTACACACCCCGTCCACTGACCTTCGAACAGCGTAAAGTCAGAAACATACACTGGCATTGAAGGATGCAGAAAAGAGAGATCGTGCATCGAACGCCGGGCAATTTCTTCAAACGCTACCTGTACTTGCGCCTTCGGGGAGGTCTGGAAACCTGCTATCTCTTCAGTCATGAGTCGCCTCCCGTAGGATAGCTTCCACGCCTGATTCGCGCAGCGCAGCCAGAACCTGCTCAAGCGCAGGTTCAATCATCGCGTCGACCGTTGGTGTCAAACCGATGTGCGGCTCCAGCGATTCCGGGATCACGCCGACCAGGGTCAGTTTTTTCGGAAACTCGCCGGTGAAGCGCAGGGCCGACAATACGTCGGCCAGGCCAAGCTGATGCGGAGAGATTTTGTTGGTAAACAACGCCGGAACTTCTTCATCCCGCAGGATCATCATCGTTCCCGGCGCGTTCTTTTTCGACACAATGGCATCGGCGATAATCAGATGATCGCGATTTGCCATGTCGCCAAGCAGCTCCATTCCCGCCGTGCCGCCATCGAGGATCTCAACATAATCCGGCAGAATGTATCGTTGCTCTAATGCTTCGACAATCCGCACACCGATGGCTTCATCGGTCAGCAAAATATTGCCAACCCCTAAGACTAAAATACGCATTACAGTACCTTCACTGAAACCACTTCGTTGCCGTCGGCATCCACTACGTGTACCGCACAGGCCATGCACGGGTCGAAGGAGTGAATGGTACGCACCACTTCCAGCGGTTTATTCGGATCGGCAACCGGTGTACCCACCAGCGACTGCTCGTAAGGACCAACGTCATCATTGAAGTTACGCGGGCCAGAGTTCCAGGTTGATGGAACAACTGCCTGATAGTTGCTGATGATACCGTCTTTAATCACCATCCAGTGAGAGAGCATACCGCGCGGTGCTTCAAGGAAGCCAACACCTTTGAACTCACCCGTTGCCGGAATGTTCGGTTTCACAAAGGTGGTGTGATCGCCTTTGCCGATATTGGTGATCAGCGCACTGTATTGGTTTTGCAGGATATCCTGCAATTCGCAGCAGTGAACGGTACGACCAATGATACGGCCCAGCGTGGAGTGCAGCTGCGCCACTTCCAGCGTGTTGCCAGTCAGTTTCTGATAAATCGCAACGATTTCATTCAGTTTGTTCTGGGTAGACTCGCGTCCTGCCGCCAGTTTCACCAGCATGTTAGCCAGCGGCCCCACTTCTACCGTTTTGCCGTAGAAAGTCGGTGATTTCACCCAGGAATATTTGCCGTCGTCAGACCAACCATCATAAGCCGGAATAGTGGTGCCTTCCCACGGTGCCTGCGGCGCTTCGTCTTTATACCAGGAGTGCTTCGCGCTTTCCTGAATCCCTTTGATCAGATATTCATCGGAATGGGAAGTGATCGGACGATACGAGGACAGATCCGCATTCTCAATGTAGCCGCCTGGGAACAGGAAGCTACCATTTTTGCTGTCGGTCGGGAATTCCGGCACGCTCAGGTAGTTCACCGCACCTTTACCGCGCGTCAGCCATTCCGGGTAGAACGCGGCGATAACTGCGGTATCAACCTTGTAAACCTGCTCAACAAAATCGCTCAGCTTGTCGATGAAAGACTTGATATACATCAGGCGCTCAAGGTTCAGCACGCCCAGACCGTCAAGGTTGATTGGGTTCGCGACACCGCCTACCGCCAGGTTCTGAATGTGCGGCGTTTTACCGCCCAGCAATGCCACTACACGGTTAGCGTCACGCTGGCACTCCAGCGCTTGCAGGTAGTGCGCTACCGCAATCAGGTTAACTTCTGGCGGCAGTTTCATCGCCGGGTGACCCCAGTAGCCATTGGCGAAAATACCCAACTGACCGCTGGCAACCAGATCTTTGATCTTGTTCTGAACTTTAGTGAACTCTTCCGGACTGTTCAGATGCCAGGTCGAAACGCCTTTCAGCATTTCGGAGGCTTTGGTTGGATCAGCTTGCAGTGCAGAAGTGATGTCCACCCAGTCCAGCGCTGAAAGCTGATAGAAATGAACGATATGGTCATGCGTGGTGTGCGCAGCCAGAATGATGTTACGGATGTATTGTGCGTTAACCGGAACGTCGATATTCAGCGCGCTCTCTGCCGCACGAACGGAAGACAGCGCGTGAGTAGTAGTACATACGCCACAGATACGTTGCACAATCATCCATGCATCGCGCGGATCGCGGTTTTTCACGATCTCTTCCATACCGCGCCACATGGTACCGGAAGCCCATGCTTTTGAAACGACGCCATTTTCGATTTCGCAATCGATGCGTAAATGCCCTTCAATACGGGTTACCGGATCAATAGTAATTCTCTGGCTCATGCTTTGCTCGCCTCATGACGATTATGATCGTTTTGTTTTAAAGGAGGAAGTATCGGCAGTAGACGAATGAGTACGATGTAAGCGCAAATCTCAATAGCCACAAAACCAATAGAAATCAACAGTTCTTCCCAGGTCGGGAAGTAGGCGTAACCGCCGCCCGGGTTGAATGCCACCAGCGAATAGGTCAGACGCCAGGTTGCACAACCTAACAGTGCGCTCAGTGCCGACAGGAACAGCATGCGGGAATCATTACGCAGCTTCGCCACACGCAGAACGACCAGCGGGAAGAGCATCAGCAGGACTTCAATCCAGAACATCACGGAGTAGAAGTCACCGGCAAACGCTAACGACAGCTTGTCGCGATAGATCAGCTCGCCAAAGCGCAGCACGATAAAAATCGCCAGCAGCACGCTGATAGTGTTGGTCAGCTTGATGAACAGGCTCTTCTCATCCGGACCGTTGCCACGCAAACCCGCCTGTACCAGCGAACCTTCAAAAATGACAATCGAGAAGCCCATGATGAACGCCGTCAGCAGTGAGAACAGCGGTAACATTTCATAGCTCTGCCACAACGGATGCACTTTGTAGCCCGCCGAGATCATCAGCGACCCCATTGAAGACTGGTGCATAGTTGGCAGCAGCGCACCAAGCGCGATGATGAAGAACATCACCTTGTTCAGACGCTTGAGCGATACTTTCCACCCCAGACGTTCAAACAGTGCCGGAGCAAACTCGAGTGCCATCACGCCGATGTAGATAGTCATACAGACCGCCGTCTCGAACAGTACCGAGTTCACGTTGAAGTGACCCGGAATGTAGAAGTACGGCAGGTTCCAGTAGCGACCAACGTCGATAGTGATCGACAAGCCACCCAGTGAGTAACCAAACAGACTTGCCAACAGTGCCGGACGCACCAGCGGATGGTATTGCCCACGATTAAAGACGTATACCGCCCACGCCAGCGCCCAGCCGCCACAGGCAAAGCCGGTGCCGATCAGCAGGTCAAACGCGATCCACACGCCCCACGGGAAGCCGCCGTTCAGGTCAGAGACAGAGCCCAGACCGAACACCAGACGCTTCACAATCAGGAGCATACAGATGACGATTAACGGTCCAAAAATCATGACCGGTTTACTGATGATTTTGCCGCCCAGCGGTTGTGGATCATGACTCATGATCGTCTCCTCCGTCGTGATGGTCGTTTTTGGTGTTGCGACGAACCAGCACGGTTAAGCCCGCCAGCACAGCCAGTGGTAGCATCATGCCTTTATACAGGGTGTGTTGAACATGTTCGGAACGCGCACCAGTAGAAAGATCGTCCAGTTTCGGCAGGTCGAGATTTTCATAAGGCACACCCGTCAGTACCAGTACCTGAGTACCGCCGCCCTCTTTCTCGCCGTACAGATGCGGATAATATTTCGGCACCGTATGCAGGTAAGTGTCGCCAGATTTCAGCGTCTGACGCGGATAGTGGTATTCGCTGCCAGGCTTCAGCGCCAGACGTTTTTTCGCCTCCGCCATCAGCTCTTCACGCGTACCAAAAATCACCGCGCCCGCCGGGCACACTTCTACGCAGCCAGGCAGACCGCCTTTATCAAGACGTTCCACACCTTTCTGGTTGCAAAGCTCACACTTATGCAGCGCACCAAACGGGTTGTTGTAGTCGTACTTCGGCACGTTGTACGGACAGGCAACCATGCAGTAACGGCAGCCGGTGCACACATCTTTGTCGTAATGGACAATGCCGGTTTTCGGATCTTTTTTCAGCGCAGAAACCGGGCACACTGAGACACAGTTCGGATCGACGCAGTGCATACACTGTTTCTTAATGTACGCATAGCCGTTCTCTTCCTGGTCTTTGTTGACTCCCGTGCCGCTGGTCCACACCTGGATAATGTTATTGGTGTACGGCGACAGTTTGTCGTTATTCGACCAGGTCTGTTCCCCTTGTGGGTTACGTTCAGGGAAGTTGATATCCTGACACTTAGTGACGCAAGCCTGGCAGCCTACGCACAGCGTCGAGTCGTACAACATCCCCAGCGATCCCGGAATTGGCGGGCGGTTTTCAGCAGCCGCATGACTGACAGACGGCAACGCGCCCGTCAGCAATGCCCCGCAGGAGGCTGCTTTAATAAAATTACGTCTGTTCACGGTTATTCTCCCCGTGAGTCAGCGTTATCTTTCTTTTGCTGACGACCCAGTTCACGCACCGCCATCACGCTGACACCGGCAACCAGCCCAACCACACCGCCGAGCAAACCGATAGCGCCCGCAGAGACGTTGCCGCCTTCTTTAGCGTTAACGTCCGGTTTCTGTGAACGCGGAGTCTGATTTTCGACGTTGGCAAGCTGATGGATGCCTTTATGGAAGCCGATACCTTCTTCATTACAGCCATAGCACGGGTGACCAATCGCCACCGGCCACACACCGCCAACATCGCAGAATTGCAGCGTTGAGCAGTTGCCGTAAGTTTCCGGCCCTTTACAGCCGAGATGGTACAGGCACCAGCCTTCACGGTGGCCTTCGTCGCCGAACTCTTTCGCAAAGCGACCAGCATCGAAGTGCGGGCGACGTTCACAGTGTTCGTGAATCAGACGACCATAGGCGAAGGTCGGACGGTTTTTGTCATCCAGTTTCGGCGGTTTGCCGTAAGTGATGATGTGCGCAACGGTCGCGAGGAAGTTGTGCGGGTTCGGCGGGCAGCCTGGAATGTTGATAACGGTTTTGCCCGGCAGAACTTCTTGCAGGCTGACAGCACCAGTTGGGTTAACTCCAGCTGCGGCAACACCGCCCCATGCAGAGCAGGAACCAATAGCGATAATGGCTGCTGCGCCTTCCGCCGCTTTGCGGATGTGATCCACAATCGGCTCACCGGCAACCATGCAGTAAATACCGTTATCTTTTAGCGGGATGGAACCATCAACCACCAACACGTATTGCCCTTTGTACTTCTCAAGTGCGTTGTGTTTGTTCTCTTCAACCTGGTGACCGAAAGCAGCAGAAAGCACTTCGTGATACTCCAGAGAAATAGTCTCCAGCACGAGATTTTCTACCGTCGGGTGGGTGGCACGAAGCAGAGACTCGGTACAACCGGTACACTCCTGCGCGCCAATCCAGATAACTGGTGGGCGCTGTGGATTAGCGACCGATTCCGCCATCTCTGCGGCGGCTTTGCTACTTAACCCCATGGTGGCGGCCAATGCTGCACAAAGCTTCATGAAATCACGACGGTTAATGCCGTGAGAATTATCGAGAGTGTTATCTCCAGTCATTTATAGTTATTCCATTGCAAAGACCTGGCTTATATTTTGCACCTTTCGCAAATTTCATAATGCGATCAATGCGCCATTTACCACACTTTTCTTATGGTTATCCGTGCAATGATACCGGGAAGGAATAACAAAACGAAGGGATGAACTATTAGTGTAAGTAATTTAAGTGAACAAATACCTAAGTCAGATCAATGTTCCAGCCGATAGCCCGCCATGAAAAAGCGCAGAGTCGTACTGGAGTTATTCTCGCGGAAAAAGTCCATCACCATATCTTTATCTAATCCATAGCGTTTGGTTAAAATTCCCGCTTCCCAGGCGCTTAATTGCCGATCGCCCGTTTTCTCATACATCCGATGAGAAAAGCCCAGCACGAATCCTCGCTTATAATCGGCACAAAATTTCGCCACACTCTGTGCACTATCGGCATGAGTCGCGTTTAACCCTGCCATCAATCCTTTGCCAAAATGATTATTCATTGTTCGCCCCCAACCGATATATAACAATGTATATAACGATATATTAAGCAAAGAAATGAACGATCGCACGCTATTTTTAATCGCACTTGAACAAATAATAAATAATGTAATTATCAAGAGAGGTACTTATTAAACCATGCAAGTGTACGTTGCCAGGCTAATTCCGCCGCAGCCTGGTCATATCGGGGGGTAGAATCATTATGGAAACCATGGTTCACACCTGGGTAGATATATGCTTGATAGATTTTATTATTCGCCTTAAGCGCTTTTTCATACTCAGGCCAGCCTTCATTTATACGCGTATCCAGTTCGGCATAATGTAACAATATTGGCGCTTTAATAGCCGGAACATCGGCGGCAGCAATCTGTCGACCATAAAACGGCACTGCGCAGGCCAGTTCCGGGTAAGCGACCGCCGCCGCGTTCGATACGCCACCGCCATAGCAAAATCCCGTAATAGCCACTTTGCCAGTCGCTTGCGGATAGCGTTGCATAAATTCGATCGCAGCAAAGAAATCATTCATCAGTTTGGTTGGATCAACCTGCTGTTGCAGTTCGCGGCCTTTATCATCGTTACCAGGATAGCCACCTACTGAGCTTAAACCGTCTGGTGCCAGGGCGATGTACCCCGCCTTCGCCACTCGCCGCGCCACGTCTTCGATATACGGATTCAGCCCACGATTCTCATGCACCACCACCACGGCTGGTGTTTTGCCGCTCATCTTCGCGGGCTTCACCAGATAACCACGTACTTCATCGTGACCATTTGGCGAAGGATACGTGATGTACTCAGCAACAATTTCCGGGTCGGTAAACTCCACCTGGGTCGCCCATACGTAATTTGGTCGAAGCAAATCAAACAATGCTAATGCCGTCATCCCACCCACCGCATACTTCGCTGCCATATTGAGGAACTCACGTTTCGAAATTTTCCCGTGAGCGTAATAGTCGTAGTAATCCAGCAGCTCCTGCGGGAAATCTTTGGCGGTCAGACGCGGCATCGTTGCATTCCTCAATTGCTGTTTTTTTAAGCAAAGCATAAGCGCGTGTTTTTGCCCAGTTTTTCGTCACACTGTGAGCGATGCTACGGGATATCCCCTGGTAAATCGCTAGACTGGAAACATTGTTTCGAAATTGAACGGTGGAAAGGAGAGGTCATGGTCTGGTTAGCGAATCCCGAACGTTACGGGCAGATGCAGTACCGCTATTGCGGAAAAAGCGGTTTACGCCTGCCCGCGTTATCGCTCGGTTTATGGCACAATTTCGGTCACGTTAACGCGCTGGAATCACAGCGCGTGATTCTGCGAAAAGCTTTTGATTTAGGCATTACACACTTTGATTTAGCCAACAACTACGGGCCTCCTCCAGGAAGCGCAGAAGAGAACTTTGGTCGCCTGCTGCGCGAGGATTTTGCTGCTTATCGCGATGAACTGATTATCTCTACCAAAGCTGGCTACGATATGTGGCCCGGCCCGTACGGCTCTGGCGGCTCACGTAAATACCTGCTCGCCAGCCTCGACCAAAGCCTGAAGCGTATGGGGCTGGAGTATGTCGATATCTTTTACTCTCATCGCGTCGATGAAAATACGCCGATGGAAGAAACCGCCTCTGCGCTGGCTCATGCGGTACAAAGCGGTAAAGCGCTTTATGTCGGGATCTCCTCTTACTCGCCAGAGCGGACGCAAAAAATGGTCGAATTACTGCGTGAGTGGAAAATTCCGCTGTTAATTCATCAACCTTCATACAATTTACTTAACCGCTGGGTAGATAAAAGTGGCCTGCTGGATACCCTGGAAAATAACGGCGTGGGCTGCATTGCCTTTACTCCTCTGGCTCAGGGATTGCTGACCGGCAAATATCTCAACGGTATTCCTGAAGATTCACGGATGCATCGTGAAGGGAATAAAGTTCGTGGCCTGACACCGAAAATGCTCACCGAAGCCAACCTCAACAGCCTGCAGTTATTAAATGAAATGGCACAGCAGCGCGGTCAGTCGATGGCGCAAATGGCGTTAAGCTGGTTGCTGAAAGATGAGCGAGTGACGTCGGTATTGATTGGTGCCAGCCGTGCGGAGCAACTGGAAGAGAACGTGGAGGCGCTAAATAATCTGACGTTTAGCACTGAGGAGTTAGCGCAGATTGACCAGCATATAGCCGATGGCGAGCTGAATCTGTGGCAGGCATCGTCCGATAAATGACGTATTGATAACGGGCGCGAGAACCGCGCCCGAATCAGATCAGTGATTATGACGAGTCAGTCGGTCAAGATAGCCCATCACAAATGCAGAGAGCACAAACGTCAGATGGATAATGACGTACCACATCAGTTTGTTATCAGGGACATTTTTCGCATCCATAAAGACGCGCAGTAAGTGAATGGAAGAGATTGCCACAATTGACGCTGCTACTTTGTTTTTCAGCGACGTTGCGTCCATTTTCCCCAGCCAGTTAAGCTTCTCTTTGTTCTCGGAGATATCCAGCTGCGAGACGAAATTCTCATAACCGGAAAACATCACCATCACCAGCAAACCGCCAACCAGCGTCATATCCACCAGCGACAGCAACACGAGGATCAAATCAGATTCCGCCATCGAGAAGATATTCGGTAGTACGTGAATAATCTCCTGGAAGAACTTCAGCACCAGGGCAACCAACGCCAGCGAAAGACCAAAGTACACGGGGGCAAGCAGCCAGCGAGAAGCATACATTGCATTTTCAAGAAAACGTTCCATACATTCCTGTCGTGTAGTTAAAACGGGTAACAGTATATCGCAATTGAGTAAACAGCACGCAACAGCAAATAAACATATCCGTTAAACCTTTGTCGCATAAATCCGAGGTTTAGGGATCTTCCTGGTTCCCTTATCAACGCACCGAGAGCGTCTACCCTTAAAGGACGTTGAACCTGAAGGGAGAAAAGCGATGTCTCATTTAAAAGACCCGACCACGCAGTATTACACTGGTGAATATCCCAAACAGAAACAACCGACGCCAGGCATCCAGGCGAAGATGACACCAGTGCCGGATTGCGGCGAGAAAACCTATGTTGGTAGCGGTCGCCTGAAAGATCGTAAAGCACTGGTGACAGGGGGCGATTCCGGAATCGGTCGTGCTGCCGCCATCGCTTACGCGCGTGAAGGCGCTGACGTGGCGATCAGTTATCTTCCTGTGGAAGAAGAAGACGCTCAGGATGTGAAAAAGATCATTGAAGAATGCGGACGCAAAGCCGTCCTGCTGCCGGGCGATTTAAGCGATGAGAAGTTTGCCCGTTCGCTGGTTCACGAAGCGCAGAAGGCGTTAGGCGGGCTGGATATTATGGCGCTGGTCGCCGGGAAACAGGTTGCCATTCCTGATATTGCAGACCTCACCAGCGAACAGTTTCAAAAGACCTTTGCCATTAACGTTTTCGCGCTGTTCTGGCTAACCCAGGAAGCGATCCCCCTGCTGCCGAAAGGCGCCAGTATCATCACCACTTCGTCAATCCAGGCGTACCAGCCAAGCCCGCATTTACTGGACTATGCGGCAACGAAAGCGGCGATTCTGAACTACAGCCGTGGCCTGGCAAAACAGGTCGCGGAGAAAGGTATTCGGGTGAATATTGTCGCGCCAGGCCCTATCTGGACAGCACTGCAAATTTCCGGCGGACAAACGCAGGATAAGATCCCGCAGTTTGGTCAGAAAACGCCAATGAAACGCGCGGGGCAACCGGCAGAACTGGCTCCTGTATATGTTTATCTGGCAAGTCAGGAGTCGAGCTATGTCACCGCAGAAGTGCACGGCGTGTGCGGCGGAGAGCATTTAGGCTAAAAAAATGCCCGGTTGTGAAAAGCAACCGGGCATCATTTTTATTTCGCTTTGGCAGTTTCTTCGCCAACCAGACCTATCTTCAGGTAACCCGCCTGATGCAGTGTGTCCATTACCTTCATCAACATCTCGTAATCGACGGTTTTATCCGCACGGAAAAAGATGGTGGTGTCTTTCTTGCCTTCGGTTAACGCATTCAACGCCGTAATCATTGTTTCATCGGTGACCGGATCGTTACCGATAAACATCGAGTTGTCCGCCTTCACCGACAGATAAACCGGTTTTTCCGGGCGCGGCTGCGGCGTGCTGGTAGAAGCAGGCAAGTTCACCTTCACATCTACCGTCGCTAACGGTGCCGCCACCATAAAGATAATCAGCAAAACCAACATAACGTCGATAAACGGCGTCACGTTGATATCATGCATTTCACCGTTATCGTCGAGATTTTCATTAAAATGCATTGCCATGGCGTATTACCCTACGCGTAATTTCTGTGCAACACGTACCGGATGCGCAGCGGCGCTGGCTTCCAGGTCCAGGTCACGGCTTTGCAGCAACAATACTTGCGCAGCAACATCGCCCAGCATCGCTTTAAAACCAGCAATCTGACGGGCAAAAATGTTATAGATAACCACCGCCGGAATTGCCGCCACCAGACCAATTGCGGTCGCCAGCAGTGCTTCTGCGATACCTGGAGCAACAACGGCCAGGTTGGTTGTCTGACTTTGGGCGATACCGATAAAGCTGTTCATAATGCCCCAGACCGTACCGAACAAACCGACAAACGGTGAAATTGCCCCGATAGTTGCCAGGAAGCCATTACCACGCCCCATATACCGGCCAACAGCGGCAACGCTACGTTCCAGGCGGAAACTGGTACGCTCTTTTATGCCATCGTTATCATCACTACCCGCAGAAAGCTCCAGCTCGTTTTGCGCTTCGTTCAGCAGCTGCAAACTTAAGCTGTATTTACCAAAATCACCGGCGATTTCGCTGGCCTGATCTAATGAGCGAGCGTCAGCCAGCAGTTGCTGTTCACGCTTAAGGCGACGTTTCTGTTTAAAGAACTCCACGCTCTTGGTGAAGAAGATTGCCCAGGTGACTACGGACGCCAAAATAAGCCCAATCATCACGCACTTAACGACAATATCGGCGTGCTGATACATACCCCAGACGGAAAGGTCCGTCTGCATTAAATTATTACCCACTGTGTATCTCCAGGACGCAAATCACAAAATCTGCGCATAATAATATCAAAACGACGTCGAATTGATAGTCGTTCTCATTACTATTTGCATACTGCCGTACCTTTGCTTTCTTTTCCTTGCGTTTACGCAGTAAAAAAGTCACCAGCACGCCATTTGCGAAAATTTTCTGCTTTATGCCAATTCTTCAGGATGCGCGCGGCTACATTCATGCTAGTTTAGACATCCAGACGTATAAAAACAGGAATCCCGACATGGCGGACAAAAAGCTTGATACTCAACTGGTGAATGCAGGACGCAGCAAAAAATATACCCTCGGTGCAGTAAATAGCGTGATTCAGCGCGCGTCTTCGCTGGTCTTTGACAGTGTGGAAGCCAAAAAACACGCGACGCGCAATCGCGCCAATGGCGAGTTGTTCTATGGACGGCGCGGAACGTTAACCCATTTCTCCCTACAAGAAGCGATGTGTGAACTGGAAGGTGGCGCAGGCTGCGTGCTGTTCCCCTGCGGGGCTGCGGCGGTTGCTAATTCTATTCTTGCTTTTGTCGAACAGGGCGATCATGTGTTGATGACCAACACCGCCTATGAACCGAGTCAGGATTTCTGTAGCAAAATCCTCAGCAAACTGGGCGTAACGACATCGTGGTTTGATCCGCTGATTGGCGCAGATATCGTTAAACATGTGCAGCCAAACACTAAAATCGTGTTTCTGGAATCGCCAGGCTCCATCACCATGGAAGTCCACGACGTTCCGGCGATTGTTGCCGCCGTGCGCAGTGTGGTGCCAGATGCCATCATTATGATCGATAACACCTGGGCGGCCGGTGTGCTGTTTAAGGCGCTGGATTTTGGCATCGATGTTTCCATTCAGGCAGCCACCAAATATCTGGTGGGGCATTCAGATGCGATGATTGGTACTGCCGTATGCAATGCCCGTTGCTGGGAGCAGCTGCGGGAGAATGCCTATCTGATGGGGCAGATGGTCGATGCCGATACCGCCTATATAACCAGCCGTGGCCTGCGTACTTTGGGTGTGCGTTTGCGTCAACATCATGAAAGTAGCCTGAAAGTAGCTGAATGGCTGGCGGAACATCCGCAAGTAGCGCGAGTTAACCACCCTGCTCTGTCTGGCAGTAAAGGCTACGAATTCTGGAAACGAGACTTTACAGGCAGCAGCGGGCTATTTTCCTTTGTGCTTAAGAAAAAACTCAATGATGAAGAGCTGGCGAACTATCTGGATAACTTCAGTTTATTCAGCATGGCCTATTCGTGGGGCGGGTATGAATCGTTGATCCTGGCAAATCAACCGGAACATATCGCCGCCATTCGCCCACAAGGCGAGATCGATTTTAGCGGGACCTTGATTCGCCTGCATATTGGTCTGGAAGATGTCGATGATTTGATTGCCGATCTGGACGCCGGTTTTACGCGAATTGTGTAACGTTGCCAGTTTTGGACAAATTTGCAGACATTTAATTGTGAAAAGTCTTAAATTGTTGCGCCCGTGATCAAGGCGTCACGGGCGAATCAGGAGTACAATAGGCAGTTAAAGGCTGAAATGCTGTTCCACAGGAAAGTCCATGGCTGTTATTCAAGATATTATCGCTGCGCTCTGGCAACACGATTTTGCGGCACTTGCCGATCCTCATATCGTTAACGTTGTTTACTTTGTCATGTTTGCCACGCTGTTTTTAGAAAACGGCCTGTTACCGGCATCGTTTTTACCAGGCGATAGCCTGTTGTTACTGGCAGGTGCGCTGATAGCGCAAGGAGTAATGGATTTTATTCCGACGCTGGCGATTTTAACGACGGCTGCGAGTCTGGGTTGTTGGCTGAGCTATATTCAGGGGCGCTGGCTGGGAAATACCAAAACGGTGAAAGGTTGGCTGGCGCAGCTTCCAGACAAATACCACCAACGTGCCACTTGCATGTTTGATCGCCACGGTTTGCTGGCCCTCCTCGCCGGACGGTTTCTCGCGTTTGTTCGTACCTTGTTACCCACCATGGCGGGAATTTCTGGCTTACCCAACAACCGTTTTCAGTTTTTCAACTGGCTGAGTGGTCTGTTATGGGTCACTGTAGTGACCAGCTTTGGCTATGCCCTGAGCATGATCCCGTTTGTAAAACGCCATGAAGATCAGGTCATGACCTTCCTGATGATCCTGCCGATTGCCCTGCTGACTGCGGGTTTGTTAGGCACGCTGTTTGTGGTTATCAAAAAGAAATACTGCAACTCCTGAGTATGTAGCCTGTACCCGACATTTGTGCGGGTACAGGCTAACTCCCTTGTATCGTCCGCATTCTTGCCGCATCTTCTCCCGGCGTCACACCAAAATAGCGTTTAAACTCGCGGCTAAACTGCGAAGCACTTTCATAGCCAACACGCATCGCCGCCGCACTGGCTTTCATCCCGTCGTGAATAATCATCATCCGGGCTTTATGCAGTCGATAACTTTTCAGATATTGCAGCGGCGAAGTACTGGTGACCGACTTAAAATTATGATGAAAGGCCGAGACGCTCATGTTTGCTTCCGCAGCCAACTGCTCCACACTCAGGTTTTCAGTGTATTTATTTTCGATACGCTTAAGGACACGGCTAATCAAACTGAAATGTGTCTGGCGACTCACCAGTGCCAGCAGTGCTCCTCCCCGAGGTCCGGTCAACACGTGATAGAGGATCTCGCGAACAATTTGCTTGCCAAGTATTCGGGCATCCAGCGGTCGTTCCATTACATCTAATAAGCGCTCTGCAGCACATAAGATTTCATCAGACAAGATTGCAGAGTTAATACCACTGGCAGCCATCGCAGGCTGAAACTGCTCGTCTTCACCGATATCCATTAGCAGTTCCTGTAATTGCAGAACATCGACATCCAGGCGAATGCCTGCCAGCGGCACTTCAGGCGTGGCAAAAGTTTCACATTCGAAGGGAAGCGGTACGGTCAACAACAGGTATTCATTGGCGTCGTAACGAAACACGCGCTCATTGATATATCCGACTTTATGCCCGGAAAAGAGAAAAATGATACCAGGATCATACATCACAGGTGTGCGCATACCGGGCGTAGTGCCATAAATCAGACGCACGCCAGGCACACTCTCTTTCGGAATATTAACGTTATTTTTCAGTAAATTAATTTTTTCTGTAAGCTGTAAGCAGATCTCTTCCCGGTTCATAGCACATGATTTTCTCGGCATTTTATGACGTTTTGATTGTGCGCAAATTTATTGCATTTCTCCAGCACTCTGGAGAAATGGGCAAGACATTGGCAGAAATGAGCATTGAGAGGAGTGCCTCTCACTACCACAATGTTCACTATCAGGCAGCGTGATGCCTGCCCTCTTTTTACCCACATAAGGGAGCGAGTAATGAATAATTTTAATCTGCACACCCCAACCCGTATTTTGTTTGGCAAAGGCGCTATCGCGGGTCTTCGCAACCAAATTCCCCAGGGCGCTCGCGTATTAATTACTTACGGCGGCGGTAGTGTGAAGAAAACGGGAGTTCTGGACCAGGTACTGGATGCACTTAAAGGCATGGATGTACTGGAGTTCGGTGGGATCGAACCTAACCCGTCTTATGAAACACTGATGAAAGCCGTTAAGTTGGTACGTGAAGAAAATGTCACCTTCCTGCTGGCCGTAGGCGGTGGTTCAGTTCTTGATGGCACCAAATTTATTGCTGCCGCCGCTCATTACCCTGACGACATTGATCCGTGGCACATTCTGGAAACGGGCGGCAAGGAGATCAAAAGCGCTATTCCGATGGGCAGTGTATTAACCCTGCCAGCTACCGGTTCAGAGTCTAACGCTGGCGCGGTTATCTCGCGGAAAACCACTGGCGACAAACAGGCATTTCACTCCTCTCATGTTCAGCCAGTATTTGCCGTGCTTGATCCGGTTTATACCTACACCCTGCCGCCACGTCAGGTAGCTAACGGCGTAGTTGATGCCTTCGTACATACTGTTGAGCAATACGTGACTTATCCGGTGGATGGCAAAATTCAGGATCGTTTCGCAGAAGGTATTTTGCTGACGCTTATCGAAGAAGGTCCGAAAGCGCTGAAAGAGCCAGAAAATTATGATGTGCGTGCCAATGTGATGTGGGCGGCAACTCAGGCGCTGAACGGGCTGATTGGCGCAGGCGTGCCGCAGGACTGGGCAACACATATGCTGGGCCACGAATTGACAGCAATGCATGGGCTGGATCACGCACAAACTCTGGCGATCGTATTACCGGCTTTGTGGAATGAAAAACGCGATACCAAGCGCGAGAAACTGCTGCAATACGCCGAGCGCGTGTGGAATATCACTGAAGGTAGTGACGACGAACGTATCGATGCTGCCATCGCAGCTACACGTCATTTCTTCGAGCAAATGGGCGTACCAACACACCTTTCCGACTACGGCCTGGACGGTAGCTCTATCCCGGCATTACTGAAAAAACTGGAAGAACATGGCATGACTAAACTGGGTGAACATCATGATATTACGCTTGATGTTAGCCGTCGTATTTACGAGGCCGCCCGGTAAGGTTTTTCTGCCTTTGACTTTCGTTTTTGGGCATATCGTCCAGACTTAAGTCACACCACCTCGCCGAAGTCCGCTTCGGCGAGTTCACTCTAAGGAGGAACGCATGGCTAATCCAACCGTTATCAAGCTACGGGACGGTAATGTAATGCCACAACTGGGCCTGGGTGTCTGGAAGGCGAGCAACGAGGAAGTCATTACGGCTATTCATAAAGCGCTGGAAGTGGGCTATCGATCAATCGATACCGCGACTGCGTATAAAAATGAAGAAGGCGTCGGCAAAGCACTTAAAAGTGCCGGTATCCCCAGAGAATCTCTCTTTATTACCACCAAGTTGTGGAATGACGATCAGAAGCGTCCACGTGAAGCACTACTGGAAAGTCTGGAAAAACTGCAACTGGATTACCTCGATCTCTGGCTGATGCACTGGCCTGTACCCGCTATCGATCATTATGTTGAAGCCTGGAAGGGGATGATCGACTTGCAAAAAGAGGGGCTGATCAAAAGTATCGGCGTCTGCAATTTCCAGATCAACCACCTGCAACGACTGATCGACGAAACCGGTGTAACTCCTGTCATTAATCAGATCGAACTCCATCCATTAATGCAGCAACGTCAGCTGCACGCCTGGAATGCCACTCACCAAATTCAAACTGAATCATGGAGCCCATTAGCCCAGGGCGGTGAAGGTGTATTTGATCAGAAAATTATTCGCGATCTGGCCGATAAATATGGCAAGACGCCGGCGCAAATTGTTATTCGCTGGCATCTGGATAATGGCCTTGTCGTTATTCCCAAATCGGTTACGCCTTCACGTATCGCGGAAAACTTTAATGTCTGGGATTTCCGTCTCGATAAAGACGAATTAGGTGAAATTGCCAAACTCGATAAGGGCAAACGCCTCGGTCCAGATCCGGACAATTTTGGCGGTTAATTCCTCTCCACGCCCGGTATTCCTGCCGGGCTTTATTTTCGAAATATTAAGAAACAATTAGCCCCTGAACGTCAGTGTATTTTTTCCGAACACACGTGCAGCATTACCGGCAAATAACCAGATAATTACTCACGGTTATTATATTTAATGAATTTATATTCATATTAATTATAGGTACTGACTGTGGCGGAAAAAAATCCTCAGGGCGTCAAATGGCTCCCATTAATTATTATTGTTCTTATTTCTGGAGGATTGTGGCAAATTTCCCCGCCTTCCGGCCTTAGCGCACCGGCCTGGCATTCCGCCATTATTTTTGTCGCAACCATTGCATCGATTGTGGCAAAAGTTCTCCCCATCGGCGCTGTAGGCATTATCGGTATTACCGTCTTTGCTCTTGCCTATGCTGCAGGCGATACCACTCCCAGCAAAGCTATTGCTACCGCTCTGAGCGAATTAAACAGTTCGCTTATCTGGCTGATTGTCGTGGCATTTATGATTGCCAGAGGCTTTATTAAAACCGGATTAGGGCGGCGTATCGCGTTACAAATGATCCGTTTGTTAGGCAAACGAACGCTGGGGCTGGCGTATGGTCTGGCATTTGCCGACCTGATTCTCTCCCCTGCTATGCCCAGCAATACTGCACGCTGTGGTGGTGTCATTTACCCTATTGCCGATTCGCTGGCTCGCAGCTTCGACTCACGCCCGGATGATGAATCGCGCAGTAAAATTGGCACCTTCCTGGTCACCTGTATTGGTAACGTCAACGATGTCACCGCGGCGCTGTTTATGACTGGTTACACTGGCAACCTGTTGGCGGTAAAACTGGCAGCAAATGCCGGAGTAACGTTAACCTGGGGAAGCTGGTTTATGGCGGCGCTACTGCCATGTGTGGTTTCGTTGTTGATCGTCCCGCTTTTGGTTTACTGGCTGACGCGCCCTGAGATAAAACATACCCCAGATGCTCCTGATATCGCTCGTAAAGAGTTGGCGCAAATGGGTGAGATGTCGCGTGGTGAGTGGCTGATGCTGGCAACGGTTGGCGTCCTGCTGGTGTTGTGGATTTTTGGCGATGTACTGAAAGTTGATGCCACTACCGCGTCGTTTGTTGGCCTGTCAATTTTACTACTGAGTGGCGTTCTCAGTTGGGAAGATGTCAAAAGCGAAAAAGGCGCATGGGATACTTTAATCTGGTTTGCCGCGCTGTTGATGATGGCCAACCAATTGAAAAAACTCGGTTTCACCACCTGGTTTGGTAACCTGATAGGTGACACAATTGGCAGTGCAATGGGGGGCACCAGTTGGGTCGTGATTTTATTACTACTCAATGCGGCATATTTCTATACCCATTATTTCTTCGCCAGTGGTAACGCGCAGATTGCCGCACTGTATGCAGTCTTCCTCGGTGTAGGGCTACATCTTAATATTCCGGCGGCCCCCATGGCACTGATGCTGGCATTTACCAGCAGCCTTTATTGCTCATTGACGCAATACACCCATGCCCGGGGTCCGATTCTGTTTGGTGCAGGGTATGTGCCAACAGGTGTATGGTGGCGTACCGGCTTTGTTATTAGTTTATTTAACCAGGCGGTGTTTATTACGGTCGGCCTGGCCTGGTGGAAAATGTTAGGTTTGTATTAAGTCTATTTATGGCAAATTAAACCGTTTTTTCTATCTGTGGAGAAAACGGTTTTAAACCGTATTTAATACCGCAATAAATAGATTCATCAAAAAAATGGATTATGAGGGAACAATAAATGAAAAAGATTTTCACTATAGGATCGATACTATTACTCAGCAGCCTGCTTAGTGGCTGTGTCAATGAAGCGAAAGTTAATCAACTTGCCACCAATGTTCAACTGCTAAATACCAAAATCACCAGGCTTGAGCAGGATATTAAAGCGTTACGCCCGCAAATCTACGCGGCAAAATCTGAAGCCAACCGAGCAAATACCCGTCTTGATGCCCAGGACTATTTCGATTGCTTGCGCTGCTTGCGTATGTATTCAGACTACTAAAAAACTAAATTTGTATTCCCGGTAACATTTCTGCTACCGGGAATAGTTAATTAACGACCTGTCGCTACTTTAGGGCGTTTCTTCGCACCAGCATTCACCGGACGAGACTGCGTAGACGACGCTTTCTTTGCCGTAGCTGGCGTCTGACGCTGGGTCGCCATCGGCGTATGTTTGGTCAACGCCGGGCGGGTATTGCGGTTCTGGCGACGCGCTTCACGCATCTCTTCAATGGTTGGCGCAGGCACTAAACAATCACGACGGCTGCCAATCAGATGCTTTTTACCCATCGCTTCCAGCGCCTGGCGAATTAACGGCCAGTTTGCCGGATCGTGGTAACGCAGCAACGCTTTATGCAAACGACGCTGCTTGTCACCCTTCGGCACGAAGACGTCTTCACTCTTATAACCGATCTTCGCCAGCGGGTTTTTCCCGGTGTAATACATGGTGGTTGAGTTAGCCAACGGCGACGGGTAGAAGTTCTGTACCTGGTCGAGACGGAAGCGATGCTTTTTCAGCCACAGCGCCAGATTCACCATATCTTCATCACGCGTACCGGGGTGTGCCGAGATGAAATACGGGATCAGATATTGCTCTTTACCTGCCTGTTTCGAGTAGGTATCGAACAGCTCTTTAAAGCGGTCATAGCTGCCCATGCCCGGCTTCATCATCTTCGACAACGGCCCTTCTTCGGTATGTTCCGGGGCAATCTTCAGATAACCGCCAACGTGATGGGTCGCCAGCTCTTTGATATAGCGCGGATCTTCCACGGCGATGTCATAACGCACGCCGGAAGCGATGAGGATCTTTTTAATGCCTTTCAGATCACGCGCGCGGCGATAGAGGTTGATCGTCGGTTCGTGGTTAGTGTCCATATGAGGACAAATATCCGGGTAAACGCACGATAAACGGCGGCAAGTCTGCTCGGCACGCGGCGATTTGCAGCGCAACATATACATGTTGGCAGTTGGCCCGCCGAGATCGGAAATCACGCCCGTAAAGCCTGGTACGGTGTCGCGGATCGCTTCAATCTCGTTGATGATCGAATCTTCCGAACGGCTCTGAATAATGCGACCTTCATGCTCGGTAATAGAACAGAAAGAACAGCCGCCAAAGCAGCCACGCATAATGTTGACCGAGAAACGAATCATTTCGTAAGCCGGAATTCGGGCATTACCGTAAGCCGGATGCGGCACGCGCTTGTACGGCAGCGCAAAGACGCTGTCCATCTCTTCGGTAGAAAGCGGGATGGCAGGCGGGTTGATCCATACATAGCGGTCGCCATGTTTTTGCATTAGCGCACGCGCGCAGCCGGGGTTGGTTTCGTGGTGCAGAATACGTGAAGCATGAGCGTACAGGACTTTATCGCCCTTCACTTTCTCGAAAGAAGGCAGCAATACGTAAGTTTTTTCCCACGGTTTCGGGCGCGGTGGCTGCACGGTTACGGCTTTCGCTTCCTGCTTTTTCGGGGCCACTGGTTTGTTATCCGCGCACGGCAAATCTTCGCCATACGGATGCGGGATTGGGTCGATTTTCCCAGGGGTATCAAGACGGGTAGAATCCACGCCGCTCCAGCCAGGCAGCGCCTCTTTCACGATAATCGCGGTATTACGCACATCACGGATTTCACTAATCGGCTCGCCCATCGCCAGACGATGCGCCACTTCCACCAGCGGACGCTCACCGTTACCGAACATCAGCATGTCGGCCTTAGAATCCACCAGCACTGAACGGCGTACGGTATCGGACCAGTAATCATAATGTGCGGTACGACGCAGACTGGCCTCAATACCGCCGAGGATCACCGGTACATCTTTCCACGCCTCTTTACAACGTTGGGTGTAAACCAGTGTGGCGCGATCCGGGCGCTTACCCGCAACGTTATCTGGCGTGTAGGCATCGTCATGACGCAAACGGCGATCGGCAGTGTAACGGTTGATCATCGAGTCCATGTTGCCTGCGGTAACGCCGAAAAACAGATTCGGTTTACCCAGACGCATGAAATCGTCTTTGCTGCTCCAGTCTGGCTGGGCGATGATCCCGACACGAAAGCCCTGCGCTTCCAGCATACGACCGCAAATCGCCATCCCGAAGCTTGGGTGATCAACATATGCATCACCTGTTACCAAAATGATGTCGCAGCTATCCCAGCCAAGTTGATCCATCTCTTCACGTGACATCGGCAAAAACGGTGCCGGTCCAAAACAGGCGGCCCAGTACTGCGGCCAGGAGAACAGATCGCGATCCGGTTGGATCAAGGAGATAGAGCTCATTTTGCTTCCAGAAATGGTAAAAAAATAATCAAAGGCCGGGGATTATACGCTGTATCGCGCGCGGAAATGAAGTGGTGTTGATGAAAGGTTACGAAATACCCTGGTGAGCGTTTTTCACAGCTCAGCCATAGCAAACACATTTAAGGCTAGCGGTATCGTGGCAACTGCCGTTACTATTTATGCCGATCAGCAACGCTCAAGTCATGTTGCACGATGATCGGCTATCCGAGGACACCCACAGTAAGGCTAGGTATGGAACAGGTTATTACAAAGCGCCGCTATTACGATATTGGTCTACAGATTGAGGAGTTGCTGTATTCAGGCGTATTTAAAGCCGGAGAGCGCCTACCTTCAGAACGTGAACTGAGCGAGCGGTTTAATACCAGCCGAACTACCATTCGTGAAGCCATCATTATGCTGGAACTGAAAGGCGTGCTGAATGTGAAGCAAGGGTCAGGGATCTTCTTTGTTGATTCCACCGATAAGCTCAATCAGAAATCCTTGATGCCTTATTCAGAAATTGGCCCGTTTGAACTGTTACAGGCACGTCAGGTAATTGAGAGCAATATTACCGGTTTTGCTGCCAGCCAGATCAGCTTTAACGAGTTACAAGAGTTGAAGAAAATCATTGGATTACAGGAAAAGGCTATCGCTGCGGAAAGCGATAAATTTGAAGAACTGGATCATCGTTTTCATAGCATTATTGCCGAAGCAACGCAAAATCGGGTACTCATCAAACAAGCCGCTGAATTATGGCGGGCAGTGCGCACAGAAAACCCCCGCTGGAAGAAACTTAACTACAAGTACCTGCATGAAAAGCATTTGCGTCTGCAATGGCTGGAAGATCACCGGGCTATTTTCCTGGCTCTGCAACAGAAAGATTCAGAGCTCGCCAGGGAAGCGTCCTGGAGACATCTGGAAAACAGCAAAAATGAACTGATCAAAATCTTCAAACAAGACGCTTCCATCAGCGATTTTGATGACTTTTTCTTCGCTCGTTAACCTTCATTAGTCCAGAGCTGGCGTGAAAAATGACGCTGGCTCTGCGTTGCACCCTCCACTGGTACACGCTCTCTTCTCAATTGGTCTAATAAATCGATTATCATCAGATATCTTAGATTAGCGGCAATTATCCCAAAAACTGACCTCTAAAAAACTTTCCTTTCATTTTATTCATATAACTCATTGATACAGATATAAATAACGCCTTGTTGTTCTGTTTCGTACTTTTGCCTTTCTCTGCAAGCGTGATGCATCTCTCTGTTTTTGGTCTAGTGAATTATGTAAATTGGTCTATACACACCAGCTACCAGGAGTAAGAGCATAATGTCAGGGAACGAAAGTATCGCTGTCGCCCACTATGATCAGGTAACCACCTGGCCTCGGGACGAGTTACAGGCAGATATTGTCCATATTGGTTTTGGCGCTTTTCATCGCGGACACCAGGCTGTCTACATGGATCTCACTAATCAGCTTTCGGACACCCGCTGGGGGATCTTTGAGATCAACCTTTTTGGTGATGCTCAACTGATTGAAAACTTAAATGCGCAAAATGGGCTGTTTTCGGTTGTGGAAACATCTGCATCGCAATCTACCTCACGCCTTGTGCGTTCGGTGACTGGCGGTATTCACACCCCCGTGGATGGCATTACCGCAGCAATTCAGAAATTGACTGAACCTCAGGTAACAATCGTTTCATTAACCATCACCGAGAAAGGCTATTGTCTCGATTCGCAAACGCGATCACTTGATCTCACCAATGGATTAATCAAACACGATCTACAAAACCCGGATGCGCCTCAGTCGGCTATTGGCTTGATCGTCTGTGCTTTGCAACAACGTAAAGCGGCAGGACTCGCCGCTTTTAGCGTGCTCTCCTGTGACAACTTGCCAGACAATGGGCATCTGACGCGAAATGCCGTTCTCGGTTTTGCCCGACAACTGGACCAGCCCCTGGCTCAGTGGATCGAAGAAAATGTCTCATTTCCAGGCACGATGGTAGATCGTATTGTTCCGGCAATGACCGAATCGCAATTCGCCTTACTGGAAACTAAAACCGGTTATGCCGATCCCTGCGGGATTGTCTGCGAATCATTTCGCCAGTGGGTGATTGAAGATAATTTTGTGCATGGGCGACCGGAATGGGATAAAGCAGGCGCGATGTTTGTCAGCAATGTTCAGCCTTACGAAGAAATGAAGTTACGCATGTTAAACGGTAGCCATTCATTTCTGGCCTATAACGGCTCACTGGCTGGCTATGAATTTATCTGGCAATGCATGGAAGACGCTGATTTTCGTTCCATTACCCGCCAGCTGATGATTAATGAACAAGCCCGAACACTTAATCCAGACTTAAATATCGACGCCCATGAATACGCCGACCTGTTAATTGAACGCTTTAGCAACCGTAATGTTGCACACCGTACCGGGCAAATTGCTATGGACGGTTCGCAAAAGCTTCCCCAGCGAGCGCTGACTCCCTGGCTGAAATTGCATCAGCAAAAACAAAACAATGCTGTTCTGTCACTGCTCGTGGCTGGTTGGTTGCATTATGTCATTGAAGCTGTTGAGAAAAGCCAGTCTGTCGCTGATCCAATGAATGAACAATTTCAGGCGCTAATAAAGGAACAACAAGACGCATGGCAACAGGCGCTCGCATTACTGCACCTTAGCGCCATATTTGGTGATTTAAGCAACCATCAGCCATTTATAAATGAAATAAAAATCGCATTTGCGAATATAAAAAACAAAGGCATCAAGGCCACCATCAGCCAATTATTATCGGATGAGCAGAAATGAAAACATTAATTTGTCAGCAGCCTGGCGTTATGGAATATGTGGAAAAGGATATTCCCACATCAGCAGATAATGAAGTGCTGTTAAAAATCAAAGCTGTGGGTATTTGTGGTACTGATATTCACGCTTTTGCCGGCAGACAGCCTTTTTTTAGCTACCCACGTGTATTAGGTCATGAAATATGCGCCGAAGCGATTTCGCGAGGCAGTCAGTGCCAAACAGCACAGCCAGGCCAGCGCTATTCCGTCATCCCATGCATTCCGTGTGGCGAGTGCGCAGCCTGTCGGGAAGAGAAAACGAACTGCTGCGAACGTGTTTCGCTGTATGGCGTGCATCAGGATGGGGGTTTTAGTGAATACCTTGCGGTACGTGAAGACAACCTTGTGCCGCTCCCTGACGAGGTAAGCGACAGCGCCGGAGCATTGGTTGAATGTTTCGCCATTGGTGCACATGCCGTTCGTCGGGCTGAGATCAAGGCTGAACAAAACGTACTGGTGATTGGCGCCGGGCCAATCGGTCTGGCTACCGCAGCCATCGCCAGGGCTAAAGGGGCGCATGTTGTTGTTGCTGATATTGATTGTCAACGTCGCCAGCACGTTGTGGATCATCTGGCTATTAATGCCTTCGATCCCACACAGGAAGATTTTATTGTCGCGCTTCGTGAGGCCTTTGGAGGCGAACTGGCTTGCGTAGTACTGGATGCGACGGGAAATAAAGCTTCAATGAGTCAGGATGTAAATCTTATTCGTCATGGCGGCAAAATTGTTTTCATCGGTTTGTATATTGGTGAACTCGTTATTGACGATCCGACCTTCCATAAAAAAGAGACAACTTTACTCAGCAGCCGCAATGCCACACGGGAAGATTTTGCGTTGGTGATTGAACTGATGCGCAGCAATAAAATTCACGAAAATTTAATGAAAAACCAGGAGTTCGATTTCTTTAGTGTTGGCGAAGATTACCAACGTAACGTTGTAGAAAATAAAAATATGGTCAAGGGTGTGATCACTTTTTAAGGGAACAAATATGACAACTGTTTATGTCAGTGAAGATAATTTAAAATCACTGGTGCACCACAAATTACATACCGCCGGGCTGGATCCTGACACTGCACAACAGGTGACAGATGTTTTAGTACATGCCGATATTACAGGTGTGCATTCACATGGAGTTATGCGTGTTGAACATTATTGCACCCGCCTTGCTGCCGGAGGGTTAAATAAAGCCCCGCAGTTTAGCATTGAGCAAATTTCACCGTCAGTGGCAATTCTCGACTCTGACGACGGAATGGGGCATTCGGCATTAATTAGCGCCACTGAGCACGCTATTAAACTGGCCCAGGAAGAGGGTCTCGGTTTTGTTAGCGTTAAAAATACGTCTCACTGTGGCGCGTTATCTTATTTTGCAGAGATGGTCACCAACAAAGGGTTGGTTGCTATCGTAATGACGCAAACCGATACCTGCGTGGCTCCCCATGGCGGCGCCGAGCGCTTTTTGGGTACTAACCCCATCGCCTTTGGTTTCCCGGTGGAAAACAGCCATCCGATGATTGTTGATATGGCGACCAGTGCCACGGCTTTCGGCAAAATACTTCATGCAAAGGAAACCGGAAAACATATTGGTGAAGGGCTGGCGATAGATAAAGACGGTTATGGCACCACTGATCCGCATAAGATTGAAAACCTGCTACCTTTCGGCCAACACAAAGGTTCAGGCATTGCGCTGGCTATTGATGCACTGACTGGTGTGCTGATGAATGCGAATTTTGGTAACCATATTGTTCGCATGTATGGTGATTATGACAAGATGCGTAAGCTGGCAAGTTTGGTTATTGCCATCGATCCGAAAAAGCTCGGCAATCCTGTTTTTGCAAAAACCATGGCGCAAATGGTCACGGAACTGCATGCCATTAAACCAGTTCCCGGTGTCGAAAAAGTGTTAGCACCGAACGATCCGCAAATGCACTACAAAGAAAAATGCCAGCAGGAAGGTATTCCGGTTCCGGCAGGAATATTCCATTATCTGGCAGAGAATTAATTACTACTTTTTATTATAACGATAGAAAAGCGCTGTATTTATCGTTTCTGTTATATTAACCAGGAGCAGGATATGAAAGCACTTCGTCCTCTGACGGCATCGCTTATGTTGTTAACCAGTTGTTTATTAATTTCCAATACCACACTGGCGAAAACAACATTAAAACTGAGTCATAATCAGGATAAAAGCCATGCTGTCCATAAAGCATTAAGCTATTTAGCGGATAAAACCAAAGAGTATTCTAATGGTGAATTAGTTATTCGCATTTACCCAAATGCGACATTAGGTAATGAGCGTGAATCACTGGAGTTAATGAATTCTGGTGCATTACAGATGGTAAAAGTTAATGCCGCATCACTGGAGTCTTTTGCCCCGGATTACAGCCTTTTCAGTCTGCCGTTCTTATTCCGCGACCGTGATCACTATTATCGTGTTCTGCAAAGTGATTTAGGTAAAAAAATACTTAAGTCATCAGAGAGCAAAGGTTTTGTTGGTATTACGTATTATGACGGCGGTGCGAGAAGTTTTTACGCCAATAAACCGATTACAAAACCTGAAGATTTAGCAGGAATGAAAATCAGGGTTCAACAAAGCCCCAGTGCTATTGCAATGATGAAAGCACTTGGTGGTGTCGCCACTCCTATGGCACAGGGCGAACTCTACACCGCACTTCAGCAAGGTGTGGTTGATGGCGGAGAAAACAGTACCGTAGTTTATTCCGATATGCGTCACGCCGAAGTCGCAAAAATCTATTCACGTGATGAACACACCATGGTACCTGATGTGTTAATTATCAGCACCAATGTGTTGAATAAACTTGGTGATAAAGAGCGCACGGCATTATTAAAAGCAGCCGATGAGTCCATGATGCAGATGAAGGACGTCATCTGGCCTGCGGCTGAAAAAGAAGCCTACGACAAAATGAAAGGGATGAACGCAACAGTTGTTGATGTTGATAAATCCGCTTTCAAAGAACGCGTCAAACCGTTATACGATGAATTCAAGGCGAAAGATGCACAATCCGCCAAAAACCTTGAGCAAGTAGAAAGTATGTAACCCTAATGGGCAGGTAATTCCTGCCCTTTCATGGAAAACTTATGCGAACACTCACTCATATTCTTAATAAGATCCTTGCCGGATGTTGCTGCATTATTCTCGCCATTATGGTGTTCTGCGTAACCTGGCAAGTTATTGCACGTTTTATTTTTAACGCTCCCAGCACTGTGCTGGATGAGTTCACCCAGATTTTATTTATGTGGATGATTTTACTTGGCGGTGTATATACAGCGGGGTTAAAAAAACATCTGGCCATTGATTTGTTGGCTCAAAAACTTCCGGCTGCATCAGTTCTGACGCTTGACAGTTTTATCCAAATTATTATTACGACCTTTGCGGTTATTTTCATGATCTATGGTGGGAATATTGTTGTTGAAAAAGCACAACATGTTGGACAAATCTCTCCAGTATTAAAATGGCCGATGGACAAAGTTTATTGGGTTATGCCTGTCAGTGGACTGATTCTGGTCTGGTATTCAGTAATGAATATTATTGACAACTATCGCAAACGGAATTCTCATTAACGAGGGAAGTATGGACTTTGAATATTTCTACCCCGTCTTAATTTTATTTGGCAGTTTTGCCGTCATGCTGGCAATAGGTGTGCCCATTACTTTTGCTATTGGCCTTTCTTCACTGTTATCAATTATTACTGCATTACCACCCGATGCCGCCATTTCTGTGATTTCGCAAAAGATGACAGTGGGACTGGACGGCTTTACGCTATTAGCCATTCCCTTCTTCGTATTAGCCGGAAACATTATGAATACCGGTGGCATCGCCCGACGACTGGTTAACCTGGCACAAGCATTAGTTGGGCGTCTTCCTGGCTCACTGGCTCATTGTAATATCCTCGCGAATACATTGTTTGGTGCGATTTCAGGTTCAGCCGTTGCGTCAGCCGCAGCGGTAGGTGGGATTATGTCACCTCTGCAGGAAAAAGAGGGCTATGATCCGGCGTTCTCTACGGCGGTTAATATTGCCTCTGCACCTATTGGCCTGATGATCCCACCGAGCAATGTGTTGATTGTCTATTCCCTCGCCAGTGGAGGTACTTCTGTTGCAGCATTGTTCTTAGCCGGATATCTGCCAGGCATTCTCACCGCTGCTGCTTTAATGTTTGTGGCTGCACTTTATGCACGACGGAACCATTATCCAGTAGCCGAACGCATCAATTTTCGTCAGTTTTTATACGTATTCCGCGAATCAATTCCCAGCCTGATGCTTATTTTTATCATTATTGGCGGTATTATCGCAGGGGTATTTACGCCCACAGAAGCATCGGCAATTGCGGTAATTTATAGTTTAGTCCTGGCAATGATATACCGTGAAATCACCATCAAGAAACTCAATGACATCCTGTTAGACTCCGTAGTAACCAGTTCAATTGTTTTGTTGCTGGTAGGCTGTTCAATGGGGATGTCATGGGCCATGACGAATGCTGATGTTCCTGAGTTGATCAACGAACTGATTACCAACGTTTCGGATAACAAATGGGTCATTCTTCTTATTATTAATATCACTCTGTTGATCGTCGGTACCTTTATGGATATCACACCGGCGATCCTAATATTTACGCCTATTTTCCTGCCGATCGCCCAGCATCTGGGGATCGATCCCATTCACTTCGGCATTATTATGGTTTTCAACTTAACTATTGGCCTTTGTACACCACCTGTTGGCACCATTCTGTTTGTGGGTTGCAGCATTGGTAAGGTCAGTATCGACAGGGCAATTAAACCATTAATGCCGATGTTTCTGGCGTTATTTGTGGTAATGGCAATGATTTGTTATTTCCCACAACTTAGTCTGATGCTGCCAGGATTATTTTCGAACTGACAGCAATGTTGAGTGTTTAAAGTGGGCCGGGTATATTGCCTGGCCTACCTTGATTATTGTGTTGCTCAGGCTCTATGACTCAATGGCCATTACATGCAGCCAATTAACTACACCAGTTCTAATTGAAGAAGTATTGCCAGCATGAAGAATACTTTTCCATTTCAATTTATGGCTGATATTAAAGCAGCAGACATCCTTGTCCGGTAAATCTTGTTAAGGCGCGGGATTCACCAACAGCTGCCCAATCGAACCTCGATCGGCCATCTCCAGGGTCTGGCTATTAAAGTAGAACGGGAAATGTGCCCAGGAAGGCTGCCCATAATAGACCAACAGTTCCACCTGGCCGTCTACCCAGACGGTATCTTTCCAGCCGCGATCTTCCGGGAACGGCATGGCGCCGTTAACGTTGCGGATTAAGAATGAAACCCCTTCAATATGGAATGCCTGCGGCATATCGGCGCGAACTGTCCAACGCTCCCATGAACCTTGCTGAGCAGTGATATCAATGCGATTAACATCCCACAGCTGACCGTTGATACCCGGATCATCACCAAGACTGATATCACGACTACGAATTGGTGCCCCAGTGAGGATCCCGGTCGGTAACAGGCGCATCGGTAAGGTGTCAGTCACCAGCGGTAACAAGCCCGTCGGACGCAGCGTTAACACCAGCGTAGAAACCAGAATGCTTGAAGGCTCGAAGAAACCACGAATACGGTCCACGATACTTGCTGCTTCACCACAGGTAATCGACACCTCTTCACCATTGGTCATATCCACCAGGATTTCGCGACGCTCACCAGGTGCCAGCGAGAGCTGCTTCACCGAAACCGGGGCAGGGAGAAATCCCTGGTCGCCGGAAATTACATGCAAGTTACGTCCATCGCTCATCTGCAACTGATAGCGACGTGAGTTGGATGCATTCAGTAAACGCAGACGTACCCAGCCACGTGATACTTCAACGTACGGGCTTTGTACGCCATTGACCAGTAAGGTATCGCCAACAAATCCACCACTTCCAGGCTCGCTATACTCCGGCGAACCAAAGTTATCCAGCCGTTTATCCTGGATAATCACCGGGAAGTCATCGACACCATAATGATTAGGAATCGGCAGCGATTTACTGACTTCATCTTCTACCAACCACATTCCAGCAAGACCGTTATAGACCTGCTGCGCGGTACGGTTAGGTGTGTTGGCGTGATACCACAACGTTGCGGCGCTCTGACGAATCGGTAGTACTGGCGCCCAATCTGCGTTTGGCGACATCATGCGCGCCGGGCCGCCCATCAGTGGCCCCGGCACCTGTAACCCGGCAATGGTCATGGAGACATTTTCCGCCAGGCGGTTGCTGTAAATCAGTTTAACGTCGTCGCCTTTCCAGACACGAATAGTCGGCCCAAGATAGCGACCATTAATCCCCCAAACGGCCGCGCGAGTTCCTTGCATAAAGGACCAGTGCGTGCGTTGTAGAGTCAAGAAAAGTGGCTGTCCACGGCGGGATTCCAGCAACGGAGGCACAGGTAATGGCTGTTGCTGCCCGGCAGCATTTGCCCTCAGCGGAACCGCCCCTGCACAGAGTGCGATCCCCGATGCCTGAATGAACTGACGCCGACTGAGTGACATATAAGCTCCATGTGAAACTGGCTAAAGTAACAGCAGAAAATCTTTTCCTGCAAAAACAAAATGATAAATCAGATCTTGCCGGATGCTTCTCGTTCCGCAACTTCTTTGTCGAGTTCAGCAATCTTTTGTTCCATCAGTGAACGGCAGTAAGCCGCCAGTTCACGAACCTGATCTTTCCCATACTGGCTGACATCCACTGGCGGTAGCATCTCAACGATAACTAAACCGTTATTCAGTCGGTTAAGATTAATCTTATTCGAAGTTGTCGAAACACACACGGGAATAATCGGTACTCCGGCGGCAATTGCGGCATGAAACGCGCCAGTTTTAAATGGCAGCAAACCACGTCCACGACTACGCGTACCTTCCGGGAACATCCAGATTGAAATACGGCGTTTTTTAAAGTGATTCACGACTTCTGCAATCGTGCCGTGCGCTTTGGCGCGGTTGTTGCGATCAATCAGCAAGTTACCGGTTAACCAATAGAGCTGCCCAAAGAAAGGGATCCACAGCAGACTTTTTTTACCAACAGTGACGGTAGGCGGCTGCACGATATTCGATGCCGTGACCATGTCGTAATTATTCTGATGGTTAGCAATGTAGATGGCATTACCGTAATTCTCTGCGTCTGCAGGTTTACGGCACTCCACTTTCAGACCAAATAAAGGGGCAAGGCGACCAAACATATGACCGAAAGTGGCGACGTGCTTCGGATTGCGCGGGCTGAAAAGGCAATAAATTGAACCAAATACACAAACCAGAATACTGTAAATTACGGTAATAATAAGACGAAAAATATATAGCATAACAACCTCTGAAGGCCTAAGAGCCTGGCATTCTACGTCACCTGAAATCAGGTTAGGGCATTGTTAAATGGCTCTACGAAAAGCGTATTGTTAATCGCAACGCATGAATAAACAACGGTTTCAAGGGAATTTTTCTTGTTCATCCTGTCTGGACAGGTTGTGGTAACCCCAGACTGGAAAGATGCTTACGCCGCTGATCAGTACCCTGCCTCTGCAAACTGACAGGGTTTACTAAATCAGCGGCGTTGTACTTACTCTTCGCTGTCGCCGCTACTGGCCTGACGAGGCGAATCAATTTCAATGCGGTCAATACGCTGCAAACCACGCATGAGCGTACCACGACGACCACGCTCACCTGTCACTTTCTGCAACTCTTCCGGGCGCAGTTTGATTTTGCGTTTGCCAACATGAATAGTCAGCGTGCTTTGTGGTGGCATGACGTAAAGATGTGCCAGGCCATCTTCCCCACGCGCCGCTTCCGCAGATGGAATATTGATGATCTTATTCCCCTTCCCTTTCGACAACTGCGGTAAGTCACTAACCGGGAACATCAGCATACGGCCTGCGTGAGTAATTGCCAGAAGCATGTCAGTTTCACTTCTAATGACAAGCGGAGGCATAACGCGCGCATTTTCTGGCAATGTAATCATTGCCTTGCCGGTGCGGTTACGCGCCACCAGATCATTAAAGGTGCAAACGAAGCCGTAACCAGCATCTGAAGCCATCAGCAGTTTTTGATCGTCGCTTTCCATCAGCATGTGATCAATAGTCGCGCCAGGGGGGAGTGTCAGTTTACCGGTTACGGGTTCACCCTGACCACGGGCGGAAGGTAGTGTGATCGGATCAATGGCGTAGCTACGTCCGGTTGAGTCAACAAACACCACCGGTTGGTTGCTCTTACCTTTCACTGCCGCTTTGTAGCTGTCACCTGCTTTGTAGCTCAAGCCTGGAGCATCAATATCGTGCCCCTTAGCGCTACGCACCCAGCCCATCTGTGACAACACAATCGTTACCGGTTCAGACGGCAGCATATCGTGCTCGCTCATTGCTTTTGCTTCTTCGCGCTCATGCAACGGTGAACGACGATCATCGCCATAGGCGTCAGCATCGGCCTGTAACTCTTTTTTCAACAGAGTGTTCATTTTGCGTTCGGAAGCCAGAATACCCTGCAGCTGGTCGCGTTCTTTTTCCAGCTCGCTCTGCTCACCGCGAATTTTCATCTCTTCCAGTTTGGCAAGATGACGCAATTTCAGTTCGAGGATCGCTTCCGCCTGAGTTTCAGTCAGCCCAAAACGCGACATGAGTGCCGGTTTAGGTTCATCTTCGTTACGAATGATCTCAATGACTTCGTCGATATTGAGAAACGCCACCAGCAAACCTTCCAGGATATGCAGGCGTTTAAGCACTTTCTCCAGACGATAATTCAGGCGACGACGCACAGTATCGCGACGGAAAGCCAGCCATTCGGTGAGGATCTCCAGCAGGTTTTTCACCGCCGGGCGACCATCCAGGCCAATCATATTCAGGTTGATGCGATAGCTTTTTTCCAGATCCGTAGTGGCAAACAGGTGATTCATGACCTGCTCCATATCTACACGGTTGGAGCGCGGCACAATCACCAAACGGGTCGGGTTTTCGTGATCTGACTCGTCGCGCAGATCATCTACCATCGGCAGCTTTTTGTTACGCATTTGCGCGGCGATCTGTTCCAGCACTCGTGCACCAGAAACCTGATGGGGCAATGCAGTAATCACCACCGCACCATCTTCTTTCTTCCAGACTGCACGCATACGCACCGAACCACGACCGTTTTCGTAGATTTTGCGGATCTCTGCACGCGAGGTAATGATCTCCGCCTCTGTGGGATAATCCGGTCCCTGGACGATATCCAGCAGCTGTTCGAGCGTGGTTTTAGGCTCTTCAATCAAAGTGATTGCTGCTTTTGCCACTTCGCGCAGGTTATGCGGCGGAATATCTGTCGCCATCCCCACCGCAATACCGGTAGTACCGTTCAACAGAATATTCGGCAGGCGCGCAGGCAACATTTTCGGTTCCTGCAACGTGCCATCGAAGTTTGGCACCCAGTCTGCGGTACCCTGCCCCAGTTCACTGAGCAGCAGTTCAGAATATTTCGACAGACGAGATTCGGTATAACGCATTGCCGCGAAAGATTTCGGATCGTCTGGTGCCCCCCAGTTTCCCTGACCGTCAACCAGTGGATAACGGTAAGAGAAAGGTTGTGCCATTAATACCATCGCTTCATAGCAGGCACTGTCGCCATGCGGATGGTATTTACCCAGAACGTCACCGACAGTACGGGCAGATTTTTTAAACTTGGCGCTGGCATTCAGCCCCAGTTCTGACATCGCATAAACAATACGACGCTGAACAGGTTTCAAACCATCACCAATGAAAGGCAACGCCCTGTCCATGATGACGTACATGGAGTAATTCAGATAGGCGTTTTCCGTGAATTCATGCAGCGCAAGGCGCTCTGCCATATCGCTCATTAATTGTGATTCCTCAACTCAAAAGCCCGCTGTTTAAGAGGCAATATTGCCGCCGATAGTACCTTATCTGCCGCGTTGAGTCACAAAGAAAAGGGCCGCGATGGCGGCCCTGGCTGGGTTTATTTATCAAATTTACTGATTTGCTTAACGTCAATTTCGACGGAGTTCCAGTCTTTATCAACCTCGCCCCGAATCTCGACTTTATCTTGCGGAGTGACTGTTACGCCATTCCAGCGTTTATGGTCGATATCGACATTAATCGTGCCGGTATTATCTTTGAACAGATAGAGATCATCAGATATACGCTCTACGATATTACCGCGAAGCGTCACCCAGGTATCATCACGCATAGATTTTGCGGCTTCTACCGTTGTTACACTGCCGTCAGGACCCACAAAACCACCGGTCTGGCTTTTCGTTGTTGACGGGCCAGAAAAACCGCCCTGTTCAGCGGCCAGAACAGGCGCAGAGCATAGCGCCATCACGGTGAAAAGTGCTGCCAGTTTCTTCATCTTACTTTCTCCCTTTGATATCGCTTTCCAACCATTAAATAAGATAGTCCTTAACAACATCTTAAGGGGAAAAAAGAAAATTTTTTGCTGTACAGCTGGCGTTACAAGGCGTTTTACTTGGTGCCATTGAAGTTTGGTGCGGGAGTAGCGATGCGAATTTTACTTATCGAAGACGATCGTTTGATTGGCGACGGCATTAAAACGGGCTTAAGTAAAATGGGATTCAGTGTTGACTGGTTTACCGGGGGGCGCGAGGGCAAAGAGGCGCTTTATAGTGCCCCCTATGACGCAATCATTCTTGATCTGACCTTACCGGGTATAGATGGGCGCGATATTCTGCGGGAGTGGCGGGAAAACGGTAAACGGGAACCAGTACTGATTCTCACCGCTCGGGATGCGCTGGCTGAGCGGGTTGAAGGTCTGCGTCTGGGAGCTGATGACTATTTATGCAAGCCTTTTGCGCTGATTGAAGTCGCCGCTCGACTGGAAGCCCTGATCCGTCGAGCCAGCGGCCAGGCCAGCAATGAACTGCACCACGGAAAGGTCATTCTCGACCCGGGTAAAAGGGTTGCAACGCTTGCAGGCGAACCACTCCCCCTGAAGCCGAAAGAATTTGCCCTGCTGGAACTGTTGATGCGTAACGTCGGAAGGGTACTGCCACGTAAATTGATTGAAGAAAAACTCTATACCTGGGATGAAGAAGTGACCAGTAATGCCGTAGAAGTCCATATTCATCACCTGCGGCGTAAACTCGGCAGCGGGTTTATCCGCACTGTTCATGGTATTGGTTACACGTTAGGTGAGGCATGAAATTCACACAACGCCTTAGCCTGCGCATCAGGCTGACGCTTATTTTTTTAATTCTGGCTTCCATGACCTGGCTTGTTTCTGGCTTTATTGCCTGGAAGCTGACCGCTGATAACGTTGACGAGCTATTTGATACCCAACAAATGCTGTTTGCAAAACGGCTTATCGCATTAGATATCAATGAACTACGCGCTTCCGAGCGTATCGCACAAACACCCAAAAAATTCAAACATGGTCATATTGATGACGATGTGCTGGCTTTCGCTGTTTTCACCCGTGACGGAAAAATGGTGATGAATGATGGTGACAATGGGCGATACATTCCCTACAGCTATCATCGGGAAGGCTTTGATGATGGACAATTGACGAACGATGACGATAGCTGGCGTTTTATCTGGCTGACTTCTGCTGACGGAAAATACCGCATTGTGGTGGGTCAGGAGTGGGAATATCGGGAAGAGATGGCACTGGGGATTGTGCTGGCGCAATTAGTACCGTGGCTGGTGGCCCTGCCATTAATGCTGCTTATATTACTGTTTGCCCTCGGTCGTGAGCTGAAACCACTACAAAAAATAGCTGCGGCTCTGCGTTTGCGTGACCCGGAGTCTGCCCAACCACTCGACACAACCGGTGTACCATGCGAAGTACGTCCCCTGGTTGACTCACTAAACCAACTTTTTGCTCGTATACATACTGTTATGGTACGCGAGCGACGATTTACATCCGATGCCGCCCATGAACTGCGTAGCCCTTTAACAGCGCTAAAAGTGCAAACCGAAGTGGCGCAACTTTCCGTGGACGATCCGCAAGTCCGAGACAAAGCGCTGATGCAGCTGCATGAAGGGATCGAGCGTGCAACTCGTTTGGTGGATCAGTTGTTAACGCTTTCTCGTCTGGACTCACTGGACAATCTTCAGGATGTAGCAGAAATCTCTTTTGATGACCTGCTGCAATCAGCAGTAATGGATATTTACCATACCGCTCAACAGGCACAAATTGATGTACGTCTGGCACTCAACGCCCAGGGCATCATACGAACGGGGCAGCCTCTGCTGCTCAGCCTGCTGGTACGAAATTTGCTGGATAACGCGGTTCGCTATAGCCCACCGGGTAGCGTGGTGGAAGTCACCCTCAATACGCACAGTTTTACGGTGAAAGACAACGGCCCCGGCGTGTCAGAGGAAGCACTGGAGCATATTGGTGAACGCTTTTATCGCCCACCTGGACAAACAGCTACCGGCAGTGGGCTGGGGCTTTCGATTGTCCGCCGGATCGCCAGACTGCACGGCCTTCAGGTCACTTTTGGTAATGCGGAACAGGGTGGGTTTGAAGCGAAGGTGAGTTGGAAAACTTGAGATTTTTGCCAAATCTGCAAAAGACTTTGCACATTTTGCCAATTTTACCGACGCGCCAGCTGGCGTAATATGATCCTCAAACGTTTCTTTCGAGGATAAAAAATGAGCAATATTTTAATTATCAATGGGGCGAAGAAATTCGCTCACTCCAATGGTCAACTGAATGACACCCTGACCGAAGTCGCGGATGGCACGCTGCGCGACCTCGGACATGATGTCCGCATCGTTCGCGCCGAGAGCGACTACGATGTAAAAGCCGAAGTACAAAACTTTCTCTGGGCTGATGTGGTGATCTGGCAGATGCCAGGCTGGTGGATGGGCGCACCGTGGACGGTGAAGAAATATATCGATGATGTGTTCACCGAAGGTCACGGCACGCTGTATGCCAGCGATGGTCGTACTCGTAAAGATCCGTCGAAAAAATACGGCTCCGGCGGCCTGGTGCAGGGCAAAAAATATATGCTTTCCCTGACCTGGAACGCACCAATGGAAGCCTTCACAGAGAAAGACCAATTCTTCCATGGCGTCGGTGTGGATGGCGTTTACTTACCGTTCCATAAAGCTAACCAATTCCTGGGTATGGAGCCGCTGCCGACATTTATCGCCAATGACGTGATTAAAATGCCTGATGTTCCACGCTACGTAGAAGAATATCGCAAGCATCTTACAGAAATTTTTGCTTAACTAAGAGCCTGGATTAAGAAGGAGTTAACCATGCTTACAGTAATTGCTGAAATCCGTACTCGTCCTGGCCAACATCATCGCCAGGCTGTACTGGACCAGTTCGCAAAAATCGTTCCAGTGGTATTGCAGGAAGAAGGTTGTCACGGTTATGCGCCGATGGTGGATCATGCGGCAGGCGTTAGTTTTCAGACTGTCGCACCAGATTCCATCGTAATGATTGAGCAGTGGGAAAGCGTTGCCCATCTTGAAGCGCATCTGCAAACCTCGCATATGAAGGCGTACAACGAAGCCGTAAAAGGTGACGTACTGGAAACCAATATTCGTATTTTGCAGTCCGGGATTTAATCCTGATCGCTTTGCCCGGCCACTCTGACCGGGCAATGATCTTTTCTTTAAACTTCAATCTCCGCCATGTCGCCTTTTTCCTGTAACCAGTTGCGACGATCTTCTGAACGTTTTTTCGCCAGAAGCATATCCATGACGGCATCAGTACGCTGATCATCTTCATCATCGATAGTCAACTGCACCAGACGGCGAGTATTCGGATCAAGCGTGGTTTCGCGCAATTGCATCGGGTTCATTTCCCCCAGACCTTTAAAACGCTGAACGTTCGGCTTGCCTTTCTTGCGTTTTAATTGCTCGAGCACGCCCTCTTTCTCTTCTTCTGTCAGCGCGTAATAAACCTCTTTTCCAAGGTCAATACGGTAGAGCGGTGGCAGAGCAACGTAAACGTGACCGTGTTTCACCAACGTGCGGAAGTGTTTTACAAACAGTGCGCAAAGCAGCGTGGCAATGTGTAGACCATCGGAGTCCGCATCCGCGAGGATACAGATCTTACCGTAACGCAGCTGGCTGAGATCGTCACTATCAGGATCGATACCGATCGCTACCGAAATATCGTGCACTTCCTGCGAAGCAAGCACTTCATCAGAAGAGACTTCCCAGGTGTTAAGGATCTTACCTTTCAACGGCATGATCGCCTGATATTCACGATCGCGCGCCTGCTTGGCAGATCCGCCTGCGGAGTCACCTTCGACGAGGAACAGTTCGGTACGATTAAGATCCTGCGCAGTACAGTCAGCCAGTTTGCCAGGCAGTGCCGGGCCGCTGGTCAGCTTTTTACGCACAACCTTCTTCGCCGCACGCATACGACGCTGGGCGCTGGAGATCGCCATTTCTGCCAACAGCTCAGCCGCCTGCACGTTCTGGTTTAGCCACAAACTGAAGGCATCTTTCACCACGCCAGAAACAAACGCTGCACATTGACGTGACGAGAGACGTTCTTTGGTTTGCCCGGCAAACTGCGGGTCCTGCATTTTCACTGATAGCACGTAAGCGCAGCGATCCCAGATGTCTTCCGCCGACAACTTCACACCACGCGGCAGGATATTGCGGTATTCACAAAACTCACGCATCGCATCCAGAAGGCCCTGACGCAAACCATTAACATGGGTACCGCCCTGCATGGTGGGGATCAGGTTGACGTAGCTTTCTGTCAGCAGTTCTCCGCCTTCCGGCAACCATAACAATGCCCAGTCCACGGCTTCCGTTTCACCCGAAAAATTACCAATAAACGGTTTTTCCGGCAGTGTCGGTAAGCCATTTACCGCTTCCGCCAGGTAGTCATTCAGGCCGTCCTGATAGCACCAGCGTTGTTCGGTGTTGTTGATTTCATCTTTAAAGGTGATCTCAACACCAGGGCACAGTACCGCTTTGGCTTTCAGGACATGTGTCAGGCGCGAAACAGAAAAGCGTGGGCTGTCAAAGAAGGTTTCATCCGGCCAGAAGTGCACGCTGGTGCCGGTATTGCGTTTACCACAGTTGCCAACAACTTGCAGATCCTGCACCTTTTCGCCGTTCTCAAACGCGATGTTGTAGACCTGACCATCGCGTCGCACGTTAACTTCTACGCGTTTCGACAGGGCGTTAACCACCGAGATCCCCACGCCGTGAAGACCACCGGAGAACTGGTAGTTTTTGTTAGAAAACTTACCGCCCGCGTGCAGACGGCAGAGAATCAATTCGACCGCCGGCACACCCTCTTCCGGGTGAATATCCACCGGCATCCCACGACCATCGTCAATAACTTCTAACGACTGGTCAGCATGTAAAATTACGTCCACGCGTTTTGCGTGACCCGCCAGTGCTTCATCCACACTGTTATCAATAACTTCTTGCCCTAAATGGTTTGGGCGAGTGGTATCGGTATACATCCCCGGGCGGCGGCGTACCGGCTCAAGCCCGGTGAGTACCTCAATGGCATCAGCGTTATAAGTTTGCGTCATGGTTTAAGTTAGCAATTCGAGTTGATCGTCAGAAATTATGCAGTCCAAGAAAATCGACGATCGGGTTGAAATAATCTTCGAAGCCCGTGAATGCGTGGTTACCGCCTTCAATCACCGTCTGGCGGCAGGAGGCGTAATACGCAACTGCCTGGCGGTAATCCAGCACTTCATCTCCCGTCTGTTGCAGTAGCCAGATCAAATCTGGCGCCTCCAGCGGGTCAATCTGCATGACTTTAAGATCGTAAATATGGCGTGACTCTAGCACATATTGCTGCCCCGTGTAGGGGTTCTCGTTTTGACCAAGGTAGTCGGTCAGCAGCTCAAACGGCTTAACTGCCGGGTTTACCACCACCGCCGGTAGCATAAAACATTGCGACAACCAGGTCGCATAATATCCGCCTAAAGAGGAACCGACGATCCCCAGCGAATCGCCGCCATGCTCCAGAACGATTGACTCCAGCAGTTCAGCTGCATCGGAAGGATATGGCGGTAGCTGCGGAATAATCATCTCTACGTCAGGGTGATGTTCCGCCAGCCAGTTTTTCAACAAGCTCGCTTTCGCAGAACGCGGCGAACTGTTGAAACCGTGTAAATAAAGAAGCGTAGACATCAGTAGCCTTCTGAAGCGGTATCAGGTTGAAAGCGGGTATCTGACAAACGATGCACCTGCGTAGTCAACGTACCATCAGCGTGCAATTCCAGTGTACGCCAGCCCGGCGCAATGGTGTCCAGGGTAAAGTTGGAGCAGTGCGGTTTGAACTGTACGCAGGTTGATGGCGTTGCCAGCAGACGACGACCATTCCAGTCGAGATCCAGTTCCTGATGGATATGGCCGCATAGCAGGTATTTGACGTGGGGAAAATTCGCCAACACGTTATCTAACTCGCCCGCATTACGCAGGCTATGCTGATCAAGCCAGCTACAACCCGCAGGCAATGGATGGTGATGTAACAGCAGTAATGTGTGACGCTGCGGGGCATCTGCGAGTTTTTTCTCCAGCCATTCAAGCTGGAAATCACTCAGTTCGCCATGCGGCACGCCAAATACCTGGCTATCAAGCAACAGGATTTGCCAATGTTCACCAATAAATACGCGCTTCGCCGGAGAGATACCTGCATCCTGTAACGCGCTGTACATCGCGGGTTGAAAATCATGGTTGCCGGGCAACCAAACGCAAGGCGCACGGAAGCTTGCGATGCCTTCAGCAAAGTGCTGATAGGCCGCAGAGGTTTGATCCTGCGCCAAATCACCTGTTGCAACGATCAGATCGTATTCATGCTGTTGAGCATGAATCGCCTCCAGCACGGCCTGATAGCTTTCCCAGGTATTCACCCCCAACAGGGTTTCGTGCTTCTGCGCAAACAGGTGAGTATCGGTAATTTGTAAGATCCTTACAGTGGCCTCACCAGCCAAAGGAAGGGTTAACAGGCTTTCCAAATGGTGTCCTTAGGTTTCACGACGCTAATAAACCGGAATCGCCATCGCTCCATGTGCTAAACAGTATCTTAGCCAATCCGCTAAAAACTGATTAATTTGATGCTTTTCGTCGCGTTGATGCAACTTTTTATTGGGATAATCATACCGCGCTTTGAAGCGAAAAATCTGCTGACTCGAACACACTTCAGCCACCATCGCATCATGATACAGACGCACCGTCATTGACGGAAGACTCCAGTAACTGATTGCTGGCGCAGTCTGTTCTATTGTCACCAGCGTAGTGTATCGGGTCGATTCAACAATCGTTAGCCGATATTGTGCGTTTGCCACCTGATAGCTTACTGTTTCACCGGGTGCGTCGTTGCGCGGCAACAAACGGCGTAATTGCGAAAAGTTAGTCTCGCAAAGACGCATCATTTCAGGAAAGTCAGGTGTGTAACGCTTCATTATTTCCACTCGTTTTTTAACTCTTGATGATGCAGCTGCAACCATTGCAAAGCGATGACAGACGCTGCGTTGTCGATTTTCCCCTCTTCTACCCACTGGTATGCCTGTTCCCGGCTTACCACATGAACACGAATATCTTCGTTTTCATCTGCCAGACCGTGTATCCCACTGGCGGTCGTGGCGTCCACTTCCCCCACCATAATAGATGAGCGCTCGCTGGTGCCGCCGGGGCTTGCTAAAAAGCTTAACACCGGTTTGGTGCGTTTAACTTCCAGCCCCGCTTCTTCTATTGCTTCCCGGCGGGCAACATCTTCCACGCTTTCGCCTTCTTCAATCATCCCGGCAACCATTTCCAGTAACCACGGCGTTTCGCTGGTGTCGTATGCCGCAATTCGTATCTGCTCAACTAACACAACTTCATCGCGGACAGGGTCAAAGGGTAGCAAGACTGCAGCATGACCGCGCTCAAAAATTTCCCGGCGAACTTCCTGACTCATTTCCCCGTTGAATAGACGATGGCGAAATCTATAAAGATCTAATGAAAAAAAACCGCGATAAAGCGTTTCTCGTGCAATAATTTCTACATCATTTTTGCCAAAAGTTACGGGCTGACTGTCTGGCTTAAGCATGGTTAATGTCCTGGCACTAATAGTGAATAAAATGTGAATTTCAGCGACGTTTGACTGCTGTTTGAGCAGTCATGTGTTAAATTGATGCACATTAACGCCCGATGGCACTTAACGCCAACCTTTTGCGGTGGCGGGTTCTGCTAGAATCCGCAATAATTTTACAATTTGATCAGCGCTAAATACTGCTTCACCACAAGGAATGCAAATGAAGAAATTGCTCCCCATCCTTATCGGCCTGAGCCTGTCGGGGTTCAGTGCTTTAAGCCAGGCCGAGAACCTGATGCAAGTTTATCAGCAAGCACGCCTGAGCAACCCGGAATTGCGTAAGTCTGCCGCCGATCGTGACGCTGCATTCGAAAAAATTAATGAAGCGCGTAGCCCTTTACTCCCGCAACTGGGTTTAGGTGCCGATTATACCTACAGCAATGGCTACCGTGATGCGAACGGCATAAACTCTAACGCGACCAGTGCTTCCCTGCAGTTAACTCAATCCATTTTTGATATGTCGAAATGGCGTGCGTTAACGTTGCAGGAAAAAGCAGCCGGTATTCAGGACGTCACTTACCAGACCGATCAGCAAACGCTGATCCTCAACACGGCTACAGCCTATTTCAACGTGTTGAATGCGATTGACGTGCTTTCTTATACTCAGGCACAAAAAGAAGCGATCTATCGTCAGTTGGATCAAACGACTCAGCGTTTTAACGTGGGCCTGGTGGCGATCACCGATGTGCAGAACGCCCGTGCGCAGTACGATACTGTGCTGGCGAATGAAGTTACCGCACGTAATAACCTCGATAACGCTGTAGAGCAACTTCGTCAGATTACCGGTAATTACTACCCGGAACTGGCAGCGTTAAATATCGACAATTTCAAAACTGACAAGCCGCAGCCGGTCAATGCTCTGCTGAAAGAAGCCGAAAAACGTAACCTGTCACTGTTGCAGGCACGTTTGAGCCAGGACCTGGCCCGTGAGCAAATTCGTCAGGCACAAGACGGTCACTTACCGACTCTGGATTTAACGGCTTCTACCGGGATCTCTGACACATCTTATAGCGGTTCGAAAACCCGTGGTGCGAACAGCGCCCAATATGACGACAGCAATATGGGCCAGAATAAAGTTGGCCTGAGCTTCTCGCTACCGATTTATCAGGGCGGGATGGTTAACTCGCAGGTTAAACAGGCGCAGTACAACTTTGTCGGTGCCAGTGAGCAACTGGAAAGCGCACATCGTAGCGTCGTGCAAACCGTGCGTTCCTCCTTCAACAACATTAATGCCTCTATCAGTAGCATTAACGCTTACAAACAAGCAGTTGTCTCCGCCCAAAGCTCATTAGATGCGATGGAAGCGGGCTACTCGGTCGGTACGCGTACTATTGTTGATGTGTTGGATGCGACCACCACGCTGTACAACGCCAAGCAGCAACTGGCAAATGCACGTTATAACTACCTGATTAACCAGCTTAATATTAAGTCTGCACTGGGTACGTTAAACGAGCAGGATCTGATTGCGCTGAACAATGCGCTGAGCAAACCGGTTTCCACTAACCCGGAAAATGTTGCACCGCAAACGCCGGAACAAAATGCTATCGCTGATGGTTACGCGCCTGATAGCCCTGCACCAGTTGTTCAGCAAACATCTGTACGCACCAGCAACGGAAACAATCCTTTCCGTAACTGATGATGGCGGGGTTTCAGCCCCGCCTGAACGTAAGGCAACGTAAAGATGCGCCTGTTGTGGCGCATTCTTCATCCTTCTCGCTTCAATTTCGACCGACCATCCTCTATCCTGAGAAATATTTACCACTGGTCCCGGAAGACAAAAATGAAACGGACAAAATCCATACGTCACGCATCGTTCCGCAAAAACTGGAGCGCACGCCATTTGACACCTGTCGCTCTCGCTGTTGCCACTGTTTTTATGCTGGCGGGCTGTGAAAAGAGTGATGAGACAGTGTCTCTGTATCAAAACGCTGATGATTGTTCAGCTGCAAACCCAGGCAAAAGTGCAGAATGTACCACCGCGTACAACAATGCGCTGAAAGAAGCCGAACGTACTGCACCGAAATACGCCACCCGTGAAGACTGTGTTGCCGAATTTGGCGAAGGTCAGTGCCAGCAGGCACCTGCTCAGGCAGGTATGGCACCAGAAAATCAGGCGCAGGCCCAGCAATCCAGCGGTAGCTTCTGGATGCCGCTGATGGCAGGTTACATGATGGGGCGTCTGATGGGCGGCGGCGCTGGTTTTGCGCAGCAACCGCTGTTCTCCTCGAAGAACCCTGCCAGCCCGGCTTATGGTAAATATACCGACGCGACCGGTAAAAACTATGGCGCTGCCCAGCCAGGTCGCACCATGACCGTACCAAAAACGGCCATGGCACCGAAACCTGCAACGACCACGACGGTTACACGTGGTGGCTTTGGTGAGTCTGTTGCCAAACAGAGCACCATGCAACGTAGTGCAACGGGCTCGACTTCACGTTCGATGGGCGGCTAATTCAGATGGAAAGAGTCAGTATTACCGAACGCCCGGACTGGCGTGAAAAAGCCCATGAATACGGTTTTAATTTTCACACCATGTATGGTGAACCTTACTGGTGTGAAGATGCTTATTACAAACTCACTCTTGCCCAGGTTGAAAAACTGGAAGATGTGACGGCTGAACTGCACCAGATGTGCCTGAAAGTGGTGGAAAAAGTGATCGCCAGCGATGAGCTGATGACTAAATTCCGCATTCCAAAACACACCTGGAGTTTTGTGCGCCAGTCATGGCTGACTCACCAGCCATCGCTTTATTCGCGTCTTGATCTGGCGTGGGATGGCACAGGCGAACCTAAGCTTCTGGAGAATAACGCTGATACGCCAACTTCTCTGTATGAAGCGGCATTCTTTCAGTGGATCTGGCTGGAAGACCAGCTTAACGCTGGCAACCTGCCGGAAGGCTGTGACCAGTTCAATAGCCTGCAAGAGAAGTTGATAGAGCGCTTTGCCGAGTTACGGGAGCAATATGGATTCCAGTTGCTGCATCTGACCTGTTGCCGCGATACGGTGGAAGACCGGGGAACCATTCAATATCTGCAGGATTGTGCAGCTGAAGCAGACATCGCTACCGAATTTCTCTATATCGAAGATATTGGTCTGGGCGAGAAAGGTCAGTTCACGGATTTGCAGGATCAGGTTATCTCTAACCTGTTTAAGCTCTATCCGTGGGAATATATGCTACGTGAAATGTTCTCTACCAAGCTGGAAGATGCTGGCGTACGTTGGCTGGAACCGGCATGGAAGAGCATAATCTCCAACAAGGCGCTTCTGCCGCTGCTGTGGGAGATGTTCCCAAATCACCCGAACCTGCTGCCAGCCTACTTTGCGGAAGATGATCACCCGCAAATGGATAAATTTGTCGTTAAACCTATTTTCTCTCGTGAAGGGGCGAACGTCTCTATCATTGAAAATGGCAAAACGATCGAGTCGGTAGAAGGTCCATACGGTGAAGAAGGAATGATTGTTCAGCAATTCCATCCTCTGCCGAAATTTGGCGATAGTTATATGCTAATTGGCAGTTGGCTGATTAATGATCAACCTGCTGGCATTGGTATTCGGGAAGACCGGGCGCTGATTACTCAAGATTTGTCCCGTTTCTATCCCCACATTTTTGTCGAATAAAGGCACTCCTCTACTGACACAGCATATACAGCTTGAAGTATGAAGACCAAAGTTGCCCTGATTATCAGGGCAACGTCATATATTGCAGAAATGATAACTCCACTCAATATATCTCAGCATACATATCTCACTTTTATTTAACATTAATAAACAATTTAATGTCAATTTGTCATATGCAACCATTTTCGCAATTAAAACAACTCAAGAACTCATCGTTTATCATATTGATTTAATTGACAAAAACACATCACAAACAAATTGGCAATTACTGTAATAATTAAAAAACATTGTTATTTTGATCACACTAAACAATATTGAATATTGTTCTTGAAATAGTGCCAACCTACTATCCTCTGAAAATAAAAATATGTTTCAGCAATACGCAAACCATTAAAAAAAAGAAAAGAGTATTGCTTTTCATTATAAACACTCATTCATTCACAAAAACTATTAATTCGCTCCAACTAAACAGTAGATATTCATAATTATTATATATTTTGCGTTATATAAGGAGATATATCCATGTTTGATAAATATAGAAAAACACTGGTAGCCGGCACAGTGGCATTAACCTTAGGTTTGTCTGCAACAGGCGTGATGGCTGCTGGTTTTAAACCTGCACCTCCTGCCGGGCAGCTAGGTGCTGTAATCGTCGATCCCTACGGCAATGCTCCTCTTACCGCACTGGTTGATTTAGACAGCCATGTCATTTCTGATGTAAAAGTTACCGTACACGGCAAGGGCGAAAAAGGTGTACCAATTACCTATACCGTAGGTAAAGAGTCGCTGAAAACTTATGACGGTGTACCGATTTTTGGTCTGTACCAAAAATTTGCTAACAAAGTGACCGTAGAGTGGAAAGAAAATGGCAAAGCCATGAAAGATGATTATGTTGTGCATACTTCTGCCATCGTAAACAATTATATGGATAGCCGCTCACTGACCGACCTGCAAACGACTAAAGTCGTTAAAGTCGCTCCAGGCTTTGAAGACCGTCTATACCTCGTTAATACCCATACCTTTACCGCTCAAGGTTCTGATCTCCACTGGCACGGTGAAAAAGATAAAAACGCGGGCATCCTTGATGCAGGTCCGGCAACGGGTGCACTACCATTTGATATCGCACCGTTTACCTTCATTGTTGATACCGAAGGTGAATATCGCTGGTGGCTGGATCAAGACACCTTCTACGATGGACGCGACCGTAACATCAACAAACGTGGTTATCTGATGGGTATCCGTGAAACACCACGTGGCACCTTTACCGCCGTTCAGGGCCAGCACTGGTATGAGTTCGATATGATGGGCCAGGTGCTGGAAGACCACAAATTACCTCGTGGTTACGCTGATGCTACCCATGAATCTGTAGAAACACCAAATGGCACTGTGTTGCTGCGTGTTGGCAAGAGCAACTATCGTCGTGATGACGGCGTACACGTAACTACCATTCGTGATCATATTCTTGAAGTTGATAAGTCAGGTCGTGTTGTCGATGTGTGGGATCTGACAAAAATTCTGGATCCGAAGCGTGATGCTCTGCTCGGTGCGCTGGATGCTGGTGCCGTTTGTGTAAACGTAGACCTGAACCATGCAGGCCAACAAGCAAAACTGGAGCCTGATACTCCGTTCGGTGATGCATTAGGTGTAGGTCCTGGCCGTAACTGGGCACACGTCAACTCCATTGCTTATGATGCTAAAGACGACTCAATCATCCTCTCCTCCCGTCACCAGGGTGTTGTGAAAATTGGTCGTGATAAACAAGTTAAATGGATCCTGGCACCAAGCAAAGGCTGGGAAAAACCGCTGGCCAGCAAACTGCTGAAACCTGTTGACGCCAACGGTAAACCAATCACTTGTGATGAAAACGGTAAGTGCGAAAACTCCGATTTCGACTTTACCTATACCCAGCATACCGCATGGATTTCCAGCAAAGGTACACTCACCATCTTTGATAACGGTGACGGTCGCCACCTGGAACAACCAGCCTTACCGACCATGAAATATTCACGTTTTGTTGAATATAAGATTGATGAGAAGAAAGGCACCGTCCAGCAGGTTTGGGAATACGGTAAAGAGCGCGGCTACGACTTCTATAGCCCGATCACTTCTATCATCGAATATCAGGCTGACCGCGACACCATGTTCGGCTTTGGTGGTTCAATTCACCTGTTCGACGTCGGCCAGCCGACAGTCGGTAAGCTGAATGAAATCGATTACAAAACCAAAGAGGTCAAAGTGGAAATCGACGTGATGTCTGATAAAGCTAACCAGACTCATTACCGTGCACTGTTAGTACGTCCACAACAGATGTTTAAATAATCAGAGGGAACATAAATGTCAAAAAAATGGATTTCATCACTGTTTAAAAGCGTGCTGTTGACCGCTGCGCTGGCAGTGCCTTTTACCGCTTCTGCTTTCACCGAAGGCACGGATTATATGGTTCTGGAAAAACCAATTCCGAATGCTGATAAAACGCTGATCAAAGTGTTCAGCTACGCGTGCCCATTCTGCTACAAGTACGACAAAGCAGTTACTGGCCCGGTATCTGAGAAAGTGAAAGATCTGGTCGCCTTTACCCCTTTCCATCTGGAAACCAAAGGTGAATACGGCAAACAAGCGAGCGAAGTCTTTGCCGTATTGATTGCTAAAGACCAGGCAGCAGGTATCTCTCTGTTTGATGCAAAATCGCAGTTTAAGAAAGCCAAATTTGCTTACTACGCAGCTTATCACGACAAAAAAGAGCGCTGGTCTGACGGTAAAGATCCGGCAGCCTTTATCAAAACAGGTCTTGACGCTGCAGGTATGAGCCAGGCTGATTTTGAAGCTGCTCTGAAAGAGCCAGCTGTTCAGGAAACACTGGAAAAATGGAAAGCATCTTACGATGTTGCCAAAATCCAGGGTGTTCCGGCATATGTTGTTAATGGTAAATACTTGATTTACACCAAGAGCATCAAATCCATTGACACTATGGCTGACCTTATCCGTGAGTTAGCAAGCAAATAACAGGGAAACAGGCTATGGGTATCAAGGGAATGTGGAAAGACCTTCGCACTTCACCGGTAGACACTCTGGTGAGATGGCAAGAGCAACGCTTCTTATGGTTGTTAATGGCTGTTGCGATGGGCGCGCTGATTATCCTGGCGCACTCTTTCTTCCAGATCTATCTCTACATGGCGCCGTGTGAACAGTGTGTTTACATCCGCTACGCCATGTTTGTGATGGTTATTGGAGGATTGGTTGCGGCGATCAACCCGAAAAACATCGTCCTCAAGCTGATTGGATGCGTTATGGCATTCTACGGCAGTATTATGGGACTTAAGTTTTCGTTCAAACTGAATGATATCCACCACGCGGTGCATAACCCGGATCCGGATTCACTGTTTGGCGTACAGGGTTGCTCGACCGATCCAACTTTCCCCTTTAACCTGCCGCTGGCACAGTGGGCGCCGAACTGGTTTAAACCTACCGGGGATTGTGGTTATGACGCCCCCATCGTTCCCGATGGCGTCACACTGAGCAGTACTCAGCAATGGTTTGTTGACCTTTATCAGCAATCCGAAGGTTGGTATCTGCTGCCGCCGTGGCACTTTATGAACATGGCTCAGTCTTGTATGTTGGCGTTTGGTCTCTGCCTGTTACTGCTGCTGGTAATGAGTGGTGCATGGGGACTTAAGCTGGTAAGAAGGTAAGTAATGCAAACCGAAGCCAGGCTTCTGGCTTCGGTTTTATTCATTGCTTAGCCAATCTGTACTGACAACATACTCAGGCTTCCCATTTCAATCCCCTCTACCGGAATCGTCACTGCTTCTTCTCCATCCCAGCTTCCCAGCATATACAGTAATGGCAGGTAATGTTCTGGCGTCGGATTAGATAAAACACCACTTTCATGTTCGAGATAATTTACCAACGGATGCTCTGCTGTTGGCCCTTTCCATGTCAGATTGGCTTTCACAAAATCACTGAACGATACCGCCCATGGATAAGGTGATTCATCGCCATGCCATTTGGCAGTTCGCAGATTATGAACCACATTACCGCTGGCAATCAGCATAATTCCTTCGTCACGCAATGCAGCCAACTTACGCCCTATTTCAAAATGCCATGCAGCAGGTTTCGTGCTATCGATACTCAATTGCACCATCGGGATATCGGCATTTGGGTACATTTTTATCAGCACGCCCCAGGAACCATGGTCAAATCCCCATGCCTCAAGGTCAAGCGTAACAGGAGTCGGAGCCAGCAGCTCTACCAATTGCTGTGCCAGTGCAGGCGAACCGGGGGCGGGATAATGAGTTTCGTAAAGTGCCTGGGGAAAACCACCAAAGTCATGGATTGTCGGCGGCATTTCCATCGCGGTAACTCCCGTTCCACGAGTAAACCAGTGTGCTGAAACAACGACTATGGCTTTCGGACGTGGCAATGTCTCCCCCAGACGCTGCCATGCCTGGGTGTAGCGATTATTCTGTAAAACGTTCATTGGACTACCGTGTCCCAAAAACAAAGCTGGCATACGCGTTGAAGACATGATGATATCCTTCACTAAAGGTGTCATTTGTGATGTCTTCACCATACGCTGTTTCGGAAAATGAAGAACCCGGATAACAATGATGATCATTATCAGTTATTTTGAAGGTCAGCCGGGCAGCAGATTTATAAGGAGTTTTTTATGTCAGTACCTCTGATTCTGACCTTACTGGCGGGTGCCGCCACCTTTATTGGCGCATTTTTGGCTGTACTTGGTCAAAAACCTTCTAACCGAGTACTGGCCTTCTCGCTGGGATTCGCCGCAGGTATTATGCTGTTGATCTCTTTAATGGAGATGCTTCCTGCTGCCCTTGCAGTAGAAGGTATGTCGCCAGTATTGGGCTACGGTATGTTTATCATTGGCTTGCTGGGCTACTTTGGTCTAGACCGGATGCTTCCGCACGCCCATCCACAGGATTTAATGCAAAAAACGCAGCAACCTCTGCCGAAATCCATTCGACGTACTGCAATTCTATTAACGCTGGGTATCAGCCTGCATAACTTCCCGGAAGGTATTGCCACATTCGTAACAGCCAGCAGTAACCTTGAGTTGGGTATGGGGATTGCTCTTGCAGTGGCTTTACATAATATTCCTGAAGGGCTGGCAGTTGCCGGACCCGTTTATGCTGCTACAGGTTCTAAACGAACAGCGATTTTCTGGGCAGGCATTTCAGGTATGGCGGAAATTCTCGGTGGCGTACTGGCATGGCTAATTCTAGGCAGTCTGATTTCACCAGTAGTAATGGCTGCCGTAATGGCGGCGGTAGCAGGAATTATGGTGGCACTATCTGTTGATGAGCTAATGCCACTGGCAAAAGAGATAGATCCTAATAATAACCCCAGCTATGGCGTGTTATGCGGGATGTCAGTAATGGGTCTAAGCCTTGTTGTTTTGCAAACCGCAGGCATAGGTTAAACACCACAGATGCAGATGTTGCCCAGTCCAGTGGGCAACATCTGAATATGAAGACAGAAATGTTATTATGACTTTTCGGACAACTCTTCGCCATTGCGATGTTCTAACTTACTACGACCAGCCAGCAGAGCATCTCTGTCTTGCCGAAAGGCTTTGCAGTAACGCTTAAGATGAAGAAAATAGCCGCCAACTAACAGAACGATTAATACAATCCAGTACCAGGCAATAAACATCCTTTTCACCTTCAAAATTTAACAATACTATACATTTAGCGTTAAAATTTCACATATTCATCGTTGAATATATTCATATACTCGCATAATTACCAGACAATTATATGATTTCGATCATAGGAAATGATATATAACTCACCAAAATAGCTTAAAAATCAACCAGAAAAATCATTAATTTATATCCGCCAAATAAATATCATCAAAATAAATAAATCGACATTAACCTAAGTTATAAAGGCAAAGGATTTTTAACCATTATCATTTAAAAACATTGAGTTCAGTATTTACAGGCACTTATAATCAATTATGACCTATCAGGAAAATCATTCATTCATAAAATATATATAAATTATCAATTTTATATCAGTTACAAGACTGCATTATGATGAATAACCATTTAATCATATACAGCTTAAATATAATTTAAGTTTTTCTAAATTACATTTAAGCAAAAATAACAAGCCAGACCAGTTGTATTCATGGTAATGTTACAACCGGAATTAATATCAGATTCGACTCTATATTGTTTCCTCATCCCAAGCATTTCCTAATTTATAAAGGATTATAGTAATGTTTAAAAAAACGCTCCTCTCTGTTGTTGCAACCGCACTATTATCTGGCGTTGCTTTTAACGCGCTTGCTGATGACCCTAATCAGGGTTCCGGTAAAATAACGTTCAAAGGTGAAGTTATCGATGCACCTTGTTCTATTGCTCCAGGTGATGAAGATCAGACAATTAACCTCGGTGAAGTTGCTAATACTGTATTAAAAAGCGGACAGAAATCTCTGCCTGTAGATGTCACCATTCATTTGCAGGATTGTATTTTATCTGACGGTACTAACACTGTTGATAAAGTCAAAATCACCTTTAGTTCTGCCAGTGTTGACTCTACCGACTCCAGCCTGCTTAAAAACACACTGGAAGGTAACATCGGCGGTGCAACTGATGTCGGCGTACGTCTGGTGAAATCAGACAACACCAACGTGACTCTTGGTACCCCAATCACCATCGACTTCCCGACGACTAATTCCTACCAGGAGTTGAACTTTAAAGCCCGTATGGAATCTCTGGGACGTACCGCGACCCCAGGTAATGTGCAGGCACAGGCTAATTACGTACTCGACTACAAGTAATCGGCAGTTAATACCCACACAACACCAGGCGGTAAAGCCGATGAAATTTCATCGGCAACTTTGGGTCTTTTTAGAAATGGATTTTTATGAACAATAAAAACACGTTTACCCGGGACAGATTATCCCATGCAATTAAAAATGCCCTGTCTGGCGTTGTGTGTTCGCTACTCTTCGTTTTGCCAGTCCACGCAGTAGAATTCAACGTCGATATGATTGACGCAGAAGACCGCGAGAATATTGATATCTCTCGTTTTGAGAAAAAAGGCTACATAACCCCAGGTAAATATCTGGTCCGTGTGCAAATCAATAAAAATATATTACCGAAAGCATTAATACTGGAGTGGGTAAAAGCAGATAATGAAAGCGGTTCATTACTCTGCTTAACTAGAGAAAATTTAATTAATTTTGGCCTGCACACAGACTTTATTGAATCATTACAAAGCACTGCTGGAAGCGAGTGTCTCGATTTAAGTCAACGACAGGAATTATCTGTACGGCTAGATAAATCTACGATGATATTATCACTTAGCATTCCCCAGGCATGGTTGAAATACCAGGCAACAAACTGGACGCCGCCAGAATTTTGGGATGACGGTATCACCGGATTTATCCTCGACTATAACGTATACGCCAGCCAGTACGATCCACATCACGGAGACAGCACCCAGAATATCAGTTCCTACGGTACTTTAGGTTTCAACCTCGGTGCATGGCGTTTGCGTAGCGATTATCAATACAATCAGAATTTTGCTGATGGCCGCTCGGTAAACCACGATAGCGAATTTGCGCGAAATTATCTGTTTCGCCCGATTCCCTCATGGTCGTCAAAATTCACCATGGGACAGTACGACCTGAGTTCCAATCTTTACGATACCTTCCATTTTACTGGCGCATCACTGGAAAGTGATGAAAGTATGCTGCCGCCAGATCTACAGGGTTATGCGCCGCAAATCACCGGCATCGCGCAGACCAACGCCAAAGTGACTGTAGCACAAAATGGTCGTGTACTTTATCAGACCACTGTTGCGCCTGGGCCGTTTAACATTTCTGATTTGGGCCAGTCGTTCCAGGGTCAACTGGATGTCACTGTTGAAGAAGAAGATGGCCGTACCAATACCTTTCAGGTCGGTTCCGCTTCCATCCCCTATTTAACCCGTAAAGGGCAAGTACGCTACAAAACGTCGCTGGGAAAACCAACATCTGTCGGACATAACGATATTAATAACCCATTTTTCTGGACGGCAGAAGCCTCCTGGGGCTGGCTGAACAATGTGTCGCTCTATGGCGGCGGCATGTTCACTGCGGATGATTACCAGGCGATCACCACTGGCATCGGTTTTAACCTCAATCAATTTGGTTCGCTTTCTTTCGATGTCACCGGAGCTGATGCCTCTTTACAGCGACAAAATAGGGACAATTTGCGTGGTTACAGCTATCGGTTTAACTATGCGAAACATTTCGAGTCAACGGGGAGTCAGATTACTTTTGCAGGGTATCGCTTCTCAGATAAAGATTACGTATCGATGGGTGAGTATCTCTCCTCGAGAAATGGTGATGATTCCATTGATAACGAGAAAGAAAATTATGTTATTTCCCTGAACCAGTACTTTGAGACGTTGGAGATGAACTCTTATCTTAACGTTACACGTAATACCTACTGGGACAGCCCTAGCAATACCAACTACTCGATATCAGTAAGCAAAAACTTTGATATTGGCGATTTCAAAGGCATTTCCGCATCGCTGGCGGTGAGTCGTATTCGCTGGGATGATGACGAGGAAAATCAGTATTACTTCTCTTTCTCTCTGCCGTTACAGCAAAGTCGCAACATCTCCTACAGTATGCAGCGCACGGATGGCAGTAACACCTCGCAAATGATTTCCTGGTATGACTCGTCGGATCGCAACAATGTCTGGAATATTTCTGCGTCAGCAACGGACGACAATATTCGCGATGGCGAACCAACGTTGCGCGGCAGCTACCAGCACTATTCACCATGGGGCCGTCTGAACATTAACGGCAGCGTGCAGCCGAATCAGTACAATTCTGTTACCGCAGGCTGGTACGGTTCACTTACCGCTACGCGTCATGGGGTCGCTCTTCACGATTATAGCTACGGCGATAACGCTCGCATGATGGTCGATACCGCAGGGATCTCCGGCGTTGAAATCAACTCTAACCGTACCGTTACCAACGGGCTGGGCATTGCCGTTGTACCTTCGTTATCGAACTACACCACCTCCATGTTACGGGTGAACAATAACGATCTACCAGAAGGTGTTGATGTCGAAAACTCGGTTATTCGCACCACGCTCACCCAGGGTGCCATCGGCTACGCAAAACTGAATGCCACCACCGGTTACCAAATCGTCGGCGTTATCCGCCAGGAAAATGGTCGCTTTCCACCACTGGGGGTGAATGTCACGGATAAAGCGACAGGTAAAGATGTGGGCCTGGTGGCGGAAGATGGCTTTGTTTATCTCAGCGGGATTCAGGAAAACAGCACCCTGCGTTTAACCTGGGGTGATAACTCCTGCGAAATTACCCCCCCTAACCAAAGTAACATCAGCGAAAGTGCCATTATTTTGCCTTGTAAAACAGTCAACTAATTCAGGATGAATAAAATGAAATCGCTATTAACCGCAACAGGAATGATTTGTTTACTGGGGATCTGCAACTTCGCCCAGGCGACAGTCTCCCCCGACAGGACGCGCATCATTTTTAATGCTTCGAATAAAAGTGCAACGGTTCGCCTGACCAACCAAAGTAAAATCGATCCTTATCTGGCTCAGTCGTGGATTGAGGATGCCAGCGGTAAAAAAACGCGCGATTTCATATCAACGCTTCCCCCAATGGAGCGTATCGAGGCCAATGAGCAAGTGCAAATTCGCCTTATGGCGTTAGCATCGCTAAATAACTTACCACAAGACAGGGAAACTGTATTTTATTATAACGTGCGAGAAATTCCGCCGCGCGCCAAAGAACAGAACGTGATGCAAATCGCTATGCAAAGTCGTCTGAAATTATTCTGGCGCCCAAAGGCTATTGAATTAAAAGATGGTGAGGCAGTTCCAGTTCAGAAAGTGACTGTCGCACGTTCAGCTAACGGTCTTACACTCAATAATCCAACCCCTTATCACATCACTGTTGGGTATATCGGAACTAACGGCAAGACATTAATGCCCGGAACAGACAGCATTATGGTTACCCCTTTTGGGACAGCAACTCAGCAAATTAAAAATCTTCCTGCGACCTTCCTGCTGGGTTTTGTGGGGGATTACGGCGGGCTGGAAATGTTCAAAATTGACTGTAATTCCGTTCAGTCACTCTGCCAAACTTCACCTGCGAAAAAGGGGAAATTATGATCATGCATTTTCGCCTACTAGCAATATTGTGCCTGTTTTTTAATGTTTCTTCTTATGCTGTCGATTGCTATCAGAATGAACGCTTTGGTAATATCGAAATAAACAAACCTATGCCTGCGTTTAAAGTACCACAAGATGCTAAGCCTGGTCAGAAAATTTGGGAAAGCGATGATATTGCTACAACAGTTTTTTGCAACAGGGCCGTCAATTGGTCAGAAAGCAATCCATATGAAAATGTACATGCTTGGATAAAAATAGCAGAGTTCAATGATCCCTCTGTGATAAACAATCCATATTTAACATTTGGTGTAACATATAATGGCCAGGATTACGAAGGAAACAATCAGGGCATTGATACAGGATATTGTCTGGATAGATCAAGCCCATATCAGATTGTGACTAACACATGTACTAATACTGGTGTCCTCCAAAAAGAGATCACCTTCAATGCTCGATTTCGCTTGTATGTAAAACTTAAGCAATACCCCCCAAAGGACACGATATTTAACTTTAGCTCTGTCAATATATTGCAATTCGATGGTTCACAAGGAGCAAACACCGATAATAGAGCCAAAAATTTACACGCCAATATTACAGGACTCAACAATATTTCTTTTCTTGATTGTAGTGTAGATATTCGTATTTTCCCTGAAAGTCAAATCGTTAATTTTGGACGTATTGACCCGAGTACGATAGTAACTATACCACCAACAGCTACATTTGATGTTTCAACAATTCGGAATGCCACAGCCAATTGTACTGAGCAATTTGATGTTGCCACCAGTTTTTATACGACAGATACGTTACATGATGATACGCATCTGGAAATGGGTAATGGTTTGTTGATGCGTATTACTGATCAAAAAACACAAGAAGATATTAAGTTTAACCAGTACAAACTCTTCACCACATATATTCCAGGTCAGGCTGGAGCCATCGTTACTCGTGATTACCAGGCTGAACTTTCACAAAAACCTGGGGATACTCTCGTTTATGGTCCCTTCCAAAAAGATCTCATCGTAAAAATAAACTATAACTAAACAGCAAAATGCCGGGAACACCCCGGCATTTTCATATTTAGTATTTCACGTCATTAGCTGGCTTTACGCTCATGCGCCTGGCGGTATGCCACCAAATCCTCAATGGTAACCAACGCCATATTGTGTTTATTGGCAAACTCAATGCACTCTGGCGCACGCGCCATCGTGCCATCGTCATTAGTCAGCTCACACAGAACACCAGCCGGTTTAAAGCCAGCCAGCGTCATCAGATCAATAGTCGCTTCAGTATGACCGCCACGCGTCAGTACACCACCTGCCTGCGCGCGAAGTGGGAAAACGTGGCCCGGGCGATTCAGATCTGACGGTTTTGCGCCATCGGCAATCGCAGCACGAACGGTCGTAATACGGTCAGCAGCAGAAACACCGGTAGTCACACCTTCAGCCGCTTCAATGGTCACGGTAAAACCTGTGCCATAGGCGCTGGTGTTATTTTCTACCATCATTGGCAGATCGAGTTGTTTACGGCGATCTTCAGTGATGCACAGGCAAACAATACCGCTACCGTGGCGAATGGTCAGTGCCATCTGCTCAATGGTCATGGTTTCTGCCGGGAAGATCATATCGCCTTCGTTTTCACGGTCTTCATCATCAAGCACCATTACACCGCGTCCTTCACGCAGCGCTGCCAGTGCATTTTCAACACGTTCGAAAGGCGTACCAAAAGAGGAAAGGAGCGTCTGATTCATGGTAAAAAAACCTCACTAAAATTATGGTTACCAGAATCAGGGCAGTCTTAGGAGTGGCAGCAAGCAGCCAAAAAATAACGTGAGCGGGTCCGTGCCCGACAGAATCGTTACTCTCTCCCATCCAGACTTTAACTGTCGGCCCCGGAATTACACCGGATCTGCTGACCTTTGAGTTTGCACCCAAAGCGCTCGCGGGCTTTCAACTATGTTGATTTACCGCCGGTGGGGAATTTCGCCCCGCCCTGAGAATAAGCAGGATCACTATAACGCTAATGATTAGCGGCGGCAACGCGCAGGTTCACATAATTCTGGTTTATGCCTTACTCTTATCGCACTACAATGTCATTCAACACCTATCAGTTCAGGGAAACTACAATGATTGACCCGAAAAAAATTGAGCAAATCGCTCGCCAGGTTCACGAATCGATGCCTAAAGGAATCAGGGAGTTCGGGGAAGATGTGGAGAAAAAAATCCGCCAAACCCTTCAAGCGCAGCTGACGCGTCTCGATCTGGTAAGTCGTGAAGAGTTCGACGTCCAGACACAGGTTCTTTTACGGACTCGCGAAAAACTGGCGCTACTGGAGCAGCGCATTAGCGAACTTGAAGCACGTTCCATCCCTGCGGAAGTACAACCAGCTCCGGCTATTCCGCCCATTGATCCACAGGAATAAGTTTCTATTGCCCGGTGACGAATGTTATCGGGCGATGAAAAAGATTAAGTGATGAAAACGATAAATGCCGGAGAGGAGTTTCCCCTCAATCCGGCAAAAATAGTTCGTTCGATAAATTTAGTGGTTACACTTCATTGCAATTACCATCACTCCTTTTAACCTTATCCATTTAGCTTTCCAGTGCCACTTCTTGTTCTTGCTCAACCTCATGGCAATAAAATGCAAAGCGTTCACAAAACCAGGTTCGTTGGTCTTCGTCCATATTTCCGGTAATGGCCGGCAGATCAACAGCTCTCCCTTCTTTGTGCATTCTGGCAAAACTTTGCGCCAAAAAATCAAAGTTATTTAGTGAATTTAGCTTATCTTCCATCAGCATATCCTCCGGTTAATGAATACCTGTTAGGTCATATGCTTTTTCTAACATCAGTATTCACCTTAAAGCATAGTCACTTTAAACATAACGTGCGCAAATATATTGCAGGCATTTACAAATCACGTGAATACAAAAATAAAAAAATAGATTTTTCAGATTTAAAGAATAAATAGTCTCATGGTATTATTTACCAGTGTTAATGTAAGGGAATGAATTATTAACTTTAAAATATTTATAGCAAGGAAAAGGTGGCATGATTATATTTTCTGATTATAACGAGCCGTATCTGTTTGCCATTTCATTTGTATTACTTATCGGTATCCTGGAAATAGTTTCGCTTATCTTTGGCCATATGCTCTCCGGCGCTATCGATGCTCATTTTGATCACTTCGATTCCCTTGATTCTGGTACTCCTGGACAAGTATTACATTTTCTGAATATTGGAAGAATACCAGCGTTGGTGGTCATCTGTCTGTTAGCGGGGTTCTTTGGTTTGTTTGGTATTCTGTTCCAGCACGGTATGGTCACTCTCTGGCAAATCCCGCTCAGTAATCTGATACTCGGTCCAGTCAGTTTTATTGCCGCTATTTTCGCTGTTCATTTCAGTGGTAAGGTCATCGCCCCCTGGTTACCTCGCGATGAAACGACTGCCATTGCCGAAGATGAGTATATTGGCAAAATGGCCATTATTACTGGGCATCGGGCGATACAGGGAACCCCCTGCGAAGGCAGACTTACAGATCAACATGGACAATTACATTATTTATTACTGGAACCCGAAGAAGGAAAGTCGTTTCAAAAAGGAGACAAGGTTTTGATTATCTGCCGAATTTCTGCCACTCGTTATTTGGCTGAAAGAAATCCATGGCCGGATGTTTTGTAATTTTTAACTCACCAAAAGGAATTATTAATAATGGATGACTTAGTTAATATGTTGCCCTCATGGATGTTTACAGCAATTATTTCTGTATTCATTTTTTTGATTGTTGGAATTATTTTCGCGCGACTTTATCGCCGCGCTTCGGCAGAACAAGCATTTGTCCGTACTGGCTTAGGGGGGCAAAAAGTAGTGATGAGCGGTGGCGCCATTGTTATGCCAATCTTCCATGAAATAATCCCCATCAATATGAATACCCTGAAACTGGAAGTCAGCCGCTCGACGATAGACAGTCTCATCACCAAAGATCGTATGCGTGTTGATGTAGTCGTTGCTTTCTTTGTGCGGGTAAAACCGTCAGTAGAAGGGATTGCCACTGCGGCCCAGACGCTGGGGCAACGTACCCTGTCGCCTGAAGACTTACGTATGCTGGTTGAAGATAAATTTGTCGATGCCCTCCGTGCAACAGCTGCGCAAATGACCATGCATGAGTTACAGGATACCCGCGAGAACTTCGTGCAGGGAGTACAAAATACTGTCGCAGAAGACCTGTCGAAAAACGGTCTTGAGCTGGAGAGCGTTTCACTTACCAACTTTAACCAGACTTCGAAAGAGCATTTCAATCCGAACAATGCCTTTGACGCCGAAGGTTTAACCAAACTGACTCAGGAAACAGAGCGCCGTCGTCGCGAACGTAACGAAGTTGAACAGGATGTAGAAGTTGCTGTGCGTGAGAAAAATCGTGATGCGTTGTCTCGAAAGCTGGAGATTGAACAGCAAGAAGCGTTTATGACGCTTGAACAGGAGCAGCAGGTTAAAACCCGTACCGCTGAGCAGAATGCGAAAATTGCGGCTTTTGAAGCTGAACGTCGTCGTGAAGCAGAGCAGACGCGAATTCTGGCTGAACGACAGATTCAGGAAACGGAAATCGATCGCGAACAGGCCGTCCGCTCAAGAAAGGTTGAGGCCGAACGTGAAGTTCGCATTAAAGAGATCGAACAGCAACAGGTCACCGAAATCGCTAACCAGACGAAATCAATCGCCATTGCGGCAAAATCAGAACAACAATCACAGGCAGAAGCGCGTGCTAACCTTGCGCTCGCAGAAGCGGTAAGCGCCCAACAAAACGTAGAAACCACTCGCCAGACAGCCGAAGCCGATCGTGCCAAGCAGGTGGCGCTGATTGCCGCAGCACAGGATGCAGAAACCAAAGCAGTTGAACTAACCGTGCGAGCGAAAGCAGAGAAAGAAGCCGCAGAGATGCAGGCGGCGGCGATCGTTGAGTTAGCCGAAGCTACGCGTAAAAAAGGCCTGGCGGAAGCAGAAGCGCAACGTGCGCTGAACGATGCTATCAACGTACTTTCTGACGAGCAAACCAGCCTTAAATTCAAACTGGCATTGTTGCAGGCGCTCCCTGCGGTAATTGAGAAATCCGTGGAACCAATGAAGTCTATCGACGGTATTAAGATTATTCAGGTCGATGGATTAAACCGAGGTGGCGCTGCGGGGGATGCGGCATCAGGCAGCGTTAGTGGCGGAAATCTGGCAGAACAGGCATTATCAGCTGCGCTTTCTTACCGCACACAGGCACCGCTGATAGACTCCTTACTCAATGAAATCGGTGTTTCAGGCGGCTCGCTGGCGGCATTGACTTCACCCTTAACTTCAACAACTCCCGTCGCAGAAAACATAGAATAAATTTTCAACTATGAACATCCCTGGCCCAAAAAGCCGGGGATTTTTTATATCTGCGTTCCGCTAAAAAGTGCAAATGCTCAGGTTGTTGCAACGTTTTGCGTGACCGCTCCGGGAAGGCAAAACTGCATCAGAGAAAGCATTGCGCGGGGTCCGGCGCTCATCAACAATCGGGGAGTCAGCAAGGGGCTGAAACGGGAAAGCCCCTCCCGAGGAAGGGGCCTTGTATAAGGAAAGGGTTATGATGAAGCTCGTCATCATACTGATTGTGTTGTTACTTGTAAGTTTCGCCACTTATTAACAGCCAATCAGAGGGGGGAGAAATCCTCCCTCACCCTTGCTCCTTTACTTTAGGTTGAAAAAAAATCAGCGTCAAGAAGGTTTCTCTATCCCACATCCCTGGCCCAAAAAGCCGGGGATTTTTTATATCTGCATTCCGCTAAAAAGTGCAAATGATCAGGTTATTGCAGCGTTTTGCGTGACCGCTCGGGGAAGGGAAAACTGCCTCTGGGAAAGCATTGCGCGGGGTCTGGCGCTCATCAACAATCGGGGAGTCAGCAAGGGGCTGAAACGGGAAAGCCCCTCCCGAGGAAGGGGCCTTGTATAAGGAAAGGGTTATGATGAAGCTCGTCATCATACTGATTGTGCTGTTACTGATAAGTTTCCACGCTTATTAACGGCCATTCAGAGGGGGGAGAAATCCTCCCTTACCCTTGTTCCTTTACTTTAGGTTGAAAAAAAATCAGCGTCAAGAAGGTTTCATTAACACATATCCCTGGCCCAAAAAGCCGGGGATTTTTTATATCTGCGTTCCGCTAAAAAGTGCAAATGCTCAGGTTGTTGCAACGTTTTGCGTGACCGCTCCGGGAAGGGAAAACTGCCACAGAGAAAGCGTTGCGCGGGGTCTGGCGCTCATCAACAATCGGGGAGTCAGCAAGGGGCTGAAACGGGAAAGCCCCTCCCGAGGAAGGGGCCTTATAGAAGGAAAGGGTTATGATGAAGTTCGTCATCATACTGATTGTGTTGTTACTATTAAGTTTCCCGACTTACTAACAACTCATCAGAGGGGGGAGAAATCCTCCCTTACCCTTGTTCCTTTACTCTAGGTTGAAAAAACAACAGCGTCAATAGGCCCGCCAGGTACGAAGCGAGAACTGTGAACCGCTTTCCGGTTAGCCTTTTTTATCCTGTTGGATCTTCTTGATAATGTTAGTGGTCGAACAACCATCTTCGAAGTTGAGCACCAGCACTTCGCCACCATTGGCCCAGACTTCTTTACTTCCGGCAATCTCTTCTGGTTTATAGTCGCCGCCTTTCACCAGCAGATCTGGCAAGATCCCCGCGATCAGGCGCTGCGGCGTGTCTTCTTCAAACGACACCACCCAGTCGACCGCTTCCAGTGCGCCCAGCACAATCATACGCTGTTCGAGCGGGTTAACGGGGCGGGAATCCCCTTTCAGCCGTTTGGTGGAGGCGTCGCTGTTGACGGCGACAATCAAACGGTCACCCAGTTTACGGGCGTTTGCCAGATAGGAGACATGCCCGGCGTGCAGAATGTCGAAGACGCCGTTGGTCATCACCACTTTTTCACCGCGTTTACGCGCCGCCGCTACCGCCAGCTTCAGCTCCTCTTCGGTCATCACACCAAAGCCGGTATCTGCACGTCCACGTACTGCGTTTTCCAGCTCGATCGGTGAAACCGTGGATGTTCCCAGTTTGCCAACCACCACGCCAGCCGCCGCGTTGGCAAAGAAGCAGGCTTCTTCCAGCGAATTACCCGCCGCCAGCGTTGCTGCCAGCACACCAATCACCGTATCGCCCGCACCGGTGACGTCATACACTTCTTGCGCCTGGGTTGGCATATGCAGCGGCTCTTTACCCGGTTGCAGCAGCGACATCCCCTGCTCGGAACGGGTTACCAGCAGCGCAGAGAGTTCGTAGTCGGCAATCAGTTTCATGCCGCGTTCAACAATCTCTTCTTCTGTTTTACATTTACCAACAACAGCTTCAAATTCCGAGAGATTCGGCGTTAACAGCGTAGCGCCGCGGTAGCGCTCAAAATCGGTCCCTTTTGGATCAATCAGCACCGGAACGCCCGCTTTACGCGCCAGTTGGATCATCTGCTGTACGCTTGCCAGCGCACCTTTCGCGTAGTCCGAAAGTACCAGCGCACCAATCGAACTCAGCGCCTGATTAATCCGCTCATGGAGCGGTTGCGGATCAACGCCTTCAAAACCTTCTTCGAAATCCAGGCGGATCAGCTGTTGGTTGCGGGAAAGCACCCGCAGTTTGGTGATGGTCGGATGCGTCGGTACAGAAACGAAGTCGCATTTGACGTTGACGTCGGCCAGAGACTTACTCAGCGCGCGCGCCGCATCGTCAATGCCCGTCAACCCGACCAGGCGTGCGTTTGCACCGAGAGAAGCGATGTTCATCGCCACGTTGGCCGCGCCGCCCGGACGTTCTTCGATGGTATTCACTTTAACCACTGGTACTGGCGCTTCCGGTGAGATACGGCTGGTGGGACCGTACCAGTAACGATCCAGCATCACATCACCAACCACCATCACTCCTGCACGTTCAAACTCTGGCAGCGTTACTTTCATTCCTGTCTCCTGAGAGATTCAAAATTTGCGCGCGATAATACCATACTTCATTCTTCCACCAGCCACTTCTGCCAGCTTGCCCTCACCAGTTCACGCTCTGCGGTGAAGCAATCCTCCGGCACATGGCCCGGCAACTCTTGTAATGCCAGATGATGAAGTTCATCGCGCAGCGTAGTGTAAGCACGGGTCAGCACCATCGCTTCCTGCTCTTCCATAATGTCGTTTTGCGCCAGCAGCTCCAGAATACGCACGTTGTCTGACCAGCGCGTTAACTTCGGTTTTTCATGGGCGTAGCGCAACACCAGATATTGGGTAATAAATTCGATATCGGTAATCCCGCCTTCATCTGCTTTGATATCGAAGCGATCACGATGTTTATTGCCGAGATGGGCGCGCATTTTCTCACGCATTTCCCGCACTTCTGTCTGTAAGGTTTTGCCTTCACGCGGCAGCGTCATAATCTCCCGGCGTACCGCGTCAAATTGCGCGGTCAATTGTGGATCACCATATACCACGCGAGCACGCACCAGCGCCTGATGCTCCCACGTCCAGGCCTCGTTTTTCTGATAATCGGCAAACGCTTCTGCAGAGGTAACCAGCATTCCCGCCGCCCCGGACGGACGCAGCCGTGCATCCACTTCGTACAAAATACCGGAAGAAGTTCGCGTGCTGAACAGGTGCATAATGCGTTGCGCCAGACGCAGATAAAACTGCCGCCCGTCGATTTCCCGCTCGCCGTCAGTCATTGCATCCATCGGGCAATCATGGAGGAAGATCAGGTCAAGATCGGAACTATAGCCTAACTCCCAGCCGCCCAGCTTGCCGTAACCGACCACCGCAAAACCACGCCCTTCGCGTTCGTTCAGGTGATTTGGCTTACCGTAGCGGGCAACCATTTGAACCCATGCCTGTTGTACGACAGCATCTATCATGGCTTCTGCCAGCCAGGTTAAGTGATCGCTCACTTTCATTACCGGTAGCGTACCGGCGATATCCGCTGCCGCAATACGTAACAGTTGCGCCTGTTTGAACTGACGCAGCGCCTCAAGCTGTTGTTCTTCGTCATCTTCCGGCACGCGCAGCAAATACTGGCGCAGTTCATCACGGTAGGCATCCGTCGCCGTCGGCTGGTAGAGAGTGTTTGGATCGAGCAGTTCGTCCAGCAATAATGGATAACGCGCCAGTTGGCTGGCAATCATCGGCGATGCGGCACACAGAGAAATCAAATGCTTAAGCGCCGCGGGGAATTCACTAAGCAATTCTAAATAGGTAGTGCGGGTAACAATCCCCACCAGCAAGGCGGTAATGCGCGACAGCGTGACAGCAGCGTCTTCACGCGCACATACATCACTTAGCAGATGCGGCATCAGATGGTCGAGCACCTGACGTCCTCGCGGCCCGATTGTGCGCTTATCCAGCTCTTTGCGGAAATCGGCAATCAGTGTTAGCACCTGTTTGCGATCATCTTCGCTAAGATGCGCCAGCACTGGCGTGGTGTCATCTTCCTGCAACGCATCCTGCCACAACTCACGCCACTGTTCCGATAGCGACTCTTCCTGTGTTTCGCTTTCGTCATCGCCAATCAATTCGTTAAACACCCGGCGCACATTGGTCATATGTCCGGTCAGCGCCCCGGTTAGTTGCGGCCAGTCCGCGAAATCCATTGCCCATGCCAGCCGCGCACGGTTAAGCTCATCCGAAGGAAGCGTCTGGGTTTGTTCGTCGTTAATGCTTTGCAGCAGGTTTTCCAGACGCCGCAGGAAGAGATACGCCACTCGCAATTGTTCGGCATCGTTTTCAGAAAGCAGATGCAGCGCGGCAATGGTGCTGAGAGTGGGTAGTAAAGAGCGGGATTGCAGCGACGGCTCGCGCCCACCGCGAATGAGCTGGAACACCTGAACGATAAATTCAATTTCGCGAATGCCACCCGCGCCAAGTTTGATATTGTCGGTCAAACCACGACGACGTACTTCGCGGGCTATCATCCCTTTCATGTTGCGCAGCGACTGGATCACGCTGAAATCGATGTAACGGCGGAAAACAAACGGGCGCAGCATCGCACGCAACTCGTTAGCATAGACGCCGTCGCTATCGCCCATAATCCGCGCCTTGACCATGGCGTATCGCTCCCAGTCGCGCCCTTGCTCCTGGTAATAGTCTTCCAGTGCCGCAAAGCTCAGCACCAGCGGGCCACTTTCGCCAAACGGACGCAGTCGCATATCCACGCGATAAACAAAACCATCCTGCGTTGGTTGATCCAGCACTTTAATCAGCCGCTGACCCATGCGGGTAAAGAACTGAGCGTTATCCAGTTCCCTGCGTCCGCCCTGCGTGCAACCATGTTCCGGCCAGGCAAAAATCAGATCGATATCTGAGGAAAAATTCAGCTCCCCGCCGCCCAGTTTACCCATGCCTAAAATCAGCAGCGGTTGCGCTTCGCCCTGCGCATTGCACGGCGTACCCCACTCGCGGCAGCAGGCTTCATACAGCCAGTCACGCGCGGCGACAATCAATGTCTCCGCCAGATGGCTGAGCTGCTGCAATATGCTCTCTTCAGTAACCAGCGCCAGCGTTTGCGCCCAGGCGATACGCACCATAATGCGCCGCCGGAACAGACGCAGCTCGCGCATTAACCCAGCTTCGTCGCTTACATCACTGAGCGCCTTCTGCAACCATGCAGCGTAATGCTGCCATTCGTCGGCCTGCGGCGGCTGGCTTTCCAGTTCCGTCAGCCACTCTGGATGCGCAATTACGCTGTCCTGCACAAAATCACTGAAGGTAAGTACTGACTTCGCCTGTGCGCTAAGTGATTCCTCGGCTAAAGGCGCTGGCAGCCGCTCAACAACGGTCTGCCAGTACTGCTGTAACGGTGAAGAGAGCGGCTTCATAAGCGATTTTATCCTTGCCTGATTAACGTTTTCCGCTGTGCAACCAGAACGGTTCCTGATTGTTTGCCTCATTACGGAAATGTTCAATTTCAATGCGTTGCCCGGTCGCAATAGCGTGACGCAGCCCCTGCCAGTTCTCCAGCCAGGCTTGCGCGACGAGAGGATCGTAGTAACCCGCCAGCAACAGTATTGAGTCAATGTCACGCGTCAGGCGCGGCAATTGGTCACGGTAGCGATCGCCTAACGGCTGGCAGAAAACGCTTTTCAGTTCAGCGGCATGGCGGGAAAGATGGATATCGGCAAAGCGCTTGAAGGAATCGCTGATTTTGCTCTGCGCTTTGGCATCTAAAAACGGCTGCCAGGCTTTGCTTACCAGCCATTCGGTCAACGCCAGCTTCGCCATCGCCGTTTCGGTAGAGTAGACCGCCGTCACGGCAGATACCGCAGAAGCGATGGTCGCCTCGCATTGAGTCAGCAGATCACGTAAGTGAGTGCTCGCTTTACGTGGCACGATACCGCCGAACAGCATCAGAGTATGGCGAACCAGGCCGATTGCTGCCAGCACCTGCTCTTTCGCTGCCTCATTGCCGCGTATCCACAACTCTTCATGGTATTGCCATTGTGCTAACGCCAGCTCGAGCGCCGCTTCCAGCCCCTGTTCCACATCAGCTTTTGCCGCAACATGCAAAATGGTGGTGGGTTTGATTTCACGCGCGGGATTGCCCTGCGCCAGATGATAGCCGCGCGCGGCTTTGCTCAGGCTGCCCTGACGTAATCCGGTTTGGGATACCAGTTGGTTCGCCAGTTTCAGCACCGCACGCATGTCGCCGCTAAGCAGTTCCAGTTCCAGCTCACAGATAGGTTCAGCAAATTCACCCGCTTTCACCTCACCCTGATCGAGAGCGATTTCAATGCTGCTGCCATCGACCTCCACCAACCATTTTTCGCGATAAAAATCGGTGCTGAACAGCGGCTGCACGCGGGACGCGAGATCGGCTGGCAATTCGCCGTTCGGCCAGACTTCCGTCGGTAACTGCGCCAGGTCGAGCGTCGGCTCGCTCAACGCCACATTATATTCCGGGCGCTGGTGTAAACCGCCAGTCACTCTTCCTGCGACTTTCATGGTCATCTCATAGCGGCCGTTTTCGCCACGAATACGTAAGCCCATATCGTGTCCACGCAGCCAGTTATCCGGCGTTTCGTAGTAAATATTCAGCAACTGCACGGGGTCATGGTGCTCGCCGCCCAGCGTATTGAGATGGTCACGCAGCGCCTCAACGGCACTGTGATTAACAATAAACTTTAATTCGATTTCCTGAGCCATGGCCTTTACTTATCGGTTATGTCACATAAGTGACGATGAACGGCGAACTTAATGCGATCTTTTTTGTCAGTAGATAGTATTTTGCGCCAAATTGCCATGCAACGGGCAATTTGACGGGCGTAAAAGTTTGAAGCAGTGGCAAGACCTGACACAGAGGATTCCGATTGATGTCGAATGCTTTGCGTAGCGACACTGATGCCACTACTATCGTTCCACTTTCCATGACAATAACGACAGCCTGATGCCAAAATTACGCCTGATCGGATTAACTTTACTCGCACTTAGCGCGACTGCCGTCTCACACGCTGAAGAAACGCGCTATGTTTCTGACGAACTGAATACCTGGGTCCGTAGCGGTCCGGGAGATCATTATCGCCTCGTAGGCACGGTTAACGCCGGCGAGGAAGTGACCTTATTACAAACTGACGCCAACACCAATTATGCCCAGGTGAAAGACAGCTCTGGCCGTACCGCCTGGATCCCGTTGAAACAACTTAGCACTGAGCCAAGCCTGCGCTCCCGTGTACCAGATCTGGAAAATCAGGTCAAAACCCTGACAGATAAGCTCACCAATATCGATAACACCTGGAATCAGCGCACGGCAGAAATGCAGCAAAAAGTGGCGCAAAGTGACAGCGTGATCAACGGGTTAAAAGAAGAAAATCAAAAACTGAAAAACGAGCTGATTGTCGCGCAGAAAAAGGTCGATGCCGCCAGCGTACAGCTGGATGACAAACAGCGCACCATCATCATGCAGTGGTTTATGTATGGCGGTGGCGTGCTGGGGCTTGGCTTGCTGCTTGGTCTGGTACTGCCGCACCTGATCCCAAGCCGCAAACGCAAAGATCGCTGGATGAACTAAATCGCCTTCTTCGTTGCACTGTCTTATTATTAGGAATTGTGTATTTGACGAAGGGATGATGGCGTGAAGATTTATCTGGTCGGTGGTGCTGTTCGGGATGCATTGTTAGGGCTACCGGTCAAAGACAGAGATTGGGTGGTGGTCGGCAGTACGCCACAGGAGATGCTCGACGCGGGTTACCAGCAGGTAGGCCGCGATTTTCCTGTTTTTCTGCATCCGCAAACGCATGAAGAGTATGCGCTGGCACGTACCGAACGGAAATCCGGTTCCGGTTACACCGGATTTACCTGCTATGCCGCACCAGATGTCACGCTGGAAGATGATCTTAAGCGTCGTGATCTGACCATTAATGCACTAGCCCAGGACGATGACGGTGAGATTATCGACCCGTACAATGGTCTGGGCGATCTGCAAAATCGTCTGTTGCGCCATGTTTCCCCCGCTTTTGGCGAAGATCCGTTACGTGTACTGCGCGTGGCGCGTTTTGCTGCGCGTTATGCCCACCTCAGTTTTCGTATTGCTGATGAAACTCTGGCGCTGATGCGCGAGATGACTCACGCGGGTGAACTGGAACACCTGACGCCTGAACGAGTGTGGAAAGAGACGGAAAGTGCCCTCACCACCCGCAATCCCCAGGTGTTCTTCCAGGTACTGCACGATTGCGGCGCACTGCGCGTTTTATTCCCGGAAATTGACGCCCTGTTTGGCGTTCCGGCCCCTGCCAGGTGGCATCCGGAAATCGACACGGGTATTCATACCTTAATGACGCTCTCAATGGCGGCGATGCTGAGTCCGCAGGTCGATGTCCGTTTCGCAACGTTATGCCACGATCTCGGTAAAGGACTGACGCCGCCAGAGCTTTGGCCGCGTCATCACGGCCATGGACCAGCGGGTGTGAAATTAGTGGAACAACTATGTCAGCGTCTGCGCGTACCAAATGAAATTCGCGATTTAGCCAAACTGGTGGCTGAGTTTCACGATCTCATCCACACCTTCCCAATGCTGAACCCGAAAACCATTGTTAAATTGTTTGATTCCATTGACGCCTGGCGTAAACCGCAGCGTGTCGAGCAACTGGCGCTGACCAGCGAGGCTGACGTGCGTGGCAGAACCGGTTTTGAGTCAGTAGATTACCCGCAAGGCCGCTGGTTGCGCGAAGCCTGGGAAGTGGCGCAGTCAGTGCCGACAAAAGACGTCGTTGAAGCGGGATTTAAAGGTGTGGAGATTCGCGAGGAGTTGACCCGCCGCCGGATTGCAGCGGTAGCCAACTGGAAGGAACAACGCTGCCCAAAGTCTAATTAAGCATTTGAATTTCAATATATTGCAGACACCGGCCAGGTCGGATAAGACGCACAAGCGTCATATCCGACACTATTCCTCAATCAAAAGAACACGACATACACCGCAGCCGCCACAATAAAGCGATAAATGGCGAACGGAATAAACGAAATGCGCTTAATCAATTGCAGGAAGGTTTTAATCGCAACCAGCGCCACCACAAAAGCGGTGATAAACCCAACGGCAAACATCGGGATATCGCCGGTTGTCAGGAAGCCCCAGCTTTTGTAGAGATCGAGCGCCGTTGCGCCCATCATCATCGGCACCGCCAGCAGGAACGAGAACTCGGAAGCAGCGTAACGGCTCACGCCCATCAGCATCCCGCCAGATATGGTCGCCCCGGAGCGTGAGAAACCCGGCCACAGCGCCAGACACTGGAAGCAGCCAATCATAAACGCCTGACGATACGTCATATCGTCCAGACCCGGCGCACGCGGTTCTTTCGGCTTCAGACATTCGGCGGCAATCAGCAACAGACCGCCAACGACCAGCGCATACATGACATTAATCGGATTAAACAATGACTTGATGGCATCATGGAATAACAACCCCAGCACCACTGCCGGGATCATGCCAAGCAGAATGTGGATCAGCGTTAAACGGCCTTTGCTTTCTCCTTCGTGCTGCAACGGGCGACCAAAGTGAATACCGATCAGCCCAAACAGACGTCGCCAGAACATGACAACCACAGCCAGAATCGATCCTAACTGGATCACCACTTCAAAGGTTTTCGCCGTATCTCCCTCAAATCCCAACAAATGACCGACAATAATCATGTGGCCTGTGCTGGATACCGGCAGAAATTCTGTCAATCCTTCGACCACACCCAATATTGCCGCTACCAGCAGCGAGTGCATATCGCTCATCAATAAACCCCTAAATAATAAAAATGTATTGCTCGTCAAAAATACTGCAATAAGACTCGGTTATAGCCGTTTGGTTTTATAACTGTAAAATTAATTATTTTCTTTAGGATTATTGCCACGCTCAATAATGACGCCGACATTCGTGGCACGTGCCACCGCGCCTGGCTTACTGAGTTTGATACGTACCCACGGCGAGTTAAAGCGCGTTAACAGCAGCTCCGCCACCTCTTCAGCCACGCGTTCCACCAGCGCAAAACGCGCCCCCTCGACGTGGCTGACTACCGTTTCTGCAATGTCAGCGTAACTGAGGCAATCAGCCACATCATCGCTTTTCGCCGCTTTACGGTTATCCCACGCCATTTCGATATCGAACACTAACTTCTGTTCGATGGTCTGTTCCCAGTCGTAAACACCAATAGTGGTGATTACCGAAAGTTGCTCTATAAATACAATATCCATCACGTCCTGCCTGCTTTTTGGCTAACCGGATACCACTTCCGGCGAAATGTGCGTATTATCCACAGATTCATCGTTAAACACGACATTTTCAAAACGGAACAGCTTATGAGTGCAATCGCGCCTGGAATGATCCTCTTCGCGTACCTCTGCGGCTCCATTTCCAGTGCCATTCTGGTTTGCCGCCTGTGTGGCTTACCGGACCCGCGAACCAGCGGCTCCGGTAATCCTGGCGCAACCAACGTATTACGCATGGGTGGCAAAGGAGCAGCCTTAGCAGTGCTGATCTTTGACGTTCTGAAAGGAATGTTGCCTGTCTGGGGGGCATATGAATTAGGCGTCAGCCCCTTTTGGCTGGGATTAATTGCTATTGCCGCCTGTCTTGGACACATCTGGCCCATATTCTTCGGTTTTAAAGGAGGAAAAGGCGTTGCTACCGCTTTTGGTGCCATCGCACCAATTGGCTGGGATCTCACCGGAGTAATGGCGGGAACCTGGCTGCTGACCGTGTTATTAAGTGGCTATTCGTCGCTTGGGGCGATTGTCAGCGCACTGATTGCCCCGTTTTACGTCTGGTGGTTTAAACCCCAGTTCACCTTCCCGGTTTCGATGCTCTCTTGCCTGATCCTGCTGCGCCATCATGACAACATTCAGCGTCTGTGGCGTCGTCAGGAGACAAAAATCTGGACCAAGCTAAAAAGAAAACGCGAAAAAGATCCTGAATAAAATCTTTCAGCCTGCGTTTATTCTTTTCACAGGCTGAAACATGCTTTACGCGGCCGGTAACTCCGCCAGTGGCCAGCGCGGACGCACGCTAACGCCGAGATCCGCCGTCGCGCCTGCTTTAAACCGCACCATTCCGGCATAGGCGATCATCGCGCCGTTATCAGTACAAAATTCCGGACGCGCGTAGAACACTTCGCCACGACGCTTTTTCATCATTTCCGCCAGTTTCGCCCGCAGCGTGCGGTTAGCACTCACACCGCCCGCCATGACCAGCCGCTTAAAGCCCGTCTGATCCAGCGCTCGCTTACACTTAATCATCAACGTATCAACGACCGCATCTTCAAAAGCGCGAGCGATATCAGCACGCGTCTGGTCGTCGGTGCCGTTATCACGAATAGTGTTCGCTGCGAAGGTTTTCAGACCAGAGAAGCTGAAATCCAGCCCTGGGCGGTCAGTCATCGGGCGCGGGAAGACAAAGCGCCCGGCGGTGCCCTGCGCAGCCATTTTCGACAGTAACGGACCACCAGGATAATCCAGCCCTAACAGTTTCGCGGTTTTATCAAAGGCTTCACCGGCGGCATCATCGATAGACTCGCCGAGCAGCTCGTACTGACCAATGCCAGTCACGCTGATTAACTGCGTATGGCCGCCGGAAACCAGCAACGCGACAAACGGGAATTCTGGCGGATTATCTTCAAGCATCGGCGCTAACAGATGTCCTTCCATATGGTGTACCGGGATCGCCGGAACGTTCCAGGCAAACGCCAGAGAACGCCCCACGGTCGCGCCAACCAACAGCGCACCGACTAATCCAGGGCCTGCGGTATAGGCCACAGCGTCAATGTCTTTGGCCGTTAAACCGGACTCCTTTAGCGCTGCCTGGATCAGCGGTACGGTTTTACGCACGTGATCGCGGGAGGCCAGTTCAGGCACTACGCCGCCGTAGTCAGCGTGCAATTTCACCTGACTATACAATTGGTTGGCTAACAAACCTTTTTCATCGTCGTAAATGGCGATGCCGGTTTCATCGCAGGAAGTTTCAATACCCAGTACACGCATGACTTGTTTTACCTCGCTTTATTACCGCGCAGTGTAGGACCAATGCGGGTTGATGTAAAACTTTGTTCGCCCCTGGAGTAAGCCTCGTGTATACTCCTCACCCTTATAAAAGTCCCTTTCAAAAGCGGTCGTGGTGCTTTACAAAGCAGCAGCAATTGCAGTAAAATTCCGCACCATTTTGAAATAAGCTGGCGTTGATGCCAGCGGCAAACCGAATTAATCAAAGGTGAGAGGCACATGCCGGTAATTAAAGTACGTGAAAACGAGCCGTTCGACGTAGCTCTGCGTCGCTTCAAGCGTTCCTGCGAAAAAGCAGGTGTTCTGGCGGAAGTTCGTCGTCGTGAATTCTATGAAAAACCGACTACCGAACGTAAGCGCGCTAAAGCTTCTGCAGTGAAACGTCACGCGAAGAAACTGGCTCGCGAAAACGCACGCCGCACTCGTCTGTACTAATATTCTGAGAGCAACAGCTCTTAATACAGACTGAGTAGTAGTTGTAAGGCCGTGCTTCCGAAAGGAATGCGCGGCTTATTTTCGTTTATGAATTGCTAAAAATCGGGGCCTATGGCTGGACGAATCCCACGCGTATTCATTAATGATCTGCTGGCACGCACTGACATCGTCGATCTGATCGATGCCCGTGTGAAGCTGAAAAAGCAGGGCAAGAATTTCCACGCGTGTTGTCCATTCCACAACGAGAAAACCCCGTCATTCACCGTTAACGGTGAAAAACAGTTTTACCACTGCTTTGGATGTGGCGCGCACGGCAATGCGATCGACTTCCTGATGAACTACGACAAGCTCGAGTTCGTCGAAACGGTCGAAGAGCTGGCGGCAATGCACAATCTTGAAGTGCCATTTGAAGCAGGCAGCGGCCCCAGTCAGATCGAGCGCCATCAACGGCAAACGCTTTATCAGTTGATGGACGGTCTGAATACGTTTTACCAACAATCTTTACAGCAACCTGTTGCCACGTCTGCGCGTCAGTATCTGGAAAAACGCGGATTAAGCCACGAGGTTATCGCCCGCTTTGCGATTGGTTTTGCGCCCCCCGGCTGGGACAACGTTCTGAAACGGTTTGGCGGCAATCCAGAAAATCGTCAGTCATTGATTGATGCGGGCATGTTGGTCACCAACGATCAGGGTCGCAGTTACGATCGTTTCCGCGAGCGGGTGATGTTCCCCATTCGCGATAAACGCGGTCGGGTGATTGGTTTTGGCGGGCGCGTGCTGGGCAACGACACCCCCAAATACCTGAACTCGCCGGAAACGGACATTTTCCATAAAGGCCGCCAGCTTTACGGTCTTTATGAGGCGCAGCAGGATAACGCCGAACCTCAGCGTCTGTTGGTGGTCGAAGGTTATATGGACGTGGTGGCGCTGGCGCAATACGGCATTAATTACGCCGTTGCGTCGTTAGGCACGTCAACCACTGCCGATCACATTCAGTTGTTGTTCCGCGCGACCAACAATGTCATTTGCTGTTATGACGGCGACCGTGCAGGTCGCGATGCTGCCTGGCGAGCGTTGGAAACGGCGTTGCCTTACATGACAGACGGACGGCAGCTACGTTTTATGTTTTTGCCTGATGGCGAAGACCCTGACACGCTGGTACGAAAAGAAGGTAAAGAGGCGTTTGAAGCGCGGATGGAGCAGGCGATGCCACTCTCCGCTTTTCTGTTTAACAGTCTGATGCCGCAAGTTGATCTGAGTACCCCTGACGGGCGCGCACGTTTGAGTACGCTGGCACTGCCATTGATATCACAGGTGCCGGGCGAAACGCTGCGAATATATCTTCGTCAAGAATTAGGCAACAAATTAGGCATACTTGATGACAGTCAGCTTGAACGATTAATGCCAAAAGCGGCGGAGAGCAGCGTTTCTCGCCCTGTTCCACAGCTAAAACGCACGACCATGCGTATACTTATAGGGTTGCTGGTGCAAAATCCAGAATTAGCGACGTTGGTCCCGCCGCTTGAGAATCTGGATGAAAATAAGCTCCCTGGACTTGGCTTATTCAGAGAACTGGTCAACACTTGTCTCTCTCAGCCAGGTCTGACCACCGGGCAACTTTTAGAGCACTATCGTGGTACAAATAATGCTGCCACCCTTGAAAAACTGTCGATGTGGGACGATATAGCAGATAGGAATATTGCTGAGCAAACCTTCACCGACTCACTCAACCATATGTTTGATTCGCTGCTTGAACTGCGCCAGGAAGAGTTAATCGCTCGTGAGCGCACGCATGGTTTAAGCAACGAAGAACGCCTGGAGCTCTGGACATTAAACCAGGAGCTGGCGAAAAAGTAATTTAACGGCTTAAGTGCCGAAGAGCGATCGGGAAGCCCCCGACAGCCGCACTGAGAGGCAGCGGCAAATATATAAGTACGCCCTCGTAATTATCGTTGGCGGTAAACAACCGTTGGATTTCAGCGTTAACGGCTGAAGGACATCGGGTCAATCGCCCAACACCAACCTCATGAAATAAGTGTGGATACCGTCTTATGGAGCAAAACCCGCAGTCACAGCTGAAACTTCTTGTCACCCGTGGTAAGGAGCAAGGCTATCTGACCTATGCCGAGGTCAATGACCATCTGCCGGAAGATATCGTCGATTCAGATCAGATCGAAGACATCATCCAAATGATCAACGACATGGGCATTCAGGTGATGGAAGAAGCACCGGATGCCGATGATCTGATGCTGGCTGAAAACACCGCGGACGAAGATGCTGCCGAAGCCGCCGCGCAGGTGCTTTCCAGCGTGGAATCTGAAATCGGGCGTACGACTGACCCGGTACGCATGTACATGCGTGAAATGGGCACCGTTGAACTGTTGACCCGCGAAGGCGAAATTGACATCGCTAAGCGTATTGAAGACGGGATCAACCAGGTTCAATGCTCCGTTGCTGAATACCCGGAAGCGATCACCTATCTGCTGGAACAGTACGATCGTGTTGAAGCAGAAGAAGCGCGTCTGTCCGATCTGATCACCGGCTTTGTCGATCCAAACGCAGAAGAAGAACTGGCACCAACCGCCACTCACGTCGGTTCAGAACTCTCCCAGGAAGATCTGGACGATGACGAAGATGAAGACGAAGAAGATGGTGATGACGACAGCGCTGACGATGACAACAGCATCGATCCAGAGCTGGCTCGCGAAAAATTTGCTGAGCTGCGTGCCCAGTACGAAGTCACTCGCGACACCATCAAAGCGAAAGGCCGCAGCCATGCTGCCGCTCAGGAAGAGATCCTGAAACTGTCTGAAGTATTCAAACAGTTCCGCCTGGTACCGAAGCAGTTTGACTACCTGGTCAACAGCATGCGCGTCATGATGGACCGCGTTCGTACGCAAGAACGTCTGATCATGAAGCTCTGCGTTGAGCAGTGCAAAATGCCGAAGAAAAACTTCATTACCCTGTTTACCGGCAACGAAACCAGCGATACCTGGTTCAACGCAGCAATTGCGATGAACAAGCCGTGGTCGGAAAAACTGCACGATGTAGCTGATGAAGTGCATCGTAGTCTGCAAAAGTTACATCAGATTGAAGAAGAAACCGGCCTGACCATCGAGCAGGTTAAAGATATCAACCGTCGTATGTCTATCGGTGAAGCGAAAGCCCGCCGTGCGAAGAAAGAGATGGTTGAAGCGAACTTACGTCTGGTTATTTCTATCGCTAAGAAATACACCAACCGTGGCTTGCAGTTCCTTGATCTGATTCAGGAAGGCAACATCGGTCTGATGAAAGCGGTAGATAAGTTCGAATACCGTCGTGGTTACAAGTTCTCCACCTACGCAACCTGGTGGATCCGTCAGGCAATCACCCGCTCTATCGCGGATCAGGCGCGCACCATCCGTATTCCGGTGCATATGATTGAGACCATCAACAAGCTCAACCGTATTTCTCGCCAGATGCTGCAAGAGATGGGCCGCGAGCCGACGCCGGAAGAACTGGCTGAACGTATGCTGATGCCGGAAGACAAGATCCGCAAAGTGCTGAAGATCGCCAAAGAACCAATCTCCATGGAAACGCCGATCGGCGACGATGAAGATTCGCATCTGGGGGATTTCATCGAGGATACCACCCTCGAGCTGCCGCTGGATTCTGCGACCACTGAAAGCCTGCGTGCGGCAACGCACGACGTGCTGGCTGGCCTGACCGCGCGTGAAGCAAAAGTTCTGCGTATGCGTTTCGGTATCGATATGAACACCGACCACACGCTGGAAGAAGTGGGTAAACAGTTCGACGTTACCCGCGAACGTATCCGTCAGATCGAAGCGAAGGCGCTGCGTAAACTGCGTCACCCGAGCCGTTCTGAAGTGTTGCGTAGCTTCCTGGACGATTAATCGTAAAGATATGCATAAGCCCTCCCTCGTGAGGGCTTTTTTATTAAGGAAATCTGGCAGTGCAGCAAGGATACTATTCTCTCCCCGCCCTTCTTTCCGCCCTTGATGCCGGGAAAAAAGTGAAATACCTGTGGTTCTGGGGCCATCAACCTGCCTCGAATAACGAAATTACTGCCTCTTGCTTTAGTCAGTGGTGGCAGGGTTCGCCTTTTACCTATGGTGGTATAACCTACGCTACCGCAGAGCACTGGATGATGGCAGGAAAAGCGCGGCTGTTTAATGACAGTAAAACGCTTGCCAGAATTCTGGCGGCGGCGACCCCGGCAGAAGCCAAAAAGCTGGGGCGACAGGTGACAAACTTTGATGAACAACGCTGGCAGGCCAGTTGCTTTGAGCTTGTCTGTGAAGGGAACTATCACAAATTTAGCCAACATTCGGCATTGAAAACATTCTTGCTAAATACGCAGCCTCGCATTCTGGTTGAAGCCAGCCCGGTGGATAAAATCTGGGGAATTGGCCTTGCAAAAGATCATCCCCATGCCGGAGTGCCGTCTCACTGGAAGGGGAAAAATCTGCTGGGGTTTGCGCTTATGGTAGTCAGAGACCGTTTGGCGGAAGAATAAGCCCGTATCTGGGAGGAGCGGTGCTTTGCCCGCTCATAACTTCGTTACACTATACTTCACAAGCCCCGCATCACCAGCGACTGGTCCAGCTCGCGATACGCTTCCACCAGCTTCTCAAGTGAAACGCGACTCAAACCACTGGGATTTGGCAGCACCCAAATTTGCGTCGCGCCAATGGTGTGCGTTTGTTTCCCCCACTGCGTGCCGCGCTGGCTAAAGCCCTGCTCATAAGCCTGTTTGCCGAGGATCGCCAACGCCTGCGGTTGATAATCCTCAATTTTTTCAATGAGCTTTCGCCCACCAGCATGTAGTTCCAGCTTTGTCACTTCATTTGCCTGTACCGTCGGTCTGTCAACCAGTTTGGTCACGCCGCAACGATAATCCAGCAGCAGTTGAGCCTCTTGCGGTTTTAATTGTCGGTCAGTAAATCCGGCCTGGTGAATCACTTTCCAGAACCGGTTCGCCGGGTGAGCAAAAGGGAACCCCTTTTCCGCACTTGATAACCCTGGATTGATGCCGCAAAACACAACCCGTAACCCTGGAGCCAAAATATCCTCAACCATGTTTACTCCTGTCTAACATCTCCAGGAAAAGTATAACGGATTGAAAACACATTGTTTATAAAAACAGCATCTGTTCAGCGATGGCTGGATCGTGTGTCAGAGTTACTTTATAATCGGCTACCATGGCCCCTTAGCTCAGTGGTTAGAGCAGGCGACTCATAATCGCTTGGTCGCTGGTTCAAGTCCAGCAGGGGCCACCAAATTTAGTAAAAAAATCAAATAATTAAGCCACTCGATCGAGTGGCTTTTTTTGTACGAATGGCAACAAAGTGGCGATAAAATAGCGAGAGAATATAGCTTCCCCTCTTTTCCCCCGTTACCCACTTTCCACCGCACAACTCAGCGCTTTCTTCACACGGCGCAAATCGCCTTCCCTTCGTACCCAGCCGTCTCTTTCCATGCGATTAAGCAGAGGAATTAGCTGCTTACGTGCAAGGCCAGTTCGCTCCCGGACATCGGCTATTGAAAGCAAATCCCCCACCTGGCATGCACTAAAAAGCGTATCCAGGAGTGTCTGGTAGTGTTCCCTGGTGATAAACATTTTGTCATCCATCGGCACGATACATTTTCTCTCAACAAGTGCACGCAGTTGCTGTGTCAGTAAAGGTCGATCATGTTGAGTGGCAGAAAAGCAAAGTTGCCCGACTGATTGAATTTCAGCCAATAATTTTTGTAAATCCTGGCTAAGATGACCAAAACTGGCACCGAATACACTGATGCCTTCGGTTGTTTGTTGCCACTTCTGGTTCAGGCATTGTTGTTCTACCAGTTCACGTAAAATAACAATACTTATGCCACTACGGGCAGCCAACTCCTCCATATTCAGGGCCGATGTCGCCTGCATAAAAATATGGTTACACCGCGTCAAACACTGTTGATAGTAGTCTTCCGCCAGCCACCAGCTCTGCAACGCATGGCACTTTGACGGTGCAGGTTTACCATCAGATTCCACATATCCATTTACTGCCAACTGAACCTGTTTTCTCAGTTGCGGTAGTTCGGTGTTCTCTGAGCCAATAAGCGTTGCAATCAATTTTGGTCTCTGCTCGCGACTAAGCGCTCCTGCCCATACCACACGCCCGGCGCTGACCATCCGGCTACCTCCGGGCATCATCAGCAATATTGTCTGTCCCCAAAAAACCGGCAGCGCACGGGAAAGTTGTAAGCGCGCCAATCGCCCATCACCGAGCAAATAGCAACGCCCTTGAGCATAAGAAGTCCCTAGCGCCACTTCCAGTTCACACTGTTTTTTCATGCCGCTAATTCCAGCGGGAAGCTGTACGATCCATTCGCGGCTGATCATCACCCCGGCGTCCGGTCTTGCCAGGCAATCTCCTCGCGCGACTTTATCTTTTTTGAGTTGACGAAAGCTCATCGCCACTCTGCTACACGGTTGTGCGCGCTCCCTCGGAAGATGGTAACTTTGAATCGATTTCACTTTTACCAGTTCATTTCCCGGATACAAACGCAAAACGTCACCAATCTCTACGCCATCTCCACGCAATGTGCCCGTTACAGTGGTGCCAATCCCATTAACAGTAAATACACGGTCAATATATAAATGCGGTCCGGGGGCGAGTGATGATGACGGTGTTTGCTGACGGATTTGTTTAATTAGTGCCTGGCGGAGTTCTTCCACGCCCTCACCGCTCTTTGCGCTAACTCTCCAGATATCCGGCAGCATGTCGCAGTGCGTCAAAAAACGCTCCAGGATCTCTTCTTCAACCTCGGCCAGACGCGAATCATCGGCCAGGTCACACTTGTTGATTGCCACCATAATGTGGCGAATACCAAGAGCCGCAATCACACGTAAATGTTCTTCGCTGAGCGGCGACCAGCCTTCATCGGCTGCCACCACAAACAGCACCAGATCTAACCCCCAAAGACTACTCAGCATATTGCGCAAAAAGCGTTCGTGACCGGGTACGTCAATCATGCCAATTTCATCGCCTTCGGGGCTACGTAAACAGGCAAATCCCAGTTCAATCGTCATACCACGAGCAAACTCTTGTGGTAAATGTGAAGGATGTGTTCCGGTGAGTGCCTGAATAAGGGCGGATTTACCATGATCCACGTGTCCGGCTGTTCCTGTTACCGCATACACGATATGTTCTCCAGATTCAGGAAAAGTGTGGCGGAAGCGGCAGGAGTCGAACCTGCCCCAGCCGATAAGCTGACAACGGTTTTGAGGACCGCAGGGGCCACCGGGCCCCATCAACTTCCTGAAAGCGTGTTTACTATTGTCCCCAACGAAACATACCAGGGGCTTTGTTGACAGCTTCACGCAACAAATTCAAATCAATGAGCTGAAAATCTTGCAGCTCAGCTTCACGCCATTTCCCGGCACGTGATGCGGCAGAAAAACTTCGATAGCGCGTCAGTGCATTTTCAATCATCTCAAGAGAAACCACGTCCAGTTGACACTGACAACTGCCGAGTAGTAGCGATCGATAAGGCGTTTGCGCGGGCGTAATACTGCCACTTTCCGGGTGCATTAGCAGGCATCTGCCAAGATGGATGGCATCCCGCGCGGTCAAAAGCACCTGCTGATAATCCGCGCACAGGCGCATGGCACAACCGAGATAATGCGCTTCTACGGCCGGATTATTGGTAATGATTAATAACGTTTCCATTGCATCCTGCTGTCAGTATCGCCAGCCTTACGGCTGGCGATCTGGTTAAAACACCGTCTGTTCAGTTACCGGTGTCTGTAATGCCGCAAGTGCCTTCTCCACAAGCTGACGACGAAGTTTTTGTTCGTCGCTGCCATCAAGCAGTGGGTTACCCAGTGGATGTGGGATAGCCACAGCAGGCACAATACGGTTAGCGCCAACCGTGAGTGATATCGGAACAACCGTTGCGATATGGACTACCGGCATGACTTTTTCAATCTCTTTGACCATCGTTGCGCCGCAACGAGTGCAAGTGCCTCATGTCGACGTCAGAATGGCTGCGCTTACTCCCGCTTTCTGCAGTTTCATGGCAATATCAGCGCCGTACTTACGGGCGTTTGCGACCGAAGTGCCATTACCCACTGTTGAGTAGTAATGACTAAACAGCTTGCCAATCTTCCCTTCCTTTTCGAGCTCACGCAGGGCATCGACCGGTAATACACGGTTTGGATCATCATTACAGGCAACGGGATCGTAGCCGCCATGTGCCGTCTGATGCGTGCCTGAACTCAGCGCAGCAAGATCATCAATCGCATATTCGCCAAACCGTGAGGCGCTCGAAGATTCGATATGATCCGGGTTACCTTTCGGAACGACGCCACCGGACGTTACCAGCGCAATGGTGGCAGTGGAGAGATCGATAACCGGAGGCTGAGGATCAACGCGATCAAAAGCTGGCATCGGATATTCTGTTTTGAAAGGCTCGCCCTTCATTTTTTGCATCAACATCCTGACGGCACGAACAGCGCCAACGTCTGACTCAAAATGGTTGATACGCACGCCTCGTGGTAGATAACCGGCTTCCTCCGGAAGACCAGGATTTCCCCCGGTGGCAATAAAACGTTTAATCAACGCTGCCATTGCAGGCAAGGCTGTACGCATGGATGCCGCACTATTACCTGTTTCCACGGCATACATCCACGGGCGATATAACTCGTAGCCTGGGTTCTCCGGGTAAATCCCACTAATCACCGGAATCCCCATCTCAGCAGCGACCTGCGCCACTGTACCGCAAGCCATACCATAGCGACCGGCGTTAAATGCAGGGCCGGTCACCACCATATCAGGTTGATGTACATTGAGAACGTTACGCACGTACTCTTTGCAAAGGTCAGCATTTTCATTGAAATAGCTGTCACCGCAGATAATGGTGGCAATAATATTGCCTTCACCTGCCAGCAATTTTTCCAACTGTAGCCCGACACCAATTGGCCCGATATGGATCTCAGGCGGACATCCCGCCGCCTCTTCCCCGCCCTTTTGACCAAAGAACTGGTTGAGGTAATGTAGTATTCGTAAACTCATTTGCGCTCACTCCTTAGCCGCTGTGCGCCGAAAGGGTGTGAATCCCCAGCTCGTTTGTTGCGCCAGTAATGGCTTGTATTTCCACAGTAATACTGCCGTCGTTATGCAAACTGCCTTCAAACCCACCCGCGATGGTATTGGCATAAACCGAATGGCCTATCACCCGTTTCATCGGAGGTAGAGTAATGACCTGATTGGCATTACCAGCGGTAACCACGGCATTGGCGGAAGGATGCGCGTCGGCAAGCGACTGGCTTTCCCCACCACGCCCGGCATATTCGTCGGTTAACAACACCGTATGGATCCCCTGCGCTTCGAGTTTGTAGCAGTTCATCATCAGATCGGCATCCGGGTTACCAAACCCTTCTTCACTGATAATCGCCCCGCTAATCCCCATTTGATCTGCCAGTCGCGCCACCATATTTGATGAGCGTACTTTGTCACTCAACGTCACGTTTTCATTGGTTAAAATAACGCCAATGAAATTGAGATCTTTGCCATGACGGCGATAAAGCTCAGCAATCACCGGATTGTTCTGGTGGCTCCAGGTGGTGTTTTTATCGCAGGCAGAAACACAGTTACCGCTGACAATGGCGCCATCCATCGCTTCGGTGGGATACATCAGAGTGGGGACGATTTTTTTCACATCTACGCCGTAAAACCAGGTGTCGTGCAATAGTCCCTGGCTTTGTAGCATATAGACGTAGCCTACTGCGGGCAGGTCTGGATATGCTGCGTGCTGCTTCGCCAGTGGCAAGGTTTCGTAGGTTGTGACTTCATCCGCCGGAGTCGTTTTCACCTGATCCGCAAGCCAACGTGCCGTCATCAGCCCAACACGCCGTAGGATCTCTTCATGCTGGTACTGGTTGCACTGCTCATCGACTTCAATACGCAGCACCAGGTTACGCAACGTCGAATAAGGCGTGTAAGGCGCACCAGGACCAGACATATCAATAATCCCTTCCTGGAAACCTACAACTTTTCCGGTCGTCAGTACCGAAATGCCTTTAAGGGCCAGTGTCTTACCGCTCCCGACAATAGCTTCTTCCCCCCGGTTAATACCTGGAAAACAGCAGCCATCATCCAGCTTGGTGCGTGGTTCGATGACATCTTTTACCGGCATAATGCGTACTTCTTCACCGGGATGAACAATCACCGTTTCCACCTCCACAATCTGTGGGTGAATGGTGCGGATAAACTCTTCAAGTTCTCGCTGACAGAGCTGCAAATGTCCGCCTGCCAGTGATGTTTTTTCTGCAAAAGTGAACTGCTTGATCTGAATAGTGCCAAGTTCCAGTTTCATGGCTGGCTCCTTAACTCAAAAACGATTTCAGATGCTGATCAGCATCTGCACGTTGTTGACGATTAATCATCAACACCGGACCGGTACAGCCCATGCCGGTTTCAGCGTAGATCCCATGTCGCCACAAATGCTGGCAGGCCTCCTCCAGGCGGAGAATGTCGATGCCGTGGATCTCATCGTCCAGTACGGTTTTTGGTGGCGCAGATACTGCGATAGTTGTCGACGGCCCGGCAGAAGGCGTACGTTGATGGACGATCTCTTCGATCCCGCAACTACTGGCAAGCTGCCAACATTTCTGCCAGTGACGCATCAGATCGTTTCTTGCCATCTGAGCGCAAAAACAGAGTGCCTGGGAAATGGTCGCCGGGCCGCTGGCACGCGAAATAATGCCAATGATCGCTTTTTGATCTGGCCCAAGACCAATGCCATAGCCGCTGCCCATTGTTTCCATTTCGCCGCCGCTAAGACCCGCACTGAAGAGCTTAATCAGCAAGTTTCCGGTGAGCGTGTCGCAAACCAGCACGTCAGATGTGGCACGAATAAGATCGTTACCGCGCATCAGCGCTCCGCCATCAGCTCGTGAAGACTGCGCAAAATGTAGCGGGAATCCGGCCTCCCTAAGTCGCGCCAGCAGACGTTGAACAGTAGAAGCATCGTCCACATTGAGGATACCTACCCGGGGTTCCTCAATGCCGAGAGCTTCTGCCATCGCCACGCCAGCAATGGCGTTTTTCACCATCGCCGCAGGGCGGTGAACATCGCTGGTGCCTGTGGTACTGGCCAGCACCATTGACCGACCGGTTGCTATCGAATGGATTTGTGCAACAGTGGCAACACCAAGTGGGAAGTTGTAGTGCAGGGTCACTGCGCCTGCGACTTCGCCATCTGCTAACAGTTGCTCCATGATTCGATGCGCCGACGCCAATTCATCCGCCTGATACCAGGGAAATCCGGGGATGGGCTTCGGGCCAATAATGACCGGTAGTAATCGGTCAGCTACCTGTTCAGCTGCGCTGAGCAGTACATCGGTGGAAAACTCACTTCCCAGAGCAGTAAAGGCAATTTTCAGCCGTGGTGGCGCGCCACTTAGCGCATCTGCCAGCCCGCGAAGTGTTTTAGCAACAGGATGCTCAGCCATGCCATCCTCCTGCTTCCAGCTCGTCGGCAACTTTACGCATCGCTTCCGCCAGCAACTCTGCGGCGGCACGGTTGTCGAGAACCACGTCTTCCACAATGCCCTGATTACGTTCAACCAGTACGCTAATGCCATCAAACTGGCTGGTCATCCGCCCAAGGAACAGGCTTCCCTTACCAACCACCATAAAGTTGTCGATGGTGTTATCCGCAATTTCGCAAAGGCCATGACCAATAAACGGAACGCCAGAAGGAATATGCCCTTGTGTTGGCGCAAAGCCAGGCATCCCGTGACGTGCCACAAACTCGTTGATTTGGCTACGCTCAAGCCACCCTTCCATTACACTGAGTGCCGCAATCATTTTGTAGTTAGATTCCGGTACGTTACCTGCGCCTGCAGGTTGAGTGATTTCCGGGTTTTGCAGTTCGGCGCTATATTTATCGACATCGGCCGTGGTCATTCCTACCGCTTTTAATGGTTGTGAGATTAACGCTCCCATTACTGCCTGTGGTGACGCCCCCGTTCCCACAGTGTGCCGTCCCACCACGCGAGTATTAATCACCGGGCTAACGCCATCATCTTCACTTATTAGCAGAGCAAAACCGCCGAGGACATCTTCCATCAGTGGTAAGCCCTGGCGAATGTGATCCCGTCCGTTCATCCCCAGCTTGGCAACCGAACCGCCCGCCAGCACCAGCACATGTTTATAAACACCGCTTTTGACCAGTGCCGCCGCATTGACCAACGCATGAACTGGCCCGGCACAGAAACCACGCATATCGATCCCAGTGGCCTGCAGGCAATTCAGGCTTTCTGCGACAGCTTTCGCAAGGTTACCGCCGCCACGCTGGTTAACATCACCTATTGCCTCTTCCGAGCACTCGATAACGTATTCCACCTTCTCCAGCATATCGCTGGAGATATGCCAACCAGCCAGTACTGCACTGGCTTTAGTGACCAAATTCTCCAGCATAACGTGAGCGCTAAGGTTGATATCGAGGTCATGTGCCGCTTTAACACACCCGACCAGGCGCTCGCCATACCACAGTGGAGCGGCATGCTGAGCCACCAGCAGTGCCAGTTCATCTTCACTGGCTGTAACAGCTTTATCCATCAGGCCACGAGAGGCCAGTGTAGGATGATCTGCCAGTTTTCCCCGGATATCCTGGACAAACGACTCCTGCCAGACAGTAAGATCAAAGGCGTCTACAAAACAGAGCATGCCGTACAGCACTGACTCACTGTATATCTCACCAAATGTGCCGACTGTTCCTCCCTCCTGGATGACGTTGAGCCAGGGTCTGGGGAGCGTCTCCAGTTCTGCAGGGCTGATATTGCCGATAAAGCACTGATGCGGGGGATAATTTACCGCCTGGTCAAAAGATCGTAGATGGCGGGGTATCTCCGAAAGCCAGGGTTCATCCGGGTTTTTATGTCGGGCTTGCAAAATGGCGGAGCCATGCCATTTCAGCAAATCCGGCGTATGCGCCAGGATATAGCCTGCCTGTCGTATCACTGCATTTCCCATAATTCCTCCCGAAGTGGTCTCCGGCACTGAAGCCGGAGAGCCTCCTGTTAACTCAGGTAGTGACAGTATTCTTCCCTGTACTGACGGACTTCACGGGAAATAGCGTCGACATCAAGCACCATCTCCATCATCCCCACCTGCTCCTGATACACGTCGGTATCAACGGCCTGCTTCACTTCATCTTCCACTATGTGGTAACACTGGAGTCCCAACTGGACTCCCGCCAGAGGGCCTGCAAAAGTCGGATCGCCGTTTGTTACGGTTTCACATGCCAGACCAGAAGCTTCTGCTTCTGAACCACCGAGGATCACAATCAGATCTTGCGGTGGATATTTTTCTGACAGTGCGAGAACACGGCGCTGATTTTCCAGGTCCATCGCTCCGGCGCTTGTTCAGACAAAGCACTCGGTCGTACTAAACACCACCTCAGCACCGGCAGAACGCACGCAAGTTTCAATTGCCGGGCCGGGGACACCATCCCTGTCACCAAGGATGATGATTTTTTTACTTCTGAGATCCATAGCTCTCTCCTTTGTTGAAAAAAGGGTTACGCCGCGCCTGCAAGAACGGCATCAAGCGCCTGACGAATATCATCGGCAGCGAGCGACTCGCCGCTAAGATGGGTCATCCGCTCGCCATTACGCCAGATAACAATCGAAGGCAGGCCCATCACCTTTTGCGCCATCGCCAGACGGCGGTTGCCCTGAATATTGAGGCTACAAAAATCCACTTTGCCGCTGTAGTCCTCCGAAAGCTGATGGACATCCGGCATTAACTCTTTGCAGCGTTCACAGCTTTCGCTCCAGAAATCAACCAACACCACACCACTGGCGATTGCATCGTCAAAATTATCTTTATTCAGTTCCTTCATACGGTGAGTTCCTCCAGGACGAGATCAATTGAGTTAAATGCAGGTTTAGTCATTCGGCACATTTCGCCACCATGCTCAAGGCACAGCAACGTAGGCAATTCTGTTATGCCATAACGTTTAGCAAGCCGTTGATTTTTATAACTATCTACAGGCACGAAGCGCCAGTCTTCATAATGGGCAATTTGCTGTTCGAGTTGAGTTAATAGCTCCACACTCTCTGGCTGGACCGGCGACCAGAACAGCACCATGTTTTTAAACTCACTATTGAGTACATGTTGCTGCCAGAAGGCTTCTTGTTCGAGATAGTGGCTGGCGGCAACAGCTGCAACCGCGCCATCTCCGGCGGCAGTGACGACCTGACGAAGAAATTTATGGCACACATCGCCCACGGCAAATACGCCGGGCAGTTGCGTTTCCTGCTGGGGGTTAGTTTCGATATAGCCGCTGTCAGACAAGGGAAGTTGTGCTTTTATTGGTGTCAGCCAGTCGGTCTGCGGTACGGTGCCAACGAACATAAACACCCCATTGGTATTTATGCGCGAACGCTCACCAGTTTTGACGTTCATGATCTCAACGCCATCAACCAGTTCATCACCCGTAATTGCGGCTACCGTGCTGTTCCAGATAAAACGGATTTTTTCGTTGGCAAATGCTTGTTCGCGGGCGATGCGGTCGGCATCGAGATGACCTTCATCATGAATAACAACCATGGTGACGGAGTTAACGTAACGTGTCAGAAAAATGGATTCCTCAACAGCAGTATTTCCTGATCCCACCACGACCACATCCAGTTCGGTATAAAAATCTGCATCGCAGGTAGCGCAATAAGAAACGCCGCGTCCGGCAAACTCTTTTTCACCAGGAATACCCAAAATACGGGGACGTGTACCGGTGGCAATAATCACACTTTTTGTCGCGAGTGTAGTGCCATCTTTAAGCTTCAACCTTTTATGTAATCCATCTGGACTCATAGCCAGTGATAACACCCGTCCTTGCAAAAACTCTGCGCCAAAATGACGGGCGTGTTCAGTAAACTTTTCCATCAAAGCCGGACCACTGTCTTTAATGATCCCCGGATAATTTTCCAGTTCCGAAGTGGTGGCACATTGCCCGCCAGGTTTCAGCTTTTCTTCCACGACCAGCGTTTTTAATCTGGCTCTGGCGGCATACAGTGCAGCGCTTAATCCGCCAGGACCACCGCCAACAATGATTACGTCATATTCATCATTATTTATCATATTTTCCCCTTCAGGGATGAAAGCTAATAACGGACGCAGCATATTCCTGCCCATACCGGCATACCGACGAGAATAAACAGAGGTGATATGGGATATTTATTAAAAATACCAGAATATAACTAAAGACTTTGCTGCACGCAGCAAAAGGCAGGAGTTTGAAAGTTAAAAAAAGTACAACTTACACCTAAAATTTCTCATAGGGATAATTCCAGGCAGGAAACGCATATCTACATCTACATAATTCGAGTTGCAAGCGATGAAACCACAGAAAATTACATAATTAAGTGACTCTGTTAAGCAAATACAGTCGTAGCTCATGCAACTTGAAGTATGACGAGTATAAAAGAATCGCCGTGGATACAGTACGGTATGATAATAACTAATTCTGTGATCACTGCAATACTCTTGCATTAGAAAATGTATCGCTTCAGCCCCCGTATATAGAGCATCAACTCTTGATAAAAATATAAAAATCCGAATGACTTTCCAATCAGACTGTTTTATTTTATTCACGACTTTTGCTCTGGAAAGACCATACTCTAAATAATTCTCTCGCAGCAGAGACAACTTGAAGTATGGTGAGTATAAAACCTCAATCGGAATAATAAATTTAATACTAAGAATTATATAATTTTTTAGCCAGGAACATTAGCAATAATTTTTTTGATTATTATTCAGGATATATACGCTGAATAACTCACAGCAGATGCAACTTGAAGTATGACGAGCATAATGCCGGTTATATGATAGCCATCTCAGTGGGTTGATATAATACGTTTTAATGAAAAATGTAATATAGCCTGATGCGCTACGCTTATCAGGCCTACAAAATTACTGCAATATATTGAATTTAAATGTTTTCTAAGGCCGTACAAGACGTTTACGGCGCGTCAGGCAATTTAGCGTGCCAGTATGCAGCTGCACGCACTAATTGCTGGTTATAACGTTCCCCCATAAAACGCTGGCTGAGTTTTTTGACAACCTTCCCTTCGCCTGTGATCCAGATAAAGTAGTCATCTTCCGGGATCTGTAACTGTGCCAGTCGTGCATCTACGGCCTGCTCATCATGCGCCAGCCATTCAATATTAAACCCCTCAAGATGAGCAAGATAATCCTTACAAGCTCTGTCCTGCACACTCACCAGCGCAGTGATATTAGGTTTGACCGCAAGCTTACTCAACATTTCCAGCCGACGGCGTAATGCGGGCATACCTGATTCATCACAAACATAGAGTTGATATGAGTAATCCTCTGGCACTAGCAGCGATCCGCGTGGTCCACCAATAGTGAGTTTATCGCCCGGTTGTGCCTGCATCGCCCAGCGGCTTGCTACACCGCCATTATGGATAAAGAAATCCAGTGCCAGTTCATGACGTTGCTCATCGTAAAGCGGTGTGTAGTCACGCGAAACCGGGCGCGTACCTTCTGGCCAGATAATACCGTCGTCGGTGACGGTTGGCGGCACAAAATGAGTCCCCGGTTCAGGGAAAAAGACTTTGCTGTGATCATCAAAACCGTGCGATGTAAAACCGTCCAGCGCCTCGCCGCCGAGGACGATACGCTGAAAACAGACACTGATGCGTTCAATTCGTAATACGGTCAGTTCACGGAAGCGCAATTCGTTACGAACGCGCTGTGGGTAACGGGGAGAGTTATTCATTGTTGTGCCTTTTCGGTAGTAATCAGATATATCTAAAAAAAGCTCGCAAATGATAATGATTGTTAATCAAGCTAATTGCAAGAAATTTTTATGGCTCAAAGAAAGTGTTACTTATGGCATTCTGATTCAAATGCCAGATAAATCGTGAACACCTTCCCAAGCCTGTAGGTTTAAAAAAGTACTTTTCAGTGCTTGCAACAAATCCCGTTATAGATATAAATTAGATATATCTAAATAAACAACAGGAGGCTGATATGAGCCATCATCATGAAGGGTGTTGTAAACATGAAAGCCAGCCACGTCACGAAGGCTGCTGTAAAGGTGAAAAAGCAGAACATGAGCACTGCGGACACAATCATCAGCATGAGCACGGCCAATGCTGCAGTGGCGGGCGTCATGGTCGCGGCGGCGGGCGTCGTCAGCGCTTTTTCGGACATGGTGAATTACGCCTGGTGATTCTGGATATTCTCTCCCGCGACGATAGCCACGGTTACGAGCTGATTAAAGCCATTGAGAATTTGACCCAGGGTCATTACACGCCAAGTCCGGGGGTTATCTACCCAACACTGGATCTACTCCAGGAGCAGGCACTGATCGCCATCCGCGAAGAAGAAAATGGGAAGAAACAGATAGCCCTGACTGAACAAGGTGCGCAGTGGCTGGAAGAAAATCGTGAGCAAATGGATATGATTACGGAGCGAATCAAATCGCGTAGCGTCGGTGCAGCTCTGCGCCAGAACCCGCAAATGAAGCGGGCGCTGGATAATTTCAAAGCAGTGCTGGACTTAAAAGTAAATCAGAGCGCTATCAGCGATGCGGAAATAAAAAAGATCATTGCAGTGATCGACCGCGCCGCTTTTGATATTACCCAGCTGGATTAATCGCCAATTGCCGGATACGGCAATTGCTCTATCCGGCTATACCAACGGCCATATCTGGCTGCCAATATCACCAGTTAATGTAACACTGTTACCGCGTCGGCCAGCCGACTGGCGCGGTGTTTCACCATCGCCGAGACTTGCGCGCTCTCCTCCACCAGTTCGGCGTTCTTATGGGTGATCCGGTTTAGCTCATCCACGGCACGTGTCAGGCTGGTCAGCCCATCGGCCTGTTCCAGAGTTGAATGGCTAATCTGGGCAATTAATCGGGTGACGTTTTGCACCTGTGCCACAATATCGTCCATAGTGCGCCCGGCAGCATGAACCTGCTGTGAGCCAGAATGCACTTTATCGGCACTGGCATCTATCAACTTTCGAATATCATTGGCGGCACTGGCACTGCGGCTGGCCAGGTGGCGAACTTCTCCGGCAACCACCGCAAACCCTTTCCCTTGTTCACCTGCGCGTGCTGCTTCTACCGCTGCATTCAGCGCAAGAATATTGGTCTGAAAAGCAATATCGTTAATCAGTGAGGTGATAGTGCCAATACGCTGAGTGCTGTCTGCAATATCATCCATCGTTTTGATCACCGTCTCCATAGCTTCCCCGCCCTGTTGCGCGGCGTTACTGGCAGTAATAGAGAGCTTGTCAGCAGCAGAAGCAGTGGCTGAGTTCTGTTTTACCGATGCCGTCATCTGCTTCATCGTCGCCACCGTTTGCTGAACGTTATCCACGGTTTGCTGAGTATGCTCATTCAGTTCATCGCTACCTTTTACCAGCGTTTCACTACCGTGGTGCACACTGGATACCTGACTGGAAACATCATTGATGAGCCAGCGACACATCAGGCCAAGCTGCCCTATTGCCCGTAGTGTCAGTCCCAACTCATCACTACGTTGCAAATGCTCAACACTATTTTGCTCACCGGTAGCTACCTTTAGCGCCTGCCTGGCGACATTTTCCATCGGGCGAACGAGTTGCCATTCAAAACATAGAGTTCCAAGAAACATTACCAGAGCACAAGCCAGATAAGCGCTAACTGGCACAACGGAAAAGTGCAGCATTGCACAAAGGGCAATAAACAGTAGCGCCATCATGCTTCGCGTCCGCCAGCGTAACGGCATCGAAGGCAGTTTTCCCAGCCAGCCCTTACGCACCACAAGACCTTTGTGGATTCGTTTATTGCTGCGCCCGGCATTCAATGCCTGATACAACGGCTCCACTGCGGCAATCTCTTCATCCGTTGCCCGGGTGCGAATCGACATGTAACCGCTGATTTTGCCATTACGCACCATCGGCACTGCGTTAGCGCGTACCCAGTAGTGATCGCCATTTTTGCGCCGATTTTTAACAATGCCGCTCCACGGTTCACCTTGTTGCAGGGTGTACCACATATCTGCAAACGCCGCTTTTGGCATATCCGGGTGTCGCACCATATTATGCGGTTGGGCCAGCAGCTCATTGAGCGAATAGCCGCTCACCTGAACAAATGTGTCGTTGGCGTGGGTGATATAGCTTTGCAGATCAGTGGTGGACATCAGGGTAGTATCGTCAGCCAGCGGGGTATTTTGCTGGGTAACATACAAAGGTGAAGACATAATCGCGTCCTGTGCAGGTTTTTATGGTTGTTAACTTTTCGTCATATGTTATTTCGGCGCTAATAAATTTATCTTTAGTTGTTAAATTTGATAGAGATCGCAGTTTCTTCCTTTATCTGTGCCCCAGAAAGAAGCATCCCTTGAATTCTCATGGTGCAATGCCGCCTTTTCAGTCTTATTCCCCCGAACATCCTGGCGATTTAAAAACACCCAATTGTTAACACTTGGCATTAAATGTTGCAACAAAGTATCTTTTTAAGCTGTTTATCCCGATTTTCACGATCACAACCGGAGTGGCGCAATCCCTGCAATACTTAAATCGGTATCATGTGATACGCGAGCCACCGGAGCATATTTTGAACAGGTTACCTTCGAGCGCATCGGCTTTAGCGTGCAGCGCCCACGCCCTTAATCTCATAGAGAAACAAACACTTGATCATGAGGAGATGAAAGCACTAAACCGGGAGGTGATTGAATACTTTAAAGAGCATGTCAATCCGGGATTTTTAGAGTATCGCAAATCTGTTACCGCTGGCGGGGATTACGGAGCCGTAGAGTGGCAAGCGGGAGGTTTAAATACGCTTGTCGACACCCAGGGACAGGAGTTTATCGACTGCCTGGGAGGTTTTGGAATTTTCAACGTGGGGCACCGTAATCCAGTTGTGGTTTCCGCCGTACAGAATCAACTTGCGAAACAACCGCTGCACAGCCAGGAACTGCTTGATCCATTACGGGCGATGCTGGCAAAAACACTTGCTGCACTGACGCCCGGTAAACTGAAATACAGCTTCTTTTGTAATAGCGGCACCGAGTCCGTGGAAGCGGCACTGAAACTGGCGAAAGCGTACCAGTCACCGCGCGGTAAGTTTACCTTTATAGCCACCAGCGGCGCGTTCCATGGTAAATCGCTGGGCGCACTGTCGGCCACGGCAAAATCGACCTTCCGCAAGCCGTTTATGCCGTTGCTGCCGGGTTTCCGTCATGTACCGTTTGGTCATATCGAGGCCATGCGTACTGCTCTTAGCGAGTGCAAAAAAACCGGTGACGATGTTGCCGCAGTGATCCTCGAGCCGATTCAGGGCGAAGGTGGCGTCATTCTGCCGCCGCCAGGTTATCTCACCGCTGTGCGTAAGCTGTGTGATGAGTTTGGCGCCCTGATGATCCTCGATGAAGTGCAAACCGGTATGGGGCGCACGGGCAAAATGTTCGCCTGCGAGCATGAGAACGTGCAGCCGGATATCCTCTGCCTTGCCAAAGCGCTCGGCGGCGGCGTAATGCCAATTGGCGCAACCATCGCCACCGAAGAGGTGTTCTCGGTGCTGTTCGATAACCCGTTCCTGCACACCACCACCTTTGGCGGCAACCCGCTGGCCTGTGCGGCAGCGCTGGCGACCATCAATGTGTTGCTGGAGCAGAACTTACCGGCTCAGGCTGAACAGAAAGGCGACATGCTGCTGGACGGTTTCCGTCAACTGGCGCGGGAATATCCCGATCTGGTACAGGAAGCGCGTGGCAAAGGGATGTTGATGGCGATTGAATTTGTCGATAACGAAATCGGCTACAACTTTGCCAGCGAGATGTTCCGCCAGCGAGTACTGGTTGCCGGAACACTCAACAACGCTAAAACGATCCGTATTGAACCACCACTGACACTGACCATTGAACAGTGTGAACTGGTCATCAAAGCGGCACGAAAAGCGCTGGCCGCCATGCGGGTAAGTGTCGAAGAAGCATAATTCAACCCATTATCGGGCCAGAACTTATCACCCGGCCCGATAATTCTCCCCCAGCCCTAACGCTTCGTCTCCTCGCAAAACTGCATTTTAGTCACGACTGCCCTCGCTTATTGTTAATGATATGTTATTTTTAAGTTTCACTACATAACTGAATAAGGTGAAATATGAATCAGGTGCAGCCTGGTACAGAGCTTTTTTCTTTGAAGAATGCGCTGTTTGGCATGTTGGTATTAACGCTGGGAATGGGAATTGGGCGCTTTTTATATACGCCACTGCTTCCCGTGATGCTGGCAGAAAATCTGTTCACATTCCCGCAGCTCTCATGGATTGCCAGTATCAACTACGCGGGTTATCTGGTGGGTAGCCTGTTATTCTCCTTCAGCCTGTTTCACCTCCCCTCACGTCTACGTCCTGGACTGTTGCTTTCAGCTTTCGCTAGCGGATTATTAATCCTTGCCATGGCCTGCTTCACACAATTTATCTTAGTGGCACTAGTGCGGTTTTTTGCGGGTGTGGCAAGCGCCGGTATGCTGATATTTGGCTCAACATTAATTATGCAACATACACGCCATCCGTTTGTTATTGCATCACTTTTTTCTGGTGTAGGTATAGGGATCGCTCTGGGTAATGAGTACGTTATCGCCGGTTTGCATCTGGCGATTTCTGCCAGCGATTTATGGACAGGAGCAAGCATCATGGCTGCGGTGATGCTGATAGCGCTGATGGTATTAATTCCCCGTCAGCATCAAGCGCTTGCCCCTATACCACTGGTAAAAAAAGAGCACCAACTGATGCATTGGCTGTTGCTGGCACTGCTTTACGGTCTGGCGGGATTTGGCTATATCATCGTTGCCACTTATCTCCCTTTAATGGCGAAAGATGCCGGTTCTCCATTGCTTACCGCACATTTGTGGACTCTGGTTGGCGTATCCGTGGTGCCGGGATGCTTTGGCTGGTTGTGGGCTGCCAGGCGCTGGGGCGTTCTGCCCTGCCTGAGCGCAAACCTGTTGGTACAAGGGATCTGTGTGTTGCTAACACTTGCCAGCGGTTCTCCCATCTTATTGATTTTAAGCAGTATTGGCTTTGGTGGCACGTTTATGGGCACCACATCGCTGGTCATGACTCTGGCTCGTCAGTTGAGTGTGCCAGGCAAGATTAACCTGTTAGGTTTTGTGACATTAACTTACGGCGTCGGGCAGATTATTGGCCCCGCATTAACATCAATGTTTGGTAATGGCACACAAGCCATTGTCGATGCCACACTTTGCGGAGCAGCGGCACTGTTCATTGCCGCTATTATTAGCGTGCGGCAACTTTTTCGCCAGCGGCGAGTTGTGTTTACTCATTGAATTTTAGCGAGAATGAAGGGTTTATCAGGATCGCCAGCAATAAAGCAGACTATCACTTTTTGCCCCGCAGTCAGGGGAAGGTTGCAGTTGTTAGCCAGTGTCGCCATGGTATGTTCTGCGGGGCAACCATCCCATATAAACGCCAATGTTACGCCCTCTCCGCTAACTGCCATGACCGTGGCTATTTGTGGCGGGATTGCTGGTTGAAACGGCAAATCTGTCGATTCGTGAGAAGTAGCACTGGTGACGGCAGTAAAATGATTGTAGTAGTGCTGACCATCAAAGATATGGGTAACACGGGTCAGCAACCACTCACGGTTTAATGATCCGTTATCATGGTGAGTTAAGGTAAAACGAGATCCTGAGCGGAATAACGCACAGCGACTTTTACCGCTTAATTTTTTAATCGGGTTGCTGATAACAGAAAAACTTTTTTTAACGCTATAGATAATATTTAATTCATGCTGACAGGAAGTGGAATAGCTAAGCTTAAAGCTACCCACAACAGATGTTAACGCATTATAATCTTGTACCAGCAGTAAAATATGCCGTCCGGGTTGATAACGGAAAAACCAGCAAACTTTTTCTTCTGCCATCAGGCGGCAAATAAATTGATAATCGCTTTCCTGATACTGCAAGCAAAACGGTCGTTTTTTCGCCTTACAACAAAACAAAAAGGTATAATCTGAAATACCATTTTCTGCAAATATCTTATATATAATCTCCTGATAGGTAAGATTCTGAAATACACGATTATGGGACTGGTGTGTCAGCATCCACAACCAGGGTCGCACGACAAGATGGTATTGATTAAAAGCAGTTTGCTGAAGTTCAGTCACCAAACCACCATAAGATATTTGATTGCATGACAAAGTTAAATTTGTACCAGCAACGTCCTCTTCATGAAAACTGCTCGAGGTATTCACCGTAACGGTTGCATAAGGCAATGTATTTATAGCGGATTTGACGATTACATGTCTCACATCCGCAGAAAATACCGATGATATCAGGGTTACGGTATCGGTGCTGGCCATAGCCTTCTCTCGTTGAGTATCTTATTGTATTACGTCTAACTGTTGCCTGCTTTATTATTTAAAACACAACATACAACAAATAACAATCGAATCTGAAGACATAGAATATTATTTTGATACGCATCAATCTGCCAAATACTAAGTATTTATTATGAAATTATTTCAGGGTTAATATATCAGAACGTTATTAAATAATAATTTAGAGCGTATAAAAAAACCTTCGCTATATTCAGCAAAGGTTTCATATGGTCTGAAATTTATCAGGTGTCAACTTTATCCAGTGGCCAGGAATCAAACAGGTAGCCATCAAAGTAGATATCATCAACATTAGAAAACTCCAGCAGCCGCTGTTTAACGTTTTCCAGATGCTGCCACATCGCCAGTTTTGCTGCTCGGGCATCTTTCTTGATTAATGCTGCGAGGATCTGTTTGTGATCTTTCAGCCACTCCTTGCGATACAGACTATCATCAAGATGACTATGCACCTGAATCCACATTGGATTATTTTCGCGCCACTGCCAGGACTGGCGGAACAATTCAACTAACATGCTATTGTGCGTCGCTTCTGCAATAGCGAGATGAAATTGCATATCGCCGCTTTCACTACTTCCCGGTCCACTGGAAGCCAGTTCACGCTCTTCCAGTTGCAACGCCTGGCGCATTTTAACAATATCTTCACGGGTGGCCTGTAAAGCGGCAAACTCGGCGATATTACTCTCCAGCAACTGGCGTGCCTGTAGTAATTCAAACGGACCGGCATCATTACAAACATTGACATCTGGCGTATCGATTACCTGTTCACTGTCGCTATCGAGGACGTAGATCCCGGCACCCCGACGGACTTCCACCAGGCCTTTAATTTCCAGCATGATCAGCGCTTCACGCACAACGGTACGGGTGACATCAAGCATTTCAGCGATCTCCCGCTCAGGTGGCAAGCGATCGCCGGGCTTATAAGGCGTTTTGATGATGAGATCGCGGATCATCGCCCCTACTTCCTGGTAAGGTCTTTGCGCAGAAGTGCCTGATTTCATGATGTTGTGTCCGTTAGGTGCGATTAATCGAATTATTGCCGAAAGCAGTATTTACGCCTGATCCAGCCAACAAAGAGTTCATACTCAATAAATTATGACTGGCCTTTAGGCCCATATTATGTTGACTACCAATGTCAAACTATATCATTTGCATCGGGAATTGGCACGGAACGTGCGCCCCAAAATGAGAAACTGGTCAACCAAATCTTCATTTGATCGACCAGTGAGGGTGAAGGGTTTAATCTCAGGCGTTTAACGCCGCTACGCATTCACGCGCACCGCGCTCACACAGCTGCTGATATGCCGCCGTCACCGCGCCAACAAAGTCGGCGTTCTGCGGCAGATCATCGGCAAAAATACCGCTCAGGCCCAGCAGCGCTTTCACGCGGTCTGCGCCCTGATACTGCGCATTGATCTTCTGGAACTCCGCCAGCATCGGGTCAACCACGTCAATAGCATTACCCTGCTCATCCACACCCTGGGTGTAGCGCATCCAGCCAGCCACACCCAGCGCCAGGTGGCACCAGCTACCGCCGTTTTGCAGGTGCAGACGCACCGGGTCCAGCAGACGCTGCGGTAACTTCTGGCTGCCGTCCATCGCAATCTGCCAGGTACGGTGACGCAGAGACGGGTTGCTGAAACGCTCGATCAGCAGCGTCGCATAGGCGTTCAGGTCCGTACCTTCCGGCATCGACAGCGTTGGCGCTTGTTCCTGCATCATCAGGGCAAAGGCCGCTTTGCGATAATCCGGGTTAGTCATGGTGTCGGCAATGGTTTCATAGCCGCCGAGGTAACCGAGGTACGCCAGGAAAGAGTGGCTGCCGTTCAGCATACGCAGCTTCATCATTTCGAACGGCACAACGTCTGCAACGAACTGTGCGCCCACTTTATCCCAGTCCGGGCGACCATTAACGAAGTTATCTTCAATCACCCACTGACGGAACGGTTCGCAGGCAATGGCACACGGGTCATAAACACCCAGCTGGTCAGCAATTTCCTGTAAGGTTTCTGGCGTCGCAGCCGGAACGATGCGGTCAACCATGGTGCACGGGAAGGTGACATTCTCTTCAATCCATGCAGCCAGCTGCGGATCACGCGCCTGAGCCAGCCCCAGAACGGCAACTTTCGCTACATGGCCGTTTTCACGCACGTTGTCGCAGGACATCACCGTAAACGCTTTCAGCCCTTTTTCACGACGCAGACGCAGAGCTTCAACGATGTAACCAATCGCGGACTTCGGCGCAGTCGGGTTTTCCAGATCGTGCTTGATCAGCGGGTTATTGAGATCCAGCTGACCGCTCGCCGCATCGGCGCAATAACCTTTCTCTGTGACCGTCAGGGAGACAATCGCCGTCTGCGGACGCGCCATCGCGTTGAGAATACCTTCACAACCGTCGATTTCCGGGTGCAGCGCTTCTTTCATCGAGCCAATAATTTTCAGCTCGGTGCTTTCTGCGCCTTTTTCCGCTACGGTGTACAGCAGATGCTGTTTTTTCAGGTTTTCGATCAGCACACGGTCGTTGCCTGGCATCAGGTTAACTTCGCAGATCCCCCAGTCGCTATCCGTGCTTTCCAGCAGGTGATGGGTGTACAGCGCCTGGTGCGCGCGGTGAAACGCCCCGCAACCGAGATGCACAATGCGTGATTCCAGACGAGAATGATCCCATGACGGGCGGGCAACCGGCAGATTGCTGTCAACAATAGTAGTCATCGTAAACTCCAGAATCCGTCTTCAGAGAGTGACGGCAAGGAAGAAGGAACCGGCACGGCGCGCAGCCATGCCGGTGGATATTAACGGCTAAAGAAAGCGCGCTGGATCGCCATTTCGACACCGCGAACTTCGGCCAGGCCTTTCAGACGACCAATCGCGGAGTAACCTGGGTTGGTTTTCTTCTTCAGGTCGTCCAGCATCTGGTGACCGTGATCCGGACGCATTGGGATCAGGTCTTCTTTGCCTTCCGCTTTACGACGGTGTTCTTCTTCAACAATCGCTTTCACCACTTCGTACATATCAACGTCACCGTTCAGATGCGCCGCTTCGTGGAAGGTTTTCGGGTTATCTTCACGCATGGTGGAACGCAGATGGGTGAAGTAAATGCGCGGACCGAACTGCTTGATCATATCAACCAGATCGTTGTCAGCACGCACACCGTAAGAACCGGTGCACATGGTGAAACCGTTCGCCATGCTGTTTACGGTATCAACCATCCATTGCATATCTTCAATGGTGGAAACAATGCGCGGCAGGCCGAGGATCGGGCGCGGCGGATCGTCCGGGTGAACAGCCATACGCACGCCAACTTCTTCGGCAACCGGAATAATGGCTTTCAGGAAGACCGCAAAGTTTTCGCGCAGTTTGGCTTTGTCGATATCTTTGTACAGCTCCAGGTGCTTACGGAACTGGTCGAGGGTGTACCCTTCTTCCGCGCCCGGCAGACCGGCAATGATGTTACGGGTCAGACGCGCTTTGTCTTCGTCGCTCATAGTGGCGAAGCGTTCAGCGGCCTGAGCAATTTCTTCTTCGGTGTAATCCGCTTCCGCGCCTGGACGCTTCAGGATGTGCAGTTCGAATGCAGCAAATTCGATCTGGTCGAAGCGCAGAGCTTTGGAGCCGTCTGGCAGCACGTATTCGAGGTCAGTACGGGTCCAGTCGAGCACCGGCATGAAGTTGTAGCACACGGTGCGAATGCCGCACTGCGCCAGGTTGCGCAGAGTCTGCTGATAGTTAGCGATCCACTGCTCATAGTTGCCAGTATGAGTTTTGATATCTTCGTGAATTGGCACACTTTCCACAACAGACCACACCAGGCCTGCGTCTTCAACGATCGCCTTGCGTTTGAGGATCTCTTCTACTGACCACACTTCCCCGTTCGGGATATGGTGCAAAGCGGTAACCACGCCAGTCGCGCCCGCCTGACGTACATCAGCTAAAGTGACCGGATCATTTGGGCCGTACCAGCGCCAGGTCTGTTCCATGATTTTTCCTCTTCACGTGGTGGGGTGTCAGTAGATCCCCAGATTGATTAGATAGCCGGGTCTTTCGACGTACTTATAGCGTCGTGCCGGACGAGATGACGTATAAGTTCCACTTTTTGGTCAGACATGTCAACCTTGAAGTCAAAATTGGTTAACCAAATCACAATTACAGGCAATGCAGGCTATCTGACGGGCATTGATGTTGGTGTTAATGATGTAAAATGAGGCTTAGATCACATTATTGGTTGACCAATTATGGCAGTTTCCCAGGATACAAACCCTGTGTCTTTTTATTCATGACAACACATCAATATATCCTGTCTAATAATTAGCAGGGTATAAAACCAGACGTTAATATATTCCCTCTCCTCGATCATCAATCTGTATATAAAAATACAATTAGACCAAAAAATACCACTATCGGCTATTTCGCTCATTAAACTGAGAAATTAACCGAAAAAATCCTATTATTTGCATATCATTTGTTGACGTTGAAAAGGACAGTAACATGAACAAAACAAAAGGTGCGCTTATCATCAGCCTGTCATTATTGCTGGCTGCCTGTAGTTCTATTCCACAGAATATCAAAGGTAATAACCAACCCGATATCCAGAAAAGTTTCGTTGCTGTCCACAACCAGCCAAATTTATATGTAGGTCAACAGGCTCGCTTTGGCGGTAAAGTTATAAATGTGATCAACTCCAAAAATGACACATTATTGGAAATTGCCGTTTTACCTTTAGACCGTTATGCCAAACCTGAACTCGATGCCAACTATCAGGGGCGTATTCTGGCTAAACAGAATGGTTTCCTTGACCCGGTAAACTACCGCAATCATTACGTTACCGTGCTGGGCACTATTCAAGGTGAACAACAGGGCTTTATCAACAAAGTTCCTTACGATTTCGTTAATCTGAATATTCAAGGGATTCAGATTTGGCGCATGGTTGAAACCGTGAATACCACTTACAACTTATGGGATTACGGCTATGGTGCCTTCTGGCCTGAACCAGGTTGGGGTGCGCCGTATTACGGCGAAAACGTGAGTTCTGTTACTCCGGAATTAATTAAATAACAGATCATACTCTAAATAATTCGAGTTGCAGGAAGGCGACAAGCGAGTGAATCCCCAGGAGCTTACATAAGTAAGTGACTGGGGTGAGCGAACGCAGACGCAGCACATGCAACTTGAAGTATGACGAGTATAGAAACTCGTTCGCTGTTTCATGTCAGATGCAGCATGAAGGTCTTATTTGGCCTGCCAGGATCTGCAAATTCAATATGATATTGCAGATACCCTTCGGGCCTGATAAGCGTGGCGCATCAGGCAATCACATGTTTGTCATTAGACTCAACGGATACCTCATCAGGTATCCGTTTTTAGATAAAAATGCCAAAGAGGATCTAAGCACAATTTAAAAAATTAACCGCAAATGAGAAAGAATGAACTGCAACAGGAGTCGGTCATGTTTTTGGTTATCACAAAGGACACTGTTTTATTTAATGCTATTACATTTTTGCTCAATAAGAGCCAGGTTGTTCACGTTCAGGATGAAGATGACATTGACTTAGTGTTGCATCAACATTGCCATATAATCATTGATACTTTAATGAACAACGTATTTCACTCGGCCATGGCGGAAAAAATCAAACAGCTAAGACCGGAACAGGTCATTGTTTTTTCCCCTTTTATTATCAAAAGATGCCTGGGCGATATTCCCGTGACGTTCGTTTTACGCAACATTTCGCTGATAGATTTTATGGTACTGGTCAATCGCGGTCTGTGCCCTGCCCCGGAAGCTGACATCATGCTTTCCCGTAAGCAACATCAGGTGTTGAGTTATATTGCACAGCAGATGCAAACAGAAGATATTCTGCAGAAAATGCAGATTTCACTCAAAACATTCTACTGTCATAAACATAGCGTGATGATGATCCTGAATTTAAGAAGAATTACGGAGCTGATAAAGTACCCGCACGTGAGCTATCTTATTTAAAAAAAAGGGAGTGGCCTATGCCACGCCCAAATCATTAACTTCAACTGTCGTAATAAGCTGCAAGGGAACACTATCAACTGATCGAAACACTTTGCACGCCAGGAATATTTTTCAATTCTTGCATAATATCATCAATGGAAGTTCGTGCTGTAAGAGTAATATCAACTGTCATGATGTCATTAGTTGCAGTTTCCTGGAGCGATACAATACGTGATTTTATATGATGATTTTTGAACCATGCTATTATGCTTGCTGTTTCAATATCTGCTAATGTTAATTGTAAGTGCCAGGTTTTATTCATAAAGCGGGACGTGATTTGATGCAAAACTTCCAGCACCAGTAGCGTCATTATCGAGCCATACACCCCCAACTCATACATTCCACTACCAATCACCATACCGATAGATGCTGTTACCCAGATATCGGCAGCGGTTGTTAAACCGGAGATATTTTGGTTACGGACAATAATATTACCAGCACCAATAAAACCTACACCGGTAACCACCTGAGCAGCTATACGACTGGGATCAAGCCCGACATGATCCAGAGCTAATACATCGGCAAAGCCATATTTAGAGACAATCATAAATAAGGCGCTGCCCATGCCAATTAATACATGAGTTCTTAACCCGGCCCCTTTTCCTCTTATTTGTCGTTCAACACCTATAATGCCACTGACCAGGCCCGCAAGACAAATGCGGAGAATAAATTCATCGGTCATTTTATGACTCAATCTGAGTATTTAACCAAGGGTTTGGGTAAGTTGTATAAAATATAAAGTTGTAGCCCAAAAAAGAAACTGCCCGCGCTGATGACAGGCAGTGACTTTTCTGGTGGCTTACCTTAGTTTGGTAAGACGTTGGCATTCTTCTCTTTAAAGGTATACAGATTTTTTTCCGGATTTTTTTTGCAGTACTCAATGACTTGTGGGATTTGGGTGAGATCAGTTTCATTTAATGTCACTGTATCGCCACCTTTATACACAGTTTCTTCGTGTAACATCCACCAGGCAACCGGAGTCATGGCTTTTGGATTCAGGTTGATAAATTCCTGGCAGCTCATATCTTTTGGCATTTCACTGGCCGCCAGCGCAGATTGCGCATTAGCCAGGGAAAGAGCAGCAACTGCACCAAGGAAAACCAGCGTTTTACGCAGAGACAGACTTTTCATATCGTTACCTATCCGTTCAAGAATGACGTCCAGGCAAGAGGGTATCCATAATATGCATGGATGCTCCTCCTGTCGAAATACCATTATTAATTCCGGCTAAATCAGAGATCTTTCTTAATTTTTGCCCATTCACCTTGTGCTTTTTCTTTAAAGCTGGCTTTTTTGTCCTGAGTACATGCCTGAACGATAGCAGGTGTTACAGTTTCGATACCCTGAACATCCATTACAGCATCTTCAGGCTTATCTTTTTTGTTCAGCGCTTCAGCAAAACCAACAGCAGTTGGTTGGAAAGTAGCATCCAGAGCCAGGAAGTCTTCACATGTCCAGCTATTAACCGGTTTTTGGTTATCAGCTGCTTTTTGGGTTTCTGCGGCATTGCTGATTACCGGCATCAGGAGTAGACCACCAAGAAGAATGCTAATTGCTTTTTTCATCGTAATATCCTCATTAAAAAGTAGAAGAGCCATCTGTAACCAATTCGACATTACGAGTTATAACCTGGAATCTGCAGACTGTCATGTTGATGGCAATACCAACAAAATATAAAAATCCTTATTTTTCAAAGCAATAATAATATACTAAGTAATTTGTTTAGGAATTTTTTATAAAACAAGGGGCATTCTCAACCTGCATTTTGGCATAGATTTATAACAGTTATTATTTAAAAAATATGGCGCGGAGGCTTTATGTTAAACGTTGATAAAAAAACGATAATAAATTTTGATTCAAATATGCTCAACAAGCACAAAACAACGATCAGGCTGATATCGATATTAATGTTCATTGCCGGTGTTTTATGTCTCAGTTTCCCCTTTGTCTCAGGTGATATAATAAGCATTATTGTTGGAATTCTGTTAATTTGTGCCGGTCTTGCCTTAATGGTTGGACTTTTCACTCATCGACAGCATAATTTCTGGCCGGTAGTTGGCGGTTTTCTGGTCGCGATTGCCTATCTGCTTATTGGTTACTTTTTCCTGCGAGCACCAGAAGTCGGTATCTTCGCAATTGCCGCCTTCCTGGCCGGATTGTTCTGCGTCGGGGGGATTATTCGTTTGATGGGCTGGTATCGCTTTCGTCATGTTAAAGGCAGCTGGCTACAACTCATCATTGGTATTCTGGATATTCTGATCGCCTGGTTATTCCTTGGGGCAACACCACTGATGTCTGTGACGATGGTTTCCACCCTGGTCGGCATTGAACTGGTGATTAGTGCGGTTAGTTTGTTCAGTTTCTCCCAGTTATTTGCCAAATCATAATCGCTTTATAAAAATAGAAAAATTCATATCATTTTTTCATTTTTAAGCTCATGGTCACGCTATGTGACTATGAGCTTACTGAAACATTATGCTTCGTCATATAATGCCCGCGCCTACTGCCTAACATAATGATGTTATTATCTTTCTACGCCAACAATTACCAATATAGCCAAAGCAAACATTATCCTGGCTGATATTGTCCAACTTTAAGTCTAAGGTTTTACACTACGTAGTATGCATCTCGAGGCTATTTATTCAGTCGAGATTAAGAAGAGTTTGCAAGGAATGGCAGCGTTATAGTATGACCATTGCGAGATATCACCTCGCTTAAGCAACATTTAATTAAAATAATGAACAAATATTATGAAAAAAAGCTGGCAATCCTGTTTGCCAGCCAAAAATAAAAAAGGAGACTCGATAATTACTCGGATTACACTTTCAGTGTAGTGAAATGCAATGATAACGACAAATAATCAAATGATAACTTATTCCTGAGTAAGAGTCCGCAACTGAGTTTTTAATTTTCCTCTTTAATAACATCAGCCTTAATGTTTACAAACTGTTTACAACCAGGAATTTTACTTAGGACGATTATATGGAGTGTGGAATGGAGAATCCGTCGATCTTGATTAGTGTTAATGGTGTGGTTTTTTAATCCACCGCCATGATGTCATCAATGCTTGCTATAGAGAACAATGTTTAAAATCAGGATGTTATAAATCTTAATGGACCACATGTTCGCAGTCAAAATAGCTAAGGAGTAAGTTATGATTTTTCTCATGACGAAAGATTCTTTTCTGTTACACGGATTAATGAATTTAAAAGATGATCGTAAAGTGATAAAAATCAATAATCTTTATGATATCAATAATATATCTGACATGCCATTCAAAGTCGTTATTGATACCTATCATAACCACATCCTTGACGAAGAATCGATGGAGTTTCTCGCCAGTCTCAATGCGGAAAGAATCATCATCTTAGCGCCCTACCATATCAGCAAACTAAAAAGTAACGCCCCGATTTACTTTATCAACCGCAACGAAAGTCTTAAGAATCTTACTGAAATTATTTATGGCAAACCATTACACCATAAAAACGACCAACTTTGCTTTTCTCACAATCAGTTTAAGATTATGCAACTGATTCTCAAAAACAAAAACGAAAGCAATATTACTTCAGCGCTCAACATCTCTCAACAGACGCTAAAGATTCAGAAATTCAATATTATGTACAAGTTAAAGCTTAGAAGAATGAGCGATATTGTTACGCTGGGTATTTCATCCTATTTTTAGCCACATAATTATCAGAATTAGCCACTAAGGAAATAGTGACAAAACTGATTAACGGGCATAAATGGGAGGGAACCGAAAATATTTAAAGATGTTTCAGGCTGGAGCAGCCAGCATTATTTATGTCGCCGGGTGGATGTTTATCTCTGGTTAATCATCCACCTGTCCAAACAGTAACGGTCATGCCCCTGTTCTGCAAACTAAGTTCAAATAATCAGACTATTAAGCAAGCTATCCGTTATTCAAGGAACATGATGAACAAAAAGATAAAACTGCTGATACCGTTGTTGGTCTGCACCACGATGCTCACCGCTTGCGATAACAAGCCCGCTGAAAATACTTCTGCAGCCCTTCCAAAGGTGGGCGTTGTCACTATAACTCCTGGCACTGTCAGCGTTACGAGTGAGCTTCCTGGCAGAACTGTCCCCTTTGAAATTGCCGAGATACGACCACAGGTCGGCGGCATTATCGTAAAACGTAATTTTATTGAAGGTGACAAAGTTAAGCAGGGGGATTCACTCTATCAGATAGACCCGGCGCCTTTAAAAGCTGCCCTCGACTCAGCCAAAGGTAACCTGGCCAAGGCGCAGTCGGCCGCCAGTAACGCGCGGTTAACCTTTAACCGTCAGTCCTCCCTTCTGCACTCAAATTATGTCAGCCGTCAGGATTACGACAATGCGCGTAGCCAGCTTAATGAAGCCGAAGCCAATGTTACCGTGGCAAAAGCGGATGTCGAGCAAGCGGCAATCAACCTCAAATACGCCAATGTGACGTCACCTATTACCGGGATAAGCGGGAAATCGTCAGTCACCGTCGGGGCACTGGTGACGGCAAATCAGAGCGAAGCCCTGGTGACAGTGCAGCGGCTTGATCCGATTTATGTCGATCTAACTCAATCTGTACAAGAATTTCTGCGCCTGAAAGAGGAAATCGCCAGCGGGCAAATACAGCAGGTAAAAGGACAAACACCAGTGGCGCTAAATCTGGAAAATGGCAAACGCTATGCCCAGACTGGCACCCTGAAGTTTTCTGATCCTACTGTCGATGAGACCACTGGCTCCGTAACGTTGCGGGCAATCTTCCCTAACCCGAATGGCGATCTGTTACCCGGTATGTACGTCACTGCCCTGCTCGATGAAGGCAGTCGCCAGAATGTGCTAATGGTGCCGCAAGAAGGGGTAACGCATAACGCTCAGGGGAAAGCGACAGCATTAATTCTCGATAAAGACGATGTTGTCCAGCAGCGCGAGATTAACGCGGTAAAAGCTATCGGCAATCAGTGGTTGGTCACGGCAGGATTACAACCTGGGGATCGGGTGATCGTCTCTGGGCTACAACGGATCCGTCCAGGTATAAAAGCCCAGGCAATATCCTCCGACGAGAACACGGCCAGCAACCCGGCTAAACAGTAACGTTGCAGGCATTAAGGGGATTTTCATGGCTAACTATTTTATTGAGCGCCCGGTGTTTGCATGGGTACTTGCAATTATTTTGATGCTTGCAGGCGGGATCGCCATTATGAACTTGCCGGTGGCGCAATATCCGCAGATTGCGCCGCCGACGATCACTGTCAGCGCAACCTATCCGGGGGCCGATGCGCAAACTGTTGAAGACTCAGTGACACAGGTCATTGAGCAGAATATGACCGGCCTTGATGGCTTGATGTATATGTCTTCCACCAGTGATGCGGCGGGTAACGCCCAAATTACCCTGACCTTTGAAACAGGGACTTCGGCAGATATCGCCCAGGTGCAGGTACAGAACAAGCTGCAATTAGCAATGCCTTCTTTGCCACAGGAAGTGCAGCAGCAGGGTATCAGTGTGGATAAATCCAGCAGCAATATTTTGATGGTTGCGGCGTTTATCTCCGATGATGGCAGCCTGAATCAATACGATATTGCTGACTATGTCGCGTCTAATATTAAAGACCCCCTCAGTCGTACCGCCGGGGTGGGTAGTGTGCAACTGTTCGGTTCGCAATATGCCATGCGTATCTGGTTGGATCCGCAGAAACTCAATAAATACAACCTGGAACCGCAGGACGTTATTTCGCAAATCAAGATCCAAAATAACCAGATTTCCGGCGGTCAGTTAGGGGGAATGCCTCAGGCAGCTGACCAGCAACTGAATGCTTCCATCATTGTGCAAACGCGTCTGCAAAGCCCGGAGGAGTTCGGCAAAATTCTGCTTAAAGTCCAGCAGGATGGTTCACAGGTGCTGCTGCGCGACGTGGCAAGGGTAGAATTGGGGGCAGAAGATTACTCCACCGTCGCCCGCTACAACGGCAAACCAGCAGCCGGGATCGCGATTAAACTGGCAACCGGGGCCAACGCACTGGACACGTCCAAAGCAGTGAAAAGTGAATTAGATCGCCTGTCCGCCTGGTTTCCGGCCAGTCTGAAAACGGTTTATCCCTACGACACCACACCGTTTATCCAGATCTCCATTCAGGAAGTATTCAAAACGTTGATCGAGGCAATTATCCTCGTCTTCCTCGTAATGTATCTGTTCCTGCAAAATTTCCGGGCAACGTTGATCCCTACCATCGCCGTGCCTGTCGTTATTCTCGGCACCTTCGCTATCTTGTCGGCGGTCGGATTTACCATCAACACACTCACCATGTTCGGGATGGTGCTGGCGATAGGGTTACTGGTGGACGACGCCATTGTGGTCGTAGAAAACGTCGAGCGTGTGATTTCAGAAGAGGGATTGGCCCCAAAAGAGGCAGCGCATAAATCGATGGGGCAAATTCAGCGGGCCCTGGTGGGGATCGCGGTGGTGCTCTCCGCAGTATTTATGCCGATGGCCTTCATGAGTGGCGCAACCGGGGAGATCTACCGCCAGTTTTCCATAACGCTTATCTCCTCCATGCTGCTGTCTGTCTTCGTCGCAATGAGCCTGACTCCTGCACTTTGTGCCACATTGCTTAAACCGACCAAAGAGGTGACCACGGGCAACAGCTTATTTGCCCGCTTCAACCGTCTGTTTGAGGCTTCCACGAATCATTATACCGACAGTACCCGACGCCTGTTGGGCACCACAGGACGCTATATGGTGGTATATCTGTTGATTGTTGCGGGTATGGCGGTGCTGTTCTTACGTACACCGACGTCATTCCTGCCGGAAGAGGACCAGGGGGTGCTGATGACCACCGCCCAGCTACCTTCCGGTTCAACCATGGTCAACACCAGTAAAGTGCTGGATGAAATCACCGATTACTATCTCACCAAAGAAAAAAATAATGTTGAATCGGTGTTCACCGTAGGCGGCTTTGGTTTCAGTGGTCAGGGGCAAAACAACGGCCTGGCGTTTATCAGCCTCAAGCCGTGGTCTGAGCGTGTCGGCGAAGAAAACTCAGTTACCGGGATCATTCAGCGGGCGATGGTTGCCTTAAGTGCCATAAATAAAGCGGTGGTTTTCCCCTTCAACCTGCCCGCCGTGGCAGAGTTGGGTACAGCTTCCGGTTTCGATATGGAGCTACTCGACAACGGTAACCTGGGGCATGAAAAACTGACGCAGGCACGAAATGAACTGCTGGCAATGGCAGCACAAGCCCCGGATCAGGTCACAGGTGTGCGACCCAATGGTCTGGAAGATACGCCGATGTTCCGTGTTAATGTCAATGCGGCAAAAGCGGAAGCGATGGGCGTGTCGCTCTCGGATATCAACCAGACGATTTCCACCGCCTTTGGTAGTAGCTATGTAAACGACTTTCTGAATCAGGGGCGCGTGAAAAAAGTGTATGTGCAGGCTGGTACACCGTTCCGTATGCTGCCGGACAACATTAACCAGTGGTATGTCAGGAACGCCTCCGGGGCAATGGCACCGCTTTCAGCCTACTCCTCTACTGAGTGGACTTACGGTTCTCCCCGTCTTGAACGTTACAATGGTTTGCCATCAATGGAGATTCTGGGGGAAGCCGCTGCCGGGAAAAGTACCGGTGAAGCGATGGATTTTATGGCCTCGCTGGTCGCAAAACTACCCGCTGGCGTGGGTTATTCCTGGACCGGACTTTCCTATCAGGAAAAATTATCCACCAACCAGGCCCCGATGCTGTATGCCATCTCGCTAATCGTGGTGTTCCTGGCGCTGGCTGCCTTATATGAAAGTTGGTCAATTCCGTTCTCAGTGATGTTAGTCGTTCCGCTAGGGGTGATTGGTGCATTACTGGCAACCGACTTGCGCGGCTTAAGTAACGACGTTTACTTCCAGGTGGGGCTACTGACCACTATCGGGCTGGCTGCGAAAAACGCCATTCTGATAGTTGAATTTGCCGTAGAAATGATGCAGAAAGAAGGAAAATCTCCCGTTGAGGCAATTATCGAAGCGGCGCGGATGCGTTTGCGCCCGATTCTGATGACCTCGCTGGCGTTTATCCTCGGCGTACTGCCGCTGGTTATCAGCCACGGTGCAGGTTCCGGCGCGCAAAATGCGGTCGGTACTGGGGTTATGGGCGGGATGTTCGCCGCAACCGTACTGGCTATCTACTTCGTTCCGGTGTTCTTTATCGTCGTGGAACATCTATTCTCACGCTTTAAAAAACGGACGTAATTTATAACGAGTAGCGTTACTGCAAGGCCGGGAAACCGGCCTTAATTTTTGTTAACGACCAGGCAAGAAGCTAAAAGCCCCAGACAAATCAGGCAACAATGGAAGAAAAAACCGCTCCAGCCATGAAGAATAAGATTGAGCAATACCATACAAACTGAGATCGCAGTGATGCCGAGGAGTGCTAATTTGATTATTCCCACTATCACGGCACTGAAATACGCTGGCTTAACACAAGGATACGAACGACACCGCCGAACGATGGCTATACTGATGAGGAGTCACGCCATAATACTGGCGGAAAGTATTGATAAAATAGGATGTACTGCTATAGCCGCATTTCTCAGCAATTACCGTTAATGGCATTTGATTAAGCTCAAGGAGAGTTTTTGCTCTTGCCATTCGGGATGCCAGTAAGATTTTACTGAAAGAAGTGTTTTCGTCCTGCAACTTTTTTTTGATTAAGCTCTCACTGGTGTAGAGTTTTTCTGCCACATCACGCAGATACCAGCGTCTGGAAGTATCGACGCTAATTATTCGCTCCACTTTCCCCGATAAGGTGTTGATACTGTTAAATAGCAGAGGCACCAACTCATCATGCATCGAAAACAGTGATAAACAGGAGAAGTAGAGCATATTACTCAGCGTCGGTGTCAACGTTTCTGCAGCGTCAAAACTGTCAAAGATTGCCCTTACCAGCGGTAACGGTGGCTGGTGATTGATGAGTAGACGATGTCTGGTATGTTTGCCGCTATATTGCGCAGGGTGGCGAATATGTTGTAGATAATTGCTCACAATGCATTCATCTATTTCCAGTGAACGCACCCAGGAACAATTATGTGGGATTCTAAATGCCAGTTTCTCATCCATCAGAATGAGACTGTCTTTTATTATGTTAAGATGTTTTTTTTCATAGTATATGTCCAAGGAACGACAAACCAGAACGACAGAACAGACATGCGCCATTTTAAACCCTTTTAATTCATTCCCGTGACTAATGCATATTGAGTATACTTACAAAATGACAGTATACATGTAGAGTAATTTAAAAACTGCCATATTTAGTAGGAAGACATTCATGCAGGAGGACTATTATATATAGCAGGCCATCTAAAATAAGTAAATGCATCCATTTTCTTAATCATTTCAGAAGCTAATCCCGATATAAAACAAGCTGATATTTTGTCTACTTAACGATATATTTCTAGACATGAAATCTTAATTGAGCTTTCCGTGTCTACAGGGAGTGTTGCAACGGTTTCATTAGTCTGTAGACGGCAGACTATCCTCTTCCCGGTCCCCTATGCCGGGTTTTTTTTGCCTGAAAAATGCCAACGTAGTCACTATAGTTAGTCCTCGTGAATATATTCTTTAACAGTTATCAAGCTCATCATAACGGATCGTAATTAATAACTAATACTGTCACGCACGCATCACTTTTAGCTACAGATATAGCATTTTTAGCCATATCACAGGCTTTATCTGGACGTACTTGCAGTTCTGAACTTTAGTTGTACTTACGTATTCCATCTGGGGAGAGTGTCAACGTTAATATAAAAATAGCCTTTATGTTTTGTTGTATATTGCTCTGGTACATGTGTTAAGTTAAAGACAATAAGTTTATACGCACATGGAAATGTCACTATCTTTATACATTGCTGCTATTTTAAAGATTATGAAAAACAATACATACCCCGGCGTAATTATCTGTAGCATCAACGAAACAATACTTACCTTTAATGATGGTAACAAAATCACCATCGCTCCCGGAAATCTAATATTTGTTGATCCAAGGCAACTAACCATCACTCACTATGGCGAACTTGAAAATGTTGCACTAATTACCCAAAAAACAATTTCGTTATTGGTTTCCGCATTAAATTCAGATTCCTTAATACATAGCTATAAAGCTCATAATTCACCTTTTATTATTCGAAAATGTCCTGATATCGCTATATTTAAATATGCGGCAAATCTGTCACACAAAAGTGACCTCTCCTGCGCTGAAAAACTGCGTAAGCGTTCGTTAATGCTGGCCCTGATGTCGCTGTTTCTCGATGATCAGAACTTTATTCCGTTATTAATGCGCATATTGCATCCAGATATTACAACTCGCGTTTGTGCTGTCATCAACAGCAATATTGCCAATGACTGGTCACTAACATTAATAGCAAGTGAATTATTAATGAGCCCAAGCTTATTAAAGAAAAAATTGCAGGCCGAGCAGACGACTTACTCGCAGTTACTCACTGAATGCAGAATGCAGCAGGCGTTAAAGCTATTACGATGCGACGATTACGCTGTCAAAAAGACAGCAATATTATGCGGTTATAAAAGTGTATCTTACTTTATTGCCGTATTTCGTAAGCACTTTGGGATAACGCCAACCGAATATCAGGATAAACGGCAACACCACCATGACCTGAACGCAACAAAAAGAGTGATGACCTTGCCTGGGAACAGGGCAATAAATGATACCCTGCGCTCCAGATGGTGTTAGTGAAAAGCGTCAGGGATTAAGGAGATATTAAGATGTCTGCATCACTTATCCGCATTATCTGTGTGATGACGTTATTAGCAGCATTTCCCACTCGTGCAGAGCAAAACGATGGCCTGCAACTACAGAGTGTGGTTATCGTCAGCCGTCACGGAGTGAGGGCCCCCACTAAACTCACCCCACTAATGCAAAATGTTACCCCTGATACCTGGCCGCAATGGTCTGTTCCGCTGGGTTGGTTAACCCCGCGTGGTGGCGAACTCATTTCGTTGCTGGGAGATTATCAACGCCAACGGTTAATTTCCGAAGGCCTGATAAACGCAGCACAGTGCCCGTCTGCAAAGCAGGTTGCCGTGATTGCCGACACTGACGAGCGTACACGTAAAACAGGCGAAGCCTTTATCTCTGCGCTGGCACCACATTGCGCGCTCCCCGTTCATGTTCAGCAAAATCTCCGGCAGACTGATCCTCTTTTTAACCCACTGAAAACCGGACATTGCCAACTGGATAAACCCACGGTGCGCGCAGCCATACTTAAGCAAGCGGGAGGTAGTATTGAAGCATTAAATAAACAGTATCAGCCTGCTTTTACAACGCTTGCTGATGTACTTAATTTACGGGAATCTCCCCTTTGCCAACAAGAGAAACGCTGCACATTACCAGAAGCGCTGCCCTCTGAACTGGAAGTCAGCAAACGGAATGTCTCATTTAGCGGCGCGTGGGGATTGGCCTCAACCGTTAGCGAGATCTTTCTTTTACAGCAAGCTCAGGGAATGGCAGATCCAGGATGGGGGCGGATTAAGAATTCAGAGCAGTGGCAACAGTTGCTGAGTTTGCATAATGCCCAGTTTGATCTGTTGCAACGTACCCCGGAAGTCGCCAGCAGTCGTGCCACTCCGCTGTTGGATCTGATTATCGCCACACTGACACCGGGTCATGCGGGTAAGCAGATGGCAGGGATTTCACTTCCCACATCACTGCTGTTTATTGCCGGTCATGATACGAATCTTGCCAATCTCGGTGGAGCGCTTGGGATGAGCTGGACATTACCCGGCCAACCCGATAATACTCCGCCTGGTGGTGAACTGGTTTTTGAACGCTGGCACCGGGCAACCGATAACACCGACTGGATTCAGGTTTCGTTGGTGTATCAAACGTTACAACAGATGCGTAATGTGACGCGGTTATCCATGACCACGCCTCCCGGAAAAGTGCCATTAACGGTGAATGGCTGCCAGGAAACCAACAGCCAGGGGATGTGTTCCCTGAAAAGTTTTACGGCGGTGATTAACACCATCAGAAATCCGGCGTGTGCGCTGTGAAAATTATCTTTAAAAAGATGAAGTGAGGCTGATGGTAAACGATGCGCTACGCTTATCAGCCTCATACAACCACTACAACATATTGAATTTCAAATAGTTAGCAGATTAACAGTACTGGGAATGGGTTCATCTGCAGCATTGTCGATGTTTTGGTTGCTACCCCCCCAGTTTATGTCACGGGCGGCACTGGCAGCTGGCCTTGGCTTAATCAGTACCTTCGGCAGTATTGCATCTTTTGTTGCACCAATATTGATCGGCTGGGTACGCGATACCACTAACAGCTCATTTCTGGCCTTGTATATCCTGAGTGGTGCAATACTGTTTGGTGCGTTTCTGGTCTACTTAACGCCCAAACAATACCGCCCTGGCGGACCACAACCATTGATGCCAGAAGAAGCAAAAGCCAGCAGTTGATTTTGTATCTATGCCCCTGCGAAGCTGTGGTTAATCACAGGGGCAGCCCATTACTTATTAAACACCTGCAAAAAATCAGGTATTTCCCCGATAGATTTCCCTAAAAGATCACCGCATATTTTATTTATAATAAACAGCCAGTGATATTACGCTAAATTCTTTTTCACCTTGTTGAATGAAAATCATAAAAGGGAAATAAATAATGTCTACTTATGAGGATTTTTTTGGTATGAGTACCAATTTTACCGAGAAAAATACTGAATATGAATCAATTATGATTCTGGCGCTAGGTAAAGATATAACCTATTGTTTAACTTGTCCTAAACGCGTAAACAAAGTTAATAATCACTGTTTTAATACGTGTAAGCGAGCAAAATCCCCGCAATAAATCTTGTACATATAAATAACCAAAAAGCATATTGACGTTTTGGCAACGATCGGTCCTGAATAAGATAATTCTGCACATCTCCCTCTGTAATTCGTGACCTGGTTAACACTCCACTCTATACCATTACGCCAAAAGGCGTTTTACTGGTAAATTAATCGGTCTGGTCACCATCAAAGGAAATGACAATGGGTAAAAAATCGGCGAAAAAAAGCCAGTCAACAAAGAAAACCGCCATCAGGGAACAGACCCCGCGCAAGCCTGCGCAATTCGGTTATGACGAGATGTTAAGCGAGCTGGAAGCTATTGTCGCTTCGGCTGCTGCGCGACAGGAGCAAGAAGAAACAGCCTGATCAATAAGGCCGGAAATTCCCCCTATTCCGGCCTCCCCACACCCTCACATTGGTCAAAAACCAGAGACAAATCACACACCTTATAATTACCATGCTAATTATTTAGCGTAAATGCGTACAATCTCGTTGTGCGAATTTAAGGATAATTAGGGTATGGAAAACAACATATTAATATCTGGTATAAGCTGCAAAGCTTGTGGGTATTTCGTGTTCGCCAGCAAAGAAGAGGCTTTTTTTGAGATCTGCCCCATCTGCAACTGGCAGAATGATGGCAAAACAGGCGATCAATACAGTAGCTGTAATCACTCAACAGTGAACGATTATAAAAAAACGGATTTTTTTCAAAAAAAATAGAACAATTTGTACTTAACAATGGAAATTAAAAAGTGATGCGACAATACGAAAGATGCCTAAGCATTGTATTAGCAGAAGATGTCTCATTCACTGAGATGATGACTAAGACAGGCAATGCTTTTAATATCGAAATGAGTTATAAAGACGATAAAGGACGATTCATTGCCAGAGCACAATTCCAGAATTATCATATAGAGCTTATTGATAAAATAGATATGATTAACGAATTACTTTGCGATGTTCACTATACTCTTGATATCAGTGTTGAGCCGGAAAAATATCCTGAACAAGAATTTACACAACAGATAATTGATATATTACACAAAAACACCATTCGCTGGTCATGTATGAAATGGATAACACTTGACCATTCAAAAAGATATACTATAAAAAATTCGAGTTGCGATTGCGACGCATGTGACCTTAAGTGTGCCGAAGCGAATTCGCATTCTATGTCAGGTGCGGGATAAACGCTTTATCTGGCTTACAACGTATCGCAATTCAATATATTGCAGTCCAAAGTAGGCCAGATTAGCGTAGCACATCAGCTTATTTTATATTTATCCTCAGTCGCAGGATAAATAAATATTCCTGTTCTTTATCGCAAAGATGTTTTTAACGTGCCTTATGCGCCATAATTTCAATTATCTGCCGGTCTGTATGTTGCATTGCATGACTGGCGAGTGCGCACAGGTTGGCAATAGATTGCTCGACATCATGCGCCACAATCCCTTCATTACCGGTTACTGCTGTATTATCCAGGGCCATCAATACGGCTTTCCACGCTGACGATGCGCTTGTTGACACCTTCATCGCGCAACTGTTTGAAGCGCCATCACAAATCATTCCACTGACATCACCAATCATACTGCTGATTGCCATCGCAATGGTGCTAAAACGTCCATCAACCAGCCACGCCATTCCTGCGGCAGCCCCCATCGCTGCGGTCGTTGCTGCACATAACGCCGAAAGCCGTGGTAGCTGATTATGGATATAGATGGCACTCAGATGAGACAACATCAGTGCCCTGGCAAGCCGCACTTCATCAGCGCCCACATGTTCAGCCACCACCATCACTGGCAGCGTGGCGGCAATGCCCTGGTTACCAGAACCGGAATTACTCATTGCCGGAAGCGTGGCTCCCCCCATTCGCGCATCCGAAGCCGCACTGGTACGAATGACAATCGAGCTGGCGAGATCTTTCGTCATCAAACCTTTTGCACACTGTCTTTCCAGCGTTGCGCCAATATGTAAGCCCCAATTACCACTTAACCCTTCCTGAGAAAGTGCACCATTGAGTTTTGCGGCATCAAGAATAAAACGAATAGAATCAAACGGAACGGCGTTGATAAAGTCATAGATTTGCTCCAGAGAAGCGGTTGCCAGTACTTTCAGGGGCGATTCCTGTACTTCCCCCTGCTCTACAGGGGGCTGGCTAAATATCACGCCTTTATCTGTTTCGATACTCACAATATTGCTGTGCCCGCCGACTATGGTGACACATGCCCACGCCTCACCACGGCTAACTTTTGCGCGTGCAAAAAGGATTTCGTCACACGGTTGCTCTATTTTCACCGTCACTTTGCCCGCAGTGAGCATCTCTTTTGCTGCGCTAATATCTGCTGCCGTGGCACGTTTAAGCACTTCCAGCCCGGCGTCAGGATCGCCCCCCAGCGCGCCTAAAGCCGCCGCAACAGGTAAGCCCACCATTCCGGTGCCGGGCACCGTTACCCCCATCCCATTTTTCATCAGATTAGGCGAAACCCAGGCGTCAATACGATCCGGCTTACCAGGCAGATGGAAAGCCGCTGTCGCAGCTGCCAGCGCCAATGAAATCGGCTCTGTACAGCCTAAAGCTGGTTTAACTTCTTCCTGCACAGCGAGGATAAAACTCTGCCATAACGGGTTTAATGATGTCTCACACATAGCAACAACCTTTAAAGGAAAACGCCAGCAACGGAGAAATACGTAGCACCAAACCGCTGACGCGAATAAACACATATGCTTGATAAGTATGAGAAAAATGATACGCGTTTAGAGAGAGAAATACTTACTCAAAGAGTCGTATAATATCACCAGGCAAGTAATATTTTTCTCCAATTACTTTATACAGAGAAAAATATTTCTTCATTTGATGAAGATCACAATAAAAAAAATGGGCGAAGTTAACCACGCCCAGAGGATGAAAAAGAGAACCTGTTTACGTAAGTACCGTTCAGAACACTTTGTAGACAATATTTGAAATCGTCAGCAGACCAATAGCGGTAACAAAAACGTTATCTATTCTCCCCCGATATTTCGCCAGCGACGGAACTTTATGAATGGCATACATCGGCAGAAGACAAAGTAGCGAAGCGATTATTGGTGCTCCCATCGCTTCAATCAAATCCAGAATATTGGGATTAACGTAGGCTACAAGCCAGGTCGACCCCATAATGAACACCATACTTAGGGTATTCAATTTACTCATCGAAATTTTACTTTTGTCGCCCTTATACGCGAACTTAATAATCAACCTATTTAGCCCTTCCAGCGTACCGAGATAATGACCAAAGAAGGATTTAAAAATAGCAACCAGAGCAATAATAGAGGCGGCATATTCCAGCGTCAGAGCAAAACTTGACTGCGAACCTGACATCGAAGAAAAGTGATTTGCCAGATAAGAAAGCACAGGAATATTTTGTGCTTTGGCCTCTGCCATATTTTGTGGAGAAAGAGCAAACAAGCAACTAAAGGCGAAGAACATCACTACTGCGACCATCAATATACTGGCGCGGGAGATAATTTTGGAACATTTACGTTCGGTAAAGTCGCGTCCAAACTTCTTTTCATACTCTTCACGTTTAAATACGACAAAAGAAGAGACAATCGGCGAGAAGTTAAAGGAGAACACCATAATAGAAATTCCCAGCCATACGGTTACCAGAATACCGTCATGTCCAGTAAGCGACAGTGCACTGAGATCCACCTGATCGATAACGGCGGAGTTCCAGTAGGGAATCAATGAAAGAGAAATTAACACTAAAGAGGCAATAAACGGCCACACCAGAAAACTCATCACCTTCACCATCAGATCCCTACCAAACCAGATGATGACCGCCATTAGCAACAATAAGAACAGCGCGACAAAACCGCGGTTAAGCGCGGGCAGATGCAGTTGGTTTTCCCAGAAGGTCATAAACGTATTGGTAATCGTGACCCCATAAATCCACAACAGCGGGCAGATAGCAAAAAAGTAGAGGAAAGTGATCACCACGCCCCCCGTCTTTCCGAAGTGTTCTTCTACCGTTTCGGTAATGTTACCGGAAGGATTAGCACCTGAGAGGCACAAACGCGCCAGCGCCCGATGGCAATAAAAAGCAATGGGATACGCCAGTACCAACATCACTAAAATAGGGATCAAGCCGCCAAAACCTGCCCGAATAGGAAAGAACAACACACCAGCACCAATAGCTGTACCGAACAATCCCAGTGTCCAGGTAGTATCTGACTTACGCCAGTAAGAATGTTGTGCCTTGCCAGAGACTATGTTATCAGTCGAACTCATATCCTGATCCTTACAAAAAAATTAAGCGTCAACAAAATCGATTATTTGAGAAATGCGGGAAAGATCGATATTGCCACCAGAAATGATGCTGACGGTTTTTCTGTTCTGGATATCACTATCGAGTTTACCGCTTAATAATGCCGCACAGGCTAATGCTCCAGCACCTTCGGTGACAACTTTATTACGCTGAATTAAGGCAATAATACTGTTACGGATCTCATCCTCACTCACCAGGACAATATTATCGACAAGTTGGCGAACAATTTCATAGGTTATTTGACCTGGGCGAGAAACATCACAACCGTCCGCCAGGGTGCTGCCTGTTCGGTGAGTGGTTATATTTCCGGCAAAAAATGACGCCGCCATGCCGTGAACATTTTGAGCTTGCACGCCAATGACTTTAATCGTCGGGTTAATTGATTTAATCGCAAGGGCGATGCCGGAAATTAACCCACCACCACCGATAGGTACAATAATATTATCTACATCATAGAGATCTTCTAAAATCTCCAGACCAATTGTTCCCTGACCTGCAATCACTTTCGGATCATCATAAGGAGGAATAAATATACGGCCCTCCATTTCAACAATTTCACTAACTTTGGCAATGGTTTCATTGAAGTTATCGCCATGCAGGATAACCTGTGCAGAATAATCCCTGGTAGCTGCCACCTTTGACTTTGGTGCTGCTTTTGGCATCACGACTTTGCTATCAATACCTAACATTGCACATGAGAGAGAGACGCCCTGTGCATGATTCCCGGCAGAGCAGGCGACAACGCCTTTACTTTTTTCTGCATCCGTGAGCGAACAAAGTTTATTGAATGCGCCACGAATTTTAAACGACCCTGTGCGTTGCATATTTTCAAACTTAAGAAAAATATCTCCCTTGCAACATTCACTAAAATAGTTAGAGCGAGGCATCCCGGTTTTATAAACTCGCCCTGCCAGACGGTGCTTTGCCTCAATAATGTCTTTAATCGTCACCGGAAGATCATATGTTATATGCATTTAAAATAGACTCACACTACCGAATTCATGACATCAATAATGCTGAGAATTGTAAAAAATAAGAAAATTGTGTTATGTGCGCCAACTCACAAATTATCTTTTATATTTATCCATAAGAATATCAGACGTTAATCAGTACAACCCTACTCCATCTCTGGAATAAAAATCATAAATTTTAAAGACTATTTGATATTGAATACCAGGTCATATCAAGCATGGTTAACTGATAATGCCAAAGCATTAAAATTATTTAAATATCATTCTTTTTAAAAAAGATGAATTATCTTAGACTTTAAAGAATTTAGGCTTATAAATATCTTTTTAATTTAATGTGCTTTTCACCTTCACACTTTGATTCCGTAACAGCCTATTCCTCCTGATAATAAGAAAATGGCATACACACTCCCACTGCTTCATTGAAATTCCATCAGAATTATTCATCACTACAGGCGTATAGCCACCTGAGTGCAAAAAACGTAACAGGCCGTGGTGACTAACGGATGCGGCACCACGCGATAAGAGATATTCAGTTCCCGCTGACGTTGAAACAGGTATTTTTCATTCACCTGGTTTGCTCCTGATTAGTTTTAGGAATTTCAGCATTGTTAAGATTCAGGCGGTAACCGCCATTTACGTCAGATCAAATAAACCATATAAAACTCATGGTTATAATGTGAACTCATTTCATCATCTCCCGTGGTACGGGGAAGGAAAATCATGTCACTTATTACCGATCTACCCGCCATTTTTAATCAGTTCTCTGAAGCTCGCCAGAAAGGTTTTCTCACCGTTATGGAGCTTAAAGAACGGGGAATCCCCCTCGTAGGAACATACTGCACCTTTATGCCTCAGGAGATCCCGATGGCTGCCGGGGCGGTTGTGGTCTCATTGTGTTCCACCTCTGACGAAACTATCGAAGAAGCAGAAAAAGATTTACCACGTAATCTCTGCCCACTTATCAAAAGCAGTTACGGGTTTGGCAAAACCGATAAATGCCCCTATTTCTATTTTTCTGACCTGGTAGTAGGTGAAACAACCTGTGATGGAAAAAAGAAAATGTATGAATACATGGCGGAATTTAAGCCCGTCCATGTAATGCAACTGCCGAACAGTGTGCAGGATCAAGCCTCCCGCGCGCTGTGGAAAGCTGAAATGCGGCGTTTGCAGGAAGTCATAGAAACGCGTTTTGGTAAGACGATCAGCGAAGAGGCTCTGCGGGAAGCGATAGCACTTAAAAACCGCGAACGCCGGGCACTGGCAGACTTTTATCATCTTGGTCAATTAAATCCGCCTGCACTCAGCGGCAGCGACATCCTGAAAGTGGTGTACGGTGCCACTTTCCGTTTCGATAAAGAAGTGCTGATCAGTGAGCTTGAGGCGATGACAGCTCGTATTCGCCAACAATGGGAATCTGGCGAACGGCTGGATCCTCGTCCCCGTATTTTGATCACCGGCTGCCCGATTGGCGGTGCGGCAGAAAAAGTTGTACGGGCGATAGAAGAGAATGGCGGTTGGGTGGTCGGTTATGAAAACTGTACCGGGGCGAAAGCTACCGAACAGTGTGTCGCTGAAACAGGCGATGTTTATGATGCATTGACCGATAAATATCTGGCAATTGGTTGTTCCTGTATTTCACCTAATGAACAACGGCTTAAACTTCTTAGTCAAATGGTAGAAGAGTACCAGGTCGATGGCGTGGTGGATGTCATTTTGCAGGCATGTCATACCTATGCGGTGGAATCGCTGGCTATTAAGCACCACGTTCGCCAGCAGCACAACATTCCTTATATCGCCATTGAAACGGACTACTCCACTGCGGATATCGGGCAACTGAGCACACGTGTGGCTGCGTTTATTGAAATGTTGTAAGAGGTGGTTGTGACGTATTCAATAGGGATTGATTCTGGTTCCACCGCCACCAAGGGGATCTTACTGGCAGACGGCGTGATTATGCGCCGTTTTCTCTGCCCGACACCGTTTCGCCCGGCCGCTGCGATTATTGAAGCATGGGATACACTGCGTGCCGGGCTGGCGAGCACACCTTTTCTGACACTGACAGGTTATGGGCGGCAATTAGTTGATTTTGCAGATAAACAAGTGACAGAAATCTCTTGTCACGGACTGGGGGCGCGTTTTCTTGCACCAAAGACGCGTGCAGTGATAGACATTGGCGGGCAGGACAGCAAAGTTATCCAACTGGATGACGAAGGCAACCTGAGCGACTTCCTGATGAACGACAAATGTGCGGCAGGCACCGGGCGTTTTTTGGAAGTCATTTCTCGGACACTGGGCACCAGCGTCGAGCAACTCGACAGCATCACCAAAGACGTACAACCGCACGCGATCAGTAGCATGTGTACGGTATTTGCTGAATCTGAAGTGATCAGTTTACGTTCGGCTGGCGTGGCCCCCGAAAACATTCTCGCAGGCGTGATCAATGCAATGGCGCGCCGCAGTGCAAATTTTATTGGTCGTCTTTCGTGTGAAGCGCCGTTGCTGTTCACTGGTGGTGTCAGCCATTGCCACACCTTTGCCCACATGCTGGAAAGTCACCTGGCAATGCCTGTGCATACGCATCCCGACGCACAATTTGCGGGTGCAATCGGTGCAGCCCTGGTAGGTCAACGGCAGAGAACACGCCGATGAGAGAGTGTTTGTTTCTGTTTCATTCAACACCAGGGGTGATTAAAACCCGCAAAGCATTACAGGCTGCGGGAGTCCCTTTTCGTGTTGCCGATATTCCCCGTGATTTGCGTGGCGGTTGCGGGCTGTGTATCTGGTTGAGCTGTAATCCAGGGGAAGAACTGCAATGGGTAATACCCGGTTTTACCGAATCCATCTACTGCCAACAGGATGATAGCTGGCACTGTATTGCCTCGTGGCCTGCCACGACCTGAGTATTATTCTTCTGCGTGCTGTACATTCAGCACGCTTTTTTGAATCCCATCACAAACCCTACATTCCCCTTTTCCCTTTTCTATGCTGACGGCTAAATTAGAACTCATCCGACCACATAACAATTATTTTACATACTGGAAAATTTTATGAGCTACCCGTCGCTGTTCGCCCCGCTTGATTTGGGCTTTACCACTTTAAAAAACCGCGTGTTGATGGGCTCGATGCATACCGGGCTGGAGGAATACCCGGACGGTGCCGAACGGCTGGCGGCATTTTATGCTGAACGCGCCCGTCATGGCGTGGCGCTGATTGTGAGCGGTGGCATTGCCCCGGATGCGACAGGTGTGGGAATGGCAGGGGGCGCAATGCTGAATGATGCCAGCCAGATCCCGCACCATCGTACGATTACTGAGGCGGTGCATTTAGAGGGAGGCAAAATCGCTCTGCAAATCTTGCATACCGGGCGCTACAGTTATCAGCCACATCTGGTGGCGCCATCAGCTTTACAGGCCCCCATCAATCGCTTCGTTCCCCATGAATTAACTCACCAGGAGATCGTGCAGCTGATTGACAGTTTCGCCCGTTGTGCGCAACTGGCGAGAGAAGCAGGTTACGATGGCGTAGAAGTGATGGGATCCGAAGGGTATCTGATCAACGAATTTCTGACTCTGCGCACCAACCAGCGTAACGACCAGTGGGGCGGCGATTATCGTAATCGGATGCGATTTGCCGTTGAAGTGGTACGCGCGGTGCGCGAGCGCGTCGGTAACGACTTTATTATCATCTATCGTCTGTCGATGCTCGATCTGGTGGAAAATGGCAGCACCTTTGCTGAAACGATAGAACTGGCGCAAGCCATTGAAGCGGCAGGCGCGACCATAATCAACACCGGAATTGGCTGGCATGAAGCACGAATCCCTACCATCGCCACCGCTGTGCCGCGCGGGGCATTTAGCTGGGTAACGCGCAAACTCAAAGGTCACGTCTCGCTGCCACTGGTGACCACCAACCGTATTAACGATCCGCAAGTTGCCGACGATATTCTCTCGCGTGGCGATGCGGATATGGTGTCGATGGCGCGACCGTTTCTTGCCGATGCGGAGCTGCTGTCAAAAGCGCAGGCAGGCCGTGCCGATGAGATCAACACCTGTATTGGCTGCAACCAGGCCTGCCTCGATCAGATCTTCGTTGGCAAAGTCACCTCATGTCTGGTAAATCCTCGCGCCTGCCATGAAACGAAAATGCCGATAATTCCCGCCGTGCAAATCAAAACACTGGCAGTGGTCGGTGCCGGTCCGGCCGGGCTGGCATTTGCTATCAACGCAGCGGCACGTGGGCATCAGGTAACATTGTTTGACGCCCACAGCGAGATCGGCGGACAGTTTAATATCGCCAAACAGATCCCCGGCAAAGAGGAGTTTTACGAAACGCTACGCTACTACCGACGAATGATCGAAGTAACGGGCGTGACGCTAAAACTCAATCACACCGTGACGGCAGATCAGTTACAGGCATTCGATGAGACGATCCTCGCCAGCGGCATCGTGCCGCGTATTCCGCCCATCGATGGGATCGACCATCCAAAAGTATTGAATTATCTCGATGTACTGCGCGATAAAGCCCCCACAGGCAAGAAAGTGGCAATTATCGGCTGCGGTGGGATTGGTTTTGATACTGCGATGTATCTCAGCCAGCCGGGTGAATCCACCAGCCAGAATGTCGCCGAATTTTGTAGCGAATGGGGCATCGACAGCAGCCTGCAACAAGCTGGCGGTTTAAGCCCACAAGGTGTGCAGATCCCCCGTAGCCCACGACAAATCATGATGCTCCAGCGCAAAACCAGCAAGCCCGGACAAGGATTAGGAAAAACCACTGGCTGGATCCATCGCACCACTCTGCTCTCGCGCGGCGTGAAAATGCTCCCTGGCGTGAGTTATCAGAAAATCGACGATGACGGGCTGCATGTGATGATCAACGGTGAAAGTCAGCTTTTAGCGGTAGATCATGTGGTGATCTGTGCCGGACAAGAGCCAAACCGCGCCCTGGCACAGCCACTGATCGACGCCGGAAAAACCGTGCATCTGATCGGTGGCTGTGATGTGGCGATGGAGCTGGACGCGCGTCGGGCGATAGCTCAGGGGACAAAACTGGCGCTGGAGATTTAATCTCTCCAGCTTTTAAGCAAAACCGGATGAAGCACTCATCCGGCGAGACTACTGACAAACTTAAGATTGCCTGATGCGCTACGCTTATCCGACCTGATTTTCATACAAGATATTGAATTTACATAATTTTCAAGGCCAAAAAGCGTACTTTGTTACCAATCTTAGCGAATGTATTCCTTACTTAAAACGTTTCCCAGTTATCGCTGTTATCTGCCACGGCAGCTTTGCGGGGAGCCGCTGGTGCGGTAACGGTTTTCACCACTGCACTTTCACGTGCGCGTTGTTGCTCATGGTGGATGCGAAATACCGCTACGGCTTCGTTCAGGCGGCTGGCTTGTTCTTCCAGCGCGGCGGCGGCGGCGGCAGATTCTTCCACCAGCGCGGCGTTCTGCTGAGTTACGCGATCCATCTCAGCAACAGCCAGCCCTACCTGATCAATACCACGACTCTGCTCATCAGAGGCCGAGGCAATTTCACCCATGATATCGGTCACACGGGTCACGGCATTGACGATCTCAGCCATTGTTTCCCCGGCACTTTCAACCAGAGTCGATCCCGTATCTACCCGGCTAACGGAATCTTCAATCAGGCTTTTAATTTCCCGCGCCGCCTGAGCACTACGGCTTGCAAGGGTGCGAACTTCTCCGGCAACGACGGCAAATCCACGGCCTTGCTCACCGGCACGCGCCGCTTCAACTGCCGCATTCAGCGCCAGGATATTGGTCTGGAAAGCAATACCGTCAATTACGCTGATAATATCGGCGATTTTCTGCGAACTGGTGGAGATATCACGCATGGTTTGTACCACGTTATCCACCACTTTCCCGCCACGTTGTGCTGTTTCTGAAGCACTCAACGCCAGATGACTGGCCTGACGCGCGTTTTCAGCGTTCTGTTTAACCGTCGCGGTCAGTTGTTCCATGCTGGCTGCGGTTTCTTCCAGCGAAGCGGCCTGCTGCTCAGTACGAGAAGAGAGATCATTGTTGCCCATGGCAATCTCACTTGCCCCGCTGTAAATGGCATCTGCCCCGTTGCGCACATCACCGACGGTACGCACCAGTTCGCTCTGCATATGACGCAGGCTATCTGCCAGTTGCCCCACTTCATTATCGCCATCCACATCGATGGGTTTTACCAGATCCCCCCCGGCAATATGGCGAATGCTGTCCACCAGGCGGTTCATCGGCTCAACCAGTGAGTGTTTAATACCAAACCAGACGGCAACAATAACAGCCAGAACAGCAATCAAAATTCCCGCCAGCAGCAACATTGCATGGCTGTAAGAGCTGTCATTATCCTCTACGGCAATGTCATACAGGCGATCGTTTTGCTGCATCCATTCGATATACTGTTTTTCGAAACCGTTCTGATAGCTCTGAGTCGGCTGATCAAAAAATTCGTTAATCTTGCCCGCCCCCAGCAGCTGAATCAGTTCCGCCAGCGCATTGTGGTAGATATCGTAATTTCGTTTAATTTCAATAGCTGCCGTTTCGCTCTGACGGGGATCGAGCGGCAGAGCTTCGTATTCGGCCCAGTTTTTTTCCGCCTGCTTTAAAGAAATGCTCGCCAACTGCATCAGTTCAGTCACCGTAGCACCGCTACCAATATTGTTCTGATCCATCATGTAGCGAATGCCCGCCCGGTTAAGGGTATTTCGCGTTTGCAGCAGTGCGACCCAGCTGCCATTCAACGTTGACTGTTGCTGGCGAATCGTCTGCAAAACGGTAAAGTTCTCTTTGTCGTTCTTAAGTGCACTAAAGAACAGACCACCCGATGTCAGTTGTAAAAGGCCAAAAATGGCAAGTACCAACAGTAAGCTGGTGACAATTTTGATACGTTTTAACATATTTTCTCGTTCCACTAGACAGATACTCTGGTTGTCGGCCTGAGACGAAAAAACTTTATGTTTTGGCACGTTCAAAAGGCGGATTTTATCGCTGTCAGCCTGCGTTTTTAGCGATGTCACACTCTGTCGCGGCTGTTTATGGTACAAAGTACCAATTGTCTTCGAATCAGTGATACTCCCATGGCTTATAGCATCGATATCATCTCCTGTATTACCGAACGGTTTATGGCGTTAACCGCCACTGAAAAGCGTATCGCACAATTTATTCTTGATGATGTCCCCGCCGCGGTGGAACTGCCCATTGCTGAGCTGGCACGGTTAACGCAAACCAGTCAGGCGTCGGTGACGCGTTTTGCCCGTGCTCTGGGGTGTAAAGATGTCCGCGAGCTGAAAGTCAAACTGGCGCAGTCACTGGCTATCGGGCAGCGATTTATTCTCGATGTACCGGATCTTGACGGTGTTCAGGGGATCTACGAATCAATTATCAGCGTGCTGGAAACGCATCGTCGTTCGCTGGATATGAACGCCATCAGCCAGGCTGTAAGCTGGTTAAGTCAGGCGCGGCAAATTCTTGCATTGGGAACTGGCGGCGGTTCCACCATCTGTTCACAGGAGATTCAGTACCGTTTATTCCGTCTGGGGCTACCTGTGGTTAGTCAGAATGATGCCCTGATGATGAGAATGATGTGCTCGGCAGTGATGCCGCAGGATGTGGTGATTGTGCTGTCGCTGGGCGGTTATACACCGGAAATCATCGAAAGTGCGGCAATCGCCCGTCAGTATGGCGCGCGTGTTATTGCCATTACGCCAGCACAAACACCGCTGGCGGAACAGGTGGATCTGGTATTGCCGTTACTGGTTCAGGAAAGTGATTACATCTTTAAGCCCACCCCTTCCCGCTACGCGATGTTAGCCATGGTCGATGTACTGGCAACAGAACTGGCAATGGCAAATAAAGCGCAGGCGAAAGATCGCCTGCGGCGGATAAAACTGGTGTTAGACAGCCACCGTGGGGGCGCTAACCGCCAGCCACTTGGCGATTAGCATTGTCGGTTATGCTTCTTCAGGTTTGGTGATCACGACACTCTGGTTTTCACGCTCATTGGTGATAATAGCCAAAGCTTCTTCCCGGCTGACCTGACTTGCTGGCGTTACCAACGTCACCAGTACGCCAGCGACCAGGCTGCCCAGCACTGACGGAATACACGGGTTACCCCAGTAAGCCAGCCAGTCGGCATTCATCAGCACCACAATTGACATCACCATACCGCTCACTAACGCCGCCAGCGCGCCCTGCCAGTTAAAGCGTAGCCAGAAGCGACCGAGAATCGAGCAGATAAACAGCCCGGACATCAGCATCGAGATCATTTTGGTAATGTAGCTGATGATGTCATTAGAGGTCAGAGCGAAGACCAGCGCCAGGCCAATAACAAAGGTCAACATCCAGCGTGAGTAAGTAATAGCCTTGTTCTCCGGCGGCATTCTGCCGGTAATCATGGTGTAGACGTCGCGCATCATAATCGCCACTGCCGCAATGGCATCAGAACTGGCAGAAGACATGGTGGCAGAAAGCCCGGCAATCAGCACCACCAGCCCAAGAATGGCAGGTAAGAAGCTGGTCGCGAACAAGAAAGCGTAGTTGCTGTTTTCCAGATTTGGGTTCATGGTGAACGCCGCCATGCCGATAATGGCAGGCAGAATCGAGAAGAACAGATACAACACGCCAGTAATAACAAACGAACGGCGTACAGAGGGAACATCTTTGCCCGAGTAGATACGCTGGCGATAAGACGGTGTGGCCAGCACACCTACGCCAATAACCAGCGCCAGCGAAAGCGCAGGCAGCACGCCCATTTTATCAATCGCAAACAGGCTCATCGCTTTTGGGTCCATCGCCTGTTCAATCGCACTCCAGCCACCAACGTGAACAACGGCAAGAATAGCCATTAATATAAAGCCAAAGAACAAAATTAGGGCCTGAATGGTATCGGTCCACACTACCGCCGAATAACCGCCGATAATAACGTAAATCGCAAAGGCCAAAGCGATAATTAATTTTGCTACAGTAAGATCAATACCCGTCGCCCAGGCAAGATACATACTGCCACCTAATATATGCGCTCCCAGCCAGCCAATAGAGGCAATAAATATCATCAGGCCGACAATATTTTTAATTAAATGGCTGCCGCCAGTATAATAAGATATTTCTTCACTCATGGTCATAAAACGTAATTTACGTACCGGTGCAAACAGCCACGCCACCAGTAATATACCTACGGCCCCACCGACGCCATAAAGCATTCCGGCCCAGCCATTGCTGTAGCCAAAACCCACTGCGCCCATACTGGAACCCGTGCCAACCATCGTGGCAACGGTTGACCCCAGCGTCAGAAACAGCGGCAGTGAACGCCCGCCCAGCAGAAAATCTTCTCCGCTTTTCTGATTACGAGAAACAAACCAACCAAGCCAAATCATGGCGATGGCATAAATAATAAAGCCGACTAAAAAGATATGACTGTTCATAATTCACATCCTGCCAGTAGAGAGAGAATAATGTAAGAGTTCCCGGAGTGCTGAATGTATTCAGCACTCAATTGCGGTCTGTTTTTTTAATTCTTAAATTTATTAGCGGGTCGCGTTATAACAGGTCACATCGACTTCGACTTTACAATCGACAACCAGATCAGCCACACAACAAATACGTGCAGGCGGATTCTCGCCAAAAAATTCTCTGAATACTTTATTAAATGACTGGAAATAGCGGGCGTCGGTCAGGATCACTTTCACGTGAACCACATCCGCCAGGCTATAACCGGCTTCAGTCATGATGTCGACACAGTTTTGGATCGCCAGTCGTGACTGTTCAACGATTCCGCCTTCTACCACTTCACCGTTTTTCATGGGTGTTTGCCCGGAGACGTACAGCCAGCCGCCCGCCTCAACCGCCCTGGCAAAAGGCAAATGCTGCCCGCCAGTGCCTGTTCCACCTTCCGTACCGTAACGTTTAATGCTCATATTCACTCCTTAATGTGAGGTCTGCCGGCGCAGGAAGCGTCCCGCACGGCCTGTAATATGTTTATCGCGACCATAGCTCATAACGCCGTTCACCATCACCGCCTCAATGCCATCTGCCGGGCGTTTGGGATCAGAAAAGCTGGCAACATCACGAATGGTTTGTGGATCGAACAACACCAGGTCCGCAAAATAACCGACTTTCACCAGTCCACGCTGGGGCAGGCGAAAACGGCTGGCAGAAAGCCCGGTCATTTTGTGGATAGCCGTGGTCAGTGGGAATAAGCCTTCATCACGGCAATAGTGGCCCAGCACGCGAGGGAAGGCGCCCCATAAACGTGGATGCGGCATGGGATCATTGGGCAGGCCGTCAGAGCCAATCATACTGACCGGATAACTCAACACTCGGCGGACGTCGCGCTCGTCCATGTTGTAATAGATAGCCCCGGCAGGCATTAGCAGCTTCGCGGCCTCCAGCATACTCATCTGCCAGTCGATGGCGATTTGTGCCAGTGTTTTCCCGGCCTGCTGCGGATGTGTTTGTGACCAGGTGATCACAATATCGAATTCGTCGGTGACTTGTTTGAGATCCAGCGTTGATGAACTGGCTGAGTAAGGGTAGACATCGCAGCCAATTTCCTGGTGTTGACGCATTTGGTCAAAAAAAGCCAACGTTTCTTTTGTCCGCCCCCAGTTTTTCGCCCCGGCGCATTTATGGTGGGAAACCACGACAGGCACTTTGCCATGACGCCCAATACGAAACGCCTCATCCAGGGCATCGAGAATCGGTTCAAATTCAGAACGCAGATGGGTGGTATAAACGCCCTTCTCACCGGCTAATTCTTCCGCCAGCGCCATGACTTCTTCGGTAGTCGCCTGAAATGCTGTGGCATAGGCCAGCCCGGAACTTAACCCCAGCGCCCCCTGACTCAACGCCAGACGTAAGTCGGCGCGCATGGCGGCAATTTCATCCGCCGTCGCCGGGCGAAACAGGTCGTCCATATGGTTATTACGCAGCGCCGTATGACCAATCAGCGTGCCAACGTTCAGTGACGGCCTTGCTGCTTCCACTGCCTGGGCATAGCTTTCAACGGTAGGATAAATAAAGTGCTCTGCTTCCCCCAGCAGATTCATCGGGTCAGGAACTTCACCTTTCATTTTCGCCGACGCCGCACTGATCCCGCAGTTACCGACAATCACCGTGGTGATCCCCTGGCTGATTTTTGGCAGATATTCCGGGATGCGAATAACGTTGATATCGTCATGGGTATGAACGTCGATAAACCCTGGTGCCAGCACCCGCCCTTCCCCGTCAATGACCTGCTGCGCCGTAACGTTAAGCGCAGGGGCAATATCGACAATCCGATCACCTGTTATTGCCACGTCACCGCGAAATTCAGGGCCGCCACTACCGTCGATAACCGTCACATTTTTGATTAACCAGTCAACCTGCATGTTCGTCACTCCATTTCTGCAATGGTGACAAGTTAACCATTTACAAGGACGAAAAACAGTGGAAAACTACGCAAAACCCAGATGATTTTCTGATACTTTTATTCATAAATCATAAGATAAATAAACTAAATATTTATATTTCATTTAGTTACAAATGATACTCATATCCGATACGGTGAAAAACTTAAAAGGTGAATGTTATGAAATACCACTCTGAACCTCTGGTTCCCCATAAATCTGCCCTGATGCAAATGCCCGCAAATCTCCTTGCCGAAGATGTCTGTTTACCTGCCGCAATCATTAAAAAGCAGGCCCTGGAGAACAACATTACGTGGATGCAGCGTTATGCTGACGCGCGCGGCGTTTCGCTGGCACCGCACGGTAAAACCACCATGACGCCGTGGATTTTTCAGGCGCAGCAGGCGGCAGGCGCCTGGGCAATAGGTGTCGGTAGCGCATGGCAGGCTGATGCGGCAATGGCGAGCGGTATTCAGCGAGTGCTGATGGTTAACCAACTGGTCGGCAAGGCGAATATGCAGTTGATTGCCCAGTTGCAACAACATTACCCGACGGTCGATTTTATCTGCTGTATCGACAGCATTGAGAACGCCCGCGCTTTGTCTGCCTTTTTTGCCAGTCAGCAACAGACACTGAACGTGATGATTGAGCTGGGTGTTCCCGGCGGGCGCTGTGGTTGCCGCTCAACGGATGCCGCACTGGCACTGGCTAAACAGGCGGCCCAATTACCGGGGTTACGCCTGCGGGGGCTTGAGTTATATGAAGGCGTTTTACACGGTGACGATCCACAACCGCAGGTAGAAGCTCTGCTGCGGGATGCCGCACAACTGGCCTGTGATATGGCAAGTCTGGTTGATGGCGAGTTTATTCTCACCGGAGCAGGCACGGTCTGGTATGACGTGGTGTGCAATATCTGGCTGGCGGCAGAAAAGCCTGATAACTGCCGCATTGTTATTCGCCCAGGCTGCTACATCACTCACGACACCGGGATCTACGACGCGGCACAACAACAGTTGCTTGCCCGCGATCCTGTGGCCTGCGATCTGGCAGGCGATCTCACATCTGCGCTGGAACTGGTCGCCATGGTGCAATCGGTGCCGGAAGCTGATCGTGCGGTGGTAAATTTTGGTAAGCGTGATTGCGCCTTCGACGCCGGACTGCCGCAACCAGTCGCCCACTACCGCAACGGCAAATCACTGGCATTTGATCCACAGGCGATTCGCAGTACAGGTATTATGGATCAGCACTGCATGTTGCAACTGTCAGCTAATAGCGACGTGCAAGTGGGGGATATTCTGGTGTTTGGCACATCGCATCCGTGCCTGACCTTCGACAAATGGAAAGCGTTGTTATTGACTGATGACGACTACAACGTACTGGCAGAGCTGGATACATTGTTTTGATTTCTGCTCGCCATACTTCAAGTTGCATGTACTGCGACTCGAATTATTTAGAGGATCAATCCCGGAGAGATATCTCCGGGATACCGCTCTTACGCTTCCCCACACGTTTCATCACCGCCTTTTCCCAGGGTAATAAACTCCTCCAGCAACACGGTTAACTGCTGCATTTTCTCAGCGGTGAACTGCGCTTCAATTTGTCTATAAGCCTCTTCAACCTGCGCCTGCGCGTGGGAATAGAGCGTCTGCCCTTCCTGAGTTAATGAAACATATAGCTTGCGCTGATCATTAATCGGTTTTAAGCGTAGCACCAGGCCGTCGCGCTCCATCCGCGTCAGGATACCGGTCAGGCTTGGGCGCAAAATACAGGCGCGATAAGCCAGATCGTGAAAATCCATCGACTTTCCTTCCGCCAGAATACGCACGATGCGCCACTGCTGTTCAGTCAAATTGTGGCGCTTAACAATAGGACGAAAATAACTCATCGCCACTTCACGCGCCTGGAGCAACGCAATGGTTAAAGAATCGTGCATGGTACAACCCCAAGTTTCAGAAAATCATTAATAACGAAACAATTAGCAGGCCGTAGCCCACTCAGCAACCGGTTTCTCAGACCACTCAGTGTAGCAAACTTCCACTAATCTATTTAATTAATTGATTTTAAAGAATATTCACATTAGGCGTGTAAATTAAATGTTATCAGCATCACAATTCGTTCACTTTATTTTGCTTATTGCTTCACCAGATAATAAAACTATTCATTAACATATTAATGAAATCAGGATCGGCCAGAGATCTGAGGAGTGGTAATGAAAGGCACTATCTTCGCCGTAGCGTTGAACCATCGCAGCCAGCTTGATGCATGGCAGGAAGCGTTCCAGCAATCCCCCTACAAAGCCCCGCCTAAAACTGCAGTCTGGTTTATTAAACCGCGCAATACGGTGATTAGTAGCGGTGAGCCGATTCCCTTTCCGCAGGGTGAAAAGGTACTGAGCGGTGCGACAGTTGCGCTGATTGTGGGAAAAAAGGCGACGAAAGTACGCGAAGAAGATGCGGCAGAGTACATCGCCGGATACGCGCTGGCTAATGACGTCAGCCTGCCGGAAGAGAGCTTTTACCGCCCGGCAATCAAAGCAAAATGTCGTGATGGATTCTGCCCCATTGGCGAAACCGTGGCTCTCAGCAATGTCGATAATCTGACCATCTATACCGAGATCAACGGGCGTCCTGCCGATCACTGGAATACCGCCGATTTACAACGTAACGCCGCACAGTTGCTGAGCGCCCTCAGCGAATTTGCCACACTAAATCCTGGCGATGCCATTCTGCTCGGCACGCCACAGGCGCGCGTGGAAATACAGCCAGGCGATCGCGTTCGTGTTCTCGCAGAAGGTTTCCCGCCGCTGGAAAATCCGGTAGTGGACGAACATGAAGTGACCACGCACAAGAGCTTCCCAACGCAGCCACACCCGCACGGCACGCTGTTTGCCCTCGGCCTGAACTACGCCGACCACGCCAGCGAACTGGAATTTAAACCACCGGAAGAGCCGCTGGTGTTCCTGAAAGCGCCGAATACCCTCACTGGCGATAACCAGACCTCCGTGCGCCCGAACAATATTGAATACATGCACTACGAAGCGGAGCTGGTGGTGGTGATTGGCAAGCAGGCGCGTTACGTCAGCGAAGCCGATGCTATGGATTATGTCGCGGGCTACACCGTGTGTAACGACTACGCCATTCGCGACTATCTGGAAAACTACTACCGCCCTAACCTGCGGGTAAAAAGCCGCGACGGACTGACGCCGATGCTTTCAACCATCGTGCCGAAAGAGGCGATCCCGAACCCGCATAATCTGCCCCTTCGCACCTTCGTCAACGGCGAGTTACGCCAGCAAGGCACCACCGCCGATCTGATCTTCAGCGTGCCTTTCCTGATCGCCTATTTAAGCGAATTTATGACCCTGAATCCGGGCGACATGATCGCCACCGGCACACCAAAAGGCTTATCTGACGTGGTGCCTGGCGATGAAGTAGTGGTGGAAGTAGAAGGCGTGGGCCGCCTGGTGAACCGAATTGTGAGTGAGGATACAGCGAAATGAAAAAAGTAAATCATTGGATCAACGGCAAAAATGTTGCAGGTAACGACTACTTCCAGACTACTAATCCAGCAACGGGTGAAGTGCTGGCGGATGTGGCCTCTGGCGGTGAAGCGGAGATCAATCAGGCGGTAGCGGCAGCGAAAGAGGCGTTCCCGAAATGGGCCAATCTGCCGATGAAAGAGCGTGCGCGACTGATGCGCCGTCTGGGCGATCTGATCGACCAGAACGTGCCAGAGATCGCCGCGATGGAAACCGCTGACACGGGCCTGCCGATCCATCAGACCAAAAATGTGTTGATCCCACGCGCTTCTCACAACTTTGAATTTTTCGCGGAAGTCTGCCAGCAGATGAACGGCAAAACCTATCCGGTTGATGACAAGATGCTCAACTACACACTGGTGCAGCCGGTGGGCGTTTGTGCGCTGGTGTCACCGTGGAACGTGCCATTTATGACCGCCACCTGGAAGGTCGCGCCGTGTCTGGCGCTGGGCAATACCGCAGTGCTGAAAATGTCGGAACTCTCCCCGCTGACCGCTGACCGCCTGGGTGAGCTGGCGCTGGAAGCCGGTATTCCGGCGGGCGTGCTGAACGTGGTACAGGGCTACGGCGCAACCGCAGGCGATGCACTGGTCCGTCATCATGACGTACGTGCCGTGTCGTTCACCGGCGGTACGGCCACCGGGCGCAACATAATGAAAAACGCCGGGCTGAAAAAATACTCCATGGAACTGGGCGGTAAATCGCCGGTGCTGATTTTTGAAGATGCCGATATTGAGCGCGCGCTGGACGCCGCCCTGTTCACCATCTTCTCGATCAACGGCGAACGCTGCACCGCCGGTTCGCGCATCTTTATTCAGCAAAGCATCTACCCGGAATTTGTTAAACGCTTTGCCGAACGCGCCAACCGTCTGCGCGTGGGCGATCCAAACGATCCAAACACCCAGGTTGGGGCGCTTATCAGCCAACAGCACTGGGAAAAAGTCTCCGGCTATATCCGTCTCGGCATTGAAGAAGGCGCAACCCTGCTGGCGGGCGGCCCGGATAAACCGTCTGACCTGCCTGCACACCTGAAAGGCGGAAACTTCCTGCGCCCAACGGTGCTGGCAGACGTTGATAACCGTATGCGCGTCGCCCAGGAAGAAATTTTCGGGCCGGTCGCCTGCCTGCTGCCGTTTAAAGACGAAGCCGAAGGTCTTCGCCTGGCAAACGACGTGGAGTACGGCCTCGCGTCGTACATCTGGACACAGGATGTCAGCAAAGTGTTACGCCTGGCGCGTGGCATCGAAGCGGGTATGGTGTTCGTCAACACCCAGAACGTGCGCGACCTGCGCCAGCCGTTTGGCGGCGTAAAAGCCTCCGGCACCGGGCGTGAAGGCGGTGAGTACAGCTTCGAAGTGTTCGCGGAAATGAAGAACGTCTGCATTTCCATGGGCGACCATCCAATTCCGAAATGGGGAGTCTGATATGGGTAAGTTAGCGTTAGCCGCCAAGATCACGCACGTACCGTCGATGTATCTCTCTGAACTACCAGGGAAAAACCACGGCTGTCGCCAGGGCGCGATCGACGGGCATAAAGAGATCAGCAAGCGTTGCCGGGAAATGGGCGTCGATACCATTATCGTTTTCGATACCCACTGGCTGGTGAACAGTGCTTATCACATCAACTGTGCAGACCATTTTGAAGGCGTCTACACCAGTAACGAGCTGCCGCATTTTATCCGCGATATGACCTACAACTACGAGGGCAACCCGGAGTTAGGACAGCTAATTGCTGATGAAGCATTAAAACTCGGCGTGCGGGCAAAAGCGCACAACATTCCCAGTCTGAAACTGGAATACGGCACGCTGGTGCCAATGCGTTACATGAATGAAGACAAGCACTTCAAAGTGGTCTCCATCTCCGCATTCTGTACTGTCCATGATTTTGCCGACAGCCGCAAGCTGGGCGAAGCGATTCTGAAAGCGATCGAACAATACGACGGCACCGTGGCGGTCCTTGCCAGCGGTTCGTTATCGCACCGCTTTATTGACGATCAGCGTGCGGAAGAAGGGATGAACAGCTACACCCGCGAGTTCGACCGCCAGATGGACGAGCGCGTGGTTAAGCTGTGGCGCGAAGGCCAGTTCAAAGAGTTCTGCAATATGCTGCCGGAGTATGCCGACTACTGCTACGGCGAAGGCAATATGCACGACACGGTGATGCTGCTGGGGATGCTTGGCTGGGATAAATACGATGGCAAGGTGGAGTTTATTACCGAGCTGTTCCCAAGCTCTGGCACCGGTCAGGTTAACGCTGTTTTCCCGCTGCCCGCATAAGGAACCACCATGCCGCACTTTATCGTGGAATGTACCGAAAATATCCGTGAAGAAGCCCGCTTACCTGAGCTGTTTGCCAGTGTTAACACCGCACTGGCGGCGACGGGGATTTTTCCGCTTGGGGGAATACGTAGCCGGGCGCACTGGATCGATACCTGGCAAATGGCTGATGGCAAGCACGATTACGCCTTTGTGCATATGACGCTAAAAATCGGCAGCGGGCGCAGTCTGGAAAGCCGTCAGGAAGTGGGCGAAATGCTGTTTGATCTGATTAAAACGCACTTCGCCTCACTGATGGAGAGCCGTTACCTGGCGCTTTCATTTGAGCTTGCAGAGCTGCACCCAACGTTGAATTTCAAACAGAACAACGTACACGCGTTGTTTAAATAAATTTGCACCAGCTTCCAGGCCGGATGATAAGGCGCAGCCGCATCCGGCAATGCCACAGGATATCGCTATGTTCGATAAACACACCCACACCCTGATCGCCCAGCGTCTGGATCAGGCAGAAAAACAGCGCGAACAGATCCGCGCGATCTCCCTCGATTACCCGGAGATCACCATCGAAGACGCCTACGCAGTACAGCGCGAATGGGTCCGCCTGAAAATTGCCGAAGGCCGCACGCTGAAAGGCCACAAAATCGGCCTGACCTCGAAAGCGATGCAGGCCAGCTCGCAGATCAGCGAACCCGACTACGGTGCCCTGCTGGATGACATGTTCTTCCACGATGGCAGCGATATCCCGACCGATCGCTTTATCGTGCCGCGCATCGAAGTGGAGCTGGCTTTCGTGCTGGCAAAACCGCTGCGTGGGCCAAACTGCACGCTGTTCGACGTTTACAACGCCACGGACTATGTGATCCCGGCGTTGGAGTTGATCGACGCTCGCTGCCACAACATCGATCCAGAAACCCAGCGCCCGCGCAAAGTGTTCGACACTATTTCCGATAACGCCGCCAATGCCGGGGTGATCCTCGGCGGTCGTCCTATCAAACCTGACGAACTGGATCTGCGTTGGATCTCCGCCCTGATGTATCGCAATGGCGTGATTGAAGAAACCGGCGTCGCTGCTGGTGTGCTAAATCATCCGGCAAACGGCGTGGCCTGGCTGGCGAACAAACTCGCACCGTATGACGTACAACTGGAAGCCGGACAAATCATTCTCGGCGGCTCGTTCACCCGACCGGTTCCGGCGCGTAAAGGCGACACCTTTCACGTCGATTACGGCAACATGGGTTCCATTAGCTGCCGCTTTGTTTAAGGAGAGAACGATGGAAAACAGCTTTAAAGCGGCGCTGAAAGCAGGCCGACCACAGATCGGATTATGGCTGGGGCTGAGTAGTAGCTACAGTGCAGAGTTACTGGCCGGAGCAGGATTCGACTGGTTGTTGATAGACGGTGAACACGCGCCGAATAACGTGCAAACAGTGCTCACCCAGCTACAGGCGATTGCGCCCTACCCCAGCCAGCCGGTAGTACGTCCGTCGTGGAACGATCCGGTGCAAATCAAACAACTGCTGGACGTCGGCACACAAACCTTACTGGTGCCGATGGTACAAAACGCCGACGAAGCCCGTGAAGCGGTACGCGCCACCCGTTATCCCCCCGCCGGTATTCGTGGTGTGGGCAGTGCGCTGGCACGCGCCTCACGCTGGAATCGCATTCCTGATTACCTGCAAAAAGCCAATGATCAAATGTGCGTGCTGGTGCAGATCGAAACGCGTGAGGCAATGAAGAACCTACCGCAGATTCTGGACGTGGAAGGTGTCGACGGCGTGTTTATCGGCCCGGCGGATCTGAGCGCCGATATGGGTTATGCCGGTAATCCGCAGCACCCGGAAGTGCAGGCCGCGATTGAACAGGCGATCGTGCAGATCCGTGAAGCGGGCAAAGCGCCGGGGATCCTGATCGCCAATGAGCAACTGGCAAAACGCTATCTGGAACTGGGCGCGCTGTTTGTCGCCGTCGGCGTTGACACCACCCTGCTCGCCCGCGCCGCCGAAGCACTGGCAGCACGGTTTGGCGCGCAGGCCACGACCGTGAAGCCCGGCGTGTATTAATGCCGGATGCGCTGCGCTTATCCAGCCTACACGCGCACCAAACCGTAGGCCGGATAAGGCGTTTGTGCTGCATCTGCCATAAACCTTGTCGTACCCTACAAAAATCCCATTAGAGGAAGAAAAATGAGCGACACCTCACCTGCCATACCGGAAAGTATCGATCCGGCGAATCAGCATAAAGCGCTGACTGCCGGACAACAGGCGGTTATTAAGAAGTTGTTTCGCCGCCTAATCATCTTTCTGTTCGTGCTGTTTATCTTCTCGTTCCTTGATCGCATCAACATCGGCTTTGCCGGACTGACGATGGGGCGCGACCTCGGTCTGAGCGCCACCATGTTTGGCCTCGCCACCACCCTGTTCTACGCCGCTTACGTCATCTTCGGCATTCCCAGCAACATTATGCTGAGTATTGTCGGTGCGCGACGCTGGATCGCCACCATAATGGTGCTTTGGGGCATCGCCTCTACTGCCACCATGTTTGCCACTGGCCCCACCAGCTTATACGTACTGCGTATACTGGTTGGCATTACCGAAGCCGGTTTCCTGCCTGGCATTCTGCTGTATTTAACCTTCTGGTTTCCGGCCTACTTCCGCGCCCGTGCCAACGCCTTGTTTATGGTGGCAATGCCGGTAACGACAGCGTTGGGATCTATCGTTTCCGGCTACATTTTGTCGCTGGATGGCGTATTGGCACTAAAAGGCTGGCAGTGGCTGTTTTTGCTGGAAGGCTTCCCGTCGGTATTACTCGGCGTCATGGTGTGGTTCTGGCTTGATGACTCACCGGATAAAGCTAAGTGGCTGACGAAAGAAGACAAAAAATGCCTGCAAGAGATGATGGATAACGATCGTCTGACGCTGGTGCAGCCAGAGGGAGCCATCAGCCACCACGCCATGCAACAACGCAGCATGTGGCGGGAGATCTTCACTCCGGTGGTGATGATGTATACCCTGGCGTATTTCTGCCTGACCAACACACTTAGTGCGATCAGCATCTGGACACCGCAGATCCTGCAAAGCTTTAATCAGGGCAGCAGTAATATCACCATCGGTCTGCTGGCGGCCGTACCGCAGATTTGTACCATTCTCGGGATGATCTACTGGAGCCGTCACTCAGATCGCTGCCAGGAACGAAGGCACCACACCGCCCTTCCTTATTTGTTCGCGGCCGCAGGTTGGTTACTGGCTTCGGCAACTGATCACAATATGATCCAGATGCTGGGGATCATTATGGCTTCGACCGGATCATTCAGCGCAATGGCAATTTTCTGGACAACACCGGATCAGTCCATCAGCCTGCGGGCACGCGCGATCGGTATTGCGGTGATCAACGCTACTGGCAATATCGGTTCGGCTCTGAGTCCGTTTATGATCGGCTGGCTGAAAGATCTGACCGGCAGCTTTAACAGTGGATTGTGGTTTGTTGCCGCGCTGCTGGTGATTGGTGCGGGGATTATCTGGGCGATTCCAATGCAGTCCTCCCGTCCGCGAGCGACCCCATAAGGAACGACGATGTGCGATAGTCAGATTGCCAATATTGATATCAGCAAAGAGTATGATGAAAGCCTGGGCACGGACGATGTGCATTATCAGTCGTTCGCCCGCATGGCGGCCTTTTTTGGCCGCCATATGCTGCCACATCGTCACGAACAGTACTTTCAGATGCATTTCCTCAATAGCGGACAGATTGAGCTACAGCTTGACGATCATCGCTACTCGGTGGAAGCGCCCCTGTTTGTCCTGACGCCGCCGTCAGTACCTCATGCGTTTATTACGGAGTCTGACGCCGACGGTCATGTGTTGACGGTACGGGAAGATCTAATCTGGCCCCTGCTGGAAGTTCTTTATCCAGGCTCTCGGGAAACCTTCGGCCTGCCGGGGATTTGCCTGTCACTGGCAGATAAACCCGACGAACTGGCGGCGCTGGAACACTATTGGCAACTGATAGAGCGGGAATCGGTGGAACAACTGCCTGGACGGGAACACACCCTGACGCTACTGGCACAGGCAGTGTTCACCCTACTGCTGCGTAACGCAAAACTCGACGACCATGCCGCCAGCGGGATGCGCGGGGAATTAAAACTGTTCCAGCGTTTTCATATGCTGATTGAAAGCCATTTTCATCAGCACTGGACAGTTCCTGATTACGCTAACGAACTGCATATCACCGAATCACGACTCACGGACATCTGCCGTCGCTTTGCCAACCGTCCGCCAAAACGGTTGATTTTCGACAGACAGCTGCGAGAAGCCAAGCGGCTGCTGCTGTTTTCTGATAACGCCGTGAACAATATTGCCTGGCAACTCGGTTTTAAAGATCCGGCTTATTTTGCCCGCTTTTTTAATCGCTTAGTCGGTTGCTCGCCCAGTGCTTATCGCGCCAAAAAAGTACCTGTCACGTGAAAAACCCTTAGCCTTAATGGGAAACCAGGCACCACCTGCTATTCCCCTTTCTCCGCCTGGAGCAAGGGGATTGAGTAACGTCAAAAATCGCTAAAAGCGACCTCGATCACAAAACCGTACCCTACCTGAAAAGTACCAGCCATTGTCCCAAAAGTCTCTTCCCGTAATCGCCCCTGCAAGCTTCAATTGAATAACAAAAACAACACACAAAATTAACAATCGTATTCCGATTAATACTGTAGAGGTCGACATGAAACCAGAAGATTTCCGCGCCAGTACCCAACGTCCGTTCACCGGGGAAGAGTATCTAAAAAGCCTGCAGGATGGTCGCGAGATCTATATCTATGGCGAGCGAGTGAAAGACGTCACCACTCATCCGGCATTTCGTAATGCGGCAGCGTCTGTTGCCCAATTGTACGACGCGCTGCACAAACCGGAGATGCAGGACTCTCTGTGCTGGAACACCGACACCGGCAGCGGCGGCTATACCCATAAATTCTTCCGCGTGGCGAAAAGTGCCGACGACCTGCGCCAGCAACGCGACGCCATCGCTGAGTGGTCACGCCTGAGCTATGGCTGGATGGGCCGCACCCCAGACTACAAAGCCGCTTTCGGTTGCGCACTGGGCGCGAATCCGGGCTTTTACGGTCAGTTCGAGCAGAACGCCCGTAACTGGTACACACGTATCCAGGAAACTGGCCTCTACTTTAACCACGCGATTGTTAACCCACCGATCGATCGTCATTTGCCGACCGATAAAGTGAAAGACGTTTACATCAAGCTGGAAAAAGAGACTGACGCCGGGATTATCGTCAGCGGTGCGAAAGTGGTTGCCACCAACTCGGCGCTGACTCACTACAACATGATTGGCTTCGGCTCAGCACAAGTGATGGGTGAAAACCCGGACTTCGCACTGATGTTCGTTGCACCAATGGATGCCGATGGTGTGAAATTAATCTCCCGCGCCTCTTATGAGATGGTCGCGGGCGCTACCGGCTCGCCGTACGACTACCCGCTCTCCAGTCGCTTCGATGAGAACGATGCGATTCTGGTGATGGATAACGTGCTGATCCCATGGGAAAACGTGCTGATCTACCGCGATTTTGATCGCTGTCGTCGCTGGACGATGGAAGGCGGTTTCGCCCGTATGTATCCGCTGCAAGCCTGTGTGCGCCTGGCAGTGAAACTCGACTTCATCACGGCACTGCTGAAAAAATCACTCGAATGTACCGGCACCCTGGAGTTCCGGGGCGTGCAGGCCGATCTCGGTGAAGTGGTGGCGTGGCGCAACACCTTCTGGGCATTGAGTGACTCGATGTGTTCAGAAGCGACGCCGTGGGTCAACGGGGCTTATTTACCGGATCATGCCGCACTGCAAACCTATCGCGTACTGGCACCAATGGCCTACGCGAAGATCAAAAACATTATCGAACGCAACGTTACCAGTGGCCTGATCTATCTCCCTTCCAGTGCCCGTGACCTGAACAATCCGCAGATCGACCAGTATCTGGCGAAGTATGTGCGCGGTTCGAACGGTATGGATCACGTCCAGCGCATCAAGATCCTCAAACTGATGTGGGACGCCATTGGCAGCGAGTTTGGTGGTCGTCACGAACTGTATGAAATCAACTACTCCGGTAGCCAGGATGAGATTCGCCTGCAGTGTCTGCGCCAGGCACAAAGCTCCGGCAATATGGACAAGATGATGGCGATGGTTGATCGCTGCCTGTCGGAATACGACCAGAACGGCTGGACTGTGCCGCACCTGCACAACAACGACGATATCAACATGCTGGATAAGCTGCTGAAATAACGCAGCGGGAGGTTAAGATGCAATTAGATGAACAACGCCTGCGCTTTCGTGACGCGATGGCCAGCCTGTCGGCAGCGGTAAATATTATCACCACCGAGGGCGACGCCGGACAATGCGGGATTACGGCAACGGCCGTCTGCTCGGTCACGGATACACCACCGTCGCTGATGGTGTGCATTAACGCCAACAGTGCGATGAACCCGGTGTTTCAGGGCAACGGCAAGTTGTGCGTCAACGTCCTCAACCATGAGCAGGAACTGATGGCCCGTCACTTCGCGGGCATGACGGGCATGGCGATGGAAGAGCGTTTTAGCCTCTCATGCTGGCAAAAAGGTCCGCTGGCGCAGCCGGTGCTGAAAGGTTCGCTGGCCAGTCTTGAAGGTGAGATCCGCGATGTGCAGGCGATTGGCACACATCTGGTGTATCTGGTGGAGATTAAAAACATCATCCTCAGTGCAGAAGGCCACGGACTTATCTACTTCAAACGCCGTTTCCATCCGGTGATGCTGGAAATGGAAGCTGCGATTTAAGCTCCAGCCCCTTCACGTATTCGTCGAAGGGGCATTTTTATTGTGATCTCAATCACATATCCACCCGACGAATAATTCTTGCCCAACCGCTTACCGCCATTCCTGACCGCTTACGTCCCTAAAATAACCACTCAGTTATTTACCTTACTTTACGCGCGCGTAACTCTGGCAACATCACTGCAGGATAGCGGTCAATTTACCTCCTCAAACGCAACGCAAACCTAGAACGGCTTCGGCCAACTATTAATCAATACATGCCAGGTTTTACTATGGATACTAAAAAGATATTCAAGCACATACCCTGGGTGATTCTTGGAATCATCGGTGCATTCTGCCTCGCGGTAGTTGCATTACGTCGGGGGGAGCACGTCAGCGCCCTGTGGATCGTGGTCGCCTCTGTGTCGGTGTATCTGGTGGCTTATCGCTACTACAGTTTGTACATCGCCCAGAAGGTGATGAAACTCGACCCCACGCGCGCGACGCCTGCGGTTATTAACAATGACGGTCTGAACTATGTTCCGACCAACCGTTACGTGTTGTTTGGTCACCACTTCGCCGCTATCGCCGGTGCGGGTCCGCTGGTTGGTCCGGTTCTCGCCGCGCAGATGGGCTACCTGCCTGGTACGCTGTGGCTGCTGGCGGGGGTAGTGCTGGCCGGTGCGGTACAGGACTTTATGGTGCTGTTTATCTCCTCTCGCCGTAACGGCGCATCTCTCGGTGAGATGATCAAAGAAGAGATGGGGCCAGTACCGGGGACTATCGCGCTGTTTGGCTGTTTCTTAATCATGATCATCATCCTCGCCGTTCTGGCGCTGATTGTGGTTAAAGCTTTGGCCGAAAGTCCGTGGGGTGTCTTCACCGTTTGCTCAACCGTACCAATTGCGCTGTTTATGGGTATCTACATGCGCTTTATCCGTCCGGGGCGTGTAGGTGAAGTCTCTGTTATTGGTATCGTGCTGCTGGTTGCCTCTATCTACTTCGGTGGCGTGATTGCTCACGACCCGTACTGGGGTCCGGCACTGACCTTTAAAGACACCACCATTACCTTCGCGCTGATTGGCTATGCGTTTGTTTCCGCACTGCTGCCGGTGTGGCTGATCCTCGCACCGCGCGACTATCTGGCAACCTTCCTGAAAATCGGTGTTATCGTCGGCCTGGCGCTGGGTATCGTGGTGCTGAACCCGGAACTGAAAATGCCTGCGATGACCCAGTACATTGACGGTACTGGCCCGTTGTGGAAAGGCGCTCTGTTCCCGTTCCTGTTCATCACCATCGCCTGTGGTGCGGTATCTGGCTTCCACGCGCTGATCTCTTCCGGTACAACGCCGAAATTGCTGGCTAATGAAACCGACGCGCGTTTCATTGGCTACGGCGCAATGCTGATGGAGTCCTTCGTGGCGATTATGGCGCTGGTTGCTGCGTCCATCATCGAACCGGGTCTTTACTTCGCGATGAATACCCCGCCTGCGGGCCTTGGCATCACCATGCCTAACCTGCATGAAATGGGTGGCGAGAACGCGCCGATCATCATGGCGCAGCTGAAAGACGTTACCGCACACGCGGCAGCGACTGTCAGCTCCTGGGGCTTCGTGATTTCGCCAGAGCAGATCCTGCAAACCGCGAAAGACATTGGTGAGCCTTCTGTCCTGAACCGTGCAGGTGGTGCGCCGACGCTGGCGGTAGGTATCGCTCACGTGTTCCACAAAGTGCTGCCGATGGCTGACATGGGCTTCTGGTATCACTTCGGTATTCTGTTCGAAGCCCTGTTCATCCTGACCGCGCTGGATGCGGGTACCCGTTCTGGCCGCTTTATGCTGCAAGACCTGCTGGGTAACTTCATCCCGTTCCTGAAAAAAACCGATTCTCTGGTTGCCGGTATCATCGGTACTGCGGGCTGTGTGGGTCTGTGGGGCTACCTGCTGTATCAGGGCGTGGTCGATCCGCTGGGCGGCGTTAAGAGCCTGTGGCCGCTGTTCGGTATCTCCAACCAGATGCTGGCAGCCGTAGCGCTGGTACTGGGCACCGTTGTGCTGATTAAGATGAAGCGCACCCAATACATCTGGGTAACTGTTGTTCCGGCTGTATGGCTGCTTATCTGCACCACCTGGGCGCTGGGCCTGAAACTGTTCAGCACCAACCCGCAGATGGAAGGCTTCTTCTACATGGCAAGCCAGTACAAAGAGAAGATTGCTAACGGTACTGACCTGACGGCGCAGCAGATTGCCAACATGAACCACATCGTTGTGAACAACTACACTAACGCGGGTCTGAGTATTCTGTTCCTGATTGTGGTGTACAGCATCATCTTCTACGGTTTCAAAACCTGGCTGAAGGTGCGTAACAGCGACAAACGTACTGACAAAGAAACTCCGTACGTTCCAATCCCGGAAGGCGGCGTGAAGATCTCTTCGCACCACTAACCGTGTTTAGCCCCGCTTCGGCGGGGCTTTGTTCTTATCAGAGTGAACTATGTTTGGTAACTTAGGACAGGCAAAAAAATATCTCGGCCAGGCGGCGAAGATGTTGATTGGCATTCCAGACTACGACAATTACGTCGAGCATATGAAGACCAACCATCCCGACAAGCCGTACATGAGCTATGAAGAATTCTTCCGCGAACGCCAGAACGCACGCTACGGCGGCGATGGTAAAGGCGGTATGCGCTGTTGTTAATGGAGAGAGCATGAACCCGATTGCAGTTACCCTACTCACCGGTTTTTTAGGCGCAGGCAAAACCACCCTGCTGCGCCATATTCTTAATGAACAGCACGGCTACAAAATTGCCGTGATTGAAAACGAATTCGGCGAAGTCTCCGTTGATGATCAACTGATTGGCGACCGCGCCACGCAGATCAAAACGCTGACCAACGGCTGCATCTGTTGTTCACGCTCCAACGAGCTGGAGGACGCGCTACTCGACCTGCTGGACAATCTCGACAAGGGCAATATTCAGTTCGACCGTCTGGTCATTGAATGCACAGGCATGGCCGATCCCGGCCCGATTATTCAGACCTTTTTCTCCCATGAGATTTTATGCCAGCGTTACCTGCTGGACGGCGTGATTGCTCTGGTGGATGCGGTACATGCCGATGAGCAGATGAACCAGTTCACCATCGCCCAGTCACAGGTTGGCTACGCCGACCGCATTCTGCTGACCAAAACCGACGTCGCAGGCGAAGCAGAAAAACTGCGTGAACGCCTGGCACGCATCAACGCCCGCGCACCGGTCTACACCGTCACCCACGGCGACATCGATCTGGGCCTGCTGTTCAACACCAACGGTTTTATGCTGGAAGAAAACGTTGTCAGCACCAAACCACGTTTCCACTTTATCGCGGATAAACAAAACGATATTTCGTCGATTGTGGTGGAACTGGATTACCCGGTAGATATCAGCGAAGTTTCCCGCGTGATGGAAAACCTGCTGCTGGAGTCGGCGGATAAACTGCTGCGTTACAAAGGGATGCTATGGATTGACGGCGAACCAAATCGCCTGCTGTTCCAGGGCGTCCAGCGCCTCTACAGCGCCGACTGGGACAGGCCGTGGGGCGATGAAAAACCGCATAGCACAATGGTGTTTATCGGGATTCAGCTGCCGGAGGAAGAGATTCGGGCTGCGTTTGCGGGGTTGAGGAAGTAATTTTAGATGATGGCCGCCATGTGGCGGCCTGAATTATTTTTTATTCTGATCGCGCAGCATCGCTTCACGTAAAATTGCGTTCAGGCGAGTTTGATAGCCTTTACCTGGTCGCTTCAACCATTCCATCACATCAGCATCAATACGCACCGAAGCCTGAGTTTTCAATGGCCGATAAAACTTACCGCGTTCGGCGTTAGACCATTGCTCATCGCTGGAAGGTGGGATGTCGCTGTAATCAATATCCTCGTCGGATTTGTTCGCCAGCGCCTTCAGTTCGGCCTCATGCTGCACATCGAGTGTAGAGGGTGTCCCTCGTTTATGTTTAACCATGCTCATAGCGATTCCTCTCTTTACGATCTGCTTTTCGTGCACTGATGATTCGAATAATTTCATTTCCGCTTTCGAAACGGATGGTATGCGCAACCAGAATAACCACGATGCCGTAAACCAGGCCGATTGTCTGCCAGCGATACTCACCGTTTTCTATGCGATCTTGCTGTGACAAATGTTGTGGATCATCAAACACTAACACCGCATCTTCAAAGCGGATGCCATGTTTCATCCGATTACTTTTGGCCTTGTTTGCATCCCATTCAAACTCCATTGGCATAGTTGCCATCCCTAATTGTATATACAAAAATGTATCTACAATTATTCTGCAATTATAGCGTTGATGTTGGAAATAGCATCACGTTTTAGGAAAAGACGGGGAAGTTGATATGAAGGGGGCTGGATGGCATCATTGGGACACCATCCAGCACTTATTCAAACCTGATAGCAATCCACCAAAAATGCCATCATTTCACTGGCATCTTTGCTGTGATAAAAGCGCACCATTTTGCTGTTGAACTCCAGCGCACGAGCTGCGGGTACACTAATGGGATTGTAACCGTGGCGCATTAACCAGCCGTTCATCATATGGCGACTGGTACGCTTGTTGCCATCAAAGAAAAACTGAAAATAAGCACCAAATAAAAACATTGCCAGCGCCCCTTCGAACGGTGGCATCTCTTTTATTTGTGCCACACCTGCGGCAAATATTCGATTCAGTTCCGGTGCGCCTGCTTCAGTGGCTGGTGGGAAATGGGTACCCAACTCGCCGAGGTGAACGCGCGCATTGTAATGCATCTCTTCACCTTCGCCGCGAAAAATGCCCCACTCCAGCGCCTCGTTGCGGGCAATAATGCCGTGCAATAACGTGAACGTTTTTTTATCGAGATCAAAACGGCCTGACTGCACCAGCTCGATCAACTTTTTCGCGCTGTCCGCCAGGTTTAGCACCTGCTCAGTATCACTGACCTTGTGCCCGCCAACGGTGACGCCATCGAGCAGCGTTTTAACTTCAACAAAGGTATAAGGGTTATTTTCCAGTTGCGCGGCATCCCAGACAAAACCCGCCATATGCGTTTTGAAGGTAAACAATGCCGCGCGCGTACCGACAATTTGCATCGCCGGGATGGCATTTGCATTCCAGCTCAGGTCCAGTAGTTTGGTTGTCATTAGAGGATCCTTGATTGCATGGTTCACTATTTTTTACTCAAAATAATCCAGCTTCAGCACCTTCAAAAAACGTAAAGAAACACCGGCCAGAAAAACGAGTCGTTATTGCGACTACTATAGCACTACAAAAATAGACGAACACGTTAGAAATGAGTCAGTTGCTGTGACTCCGGTCATTGCCCGGAAAGGTACAGAAAGCTAAGATAAGAGGTTATGGGCCTTAAATATTTGGACAGGCCCACACAGCAATGGATTAATAACAATGATGAATAAATCCAACTTCGAATTCCTGAAGGGCGTCAACGACTTCACTTATGCCATCGCCTGTGCGGCGGAAAATAACTACCCGGATGATCCCAACACGACGCTGATTAAAATGCGTATGTTTGGCGAAGCCACAGCGAAACATCTTGGTCTGTTACTCAACATCCCCCCTTGTGAGAATCAACACGATCTCCTGCGCGAACTCGGCAAAATCGCCTTCGTTGATGACAACATCCTCTCTGTATTTCACAAATTACGCCGCATTGGTAACCAGGCGGTACACGAATATCATAACGATCTCGACGATGCCCAGATGTGCCTGCGGCTCGGGTTCCGCCTGGCTGTCTGGTACTACCGTCTGGTCACTAAAGATTATGACTTCCCGGTGCCGGTGTTTGTGTTGCCGGAACGTGGTGAAAACCTCTATCACCAGGAAGTGCTGACGCTAAAACAACAGCTTGAACAGCAGGTGCGAGAAAAAGCGCAGACTCAGGCAGAAGTCGAAGCGCAACAGCAGAAGCTGGTTGCCCTGAACGGCTATATCGCCATTCTGGAAGGCAAACAGCAGGAAACCGAAGCGCAAACCCAGGCTCGCCTTGCGGCACTGGAAGCACAGCTCGCCGAGAAGAACGCGGAACTGGCAAAACAGACCGAACAGGAACGTAAGGCTTACCACAAAGAAATTACCGATCAGGCCATCAAGCGCACACTCAACCTTAGCGAAGAAGAGAGTCGCTTCCTGATTGACGCGCAACTGCGTAAAGCAGGCTGGCAGGCCGACAGCAAAACCCTGCGCTTCTCCAAAGGCGCACGCCCTGAACCCGGCGTCAATAAAGCCATTGCTGAATGGCCGACCGGGAAAGATGAAACGGGTAATCAGGGCTTTGCGGATTATGTACTGTTTGTCGGCCTCAAGCCCATCGCGGTGGTAGAGGCGAAACGTAAAAATATCGACGTTCCCGGCAAGCTCAATGAGTCTTATCGCTACAGCAAATGCTTCGATAATGGCTTCCTGCGGGAAACCTTGCTTGAGCACTACTCACCGGATGAAGTGCATGAAGCAGTGCCAGAGTATGAAACCAGCTGGCAGGACACCAGCGGCAAACAACGGTTTAAAATCCCCTTCTGCTACTCGACCAACGGGCGCGAATACCGCGCAGCAATGAAGACCAAAAGCGGCATCTGGTATCGCGACGTGCGCGATACCCGCAATATGTCGAAAGCCTTACCCGAGTGGCACCGCCCGGAAGAGCTGCTGGAAATGCTCGGCAGTGAACCGCAAAAACAGAATCAGTGGTTTGCCGATAATCCTGGCATGAGCGAGTTGGGCCTGCGTTATTATCAGGAAGATGCCGTCCGCGCGGTGGAAAAGGCTATCGTCAAGGGTCAACAAGAGATCCTGCTGGCGATGGCGACCGGTACCGGTAAAACCCGCACCGCAATTGCCATGATGTTCCGCCTGATCCAGTCCCAACGTTTTAAACGCATTCTCTTCCTTGTGGATCGCCGTTCTCTTGGCGAGCAGGCGCTGGGCGCCTTTGAAGATACGCGTATTAACGGCGACACCTTCAACAGCATTTTCGACATTAAAGGTCTGACGGATAAATTCCCGGAAGACAGCACCAAAATTCACGTTGCCACCGTACAGTCGCTGGTGAAACGCACCCTGCAATCAGATGAACCGATGCCGGTGGCCCGTTACGACTGTATCGTCGTTGACGAAGCGCATCGCGGCTATATTCTCGATAAAGAGCAGACCGAAGGCGAACTGCAGTTCCGCAGCCAGCTGGATTACGTCTCTGCCTACCGTCGCATTCTCGATCACTTCGATGCGGTAAAAATCGCTCTCACCGCCACCCCGGCGCTGCATACGGTGCAGATTTTCGGCGAGCCGGTTTACCGTTATACCTACCGTACCGCGGTTATCGACGGTTTTCTGATCGACCAGGATCCACCTATTCAGATCACCACCCGCAACGCGCAGGAGGGGGTTTATCTCTCCAAAGGCGAGCAGGTAGAGCGCATCAGCCCGCAGGGGGAAGTGATCAATGACACCCTGGAAGACGATCAGGATTTTGAAGTCGCCGACTTTAACCGTGGCCTGGTGATCCCGGCGTTTAACCGCGCCGTCTGTAACGAACTCACCAATTATCTTGACCCGACCGGATCGCAAAAAACGCTGGTCTTCTGCGTCACCAATGCCCATGCCGATATGGTGGTGGAAGAGTTGCGTACCGCGTTCAAGAAAAAGTATCCGCAACTGGAGCACGACGCGATCATCAAGATCACCGGTGATGCCGATAAAGATGCGCGCAAAGTGCAGACCATGATCACCCGCTTCAATAAAGAGCGGCTGCCCAATATCGTGGTGACCGTCGACCTGCTGACAACCGGCGTCGATATTCCGTCGATCTGTAATATCGTGTTCCTGCGTAAAGTACGCAGCCGTATTCTGTACGAGCAGATGAAAGGTCGCGCCACGCGCTTATGCCCGGAGGTGAATAAAACCAGCTTTAAGATTTTTGACTGTGTCGATATCTACAGCACGCTGGAGAGCGTCGACACCATGCGTCCGGTGGTGGTGCGCCCGAAGGTGGAACTGCAAACGCTGGTCAATGAAATTACCGATTCAGAAACTTATAAAATCACCGAAGCGGATGGCCGTAGCTTTGCCGAGCACAGCCATGAACAACTGGTGGCAAAGCTCCAGCGCATCATCGGCCTGGCCACGTTTAACCGTGACCGCAGCGAAACGATAGATAAACAGGTGCGTCGTCTGGATGAGCTATGCCAGGACGCGGCGGGGGTGAACTTTAACGGCTTCGCCTCGCGCCTGCGTGAAAAAGGGCCGCACTGGAGCGCCGAAGTCTTTAACAAACTGCCTGGCTTTATCGCCCGTCTGGAAAAGCTGAAAACGGACATCAACAACCTGAATGATGCGCCGATCTTCCTCGATATCAACGATGAAGTGGTAAGCGTAAAATCGTTGTACGGCGATTACGACACACCGCAGGATTTCCTCGAAGCCTTTGACTCGCTGGTGCAACGTTCCCCGAACGCGCAACCGGCATTGCAGGCAGTGATCAATCGCCCGCGCGATCTCACCCGTAAAGGGCTGGTCGAACTCCAGGAGTGGTTTGACCGCCAGCACTTTGAGGAATCTTCCCTGCGCAAAGCATGGAAAGAGACGCGCAATGAAGATATCGCCGCCCGGCTGATTGGTCATATTCGCCGCGCTGCGGTGGGCGATGCGCTGAAACCGTTTGAGGAACGTGTCGATCACGCGCTGACGCGCATTAAGGGTGAAAACGACTGGAGCAGCGAGCAATTAAGCTGGCTCGATCGTTTAGCGCAGGCGCTGAAAGAGAAAGTGGTGCTCGACGACGATGTCTTCAAAACCGGTAACTTCCACCGTCGCGGCGGGAAGGCGATGCTGCAAAGAACCTTTGACGATAATCTCGACAGCCTGCTCGATAAATTCAGCGATTATATCTGGGACGAGCTGGCCTGACACGGTATCATTCCCGGCAATTTCTTCTTCTGCGGCCCGATAAATTTGGGCCGCTGCTTAATTTACGGAACTCACAATGAACAATAACGATCTGGTCGCGAAGCTGTGGAAGCTGTGCGACAACCTGCGCGATGGTGGCGTTTCCTATCAAAACTACGTCAATGAACTCGCCTCGCTGCTGTTTTTGAAAATGTGTAAAGAGACCGGACAGGAAGCGGAGTACCTGCCGGAAGGCTACCGCTGGGATGACCTGAAATCCCGCATCGGCCAGGAGCAGTTGCAGTTCTACCGAAAAATGCTCGTGCATTTAGGCGAAGATGACAAAAAGCTGGTACAGGCAGTTTTTCATAATGTTAGTACCACCATCACCGAGCCGAAACAAATAACCGCACTGGTCAGCAATATGGATTCGCTGGACTGGTACAACGGCGCGCACGGTAAGTCACGCGATGACTTCGGCGATATGTACGAGGGTCTGTTGCAGAAGAACGCGAATGAAACCAAGTCTGGTGCAGGCCAGTACTTCACCCCGCGTCCGCTGATTAAAACCATTATTCATCTGCTGAAACCGCAGCCGCGTGAAGTGGTGCAGGACCCGGCGGCAGGTACGGCGGGCTTTTTGATTGAAGCCGACCGCTATGTTAAGTCGCAAACCAATGATCTGGACGACCTTGATGGCGACACGCAGGATTTCCAGATCCACCGCGCGTTTATCGGCCTCGAACTGGTGCCCGGCACCCGTCGTCTGGCACTGATGAACTGCCTGCTGCACGATATTGAAGGCAACCTCGACCACGGCGGCGCAATCCGTCTGGGCAACACCCTGGGCAGCGACGGTGAAAACCTGCCGAAAGCGCATATTGTCGCCACTAACCCGCCGTTTGGCAGCGCCGCAGGCACCAACATTACCCGCACCTTTGTTCACCCGACCAGCAACAAACAGTTGTGCTTTATGCAGCATATTATCGAAACGCTGCATCCCGGCGGTCGTGCGGCGGTCGTGGTGCCGGATAACGTGCTGTTTGAAGGCGGCAAAGGCACCGACATCCGTCGTGACCTGATGGATAAGTGTCATCTGCACACCATTCTGCGTCTGCCGACCGGTATTTTTTACGCGCAGGGCGTGAAAACCAACGTGCTGTTCTTTACCAAAGGGACGGTGGCGAATCCGAATCAGGATAAGAACTGTACCGACGACGTGTGGGTGTACGACCTGCGTACCAATATGCCGAGCTTCGGCAAGCGCACGCCGTTTACCGACGAGCATTTGCAGCCGTTTGAGCACGTGTATGGCGAAGACCCGCACGGTTTAAGCCCGCGCACTGAAGGTGAATGGAGTTTTAACGCCGAAGAGACGGAAGTTGCCGACAGCGAAGAGAACAAAAACACCGATCAGCATCTGGCCACCAGTCGCTGGCGCAAATTCAGCCGCGAGTGGATCCGCACCGCGAAATCCGATTCGCTGGATATATCCTGGCTGAAAGATAAAGACAGCATCGACGCCGACAACCTGCCGGAGCCGGATGTATTAGCGGCAGAAGCAATGGGCGAACTGGTGCAGGCGCTGGGTGAACTGGATGCGCTGATGCGTGAACTGGGGGCGAGCGATGAGGCGGATGCGCAGCGTCAGTTGCTGGAAGAAGCGTTTGGTGGGGTGAAGGAATGAGTGCGGGGAAATTGCCGGAGGGGTGGGTTGAAACTAATCTGCAAAACGTCGCATCATGGGGCTCAGGTGGAACACCCTCCCGAAATCATGATGAGTATTACAATGGCAATATACCCTGGATTAAAACAGGTGATTTAGGGCCTAAAATTATTACTAATGCCAGTGAGTATATAACCGATGCTGGTGTACAAAACTCAAGTGCAAAATTCTTTCCTAAGGGTTCTGTCGCTATTGCAATGTATGGAGCAACTATTGGTAAAACATCCATATTAGGCATTGACGCAACCACAAACCAGGCATGTGCAGTGGGAACCCCTCTTGAAGGCATCACATCCACCCTTTTTCTATATTATTTTTTACTTAATGAAAAAAATGCATTTATAAAAAAAGGAAAAGGTGGTGCACAACCTAATATTTCTCAAACAGTGATAAAAGAGCACATAATTTACTTGCCACCACTTGCCGAGCAAAAAATCATCACTGAAAAACTCGATACGCTGCTGGCGCAGGTAGACAGCACCAAAGCACGTCTTGAGCAAATCCCACAAATCCTGAAACGTTTTCGTCAGGCAGTGCTGGAACGAGCTGTTAATGGGAAACTTACAGAATGTTGGAGAGATTGCGTAGGTGAACTAACCTCAGCAGAAGAAATCATTACTGAAATTAAAAAGTATAGAAAAGCATCACTTTCCACTGAAGGCTCATCCGCATCAACTGAATCCAAGCGGCAAATAGCAAAAATTGAAAAACATTGCTTTAAAGTACCTAAAATAAATCTACCAAAAGGATGGGTTTGGACAACATTTCTTCAGTCAATGGAAAAAGTTGTTGATTGCCATAACAAAACAGCCCCATATGTTGATCAGGGCATTCACTTGATAAGAACTCCAGATATTCGCAATGGTGTTATATCATTAGATAATACAAAATATATTGACAATGACACATATCTTTACTGGTCTAAAAGATGTCCTCCGAGAAGTGGAGATATTATATTTACACGAGAAGCCCCAATGGGGGAAGCAGGTATCGTTCCTGAAAATACCATAATATGCATGGGGCAAAGAATGATGCTACTTAGGCCCATACCAGAATATATTCACAACAAATATGTGTTGTTAAACATATTATCCAGTAGTTTCCAAACTAGAATGATATCTCAGGCTATTGGGACTGGAGTAAAACATTTGCGTGTGGCTGATGTTGAGTCATTAACATATCCTCTTCCACCTATAGAAGAACAACACGAAATTGTTCGCCGCGTCGAGCAACTCTTCGCCTACGCCGACACCATAGAAAAACAGGTCAACAACGCCTTAGCCCGCGTCAACAACCTGACGCAATCCATCCTGGCAAAAGCGTTCCGTGGTGAACTTACCGCCCAGTGGCGGGCCGAAAACCCGGATTTGATCAGCGGAGAAAACAGCGCCGCCGCGTTGCTGGAAAAAATCAAAGCTGAACGCGCAGCTAGCGGGGGTAAAAAAGCCTCACGTAAAAAATCCTGAACATTATTTTCTGGCGCACCTTTCCGGTGCGCTTTTTATTATTTCACGCCAATCATAACCCACATAAATATATTTAAATCACTCCAGAAATTGCCCATTTTATTCTATTTTTAGCTGGACTTTCCCTGTATTTACTGATGATATATCCAGGTATTTAGCGCGGTGCGGATGTGCGCCAACACACCCGCACCGCTCATCACAATCACTATTTCAGGAGAATAGCAGTTATGACTGACACGCATTCTATTGCACAACCGTTCGAAGCAGAAGTCTCCCCGGCAAATAACCGTCAATTAACCGTGAGTTATGCGAGTCGCTACCCGGATTACAGCCGTATTCCCGCCATCACCCTGAAAGGTCAGTGGCTGGAAGTCGCCGGTTTTGCCACCGGCACGGCGGTAGATGTCAAAGTGATGGAAGGCTGTATTGTCCTCACTGCCCAACCACCCGCCGCCGAAGAGAGCGAACTGATGCAGTCACTGCGCCAGGTATGCAAATTGTCGGCGCGTAAACAAAAGCAGGTGCAGGATTTTATTGGGGTAATTGCGGGTAAACAGAAAGTCGCGTAACAGCGTTTACTCCCGGTTAACCACCGGGAGCCTTCCACTGACTCAATAGAAACTTTCCCCCTCAGTAAATATTTACCAGTCTGATTTTGCAGTAAAAATCTATTGTTTCAGTACGTTGCGAAAGCGATAATAGAGGCTTAGCAATGAGGAAGGCATATCTTATGGAATCTATTCAACCCTGGATTGAAAAATTTATTAAGCAAGCACAGCAACAACGTTCGCAATCCACTAAAGATTATCCAACGTCTTACCGTAACCTGCGAGTAAAATTGAGTTTCGGTTATGGTAATTTTACGTCTATTCCCTGGTTTGCATTTCTTGGAGAAGGTCAGGAAGCTTCTAACGGTATATATCCCGTTATTCTCTATTATAAAGATTTTGATGAGTTGGTTTTGGCTTATGGTATAAGCGACACGAATGAACCACATGCCCAATGGCAGTTCTCTTCAGACATACCTAAAACAATCGCAGAGTATTTTCAGGCAACTTCGGGTGTATATCCTAAAAAATACGGACAGTCCTATTACGCCTGTTCCCAAAAAGTCTCACAGGGTCTTGATTATACCCGGTTTGCCTCCATGCTGGACAACATAATCAACGACTATAAATTAATATTTAATTCTGGCAAGAGTGTTATTCCACCTATGTCAAAAACTGAATCATACTGTCTGGAAGATGCGTTAAATGATTTGTTTATCCCTGAAACCACAATAGAGACGATACTCAAACGATTAACCATCAAAAAAAATATTATCCTCCAGGGGCCGCCCGGCGTTGGAAAAACCTTTGTTGCACGCCGTCTGGCTTACTTGCTGACAGGAGAAAAGGCTCCGCAACGCGTCAATATGGTTCAGTTCCATCAATCTTATAGCTATGAGGATTTTATACAGGGCTATCGTCCGAATGGCGTCGGCTTCCGACGTAAAGACGGCATATTTTACAATTTTTGTCAGCAAGCTAAAGAGCAGCCAGAGAAAAAGTATGTTTTTATTATAGATGAAATCAATCGTGCCAATCTCAGTAAAGTATTTGGCGAAGTGATGATGTTAATGGAACATGATAAACGAGGTGAAAACTGGTCTGTTCCCCTAACCTACTCCGAAAACGATGAAGAACGATTCTATGTCCCGGAGAATGTTTATATCATCGGTTTAATGAATACTGCCGATCGCTCTCTGGCCGTTGTTGACTATGCCCTACGCAGACGATTTTCTTTCATAGATATTGAGCCAGGTTTTGATACACCACAGTTCCGGAATTTTTTACTGAATAAAAAAGCAGAACCTTCATTTGTTGAGTCTTTATGCCAAAAAATGAATGAGTTGAACCAGGAAATCAGCAAAGAGGCCACTATCCTTGGGAAAGGATTCCGCATTGGGCATAGTTACTTCTGCTGTGGGTTGGAAGATGGCACATCTCCGGATACGCAATGGCTTAAGGAAATTGTGATGACGGATATCGCCCCTTTACTCGAAGAATATTTCTTTGATGATCCCTATAAACAACAGATATGGGCCGACAAATTATTAGGTGACTCATAGTGGAACAGCCCGTGATACCTGTCCGTAATATCTATTACATGCTTACCTATGCATGGGGTTATTTACAGGAAATTAAGCAGGCCGACCTTGAAGCCATTCCTGGTAACAATCTTCTTGATATCCTGGGGTATGTATTAAATAAAGGGGTTTTACAGCTTTCACGCCGAGGGCTTGAGCTTGATTACAATCCTAATACCGAGATCATTCCTGGCATCAAAGGGCGAATAGAGTTTGCTAAAACAATACGCGGCTTCCATCTTAATCATGGGAAAACCGTCAGTACGTTTGATATGCTTAATGAAGACACGCTGGCTAACCGAATTATAAAAAGCACATTAGCCATGTTAATTAAGCATGAAAAGTTAAATTCAGCCATCAGAGATGAAGCTCGTTCACTTTATCGGAAATTACCGGGCATTAGCACTCTTCATTTAACTCCACAGCATTTCAGCTATCTGAATGGCGGAAAAAATACGCGTTATTATAAATTCGTTATCAGTGTCTGCAAGTTCATCGTCAATAATTCTATTCCAGGTCAAAACAAAGGACACTACCGTTTCTATGATTTTGAAAGAAACGAAAAAGAGATGTCATTACTTTATCAAAAGTTTCTTTATGAATTTTGCCGCCGTGAATTAACGTCTGCAAACACAACCCGCTCTTATTTAAAATGGGATGCATCGAGCATATCGGATCAGTCACTTAATTTGTTACCTCGAATGGAAACTGACATCACCATTCGCTCATCAGAAAAAATACTTATCGTTGACGCCAAATACTATAAGAGCATTTTTTCACGACGAATGGGCTCAGAAAAATTTCATTCTCAAAATCTTTATCAACTGATGAATTACTTATGGTCGTTAAAGCCTGAAAATGGCGAAAACATAGGGGGCTTATTAATATACCCCCACGTAGATACCGCAGTGAAACATCGTTATAAAATTAATGGCTTCGATATTGGCTTGTGTACCGTCAATTTAGGTCAGGAATGGCCGTGTATACATCAAGAATTACTCGACATTTTCGATGAATATCTCAAATAAGCGGTAAGTTTTATAGAAAATACCGCTCCCGACACCACATCGGGAGCGGCTCATCATCAGAAGGCGATCACCTCCACCAGCACATCCGTTGCCCAACTCTCTTCGCTGTTGGCGACATTCCCTTCCTTGCAGGCCTGAGCCATTTTGACTAACTGGAAAGAAACGTCATCGCGGAAATCAAAGTAATGCCATTGCGATGAAAAGTTGATGCGCCAGTAGCCCATCCCCTGATCGAAGCGGATCTTCAATACCTGACCATCCTCAAAAGTCACCGTCAGTTTACGATGGTGAGGGATATCGCGCGGCGAGTCGAACACCGTCAGTTCTACCGGCCTGCCCAGCGCAGCAGCAAACCACTGATCAGCGAAATCCTGAAAATCCGCTATGCTCATCCAGTCATGGAAAGGCCGGTTACCGGGGCGATCTTTATCTTTAAATAGCGTATCCAGCGTCGCTTCAGCGCCATCGGTCAGCTTTGTTTTTAGCGGTCTCAGAATTGATCCCAACAACGCCAGCGCAACCGGGTTTTGCAGATAGCGATCGGTATAGTGAACGCCGGTAATTCGCGTGTTATTCATCAGTGACTGCGCTTCTTCATGTTCGTTAAACAGCACGTCCCAGAAGCGTTGCCCAAACTGCGACAGTGGTCCATTCAACTGTTTGTGGATCTGAATGTCTTTGACCCGCTCGACAGCGTTGGTGGCTTTAGCCGGCAGAATAAACTCGTTCAGTTCTACCGTTTTATAACCGAGACTACGCACCACCAGTTCGTCATTCAGGTGCCACTCAGGCCCCGGAATCGTTGCCTGCTGGCTGCGAGAGGCCAGCGTCATCACGCGATCGGCAAAGGTGACCTGGGCAACGATCGGTAATTGCAGATCCTGTTCAACATGGCACAGCCGCACACCCAGCGCAGTAAATTGCGATAGTTCATGCAACAGGTCCGGGTCATCCACTCCCGCAGGAATAACAAGATCGACCTCGACGTTGTCTTTTAGCCGATAGTTCTGAACCGCCGCGCGGAACTGACGGGCGTATAAATCCCACTCATTGGGCGCGCCGGTCATCCACAGGGTGAGCTTTTCAGCGCCTTCGTTAATCGCCCGGCGAATCGTATCGCCAATGGCGCCAGGACAGTAGCGGGCATCCGGCAGCGAGAATGTCTCTTCATCCGGTAAACCGATGTAATACGTGAAGTCATCGCCAAGCCAGGCCAGCGCCGCTTTGCGATCCAGCAAATCGTGATCGTGGCGAGTCTGGGAATCAAGCAGGCATTCACTACATGCAGTCTCACAATGGCGGCAGCCTAACTGTTTCACCATTCCCTGCAATATAGCTTCAATGTGTACCGGTGCGCTGGAGGCAAAACCTGCACCACCGCTGATCACATCATAAAGCTGTACGGCTAATACCGATTGCCCATCCTCCAGTCTGACCGGACGTACAGAATAGCCGAGTTCTGCGGCGGAGATACCCAGAACGCCCGCCAGCGCCTGACGCAGAGCAACCGTCAGAGTCATGGCAACAATCCGCCCCTCCTCTGTGTTATCTGGCAGATACTCGCCGTTTTGCGGTTTGCGCAGAACCATTTCAAAGACATCGGTACGCGCCAGTGCGCCCAGGGTGACGTTCTTCATGAGTGCCGTCGAACCGGGGCAAATCAGACGATGATTCTGGCTGTCGCGATCCGCTTTACCCGGACGCGGTGGATAGTGAGCTTCCATACTTTTCGGCGCATCATTTTCATTCAGCATCGACTCAGCACGGCCACAGCTCAGACACAATGCATAACCGTGTCCACCTTCCCCCAAACTTTGCTGGAAAACATGCCCATCAGCCCCAGAAGCCATATAACCCATTAGCGGGTTAGGCAACGGTACGGGCTCTGCTTTAACAAAGACCCACGCGGGGACAACCGGGACGAATTTCATGGTTTCAATATTGTTCGTTACCGGAGCGTGTGCATCGGTGACAAACCCGGCAGGCTGCAGCACCTGACGGCGATTATCCATGATTATTTTTTCGCCGCAGGCGCTATTGGAGCAAAAGAGCATCCCGGAACTGCTCATCCCCTCTTCATAGCCAATGGTCCCGCATTTGTGACAGCGCCAGGCGCAATCCAGACGCTGGGCTTCATTGGTATCAGCATTAATGTTGTGCCAGTGCAGTGAGACACCGGCAGAGCGGAAGACACGGCCATCAAGGATGATCTCTGCTCCCGGTGCATATTCACGAATGGCAACACCGAGGTTACGGGAAGGTAATCCTTTATAACGGGAAACGTTATCTTCACGGTCCTTTTTATCACGACTTTTCTGCGATTTTTCGCGGATATAATCTTCCATCGTGAAGTTATCAAACGTCACTACATCTGTCGGGAAACCGTATCCCGGCAGGAAGGTTCTGGCAGCCAGATCGCGCAGCAGATACTCGCCACAGTGCCGTTTCTTCTCCAGCTCTATGCGCTTACGATAAGGCGTTTGCGGCTGCGACTCACGCTCCTGTGTCACGAGATCGCGATAAACGGAGAGCCACCGCTGTTGCAGGAAGGTGATCGCGTTGATTGTTTTATCCCGCAGATATTCGGCTCTTGCACCATGCAACGCCGTACCTTTCACCAGCCGTTCCAGCGCCGTGTCGATATCAAGAACCGGACGTTCCAGCCAGATTTTAAAGCGTTCGCATTTTGACTGCCCGTCATCTTCACCGAAAAACCAGAGGCTATCGAGGCTGGTTTTTTCTTTATCGGTTTCGCCAATAACGTTACATAAAAAGTCGGACAGTAATAATGCATTGACGTGACGTTGCACCAGTCGGGCGGAGTTCATCGCGACCATGGGTGCCGGGATCATGGTTTCAAATGGCCAGAGCGGGTTGGCAAAAACCTGCTGGTCGTGTGGGTTACCTTTACATAGGGTGTAAGAGATCGCACGTGATTCTTTACTACGCCCGGCTCGCCCGGCGCGCTGTAAATAGTTGGCCGGATGTGGCGGTACGTTGTTCATTACCACCGCAGTAATGCCCCCGATATCAACCCCCATTTCCATGGTGGTGGAACAGTTGAGAACATTTAGTTGCCCATTCTTGAACATCTTTTCATAGCTTTGCAGACGTTCTGACGACTGCTGGGCAGAGTGCTCGGCAGTACGATAGTAGAAGCCGCCTTCCACGACACGATCGTTGATGTCTGTCCAGACGTTTTCCGACCGCAATTGTGCGATCAGCGGATCATTGCTGACCCAGTCGCGTGCTTTTGCCAGACCCTCTGCGTAGTCTTCCTGTGAACGATCCAGCTTCCAGATTTCCGGCATGGTGACTTTCTGCGCGACAAAAGTGTCATATTGCGCCTGGGTAAGATGCTCGAACGAAATATGGGTAGGCAGATAAGGGGTTAAGCCTTTAAAAGCCGTATCCAGGATTTTATTGGTTACCGGGCAAATCCAGGCATCCGTGATTAAAGAAAAAGTCATATGCTCTTTCGGTAAATAAAAACGGTTGCCATCGGGTTTCAGTACTGCAAGCGGTCCGGTAAGTTGGGCCCATGCTTCTTTCAGCCATGTATTGATAATATCAATAGTTGCCGCATTGACGATTTTGAATCCAGCCCCCAGCATCAGCAACTTCGCTAAACGATGGGATACGTTGCCATTACGAATTTGAGGCCAGCGTCTGTTCTGATTATCTTCAGGATCTTTTGATTCCGGGTTACGGACGAATTTTGATGAAAAACGGCTACCAATCCAGTTTTTCAGCTCATCATCCAGCTGTGTGAAGTTGCTCTCGCGAACGTAATGATCCAACGTAACCTTGAGAAAATCGCGCCAGTCATCCAGCGTTAATCCTTTTTCCTGCCAGTGCAAGGGGCTCTTATGTATTTTCTCCAGCCCCTGGTAACCAACCTGAACCAGCCCTTGTGTTTCCAGGCTGTTAGTCCGTTTAGGGCGACGCATGAATTCCCGGAACAACAACATTTCAGAAAGCTTAAGGGGGCCACCGTTTTCATTAAACACTTCAGGCTTAAGATAATGGTTATATTGCAGAACCGGCCCGCGGATATCGGCTCTCTCTTTAAGCTCGTTAACCATCTCCGTCCAGGTTCGGGATACCAGGATAGTCGCGGCTTTCCCACCGGTTGCAGCCTGATAAGCCTGTTCAAGCTGTTCAGCCTGTGCTTGTGACAATTTCGCCTGGTCTGGCATTCCCCAGCTTCGATATTCTTCTGCCTGCTCACGGGCTTGCTTCGCCCTGGCCGCTAATTTTTCCAGATCGGCATTGGCATTCGGCGCTGTAGACGTTTGCGTCCTTTGATGCCAGCTGAGAATTTCGACTACGCTTCCGCGTAAGCGACTGCGTTCTGCTTCTTGCTGCATACGCACCGCCATTCGGGCTGTCCCTTGTCGACTGTCTGTAAAGGTGATGAGTCGACGACCTCGTCCTGGCAACGAATCTGGTCCGACGCCCTCTTTGCCTTCATCACTGGTAAAGTCCTGACAATACTCTAGAACGGTGGGCACGATATTAGTAACGTAAAATGGCCCACCTAATAGTGCACGCCGGAAGGGCTGTTTCCCGCTCACGCCGCTGTAGCCACAGCCACTGGCGCCACAAACCTTTTTATCATTAATAATCAGCGGAATGCTGTCATTGTTAATAACGCCAATACGGCGCGTCTGACGGTCGAGGCGTTGTAGGGTATAGCCTGTCTCGCTGGTCTCTCCTGCGGCAATAATCAACGGAGGCTGGAAACCGTTCTCTTTTTCGACTTTTTCCTCTGTAGTGTCATGTTCAACAGGTACTTCATCCTGCAAGGAGAACTCATCGCCACCTTTATTTTCCCATTGGACAAGTTTGCCCTTTTTGTCCTGCGCCAGAAGATGAGGCTCATTACAATCATTACAGAACGCCACTTCGTAGACAGGGCTTCCACAGTCGCAATTTTGTCGCTGGTTCACATACACATAGCCAAAGGGCCAGCCTTTTTCGAGCGGTGTACCGTGCTTTAATCTGCAATCTTTATCAACACAAGCCCATATTCCTTGGGTATTACGCTGGAAGATATGCGCCCTGACTTTAAGAAATGCGGGATCCTTTGCATTAGGTTGAGTCCCTGAACAGACATCGATCCAACGCAGTACTTCCTGCTGGCTGTAATGCTGTTTTGTCAGCACGTTTAACCGTTCTGTTATCTCATCCAGCTTCATCGGATTGGGCTGTTTGACCAACATCTCACGTATGTAACGCGCTTCGGGGGAATGCGTAAGCGCATAAAAGCGCTCAGGACTTATCCCTTTAATTTTATTATCATTTTTATCTTTTAGATCCAGATCAGGTATTTGCTCTATTTCGTCTAACGGAACAGAAACGTTTTTGGATGGTTCCAGTTCAGGAATCACCCGACTTCCGTCCAGAATATCGATGCGCTCCTGCGGGATACCGGATAATTCAGAGAGAAATTTTTTCAGCTGTTTTTCGGCGTCGCTGCCGGCAATGGTCGCAGAGGTCGCTACAAAGCGCACATCATCTGGCGTCACGCCAAACGCTGTCATCACACGACGCAGCTGGAGTGCCAGTTCAGCGGCCTGCGACCCGACATAGGTATGCGCTTCATCCAGTACAATCCAGCGTAGTGATTTTTGTGCTTTGGATTGCTGGATAATCGGGGAGTCGACCTGGCGAACCATCATATATTCCAGCATCGTGCCGTTGGTCACCAGAATCGGGGCTGGCTCCAGACGCATCTTTTCACGGGATAAGACTTCATTTGGTCTATTATCCTGCACTGTTTTCATTTTTGCGTGGAGCTCTTCTGTATTTCCGTTATACAAGCAGTAGCGGATCCCAGTACCAAAACCACGCGTCCAGGCATCCAGACGCTCGCGCTGTGAATTAATCAGGGCGTTCAATGGATAGAGAAAAAGGGCTCGGACACCGACCAACGGATTGTTGCCATTTTCATGCAGTTCCCGGTAAAGATCTTCCAGCACCGGTACCATAAAACATTCCGTTTTACCTGAACCCGTACCACTGGTTACCACCACTGAATGTTTCTTTTCCAGCAAAGCTTTCCAACTGGCTAACTGGTGCGTAAAAGGCCTCCAGTCAGCACCAAACCGGTACCGGCCATTATTCTGATCATCCAGTGAATCAACCACTGCTTTGCTCAACAATGCGTTGCCTTCCGTCAGGCTGCGCATCGTGTGGTTTGACTCCTTCCAGCCAAACATTTGCTGGAATACCGGAGAGGCAAGGAATGAGCCCGGTTTCCCGCAATCAGCCCCCATTTGCTGCGCGAGATGTTCGCGCAACTGCGGGTTTGTAACACCCATGATACTGAGCGTTGCTTCAGTTGAACGAGACAACGATTGTTCAATAAGTGACGAAAAATAGCGTGTAGTCATCCTTATTCCTTTTTATTTTTTAGCAATATAACGCAACAGGCTGCACTGGAAGATAGTCTTAAACCAGCGAGAATCGAAGTCCCTGACTTGCCTCAGGAAAAATACGGCACCGGGTTTACGGTCAAATACAGCTTCAAAAGAAGTATTTCCGCTTGCCACAGCTGCAGCGAAGACGGGTAACCAGGCCACGGAATAACGGTAGTCTGCGTCAGGATTAATACCAATCACTGGATTTTTTTGTGACATCATCCATTTATAAAGACGCTTACAGCCATATTCAGGCCAGCGAGCCTCACTGTGCTCACGTAAAAGCTCCTGATACCACCCGTGGACACAAGATTCAGGAATAGACGGAGGGAGATATCCGTTACTTAACCATTTCTCAATTTCATCGGCATATGTCGGGAACACGAGCCCCAGCCGTTGAAACATATTAGTAACCAGTAATTTCTGGGTTTCCTCCGGTGCACCTTTTTGGCTCAGGAACAATTTGAAACGCTCAGATGCGGCTTTGATCTCAAAGATGGGGAAAAACTCCCATAGAATAGGGAACTCATTCTCAATACGACTCAGATACTCTGCTGACATTTCGAATTTGAAGAGCGACATCGCCAATGCCTGCGGATGCTGCACTAGTGCACGCCATACTTCAAAGGTTGCCAGCGGTAAATAACCAAATTGATCGTACAGGCTACGCATAAATTGCCAGCCGGAATGGGCAGGATCGTTAGCCATCTGTCCGAGAACCAGTGTGATGGTATTAACTTCTGCCTGTGGATTAAAAAGCTGGGTCGCTTTCTGCAATGAGCGGATGTTGCTTTCTTCTACCGGTAACGAAGATTCGCCACGAATGAAGCAGGGGCGAAAAGCCATCTCCTCACCCGGTTTAGGAACAACCAACCATGGCCCATTTTTGTTAACGATTGAGCTCAACTCATATTCACCGACAGGCACTCCCTCGCTCATTCTTGATGCTAAGGGGATGGATTTCCTCTCAGGTTCACTTAACAGCATGATAACGGGGGAAGGAATCTGTCCAGCACGATGGTTCACTGACTGGCTGAGTAATAGTTCTTTTTCATAATCATAGCGCAGACTGTATTTATAGCGACGAATTTGCCAGGCCATGACCACACCCGCCCCCGTAATACGCATCTCAACAACCTGATCAATACCTGTCTCAAGTGAAATCAGGTTCTCAATATGTTCGCGCAGACTATAGAGATTCAATTCAACAGGACGATCGCTCAACGCCGTATAACACCATTCGTGCCATGCCTGTAATCCACTAACGGAGCGCAAATGCAACTGCAATGTATATCTTGTCGGCTCGCCATTTCTGGAGAACAGAAACGCTCTGGAACCCAGCAGATCATGCAGCGTAATGTTTTTATCCAGAGGACGTCCGTTTACATCAAGAGCGAGACAGCCTTTAGCGGGAAAAGGTAACTCAATATCGATGGGGTCAGCCGCCAAATTAGGCAGAACTTGTAATGTAATAAATGCCGGAGGTACCCCTTCCGCTTTGAGTTGTATCTCTGTTCGCCCCTCAGTACGCTTACGTGTAGCCTCCAATGTTTTATCTTTAAGTTTTGCTACACAAGGATGCTGTGTGGTGATTACGATAGTGCCTTCATTTGCGTGTATTCCACCTTTTATCTCAATACTGAAATCAGCAGGCAAAATACCGATTTTGCGACGCAAGAGCGTTTCATTCTTACTATTACGGATAGAAAGATATTGAGCCCCCAGCATCTCTTGTATATGACATTGCTCAATTGAAATTCCGCTCAGGTAACGCGTTACATCAATGCTTTGAATATCTGGTAGTGTAGAAATGACTTTTGGTACACCAATAAATGTTTCATCTGGATGACAAACCCAGCTTGCACGCTTTCCATTTAGAGCAAACCTTCCGAAGCTGATTTGTTCTCTTCCGGTGCGAATCCGATAAGTTTCATTTGCTGTAACTGTAACGTCCTGACATCCCTTAACAGGTAGTGCTTTTAGTCCTAATACGTTTACTGCGCTCGATTGGCCATCAAAACCAGCAACATTGCTATTATCCCGAGGGAGCACAATCAGAACATCGCTGCTTCGCACACTGCAAGAAGCCTGTCCCTGTAACAGCCATTGATCTGCATCAACGATGAAAGTTAACGGCACCTCACCAATGGCAATTTCACTGTCATCAAGTTTAATGCTCCCAACAATCATCCCTCCAGCACGAGCCACTAACGACAAACCTGCCGATGGATTTTGCCTGCCAAATCTCACTTCGCTTTTACGTAATCGAACTGTTGCCTGTCTGTTTTCCAGAGAAGCATAGGCTGGCCCAAGGCCAGAGACTTCCTCACCATCTTCACAAATGGCAAGTTCAAAGCGCGTAGTTGACGGCTCGCTTGTTACAGGAAAGGAAACTTCGTCAGGAAGAGATACTATCGCCCTAAGCTCATCTGGATGCTTTTCTGACCAATAAAATTGGCAACGCGTACTCTTATTTTTTTGTAGTCGAGGCTTAGCCTCTACAGAGGCTGCGCATAGCAGTCCATTCAAAAAATGCGTTCCTGTTTCATCATCTAACGGTATTGGAAACTCGCTTCGCCAGGTAGGGTGAACCTTATCAAGCTGTTGTACTGGTTCTTTGTGATTTATTAGGTTGTGGGTAAGTACTAAGGAATTGAGGTTATCAGCCATATGACTGATAAGTTCTACAGAGGTATCTTCGCTAAAAACAGTAGGCAGCGCTGATTTTTCTATGACAGCTCTTGCCAGCGAAAGGGCAGAAAAACCTGACTGCTTTGCTTGCTCATATTGTCCAAGGATCCTGGAGAAAACAGCCAGAAAGCGACTGTCTGATTCTTTGAGTAGCCGGAAAGGTAAACCACCTTCACTGAATAATGTTCCGAGAAAATTGCGTCGTTCAGATTCATAAAATCGAATTGGGCGCAGCCAGTAATCTTCCATCCCTTTCGGTACGATAGTACCAAGCTCTGTGGCGGTGAATGAAATCCCTATTTTTTTATATATAGGGTCCCACGTCCATCCGCATTGCCGTTCATAATCTCTGCGGTACCACTCAGAGCAAAAAAGAACAAAACAGGCAGCAAAGTCCCTATTACATATATTAGATTGTGATTGACCGACTGCACGGAGTAGCTGCGTTAATTGGGTATATTCATCATTGGTTGCATGATATTCATAAAGAGGACGGCCATCCGGTTGTCTCAACCCTCTAAGATTCACAAAGTTACTTAGCCAGGAAGTACATTTTACCCATGAAATGTATTCTGATTGACCCAAAGCAAGCTCCTTAGAGATAAAAGATACAAAAACAAAACCCCACAACATTTCTAATTTGAAAGAAAACCTTTCAAAATATCGTATAGTTAATCAGGCGGCAACAACTATTTTTTCACGTCGATACTATAAATCAATTTTAGATAAAAATGATATCAACCATCTATTAATCACAACTCATTTATCACCTGATTTTATAATTTCAAATGAAAATAAATCTCAAACAATCAAAAAGTATTCAGTAGCTGACATTTAACTTTCCAGGATATAAAACAATTAGAGAAACTGCACAATAGCGAATAATGAGAGTTGTAAAGTCAGTCAAAAAACACAAGTAATCACTGTGCGTTTTTTGACCGTTATCGACATGAGTTGAAAGAGGTTAGTGAAGAAGATATTCCTGTACACTCCATACCTATTGATGAATTGTCTCGGGAAAATTTTTATAACTTAATTTAAAAACATAAAAACGTTTTATTATATATAAATCTATATCCCCCCTCACTCCACATCCTCCCTGCGTAACCCAATATCCCTCAACCGCTCATCACTCATCTGCTGTAACACGCGTCGGGTCTGCATTTGCCGCCGCCAACGCCTCACCGCCTGCCAGAGTTGCACGAGGCCGATAAACGGCGCTTTAGCTCTGTTTTCGTGAAATTCCATCTGCTGCCTCCTCATCTTTCAGAGGCTTCATCATCCGCCTTCTGGCAGTTCACAATACAGATTCAAATATTACTTTTATTTAACATACAGACAGGTTAAAACAGCATCTGCATCCGGTTTTTTAGCCTCATCTGTACTGGTTTTTCTCTCTGTATGGTCCAAATAAGGAATACAGCATGACGCGTTATCAACATCTGGCGACTCTACTTGCCAGGCGGATTGAGCAAGGGCTGTATCGTCACGGGGAGAAATTGCCGTCGGTGCGCAGCTTGAGTCAGGAGCACGGCGTCAGCATCAGCACCGTGCAGCAGGCATATCAGACGCTGGAGACAATGAAGCTCATCACTCCGCAGCCGCGTTCAGGTTATTTTGTTGCGCAACGCAAAGCCCAGCCGCCAGTACCGCCAATGACGCGTCCGGTGCAGCGCCCGGTGGAAATTACCCAGTGGGATCAGGTGCTGGATATGCTGGAGGCACATAGCAACAGTGCCATTGTCCCGTTAAGCAAAAGCACACCGGATGTCGAAGCGCCCAGCCTGAAACCGCTCTGGCGGGAGCTAAGCCGGGTGGTGCAGCATAATCTGCAAACCGTTCTCGGTTATGACTTGTTAGCCGGTCAGCGAGTGTTGCGAGAGCAGATTGCCCGCCTGATGCTCGACAGCGGCTCGGTGGTCACCGCCGATGACATCATTATCACCAGCGGCTGCCATAACTCGATGTCGCTGGCGTTAATGGCGGTGTGTAAACCGGGCGATATTGTCGCGGTCGAATCCCCCTGTTATTACGGTTCGATGCAGATGCTGCGCGGCATGGGCGTGAAAGTGATTGAAATCCCAACCGATCCAGAAACTGGCATCAGCGTTGAAGCGCTGGAACTGGCGCTGGAACAGTGGCCGATTAAAGGCATCATTCTGGTGCCAAACTGTAATAATCCGCTGGGATTTATTATGCCGGACGCACGCAAACGGGCCGTTCTCTCTCTCGCTCAGCATCATGATATTGTGATTTTTGAAGATGATGTCTACGGCGAACTGGCGACGGAGTATCCGCGCCCGCGGACCATTCATTCCTGGGATATCGACGGCCGGGTGCTGCTGTGCAGTTCGTTCAGTAAAAGCATTGCACCAGGCCTGCGCGTGGGCTGGGTCGCACCGGGGCGCTATCACGATAAACTGCTGCATATGAAATATGCCATCAGCAGCTTTAATGTACCGTCCACGCAAATGGCGGCGGCAACGTTTGTGCTGGAAGGTCACTATCATCGCCATATCCGGCGGATGCGGCAGAATTATCAGCGCAATTTGGCGCTTTATACCTGCTGGATACGGGAATATTTTCCCTGCGAAATCTGTATTACGCGCCCGAAAGGCGGATTTTTACTGTGGATAGAATTGCCTGAACAGGTCGATATGGTCTGCGTTGCGCGACAGCTGTACCGCATGAAAATCCAGGTAGCGGCAGGCTCGATTTTCTCGGCTTCCGGCAAATACCGTAATTGTCTACGCATCAACTGCGCTTTGCCGCTCAGCGAAACCTATCGCGAAGCACTGAAGCAAATTGGCGGGGCCGTGTATCGGGCAATGGAATGAATTCGAAATAGTGGCGAAGCGCCTGATTTCCTCTCATGAATAACCTGTGACTCGTTTTATCTTTGCTGGGTCATCGCCACGTTCCAGCCTGAATTAGGCAAAGTACGCTTTGTTCATGCCGGATGCCATGTGAACGCCAGACCAGGTCTACAAAAATCTTTAAAGTTCAATATATTTAATGGGTTATGTAGACCTGATAAGCATAGCGCATCAGGCTGCTTTGCGTTTGTCATCCGTCTCTGATTAGCTCTTGAGCCATGAATAGCGCTCACGCTCAGGCAAGGGCTGCCTTAATGCCTGCATTTGCTCTGCCGAAAGTCCGGTAATCTTTTGTATCCATTCAGGATCCGCCCCATTCTGCAACAACAATCGAAGAATGCGCTGCTCCCCTTTTATATATCCATCATTATGAATTCGCTCTGCAATCGTCATTATTCGCTCCCTGTGTTGTGGCATTCGACGGGTAAGTTCACTGATAAACTCATTAAAACGCGCTTCATCGCCAGTCAGTAAAATGTAATTTAACAGCGCAGTTATCTGGCTGTCATTAGCACACTCTGTAACCAGTAATACTACCAGTTGATCGATAAGCCCCATCAGATCGCGCTGGCGAATATGCTTTTGGATCAACTCCAACAGGGCGACTCTGCGATGCTGCACAATCTCATCGTCCGGCACGACAGTGACATCCACCAGCGGGAACGCGGCGGTATAAAGCTTCCGTGCGGTAGTCGGGTCGGCAAATTCGTCCAGCCAGCACAAAGACCAGGGATAAGGACTACGGCTACCGTGATAAAACAGCATCGGAATGACCAGCGGTAGCGGTCGGCGTTTATCATGCTCTATATGGCGCTGCATCACCGCCATGGAATAGCGCATCAGCCGAAAAGCCATGTGAATATCCTCACGGCTCTGATGTTCAATCACCACATAGATATAGCCATCTCCTTTACGGGTCTTTACCGACCATAAAATATCGGAGTGTAGCGCCCGCAATTTTTCATCGACAAAGCTGGCGGATTCCAGTTTTAAGCTATCGAGATCGCACAGTTCACGTAAATCTTTAGGTAAGTGAATCTCCATAAAATCCTGCGCAGTGTCAGGGTGCGTGAGAAAGGTTTTAAATAATGCATCATGCGGCGTGCTGGTCGTGAAGTTTGTCATGGCGATCCGTCACCTGTAGATAAGATGGTCCGACTTTAGCGACTAACAAAACCACTCTCACCTGGCAATTTCCCATTCCCCGAGGCGCTTTCCAGGCTATTTTTATTCTTCTGCAAACGATACATTTTTCCGGAAACAGGCTCGTGTTTTTACATGTCCTGTACCCGGCAGATATTCCCCTTTCCACCGCGCTCTTTTGATTAACCGCAAATTTTAATTACACTTAAGGTGTATATTTTCTATGCAACCCATCAATTAAAGAGGTGTAATGTGCTGATGACTATTTGTAATCGTTATACATTCTGACCAGAACTCAGAAGGTATTTCTCTGTCTGTGTGTTCACAGGCAGTGTGGTTGATTACATGAAATTCAGTACATTTGCAGTCTCGTTGCCCTTCTCACCTGCCTTTCGTCATTACCGACGGTATTGAATTTCGTTTTCCCCGTTGGGGTTCTCCGGACAAGGAGTTGTTTGTTATGCCACGTTTTTTTGCCCGCCATGCCGCCACGCTGTTTTTCCCGATGGCGTTAATTTTGTATGACTTTGCCGCGTACCTGTCGACGGATCTAATCCAGCCAGGGATTATTAATGTGGTACGTGATTTTAATGCCGATGTCAGTCTGGCCCCTGCTGCCGTCAGTCTCTATCTCGCTGGCGGTATGGCGTTACAGTGGCTATTGGGGCCACTTTCCGACAGAATTGGCCGCAGGCCAGTGCTGATTACCGGGGCGCTTATTTTTACCCTTGCCTGCGCCGCGACAATGTTCACAACGTCTATGACACAGTTTCTTATCGCGCGTGCAATTCAGGGCACCAGTATCTGTTTTATTGCCACCGTTGGTTATGTCACGGTGCAGGAGGCGTTCGGGCAGACAAAAGGGATCAAGTTGATGGCGATTATCACCTCCATCGTACTGATTGCGCCAATTATCGGCCCGCTTTCCGGCGCAGCTCTTATGCACTTTATGCACTGGAAAGTCCTTTTTGCCATCATTGCGGTTATGGGTTTTATCTCATTTGTTGGCTTACTACTCGCGATGCCAGAGACAGTAAAGCGCGGCGCGGTTCCGTTTAGCGCCAAAAGCGTACTGCGCGATTTTCGTAACGTTTTTTGCAACCGGCTGTTCCTCTTTGGCGCGGCAACCATCGCCCTCAGCTATATCCCAATGATGAGCTGGGTGGCTGTCTCGCCGGTGATCCTGATCGATGCGGGCGGCTTAACAACTACGCAGTTCGCCTGGACACAGGTACCGGTATTCGGCGCGGTGATTGTCGCAAATGCCATCGTGGCGCGTTTTGTTAAAGATCCGACCGAACCGCGGTTTATCTGGCGTGCCGTACCTATTCAACTGGTCGGCCTCGCGCTGTTGATTGTCGGCAATCTGCTGTCGCCGCATGTCTGGCTGTGGTCGGTGCTGGGCACCAGTCTGTATGCTTTCGGGATTGGTTTGATTTTCCCGTCGCTATACCGCTTTACGCTCTTTTCGAACAACCTGCCGAAGGGCACCGTGTCGGCATCGCTGAATATCGTGGTTCTGACAGTGATGTCTGTCTCGGTCGAAATCGGCCGCTGGCTGTGGTTTAACGGCGGTCGCTTGCCGTTTCATCTGTTAGCCGTTGTGGCGGGCGTTATCGTCGTTTTCACCCTGGCGGGATTGCTCAATCGCGTGCGCCAGCATCAGGCAGCCGAGCTAGTGGAGGAGCAGTGATTTTTGCGCGATCCTGCCGTCAGGCTCTATTCTTAACGTTATGAATAAACTCATCGAACTCAGACGCGCCAAAAGGTTGGCGCTCTCTTTACTGCTTATCGCCGCTGCTACCTTTTTCGTTACGCTGTTTTTGCCGCCCAATTTTTGGGTGAGCGGCGTGAAGGCGATTGCTGAAGCGGCGATGGTCGGCGCGCTGGCTGACTGGTTTGCGGTGGTGGCGCTATTTCGCCGCGTGCCGATTCCGATTATTTCTCGTCATACGGCGATTATCCCGCGTAATAAAGACAGGATTGGTGAAAATCTCGGCCAGTTCGTGCAGGAAAAATTTCTCGATACCCAGTCGCTGGTGGCATTGATTCGGCGTCATGAACCAGCGTTATTGATCGGTAACTGGTTTAGTCAGCCGGAGAACGCCCGCCGCGTCGGTCAACATCTGCTGCAGATCATGAGTGGTTTTCTTGAACTGACCGATGATGCGCGTATTCAACGCCTGCTTAAGCGCGCAGTCCATCGGGCAATTGATAAGGTCGATCTTTCTGGCACCAGTGCACTGATGCTGGAAAGCATGACTAAAAACGATCGTCATCAGGTGCTTCTGGATACACTGATCGCACAACTGATCGCCTTGCTTCAGCGCGATAAATCGCGCAAGTTTATTGCCCAGCAAATTGTTCGCTGGCTGGAGAGCGAGCATCCACTGAAAGCCAAAATTCTCCCCACCGAATGGCTGGGCGAACATAGCGCGGAGTTGGTTTCTGACGCGGTGAATTCTTTGCTTGATGATATTAGTCGCGATCGCGCACATCAGATCCGCCATGCGTTTGATCGCGCCACCTTTGCCCTGATCGACAAGCTGAAAAACGATCCGGAAATGGCAGCGCGAGCCGATGCCGTAAAAAGTTATCTGAAAGAAGATGAAGCTTTTAACCGCTATCTCAGTGAATTGTGGGGGGATTTACGGGAATGGCTGAAAGCGGATATCGACAGCGAAGATTCTCGTGTGAAAGAACGTATCGCGCGGGCGGGGCAATGGTTTGGCGAAACGTTAATTGCCGATGATGCCTTGCGGGCATCGTTAAATGGTCATCTGGAACAAGCCGCGCACCGTGTCGCGCCTGAGTTTTCCGCATTCCTGACGCGCCACATCAGCGATACGGTAAAAAGCTGGGATGCGCGGGATATGTCGCGGCAAATCGAGTTAAATATCGGCAAAGATCTACAGTTTATCCGTGTCAACGGTACGCTGGTTGGCGGTTGTATTGGGCTAATTTTATATTTGCTGTCGCAAGTTCCGGGATGGGTAGATCGAATTGCGCTTTAATGACTTAGATGTATAGTCACAATCTGATATTTATACAGATATCCGTTAGTCCTCTGCGTCGCTTTTCATCCATTAATTCTTAAACGCCTGTCTCTACAGGGTGGACTAAACTAAGAATAGGCAGTAAAAAACAAATGAGAACAAGGCAATATATCTTCGATTGCTGGCTTGAATAGCAGAAAAGTTTTGCGACGATAAAGCTACAAATGTTCTCCCCATTTTTCAATGTAGACATTTATAGCAATATCAAAATTTACTGTTCAGGTTTTTCAACAACAAAACCATTTTGCCGTACAAACTCAATCAAGAGTTCAATATTAACAATGCCCTTTGTATATATACCACGTATAGTCCTTCTCTTTTTTCTGACTGCTAATTAGCTGCTCATCATGGATAACGAAATAGCAGCTCTGTCATCACAACAAATCGTGTACCATCATCTATTAACAATCCCGGGCGTCGATCCCCTGATTGCAGCAGCGTTCCTCAGAGAAGTTGATGCCGCACCTGTTCTCGAGTGGGCGAGAATTATCGGCGTGGTGTGGGCTGGTTCCCCCCAGCACAGTTCGAGCGGAAAATAGCGCCTGTCTATTATGACGAAAAATGGCAACCGGAGTCTGAGAACTCTCATTATTCATGGCGCGCAGTCTGTAATGCGCTGTGTGAAAAAGCGCGATGACAGTCTGAGTATTTGGCTGCAAAGACTGGAGGCACGTCAGGGGTTCCTGAAAACCACGGTTGCGCTGGCGAATAAACTGACGAGAATTATCTGGCGTGCTTTGACCGATGGCATTGATTTTAATATGCAGAAGGCAGCTGCGATGAATTAAACAAAAACAGCAAGTTACAGAAAGCTTTTTTAACTGAGTTTGCAAACACTGATGAGAAAACGGCTACCGTCCTGTAACAGCCTGACGTACACATGATGATAAGTCATCTCTGCATTGAGTGCGGCTTCAACGCTGATCTTTTTCAGCAGACGATCAAACTGGCTGAGGTCTTCAGGGGCTTTGAGGCTTTTGGTCAGTTCGTTGGCCAGAGCCTGTACCTGTTTTGCGTCTATAAATTAACCTTCATTTAATGTAATACTGGGTTGAACATATCAAAATCAGGCAATTACACAAATCTATGTACAGGCTCGAGACAGCAGCCTGATGGGGGCGGTTTTTGTCTTAACTCAATCAAGAAGCAAATCGTTTTGTAAAACTTTATTTTTGCCCGGTATTTGAACGGAAGTGTTAAATATCCAAGATATCTTGTTCGCCTAATGGTCATCTTTTCAATCAAATAACCCCAAGCTTTGCATACAATTCTTTTTTCTCTTTCATGCTGTTATCCAATGGTGCAACTCGTAATGCCGCTTTCAAATAAGCCGCAGCACCAGAGTAATCACGCATTTGCTCGCAAACTAAAATGAGTTGGCTTAACACATGGAACTTCATTGGAGTTGTTTGGTTTACTCTCTCCAATAGTGCTCTTGCTTCAGGATATTTTGCTTCAAGGCCAAGGATAGATGATTCTAAATACATGGTAGTCGCGTTTTCTGCTTCAGCTTGCTTTCGTTGTAACAGCCAGAATTTTGCTTGACTGATATTGCGTAACTGTAGGTTTGTCTTAACTATCAACTCGAACAATGCCGCTGGTTGAGTCAATTTACCCTCAAGCAAGATCCCTTTATTATCTTCTACGACTTTTTCAAAGTCGAATAAGCGATTGGCGCGGTACAAGGCAATAAGTTGCTGATGTAAAGCTTGTAGATCTTTACTGCGGCTATACTCCTGCGACGCTAACTGAGCAGCTTTTTGGTAAGATTGATTGGACATTGCCTCAAGTACCGCACTTGACCAGTCCTGATCAGATTTAGTCTGAAAAACGGGAGCAATAGCACCAACTTTTAATTGCTTAGTGGCAGCAGCATCAAATGCATGAATTAAGTCGGAAATAGAGGAAAAGCGATCCTCCGCTCGTTTTTGTAAGCAGGTAAGAACCACTTGCTCCAGGTCTGTGTGAATAGAGCTATTAATCTCTGTCGGAAGCTTGAAAGGTGCGTGGCGCTGAACTTGTGCTGGCGTATCATGGGGCAGTTTTCCTGTCAGCAGCTGGTATAGCAAAACACCTAAGCTATAGATGTCGCCCAATAGTAGCTCTTCCAGGCTGCCTCTACGGCTATCGACGTTGGAGAACTCTGGGGCCGAATACAACACAGTCCCGCCATTTTCTCGGGTACGAACGTAAATTTCTTCTGGTAAAGCTGAGCTGCCAAAGTCCGTCAACTTCACCAGGTCCCGCTCTCCAACCAAAATGTTATGTGGCTTAATATCTCCATGAGATATTGGCACTGGTAGTTCGGACAAATAATGCACAGCACAGAGCACTTGACGATATATTCTGAACAACCGTTCATAGGTCTGACCAAAATTACGCTGCCTGTCATCGAGCTTTTGCGCCAGGGTTTGGCTGGGAAAATACTCCATTTCAATATAGAACCATTCATTATCTATACGGCCCATATCAAAAATTTGCACAATATTTTCGTGCGGCTCGACGTTTAAAAGCTCTTTACCTTCGGCAAGCTGACGGTCTTCCCGAGTAATATCCTTAGGGATTTTTACTGCGACAATTTTTCCATCTTTCAGGCGTTCCGCCCGCCATACCCAGCCATGGCTGCCATCACCAAGGCATTCAAGTAACAGGTATTTGTCACCAAGGCGTTTATTCGTCCCTGGCAAAAAATGTGCTGATTTTATATTCACATCAACACCTCATAGTGAATTCTGTCCAAAACAATCATGTTCAGGTTTTTGATAAATAAAAAGCGACTAAATACCACCTCAACATCAGGAGCGGCGATTACTTGGGTACCCGTGGACGAAGTAAAACCCATACGGCATATGTCTTTCAGTTTTTGAGTATCAGGTACACCTACTAAGCCTTGGCTCCAGGCACTGAGGACCAGGGTTTTGGGGCAATGATTCCAGCGCTGTGCTGCTTCCAGTAAGTTTTTTAATTTTTCTTCCAGCTTTTGCTGCCCCTTCGCTGAACCATCAAAGCGTTCAAATTCGATTAAACACACAGGCGATGCAGAAGATTTATGAAACCAGCCCGAGTCAGAACGAATATCAGCACCAACTGTCCCTGGAGCCGGGCATTCCACTACCGCCATAAATGACTGTTCATGCCCGAATGTATTCCAAACGCTACAGCCCAGGCTGTGGACCAATACATCCTGGTCCAATAGCTTACCGCTTGCTAAAAGTGGAAATGTCTCATTTACCCAGGCAACCTCAGGCATAGGCACCTTAGCCACTGAAAGAGCCCCAAACACGCAGTACCTCTGGTGATTCACCACCGTGAATTAATGCCTTACTACCAACTTTAACAAGCAGTGGTGCAGGGATTGAACGACCACACACCAAAGCTTCACCGGTTGATAAACTCGGGAGTTCCTCCAGATCAGCTTTGCTCACCATATCTGATGCTTTAGCTATAAATCGTTGATCGTCTGGGTTCTTTAAGCGCATCGTAATTAGCGTATTGCACTGAGAGGTCACATCTGAATCTAATTTCGATGGACGCTGGCTCACAATGCCAAATCCAACACCAAATTTACGACCTTCACCGGCGATCTTTTTAATAATGCGGTGACTGACTGCGTTGCCGCCGGCCGGGGCAAAATTATGGCCCTCTTCGTAAATGATAAAGCATGGGCGCAGCGGGTCCGTTTTGCTCGAGGCTGCTTTTAATATTTCACTAGATAACAGTGCACAAATGACTTGCTTAGCGGTATCACTCAAACCTTGTAAGTCAACAACAACTAAACGCCCCTGTTGATTGCTCGGGCGGCCCACCATTTTGTAAATATCAGTTGGCTCAGCCATTGTTGCGCTGTAAAAACTTTTAGCTTCATTAAGCACGCGTGAAAGCTTCATCGAGGCGACGGCGGCACTACGGCCTGATAACGCCTTCGCCTCAGCTTCAGAAAGGTCGTCCCACTCTTTTAACTCTTCAATACCATCACCTAATAAGAAGCGTAGGCGGTTAATATCTCGTGGCTCAGTCTTATCTGCAGAGCGCCAATAACGAATTGCAACATCGAGTACTCGTTGCTGCGGTTCCGTTAAGCCAGGTAATATTTCAGCAATATCGTCCATTTCAAAATGGTCAAACTGAAGCGCTAATGGCGTATTCTTACTGGCGTATTTATGTTTAAAAGATTCGTGCTGCGGCGAGTAAACCTGAATACCTGCACCGGCGGTCTGCAGCTTTTCAAAGGTCTGTTTTATCAGTGGCAGTGCTTCTTGATCACGCTTATCGTCAGTGGCTTCTAAGAGGCTTGAGAATTGCAGATTACCGCCAGCGAGGGCTTTACCGTATTCACCATGTGGGTCAAATACTACTACCGTACCGTTATTAACCGCAACTAAACGCTCAATAATGCGGCCAACTGTATAAGACTTACCTGAACCCGTCATTGCCAGAACAGCCAAATGCTCAGTGACCAACTTGTTCACGTCAATAAAAACAGGAACTGTATTCTCACCTTTGTCGTAGCCTACTAAGTTACCCAAGTGCAAACTGGAGTGTTCATTAAATTCGTAAAAATCACTCAAAAACTGAAAATCGACGGTTTCAACAGCGGTACCCGGGTTAAGCGGGCGACGTGGAATTTTGATTTGACGAGTAACAGGATCGCGGTAACCAACCAGCTCGACCTGAGCAAACATATTCTCACCAGTTACATTCGCACCGGGCAAAAGTTCAAGCTCGGTTACACCATCGCCAAAGCCGGCGTTATAGAGCATATTAGTACGGCTTATCTTGGTCACTCGCCCCAGTACGGCGACTTGCCCCTCATCTTTGCGTTCCTGGTGCATAATGCGTACAAACTCACCACGGCGTACTGAAAACGAGTCTTGCACAACCATAGTTAACTGACTGGCATCACCAGTGTTACCGACTAATTTACCTAAAACTTTATAAGCCATTATTCAATCCCTCATCGAGGCCTGCCAACCACCCTGCCTCAATATCATTATTCTTTAGTGCCTGGTGTAAACCCTGGCGATAAAACGTAGCAAATTTAGGTAAAATACCAAGCTGTTGATAACCAAGTAATTGTGGCAACGGCATTGCATTACCTTTGTTTTGCATATCCAGCACCATCAGGCGAGAGGCAACTAAATCGAGATCAGCACTTTTCCATTCTGGTTCGTCACCCGCTAATTGCACCATTTTTATCTGTCCACCTCGGGCACTACGGAAGTGAAAACCAATTAGACCTTGCTTAGCTTCAATATTGGGTTCAATGCGCTTTTCTTGTTCAGACAAACGAAATGCGATGGTGCGCGAATAGTTGCCTAAAATGCCATTGATAAATCGCAAATCCCCCACGCCAACCAAACTTTCATCCAGTCCTTCCAGATTTTGCATCAACTCTTTAGAAAACCCATCAGATGCTAAAATTTGTTTGCGGCCTTGTTCGGTACGTAAATCTTGTTTGGCGATACTTACAATGGCACTAAAGCGCTCAGCCAAAATGCTCGCAAGTACTACACCATTTTGATTCCAGGGAAAAATTCTGGAGCGATGGTTTTGCCAAAAAGTTTCTATCACTTGTCTGGTTTTTTCGTACTCTTGTTTATGACGGACATTTCGCTCCAGCGGAGCCATATCCCGTGCTAAAAACAACGGCGTATCCAGCAAAATTAAATCGCCAGGCTCATAACTTAAAAGTTTTTTCTCAACTAACTGATAAGCCTGACGAATTTCAATTAAATCAAGCCGTTTACGCTGAGCTTCAAAATCAATATCATCCAGTTCTGATATCGAGTCGCTACCCACCGTGCTGACTTTATTGTCATCTATTAACAAATCTGTGCGCACTGCTGCACTGGCATAAATAAAACCACCCAATACCTTGTCTAAGCACGATTTAGTCGCAATACCGGCTACGCGTAAATTAACAATTGTGGGCTTGGGGACCGCTTTCACTAAGCCAGCATCACGGAACAGCGGCGCCACTTGCTCAATATCACGGACCTGTTTAAGCAAGCGTCCTGCACTTCCCGGTAAGCGAAGCTGGCTATCGATGGCGAGCGATTGCGCTAAATTCATCGTTTTGTTCTCATTCATGCTTATAGCATTCCTGTGTGTAGCTGCTCGCTAAGTAATGGGGCATAAGCCCAATATTGCGAGGTTTGTAGGCATGTTTTACCTGTAGTTGTTATGCCCGCGTCGTCGATAAAATCGTGCTGCCGCAACATCTCACCCCGCTTGACAATATCAAGGCTATTAACATCAAACATCAGCTTAACCGCATTATGCTCAGACAACGCTTGTAAGCTCATGCCACCGCCAGCGTAGAGTAATAGCAATACAACCAGATCGTGCTTATCTGGCGTGTAGTCAGTCGATGGCGCTTTAGGTTCGATTATTCGTTCAGCAATGCCTGCATGGTCCACAAACCAATTCAACCAGCTCACCAGGAGCTCACTATGATCGAGTAAAGTCAGCGACCACAAAGGTAACGTGGTAAAAGCTAATAGCCCACTGTTGCTGTGTTTTCGTATGTAGCGGGTATGCACTACATCACCGGCCTGGTGTTGGTGGCGATCTGCACTGCCAGTAAAGCCAGCAATAGCCTGGTCTGTTTCACTGGCTAGCAAAGCGGTTAGCTCCGGTTCCTGCACCCTCAAGATAGCTGGTACTAACTGCCAATCCAGTGGGGAGGGCAATTGCGCTAATAAGGTAAATTGTTCAGCTTTCAGGTTTATTACCAAAGCGGCACAACCTGCCTGCATAGCCCAGTGATACAGGTGCTGCATAGTATTAGCGTCAGTCAACTCTTCTGCTTGCACTATTAACAAACCACTGGCTGGCGGCGAGCTAATCCAATCCTTCGTTAAGGGAGTAGCCCCCGCAACAGTTTGCAAAAAACGGCCTTTACGATTACTGGCCAGTGCCGCAGATAAATAAAGACTCATCGCGTCACCTCTATAAACCAGTGGCAAAGGTAAGGCGCATTTTTAGAATACCTTTGTCTACAAGTCCTTTCTGTTGCTCAGGTGTTAACACGGGTTCCTGATTTTGGCTCAAAGCCTGATAAATCGGTTGCCAATCCGCCAGTGTTAAGCCTGTATTTTTTAATATCTGCTCACCTTGACTCTGCCATTTGGCCTGGGTGCTTTCACACACCTGTTGAAGTTCTCTGACACCCAAATTGCTCACATCCTCCAGAGTCAACGCTGCTGGTTCCGCTTGCTTTTGAGAAGCCAATAGCGGTTTTAATAACGGCAGCCAGCTGTTTACCTGCGCGATGGAGTTGCGTCTTACTTGGTTTAGACGCTCTTCAATTTTAAGTAGCTGGCCTTGAATCGGTGTAAGTTGACCGCGTGCCGGTTTTAAAAGCTCTTCTGGTAAATCCCGTAACGATGAAAACTGCCCATTGCGCAAACTGTTTTGCATACTTTGACGCTTGCTCTCGGCATCGTTGGGGAGATCGGCAGTAGCATCTTCAATGAGCTGTAATTTCATTACCAGTTTTGGTAGCTCTGCAATGTCATCGGTGAACTGATACTCAGCCGTGGCGCTACTAAGCCATTCTTGCAGTTGTTGTGCACGTAGTTTTTGCTCTGTGAGGTTATTAACCAGCTTACTAAATCGTTCTTTGCAGTTGCGGTAGCTGGACAAAATATGCCCCTGAATCTCCGCTATCGGCAACTGTTGATCATTGTGCAGGTTTAAACCCACTTCTTGCGCTAAGGCTGAAAGCTTGTCATGCGCTCTACCTAAATCGAGTTTACGCAGGTAATGCAGTAAGGTATCGCTGTCTGCTTGCTGCTCTTTTCGGCCAGTGGCACTGCTGGTATCGTCTTTTAACGCTCCATCTAAAATATGACCTATAGTGCGCAGCGTGTTGGTGTACAGACGTTTCGGGAAATTCGTCAGCGGGGCACACTCTGTTTCAACATCTATGATTAAATCAGCGAGTCGGTTGTTGATACGCTCAGCGCTGCGCTCAACAAACTCGGCAAATAAACAGGCCTGTTCAATCCGTTGATAAAGCGAGGTCGTTTTGTCTTCTAAGCTGAGAATATGAGCATCTTTTAGCATAGGCCTGGAACTATTAAGCGGTTTAACCTTTGCTACCAGTTCCAGCACTTCAGCACGTTTGTGGATAAGCCCAGCCAGTACTTGCGTGTCATTGGCCTCGGCCATATCAGCCAGTTGTTCTTCTTGCTGTTTGAGCACGTTAAATAGTGATTGTGCTTTTTCCAACTGCTCTTTAGCTTCTACGGTGACAAACCCCAGCTTATTTTTACCCAGTGGCGCGAACATTTCATTAATGCGTGCATAACCATACACGCGGCTCATGACTTCCACATTGGCTGCGTAGCTGCCCATATCGTTACCGCGGAACCAGTTTTGCGCTTCTCTAATGGCATTTTCTAAGCGGGAGCGCGGGTAGTGCTCCCAAATTGCCTGTTTTTCTGTTGGATTGGTTAAAGTGAGTAAGTTCAGCTCTCCACACCACCACATCCAGTCATTAAACACGCCTTTGGCAGTAATACTCGTTTCAGCCACATAGGCGAAATAAAACTGCTGCTTAAAGCCTTCGAATTGCCACTTGTGCTTTTTATTAGGATGAGCAATACGGGCTAAAAATAATGGGATCTGCGCCTGGCTTCGCTGCACATTATTAAGTTCAGTAAATAGCCCGGCATGTTCATCGGCCGTGTAGCCTTTGGCAATATAGCTGCCCGGCACCTTAAGCTTATCCAACAAGCTGCTCAGCTCATTCACTGGCACGCCGTGTTGCTGCTGTAAATCGAGAATGCCATTTAACTCAGGGTGAGCAATGGCCAGCTGATACCAGCCTTTAAACAACAGGTCTCGGTCATTCGATGATAATTTACCATCTACCTTTAACGGCCAGGCAATTAAACCGCGCTGCTGCAAACGCTGGCGCCACTTGTGAATGGCGTCCGTGGCAAAGGTTGTCAAGGCATGCAGCTTGTTTTTGAATTTCGCGGTAAAGCTGTCGGCAGTTAAATTCACGCCGTGCAACTGACATGCTGCCAAACTTAAGCCAATACGCTCTAACTGGTCTGCTTCGCTTGGGTTGACATAATGCAGCAGTATCGCATCACGCAACTCATTTCTTTCATCCAGTCGGCTGTATTGCTCCATGAGATGTGCAGAAGCAGTTAACGCTAATACTGGCGTGCGACCATTTTGGTGGCTGTGGTTTGCCGCAAAGGTGTGAAGATTGTTCAGCTCAATTAGGTTGCTGACCCAGGCAAACAAGGCTTTACCTTCTGGGTGAAGCTTAAATCCATCCAGGGTAAGTAAACCACCCTGGCGGCCACGGGGCTCGGTTAAAATGGCCAAAGGTGCATCGTCGCTGCCCGCTTTATTACTCAGTAAGTTTTCATCATAGGTCCAGTTGTTATCCAGTAATCTCACAAAACCCGTTACACGAGCTAATAGCTTGATGAGCGGCTTCTGGCTACTTTGTTTGCTAAGTTCACTCATTGCCTGTTCATGAGCGTCGCCCATGGCGGGATCTTTAAAAATCAGTGAGTTCTGCTGGGCACTGCGATAGCGCAAATCCAGGCGCAGTAACATCGCCACACTGGGGCCAATATGCGTTGCTTCGCTGGCGTCCAGTTCGGTAGTTTCACCCACTAGCTTGTGCCATAAGGCATCGGCAGCGAATTCAATCGCTGGGTGGTCATACAGCAAGCTGAGTAAGTATTTAAACTCACCTTTTGACAGAGGCAGTAATACTGCGCCTTTATCACCACTTGCGGCTTGTTCTTTAATCGAAAAAGTACGCAGGTTATCCAGCAAAGTGTCTAAGTTCAGCGCTTGATCTACTGCAGGGTAGTACCATTCATCTTTATCGCGGCGGAATTTGGCTTGCTCCAGGGCTTGTCGGCACTGTAGGCGGTCAATGCTTAGTTTGCGGTAATGAGCGGCTATGGGTTCCAGATCTTCGTTTTTCAGCGCCAGCAATTCAGTTGCATGGCTCACTTCAGTTAAGCGCACGGGTAATTGGCCGTATAGCAAAGTACGGCATTCGGTCAATAGTGCCTGGTCGCGGGTTTGAATGCCTTCTATCGCACCTTTATCCAGCACATGCCTGGCCACGCGGCCAGAGCCTGCCAGCACAGCTTCAAATAAATCGCCCACATCCTTGATACTGCGGCCTGCTTGTTGGTATTGGCTCAGCACTGCATCCACATTAGCCATGACCACGTTAAACCAACCGAAGTTGGCACCACTCATGGCGTATGCAGCTTCCACTAAACCAGCAGGGTAATTAAAACCCAGTTTGCCGTCTTTTAAGAGGCTTGCCACATAGTCTGATACATCGGCAAAGGCATTATGCTCAAGTTCTACTAACTCAAAGCGGCGTGCGACAGATTGAATTTCGCGCAATTGCTGGCCAAGCAGTGGTGAACACAGCGCCACATAGCGCAACCATGGAAGTTTACGCCGAGGGTCTTCCTCTTTAATTGCTTTACCAATCAGGCGAATGGCCTGGCCATCGAGGCGTTTATCTTGTTCATCTTCCAGGCCAAAGGTGGCGGCTTCTGCAACGGTTTCCAGCTCATCCAGCACCACCAACATATACTGCACGCCAAAACTCTTTAATACTTTATAGGCGGCTTGCACCAAACTGACTACCAGCGTTTGGTCAGTATAGAGGTCTTCTTCGCTGTGGTTGGCGTTCAGCTGTAAGGCGTCTGCTAACAGTTCAGATTTAAAGCCAAATGGCATTAAGCGTTCATAGGCTTGTTTGGCAATTTCACTTTGAATCGATCCATCAAAGGTTTGGGTGGCCAGTGGTAATAGCGCCTGATATAAACCAAAAGCAAACCAGTTATCCGAGTTTTGATAATCTGATGCCACTTGCGAGTAGCGAATGTAGAGCGCCAGGTATTTGTCTTGCGTGTCGCGATTAAACAGCTGCTTATCGTGCAGTTGGCCTTGTTCGTCGCGGACAAACCAGCCCCTGGAGCAGTCGTTAATTTGTGCGACCAATTCATGGCCTAAACGTGATTTACCCCGACCCCATTCGGCTTCGACGGCAAACACATGGGCAAAGCGATCATCGTCGTGATCCACCGTATGCAAAAAGGTTTGAAAGCGTTTAAAAAAGCGGCTCTGGCCCACTAACGGGTCGCGAGGTGGATAATCTGATACACCCGTCGCCGCCCAGCGATGTTGTTTTGCCAGGCTATCAACCATCTGTTCGTTTAATTCAAAACTCATAACGACGATCCTTGAAGGTTTATTCTATTGGCGGCGCGTTTTTTATTGGCATAGCAGTTTTGCGCCAGTTGCTTAATGGCCCGTTGTAACGTTTGGCTTTTGTAGCCAAATAGTGGTGCTAACGGCAGGCTATAACAGGCATCGCTGAAGCTTGTATGAATTCGATATTGGCCGGACTCACCACGACCCGCCTCGGTAAATTGCCAGATTTTTTTTGCCAACAATTCGGCAATGAATGAGCTCAGGACGTGGTTTAGGCGGTTGATGCTTTCCGTGTTCACATCGAGTGCTGGATAGAGGGGGATATTGAGCTCACCGAGCAGAAGCACAAGAAACTCGGCCAAACTACCCAGACTAACCTCATCACCTTCAATGCCTTGTACCGCCACATTTATTTGACCGGGGGCAAAGGCATTTTGCCCGGCAGGTAAGGTGAGCAACAAACCGCCACGTTGCTCGGCAGCCCAGGCATCTTGCACAAAGACAATGAGACTGAGTAAAAATAACCAGGGCTGTTGGGCGAATAGCTTGGTAAGCGGCACGTTGTCATGACCCGAGCGGGACACCAATAACCAATCGGCATTAGGTTTCAGGTCATGTTCATTAAGCAATGTATTGGGGAGTGCTAACAACCGCCCACTACACCAGTTATTTGTCAGTTGTTTTGCGGTGACATCCACCGCTTGTATAGGTGCCGGTGGTTCATTTTGTTCGCTCACGGTAAACAAGGTATGGCTGGTGCGCAAAATACGGCATAGAGCGGGAATGGCTGCATTGTCGTTTAGGCTATGACCGAGTAAATCCCGTTCGGTTTGCGCCAATGGGCTTGCAATGATTTGTGGTGAGAAGTCTGCGTTTTCCAACTTGGCTAAGACCCATTCACTGGCATTGCCCAGTTGCTGAATGAGTTTAACCAATACCATTGGGTCACTCATCGCGCCAGCTTCCTGGCAGCGAGCGGCGGCTAAATTTATCCAATGTTGGCGAACATCTGGGTTTAAGCCCAACAACGCTAATTGCCATTCACCTGACTGGCTTAAATCACTAAAGGCATCAAGCAATGGTGCAGTGAGGCTAAAGGCGCTAACGATATCCGTTTCAGCGTCGTTCTTTTTCGGCTGTATTATTGGTTGTAGCAGTGATCTAAAGGCAGGCACAGCCGCCAGTAACAACGCTGCTTTACTGGCGATTAAACCGCCTTGCCGCCAAAGCTGCAGGCAGAGGTCAAGTGCCACTTCGCTATTTACGGGGTCGTTATTTTGCCTGGTTGTAATGCTGTCCATGCCCCTTGTCTCCATCTTTACTCTTCAGCCTCCGCTTGCCCCGCCTCTTCCAGCAAACTGTATAACTCATCCACATCGCCAAATAGCGGTGTGGCGCCTTCTATGGCATACCCCTCAGCGCTCAGTTTACTTAAAATCGCCTGATCTAAGCTGTTGTCGCCATCTTCCAGGGCCTGTTGGGCCTGGATTAATTGTTGCTCAGTCAGTTGGCCTTCGATGAGGGCTTCGACCAGGGTTTTGGCGGACTGAATTAATAAATTAGCTAAGATAATAGCTCGGTTTTTGGATAGGAAAGTTGCCGCGATAGTTTCTTGTAAATTAATAGGCGGTATAACAATTAAGTTTGATGCTGTTTCTTTTAAATTCATATTTAATTGAACTGCGCCGTTTGCAATTCGGTTCGATTGAATCCTTCCAACTTCTGAGTTTAAAAATGCTGCTAAATAGTACGGGTTTATAGTTGGTTTGCAGTCAATAGTTACAACCGCCGCATTCAGGCTAGCAGTGCTGTATTTCTCGCTGTCAAATACAGCAGCGCGGCCGATTGTTCCTCGAACAGAAAGCAAAAGACCACCAGGCTTTACTTGATGCGATCTCAGATCATTATGCTTTTCCTTAGAGATGAAAACGCAGTCCTCTAATTCGCAGCGACCGTCGATTAAATTAACACTTCTTATAACTGGAATGCCTGATGGTCTATAGTCGCTTGTAGACACCGCCCATCCGCCAGGACCATCTTTAATTCTTGAAGATAACTCCCCGAGTGGTTTATTCGGAAAAGGAGAGTTCTTAATTTCGAGTTCCGCCCAAAGCTCTAAATCACCATAGTATTCAGCCTCCAGCCTCAGGGAGGATAGTTGTTGAATTGATATAACCTTACCAATTCTTTTTTCTGGCTTAGGATCACCTTTAAATACAGAGTGAATTTGTGACTGTAAAACCGAATTGAGCCTCTTCGCCCAAACGCGCAGTTGCTCGGCTTGGCGAACTTTATCCCCGATGTATTTTTGGGCTAGAGGTAAAACTTTAGGAACTGCTAGCGAGCGGACACTTGGGAAGTCAATTGCAGGGCGAGTTGCGCCATATGCCTCCTTCCAGATCGCTACTTGTCCGGTTTTGCTATTCAAATATGCCACCAAGAAATAGGCGTCAACTTTTTTGGGATCGGGCTTGAATCTGACTGAGTGCTGACTAATGTTGGCCGGTAGATGTTTAGCTGACACAACAGCCGATTTACCAAATTTTGCACCAGTAATAGTAAGTAAAACGTCGCCATCCACTAATCGGCTGCGCTTTAATTTTTCATCATCTTCATCGTTAATAAAAACAGCTTCTTCAGCTTGCAAGAACATTTCTTCAACTTCAGAAGTACGATAAAACTTAACACGGCCTTTTTCTAAATAATTTGCTCCTAAAGGTGTTGCGCCACTAGCCACCCCGCGCTTTGAATCAATTACCGCTTCCAGGGGCAAAGCACCTAGGTTGTCTTTTATCTTATTAATTTGTCTTTCAAATCGCGGTTGATAGTGCCAAGGATCAATCCGCCTTTCAGACAATTGTTCGGGTGTTCTTTTAAAAATAGTTGCCATCATTCCCCCCGCTTATAAGCCGACACAATCTTATCCAGATCGTTAGCGACACCGGCGTTATAGTCTTCGATATTGTTTTTCACCACGTAGCCCAAGGTTTCAGCTACTGCCATAAACACGTCAGTTTGTGGCTCGGGCAAAAATTGCTCTGGCTGTTTGGGGTTAGCATGGCGTTTTTGCAAATACAAAATCGAGGTTTTGGCGCCTGTGCCTGAGAGCTTAAAGCAGTCGCTCGGCAATGAAATTACTGCTTTTACAATGGCTTTACCGCCAACAAACTCGCCGGTTTTTTCGTCTTTTTTCCCCATAATGTACTCGCGGACATAACGGTCGCCGGAGTTACATAAAATACCATCGGGCAGCACTATTAACAGACGGCCTCCGGGTTTAAGCAGTTGCAGGCAGCGGTCGATAAAAAGTACTGCTGGGTCAATAGTGGCACCTACCGGTTGCCAGTTGCCCTTGCTATCGGGCTTGCTGCCCAGCGCGAGCCCTGCGGTTGTAGGCTGCAGGCTGTAAAACGGCTTTTTATCAGTCCCGCCCGTTCTGCGCAAATCGGTACGATAGCCCGCCCATTTAGGCTCGCCGTTTTCATCCAGCTCTAAATCACCGATATCCTCCCACTTCATTTTTACGTGGTCATACCAGGCGTTGTAGCTATCAACGACTTTTTTGGTCGGACGAAAACCACCGAGCACTTGCTCCATATTGGCTTCGTAATTGGCTTTTGAGTTTTGACCATTTTTGCCTTTATCAAATTTAGGCGTACCGAACGGCGGGTTGGTGCAAATCAGGTCAAAGCTATTCGGCTTCAGAGCGTTAGTAGTGAGTGAGTTGTCGGTATAAAAAATCTGCGCTTTGGGGGCACCTTGCAATGCCATATTCACGCGGGCCAGCATTACCATGCGTGGTGCAGCATCGGCACCGGTAAATGCACAGTCGCGTAATTTTTGTTTCAATGATTCTTTTTTATCGTCGGCCAGCACCAGCTTAAAATCGATCCATTTATCAATCTGGCTTAACGCCACCGAGCCAAAACCAAAGGAGCCACAGGTGGGGTCGCAGAAACGAAAATCGCCATTGGCTAAGCGCGATCGCATTTCATCGTCATCGTCGATGTCGTGCATAGCAATTTCAAGCATGGCCTGTTTTACTGGGTTTGGTGTTAAATAAACGCCAAGGCCACCTTTGGATTCAAAGTTAGCGCGTAGGAATACATCAAACACTCTGCCGAGTAAATCTCCTGACACATCAGCCAACGTGCCGTGTTCTTTAGCGATTTTACCGTCGTTGGTTTTTACCGGACCCAGGTTTTGTATTGCTTCCAGCAAATCCTGATAGTTTTTCGCAACAGACAGTCGCAGGTGTGTTTCTTTACTAAAGATGGGGTTACGTGAGCCATCATCTGAGATCACAACGTAGTTTTCGTGATTTTTAAATTCCTCAAAGGCGGCTTTGATTTGGGCAACGGCTTTATCGCCGTGGCTCTCCACATATTGCCAATCAAAGACATCACGAAAACGCAGGGTATTTCCCTCATCATCTTTAAAGGTAAGGTCTTCATCGTGATGCAGGCGGAAAGTTTCTAAAAACAGAAGCTTAGCCACTTCCTCAATAATGTCGTTCTTGTCGTTTACCTTGTCTTTGGTAACGCGATAAACATTTTCATGGAAGGCATCAAATCGCTGCATTAAGCGTGTATAAACACGCATCGACCAGCGAAAGGTTGGATCACGCTCCATGCGATCAAAGCTACGTAATTCTTCCAGACCAGGCAGGGTATCTGCACCGTGGGTACCGTCAGATCCATCGGCACCGAACAAGGCCAAAATACGTTGGTTCAAGCCATCGTCCACAACGGCATATACTGGCCAGTCACCTTCGATATCACTTAACAGCTGATAGGCTAAATCATCAAACTTTGCAGTGTCAGCGGCGTATTCCCAATGGCCTTCTGTCAGCGCAATCAACATGACTGGTGGCGTTAAGTTGCCTTCAACCAGGCCTTGAATGAGACCAGCCTTGGCGAATTCATGCTCGGGTAATTCGACCAATGGCTGAGTAAACTCGGAGTGCTGTTTGACCAGTTTATTGAACAGTGCTTCTAGCTGCTGTTGCGGGTCTTGTTTTTTTGCTTCTTTTGCCATGATGTTTTCTAAAATCCTTTAATACAGCCAATGGTTACTACAAATGCCGGCTAATTTATCAGTACCAGCAAGGGGCCTTTAATCTCTATCTGCGCGTGCTTCTGTGCCAGTTTGCGTATCTGCTGTTCACTGGTCGTAATACCAGCAGGGAGCTTTTTCAGTACTTGTGCAAGGGGCATGCGCCCACCAGCTTGATGCAACAATGATACCAAATGTGCCGCGATATCTGGTATAACCTGGTACGTTGCCGTTGTGGGCCCTTTTAGATGATTACTTTGAGGCAATGAGGCAAGCCATAGCGAAACTTGAGACTGGCTAAAGCCAAGTGTTTGCCAGAGGGTTTGGTTCTCATTAAATACAACGGCGGCGCTTCTGGGAGTTGCTGTTTGCTGAGTAATTAGTTGTTCCAGGCTTTGTCGCTGGTATTCATGGGTCATCTCATGCCTCCACTATAGGATACTGAAGCAGCCATCCGATCCAGTTTGGGGCTCATTGTACAGGACACGTCATTCGGCCACATCATCCTCTCACCGCGTTTTGCCATTATCCGGTATGGCACAACCCATAATTTTAAAGTCTCCGAGAAAGCAAAATGCTGCGGTATCGGTTGGCTAAAGTCATCATGCGCAGGGTAAATCAGATACATTTCGCCATTCCCACCAAGATATTTTTGTCCGTAGGCAAACATTTGATAGAAGTCAGCTTGTGCCAGTCCATAGAGTGATTTTGTCTGCTGGCTGCTATTCACCAGCTTCCATTTTGTATCCATCACCATTTTGGTTTGAACTGGTTTGTGTGATTGAATCAGTAAGTCGGGGCGAAGCTTAAAGCAATCTTTAAGTCCATGCTTTACCAAAGAATAAGTTGCTGCTTGAGGTAAAACTTTGAGGTGAGGTGGTAACTCGTCGGGTAGGGTCTGTGCCACAAAGGATTCAAATACTGCTTCCATAGGGAACAAAAGTGATATCGCTTTAGTGTTTCCCTGCAAAGCACTCGGGCTCATTCCCCTCAGGATCAATTGCGCCCATGCCATTGGCTCGTTGTAATGAGCCATACCACGCTCGAGGCGTAAGTTGTTTATATCACGTTCAATATCCCGGCTAAGTGGAATACCGTCAAACGCAAAGCGCAGTTCGTAAAGCCAGCGTTGATTCTCTGATGACAGCTTTAGACTAAGAAGCTTATCTAGCGCGGAGTGTAAGAGCCGATTGGCTGCACAATCAGGCATGTAGTCATCATAATCGACACAAAACTTATGGCGATTCACCGCGTTATGTCGCAGCTGTGCAGAAAGCATCAACTTGCCCTTCATAAAAGCCAGATTACCTTGCTTGCTCACATAGTCGGAGCGTAAACCCTGTTTAAGCAATTGGCTGACGCTATGCAAAAACTGGTGAATAAAAATCTCAAGCAAAGGTATACGCTGAGCCTGAAGAGTGGCTTGCTGGGTTTGAATATGTCGAAACCCAGGCAGATGGCTTAGCATCGTCAGTAATGTTTGACGTGCATTAGCCGCTGTGAGGTTTTTACCAACCTTGGGCAGTATCTCAAGCTGGAAACCGTGAGGTGTTGAAAGCATCCCCGCGTAGTTTTGCACCTGAAGCAATTTGAAGCCTGAACGAGAGGTGAGTTTGAGGAGCTGGCTCCCTTGATTACTTGCCAGGCTAAGCGCTTCTAAATAATTAAAGACCAGTGGAGGCACCGGTTTTGCGCCAATTGAAGCCGCTTTGTCACTCCCCAGTAGGTCATATTCAAAAACGGAGATAACTTCACCCATGATTTACAGCCTGCTCATCAAGGGGAGTCTGCTGGGGCTGATAAATTGAACGATAAGCCTGTGGAATATTCCAGATCTCTTGATCGAAATCTTTGAGCTCGTAAGCTGTTGATTGCTGATCATGGCGTCGTAAACCATGGTTGTTACCAAAAAGCGTATCGAGATCGTCGGTTTTCTCAATCACGAATTGCAGGTTGTCGTCTTGCTTTTGATTGTCTGCCAGCACCAACCGGATCTTGTTCCAGTCATCGAAAAAGTATTCCTGTAAAAGCGGAATGATCTTTTTCTGGAATGCGATCTTCAATTGTTTAAACGCAGCTTCTTCATCATCGGCATCGAGTGCATTTTTTACCGGCATAAAGAACGCATGCCCCAGCGTATGTTCACGATCGTAAAGAGCCTCGATGCGGCTATTGAGTTTCTCTAACAACGACTCGAGCTCTATGCCTTTCACCTTAGCTCCACTCAGTAAAGAGAGATCGGGCATCATTTCGACAAAGTCAAAGCGACGGCGCAAAGCCGTGTCCATCAGAGCTAAAGAACGGTCCGCTGTATTCATGGCTCCGATGATATCGACATTGGCGGGTACGCTGAAGTGATCACCGCTATAAGCCAGTTGCAGGCTCATTGCATTGGGCATGCCTGCACGCTTGTCAACTTCAATGAGTGAGATCAGTTCACCAAAGATCTTGGATATGTTGCCGCGATTGATCTCATCAATAAAAATGGCGTAGCGATGTCCTGGATCGGCATTCGCACGTTGGCAAAGGCGCATAAAGATACCCGGTTCAATGGGATAAGAGATATTGCCACTCTCATCAGAGCGAGCGCGTATACCTTCAATAAATTCTTCATAGCCGTAAGATTGGTGGAACGTAACCACCGCAAAACGCTGGATGGCTTCGGCAGATTTAGGGCCACGTTTAAGTTCGGCGTAGAGCTCTACCAAATCCTCCACTTGCTCGAGCTGTGAATCAACTAGCAACCATTCGCTGTTATCTGTTTTGTTAAATACGGCAGGCTCACGCCGATTCTTATAATCAACGGTTAACGACTCGGGAACTGTATAGGATTGCAAAGCTGCCCAGGCTGTATTCGATAGGTTGCCATTACGACCGTTTAATAATGCCTTACGTTGAAACCACATATGTTCAATAATTTGGCGAACTTTGGCTCGTTTCCCAAGATCGAGCAGCACCAGCGTTATAACCTGCATCCAATTCAACGATTCAAGGCGAGAATCCAGCCAGGCATCACGATCAGCTGGAACAGCATGAGAAGTGTACTCTTTCATTTTTTGCTGCAACCTGAAGGTTTTGCCAGTGCCAGGGGGGCCAAAGAAGATCACGTTAGTTGGTGAATGTAGGATGATCTTGTTCTCGATGGGCTCACTGCTGGTTATGAATGTAGTGCTCGCTATTTTCTCCTGCTTTTGTTCATTATCGCGTTCACGGAGCAATTCATAGAGATGCCAGATGGCCATATTCACGTAATAAGGATCTGTGTCAGGAGATTGGGCGTGTATGGCTTGTTTCAATTCATAGTTTTTCTGTAACCAATTTCCGGTTAGTGCCAAACCGAGATGGAAGTGCTGATTTAGGAATTCTGCTGCTTTATTAAAAGCATTCTCATCCACAGTACTGGTGTAGTTTTCTGGCGAGAACGCGGCAAAGACGCGATTTCTCAAACTCCAATACATACGCTTGAGAAGTCCGTTTTCTTTAGCTTGTTGTAGTGCATTGCCAACATATTGGTAAGTTTCTTCATCCGGCTGTTGCCGAATTCGTTCAGTTAGTTCTCTAAGCAGTGGCAGGCTTTGCTGATATTCTGCTAAGGATGGAACGCCCTGGCGAATACTTGCAATGCCGTTGTCACGCTCATACCAAAGCTGTTTGACCAGACCATCTGTTGCAGGCTCAGTAAAAGTTGAGGTTTGCTGTAGCAAAGTCGTAAATGCACGGTATCGCTGATACCATTTGGAAGCTGTGTAATTTTTATCTTTCGCGAGGGCATCAATCAATTCACTAATCGTTAGCCTACCTGCTTCGACACTATCTACAAGAGTCATCGTGACTTTTCCTCTGTTGTGGCATTACTTATTCTTTAATTAATATGAGGCATTCTAACTATATTGAGTTAATCGTTGTTACTAGTGCCGATTATATATACAACTATCTGTTAACTCAGCTCTAATTTAAATACAATGTAAGGTTGTAGGGTGAGTGCTGTTATCAACCTCACCCCCTAAAAACCTCTTTCCGATGCCACTCTACAAATCCCTCATACGGGTAATTTTTACGCACCTGCGGCAACGCAATAGTTTTCCCGTCAAAATCCCAGAATAACCTCTCAACGATCCCTCCGCCGTTTACCGCATCCGAGACCAGTACCCGCATATTTTCATCCAGGCCAATCGATCCTTTATCAAAGGCTTTATGGTGAATTGCGCAAAGCGCCAGGCCATTAGGGATTTCACAAGGGCCACCGTGCTGTTTCCATTTTATATGTGCTGCTTCCAGCGCGACGGTGGTGTCATCGTGGCGCATATTAAAGCCACATATCGCGCACTGGTAGTTATAAGCGCGTAATACATTTTTGCGAAATAACGGGTCGCGTTGTTTACGGATTTGCTGGAGGTCAAAACCCAATTCGTCAGCAATTTCCTCCTGAATACTCTCGGTAAAATGCGCTTCGAGTATCTGTTGCGCCAGGGTATTGATGAGTTTTTTATTGCCAGTTACCAGGGCATAGTGCTGTTCATCGAAACCGCCTGCAACGCGGTGTTCGGTCAGTTCCTTCACTGGCGGTTGTCGGCTGCTACCTGCTGTTGAGCAAAGCTCGGCATTGTGTAATTGCCAGAATCCGTCGCCTTGTAATCGCCAGAACGGCATATCAGGTCGGTACTGCGAACGCTGTGGCCCGAAACGTTCCAGTAAACTGTGTAGAGGTTCGTAGATTTCCGAGCCATAATCGAAAAGGCGCGGATGCCCATGCTGGTAGCCAGCCAATACGTATAGCAGTAACAGAGGCTTATGCGGCGCGCGCTGTTCACCCTTGTGCCAAATTTTTATGTTGGCAATTGCCTGCTGTAGCGATTTACTGGAAACCATTGATTTCCCTGGCAGTGAAATAATTGAGATCATGCTCGCAAATTTTCTGCTGGGAAGGGAAGCGTTTTTTGCGTTTTGGAAGCTATGCCGGTTAGCTACAATCCCCGAATGGCGAGTCAATGAAATTCTGCCTAGAACCACACTTGAAGCTCCTGCTGAGATCGTCCCTATGCGTCAGCTTTTACGCCGAATGCTAAGCGCCTCTTTAAGGGGTATCTGATGATTCCGATGACATCAGCCGGAATGAAAAAGAAATTTATTGAAGCAGGTGCTCTTCCCCCACTGGGGAAGAGCATATGTGAATGGCGTTCTGTCAGCTTCTCAGCGGATTATTAACCTTTGCATATTCAAACGGACTGATACCTTTCTCTCTGTTCACATCCAGATAATCCGCCCACCACTGTAGCATCAGTCGCCGTTCTTCCAGATGTTCTGCTTTATGGATATACGCGGCCCGCACTAAATTGCGTTCCATGTGGCTCATCTGACGTTCAACAGCATCACGAGACCACAAACCAGCTTCGATCAATGAACTACAGGCCATTGTCCGAAAGCCATGATCGCAGACCTCAACTTTTGTGGTATACCCCATCACTCGTGGCACACTGTTTACCGTATTCTCACTTATAGGCTTGAGCGAATCGTGATCACCAATAAATAACAGTTCATGCGACCCGCAAAACTGTTTTATCTGCTTAAAAATTGCAAGAGTTTACTTTGAAAGCGGCACCAGATGCGGTGTACGCATCTTTGAACCTCGCTGAGAATGTTTCACGCCGGGAATAGGTTCTCGCTCAGGCGGGATGGTCCACATTGACGTTTCAAAATCGATCTCTGACCAGCGAGCAAAACGCAGCTCACTGGATCGAATAAAGATAAGCAGAGTGAGTTCGGTTGCCCAACGGGTTAGCGGCCTGCCGATGTAGTCATCTATTTTCTGGAGTAATTCCGGGATACGCTTTAACTTCAGCGCCGGACGATGCTGTCGATTACTGGAAGCAACCGCCCCCGCCATCTCTTGCGCCGGATTGTAATCAATTAACCCGCTTTGCACTGCATAACGCATGATGGCCGTGGTGCGCTGTTGAAGGCGGGAAGCCACTTCAAGACGTCCGGATTTCTCCACGGCTTTAATTGGAATTAACAGATCGCGGGTGCCCAGTTCAGCAATATTGCGAGAACCAATTGCCGGGAAGATATTGTCCTCCAGGCTCTTTTTTACACGATTAGCATTATCTTCCGACCATTTTTGGTTGGTTACGAGCCACTCTCTGGCAACCTTCTCGAAAGTAATAATCTCTTTCGCCTGCTCTTCTTTCGCAGCACGTTTATGCTCACGAGGATCGATAGCAGCAGCTACCAGCTTTCTGGCTTCTTCCCTTTTCTTCCTGGCATCCGCCAGAGAAATTTCAGGATAGACACCGAACGCCATCAAATGTTGTTTACCGCCAAAACGGAAACGAAATCGCCAATACTTTGACCCGCCAGGTTTTACAAGTAAGGACATACCGTCGCCGTCAACAAGTGAATACTCTTTCTCCTCTGGTTTCGCAGAGCGAACTTTAGTATCCGTTAGGGCCATAATGGTCTTCCTTCCATTGGTATCTCGTGAGTATACAAGCAATATCGAATCGGCAAATATACTCATTAGTATACTCACAAGCCTGTTGATGTGGGTTGAGTCAGGTTGGCTTCAGTCGAGGAGAAAAGCTGGAAAAGCCTTGTGTAGCGCGGATTTCAGGCATAAAAAAAGACCTCAATTGAGGTCTATTTACATACTTTTGGTGCCGAAGGCCGGACTCGAACCGGCACGTATTTCTACGGTTGATTTTGAATCAACTGCGTCTACCGATTTCGCCACTTCGGCACTGAAGAGGTATGCGGAAAACGTTGTGGATTATACCTGTCACGCGCCACCATGCAAGCGCCAGCTTGCTCCCACCTCGCTAAGTGCTGAAATTTTCAGCATTACATACCGCGATGTGTAACCTTTGTCACACTCCAGGCACCCCGCCCTGCCATGCTCTACACTTCCCAGACAACACCAGAGAAGGACAAAAATATGTCGATGATAAAAAGCTATGCCGCAAAAGAGGCTGGCGGCGAACTGGAAGTTTATGAGTACGATCCCGGTGAACTGAAGCCACAAGATGTCGAAGTGCAGGTGGATTACTGCGGGATCTGCCATTCCGATCTGTCGATGATCGACAACGAATGGGGATTTTCACAATATCCGCTGGTTGCCGGGCATGAGGTGATTGGTCGCGTGGTGGCGCTCGGGATCGCCGCGCAGGATAAAGGTTTGCAGGTCGGTCAGCGTGTCGGGATTGGCTGGACGGCGCGTAGCTGTGGTCACTGCGACGCCTGTATTAGCGGTAATCAGATCAACTGTGAGCAAGGCGCGGTGCCGACGATTATGAATCGCGGCGGCTTTGCTGAGAAGTTGCGTGCGGACTGGCAATGGGTAATCCCACTGCCGGAAAATATTGATATCGAATCTGCCGGGCCGCTGTTGTGCGGCGGTATCACGGTCTTTAAACCACTGTTGATGCACCATATCACTGCCACCAGCCGCGTTGGGGTAATTGGTATTGGCGGGCTGGGGCATATCGCTATAAAACTTCTGCACGCAATGGGATGCGAGGTGACAGCCTTTAGTTCTAATCCGGCGAAAGAGCAGGAAGTGCTGGCGATGGGTGCCGATAAAGTGGTGAATAGCCGCGATCCGCAGGCTCTGAAAGCACTGGCGGGACAGTTCGATCTCATTATCAATACCGTGAACGTCAGCCTCGACTGGCAGCCCTATTTTGAGGCGCTGACGTATGGCGGTAATTTCCACACCGTCGGTGCGGTTCTCACGCCGTTGCCGGTTCCGGCCTTTACGCTGATTGCGGGCGATCGTAGTGTCTCTGGCTCTGCTACCGGCACGCCTTATGAGTTGCGTAAGCTGATGCGCTTTGCCGCCCGCAGCAAGGTTGCGCCGACCACCGAACTGTTCCCAATGTCGAAAATTAACGACGCCATTCAGCATGTACGCGATGGTAAAGCGCGCTACCGAGTGGTCCTGAAAGCCGACTTCTGATCCCTTTGCCGGGTGCCTGTCGCCCGGCTTTTAAATCTCTTTGGAAGGCGTCTCGCAATCTGCTGAATTTAGCGGTGAAGAGTGCGCAGCCGTTGCCTATACTCCAGGCAGGAAACTGGAGGATATCTCATGAGCGAACCCCTGTTAATTGCCCGTACGCCGGACACAGAACTGTTTTTACTGCCGGGAATGGCTAACCGTCACGGGCTGATTACTGGCGCAACGGGGACGGGTAAAACCGTTACGCTGCAAAAACTGGCAGAGTCATTGTCGGAAATCGGTGTTCCGGTGTTTATGGCCGATGTGAAAGGTGATTTAACGGGAGTAGCGGAGGAAGGTACATCTTCGGAAAAACTGCTCGCAAGGCTTAAAAATATCGGCGTCAATGACTGGCAACCACATGCTAATCCGGTGGTGGTGTGGGATATCTTTGGTGAGAAAGGCCATCCGGTGCGGGCGACGCTTTCAGACCTGGGGCCGCTGTTGCTGGCGCGACTGTTGAATCTCAACGATGTGCAATCTGGCGTGCTGGATATCATCTTCCGCATTGCTGATGATCAGGGGCTGTTACTGCTCGACTTTAAAGATTTGCGGGCGATTACCCAGTACATCGGCGATAACGCCAAATCCTTCCAGAATCAGTACGGTAATATCAGTAGCGCATCGGTTGGTGCCATCCAGCGCGGGCTGTTGTCGCTGGAACAACAAGGCGCAGCACACTTTTTTGGCGAGCCGATGTTGGATATCAAAGACTGGATGCGCACCGATGCCAACGGTAAAGGCGTTATTAATATCCTCAGCGCCGAAAAGCTTTATCAGATGCCGAAACTGTATGCAGCCAGCCTGCTGTGGATGCTTTCAGAGTTGTATGAACAATTGCCGGAAGCGGGCGATCTGGAGAAACCAAAACTGGTGTTTTTCTTCGACGAAGCACATCTGCTGTTTAACGATGCGCCACAGGTACTGCTGGATAAGATTGAGCAGGTGATAAGGCTTATTCGCTCAAAAGGCGTGGGCGTCTGGTTCGTTTCGCAAAACCCGTCGGATATCCCGGATAATGTGCTCGGCCAGCTAGGTAATCGCGTTCAACATGCTTTGCGGGCTTTTACGCCCAAAGATCAGAAAGCGGTAAAAGCTGCGGCGCAAACCATGCGGGCCAATCCGGCGTTTGATACCGAAAAGGCGATTCAGGAACTGGGGACCGGCGAGGCGTTAATCTCGTTTCTCGATGCGAAAGGAAGTCCTTCAGTGGTGGAACGGGCGATGGTGATTGCCCCCTGTTCACGAATGGGGCCAGTGACGGAAGATGAGCGTAATGGCCTGATTAATCACTCCCCGGTGTATGGCAAATATGAAGATGAGGTGGACCGCGAGTCCGCCTATGAGATGCTGCAAAAAGGTGTGCAGGCCAGTACCGAGCAGCAAAATAATCCCCCCACGAAAGGGAAAGAGGTCGCGGTGGATGACGGCATTCTTGGTGGATTGAAGGATATTTTGTTTGGCAGCACCGGGCCGCGCGGCGGTAAACGCGACGGCGTGGTACAAACAATGGCGAAAAGCGCCGCCCGCCAGGTGACGAATCAGATTGTGCGTGGGATGTTGGGGAGTTTGCTGGGGGGGAGAAGGCGGTAAGTTTTGTGCAGTTTGCCTTTGCCTGATGCGACGTTTGTCGCATCAGGTCTACAACGACACAACCGTGGGCCGGATAAGGCGCCCGCTCGCGCCGCATCCGCTATATTTAGAACAACAGCGCCAGACTACCGACAATCACACCAGACACCGCCACCATCGCACCCGTCAGCCATAAGGCTTTCGCCGGGAACGCTTTACGCAACATTATCAGCGACGGCAAACTTACAGCAGGAAGCGTCATTAACAATGCCAGCGCCGGAGCGGTTCCCATACCTGTCAGCATCATCGTTTGTACAATCGGAATTTCTGCTGCCGTGGGAATGACAAACAAGCATCCCGCTACCGCCATCGCCACCACCCACATCAGGCTGTTATCGACAGCACCATCGGCATGGGGGAATAACCAGACGCGAGCGGCACCCAACGCCAGTACGGCAAGGATATATACCGGGATCGTACTCCAGAAAAGCGTCCATAGCGCCCTACCCCAGCGGCTAAAGAATCCGCCCTGCACTTCCGGCATGTCAATTTCGACTGGCGCCTGCGTTTGCGGTGTCTCACGTACCCATTTTTGCACCAGTGTCGCAATCAACAACACCATCACCAGCCCCGCCACCAGACGAATCGCGGCAAAGCCCCAGCCAAGGACAAATCCCATGAATACCAGCGTCGCCGGGTTTAACAACGGATTCCCCATCCAGAATGCCAGCGCGCCCCCCATCGATACCTGTTGGCGACGCATCCCCGCCGCGACCGGTGCCGCACAGCAGGTACACATCATACCCGGCAGCGAAAACAGCGTCCCCAGCAGCGTCCCGCGAAAGCGCGATTGCCCCAGCGTGCGTAGCAGCCAGTCACGAGGGATCAGCACCTGAATCAACGACCCGAGGATCACCCCCAGCACCGCCGCTTTCCATACCGCGAGGAAATAGACCATCGCGTAGTCCCACGCAGCTTGCCACGGATTAGCATCCGCCTGCGCAAGGATAGATTTACCGATACTGTGAGTTTCGGCGGCAGTAAAGGCTTTACCGTAGTAAGGTTGCCATTTCACATACCAAAGTCCGGCAATGACAACGAGAAAGAAAAGCGCGGGTTTCCACCACTGAATGGGCGTTGCCGCCTGAGATGAAGACTGACCAGTCATAGCATTCCCCAGGAATAAGTTATGATAATTAAGCGCGTGAATATTACGCTCACTATCAATTCTTGGGAATAATTATTCAGCTCTTTTGCGTAATTCTGAAGAGCTTAAAATAGTCACGCCTTCATGCTCAGGCCGCATCGCTTCTGTCAGCATGACCCGCGCCACGTCTCGCGCATCAATGGATTTCCAGTTTCCAGGCAGTAAACGGAATAGCGGCGCAAAAAGCGTTTCGTTCATCCGCTGCTTGCTGCGATCGCCCAGCAACATCGACGGACGGGCAATGGTCAATTTCGGCCAGTTCTGGGCGATTAATGCTTCTTCCATCTCCCCTTTGACGCGGTTATAGAAAAACGGCGAGTGGGGGTTGGCACCCATAGCACTGACTACCAGCATATGCTGAGCACCCAGTCGCCTCCCGGTTAATGCGGTGTCCACCACCAGCGTGTAATCGGCATGAATAAACGCCTCTTTGCTCCCCGCTTCCCGCCGCGTGGTGCCGAGACAACAAAACACAATGTCGATGGGATCGGTGACCTGCGCCAGTGCGTCGGTCAGTTGCGGGTCATGGGGATTAAACACCCCAGGCATATCGCCCAACGGGCGTCGCGTCGGCGCGGCTATGGCGTTAACTTTCGGTTCATTAATCAACATCCGCAGCAGGTGACCACCCACCAGCCCCGTTGCGCCTGTAATCAGTACCTGACTCATCTTCGCTCCTTTACAGAATTGTCTGCCTTGCGCTCCCCGGCTCATGCACCAGGCTTAATAGTCTACGAGGTAATTATCCCCGATCGTGAGAAATTCGCCTCATCCAATGCAACAACGCGGAGGAAACATGAGTAAGAAGATTGCCGTTTTAATCACTGATGAATTTGAGGATTCAGAATTTACTTCACCCGCAGACGAGTTCCGTAAAGCCGGACACGAAGTGATTACCATTGAAAAACAAGCGGGTAAAACGGTGAAAGGCAAAAAAGGAGAAGCCAGCGTGACTATCGATAAATCCATCGATGAAGTGACGCCAGCAGAATTTGATGCCCTGCTGCTACCAGGCGGTCATTCACCAGATTATCTGCGTGGCGACAACCGTTTTGTCACCTTTACCCGTGATTTTGTGAATAGCGGCAAACCGGTGTTTGCCATTTGCCACGGCCCGCAGCTGCTGATCAGCGCCGATGTGATTCGGGGACGCAAACTGACCGCGGTTAAACCGATTGTGATTGATGTTAAAAACGCGGGTGCGGAATTTTACGATCAGGAAGTCGTGGTCGATAAAGATCAGCTGGTTACCAGTCGGACACCGGACGATTTGCCCGCGTTTAACCGCGAGGCGTTACGCCTGCTCGGTGCCTGAGCTACGTAGCCAAATCATTTTTTTACCAAAGCCCAGCGTGTTGTCAGTGAATTTGATTTCATCGAGCCGGATTTCCCACACCGGGGCCGACAGCATTCTGGCAACCGGAAAGCGGCGATTATACGCCTTGCGTGCGAGGTCGCTTTCCTCACCTTCCAGTCTGCGGATCTCACCTTTAAACTGCACGCCGCGAATTAATGCTACCGTTTTCGGCTGACCGTTTACCGTTCCGGCAACTGCCGCCTGCGGCCCACTCATCTGCGCGTGACGCGTTTTTTCCTCCGTCAAAATGTAGAAGGCAACTTTCTGCGCATCAAAAAGATAAAAGGCATTGGCGCACCACAGTTCCCCTTCCTGCTGCACACACAAGGTGACAACATGTTGTTTTGCCAGCCAACGGCTGATGGCGGTGAGTGTTTCCATTGCTGTTCTCTTTTATACTGTGGGCCTGACCTTAACATGCGACGCAGACGATGACACCCTGGTTTCTTTACTTGATCCGTACCGCCGACAATAAGCTTTATACCGGGATCACCACGGATGTCGAACGCCGCTATCAGCAACATCAAAGCGGCAAAGGCGCAAAAGCACTGCGTGGGAAAGGTGAACTGACGCTGGCATTTTCCGCGCCAGTGGGCGACCGTTCGCTGGCACTACGGGCGGAATATCGCGTTAAACAACTGACCAAACGGCAAAAAGAACGTCTGGTAGCGGAAGGCTCAGGGTTTGCAGAGCTGATAAGCAGCCTGCAAACCCCGGAGATTAAAAGCGATTGAAGTGTTCGTGATACTCAACCAAACCGGTTACGCCATTCAGCGCATCATCCGCTAAACGATGTACCTGGAAGGCGCTTTCAGTGCCCGGCCAGCGGCAACGCAGATCGTGATGTGCCGCCAGTTCAAAGCCGAAACGACTGTACAGCGCCGGATCGCCCAGCGTCACCACTGCGGCATAGCCGAACTCATTAAGCGAATCGAGTCCTTCATAAACCAGTTGGCGTGCCAGCCCCTGTCCACGGTATTTTTCATCTACCGCCAGCGGAGCCATGCCGACCCATTGCAGGTCTTCGCCTTGCACATCTACCGGACTGAATGCCACGTAGCCAATGACCTGACCTTCGTCATCTGTCGCCACCAGCCCCAGCGTCAGAAAGCCATCTTCACGCAGATCGTGAACCAGCTTCGCTTCCGCATCACTTTCGAATGAACGACGCAGCAGGGCATCAATACCCGGCGCATCAATGGGAATTTCTACTCGAATTAGCATGGTTCACCTACCGATGTCTGTTTGGTTTCAGGCGCGGTTTTCATTCCCGCCTCAACAAAATCCGCCAGTTGCAGCAGCATCATACGTAAGGCTTTCGGCATTTGCTCCAGTTCAATGGCGTCCATCAGGTTTTTCACATACAGCCCCAGCTCCGTATCGCCTTCAATCACCAGCCGACGCTGGAAGAAGAGCGTATCCGGATCCTGTTTACGCGCCGCAATCATCAGCAGATCGCTGGCGTCGGCACTAAAACTCACATCAGCTTGCGCGTTCTGGCTAACGACCAGTTTGCCATTCACCACCGAGGTAAACCATTGCAGGTCAATATCACGCACATGAATACTTAACCAGCGGCCTTCAAGAAACTCCAGCTCGCCATCATCCAGCGCCTGACGGAATTGCCAGCTTAAGACCTGCTCAAGAACCTGGCGTTTTAGGGCAAATGGCGTCAGTTTTACCGGTACACTCAACAGAGATGGCCCCAAATGCACAATACGGGAACGCAGTTTATCCAACACGAGTTTTACTCCCTGTTTCAACAATCATCCTATTTTGCCATATCAGAAAAATAACATAGCGGTATAAATCAACAATTCCATATGAAATTGCTGCTACCACCAATACAACTTTAACTGCCTTAAATCAAAAATTGTCGCAGCAAGGTTAACTAAAATCCCAGTTCGTTAACATTTTTGCGCTTTGATAGCGCACCCTTCAGGAAAAATTATGGAGCTGCTCTGCCCTGCCGGAAATCTCCCGGCGCTTAAGGCGGCCATCGAAAACGGCGCAGATGCTGTTTATATCGGGCTAAAAGATGATACCAATGCCCGTCACTTCGCCGGCCTTAACTTTACCGAGAAAAAATTGCAGGAAGCGGTGAGTTTTGTCCATCAACATCGCCGCAAACTTCACATCGCGATTAACACTTTTGCGCATCCGGACGGTTACGCCCGCTGGCAGCGCGCCGTGGATATGGCGGCGCAGCTGGGTGCCGACGCGCTGATCCTCGCCGACCTCGCCATGCTGGAATACGCCGCCGAGCGATACCCGCATATTGAACGCCACGTATCAGTGCAGGCTTCGGCGACCAATGAAGAGGCGATTAACTTTTATCATCGCCATTTTGACGTTGCCCGCGTGGTGCTGCCGCGCGTGTTGTCGATTCATCAGGTGAAACAGCTGGCACGGGTCACACCTGTACCACTGGAAGTCTTTGCTTTCGGCAGCCTATGCATTATGTCGGAAGGTCGTTGCTATCTGTCGTCGTATCTGACGGGTGAGTCGCCCAACACCGTGGGGGCATGTTCTCCGGCCCGTTTCGTGCGCTGGCAGCAAACGCCGCAGGGGCTGGAATCCCGCCTGAACGAAGTGCTGATCGACCGTTATCAGGACGGCGAAAACGCAGGTTATCCGACGCTGTGTAAAGGGCGTTATCTGGTGGACGGCGAGCGCTATCATGCGCTGGAAGAACCAACCAGTCTCAATACCCTTGAGCTACTGCCGGAGTTAATGGCAGCGAATATCGCTTCGGTGAAAATTGAAGGCCGCCAGCGTAGCCCTGCGTATGTCAGCCAGGTAGCGAAAGTCTGGCGTCAGGCTATCGACCGTTGTAAGGCCGATCCGCAAAACTTCGTGCCGCAAAGCGCGTGGATGGAGACGCTCGGGTCGATGTCCGAAGGCACGCAAACCACTCTTGGCGCGTATCACCGTAAATGGCAGTGAGAAAAGTAATGAAATATTCCTTAGGGCCGGTGCTGTGGTACTGGCCAAAAGAGACGCTGGAAGATTTTTATCAGCAGGCCGCCGCCAGCAGCGCCGACGTGATTTATCTCGGTGAAGCGGTCTGTAGCAAACGCCGGGCAACCAAAGTTGGCGACTGGCTGGAGATGGCAAAATCGCTCGCCGGAAGTGGCAAGCAGATTGTGCTCTCCACGCTGGCGCTGGTGCAGGCATCCTCCGAACTGGGCGAACTGAAACGCTATGTTGAGAACGGTGAGTTTCTGATTGAAGCCAGCGATCTCGGCGTGGTGAATATGTGCGCTGAGCGCAAACTGCCGTTCGTCGCCGGACACGCGCTGAACTGCTACAACGCGGTGACGCTGAAAATATTGCTCAAACAGGGCATGATGCGCTGGTGTATGCCGGTGGAGCTTTCCCGCGACTGGCTGGTGAATCTGCTTAATCAGTGCGATGAGCTGGGCATTCGCAACCAGTTTGAAGTGGAAGTCTTGAGCTACGGTCATCTGCCGCTGGCCTACTCCGCCCGCTGCTTTACCGCGCGTTCGGAAGACCGCCCGAAAGATGAGTGTGAAACCTGCTGCATTAAGTATCCGAACGGGCGCAACGTGCTGTCGCAGGAAAACCAACAAGTGTTTGTGCTCAATGGCATTCAGACCATGAGCGGCTACGTGTACAACCTCGGTAACGAGCTGGCATCCATGCAGGGGCTGGTTGATGTGGTCCGCCTGTCACCGCAGGGTACTGACACTTTCGCTATGCTCGACGCCTTCCGCGCTAATGAAAATGGTGCTGCACCACTCCCGTTGACGGCAAACAGCGACTGTAACGGCTACTGGAGACGGCTGGCTGGGCTGGAACTGCAAGCCTAAGCAAATAGCTCACTTTGTTAACAACTTTAACTACCCTTTAATGCAGTATTAAAGATTAATCGGTAACAAAGTGAGCTGTTATGACTGATAAAACCATTGCGTTTTCGCTACTCGATCTGGCCCCCATCCCCGAAGGTTCTTCAGCGCGAGAAGCGTTCTCCCACTCTCTCGACCTCGCCCGTCTGGCTGAAAAGCGCGGCTATCATCGCTACTGGCTGGCGGAACACCACAATATGACCGGCATTGCCAGTGCTGCAACATCAGTATTGATTGGCTATCTGGCGGCAAATACCACCACGCTGCATCTGGGGTCTGGCGGCGTGATGTTACCAAACCACTCACCGTTGGTGATTGCCGAACAGTTCGGTACGCTCAATACGCTCTATCCGGGGCGAATCGATTTGGGGCTGGGTCGTGCGCCAGGTAGTGACCAACGGACAATGATGGCACTACGTCGCCATATGAGCGGCGATATTGATAATTTCCCCCGCGATGTCGCGGAACTGGTGGACTGGTTTGACGCCCGCGATCCCAATCCGCATGTGCGCCCAGTACCGGGCTATGGCGAGAAAATCCCCGTGTGGTTGTTAGGCTCCAGCCTTTACAGCGCGCAACTGGCGGCGCAGCTTGGTCTGCCGTTTGCGTTTGCCTCACACTTCGCGCCGGATATGTTGTTCCAGGCGCTGCATCTTTATCGCAGCAACTTCAAACCGTCGGCACGGTTGGAGAAACCGTATGCGATGGTGTGCATCAATATTATCGCCGCCGACAGCAACCGCGACGCCGAATTCCTGTTTACCTCGATGCAGCAAGCCTTTGTGAAGCTGCGCCGCGGTGAAACCGGGCAACTGCCGCCACCGATTCAAAATATGGATCAGTTCTGGTCACCGTCTGAGCAGTATGGCGTGCAACAGGCGCTGAGTATGTCGCTGGTGGGTGATAAAGCGAAAGTGCGCCATGGCTTGCAGTCGATCCTGCGCGAAACCGACGCGGATGAGATTATGGTTAACGGGCAGATTTTCGATCACCAGGCGCGCCTGCATTCGTTTGAGCTGGCGATGGATGTTAAGGAAGAGTTACTGGGGTAATTTTATAACGCCGGTTTTCAACAGAAATGATTGGCAATCGGCGATTTTTTTCGAAGTAATCATAGCCGGGCTTCAACATAAGCCAGAAATTATATTCCGGCCATGCCTGCGCCTGGCGCATATTTTCGTCGTTCATCGCAAACGGGAAGATATGCACCGGCACGCTCTTCTGCCCGCTCTTTAGCGCCTGAGCCACCCGTTGATAAATCTCTTCAATACCAGCATCGGTCATGGCATAGCAGCCCGCCGAAACACAATTCCCGTGAACCATTATGAAATCACCGGTATAGCCGTTTGCCCGATCGTAAGCATTCGGGTAACCAATATTAAATGCCAGATGATAGCGGCTGTTTGGGTTAAGTAACCCTTTGTTGGTGGCATAAAAACCTTCCGGGCTTTTACCATCCCCCTGTTTGTGCTTTGGCCCTAAGCCACCAGACCACGCGCATATAGTCCAGGTTTTGTAGAGTTCGTAAGGCTTGTTATTGGCGCTTGCCCACAGTTCCAGCTTATCTTCCGCTTTAAGAATGCGGATAAATAGCTGGTCGCCGGGGTGAATCACCTTTGAAGGTTGCACAACCGGAGAATGTGAGACGGGTTTTTCGAGCGGCAGAAAAACGCTTTTTTCGTTCGGGACAGGCCAGAAAAAGTGAACACCCAATGCGATAACAACTGCAAACAACAGTATATACAACAATCCATTACGAAACATTTTCACGCATCCTGCGCCAGAGGTGGGCTATTTTTCGCCATTATAGAGAGACGTTTTACGTCTGTCGCTGATAGTTTGCAGGCTAATGATGTACCTGCTGTTTTACGTCAGGCAAAAGATCAGTGGTTTTCCCATGCCGCAATTTCGTTTTTTTCTAATAACGAAATGTGATCTATCTCGCCTGAATTCGTGACTTTAGCCTTGTTTATTACGCTTAGGGTAATTACGTTACCCGGAGCGTAATTGTTCTGTGATTTCTTCAATGCTACTTTTTGCTCGTGTTATTAATTTTTTAGTATACACAAGCAAAGGAAATAGCCATGTATTCCACTGACAGTAATGCACAATGGATCGGTGAGTGCCTGTTAAAAGCTATATTAATGGAGGTTTGCGCCTGGCCTAAACCAGGACTGGTCACTCCCCTTTCTCAGGGTGCGCATACTGATATGGATATTTGGTTATTTATTACCAGTTCATCTACCATTGCCCCCTGTTTTACCCTTTGTGCTATAGCAGGCGAAAACCATAACGGTGAATTAACAGAATTATTTCCCGTTATCAGGAAAATTGGTATTCAGTATGAAAATAAATTGCTTAACGCTACGCAGCAAATTAATACCCAGCGTGGCATTTTATTTTCTTCTGCTCTTCTTGCCGCTGTCGCTGGTTGGCTTTCTGCCCAAAAGCAGCCTCTGACTTATTGCGCCTTAAGTCAGAACATCAGCACGCTTTGCCAAAATCTCTGTCGCAATGATTTTGCTCAACTCAATCAACGGGCAGCTAAAACGCAAGGCGAAAAACTCTATTCTGAGTTTGGCATTACCGGAATTCGTGGTGAGGCAGAACACGGTTTTCCTCTGGTATGCAACATTGCTCTTCCGGCTTTACATCAGGCATTAGCGCATCAACTGAGTTGGCGCGAGTCGCTTATTCATACTCTGCTGGCGTTGATGGCTTGTTGTGAAGATACCACTGTTTTGTCACGTGGTGGACAAAAGGCACTGAGAGAAATGCAGTCCAGGGCGCAACGACTTGTTGATCAGGGCGGCATGTTACAACCGGATATCGGCAAGAAACTGACTGACTTTAACCAATGGTGTGTGGATAACTGGATAAGCCCCGGCGGTTGTGCCGATTTACTGGCGCTAACTTTGGCTATGTATTTTCTATGCCAGGGTGATAAACACTTAATACAGGAAAATATATGAGTATTTATCTCTATACATTATTTACCTACGGCTTAACCATTCTAATCTCTTTTGCGGTGGTGGGCATTATTGTTGGGGTAAATAAGCTAATGAATAAGTTAAATATTACCGACGACTAATAAACAAATCGCCTTTCTAGCAACACCAGGGATTCATTCTATGGATATTTTCGTTAAGCTTTTTTCGGGGATCGGCACATTTTTTGTTGAAGATCCTAAAATAGCAATCGCTCGTTTATTATTAATAATTCTTGGATTCATTCTGGCATGGATGGGATTTCGCCGGAAACTTGAACCTTTAATTATGGTGCCAATGGGATTAGGCATGATCGCTGTTAATGCTGGTGTTCTGTTTCTTGCTGGCGGGCAAACTGGCACTTTAATCCTTGATCCGATGGTGAGTGATCCCACGGAGCTGGTTAATCTGATGCAGATAAACTTTCTGCAACCGGTTTATAACTTTACATTCAGTAACGGCCTCATTGCCTGTATCGTTTTCTTTGGCATTGGTGCCATGAGTGATATCAGCTTCATTCTGCTACGCCCCTGGGCAAGCATCATTGTTGCTCTGTTCGCCGAAGCAGGAACATTTGCCGCACTGTTACTCGGGATCGAGGTCTTTGGCTTACCCGCCAATGAAGCGGCGTCAATTGCCACCATTGGCGGTGCGGATGGCCCCATGGTGCTGTTTGCCTCGCTGATCCTCGCGCCAAATCTTTTTGTACCAATTGCCATTATTGCCTACCTCTACCTGAGTTTGACCTACGCTGGCTATCCGTATCTGGTGCGTCTGATGGTGCCGAAAAAGTATCGTGGCATGGAAGTGGATATCGACTATCCGACGGTTTCAAAAAAGGCAAAGTTCATCTTTACCATCTGTGCCTGCTTGTTGTTATGCCTGCTATTACCTGTTGCCGCGCCGCTGATCCTCTCTTTCTTCCTCGGTATTGCGATTAAAGAAGCTGAGATCGAGCCGTTCCAGAAACTGCTGGAATCGACAATGACCTATACCGCGACACTGTTTCTTGGGCTGCTGCTCGGTACGCTATGCGAAGCACAGACCATTCTCGATCCTAAAGTTGGCATCATCCTGATCCTCGGTATTGGCGCCCTTGCTATATCTGCAGTCGGCGCGCTACTTGGCGGCTGGTTTATCTGGTTTATCTCCAAAGGTCGCTATAACCCTGCCATTGGTATTGCTGGCGTCTCTTGCCTGCCAACCACAGCCAAAATCGCGCAGAAAGAAGTAAGCCACGAAAACCCCTATGCCGTCATTCTTCCCCTCGCGATGGGAGCGGGTGTCAGCGGGTTGATCGTCTCGGCTATCGCCACGGGGATCTTTATCTCCACGTTATTCCTGCTGAAATAAGGGAGTTATGACATGCTAAAAGAGCACAACTGGCATCAACTCAAAGACGATACGGAGCAGCGGTTGCAGCTAATAAAGCCGTATCTTCGTGAGGGTAAAATTATCGCCGCCAGCGATACCGTTGCCGTAATGGAAGCGATCCTGCGTAGCGGTGACCGGGTAAATATTGAAGGGAATAACCAGAAACAGGCGGATTTTTTAGCGGAATGCTTGTGCAAAGTTGATCCCCAAAAAATCTCCGGTCTGCATATGGTGCAGTCCTCTGTACCCCTTTCGACACACCTTGATCTGTTTGAAAAAGGTATCGCAGAAAAGCTCGATTTTGCCTATGCCGGACCACAAGATGGTCGTCTGGCTAAGCTCATTCAACAGGGCAAAATTAAGCTCGGCGCGATTCATACCTATCTGGAACTGTTCAGCCGCTATTTTGTTGATCTCACTCCTCGCGTGTCGTTCATCACTGCGTTTGAGGCAGATAAAGACGGTAATTTGTATACCGGTTTTAACACGGAAGATACGCCAGTCATCGCCGAGGCAACTCACTTCCGTCAGGGGATCGTCATTGCTCAGGTCAACAAGATTGTCGACAAAGTACCGCGCGTCGATATCCCTGGTGACTGGGTTAATGCCGTGATTGAAGCACCACGCCCTTTCTATGTTGAACCGTTATTCACCCGCGATCCCGCGTTGATCACCGATACCCATGTGTTAATGGCAATGATGGCCCTGAAAGGGATTTATGCCGAGTACGGCGTTGAACGTATCAACCACGGGATCGGTTTTTTCACTGCCGCCATCGAGCTGCTGCTGCCAACTTACGGCGAAGAACTGGGTCTGAAGGGCAAAGTCTGTACCCATATGGTACTCAACCCGCATCCAACCTTAATTCCGGCAATTGAAAGCGGCTGGATTCAGTCTGTGCATTGTTTCGGTGGCGAGTTGGGAATGGAGAAATATGTCGCTGAACGCCCGGATGTGTTCTACATCGGACAGGATGGCACTTTGCGTTCTAACCGCGCCTTCGCCCAGGCTGCCGGACACTATGCGCTGGATATGTTTATCGGCGGCACTCTGCAACTGGATAAATATGGCAACAGCAGTACAGCTACAGCCAGCCGGGTCTCCGGTTTTGGTGGCGCACCAAATATGGGCTGTGATGCTAAAGGTCGCCGTCACACAACCCGTTCATGGCTGAAATGTGGCGAGGAGTTTAATGCCACTCAACAGCAACTCATTGGTGATATGCCACGTGGCAAGCGTCTGGTTGTGCAGATGCAAGAAACCTTCCGCGAGAAACGCCAGCCTGCCTTTGTTGACAAACTCGATGCCTGGCAGCTTGCCGAAAAAGCCGGTCTCGATCTGCCGCCAGTGATGGTTTACGCCGATGACGTCACCCATGTGTTGACCGAAGAAGGTATCGCTTATCTCCATCGTTGTGACGGACTGGAACAGCGGATGGCCGCTATTCGTGCCGTCGCAGGTTATACCGATATTGGTCTGGCAGCCGATCCTGCACAAACCCAGGCATTGCGTGAAAGCGGTATCGTTAAAACACCAGAAGATTTGGGTATTGATCGCCGCCGTGCCACTCGCCAGCTGCTGGCAGCCAAAAGTATCCGCGATTTAGTCGAATGGTCTGGCGGACTCTATAACCCGCCTGCTCGTTTCCGTAACTGGTAAGGGGAAAAGACATGGCTTTACATCAAATATCACACCACTTTAGCGGTAACGGTAAACGTGCTGCGCTACCACAAACCGTACATTGCGGCATCGTTGGTTCAGGAGATCTGGAAGTTTTACTGGAACCTAAAGCACTGGCAGGCGGTATCGATATCAGTATTTGCACGCCCGTGACCGGATTCGATCACATCTGGGAAATTGTACTTACACGCTTCCTGGACAATGGCCCACTTGGAGATATGCAAGTCAGCATCAATGACAACAACGCCACGCCTGCCGTTGTCGCACTCCGTCTGCAGCAAGCGTTACAACAGGCTCTGCCAGGAGAAAACCAACATGAGTGATCTGCGTTTTCTGGAAGCCAGTGCGCGTGAACGCGCAGAGGCATTAGTTGATAAAGGCACTTTCCGCGAGCTGATTGGTCCGTCGGCTAAACAGACAAGCCCCCATTTACCCATCCTCGGTGAAGCCGTGGAGTTCGATGACGGTGTCGTGACGGGGATTGGTTTACTCGGGCAACATCCGGCAATTGTTATCTCTCAGGAAGGGCGTTTTATTGGCGGTTCTGTTGGTGAAGTAGGCGGCGCAAAAATGGTCGGCGCGTTAATGCTGGCCGATGAACTGGCAACGCAATCTACTGATCCCGCTTATCGTCCTGTCGTCTTAATTTCCTTTGAAACGGGCGGTGTACGACTGCATGAGGCTAACGCCGGTTTGCTGGCGCACGCCGAGTGCATGGATTTACTGCAAACGCTGCGGAGCAGAGTACCTGTTGTGGCACTGATTGGCAGCAAAATTGGCTGCTTTGGTGGGATGGGATTTGTCGCCGCTGCAACTGACATCATTGTGATGAGTGAGTCAGGACGCCTTGGCCTCACCGGCCCTGAAGTTATCGAACAAGAGATGGGGCGTAGTGAATTCGACGCTTCCGACCGCGCCCTGGTCTTCCGTACCACCGGCGGTAAACATAAGTATATCGTCGGTGATTGTAACTATTTGATTGCCGATACATTAGCGGCCTTCCACCAGCAGGTAACGCAGATCGCTTCCCTTGCCTGGGCAGATATTGAAGCTATGCGGCGTATTGGCAGTGAAGAGAAAGTGCGTAAACAGATGGCACTGACGCAACACATCTGTGATCTGGCGCCAACCGATGCCCGTGATGTCTGGCTGGCAGCAGGGAATGCCACGCCACAATCGCTGGTTGATATGGATTTGGAAACGTTCCTGAGCAATGTCAAACGTTTGAGTGTGGAGGAAGCGTAATGGAAAACTTATTAGGCCAGGGCCGGTTGGCAATAGATCTTATTGTCGATGAAGGCAGTTTTGTGGAAAACGCGCTGACAGACCTGAATCTTCCTTGTGAAGATTACGGCCCCGGAGCTGTGGTCGGTAGTGCGCAGTTGAATGGCGAAATATGCACGGTGATCGCCAATGATGCTATGGCATTTAATCCACGTTTTCCGGTGGTTTATGCCGGAGTCATTGGGCTTGAAGAAGGCTACAAAATGGCTCTGGCCGTTTACCGAACCATGGAGATGGATCGCCTGAAAGATGCTACTGAAAAGCGCCCACTGGTACTGATAGTAGACACTCCGGGGAATGGTCCTGGCAAACTGGAAGAGATCATCGGTATGAACAAAGCCACGGGCGCTTATCAGCTGGCCCTGGCGCAAGCACGTCATGCCGGGCATCCGATCATCGCGATGGTGATTGGTCGTGCCATCAGTGGTGCGTTCCTTTGCCATGGATTACAGGCCGACCACATTCTCAGTTTGACCTCCGAATTTGGCACCATGATCCACGTAATGCCCCTCAGCAGTATTGCCCGTATCACACGTCAGGATGTGGAGCGACTTAGTGAACTTTCACGAAGCAATCCTGTTTTTGCTGCGGGGCCGGAGTTTTTCTGGCAACTGGGTGGCGTTGAAGAACTGCTGAACAGTATTGAGCAAATGAAAGAAGCGGTTGCTCGCCATGTTCACGAAGTGCGCTCTGCCAAACAGACCTTAGGTACGATTGCAACCGGGCCACAAGGGCGAGGGCTCTCTGGTAATCAGCGTGGCGGACGCCAAACGCGCAGTGCGATCCTGGCGCAAATGCGGCACGAGTATCAGGCCATTGCCGAACATTATCAGCCAGCCTGACAGGGGAAACGCACCATGAACGATCCCATCTCAACACTGGAATGGCTGGTGCAGGCTCAGCAGGGCATCCCTTCTTTTTCAGAGATGCCCCGTCGGACACTGGCAGACAAAGGTATTGCAGGGCCGACAGCGGCACATGTGATCGAGGAGATCCATACGCCACTTAATCTGGCAATGGTGACATTCACCACTGGCAGTAGTGCCTTTCAGAACATTGTGGGGGTGACATGGTGCGAATTACCGCTGCGTACAGAAGCAGGTAAACGCGTCCTGCAAGGGTGTGGAGTTACAACCGGGCAGCAGTTGCTGGTGACCTACGCTCCGCTGGTCAATGTTTTTACCTGCCAGGCGCTGGAAGCGTTTGATCTTCGCTGGTCGTTTTTATCGCACTCATGCCGTGATGCATTGCTGATCGCGCTATGTCGCCAAATGCCGGATGTGGTGATAGGAGAATCATCATTCTTACGCGCCACACTGGAACAAGCGCAGAAAATGAATCTTATCGACCGACTGCCCAAAAATCTGACGTTGATAACGGCGGGTACACCGTTAGATGAAGCTCTGGTGCCACTGGCCCAAAGTCTGGGATATACGCTGCATGATGTATACGGGTGCCAGGAATTTGGCTGGCTTGTTCTCGACGGCATACCACTGCGTGAGGATATTTCTCTGGTAGCGACCCGACAAGGTGATGACTGGCGGGAAGTTATCGTGGGCGGATTACCAACAGGCGACAGTTTTCCCGTCGGAACAGGCGGTCATCTCTGTAACCCGGCAGGGATAATCCAAACCTGGAAGCGGCGGCGTACCACGCCCGAGTATGAAATGGTTGTAGTAGCGACAACAGCACACCACCAGGAGATTGTCGAACGCACAGCACGAACAATTATGCGTATTAAGGGCAGGATTTGTCGGGTTTCGCCAAAACTACAAACGCTGGCGGAAGCCACTCATATCCAACTCATCCCCGGTATATTGCCGGACGATGCGTCTGGTTCAGTCCCTATCGATATTATCGGCCCCGATGCCACAGCACAATTTGACGCTCTGCTGGCATCACAGCGAGAGTTACAACAACAAGGGAAAAATGACCCCGCCTGGAGTAAGGCGCGATGAGCACGCTCAAACGCCATACTCTTTGCTGGGTAGCACAAACGGCACTGAGTGATATCGCAAAACAGTTTGAGCTGATGTTTTGCTCGCTTCCCGCTGACATTCGTCACCAGGCGCTGGCGACTCTTCTCAGCGGGGCATTACCCGGTATCGTACGACGTGGCGCACACACCACGGAGGAAGTTCCTCTTGGCTTTAGTTTCCCGTTGCGTTGGCTAGGGCAACGTCTGCGTCTGGCGGTAAACGTTCCCGTCAGGGCCATTGTTCGCAACTCAACTCCCGAGCAAACAGCTCGTCTGCCTTTGAGCAACCGTACAACAGCGACACGTGCGTTTAACAGGTTGCGAGAGAGTGGTTGTTGGCAAGAATTACGAATGGGTGTCTGGGGGTCAGTAGCTTTAGAGATGGTAACGCCATGGCAATGGACGGATAACCATTCGGATCTGGATATCCAGATTATGCCCGAATCATTGAGTTCTATTGCGCAATGCTTAGAGACGCTACGAAATATAGAGCATCATTATCAGTTACGTATTGATGGCGAAATTCTTCTCTCAAATGGATACGCCATAAATATTAAAGAATGGTTCAGCGGAAGTCTTACTCTGTTGGCTAAAGGCGAAAATGACGTTCAATTAATTACCCGTCAAGACGTCATTAAATTATCAAAAACATCTTTCAATTAAATATATTAAAGGAAACTAATATGTCTGAAGTTAAATCAAAAGTACCTGGCGTTGTTGATGAAGTTAAATCAGCTGCAGGAGATAAAATCGAAAAAGGTCAGGTGGTGTTGGTACTGGAAGCTATGAAAATGAAAATGCCGGTGGCATCTCCAGAAAGTGGAGTGTTAAAGGCTATTCATGTAAATCCCGGCGACCGAGTAAACCCTGGAGTGGTATTATTCGAAATCGCAGCAGAATAAGATGTTTTAATACTAAACGACATTCTTATGTGATGTTATTGCTATGCTTACATATCAGCGAACTAATAATTCGGTTCGCTGATATGCCAGGAGTCTATCCCTGTAGGTGTAATTGTGGACGGAATTTGGACACGGTGAAACCAGAGCGTACACCTGTATTGAAATATGTATGTACTGTTGAATGTCAAAAATATAAAAACATACTGTGCTGAAAGCTATTGTTTATTTATTGTTACTAAAAGACGGCAATCATGACACCGTTTTAACGTTTTGCTTTTAGTATGGATAAGCAAAGAGAAACATCATGATCATTTACGGTTTGATGTTAATGGGATTTTGTATGTTCGCCGGTCTGATGGTTGGCGATCTATTAGGCGCTTTACTGGGGATCTCAGCCAATATTGGTGGCATAGGTTTTGCCATGCTTTTCCTGGTCGTGTCATCACAAAAACTAATAGAAAAAGGACTGCTGTCAAAACCAGCAGAACAAGGAGTGGGTTTCTGGAGTGCGATGTATATCCCCATCGTTGTCGCCATGTCTGCGAATCAGAATGTTATTGCCGCACTTAAGGGTGGACCGGTGGCAGTTATTGCCGGACTCGGCGCGGTATTTATTGGTTTCCTGCTAATAAAACCGCTGAGCAAAATAGGCAGTAAGCCTTCTGACCAGCAAGTTGTAGACTAACGAGTAAGGCGAAAATATGGAACAGATATTCAAAACGCTATCCGGAAATTTTACCAGTAATGGCTTAATCACCGCGTTTGTCGTCGTCGGCGTTGTTTGCTGGGCAGCAAGTTGGATTTCCACACATTTACTACGTGGCAAAATTCATAGTTCTGCTATTGCTATTGTTGCCGGATTAATACTGGCATGGATTGGTGGCGAATTAACTGGAGGCAAAAAGGGCCTGGCTGATATCAGCCTTTTTAGCGGCATCGCCTTAATGGGTGGAGGTATGTTTCGTGACTTTGCCATTATTTCTACTGCTTTCGGTGTGAAGCTCGAAGAACTGAAAAAAGCCGGACTAGCCGGTCTGTTGGCGCTGATCATTTCTACTGTTCTCTCTTTTTATCTCGGTGCAGTTGTAGCCTGGGTATTCGGCTATACCGATGCAGTGAGTATGTCGACTATCGGTGCGGGTGCGGTCACATTTATTGTTGGCCCGGTAACCGGAGCTGCATTGGGTGCCACCTCCGATGTCATCGCTCTAAGTATTGCCGCAGGGGTAATTAAATCGATTGCCGTGATGATCCTGACACCACTGGTGGCAAAAGCAGCCGGGCTAACCACGCCAGCGGCAGCGATTGTTTATGGTGGCTTAATGGGATCGACCAGCGGAGTCGCAGCTGGATTGGCCGCAACAGATCCAAAACTTGTACCTTATGGCGCGATGACAGCAACGTTTTATACCGGACTCGGCTGCCTGTTGGCACCTTCGGTACTGTATCTCTCTTTAACGCCGTTCTTTTAATCACTGCCGCCTGTTGGTAATACAGCAGGCGTAAGGGGATGCTATGTATTCATTTCAGGGAATGAAACCAGGGCAAATTGCATTACTGGCGTCACTGTGTGCACAACAGGATGAAGATAATTTTCGCCAGAAGCTCTTAATAGACAGACCAGATCATCATGTCGGTTTTGCTTTTTTGACCGGAACAGCAGGAGAGATAAAAAATAAGCTTCAACGTAGCGTTATTGGATGTGCATTAAAACAACAAATAATACCTCGCCAGGAAATTGCTATCTTCTCACTTTGCCAACTCAGTAATCAGGCGCTAAATCAGGCTCTGGAAAATACCCTTTCTGAATCACATATCAGAATTAAAATATCACTAATTAGCAACTCGCGTTGGATTGCCGCCGCGATATATGGCGAAGCGTTGATTTATCAACGCATGAGCCAGGAAATTATGGGGCTGAGTTTACATCGGTTTTCTCCATCGTAAGTTGGCGAGCATACATTCGACACTCTGCTAATAAGGATAGAATACTTGGATGTGTTTCCTGGCTACGAGGAAATACCAATGATATTTCTTGCTCCATACGATAAGGTATCTGTAATGGTAAGAGCCGAATACCACTGGTAAAAAGGTCTCTCATTCTACCTGGAATTAATGAGTACCCAACCCCTGCATTTACCATACTCATAAGTGAAAATATGTCATGCACACGGACGGTAATTTCTGGCTCGAAACCGGCAATTTTAAATGCTTCCTGAAATCCTCGCCAGGTGGCAAACCCTTCACTAAGGGCGATAAATTTTTTGTTCTGTAACTGGCATAAATCAACCGGTGACTCCAAAAGATCAACATCAGTCACAGGAACAGCAAGGAAGATTGAATCAGAGAAAATGGTCCATGTTTCGAATAATTGAGTATTGTACTCGTCGGGGGTGGAGACTAAAACAGCATCAACCTTCCCTTCATTTAAAGCCTCAAGTAGTTTTTTATTCGAATTCATAATGAACTCTATAGTTAATTCAGGACGTCGGTTTTTTAATCCTTGCACAATTTGTGGTGCTGTTTTCATTACTAATGAGTAAAGTAATCCCAGACGAAGTGTTGGTGAATGATATCCGGCGGCTTCTCTGGTCAGATAAATACACCGTTCAAAACTATTTATTACTTCCCGCGCCTGCTCTTTCATTACCCATGCACCTGGCAGAGGATGCAAGTTCCGTCCATTATGCGTAAATAAAGAGCAGCGTAAATTATCTTCCAGAGAATGCAAAGCACGATGAACACTTACGGCAGAGATATTCATCGCCTCTGCTGTTTTTGATATATTCATCGACTCCATATATGAGAGAAAAATTTCTATTTTTCTCAGTGTGATTTCATTATTCAGCATATAAATACTTCCCTGTGAAAGGAGAATATTTATATTAGGGGATAATTCGATATTATTTTTTGAGCCAGATCGTTAAATCTGGCCCTGATATGAATTTGTTTATTGGTAAACGGGTAATAACTTAAAGCTCGATAAAATATGCACCAGCGCGTTACCGACACCAAATAGCAGAATCAGCACAATCATCGGCTTGCCGCCCCAGACGCGGAATTTCGGGCTGCCAAAGCGTTTACGCGATGCGCGGGCCAACAGCGCCGGAACGATTGCCGCCCAGATGGTAGCCGCTAAGCCAGCATAACCAATGGCGTACAGAAATCCGTCCGGGAACAACAAACCACCCACAACAGGCGGTGCGAAGGTCAACAGTGCCGTTTTCAAGCGGCCCATAGCCGAGTCATCGAAACCAAACAGATCTGCCAGATAGTCAAACAAACCCAGCGTAACACCGAGGAACGAACTCGCTACCGCAAAGTTTGAGAACACGACCAGCAGCAGATCCAGGCTACGGCTGTTCAGCACGCCGCTTAACGCCTGTACCAGCACATCAATATTACCGCCCTTCTCGGCGATGCCGATAAACTCCGGACGAGGGATGTTGCCCATCGTCGCCAGCAACCAGATGGTATACAGCGCCAGCGCCATCAGCGTACCGTAGACCAGACATTTCACGATAGTTTTCGGATCTTTGCCGTAATACTTCATCAGGCTCGGCACGTTACCGTGATAACCAAATGAGGCCAGACAGAACGGCAGGGTCATCAACAGATACGGTGCATAAGACGCATTGCTTTCCGCGACGTTAAACAATGTCGCAGGCTGCACATGCCCCAGCAAACTGCCGAAAGTGAGGAAGAAGGTAATAACTTTCGCCCCCAGCACAATCGCCGTCATCCGGCTTACGGCTTTGGTGCTCAACCACACCACGAACGCCACCAACAGTGCAAAACAAAATCCCGCCGCCCGTGCCGGGACATTCAGCGACATCTCTGCAAAGGTGTGATGCAGAATCGAACCACTGGCAGAAATATAGGCATAGGTCAGGATATAGAGCACAAAGGCAATGGATATGCCGTTGACCACGTTCCAGCCTTTGCCCAGCAAGTCTTTGGTGATGGTGTCAAAGCTCGAGCCGATTCGGTAATTCAGGTTAGCTTCCAGAATCATCAAGCCGGAATGCAGCATACAAAACCAGGTAAAGATCAGCGCCGCCATTGACCAGAAGAACCACGCACCGGACATGACCACTGGCAGAGAAAACATCCCTGCGCCAATAATGGTGCCGCCGATAATCACCACGCCGCCAAGCAGCGACGGTGACGTTTGGGTGGTGGTTAGTGTTGCCATGTGGGCTTCTCTCCAGTGAAAAATAGTGCGACTATGTTGTTATGTATTGCACTGTACCAGTACACGAGTACAAAAGACAAAAAAAAAGCCCCGATGGTTAAAATCGGGGCTGTATATATTATTTTACAGATTGTGTTCGCTAATCAGCGATGATTACGCATCACCACCGAAACGACGACGACCGGTAGAGTCATCACGGCGCGGTGCGCGGCCTTCACGACGTTCGCCGCTAAAACGACGACCATCACCACGACCACCTTCACGGCGTTCACCGCTGAAGTTACGACCGCCTTCACGACGTTCGCCACCGAAACCACGACCACCGCCACGACGCTCACCACCAGTATGCGGCTGTGCATCGCCCAGCAACTGCATGTTCATCGGCTTGTTAAGAATGCGAGTACGCGTAAAGTGTTGCAGCACTTCACCCGGCATACCTTTCGGCAGTTCGATGGTGGAGTGAGAAGCAAACAGCTTGATATTACCGATGTAACGGCTGCTGATGTCGCCTTCGTTAGCAATCGCGCCAACGATATGACGAACTTCAACACCATCATCGCGGCCCACTTCAATACGGTACAGCTGCATATCGCCAACATCACGACGTTCACGACGCGGACGATCTTCACGGTCGCCACGCGGGCCACGGTCGTTACGATCGCGCGGACCACGGTCGTCACGGTCGCGGAATTCACGTTTCGGACGCATCGGCGCATCTGGCGGAACAATCAGAGTACGCTCACCCTGTGCCATTTTCAGCAGTGCGGCGGCCAGAGTTTCGAGATCCAGCTCTTCACCTTCGGCAGTCGGCTGAATTTTGCTCAGCAGTGCACGGTATTGATCCAGATCGCTGCTTTCCAGCTGCTGCTGTACTTTAGCGGCAAATTTTTCCAGACGGCGTTTGCCCAGCAGCTCTGCGTTCGGCAGTTCTACTTCCGGAATGGTCAGCTTCATAGTGCGTTCAATGTTGCGCAGCAGACGACGCTCGCGGTTCTCAACGAACAGCAGCGCACGACCAGCACGCCCCGCACGACCGGTACGACCGATACGGTGAACGTAAGACTCAGAATCCATCGGGATATCGTAGTTAACTACCAGGCTGATACGCTCAACGTCCAGGCCACGGGCCGCAACGTCGGTCGCAATCAGGATATCCAGACGGCCGTCTTTCAGACGTTCCAGAGTCTGCTCGCGCAGCGCCTGGTTCATGTCACCGTTCAGCGCGGCGCTGTTGTAGCCGTTACGCTCAAGAGCTTCTGCCACTTCCAAAGTCGCGTTTTTGGTACGAACGAAGATAATCGCCGCATCAAAATCTTCCGCTTCCAGGAAACGTACCAGTGCTTCGTTTTTACGCATCCCCCACACAGTCCAGTAGCTCTGGCTGATGTCAGGACGGGTAGTCACGCTGGACTGAATGCGCACTTCCTGCGGCTCTTTCATAAAGCGGCGGGTAATGCGACGAATCGCTTCCGGCATAGTTGCAGAGAACAGAGCGGTCTGATGACCTTCCGGGATCTGCGCCATAATGGTTTCAACGTCTTCGATGAAGCCCATGCGCAGCATTTCGTCAGCTTCATCCAGAACCAGACCGCTCAGTTTAGAGAGGTCCAGAGTGCCACGTTTCAGGTGGTCCAGCAGACGGCCTGGAGTACCGACAACGATCTGCGGCCCCTGACGCAGGGCGCGTAATTGCACGTCATAACGCTGGCCGCCGTACAGGGCAACCACGTTTACGCCGCGCATGTGTTTAGAGAAATCCGTCATTGCCTCAGCAACCTGTACCGCCAGTTCGCGGGTCGGTGCCAGCACCAGAATCTGTGGTGCTTTCAGCTCAGGATCAAGATTTTGCAGCAGAGGTAAAGAGAATGCTGCAGTTTTTCCGCTCCCCGTCTGGGCCATACCCAGAACGTCGCGGCCATTCAGCAGATGTGGAATACACTCTGCCTGAATTGGAGATGGTTTTTCGTAACCCAGATCGTTAAGGGCTTCAAGGATAGGAGCCTTCAGGCCCAGATCTGCAAAAGTGGTTTCGAATTCAGCCATGTAGTACGTGTGCCTCAAAATTAATGGCGGCCAGTCTACATAACTCATCATGAAATTGATCAGCAATTTTCATTGAAAAGTGTGAACCGGCTCAAAGTAGGTGTATTAACGAACAACAACGCCCTCACCTGTTAAGGTGATGGCAATCAAAAAAGATTACGGGCTGATGTGTACGTCAGCTATTGCTGGTCCGATTCTGCCAGGTCATCTTGGTCCTGGCCCAGGAGCGATAATTCCAACAATGCGTATCGGTGCTCAACAAAGTTATGAACGTTGTTGGCAACCGCCAGTTTGAACAGTGCCGTGGCGCTGTCCAAATCCCCCAGACTTAGGTAGTACTTACCTAAATAGAAGTTGGTTTCACTGAGATGCTCAGCGAGCGAGGTGTTATCCGTTGCGTCCGCCTTGAGCCTTTCCATTAACGTTTGTTCGCTAATGTTGCCCAGGTAGAACTCGACAATGTTCCATCCCCACTGTTCCTTATCCGATTTTTCGAAGTGCTGTTTCAACACTTCTTTAGCCTGCTTCTCATCGAGCTTCTGCTCGGCGAGATAAAGCCACAGACTACGGAAAGGATCATTGGGATCGTCTTGATAAAACGCCAGCAGATCATCTTGCGCTAACTTATCACGACCGCCGTAATATAATGCGATCCCGCGATTCAAGTGCGCGTAGTTGTAAGTTGGATCAAGCTCAAGTACAGAATCAAACGCTTCATAGGCAGCATCAAAATTGCCTGCCTGCGTTAAATATATGCCTAAGTAATTGAATACTTCCGGCATATCCGGTCGGATTGCCAGCGCTTGCGAAAAATCGTTACGCGCTAATGCCCTCAGACCGAGACTATCATACAACACTCCGCGCTCATATAAAAGCTGTGCGCGTTCGTCATCGGTTAAAGCCCGACTGGCAAGGATTTGTTCCATACGTGCCAGAATCACTTCCTGCTGTAAAGTCGGTTGCAATGGTACCGCGAGGACTTCACTTTTACGCCAGGAAGTATTACTGCATCCTGCAAGCGTAAGTGCTGTCGCAACGAAACACCAGCGCAAAAAAGGCTTCATTTCCCACTCCCGAAGACCACGGTTGAATGAACGTCCTGTTCCCGGTTGCTAACAAGGCGTCCTGCCCGGTTAAAAGCCCCCCGCCGCAGCGGAGGGCAAATGGCAACCTTACTCGCCCTGTTCTGCAGCCGGAGCTTCCGGTGCTGCAGCAGGTTGAGACTGCTCAGTCGCTTCTTTAATGCTCAGACGGATACGGCCCTGGCGATCAACTTCCAGAACTTTCACCGGAACTTCCTGACCCATCTGCAGGTAGTCGGTCACTTTCTCAACGCGTTTGTCAGCGATTTGAGAGATGTGGACCAGACCTTCTTTACCGCCGCCGATGGCAACAAATGCGCCAAAGTCAACGATACGAGTCACTTTACCATTGTAGACGCGGCCTACTTCGATTTCTGCAGTGATCTCTTCGATACGACGAATAGCGTTTTTCGCCTTCTCGCCGTCGGTCGCTGCGATCTTCACAGTACCGTCATCTTCAATTTCGATGGTAGTGCCAGTTTCTTCGGTCAGAGCACGGATTACAGAACCGCCTTTACCGATAACGTCTTTGATCTTGTCTGGATTGATCTTGATGGTATGGATACGCGGAGCGAACTCAGAGATATCGCCACGCGGCGCGTTGATCGCCTGCTCCATGACGCCCAGGATGTGCAGACGCGCACCTTTAGCTTGATTCAGCGCAACCTGCATGATCTCTTTGGTGATACCTTCAATTTTGATATCCATCTGCAGTGCAGAGATACCGTCGCGGGAACCCGCAACTTTGAAGTCCATATCGCCCAGGTGATCTTCGTCGCCCAAAATGTCAGACAGTACAACGTAGTTGTCGCCTTCTTTCACCAGACCCATTGCGATACCCGCAACAGCAGCTTTGATTGGCACACCTGCGTCCATCAGCGCCAGAGACGCACCGCACACGGAAGCCATAGAAGAAGAACCGTTGGATTCGGTAATTTCAGACACTACACGTACGGTGTACGGGAATTTGTCCATATCCGGCATTACTGCCAGCACGCCGCGCTTCGCCAGACGACCGTGACCAATTTCACGACGCTTCGGAGAACCGACCATGCCAGTTTCACCTACGGAATACGGAGGGAAGTTGTAGTGGAACAGGAAGGTGTCAGTACGTTCGCCCATCAGTTCATCAAGAACCTGTGCGTCACGTGCAGTACCCAGCGTTGCGGTAACCAGTGCCTGCGTTTCACCACGGGTAAACAACGCAGAACCGTGAGTACGCGGCAGCACGCCAGTACGCACATCCAGACCACGGATCATATCTTTTTCACGACCGTCGATACGCGGTTCGCCTGCCAGTACGCGGCTACGAACAACATTTTTCTCGATAGCGTGCAGAATTTCACCCAGTTCGTTTTCGTCCAGGGTCTCGTCTTCAGCAAGCAGCGTCGCGATGGTTTCAGATTTGATGACATCAACCTGCGCATAACGCTCTTGTTTGTCGGTGATGCGATAAGCATCGCTCAGACGAGCTTCAGCCAGCGCAGCAACGCGCGCGTTCAGCGCTTCGTTTACCGGCTCCGGCTGCCAATCCCAACGCGGTTTACCGGCTTCTTTCACCAGTTCATTGATGTTCTGAATAACAACTTGCTGTTGTTCATGACCGAACACCACTGCGCCCAGCATTTGGTCTTCGCTCAGCAGTTCAGCTTCAGATTCAACCATCAGCACGGCAGCTTCTGTACCGGCAACAACCAGATCCAGTTTACTCTCTTTCAGCTCGTCCTGAGTCGGGTTCAGTACGTACTGGTCATTGATGTAACCTACGCGGGCAGCACCAATCGGACCATTGAACGGAATACCAGACAGAGACAGCGCCGCAGAAGCACCAATCATCGCGACGATATCCGGGTTAACCTGCGGGTTAACAGAAACCACGGTGGCGATAACCTGAACTTCGTTGACGAAACCTTCCGGGAACAGCGGGCGAATCGGGCGGTCAATCAGACGCGCGATCAGCGTTTCGCCTTCGCTTGGGCGGCCTTCACGACGGAAGAAGCTACCCGGGATACGACCAGCAGCGTAGGTACGCTCCTGATAGTTAACGGTCAGCGGGAAGAAGTCCTGACCTGGTTTGGCTTTTTTCTGGCCGACAACGGTAACGAATACCGCGGTGTCATCCATGCTAACCATAACAGCGGCAGTGGCTTGACGCGCCATCATGCCGGTTTCCAGAGTCACGGTGTGTTGGCCGTACTGGAATTTACGAACGATCGGATTAAGCAATGTAATATCCTTTCTCTTTCTTAGACAGCACCTTACGGCACTGGTGTTAATACCCGATCTTCTGCGCATCCTCGCGACTAATGACAACCCTAACCCAGCCCAATGTGGGTAAAGCCTCTCATTAGCCGCGCGAACCTCTGCAACGGAAGATCATTCATAGCAACAATACATTAGTTTCCAGTGAATTGCTGCCGTCAGTTTGAAAAAAGGGGCCACTCAGGCCCCTTTTCTGAAACTCGCAAGAATTAGCGACGCAGACCCAGGCGCTCGATGAGCTGGGTGTAACGTGCTACGTCTTTACGTTTCAGGTAGTCGAGCAGTTTACGACGCTGAGAAACCATGCGCAGCAGACCACGACGGCTGTGGTGATCTTTTTTGTGCTCTGCAAAGTGGCCCTGCAGGTGGTTGATCTGTGCAGTCAGCAGTGCTACCTGAACTTCGGTAGAACCGGTGTCGTTTGCGTCACGACCAAACTCAGAAACGATTTTAGCTGTTGCTTCAGTACTTAGAGACATTTTAAAACTCCAAAGTATATAGAATGAAAGGACGCCGATCTCTAATTCAGCGATCCCAGTGTACGTTACGCAAAGTGTTAAACAATTTACGCGACGTTAAGCGGCAGTATTCTACTCGTAGCGACCTGTTATCGCAAGACGGTTAACATTACGCCGGGTATTCAACCACCAGGCGACGAGGCGCAACGCGGCCTTCATCGTCAATTTCGCCCATACCGATAAACTTGCCATTCTCACCTTCTGTAACGCGAACCAGTCCTTCCAGCGGCGCACCGGATGTACGAACCGGGTTACCATTTTTGAAGTAAACAGAAGACGTTAACGGAAGATTCACCACCGGATAGTCCGAAGCTGGACTGTCCATTGGCATCAGTAATGGATCAAGTAACTCCGCTGCCGGAATATCCTGCTGCTCGGCTTGCTCAACCAGTTCACGCAGATGTTCCAGAGTCACCATCCGTTCAACCGGATATTTACTTACAGACAGGCGACGCAGGTAAATAACATGCGCGCCACAGCCGAGTTTTTCGCCGAGATCGTCAATGATAGTGCGGATATAGGTGCCTTTTGAGCAGTGAATTTCCAGCTCCAGTTCATTGCCTTCGTGGCGAATAAACAACAATTCATAAACGGTAATCGGGCGTGCTTCACGCGGGACTTCAATTCCCTGACGCGCATATTCGTACAGTTTTTTGCCCTGGTATTTCAGTGCTGAATACATCGAAGGGATCTGTTCGATATCACCACGGAAAGTATCCAGTGCCGCCGCCAGTTGCTCTGCACTAAAGGTTACCGGACGTTCTTCAACGATTTGTCCGTCAGCGTCAGAAGTATCAGTACGCTGTCCAAGACGCGCAATCACCCGATAGCGTTTGTCGGAGTCCAGCAGATACTGGGAAAACTTCGTCGCTTCTCCGAGGCAAATCGGCAACATGCCGGTCGCCAGCGGGTCCAGCGCACCGGTATGCCCGGCACGATTAGCGTTATAAATCCGTTTCACTTTTTGCAGTGCATCGTTGCTGGACATACCCTGCGGTTTATCCAGCAACAAAACGCCGTTAATGTCGCGACCGCGACGACGAGGACGACTCATTAGTCCTCCTTGCTGTCGTCCGGGTTAACACGACGTTCTTCGTCATGTTTGACCACGCTGGTCACCAGGTTTGACATACGCATCCCTTCAACCAGCGAGTTGTCGTAGAAGAAGGTCAGTTCCGGCACGATACGCAGGCGCATCGCTTTACCCAGCAGGCTGCGGATGAAACCAGAAGCTTCCTGCAACGCTTTGATGCCCGCTTTAACCGCGTCTTCATCTTTGTCGTTAAGGAACGTCACATAGACTTTTGCATACGCCAGGTCACGAGACATTTCGACACCGGAAACGGTGGTCATCATGCCCAGACGAGGATCTTTAATTTCGCGTTGCAGGATGAGAGCGATCTCTTTTTGCATTTCCTGCGCTACGCGCTGCGGGCGACCAAATTCTTTCGCCATAATAAATTCTCCTGACAAAAAAGGGGCTGTTAGCCCCTTTTTAAAATTAATTTCAGGTGGAAGGGCTGTTCACGTAGCCTGATAAGACGCGCCAGCGTCGCATCAGGCAATCCATGCCGGATGCGGCGTAAACGCCTTATCCCGCATAGAACCCTAAAAACCTTAAGCGATGGTACGTTGGATCTCGATGATTTCGAATACTTCGATCACATCGCCAGTGCGGACGTCGTTGTAGTTCTTAACGCCGATACCACATTCCATACCGTTACGGACTTCGTTAACGTCATCTTTGAAGCGGCGCAGGGACTCCAGCTCGCCTTCGTAGATAACCACGTTGTCGCGCAGAACGCGGATCGGGTTGTGACGTTTAACCACACCTTCAGTAACCATACAACCTGCGATGGCACCAAATTTCGGTGATTTGAACACATCACGAACTTCCGCCAGACCGATAATCTGCTGTTTCAGTTCCGGAGACAGCATACCGCTCATCGCCGCTTTCACTTCGTCGATCAGGTTATAGATGACGGAGTAGTAACGCAGATCCAGGCTTTCCGCTTCAATCACTTTACGTGCAGAGGCATCAGCACGTACGTTGAAGCCAACCAGGATGGCGTTGGACGCCGCAGCCAGGGTAGCGTCGGTTTCGGTGATACCACCTACGCCAGAACCGATGATCTTCACTTTAACTTCGTCAGTAGACAGTTTCAGCAAGGAGTCGGAGATCGCTTCCACGGAACCCTGAACGTCTGCCTTCAGAACGATGTTCACTTCGTGAACTTCGCCTTCGGTCATGTTAGCGAACATGTTCTCGAGTTTCGATTTCTGCTGACGTGCCAGTTTAACTTCACGGAATTTGCCCTGACGATACAGTGCAACTTCACGTGCTTTCTTCTCGTCACGCACTACGGTAACTTCGTCACCCGCAGCCGGAACACCGGACAAGCCAAGGATTTCTACTGGAATGGACGGACCTGCTTCCAGCACTTCCTGACCCATTTCGTTACGCATTGCGCGAACACGACCGTATTCGAAACCACACAGAACGATGTCGCCCTTGTGCAGAGTACCTTCACGTACCAGAACGGTAGCAACCGGACCACGACCTTTATCAAGGAAGGATTCGATAACCGCACCGCTCGCCATACCTTTACGTACCGCTTTCAGTTCCAGTACTTCTGCCTGCAACAGGATAGCGTCCAGCAGTTCATCGATACCGGTACCTGCTTTCGCAGACACGTGTACGAACTGGCTTTCACCGCCCCACTCTTCCGGCAGGATGCCGTACTGAGAGAGTTCGTTCTTAACGCGATCTGGATCGGCTTCTGGTTTGTCGATCTTGTTCACTGCAACCACAACCGGCACGCCTGCCGCTTTCGCGTGCTGAATTGCTTCGATGGTCTGCGGCATTACGCCGTCGTCGGCAGCAACAACCAGGACTACGATATCAGTTGCCTGCGCACCACGTGCACGCATTGAAGTAAACGCGGCGTGCCCCGGGGTGTCCAGGAAGGTGATCATGCCGTTTTCAGTTTCAACGTGGTATGCACCAATGTGCTGGGTAATGCCGCCCGCTTCGCCAGAGGCCACTTTCGTTGAACGAATGTAGTCCAGCAAAGAGGTTTTACCGTGGTCAACGTGACCCATGATGGTCACAACCGGCGCGCGCGGTTCAGCCGCAGCACCCGTGTCACGGTCGCTCATTACCGCTTCTTCCAGCTCGTTTTCACGACGCAGGATAACCTTGTGGCCCATCTCTTCAGCAACCAGCTGTGCGGTTTCCTGATCGATAACCTGGTTGATGGTTGCCATTGCGCCCAGTTTCATCATCGCTTTGATGACCTGAGAACCTTTAACCGCCATCTTGTTCGCCAGTTCACCAACGGTGATGGTTTCGCCAATCACAACGTCACGGTTAACGGCCTGAGCTGGCTTCTGGAAGCCTTGCTGCAGCGAAGAACCTTTACGTTTTCCGCCTTTACCGCCACGTACTGCTGCGCGTGCTTCTTCACGATCAGCTTTTGATTCAGAGTGTTTGTTGCCTTTCTTCGGACGCGCTGCTTTCGCGTTACGACCACGGCCACGGCCGCCTTCGACTTCACGGTCGCTTTCGTCTTCTGCCTGGCGAGCATGTTGAGAAGTAGTAACGTGATAATCGCTGGAATCTTCAGTCGGTTCCGCGTTATCAGTCCATTTGTTTTCTTCCGCCATACGACGTGCTTCTTCAGCAACGCGACGTGCTTCTTCTTCGAGTTTACGACGCGCTTCTTCTTCGGCTTTACGCTTGAGCTCTGCAGCTTCCTGCTCACGGCGGGCTTTTTCAGCCTGGGCGTTTTTAGTCATATCGTCTTGTTGATTGCTCACTTTGTCTTTTTCCGCAGCTTCACGTTTCGCTTGTTCAGCAGCTTCACGCTTAGCTTGTTCTGCGGCCTCACGTTCAGCTTTTTGTTGCGCCTCACGTTTGGCCGATTCTTCTGCCTCACGACGGGCTTGCTCTTCCGCTTCACGCTGCGCTTGCTCTTCCGCAGCAAGGCGTTCAGCCTCTTGCGGATCGCGTTTCACAAAGGTGCGTTTCTTGCGGACTTCGATTTGTACCGATTTGCTTTTTCCACCGGTACCAGGAATGTTAAGGGTGCTGCGTGTTTTACGTTGCAGCGTTAATTTGTCCGGGCCTGAATTTTTCTGATTCAGGTGGTCAATTAAAGTCTGTTTCTCTTGTGCGGACACAGAGTCGTCAGCAGACTTCCGGATACCTGCATCAGCAAATTGCTGTACCAGGCGTTCCACGGAGGTCTGTCGCTCTGCGGCCAGCGTTTTAATCGTTACATCTGTCATGCTGTTCCTTCCTGCTACAGTTTATTACGCTTCGTCACCGAACCAGCAAATATTACGGGCAGCCATAATCAGTGCTCCGGCTTTTTCGTCGGTCAACCCTTCGATATCAGCCAGATCATCAATGCCCTGTTCGGCGAGATCTTCCAGCGTACAAACGCCACGGGCGGCCAGTTTGAATGCCAAATCACGATCTATCCCTTCAAGGTTCAGCAGATCGTCAGCCGGTTTGTTATCACCGAGGCTTTCTTCCTGGGCCTGTGCAATGGTGGCCAGTGCATTTTTAGCACGCTCGCGCAGTGCTTCAACGGTCGGCTCATCAAGGCCTTCGATTTCCAACAGCTCTTTCATCGGCACATAGGCCAGTTCTTCCAGTGTCGAGAAGCCTTCTTCTACCAGGACAGTCGCAAAGTCTTCGTCGATGTCGAGATATTTGGTGAAGGTGTCGATCGCTGCGTGCGCTTCTGCCTGATGCTTAGCCTGCAGGTCGTCAACGGTCATCACGTTGAGTTCCCAACCGCTCAGTTGCGAAGCCAGACGCACGTTCTGACCGTTACGGCCAATCGCCTGCGCCAGATTACCGGCTTCAACGGCGATATCCATGGTGTGTTTATCTTCATCCACCACGATAGAAGCAACATCTGCCGGTGCCATTGCGTTAATCACGAACTGCGCCGGGTTATCATCCCACAGGACGATATCGATACGTTCGCCGCCCAGTTCAGTAGAAACCGCCTGAACACGCGCGCCACGCATACCTACGCAAGCACCTACCGGATCGATACGTTTATCGTTGGTTTTCACCGCGATTTTCGCACGAGAACCCGGGTCGCGAGCCGCTGCTTTAATTTCAATCACTTCTTCGCCGATTTCCGGCACTTCAATGCGGAACAGTTCGATCAGCATTTCCGGCTTGGAACGGGTGACGAACAGTTGCGCGCCACGCGCTTCCGGGCGAACGGAATAGAGCACGCCACGAACGCGGTCGCCAGGGCGGAAGTTTTCACGCGGCAGCATATCTTCACGCAGGATCACGGCTTCAGCGTTGTTGCCCAGATCCAGAGAGATGTTGTCGCGGTTTACTTTTTTCACCACGCCGGTGATGATTTCACCTTCGTGTTCACGGAACTGATCAACCACCATCGCACGTTCGGCTTCACGCACTTTCTGCACAATAACCTGTTTTGCCGTCTGGGTGGTGATACGGTCAAAGGTAACAGACTCAATCTGATCTTCAACGTAATCACCCAGATTCAGGCTTTCATCTTCAAAGCGCGCAGCTTCAAGAGTGATTTCTTTCGTTGGCTGGGTGACTTCATCAACTACCAGCCAGCGACGGAAGGTGTCAAAATCACCGCTTTTGCGATCGATCTGTACGCGGACGTCGATCTCTTGTTCATATTTTTTCTTTGTTGCTGTCGCCAGCGCGCTTTCCAATGCTTCGAAAATCTTCTCGCGAGGTAGCGCCTTTTCATTGGATACGGCTTCAACTACAGCCAAAATTTCTTTGTTCATCGCGGGCTTTTCACCTCATCCAGACTATTAAAAGTGGGGAACCAGGTTCGCCTTCTGGATATTACTCAGCGCGAACACTTCATCTTTACCTTCGACGGTAACTGTGATCATTTCACCGTCTACCGCTTTGATAACGCCCTGCCATTTACGACGGTTTTGTACCGCCATACGGAGAACCAGAGTCACCTCTTCTCCGACGAAACGGGCGTAGTGTTCAGCCGTGAACAGTGGGCGATCGAGACCCGGTGAGGAGACTTCCAGGTTATAAGCAACGGTGATGGGATCTTCGACATCCAGCACAGCACTTACCTGGTGGCTCACATCAGCACAATCATCAACATTGATGCCATCTTCACTATCAATATAGATGCGCAGTGTGGATGTGCGACCGCGAATAAACTCGATGCCAACCAATTCAAAACCCAGGGCCTCAACTGGCGCAGTAATCATCTCTGTTAATTTTTGCTCTAATGTGGACAAGCCCACCCCCAAGACATAAAAAAAGGGCCTAAAGCCCAGTTATTCTGTAGTCAGATAACAAAAAACCCCGATAAATCGGGGCTTTATATAACTGAACCCTATAACCGCAACTGCGGTCTGGAGCACTTTCCAGAAGGATTTTTTCAAATCCCACTACGAAGGCCGAAGTCTTCACAGTATATTTGAAAAAGGACTCTAAGGGAAAGTGGTTGCGGGGGCCGGATTTGAACCGACGACCTTCGGGTTATGAGCCCGACGAGCTACCAGGCTGCTCCACCCCGCGCCTGAAACGTGGCAAATTCTACTCGTTTTGGGTAAAAAATGCAAATACTGCTGGGATTTGGTGTACCGAGACGGGACGTAAAATCTGCAGGCATTATAGTGATCCACGCCACATTTTGTCAACATTTATTGCTAATCACATGAATGAATATCCAGTTCACTTTCATTTGTTGAATACTTTTGCCTTCTCCTGCTCTCCCTTAAGCGCATTATTTTACAAAAAACACACTAAACTCTTCCTGTCTCCGGTAAAAGATGATTAAATGAAAACTCATTTATTTTGCATAAAAATTCAGTGAGAGCGGAAGTCCAGGCTCATCATCAGTTAATTAAGCAGGGTGTTATTTTATGACGACGATTCTCAAGCATCTCCCGGTAGGTCAACGTATTGGTATCGCTTTTTCCGGCGGTCTGGACACCAGTGCCGCACTGCTGTGGATGCGACAAAAGGGAGCGGTTCCTTATGCATATACTGCAAACCTGGGCCAGCCAGACGAAGAGGATTATGATGCGATCCCTCGTCGTGCCATGGAATACGGCGCGGAGAACGCACGTCTGATCGACTGCCGCAAACAACTGGTTGCCGAAGGTATTGCCGCTATTCAGTGTGGCGCATTTCATAACACCACCGGCGGCCTGACCTATTTCAATACGACGCCGCTGGGCCGTGCCGTGACTGGCACCATGCTGGTTGCTGCCATGAAAGAAGATGGCGTGAATATCTGGGGGGACGGCAGTACCTATAAAGGAAACGATATCGAACGTTTCTATCGTTACGGTCTGCTGACCAATGCTGAACTTCAGATTTACAAACCGTGGCTTGATACTGATTTTATTGATGAACTGGGCGGCCGTCATGAAATGTCTGAATTTATGACTGCCTGCGGTTTCGACTACAAAATGTCTGTCGAAAAAGCCTACTCCACGGACTCCAACATGCTTGGTGCAACACACGAAGCGAAGGATCTGGAATACCTCAACTCCAGCGTCAAAATCGTCAACCCGATTATGGGCGTGAAGTTCTGGGATGAGAGTGTGAAGATCCCGGCAGAAGAAGTCACAGTACGCTTTGAGCAAGGTCATCCGGTGGCGCTGAACGGTAAAACCTTTAGCGATGACGTAGAAATGATGCTGGAAGCTAACCGCATCGGCGGTCGTCATGGCCTGGGCATGAGCGACCAGATCGAAAACCGTATCATCGAAGCGAAAAGCCGTGGTATTTACGAAGCTCCGGGGATGGCGCTGCTACATATCGCTTATGAACGTCTGCTGACCGGTATTCACAACGAAGACACCATTGAGCAGTATCACGCGCATGGTCGTCAGTTGGGCCGTTTGCTGTACCAGGGACGTTGGTTTGATTCCCAGGCGCTGATGCTGCGTGACTCCCTGCAACGCTGGGTTGCCAGCCAGATCACTGGTGAAGTTACCCTGGAACTGCGCCGCGGGAACGATTACTCCATCCTTAATACCATCTCTAACAATCTGACCTACAAGCCAGAGCGTCTGACGATGGAAAAAGGCGACTCGGTGTTTTCGCCAGACGATCGTATCGGTCAACTGACCATGCGCAACCTGGATATCACCGATACCCGCGAGAAACTTTTCGGCTATGCCAAAACTGGCCTGCTTTCCTCCTCTGCCGCCTCAGGCGTGCCGCAGGTGGAGAATCTGGAAAATAAAGCGAAATAAAACATCAATTTTTCCCTGCCCTTTTATGGGCAGGGTAATTCAGTTACTGCTTGTCCGCATTAAAATTTCGTCTTAGTTCCCGGTAATCAAACATTTCATGGCTTCCGTCAATAACCCGCGAATCCCCCTGATAGTGAGAGATCACGTCTTTAAGTGTTTTAGGTTGTTCTGGTCGGGTAACGCCCATCCACGCATTGATAAGATAGTCGTTATAAGCAGTGGAAAAAATATCAGTTACTGTCGAACGATCAACGTTCTCACCGAGCATTGGGCTGTACCAGATAAACATCGGTACATGATAAGCTTCCTGACTAGGTTTCTTCCCACCGTGGAAATAGCTATGTTTTGCCGTTGGATCGCGTTCAAGCCCATGGTCAGCAAAATACATAACCGAGGCTCGCTTATTTTTAAGCAGCGCAAAGACCTGCCCTAAAATGCTATCGGTGTAATGAATTGAGTTGTCATAACAGGCATCCTGATTATCCAATGGATAATACACAGCTTTGGCTTTTGGATATGTGGCGCAAACAGGTTCATGACTGCCAACCAGATGGAGAACAATCAGTTTCTTATTTGGCGATTTTGTATTTAATGCCTCAGCCAGATGCGGAAGCAACAATTCGTCATATCCTCTGACATAGACTCTTTCTTTCGCTCGCATCGCAATACTGGCAACAGCAGTCCCGTTCTGTCTGAATGCAGATTGAGCACTAAGCCAGTATGTGTCAAACCCAGCCTGATTAGCCATATTAATGATGTTGTCAGGGTAATGCTGGATATCGTGATCAAATACAGTATCCACAGTTAAAGTAAGGGGAACGGCTAACGCAGTATAAGGCGCTCCGCTTATCGCCTGAGTAAAAAGCTTAATACGATCCTTCTGTTTTTCGAGCTGTGGCGTTGTCGATCTGTAATGCCCATAGATGGACATATTCGAGGCCCTTACTGACTCCCCTACAATTAATACATAGTCATCGATGCCATTATCGCTTAGTTCTAATTGATAGCCTGGCACTTTGTCAGCAATGGCCATCAGCCTGTGGTATTCCTTTGCGGCTAAAGCGAAATAATTTAAGTTGAAAAAGGGTGTATATGTTGCGAATCGGGATGCCACAATATAAGGATCTACCGTTTTCTTTGTTTTTTTATCTTTAAGGGCAAACTTGACTGAAGAAAATAAGCTTATCGCAATCAGAATCAGCAACAACGTCACTGTGATTTTTTTACCCGGTAGCGAAACATCATATATTATTACCGAGGATAAAAAGAGTGCGAACAGGGCAAGGAAAATAATGCAATAAACAATATAAAGCCCCAGCATCTTTGTAATCTCATCTGGATCACTTTGTAAAACGCTTATCGCAAAGCCATCATTGAAACTGGTGCCGAAGGTACACCATGCATAGAGGCTGATGCAGAGATCCGCAGCAGCCAACAGCATAACTGGGATACCAAATAATAAACGTAAAGGGAAAGACGCTGTGCGTTTTATAACAAGGATAAAAAGCACAAAGAAAAGTGTTCGATGAACCAGATGTGATCCTGAAGAAGCAATGATATTAATCAGAGAAAAAATAATTACACAAAAAATTATAAGCCAGTTATTTTTAATTTTTCGAAATACGTTATGTGCAGCCATCCCCAAACCCGTAGATAAGAACAGAGTAAATATCGACGGCGTGCGATTTTATACATTAGAAAAACTGAAGTCCTGATCTATATCATTTTGAAAAAATGTTTACACTTAGCTTATATGCTCTACCAAACAAAAGTGATTCAGATCTTATTTTGAAGGATTTATGCGGAGTCAGGAGGCAAAGAGAGAGGAGTTGAGGGGGCTCGTTATCCAGCCAATAAAATGCGGGGATATAAAACAAAAAAAGACGCTTTTCAGCGTCTCTTTTCTGGAATTTGGTACCGAGGACGGGACTTGAACCCGTAAGCCCTATTGGGCACTACCACCTCAAGGTAGCGTGTCTACCAATTCCACCACCTCGGCACGGATACTACTTTTTAGTTCGGGATATCGCTGGTCGGCTTAGCCGGAGCAGCTGGCTGAGTTTGTTCGGTTTTGGCCGGTGCACTCAGGTTTTCCCATTCACTACCTTTATTGGTTTTGTTGCTATTGATGTTACCCAGCACCAGACTGATGATGAAGAATAACGTTGCCAGCAGCGCCGTCATGCGGGTCATGAAGTTACCAGAACCACTTGAACCAAACAGCGTAGCGGAAGCGCCTGCTCCGAAGGAGGCTCCCATATCAGCGCCTTTACCTTGCTGCAGCATGATTAGACCAACAAGGCCAATTGCCACAATAAGGAAAACTACTAAAAGAGCTTCGTACATAATCAACCTGTTCCTTGCGGAGTTGCCGCGTACCAATGCTTCAACCAATAAAGCGGGAGTTTTTAATCTTTCCCACTGAAGCGGGTGTGAATACTAACCAAAGCGAATGACCTTCGCAAGGGCAATTTTATCGCATTGTATCAACTGCGGAAAAAAACAGCAAAACCGATGTGTTCGCTGAGAAAAAAGGCGACAATCGCCGCCTTTTTAGCCAGCCTTCTACTGTTTTAAACGGCTTTTACTGCATCAGCGATGCGGTGTGCAAATTCAGTAACCTGCTCTTCGTCTTCGCCTTCTACCATCACGCGAATTAACGGTTCGGTGCCGGATTTACGCAACAGCACACGTCCACGGCTACCCAGCGCCGCTTCAACTTCTGCGGTTACAGCTTTGACTGATTCATGCTCCAGCGGATCGCCACTACCTGCGGTGTAACGCACGTTAACCAGAATCTGCGGGAACATTTTCATACCACTGCAAAGGTCGTGCAGGCTCATATGGTTACGCGCCATCGCCGCCAGCACCTGCAAACCAGCAACGATGCCGTCACCGGTTGTGGTTTTATCCAGCAGGATCACATGACCAGAGTTCTCTGCACCGATACGCCAGCCTTTCTCCTGCATTTTTTCCAGTACGTAGCGATCGCCCACTTTCGCACGAGCAAACGGAATTCCTAGCTGTTTCAGGGCGAGTTCCAGCCCCATGTTGCTCATCAATGTACCCACCGCGCCACCACGCAGTTGGCCCTGACGCAGACCTTCGCGCGCGATGATATACATAATCTGGTCGCCATCGACTTTATTGCCTTCATGGTCAACCATAATCACGCGGTCGCCGTCACCGTCAAAGGCGATACCAAGATCTGCTTTTTCAGCCAGTACGCGCGCCTGTAACGCACGAACATCAGTTGCCCCCACTTCGGCATTGATGTTTACGCCGTTCGGCTCACAACCGATAGCGATAACGTTCGCCCCCAGTTCGCGCAGTACGTTCGGCGCGATGTGATAAGTCGCGCCATTTGCGCAATCCACCACAATTTTCAGTTCACTGAGGCTAAGTTCGTTCGGGAACGTGGCTTTGCAAAACTCGATATAGCGACCCGCGGCATCAACGATACGGCTGGCTTTACCCAGTTCTGCCGAATCAACACAGCTGATCTCTTTTTCCATTTCCGCTTCGATGGCTTCTTCAACTGCATCCGGCAGCTTAGTACCGTCAATAGAAAAGAATTTAATGCCGTTATCGTAGAATGGGTTATGCGATGCAGAAATTACAATCCCGGCCTCTGCGCGGAAGGTACGCGTCAGATAAGCCACGGCAGGTGTAGGCATCGGGCCTGTAAAGAGTGCGGAAAGGCCCGCAGCCGCCAGACCCGCTTCCAGTGCTGACTCCAGCATATAGCCAGAAATACGCGTGTCTTTACCAATAATGATCTTACGCGAGCCGTGGCGCGCCAGCACTTTACCGGCGGCCCAACCCAACTTAAGTACAAAATCAGGGGTGATCGGCGCATCCCCTACACGACCACGAATCCCATCGGTACCGAAATATTTACGATTACTCATAGCGTTTGTTTTCCTTTGCAGACAGAGTGGCTTCCACCACCCGCATCGCTTCTACGGTTTCTTTGACGTCATGAACACGAATGATGTGCGCGCCTTGCATTGCGGCAATGACCGCACAGGCCAAACTACCGCTCAGGCGCTCGGACGGCCCCACGTTCAGCAATTGCCCAATCATCGATTTTCGTGACATACCCACCAACAGCGGCAGGTTGAAATGGTGAAATTCAGCCAGGCGCGCCAGTAATGAATAGTTATGGGAGAGATTTTTACCGAAACCGAATCCGGGGTCGAGCAACAATTTCTCTTTTGCGATACCCGCCTGCTCACAACGAGCTATCTGCTCAATAAAGTAGCGATTCACTTCCGCAAAGACATCGTCATACTTCGGGGCTTCCTGCATGGTTTTTGGATTTCCCTGCATATGCATCAGGCAAACTGGCAAACCGGTTTCTGCAGCAGCTTCCAGAGCGCCAGGTTCGGAAAGGGAGCGAATATCGTTAATAATGTGAGCACCAACTTTCGCTGACTCACGGATGACTTCTGGTTTGGAAGTATCTACCGAGATCCAGACTTCGAAGCGTTGAGCAATTGCCTCAACCACAGGAATAACACGCTGCAACTCTTCTTCAACGCTAACTTCCGCCGCCCCTGGGCGCGTGGACTCGCCACCAACGTCAATGATCGTCGCGCCAGCGTTAATCATCAGATTCGCATGTTTCACCGCATCTATCAGCGAGTTATGCGTGCCGCCATCCGAAAAGGAATCAGGCGTAACGTTGAGGATCCCCATTACGTGAGGATGGCTAAGGTCCAGTGAAGTGCCCTGGGCAAAGAGTTTCATGATGTTATCCCTGGTATGAATTGATAAGAAAAAACCCCGGAGCACGCCCCGGGGTTTTCGGTACAAATACAGTCATCTAATGCGGGAACTTACTTGTCGCCTAACTGCTCTGACATGGTGTTACCCGGGTTCGGCGTACGCGGTTCATCAACCGGACGCGGAGCCTTTGGACTACCATTGTCGCCAGAATTGTTAGAAGCGCCTGGTTCTTCCCAGCCCGCTGGCGGACGTACATCGCGACGTGCCATCAGGTCATCAATCTGCGGTGCGTCGATAGTCTCATATTTCATGAGAGCATCTTTCATCGCATGCAGAATATCCATGTTGTCGGTCAGAAGCTGACGCGCACGATTATAGTTACGCTCGATCAGTGCTTTCACTTCCTGGTCGATGATGCGTGCCGTTTCATCGGACATATGTTTCGCTTTCGCTACGCTACGACCGAGGAACACTTCACCTTCTTCTTCCGCATACAGCAGCGGACCGAGTTTCTCAGAGAAGCCCCACTGGGTAACCATGTTACGCGCCAGGTTGGTCGCAACTTTAATATCGTTGGACGCCCCGGTAGAAACATGTTCCGGCCCGTAGATGATCTCTTCAGCCAGACGACCGCCGTACAGCGTAGAAATCTGGCTTTCCAGTTTCTGACGGCTGGCGCTGATTGCGTCGCCCTCAGGCAAGAAGAAGGTCACACCCAGCGCACGACCGCGCGGTATAATCGTTACTTTGTGCACCGGATCGTGTTCCGGCACCAAGCGACCGATAATCGCGTGACCTGCTTCGTGGTAAGCAGTCGATTCTTTCTGCGCTTCCGTCATCACCATGGAGCGACGTTCCGCACCCATCATGATTTTGTCTTTCGCTTTCTCGAACTCAACCATCGACACAACACGTTTGTTGCCACGAGCAGCGAACAGTGCCGCTTCGTTCACCAGGTTCGCCAGGTCAGCGCCGGAGAAACCAGGAGTACCACGGGCAATGATTGCCGCGTCGATATCGGGTGCCAATGGTACGCGACGCATGTGAACTTTCAGAATCTGCTCACGACCGCGAACATCTGGCAAGCCAACCACAACCTGACGGTCGAAACGGCCAGGACGCAGCAGCGCCGGGTCGAGAACGTCCGGACGGTTAGTCGCAGCGATAACAATGATACCTTCGTTACCTTCGAAGCCATCCATCTCAACCAGCATCTGGTTCAGAGTCTGTTCACGTTCATCGTGACCACCGCCCAGACCTGCGCCACGCTGGCGGCCTACGGCGTCGATTTCATCGATAAAGATGATGCACGGAGCCGCTTTCTTCGCCTGTTCGAACATGTCACGAACACGGGATGCACCCACACCGACGAACATTTCTACGAAGTCAGAACCGGAGATAGTAAAGAACGGAACTTTCGCTTCGCCTGCAATCGCTTTCGCCAGCAGCGTTTTACCGGTACCCGGAGGACCGACCATCAGGACGCCTTTCGGGATCTTACCGCCGAGTTTCTGGAAGCGGCTCGGCTCGCGCAGATACTCAACCAGTTCAGCAACTTCTTCTTTTGCTTCGTCGCAGCCCGCAACGTCAGCAAAGGTCGTTTTGATCTGATCTTCCGTCAGCATGCGCGCTTTGCTCTTACCGAACGACATGGCACCTTTGCCACCGCCGCCCTGCATTTGACGCATGAAGAAGATCCAGACACCAATCAGCAACAGCATCGGGAACCAGGAGATGAAGATAGAAGCCAGCAGGCTTGGTTCTTCAGGCGGTTCACCGACAACCTTGACGTTCTTGGTCAACAGGTTATCCAGTAATTTCGGATCCTGAACCGGAATGTAAGTGGTATAACGGTTACTATCTTTCTTGGTAACGTTGATTTCACGTCCGTTGATACGCGCTTCACGAACCTGGTCGTTATTGACCTCTTGTAGGAAGGTAGAGTAATCCACCTTACGGCCATTAGACTCGCTGGGCCCAAAGCTCTGGAATACTGACATCAGCACAACGGCAATGACCAGCCAGAGTATTAGGTTTTTCGCCATGTCACTCAAGGGATTAACCTCTTATTACAACTGTGTTAAAAACAGCGTCAGGATACTCTATATCCAGCATCTTTCAAACTTTCGTCTGAAATCTCCCGGTTAGGGTTTACGCCCGGTCGCTACAATATACACTTCCCGCGAACGTGCACGAGAAGAGTCCGGCTTACGAACTTTGACCTTCGTAAACAGGGAGCGAATTTCCCTTAGATACTCATCGAAACCTTCGCCCTGGAACACCTTCACTACAAAACTACCACCTGGCGCTAATACATCACGACACATTTCTAACGCCAGTTCCACCAGATACATGGCACGGGGGATATCCACCGCCGGTGTTCCGCTCATGTTTGGTGCCATATCGGACATGACAACCTGGACTTTGCTGTCGCCAACGCGCTCCAGCAGTGCTTTCATCACCAGTTCATCACGAAAATCGCCCTGAAGAAAGTCCACACCAACGATAGGATCCATAGGTAAAAGATCGCAAGCGATGATGCGGCCTTTGCCGCCAATTTGGGTGACCACATATTGTGACCAACCACCCGGAGCAGCACCAAGGTCGACAACCGTCATTCCCGGTTTAAAGAGTTTGTCACTTTGCTGTATTTCATCAAGTTTAAACCAGGCACGGGAACGTAACCCCTTTTTCTGTGCCTGTTGAACATATTTATCGCTAAAGTGTTCCTGAAGCCAGCGGCTGGAGCTGGCAGAACGCTTCTTACCTGTCATTTAACTTTCCCATGGGGATAACTCATCGTAACCAATTGCGTAAATTTTTACGCGCCTATTTGGTGATATATGGGAGATGGCGGTAGAATGACCCGTTTTCAATCCCAACGTAAGCAAAAAATACGATGAATCTGAGTACTAAACAAAAACAGCACCTGAAAGGTCTGGCACATCCGCTCAAGCCAGTTGTTCTGCTTGGCAGTAATGGTTTGACCGAAGGGGTGCTGGCCGAGATTGAACAAGCGTTAGAGCACCATGAACTCATCAAGGTGAAAATCGCCACCGAAGATCGCGAAACTAAAACCTTGATCGTGGAAGCTATCGTGCGCGAAACCGGCGCCTGTAATGTACAGGTCATCGGTAAAACGCTGGTGCTTTATCGCCCAACTAAAGAACGTAAAATCTCGTTGCCACGCTAAGATTATCCTAAAGTTACACACATTTGCTGTGTAAAACGAGGGGTTTTCCGCAGGCAGGAGAGCAAAATGCCACGCTCTGTTCGTTGATAAAAGGCCGCATAGCGGCCTTTTTCCTTTCTTTACAATACATCAACATCTTGAGTATTGGGTAATTCTTACAGGTATTCCACCTTAATTACTTCAAATTCAACTTCGCCGCCCGGCGTTTTGATGACCACAACATCATCTTCTTCTTTGCCGATCAGGCCACGAGCAATAGGCGAGTTTACAGAAATCAGGTTCTGTTTAAAGTCAGCCTCATCATCGCCAACGATGCGATAAGTCTGCTCTTCGTCAGAATCCAGATTCAACACCGTTACGGTAGCACCAAAAATAACGCGCCCATTGTTAGGCATTTTGGTGACATCAATCACCTGCGCGTTCGACAGTTTGGCTTCAATATCTTTGATACGACCTTCGCAGAAACCCTGCTGTTCACGAGCTGCGTGGTATTCGGCGTTTTCTTTCAGGTCGCCATGCTCACGCGCTTCCGCGATAGCAGCAATGATTTCAGGACGGCGCACAGATTTCAGAAAATCCAGCTCTTCGCGTAATTTTTCAGCGCCGCGTAAGGTCATCGGAATAGCTTGCATTTGTTATACCTCTTGAATATTCCTGATGGGGCAAGTCTTCACCCACCCCGGCTGTTCGGCCTGCCCGGCAAAACTCCTCACCGGGACCAGAAGCAAAAAAATACCGACCCGGGTACAAGTCCCAGGTCAGCTACAATTCACATTTTGATAGTCATTTTACCCTGAAGTTCCCGCAGGGTCATCGTTTACTTTATAGGGCGTTGCGCCGTAGTATGACGGCTCGATTCCAGGTTGTTAGCGCGAGATTATGCGATTTTCCAGATTTATCATCGGATTGACCAGCTGTATAGCGTTCAGTGCTCAGGCCGCGAATGTTGATGAGTACATTACTCAACTCCCCGCTGGTGCCAACCTTGCCCTGATGGTGCAAAAAGTCGGCGCATCGGCACCCGCTATTGATTACCACAGTCAGCAGATGGCGCTGCCCGCCAGTACGCAGAAAGTGATTACTGCGCTGGCGGCGTTGATTCAACTCGGCCCCGATTTTCGTTTTACTACTACGCTTGAAACCAAAGGCAATGTGGAAAACGGCATACTCAAGGGTGACTTAGTGGCGCGATTTGGTGCCGATCCGACGTTAAAACGTCAGGATATTCGCAATATGGTCACGACTTTGAAAAAATCTGGCGTCAACCAAATTGATGGTAATGTGTTGATAGATACCTCCATTTTTGCCAGCCACGATAAAGCCCCCGGCTGGCCGTGGAATGACATGACACAATGCTTTAGCGCTCCGCCTGCCGCCGCCATAGTTGACCGCAACTGTTTCTCCGTCTCGCTCTACAGTGCCCAAAAACCCGGTGATATGGCCTTTATACGCGTGGCATCTTATTACCCCGTTACGATGTTCAGCCAGGTACGCACCCTCCCCCGTGGTTCTGCCGAAGCGCAATATTGCGAGCTGGATGTGGTGCCAGGCGACCTGAACCGCTTTACGCTGACCGGATGCCTGCCACAACGTTCTGAGCCGCTCCCGTTGGCTTTTGCCATACAGGATGGAGCCAGCTATGCCGGTGCAATTCTGAAAGATGAGTTAAAACAGGCAGGTATCACCTGGAGCGGAACACTGCTGCGCCAGACTCAGGTTAATGAACCCGGAACGGTAGTTGCCAGTAAACAGTCGGCCCCGTTGCACGATCTGCTTAAGATTATGCTGAAAAAGTCAGACAACATGATTGCCGATACGGTTTTCCGCATGATAGGCCATGCGCGCTTCAATGTGCCCGGAACATGGCGGGCCGGATCGGATGCCGTACGTCAGATCCTGCGTCAGCAAGCTGGTATCGATATTGGTAACACGATTATTGCCGATGGTTCAGGGCTTTCGCGGCATAACCTGATTGCACCTGCCACCATGATGCAGGTGCTGCAATACATTGCCCAACATGACAATGAACTTAACTTTATCTCTATGCTGCCGCTGGCAGGCTATGACGGCTCTTTGCAGTACCGTGCGGGCCTGCATCAGGCTGGCGTGGACGGAAAAGTCTCAGCAAAAACCGGCTCTTTGCAGGGGGTATATAACCTGGCGGGATTCATTACCACAGCGAGCGGGCAACGAATGGCGTTTGTACAATATCTTTCTGGCTATGCGGTAGAACCCGCGGATCAGCGTAATCGCCGCATTCCGTTAGTGCGTTTTGAAAGCCGTTTGTATAAAGATATTTATCAGAATAATTAGTCTAAAGAGAAACCCCGGCACATGGCCGGGGTTTAGCTGATTAACGCTTGTAAATGAACTCAACGCCTTCTTCGTCGTCTTCGTCCCAGTCGTCATCCCAGTCTTCATCATCCTCTTCAGCAATCTCTTCAAGCTGCTGACGGTGATAATCATCCCACATGAATTCGACTTTCTCTGGCTGTTTCGCTTCTTCGGCCTGAACAACTGGGTTTTCAATGATAAAAGTCATCACATCCCAGCAGAGATCTTTCACGCCCAGTCCGCTCGCCGCAGAGATCAGATAATATTTATCTTCCCAGCCCAGCGCCTCCGCGATCGCTTTGGCTTTCTCTTCAGCTTCTGCCTTATCCAGCAGGTCGATCTTGTTGAAGACTAACCAACGTGGTTTTGCCGCCAAATCCTGGCTGTATTTTTCCAGCTCGCTGATAATAATACGCGCGTTTTCAACCGGATCGGTACCGTCAATCGGATCGATATCGATGAGGTGCAACAAGACGCGGCAACGTTCCAAGTGTTTCAGGAAGCGAATGCCCAGACCTGCGCCTTCCGCAGCGCCTTCAATCAGTCCTGGAATATCGGCAACAACGAAGCTCTTTTCGTTATCCATACGAACCACACCCAGGCTCGGTACCAGAGTGGTAAACGGATAATCCGCCACTTTCGGTTTAGCCGCCGAGACCGCGCGGATAAAGGTCGATTTACCCGCATTCGGCATTCCCAGCATACCGACGTCAGCCAGCAGCATCAGCTCCAGCAGCAGCTCGCGCTTATCGCCCGGCGTACCGTTGGTTTTCTGCCGTGGTGTACGGTTAACGGACGATTTGAAACGGGTATTGCCCAGACCGTGCCAGCCGCCCTTAGCAACCAGCAGACGCTGACCGTGTTTAGTCATATCGCCCATGGTTTCACCGGTACCCTGGTCGATTACACGCGTACCTACTGGCACTTTAATCGTCACGTCTTTACCGCGCTTACCGGTACAATCGCGGCTTGCGCCGTTCTGACCGCGCTCTGCACGGAAAGATTTTTCAAAACGATAATCGATAAGTGTGTTCAGGTTCTCGTCGGCTTCCATCCATACGTCACCACCGTCACCGCCGTCGCCGCCATCCGGGCCGCCTTTCGGAATATATTTTTCGCGGCGGAAACTCACGCAACCATTACCGCCATCACCTGCAACGACCAGAATCGATGCTTCATCAACAAACTTCATTTTATTCTCCGTAAATCATTCGCCTGCGCGGGGTTGCGATACCACCGTTGTATGCTTACGTAATCCGCCCCAAATACGATGACCAATGGCGGAATACATCGCGCCCGCAACCACGACAAACGCACCGAGATAACCTAAAAGGTTTAACATCGGTCTGGCGAAGAAATCGGGCCAGGCCAGTGATAAAAGATCTGAAAAAAACAGCGTAAACAGTGGGGTGAGCGTGATGATCGCGCTCACCTGCGCTGCCTGCCAGCGAGCCATCGCTTCCGCCAGGGCGCCATATCCTACCAATGTATTCAGTCCGCAAAAAATTAAACATGCGAGCTGCCAGTGGCTAAGCTGCGCTATCACTCCAGGATTTGCCAGAGGGAAGAGCGCAATTGTACATAAAGTGTACAGCAAAAACAGGATCTGCGGTGAGGCCAGCCGACGCAATAAAACCTTCTGCGCTACGCCATAACTCACCCAAACCGTCGCCGCACCGACCCCAAAGATAACTCCCCAGGTGTAATCGGTGAGCTTTGTAAATATCTCAACCAGACTGGTGTTAAAAAACATCACCAGGCCGCTCAGGAGCATCAATGCCCCCACAACCTGGGTGCTGCGCATTTTCTCTTTGAGGATAAATACGCTGGCAACCATCATGCCAACTGGCGAGAGTTGCCCAATCACCTGCGAAGCGGTCGGACTCAGGTATTGCAAGGATGAGCTGAACAGGATGAAGTTCCCAAACAGCCCGGCGGTCGCCACTGCCAACAAAATCAACCAGCGTGGCTTACGAAACACGCGTAATGGCGGCAACCTCTTCTTCACCGCAAGAATGGCACCAAGGCCAATACTCGCCATCAAGAAACGGTAAAACACGATTGTCGGAGGTTCCATCACCTCCAGCACCTGCTTCATTGCAATTGGCAACGCCCCCCAGCAAATTGCGGTGGTGAGCGCCAAAAGAATGCCAATGCCTGCCTGCTGCTTCATACCGTATTCCCTGCAAAACGCATTTGCGAGTTAACGCCGCACAATGCGCATTTTTACCGGTTATCGAATGTAAAAAGCCCCGCAACGTGTTGCGGGGCTTTCATCCGTTACCGGGACGCGAAAAACTTATTCAGCTTCGATGCTGATAAATTTACGGTTTTTCGGGCCTTTAACTTCGAATTTCACTTTACCGTCTGCTTTAGCAAACAGAGTGTGGTCACGACCGCAACCTACGTTAGCGCCTGCGTGGAATTTGGTACCACGTTGACGAACGATGATGCTACCCGCCAGAACGGATTCGCCACCGAAACGCTTAACGCCCAGGCGTTTAGCTTCTGAATCGCGACCGTTACGTGTGGAGCCGCCAGCCTTTTTATGTGCCATTTGAAATCTCTCCTCAGGTCTTAGGCGCTGATGCCAGTAATTTTCACATCAGTGAACCACTGACGATGGCCCTGCTGCTTACGATAGTGTTTACGACGACGAAACTTAACGATTTTAACTTTCTCGCCACGACCGTGAGCAACAACTTCAGCTTTGATTACGCCGCCATCAACGAAAGGAACGCCGATTTTGACTTCTTCACCGTTTGCGATCATCAGCACTTCAGCGAATTCAACAGTTTCGCCAGTTGCGATGTCCAGCTTTTCCAGGCGAACGGTCTGACCTTCGCTTACTCGGTGTTGTTTACCACCACTTTGGAAAACCGCGTACATATAAAACTCCGCTTCCGCGCACACCTTTTCAATGATTCAGAGTGCGCTATAAATATTCACAATAGGGCGCGAATATTACGCAAAACGCACGCCTTTGACAAGTGCTAGCATCAATACATGAAGAAAAAAAACACAACTTGTACGGTAACGTTTATCTGCGTCGTTTTTTCAGTACAATCAGTCTATATTTCTAACCCTAAACCCTAAGTTACCTTCACTCAATCTTGAGGTAATCGGGACAAAAAGCCCGGCTTTTGCGATGAATTTAGAAAAAATCAATGAGTTAACCGCGCAAGATATGGCGGGTGTCAATGCGGCAATCCTTGAGCAGCTTAATTCCGACGTCCAACTGATCAATCAGTTAGGTTATTACATCGTTAGTGGTGGCGGAAAACGTATTCGTCCGATGATCGCCGTACTCGCTGCGCGGGCCGTTGGTTATCAGGGCAATGCACATGTGACAATTGCGGCCTTAATCGAGTTTATCCACACTGCCACTCTGCTACACGATGATGTTGTGGATGAATCAGATATGCGCCGTGGGAAAGCCACAGCAAACGCTGCATTTGGTAATGCTGCCAGCGTACTGGTTGGTGATTTTATTTATACCCGCGCTTTCCAGATGATGACCAGCCTTGGTTCACTCAAAGTGCTGGAAGTGATGTCTGAGGCTGTTAACGTCATTGCTGAAGGTGAAGTTCTGCAATTAATGAACGTTAATGATCCGAACATTACTGAAGAAAACTACATGCGCGTTATCTATAGCAAAACCGCGCGTCTGTTTGAGGCTGCCGCGCAGTGTTCCGGGATTCTGGCTGGCTGTACGCCGGAGGAGGAGCAAGGCTTGCAGGATTATGGGCGTTATCTCGGCACCGCTTTCCAGTTAATCGACGACCTGTTGGATTATAGTGCTGACGGTGAACAATTAGGCAAAAACGTGGGCGATGATCTTAATGAGGGTAAACCCACCTTGCCATTACTCCACGCGATGCGTCACGGTACACCGGAGCAAGCGCAGATGATTCGTAATGCGATTGAGCACGGTAATGGCCGACATCTTCTGGAACCTGTTCTGGAAGCAATGAACGCTTGTGGTTCACTGGAATGGACTCGTCAGCGTGCCGAAGAAGAAGCGGATAAAGCCATTAAAGCTCTGCAGGTTCTTCCTGACACACCATGGCGTGAAGCCTTGATCGGTCTGGCACATATCGCGGTACAACGCGATCATTAATCCCTGCAGTTATATTTCAATTAATTCTATCCCGCCTTGTGCGGGATAATTCCAGTAAGTTCTTTAAACATTACAATCTTACGTTTGTTCTTTCCCAATAGTGCTGGTTTCCCCCTGGCATATTCTGAATATTCATACTTCTTACAGGAACTTTTTAGAACATAGTTCCATTAAGGGTATAGTGGTTTGCCACAGACTGATTGTTCTGGACGCAAATGACTAACTTAAGGAGTGAGGTGAAGATGGAGAACAAACTCATTGACTGGCATCCTGCAGATATTATTGCCGGACTGCGTAAGAAAGGGACATCTATGGCTGCAGAATCTCGCAGAAATGGATTAAGCTCATCAACGCTGGCGAATGCGTTAACGCGACCATGGCCAAAGGGTGAATGGATAATTGCCAAAGCGTTGGGAACAGAGCCTTGGGTAATCTGGCCTTCCCGTTATCATGATCCGCAAACACATGAGTTTATAGACAGAACTCGACTGATGCGTAGCCCACGGGAAAAAAGTGACAGCTAAATTGAAAAAAAGCGGTAACTCCAGCGCCACTGGCTTGAGTTACCGCCTGACGATTACTCGCCTTTTACGCGCTCAATGTTAGCCCCAAGAGCACGCAACTTATCTTCAATACGCTCATAACCACGATCGATATGGTAAATACGATCAACGATCGTTGTTCCTTCCGCAATACACCCGGCCAGTACCAGACTTGCAGAAGCCCGCAGATCGGTTGCCATAACTTGTGCTCCAGAGAGTTTTTCCACGCCGTGGCAAATCACCGTATTGCTTTCAATCTCAGCGTGGGCGCCCATACGGCTAAGTTCTGGAACGTGCATGAAGCGGTTTTCAAATACGGTTTCAGTGATAAAGCCTGTGCCTTCCGCAACCAGATTCAGCAGAGTAAATTGTGCCTGCATATCAGTCGGGAATGCCGGATGTGGCGCGGTACGCACATTGACAGCTTTCGGACGTTTGCCATGCATGTCCAGGCTAATCCAGTCATCACCAGTTTCAATATCAGCTCCGGCGTCACGCAATTTCGCCAGAACAGCGTCCAGAGTATCAGGTTGAGCATTGCGACAAATGATTTTGCCACGAGAGATAGCTGCAGCCACCAGGAAAGTGCCGGTTTCAATACGATCAGGCAGTACACGGTAGACACCGCCGCCCAGTCGTTCCACACCTTCGATGGTGATACGGTCCGTACCCTGACCACTTATCTTCGCACCCAATGTTACCAGGAAGTTTGCCGTATCGACGATTTCTGGTTCACGTGCCGCGTTTTCAATGATGGTCGTACCTTCAGCAAGTGTTGCCGCACACATGATAGTAACCGTTGCGCCAACACTGACTTTATCCATCACGATATGCGCACCTTTCAGGCGACCTTCAACGGAAGCTTTAACATACCCTTCTTCCAGTTTGATGGTGGCGCCTAGCTGCTCAAGCCCGGAAATATGCAAATCCACCGGACGCGCACCAATGGAACAACCACCAGGTAGAGAAACCTGCCCCTGCCCAAAACGTGCCACTAGCGGCCCCAGTGCCCAGATAGAGGCACGCATGGTTTTTACCAGCTCATAAGGCGCGCAGAATACGTTAACGTCGCGTGCATCGATATGCACAGAGCCGTTACGCTCTACTTTTGCCCCCAACTGGCTCAACAGTTTCATCGACGTATCAACGTCTTTCAGTTTAGGTACGTTTTGAATCTCTACCGGTTCTTCTGCCAGTAAGGCGGCAAACAGGATCGGCAGAGCGGCATTTTTAGCGCCGGAAATTGTGACTTCGCCCTGGAGCTTTGTCGGCCCCTGAACACGAAATTTATCCATTATGTTGTTCTCATTTAAGAATTCATATTCGCTACCGGCGTGACGCCCATAGCTCAAAAGCCGTTCAGTTTACGATCACGTGCCCACTCAGCTGGTGTATAGGCTTTGATCGACACAGCATGGATACGGTTATCCGCAATGTACTCCATCAACGGGCCATACACAGTTTGTTGCTTCTTGACCCGACTCATGCCGTCAAACAACTCACCCACGGCAATAACCTGAAAATGGCTACCATCGCCGGAAACGTGGACTTCCTGGAGGGAGAGTGCGTTCATCAGCACGCTCTGAATTTCATTATTTTCCATGGGATCTTCATTCGTCAGTTAGTAAAACAGCCCAACATCTTAGAGCAAAGTTGCGCCGTCATAAATAAGCAAAAAGCCCCGTTTGATAAACAATCGGGGCTAGTGGAAGTAACGTACTGAAATAGTTAATACGGAAGGACATCCGCAGGCAAATTGTAGAGTTTTGCCAGAGTGTAAACTTTTTCGTTTACGCCCCGTAGCGTCACGCTATTTCCTTGCCGTTTCGCAATATCAATAAGATGGATTAGCAAAGCCAGCCCGCCGGTATCGACGCGCGCGATTTTGCTTAAGTCGATGCAGGTAACCCCCTGCATCACTTCATTTCGCTCTTCCCACAATGGGTTAAGTACGTCCTGATCCAACTCGCCAGCTAATGCCAGGGTGTCACCCATCCGCATCCAGCTCAGTGACTCACTCATTATTTTTTCTCTTCCAGCGTGATCTTCTGCTGAGAAAGTGATTTCAGTTGTGCTGTCAGGCCATCAACGCCTTTGGTACGCAGCAGGGAGCTCCACTCATTTTGCTTAGTGGTGATCATGCTGACACCTTCGGCGATCATGTCATAAGCCTGCCAGTTACCCGTTTGAGAATTTTTACGCCACTGGAAATCAAGGCGCACTGGCGGACGACCGTTAGGATCAATAATGGTCACACGGATCGGCACTATTGTTTTATCGCCCAATGGCTGTTCCGGGGCAATTTGATAGGTCTGACCGTGGTACATAGCCAACGCCTGACCATAAGCCTGCTTCAGATATTCACGAAATGCCGCAAAGAATGCATCGCGTTGCGCAGGGGTCGCACTTTTATAGTACTGCCCCAGCACCAGAGCACCTGCGTATTTGATCTGCACATAAGGTAGAAGTTCCTGATCTACCACTTCACGCAGATAATCGGGGTTTGCACGAATTTTAGGCTGCTCATTCTTAAGACGGTCAAAGGTTTTTTGCGCCGCCTCATCCATTAATTTATATGGATTTGTTTGATCCGCTGCGGTTGCCGCAGACAGCGGAGCAATCACCAGCAGAGCAATCATCATTAAGCGTTTGAACATGTGTCGATTCTCCTGAGATTATTTCGTTGCGCCCGCAGGCTCATTGACTTGATTATTGCCTTCATCTGGCGCTGGCGCATCGCCAGAATTCTTATTCTCTTCGCCCTTGCCGCTATACAGGAACTGACCAATAAGGTCTTCCAGTACCATCGCAGACTTGGTGTCCTGAATGGTGCCACCATCTTTCAGGATAGACGTACCCAACTCTGGATCTTCAAAACCGACGTTTAAAGCCAGATATTGCTCACCAAGTAAGCCGGACGTACGGATACTAAGAGAACTGGTATCTGGTATATGGTTATAGCGCTGTTCAATGTCCAGGGTCACACGCGGCAAATAGGTTTGCGGATCGAGAGTGATATCAGACACGCGCCCCACTACAACACCACCAATACGTACTGGCGAGCGTACTTTCAGGCCACCGATGTTATCGAAAGTCGCATAAAGGGTATAAGTCGGCTCAGTACGTATAGAGGTGACATTGGCTGCTTTCAGGCAGACAAATAGCGCTGCCAGTAACGCCACCAGCAGAAAAAAACCGACCCAAATTTCATTTTTTTTCGTTTGCATGAACTCAATTCCCAAACATCAGTGCAGTCAGCACAAAATCCAGCCCCAGGACTGCCAGAGATGCGTGAACAACAGTACGTGTAGTCGCCCGACTGATCCCGGCAGAAGTCGGAATCGCATCATAGCCATTGAATAACGCGATCCACGTTACAGTGATGGCAAAAACAACGCTTTTAATCAGGCAGTTAACTAAATCCAGACGCCAGTCAACGGCGTTTTGCATCGCCGACCAGAAGAAACCTGCATCGATCCCCTTCCAGCTGACGCCAACCAGTGAACCGCCCCAGATCCCCACGGCGACAAAAATAATGGTCAGCAATGGCAAGGAGATTACTCCAGCCCAAAAACGCGGTGAAATCACCCGCCGGAGCGGATCGACTGCCATCATTTCCATACTGGAAAGCTGTTCAGTGGCACGCATCAAGCCAATTTCAGCGGTAAGTGCCGAACCGGCACGACCAGCAAAAAGCAGTGCTGCAACAACAGGCCCCAGCTCGCGAAGCAGAGACAGCGCCACCAACATGCCGAGGCTGGTTTCGGCACTGTAAGTGGTGAGGACAAGGTAGCCCTGCAGCCCCAGCACCATACCGATGAAGACGCCTGAAACAATAATGATCAGCATCGAAAGCACGCCGACATTATAAATTTGCCGTATCAGTAGCGGAGTATGTTTACGAAACTCCGGCTTACCGACAATCGCATTGAATAACATTAACCCGGCGCGTCCAAACGTTCTGAGGGTTGTTATCCCCTTACGCCCGAACGCAGCCAGTGCATTTAACAGCATGAGCGGTTCAACTCCCTGTCACTGGTAGTAAATCAGAATGATAATCGCCCGCAGGATAACGGAACGGAACAGGACCGTCAGCAATACCATCCAGGAACTGACGCACGCGTGGATCTGGATTTTCCTGTAATGCTTTTGCGCTACCGTGAGCAACGATCTTTTTATCTGCCATGATCCAGGCATGATCAGCAATGCTCAGTACTTCTGGCACATCATGCGAAACCACGATACAGGTGACACCCAGGGCGCTATTGAGTTCAGAAATTAACTTCACCAACACACCCATGGTGATCGGATCCTGACCAACAAAGGGTTCATCAAACATGATAAGATCCGGCTCCAACGCAATGGCCCGCGCCAATGCCGCTCGGCGGGCCATTCCCCCTGAAAGCTCAGAAGGCATCAGTTTAGCAGCACCACGCAATCCAACTGCTTCCAGTTTCATCATTACGGTGCTTTTTAATAACGGCGCAGGTAGCGTTGTATGTTCACGCAACGGGTAAGCCACGTTATCAAAGACGTTCATGTCCGTGAAAAGCGCTCCCGACTGAAATAACATACTCATGCGCTTACGCACGGTATACAGCCGTGAACGGGACATTGCCGGAACATTTTCGCCATCAAATAAGATCTCGCCCTGGTCAGGCGCTATTTGCCCACCAATAAGACGTAACAGCGTTGTTTTACCAATTCCCGACGGTCCCATAATCGCCGTGATTTTTCCGCGCGGCACCGTCAGGGAAATGTTATCGAAGATGCATCTATCGCCACGAGTGAAGCTGACGTCGCGCAAATCGACTAAATTCGCCACAGACTGACCCATTGATTCATCCTTTAGTATTGCCTCGTTAATTACAGCATGGTGCTGGTTTTAACCATGACCTGATATATTTACAGATTATTACCCGCCCTGGTTAGCGAAAGCTGGCATTTGTTTTACTTTTTAGCCGCATAAAGTCAAAATTAAGAATTCGTCACGGCTTCCAACACTCCTTCCAGTGGAGCGGCGAGTATACCTGAAGAAAGGATTTTTGATGCTTTTAGCTACGGCGCTGTTAATTATTGGTTTACTTCTGGTGGTTTACGGTGCCGACCGTTTAGTGTTTGCTGCCTCAATAATCTGCAGAACATTGGGTGTTCCCCCGCTGATTATTGGTATGACTGTTGTCAGCATCGGTACTTCATTGCCGGAAATTATCGTCTCTCTCGCGGCATCGCTGCATGGTCAACTGGATTTAGCTGTTGGTACTGCTTTGGGTTCAAATATTACCAACATCTTACTCATTTTAGGTCTTGCTGCGCTCATTCGCCCCTTTACCGTCCATTCTGATGTTCTGCGGCGCGAGCTACCATTAATGTTACTCATAGCGGTCGTAGCCGGTTCCGTACTCTATGACGGACAACTAAAACGCAGCGATGGTATCTTTCTTTTACTTCTGGCCGTGCTATGGCTGCTGTTCATTGTTAAAATCGCGCGTCTGGCTGAACGTCAGGGCAACGACAGTCTCACCAGAGAGCAACTGGCTGAATTACCGCGTGAAGGTGGCTTACCGGTCGCATTTTTATGGCTGGGGATTGCGCTGATTATTATGCCTGTCGCCACCAGAATGGTGGTTGATAATGCCACTGTGCTGGCAAACTATTTTGCTATTAGTGAAATGACCATCGGATTAACGGTGATCGCGATTGGTACCAGCCTGCCTGAGCTGGCAACAGCGATCGCAGGTGTGCGCAAAGGTGAAAATGATATTGCCGTAGGAAATATCATCGGCGCAAACATATTTAATATCGTCATCGTACTGGCTCTGCCAGCAGTGATAACCCCCGGCGAAATTCATCCACTGGCCTGGGTTCGTGACTATAGCGTAATGCTGGTAGTCAGCATTATATTCGCGTTACTTTGCTGGCGGCGTCCGCAGCAAATTGGTCGCAGTGTCGGTGTGCTGTTGACCGGTGGTTTTGTTTTGTGGCTGGCGATGCTGCACTGGCTTTCGCCCCTTCTCGTTGAATGACTGGAAACGCATTATGTCGCATTTAGAGTTACAACCGGGTTTTGACTTTCAGAAAGCAGGCAAAGAAGTCCTGGCGATTGAACGTGAAGGCCTGGCCGATCTTGATCAGTACATTGACCAGAATTTTACCCTTGCCTGTGAAAAACTGTTCTGGTGTACAGGTAAGGTGATCGTAATGGGGATGGGTAAATCCGGGCATATTGGACGGAAAATGGCGGCCACCTTTGCCAGTACTGGAACACCATCATTTTTTGTTCATCCTGGTGAAGCAGCGCATGGTGATTTGGGGATGGTCACTTCCCAGGACGTGGTGATTGCCATCTCCAATTCTGGCGAATCCAGTGAAATTGCCGCATTGATTCCGGTACTTAAGCGCCTGCACGTTCCCCTGATATGCATAACCGGGCGACCCGATAGCAGCATGGCGCGTGCAGCAGATGTCCATCTCTGTGTTAAAGTACCGAAAGAAGCCTGCCCGCTGGGGCTGGCCCCAACCAGTAGCACAACAGCAACGTTAGTGATGGGTGACGCCCTCGCAGTGGCACTCCTGAAAGCACGCGGCTTTACTGCTGAAGATTTTGCGCTTTCCCATCCGGGCGGTGCGTTAGGACGTAAACTCCTGTTACGTGTGAGCGACATTATGCATACGGGGGATGAGATCCCGCATGTCACTAAAAATGCCAGCCTGCGCGATGCTCTCCTGGAGATTACCCGAAAAAATCTCGGTATGACGGTGATTTGCGATGACAACATGAAGATTGACGGTATTTTCACCGATGGTGATTTGCGCCGCGTCTTCGATATGGGTGTCGATGTGCGCCAGTTAGGCATTGCCGATGTTATGACGCCAGGGGGCATTCGTGTGCGCCCGGGCATTCTTGCCGTTGAAGCACTGAATCTAATGCAGTCTCGCCATATCACTTCCGTACTGGTTGCTGATGGCGACCATTTACTCGGTGTGTTACATATGCATGATCTGCTGCGAGCAGGCGTAGTTTAGAAATCAAGGATAACCAAATGAGTACAGCAGGTACGTCGCTTGCGACCTGTTACGGCCCCGTAAGTACTGAGGTCATGGCAAAAGCAGAGAAAATCCAGTTGCTGATTCTGGATGTTGATGGCGTATTGTCGGATGGCCTGATTTATATGGGCAATAACGGCGAAGAGCTGAAGGCCTTCAACGTGCGGGATGGCTATGGCATTCGTTGTGCGCTCACTTCAGGAATCGAAGTCGCCATTATTACCGGACGAAAGGCTAAACTTGTAGAGGATCGGTGTGCCACGTTGAAGATCAACCACCTGTATCAGGGGCAGTCCGATAAGTTAATTGCGTTTGCTGATCTTCTGGCAAAACTGGCGATTGCACCAGAGAACGTCGCTTACATTGGTGACGATCTGATCGACTGGCCGGTTATGGAAAAAGTGGGCTTCAGCGTCGCTGTCGCCGATGCACACCCGTTATTGTTACCACGCGCAGACTACGTGACCAGAATTGCAGGCGGACGCGGTGCCGTTCGTGAAGTCTGCGATCTGTTATTACTCGCACAGGGCAAGCTTGATGAGGCCAAAGGGCAATCGATATGAGTAAAGCCAGACGTTGGGTTATCATTCTGCTGTCGTTGGCCGTACTGGTGATGATTGGTATCAACCTGGCCGATAATGAAGATACTGCTCAGGTGGTGGTGAATAACAATGATCCCACATACAAAAGTGAGCATACGGACACATTAGTCTATAGCCCGGAAGGCGCTCTAAGCTATCGGTTGATCGCGCAACATGTTGAATACTATTCCGATCAAGCTGTTTCGTGGTTTACTCAGCCAGTTTTAACTACCTTTGATAAGGAAAAGGTTCCCACCTGGTCCATCAAAGCAGATAAAGCTAAGCTGACCAATGACCGGATGCTGTATTTATACGGTCATGTTGAAGTCAACGCGCTGGTGCCTGACGCTCAACTACGCAGAATTACTACGGATAACGCCCAGATCAACTTGATCACGCAGGATGTAACTTCTGAAGATCTCGTCACGTTATACGGTACGACATTTAACTCCAGCGGCCTGAAAATGCGCGGCAACTTACGCAGCAAGAACGCCGAGCTGATTGAAAAGGTTAGAACCTCATATGAAATTCAAAATAAACAAACACAGCCTTAATCTTGCGCTTGCCAGCGCACTTCTGGCCGCCAGTATTCCGGCCCTCGCCGTAACTGGTGACACTGAACAGCCGATTCATATTGAATCTGATCAGCAGTCTCTGGATATGCAGGGAAACGTCGTGACCTTCACCGGTAATGTCGTCGTGACCCAGGGCACCATTAAGATCAATGCCGATAAAGTGGTCGTCACCCGTCCGGGTGGTGAACAAGGTAAGGAAGTGATCGACGGTTACGGTAACCCGGCCACCTTCTATCAAATGCAGGATAACGGTAAACCGGTCGAAGGTCATGCCTCCAAGATGCACTACGAACTGGCGAAAGATTTCGTCGTGCTCACTGGTAATGCTTATCTACAACAAGTCGATAGCAACATTAAAGGCGACAAGATCACTTACCTGGTGAAAGAACAGAAAATGCAGGCCTTCAGCGATAAAGGCAAACGCGTAACCACCGTTCTGGTGCCATCGCAATTGCAGGATAAAAACAATAAAGGCCAGGCCCCGGCGCAGAAAAAGGGTAATTAATTCGTTATGGCAACATTAACTGCAAAAAACCTGGCAAAAGCGTACAAAGGTCGCCGCGTCGTAGAAGACGTCAGCCTGACCGTAAACTCTGGTGAAATTGTCGGTTTGCTCGGCCCAAACGGTGCCGGTAAGACCACGACTTTCTATATGGTTGTCGGTATTGTGCCGCGCGATGCGGGTAATATTATTATTGACGACGAAGATATTAGTCTGCTGCCGCTCCATGCGCGCGCGCGTCGTGGCATTGGCTATTTACCGCAGGAAGCCTCTATTTTCCGTCGTCTTAGCGTTTACGATAACCTAATGGCTGTACTGCAAATTCGTGATGATCTGACCAATGAGCAACGTGAAGATCGCGCCAACGAATTGATGGAAGAGTTCCATATAGAACATCTGCGCGACAGCATGGGGCAGTCACTCTCCGGGGGCGAGCGCCGCCGCGTGGAGATTGCCCGTGCACTGGCTGCCAATCCCAAATTCATTCTGCTTGACGAACCTTTTGCCGGTGTTGACCCGATCTCTGTTATCGATATCAAACGCATTATTGAACACTTGCGAGATAGTGGTCTGGGTGTGCTTATTACCGACCACAACGTGCGTGAAACGCTGGCTGTATGTGAACGCGCATATATCGTCAGTCAGGGGCATTTGATCGCCCACGGCACACCAACAGAAATCTTACACGACGAGCACGTTAAGCGTGTATACCTTGGGGAAGACTTCAGACTCTGATAGGGTAGAGAATTGCGACGTTTTAGCAGGAGAGTACGATTCTGAACATGAAGCAAGGTTTGCAACTCAGGCTTAGCCAACAACTGGCGATGACGCCTCAGTTACAACAGGCGATTCGTCTGTTGCAATTGTCGACGCTGGAACTCCAGCAAGAACTTCAGCAGGCGCTGGAAAGTAACCCCCTGCTCGAGCAAACCGACCTTCACGAAGAAGTTGATACTCAGCAGCCCCAGGATAGCGAAGCACTGGACACCGCTGACGCACTCGAACAAAAAGAGATGCCAGAGGAGCTGCCACTCGACGCCAGTTGGGATGAAATCTATACCGCAGGTACGCCATCGGGCACCAGTGGTGATTACATCGATGACGAACTCCCGGTCTATCAGGGTGAGACAACCCAGACATTGCAAGATTACCTGATGTGGCAGGTTGAGCTGACGCCCTTTTCCGATACCGATCGAGCTATTGCGACTTCAATCGTTGATGCTGTTGATGAAACCGGCTATCTCACTGTCTCGCTGGAAGATATTCTCGAAAGCATGGGTGATGAAGAGATCGACATCGAAGAGATCGAAGCCGTTCTCAAACGAATCCAACGTTTTGATCCTGTCGGTGTCGCAGCAAAAGATCTGCGTGACTGTTTGCTGATCCAACTTTCCCAGTTTGACAAATCAACCCCCTGGCTGGATGAAGCCCGATTAATCATCAGCGATCACCTGGATCTACTGGCAAATCATGACTTTCGCAGCTTGATGCGTGTTACGCGGCTGAAAGAAGATGTGCTGAAAGAAGCGGTTAATTTGATCCAGTCTCTGGATCCCCGTCCCGGTCAGTCGATCCAGACGGGAGAGCCAGAATATGTGATCCCGGATGTGCTGGTGCGTAAACATAACGGTCACTGGACAGTGGAGCTCAACAGCGACAGTATTCCTCGTCTGCAAATTAACCAACAATATGCAGCAATGTGTAATGGTGCACGTAATGACGCCGACAGCCAATTTATTCGCAGCAACTTACAGGATGCGAAATGGCTTATAAAGAGTCTGGAAAGCCGTAACGACACATTACTGCGCGTCAGCCGCTGCATCGTAGAACAACAGCAAGCCTTCTTTGAGCAAGGCGAAGAATTTATGAAACCGATGGTGCTGGCAGATATCGCCGAGGCCGTCGAAATGCACGAATCGACGATTTCCCGTGTGACCACGCAGAAATATCTGCACAGTCCACGAGGCATTTTTGAACTGAAGTATTTCTTTTCCAGCCATGTTAATACCGAAGGCGGAGGCGAAGCCTCATCAACGGCGATTCGGGCGCTGGTGAAGAAACTGATAGCGGCAGAAAATCCCGCGAAACCTCTGAGTGACAGCAAGTTAGCAACTATGCTTTCTGAACAGGGTATCATGGTGGCGCGCCGCACCGTTGCGAAGTACCGAGAGTCTTTATCCATTCCGCCGTCAAATCAGCGTAAACAACTGGTTTGACTCAACCGATAAGGAAGACACTATGCAGCTAAACATCACTGGAAATAACGTCGAAATTACCGATGCTCTGCGCGACTTTGTCACCACCAAATTCGCAAAACTGGAACAATATTTTGACCGGATCAATCAGGTTTATATTGTGCTGAAGGTGGAGAAAGTTACCCATACCTCGGATGCGACACTGCATGTAAACGGTGGAGAAATTCATGCCAGTGCGGAAGGTCAGGATATGTACGCCGCCATTGATGGCTTAATTGATAAACTGGCAAGACAACTGACTAAGCATAAAGATAAACTGAAACAACACTAATCGTCCGGGCAGTTAACGGGTGCAGGAGGGCCTGTTGTGTAACGCAACGGGCCGTTTGTACAGTTAGCGCTCCGAACCTGATCCCAGATAACTTAACGGGCAGGTTCTTAGGTGAAATTATGATAAATAACGATACGACCCTACAACTCAGTAGTGTACTTAACCAGGAATGTACGCGCAGTGGTGTTCACTGCCAAAGTAAAAAACGTGCGCTGGAGATCATCAGTGAACTGGCGGCAAAACAATTAAGCCTGCCACCACAAGTGGTCTTTGAAGCCATACTGACACGAGAAAAAATGGGGAGTACCGGGATCGGCAATGGTATCGCCATCCCTCATGGCAAGCTGGAAGAAGATACGCTTCGTGCCGTTGGAGTGTTTGTGCAACTGGAAACACCTATTGCTTTCGATGCTATCGATAACCAGCCTGTTGATCTGCTTTTTGCCTTGCTGGTACCCGCAGATCAAACCAAAACGCATTTACACACCCTGTCGCTGGTGGCAAAACGCCTGGCCGATAAAACTATTTGTCGCCGTCTGCGCGCCGCCCAAAGTGACGAGGAGTTGTACAAAATCATTACTGATACCGAAGGGGATCAGAATGAGGCGTAGCACCACCGGGGGCTCCCCTTTTGATGTAGTGAGGAGAAACAGTACATGGTACTGATGATCGTCAGCGGTCGCTCAGGGTCTGGTAAATCCGTTGCCCTGCGGGCGTTGGAAGATATGGGTTTTTATTGCGTGGATAACCTCCCCGTAGTCCTGCTGCCCGATCTTGCTCGCACCCTGGCTGAGCGAGAGATATCTGCCGCCGTCAGCATTGATGTGCGCAATATGCCGGAATCGCCGGAGATTTTTGAACAGGCGATGACAAACCTGCCGGAAGCTTTTTCTCCGCAACTGCTGTTTCTTGATGCCGACCGCAACACGCTTATTCGCCGTTATAGCGACACGCGCCGTTTGCACCCGCTCTCCAGTAAAAATCTGTCACTGGAAAGCGCGATCGACAAAGAAAGTGATCTACTGGAGCCGCTGCGCTCTCGGGCAGATCTTATTGTCGATACCTCCGAAATGTCTGTTCATGAACTGGCAGAAATGCTGCGTACCCGCCTGCTGGGTAAACGTGAGCGTGAACTGACGATGGTCTTTGAGTCCTTCGGCTTCAAGCACGGTATTCCTATCGATGCAGATTATGTGTTTGATGTGCGCTTCCTGCCTAACCCGCACTGGGATCCGAAACTGCGACCGATGACGGGCCTCGACAAGCCTGTCGCCGCGTTTCTCGACAGGCACACAGAAGTACACAATTTTATCTACCAGACACGTAGCTACCTTGAGTTATGGTTACCCATGCTGGAAACCAACAACCGTAGCTATCTGACGGTCGCCATTGGTTGTACCGGCGGGAAACACCGTTCGGTGTATATTGCAGAGCAACTGGCAGACTACTTCCGCTCGCGCGGTAAAAACGTACAGTCACGCCACCGCACGCTGGAAAAACGCAAAACATGACCGTCAAACAAACTGTTGAAGTGACTAATAAGCTGGGTATGCACGCCCGGCCCGCCATGAAACTGTTTGAGCTAATGCAGGGCTTTGATGCAGAAGTTCTGCTGCGTAATGATGAGGGCACGGAAGCCGAAGCTAACAGCGTGATTGCCTTATTGATGCTGGACTCTGCGAAAGGTCGTCAAATCGAAATTGAAGCAACCGGGCCGCAGGAAGTTGAAGCACTGGCAGCAGTTATCGCTCTCTTCGAGTCAGGTTTCGACGAAGACTAGTTATTTTACTCACCATTTCTCCCCCATCTCAAAAGCGCCACCCGGCGTTTTTCTATCTCCCCTTATTACTTGTACATTTAGTGCGCTTTTACCACTCATACAAACATTAAGAAAACATTAAGTATTCTTGTTTAACTAATATTTAGTTTGAGTCGCCATACTGAATGTTTGTCAGAAAATATTTCCAGGAGATCAGATGATATATCTGTCAAAACAGAATCCCCTGGGCACCGGAAGACATAGAAAGTGTTATGCGCATCCGGAAGATGCCCAGCGCTGTATCAAAATCGTTTATCACACCGGTAGCGGTGGGGATAAAGAGATTCGTCGCGAATTAAAGTACTACGCGCATCTTTCCCGTTATCTGCAAGACTGGAGCGGTATCCCACGCTTTCACGGCACAGTAGAGACGGACTGTGGAACTGGCTATATATATGATGTTATTGCGGATTTTGACGGAAAACCTTCTGTCACTTTGACGGAGTTCGCCGCACAATGCCATTACGAAGAAGACGTCGTCGTGCTACGTCAGTTACTGAAAAAGCTGAAGAAATATCTGCACGATAACTATATCGTCACCATGACCCTGAAACCACAGAACATTCTCTGCCATCGTATCAGCGAGTCTGAAGTCGTGCCGGTCGTATGCGACAATATTGGTGAAGGCACACTGATCCCGTTGGCAACCTGGTCAAAATGGTTCTGTCGTCGTAAGCAGGAAAGGTTATGGCAACGCTTTATTAAACAGCCAGTACTGGCCGTAGCTTTAAAAAGCGACAAGCCATCTAAAGAGAGAAACAAATTGTCTCTCTCTTCTCGAGAGGCTTAATAAAGGTGGTGCTGAGTCATAAATGATTCACCACCCAGTTGCCGCATCTGACGCAAAATCCACGCCTGACGGCTACGTACATAGCCCGACGGCGCAGATACCTTGAAGCGCAATGGATTAGGCAATACTGCCGCAAGCAGTGCCGCTTCTGATGCAGTGAGCTTGCTGGCCGGTTTGTGAAAATAACGCTGCGCCGCAGCTTCCACGCCAAACACCCCATCCCCAAACTCAGCAATATTCAGATAAACGGTCAGAATGCGCTTTTTACTCCAGACCGTTTCTATTCCCAGCGTCAGCCCAGCTTCGAGACCTTTACGCAACCAACTGCGTCCATCCCACAAGAAGAGATTTTTTGCCGTTTGTTGCGTTAACGTCGAAGCACCGCGAATTCGTGCCGGGTGACGTTCATTTTGCGCCAGAGCTTTTTCGATAGAAGCGATATCAAATCCCCAGTGATCTGGGAAAGTTTGATCTTCAGCAGCAATAACTGCCAGCCCCAACCACGGCGAAATCTCATCCATGCTCACCCAGTCGGAATGAGCCACATACGAAAAATCACCGTGAAACCAGGCGCTAACTTGCCGCTCCGCCATCACTGCCGAATAAGGCACGGGAACAATACTGAACAATGCAATACCACCGCCCCAAAACAACGCCAGTATCATCAGCGCACGCCACAGAAAACGGCGCAAAAAAGAGGGCAAGAAACGCCTTACACTCATTCAGCCAGAACCAGCACGCGCGATACCAGTTTATCAATGCCCAGTGCAGCCTGGGCGATATCCTTCGCCAACATGTAAGCCGGAGTGGTAATGATCTTGTTATCTTCATCAACCACAATATCGTCAACCGGGCATGGCACATGTTCAGCACCCATTGTTTCGAGCACTTCAGCGGTGTCGATATCTGTACCAATAGTGAGGCGTACCGGGAAAGCAAAAATTTTCGCCAACATTGCCGGCGCAATACACATAAAGCCCAACGGTTTACCCGCCTTATGCATCGCCTGGCACAGTGCAACCAGATCACGGTCAACGCTACACTGGCTGCCTAATGTGGCAAAATTGCTCAGATTTTTTGCTGCCCCAAAGCCGCCGGGAACGATTAGCGCATCAAGCTCCTCAGCAGAAGCTTGCGAAAGTGGGCGAATATCACCACGTGCAATACGTGCAGCTTCAATCAGCACATTGCGCGTTTCTGCCATTGGTTCACCCGTCAAATGATTAATCACATCGGCCTGAGTTTTATCTGGCGCAAAGCAAACTGCCTGAGCACCGCTACGGGCAATTGCTAAAAGAGACAAAACAGCTTCATGAATCTCTGCGCCATCATAAACGCCGCAGCCGCTGAGAATTACGCCAATTTTTTTCATTGCACTTTCCTTTTGTCACTGGCTAAAACATATTAATTAATCTAATTAAAATGCTACGCATCACACATTTAACTGATTCATGTAACAAATGATTTAAGATTTGCTATCTTAACTGCGTGCGGCCTGAAAAACAGTGCTGCGCCTTGGTTACAAACGACAATAATTTACGGCGCAGCCATAATTTCCCTGGTGTTGGCGCAGTATTCGCGCACCCCGGTTAATCCGGGGTCATTTTTTTCCGTTCTTTGCCACCCACGCTTTCAGCACTTCAACATCGTGACGCCACTCTTGTTTCATCTCTTCAATCCATTCACCAACGTTATCTTCCCATGCCGGGAGATCCGGTGACTGAATTTGCTGCCCCAGTTGCTGTAAGTGACGAAGCCCAACGGAACCCGCTGCACCTTTGATTTTATGCCCTTCCTCAACAATGCCTTTTTGATCGCGCGCAGTCAGATTAGACTGCAACACGCTCATATATCCGGGCATCATCTTCTCGAAGACAGCAAGACCATCGGTAATTAGCTTCGGTCCAACAAGTTCGAGATATTGTTCCAACATTGGAATATCAAGTAACTCTTGCGATTTGCTATTGTCATCAGGTGCCACCGTGCTCTCCTCTTCGTCCTGAGTATCCCAGAACTTTTTGATCATCGCGGTTAATGCCGGAACGGACAGCGGCTTACTCAGCACATCATCCATCCCGGCATCCAGGTACTCTTTTTTATCTTTCAGTACGTTGGCAGTAAGTGCCACCAGCGGTGGTAAATCATCACGAGAGTAGCGGCGAGTTAACTCGCGAGAAATATCAAGGCCAGTCATATCTGGCAGTTGGATATCCAACAACACCAGGTCATACTCGCCTGGCTTAAACATCTCCAGCGCCGCTTTACCTGTCATTGCCACATCAACACTATTGCCTAATTTCTCCAGCACTGAACGGGCAACAATAACGTTTAATTCGATATCCTCCACCAGTAACACATTTAACGCTGGCAGCGGCAGATCATCTTCTTCGAACACATCGTCAACTTCTTCAGCTACCGCTGGTGCACGCACGGTTAGGGTAAACACCGAACCCTGCCCCGGTACGCTGGAAACACTAATATCGCCGCCCATATCCCGCGCCAGACGGCGAGATACAGCAAGCCCGATCCCTGTGCCGGTAGCAGGTTTTCCACCCTGGCTATCCTTCACCTGATAGTACATAGCAAAGATTTTATCCTGCTCTTCTTGCGGGATACCGATCCCCGAATCGGCGACTTCAAAGTGCAGCATCTCACCTTTATCGTAGCGAACCCGCACTTCAACTTTGCCCTGCTGGGTGAACTTAACGGCGTTACTGATAAGATTCCACAAGACCTGACGCAAACGCGTGCCATCGGTAATCACCTGATGCGGCAGCGGTAAGGTTGGCTCCATCACAAAACGCAGACCTTTTTGTTGCGCCTGCAGGCCAGAAAGATTTTCTAAATCGGCAAGGAATCCGGTGAAGTCGATGGGTTGATTATCAAGCTGGACTTTGCGACGCTCAATTTTATCCATGTCAATAATATCATTGAAGATATTACCCAGTGTCACTGCAGAAACATGGATCGTTTTAAGATATTTTTCCTGCTCGGCGTTCAGATCGGTATCCAGCAAAATTCGGCTCAGGCCTACTATACCGTTAAGCGGTGTGCGTAATTCGTGGCTGATAGTGGAAATAAAAGTAGTTTTATCGCGACTGGCTTGTTCCAGCGCATCCTGGTAATGCTTGCGCTCTGTAATATCGCGACCAAATCCCATTAACCCATGACGTTTACCAACCCGGTCGTAATAAGGCACTTTCCGGATCTCAAAACAGGCTTTACGCCCATCCGGGTACTGTAACCACTGTTCATAAGAGAGTGACACGTTGTGGCGAAAAACTTTTTCGTCGGTTTCAATCACCTTTTCAGCAACATCCGGGGCATACACATCCTGTGGTTTCAGATGTACCAGTTGCTTTTCGCTTTTTCCGGTCAGGAGTTCCATTGCGCGGTTACAGCCTGAAAACTCCTTATCTTCGTTGCGATAAAACACCAGATCTGGCGAAGCATCGAGGAAAGAACGTAAAAAAGAAGATTGCTGTTCCAGTTGGATCTGCGTTTCTTCGCGCTCTTTAATTTCAATTTTCAGTTGTTCAAAGGTTTCCTGCAACTCGGCTTCGGCTTTTTCACGAACGGCGATTTCCTGATTTAGCTGGGCAATATTATCTTTTAACTGAACGTTGAGGCTCAAATCGCGCTCGCGCATCTCCTCCAGTTTTTGCACCAGCCGTGACAGACGTTGTCGTGACTCCTCCAGTTGCTCGACGACCACCGAAAGAAAGTAGACCGCCCACGGCGTAATCAGCAGACCAAAGAAAATAGAACGAATAACATCAATGCTTTCAACCTGACCATGTAGCACCATGGTCACTGCCATTTGTACCACAATGGCGAGTACAACGAGGGCCAGCGCCAGCAGCATTGAGAAGCGCACCAGACCTAATTTCATCATCAGATCAACATAGTACTGCGCCAGCAGACGAATTTGCTTCATTGGGGAATTCCTTAACGACAACCTGCCACAATAATACCCAATTCTGACAGTTACGTTGAAAATTGTGTGAGAAATGCGGAATTCCCCGCATCAACTAAAGAGAAGGTGGCACCCACGGACGTCCCAGCGCCGATCCCTGTACGCCATGTTCATTCAGATAGCGATCCAGCTCGACCATTCCCGTCCAGCGATTTTCACACCACAGCGGAGCAAGCAACGTCGGGCGACGGGCGCTGGCGGAAATGCGGTGGTAGATGACTTCCGGTGGCGTATGGCGAATCATTTCTCCGGCGGTGACCGTGTAATCCACCAGTTCAATACCATTCAAACGCCCCGCTTCCCAGGCTTTCGCCATAATGCTGCCTTTCACAATATGCAGCGGATGCAGCTTTATACCATCTACGCCGGTTTCAACCACTCGCGCCAGCGTTTGCAAACATTCCGTCTGCCCTTCGCCAGGCAGGCCGACAATTAAGTGAGAACACACCTTCAGTCCACGCTGACGTGCCAGTTGGGTCGTACGCTGATAACAGGCAAAATCATGACCACGGTTAATACGATGCAGCGTTTTGTCGTGTGCGGTTTGCAACCCCAGCTCCAGCCACACCTCGTAGCCCTGGTCTTTATATTCGCAAAGCAGATCCAGCACCGCATCCGGCACGCAGTCCGGGCGGGTACCAACACACAAACCGACAATATTGGCCTGGCTCACCGCCTGCTGATACATAGAACGCAGCACCTGAACTTCGGCAAAGGTGCTGGTATACGCCTGAAAGTAGGCCAGATAGCGTTTAGCGCGGTTAACTAAATTCGCCTGGTGCGCCAGTTGTTCGGCAATGGAGCGGTGTTGCTGCGCTTCGTCGGCGAACGAGGCAACATTACAGAATGTGCAGCCACCTCGCCCGATGGTTCCGTCACGGTTAGGGCAGCTAAAACCGCCGTGCAGCGTCAGCTTATGCACCTTTTGCCCATAACGACGGGTGAGATCACCACCAAACATATTGACTAATTTCTGTAACTGCATAATCTGATAGACCGCGCCTTGAAAAGAGGCCAAAGCCTGCCAGTTTTAGCTCAATTCGGCGATGACCTGGATCAATCGCCCCGCCCCGCTTTTATTAATTGCATAATTAATCAAAATTAACGAAATTTCATGCATAATCACTTTTGCTTATCTTGTGCCATATTTTTTTATCTCCTTATGGGTTTTAGTCAAAAACAGTAGTATGAAACGTCATTACTCATTAATGCAGTATAAAATACTGCTTTTCTCGTCAGTTCAAGGCAGGATAAGGGTTAACACGCCTTTATGACAGTCAGGAATTGGCTGTTTCTCTAACGACGCCCCTTTTAGCCTTAAATAGAAAATCCATTTTAATTTCAGCCAATTAATAAAGAATTTTGCGCTAAAGCACATTTCTGTACCAATAAGCTTGCCATTTGACCTGTATCAGCTTTCCCGATAAGTTGGAAATCCGCTGGAAGCTTTCTGGATGAGCAGCCTGCTCATCATATTTATGCAGTAATTGAGATCCCCTCTTCACCGTATTAACCGATGCGAAAAGGACAACAAGGGGGCGAATGCGAGGCACGCGTATGAAACGCAAACCCCGTCGCCACGCTCTTTCTGTGCCCGTGCGCAGCGGTTCGGAAGTGGGGTTCCCGCAGAGCCTGGGGGAGGTTCACGATATGTTGTACGATAAATCCCTTGAGAGGGACAACTGTGGTTTCGGCCTGATCGCCCACATAGAAGGCGAACCTAGCCACAAGGTAGTGCGTACTGCAATACACGCACTGGCCCGCATGCAGCACCGTGGCGCGATTCTCGCCGATGGTAAAACCGGTGACGGTTGCGGCTTGCTGTTACAAAAACCGGATCGCTTTTTTCGCATCGTTGCGCAGGAGCGAGGCTGGCGTTTAGCGAAAAACTACGCCGTCGGGATGCTCTTCCTGAATAAAGATCCTGAACTCGCCGCGGCCGCACGCCGCATCGTTGAAGAAGAGCTGCTACGCGAAACCTTGTCGATTGTCGGCTGGCGTGATGTCCCCACCAACGAAGGCGTGCTGGGTGAAATTGCCCTCTCCTCTCTGCCGCGCATTGAGCAAATTTTCGTTAACGCCCCAGCAGGCTGGCGTCCGCGCGATATGGAGCGCCGTCTGTTTATCGCCCGCCGCCGCATAGAAAAGCGTCTCGAAGCAGATAAAGACTTCTACGTCTGTAGCCTGTCGAATCTGGTCAATATCTATAAAGGTCTGTGTATGCCGGCGGATCTGCCGCGCTTCTACCTGGATCTTGCGGACCTGCGCCTGGAATCAGCCATCTGCCTGTTCCACCAGCGCTTCTCCACTAACACCGTACCGCGCTGGCCGCTGGCGCAGCCGTTCCGCTATCTGGCGCATAACGGCGAAATCAACACCATTACCGGTAACCGCCAATGGGCGCGCGCCCGTACTTATAAATTCCAGACGCCGCTGATCCCTGACCTGCACGACGCCGCACCGTTCGTCAACGAAACCGGTTCTGACTCCAGTTCCATGGATAACATGCTGGAACTGCTGCTGGCGGGCGGGATGGATATCATCCGCGCCATGCGTCTGTTAGTGCCACCCGCCTGGCAGAACAACCCGGATATGGACCCGGAGCTGCGCGCGTTCTTCGACTTTAACTCCATGCATATGGAGCCGTGGGATGGCCCGGCGGGGATCGTGATGTCCGATGGTCGTTTTGCCGCCTGTAACCTCGACCGTAACGGTCTGCGTCCGGCGCGCTACGTCATCACCAAAGATAAGCTCATCACCTGCGCCTCTGAAGTTGGCATCTGGGATTATCAGCCTGACGAAGTGGTCGAAAAAGGCCGCGTAGGGCCGGGTGAACTGATGGTGATCGACACCCGCAGTGGGCGCATTCTGCACTCGGCAGAAACCGATGACGATCTGAAAAGCCGCCATCCATATAAAGAGTGGATGGAGAAAAACGTCCGCCGTTTGGTGCCGTTTGAAGATTTGCCCGATGAAGAAGTGGGTAGCCGCGAACTGGACGACGACACGCTTGCCAGCTACCAGAAACAGTTTAACTACAGCGCGGAAGAACTGGACTCTGTGATCCGCGTCCTGGGTGAAAACGGTCAGGAAGCCGTCGGTTCGATGGGCGACGACACCCCATTCGCCGTGCTCTCCAGCCAGCCGCGTATTATTTACGACTACTTCCGTCAGCAGTTTGCCCAGGTCACCAACCCGCCAATCGACCCACTGCGTGAAGCGCATGTTATGTCGCTCGCCACCAGCATCGGGCGTGAAATGAACGTCTTCTGTGAAGCAGAGGGCCAGGCGCACCGTTTAAGCTTTAAATCGCCGATTCTGCTCTACTCCGATTTCAAACAGCTCACGACGATGAAAGAGGAGCACTACCGCGCAAATACGCTGGATATCACCTTTGACGTCACTAAAACCACGCTCGAAGCGACGGTCAAAGAGCTGTGCGACAAAGCAGAACAGATGGTGCGTAGCGGCACCGTGCTGCTGGTGCTTTCTGACCGGAATATCGCTAAAGATCGCCTGCCGGTTCCGGCTCCGATGGCGGTTGGCGCGATCCAGACTCGTCTGGTCGATCAAAGCCTGCGTTGCGATGCCAACATCATCGTCGAAACCGCCAGCGCCCGCGACCCGCACCACTTCGCCGTGTTGCTGGGCTTCGGCGCGACGGCTATTTATCCGTACCTGGCCTATGAAACGCTGGGCCGCCTGGTAGACACCCACGCGATTGCCAAAGATTATCGTACCGTGATGCTCAACTACCGTAACGGCATCAACAAAGGCTTGTACAAAATCATGTCCAAAATGGGCATCTCCACCATCGCGTCTTACCGCTGCTCGAAACTGTTTGAAGCGGTCGGTCTGCACGATGATGTAGTGGGCCTGTGCTTCCAGGGGGCGGTCAGTCGCATTGGTGGGGCGAGCTTTGAAGACTTCCAGCAGGATCTGCTGAATCTCTCGAAACGTGCCTGGCTGGCGCGCAAGCCTATCAGCCAGGGCGGCCTGTTGAAATACGTCCATGGCGGAGAATACCACGCCTACAACCCGGACGTCGTACGCACACTGCAACAGGCGGTACAGAGTGGCGAGTACAGCGACTATCAGGAATACGCAAAGCTGGTTAATGAGCGTCCGGCAACCACACTGCGCGATCTGCTGGCGATTACACCGGGTGAAAACGCGGTCAACATTGCTGATGTTGAACCGGCAAGCGAACTGTTTAAACGCTTCGATACCGCCGCGATGTCTATCGGCGCGTTAAGCCCGGAAGCCCACGAGGCGCTGGCGGAAGCGATGAACAGCATCGGCGGTAACTCGAACTCTGGTGAAGGGGGTGAAGATCCGGCGCGCTACGGCACTAACAAAGTGTCGCGCATCAAGCAGGTGGCTTCTGGTCGCTTCGGTGTTACTCCGGCGTACCTGGTCAATGCTGACGTCATTCAGATTAAAGTCGCCCAGGGCGCGAAGCCGGGCGAAGGCGGTCAGTTGCCGGGCGACAAAGTCACTCCTTACATCGCCAAACTGCGCTATTCGGTGCCCGGAGTGACGCTGATCTCTCCGCCGCCGCACCATGATATCTACTCTATCGAGGACTTAGCGCAGCTCATTTTCGACCTCAAGCAGGTTAACCCGAAAGCGATGATCTCCGTGAAGCTGGTGTCCGAACCGGGCGTTGGCACCATCGCCACGGGTGTAGCGAAAGCTTATGCCGATTTAATCACCATCGCAGGCTATGACGGCGGCACTGGCGCAAGTCCGCTTTCATCGGTGAAATACGCAGGCTGTCCGTGGGAGCTGGGGCTTGTTGAAACCCAACAGGCGCTGGTTGCCAACGGCTTGCGTCACAAGATCCGTTTGCAGGTCGATGGTGGCCTGAAAACCGGCGTCGATATCATCAAAGCGGCGATTCTCGGCGCAGAAAGCTTCGGCTTCGGCACTGGCCCGATGGTGGCACTCGGCTGTAAATATCTGCGTATTTGCCATCTGAACAACTGCGCCACGGGTGTAGCAACTCAGGATGACAAGCTGCGTAAGAATCACTATCACGGCCTGCCGTTCAAAGTGACCAACTACTTTGAGTTTATCGCCCGTGAAACCCGCGAGCTGATGGCACAGCTGGGCGTAACGCGTCTGGTGGATCTGATTGGTCGCACCGACCTGCTGAAAGAGCTGGACGGTTTCACCGCCAAACAGCAGAAACTGGCGCTGTCGAAGCTGCTGGAGACTGCCGAGCCGCATCCAGGTAAGGCGCTCTACTGCACCGAAAACAACCCGCCGTTTGATAACGGCCTGCTGAATGCGCAGTTGCTGCAACAGGCGAAACCGTTTGTTGATGAACGCCAGAGCAAAACCTTCTGGTTCGATATTCGCAACACCGACCGTTCTGTTGGCGCGTCGCTTTCAGGCTATATCGCCCAAACGCACGGCGATCAGGGGCTGGCAGCCGATCCGATCAAAGTGTACTTCAACGGTACCGCAGGCCAGAGCTTCGGCGTGTGGAACGCGGGCGGCGTGGAGCTGTATCTGACGGGCGATGCTAACGACTATGTTGGTAAAGGCATGGCGGGCGGCTTAATCGCCATTCGTCCTCCGGTTGGCTCAGCCTTCCGCAGCCATGAAGCAAGCATTATCGGCAACACCTGCCTGTATGGCGCGACCGGTGGTCGTCTGTATGCCGCAGGCCGCGCGGGTGAACGATTCGGCGTGCGTAACTCCGGTGCTATCACCGTGGTAGAAGGCATTGGCGATAACGGCTGTGAATATATGACGGGCGGTATTGTCTGTATTCTGGGTAAAACCGGCGTTAACTTCGGCGCGGGCATGACCGGCGGCTTCGCTTACGTTCTCGATGAAAGCGGCGATTTCCGCAAACGCGTTAACCCGGAACTGGTCGAGGTCTTAAGCGTTGACTCCCTGGCGATCCATGAAGAGCATCTGCGTGGTCTTATCACCGAGCATGTTCAGCATACCGGTTCCCAGCGTGGTGAAGAGATTCTGGCTAACTGGTCAACCTTCGCCACGAAATTTGCGCTGGTTAAACCGAAGTCCAGTGATGTAAAAGCACTGCTGGGTCACCGTAGTCGTAGCGCAGCAGAGTTGCGCGTGCAGGCGCAGTAAGGGGTAGCAACAATGAGTCAGAATGTTTATCAATTTATCGACCTGCAGCGCGTTGATCCGCCAAAGAAACCGCTGAAGATCCGCAAAATTGAGTTTGTTGAAATTTACGAGCCGTTTTCCGAAGGTCAGGCCAAAGCGCAGGCTGACCGCTGTCTGTCGTGTGGCAACCCATACTGCGAGTGGAAATGTCCGGTACACAACTACATCCCGAACTGGCTGAAGCTCGCCAATGAGGGGCGTATTTTTGAAGCGGCAGAACTGTCGCACCAGACTAACACCCTGCCGGAAGTTTGCGGACGTGTCTGCCCACAGGACCGTCTGTGCGAAGGTTCCTGCACGCTGAACGATGAGTTTGGCGCGGTGACCATCGGCAACATTGAGCGTTATATCAATGATAAAGCGTTCGAAATGGGCTGGCGTCCGGATATGTCCGGCGTGAAGCAAACCGGTAAAAAAGTGGCGATTATCGGCGCAGGCCCGGCAGGTCTGGCGTGTGCGGATGTCCTGACACGCAACGGTGTGAAAGCGGTCGTCTTCGACCGTCACCCGGAAATCGGCGGCCTGCTGACCTTCGGTATTCCGGCCTTCAAGCTGGAAAAAGAGGTAATGACGCGCCGCCGTGAAATCTTCACTGGCATGGGTATTGAATTCAAACTCAATACCGAAGTGGGCCGCGACGTACAGCTGGACGATCTGCTGAGTGATTATGATGCCGTATTCCTTGGCGTCGGGACTTATCAATCAATGCGTGGCGGACTGGAAAACGAAGACGCCGATGGCGTGTACGCAGCGCTGCCGTTCCTTATCGCCAACACCAAACAGTTAATGGGCTTTGGTGAAACCAACGACGAACCGTTTGTCAGCATGGAAGGTAAACGCGTGGTGGTACTTGGCGGTGGCGATACCGCGATGGACTGCGTACGCACGTCTGTACGCCAGGGGGCAAAACACGTTACCTGTGCCTATCGTCGTGATGAAGAGAACATGCCGGGTTCCCGCCGCGAAGTGAAAAACGCGCGGGAAGAAGGTGTTGAGTTCAAATTCAACGTCCAGCCACTGGGTATTGAAGTGAACGGCAACGGCAAAGTCAGCGGCGTGAAAATGGTGCGCACAGAAATGGGCGAACCGGATGCCAAAGGCCGTCGCCGCGCGGAGATCGTTGCAGGTTCCGAACATATCGTTCCGGCAGATGCGGTGATCATGGCGTTTGGTTTCCGTCCACACAACATGGAATGGCTGGCAAAACACAGCGTCGAGCTGGATTCCCAAGGCCGCATCATCGCCCCGGAAGGCAGCGACAACGCCTTCCAGACCAGCAACCCGAAAATCTTTGCTGGCGGCGATATCGTCCGTGGTTCCGATCTGGTGGTGACCGCTATTGCCGAAGGTCGTAAGGCGGCAGACGGTATTATGAACTGGCTGGAAGTTTAAGCTCTGTCCCAGCGCCGCCTCCTCAGAAAAGAGTCGGCGCTGAAATTCTCCTTTCGTTCTGGAAAGCGCCTCGCATAATCTGAAGAAAACCAATGTAATACGCACATCTGGATTGTTACCGGCAGATGCCCGGCGTATAGCTGATTCCATTATTCAACACTGCGCCATATAAAGGGACAGATAATGGAATCGCTCTCAGAAGGAACCACAGCAGGCTACCTGCAAATCCACGACGGCATTATTCATCTGGTCGATAGCGCCCGAACGGAAACGGTACGTAGCGTTAACGCGCTGATGACCGCGACATACTGGGAAATTGGCCGACGAATTGTCGAATTTGAACAAGGTGGCGAGGCCAGAGCAGCTTATGGTGCACAGCTAATCAAGCGACTATCAAAGGATTTAAGTCTAAGGTATAAGCGTGGGTTCTCTGCAAAAAACTTACGCCAAATGAGGCTTTTTTACCTCTTTTTTCAACATGTTGAAATTCGCCAGACAGTGTCTGGCGAATTAACACCATTGGGAATTCCGCAGACACCGTCTGCAGAATTCCCATCGGCAAAGATTTGGCAGACGCTGTCTGCCAAATCGTTCCCCCTGCCCTGGTCCACCTACGTCCGTCTACTTTCCGTTAAAAATGCTGACGCCCGCAGCTTTTATGAAAAAGAGACGCTCCGCTGTGGCTGGTCTGTTCGCCAGCTAGAACGGCAAATTGCGACCCAATTTTATGAGCGAACACTACTGTCACATGACAAATCAGCCATGCTGCAACAACACGCTCCTGCCGAGACGCATATTCTTCCGCAACAGGCGATACGCGATCCCTTTGTGCTCGAATTTCTGGAATTGAAAGATGAATACTCAGAATCCGATTTTGAGGAGGCGCTGATCAATCACCTGATGGATTTCATGCTGGAACTTGGGGATGATTTTACCTTTGTTGGTCGACAGCGAAGGTTACGCATTGATGACAACTGGTTTCGTGTCGATCTGCTGTTTTTCCACCGCCGTTTACGCTGCCTGCTAATCGTCGATCTAAAAGTGGGCAAATTCAGCTATAGCGATGCCGGACAGATGAATATGTATCTCAACTACGCCAAAGAGCACTGGACGCTACCGGATGAAAATCCGCCCATCGGTCTGGTTCTCTGTGCAGAGAAAGGAGTCGGAGAAGCGCATTATGCTCTGGCAGGTTTGCCTAACACCGTTCTGGCAAGCGAATATAAGATGCAACTACCTGATGAGAAACGACTCGCAGATGAACTCGTTCGAACACAGGCGGTGCTAGAGGAAGGCTATAGACGCCGTTAATTTCAGCGGTTTCGAATTCTGCAGACAGTGTCTGCAGAATCTTTAAAACGAACTAAGTTTTAAGCCATTAAATCAGCCTTAACCTTCACCACAACCTTTTTAATCTCTCCAGGTTCGCCGACAACGCATCCTGGTTTATGCGGTTCTCCCGGCATAAACACGGCGAACATTCCCGGTTTTAAGATGATGGTTTGCTCGTTTTCAATGGCGCTGCAAAGCTGGTAATCATCTTCATGGTGGAACTCTTCACACTGGCGCGCAGTGCCTGCCATGCCAAACAGAATCCGTTCCTCACCGTTTAACAACAGCTGGATATCAATGTATTGCTCGTGCAATTCCGCTTTTTTCTCGACGGGCGATTGAGTGTTAAACGTCATGACATTCATAAAGATATTGTCACCCTGTAATTCGTAACGACCCGGTGCCTTTTCTTGCGGCCTGGCGGCTAATGCCAGCGTTAACGCGTCCTGTAACGCAGGATGTAATCCGGCAGACGGTAATGACTGTACTTCACCCATCATCATAATTTTTCTCCCTGGGCCAACAGCGCAGCCCCAAGTAAACCTGCATCATGGCGGTAGTGCGCCGCCAGTAAATCAACATGAAATGCTGCTGGCTCCTGCGCCAGATATGTTTCCACCAGCGCCAGATACCCTTCTGCCAGACCAACGCTGCCACCGACCACTACGCACTGGCAATCAGTTGTGGCTTTAATATCAGCGATCAGCCTTGCCAGCACGCGTGCGGAGCGGTGAATCAGCTGCTGCGCTTGTTCATCACCCTGTCCGACTCGCTTGAAAATAGCTTTCGCATCCGCACCCGCCAGTTCACCCTGTGCCGCCGCCGCAATGCCGCGACCAGAAGCAATCGCCTCCACGCAACCTGTGCGTCCACAGCCGCAGACTGGACCATGAGGATCAGCCAGCGTATGCCCGATGTGCCCCGCCAGACCGCCAGGGCCGGTGAGCAGTTTGCCGCCGCTCACTACACCGCCGCCAACACCAGTGGAAACGGTGATAAACACCATATCGGTTATATCGCCTTCCAGCCCCTGATACTCCGCCCACGCTGCGGCCTGCGCGTCGTTAATGGCAATGGTCGGCAAATCGGTAAGTTGTTCCAAAGTTTTGACTAACGGAAAGTGTAGCAATCCACCGAGATTATGCGGATTCAGCGCCAGCAGGCTGCCGTCACGAATAATTCCGGTAGAAGCGATGGCAACCTGCTGCGCATGCGCTTGTAACGGAGAGACTAATGCGGCTAAGGCTTCACGCAAGGCTTCTGGTGTCTGGCTGGCAGGCGTAGGAAGTTCACGGCGATCGCGGATCTGCCCATCAGCGCCAATCAGCGCGGCAGCAAGTTTAGTACCGCCGATATCAATCGCCAGTGTAGTCATAGCACCGCCTTTTTCATCGCTGTGTTGTACCACTGACAAATGTGTTCAAGACGCGTGATAGCAGAACCGACCGTCACCGCCCATGCACCGTGGCGCATCGCATCCGCCGCCTGAGCAGGCGAGTTGTAACGTCCTTCGGCAATCACCCGACATCCGGCGTCGCTTAATGTTTTTACCAGTGCCAGGTCTGGCTCTTCTGGCGTTTCAGGCGTGGTATAGCCAGAAAGCGTAGTACCAATAATTTCGGCTCCCAGCTTTTGGCAAGCCAGGCCGTCTTCCGGCGTTGAACAGTCGGTCATCGCCAGTAAACCGTGATGGTGAATACGCGCCAGTAGTGTTTCAACTGGAACCGGGCGCGGTCGGTCAGTGCCGTCAATCGCGATAATATCCGCACCCGCCTGCGCCAGTGCATCAACATCTTCAATATAGGCCGTGATGCGTACCGGAGAATCCTCCAGATCGCGCTTCACAATCCCGATAATCGGCACGCTCACCACCGCACGCGTGGCTTGTAGATTTGCCACACCTTCAATGCGAATGGCAACCGCGCCCGCCTGCTCTGCCGCTAATGCCATAGCAGCGACGATTTCCGGTTTATCGAGCGGGCTGTCCGGAACCGGCTGGCAGGAGACAATCAGGCCACCGTTAGCAGCGATTTTTTGATCCAATTGTGCAAGTAACGACATACATCTTCCCTTAGCAAAAGGCCCGGTCCAGGACCGGGCAACAGGATTAACTTTTGGTTTTGACTAAATCGTTTTTAGCGCTGCCAAACGGTACGGCACCGCTAAATGGTTTGCCGTCGATAGCGTCATGAGTACGCAACGCTTCCGGGCGCAGCCAACGCTGAACGCGGGAAGGCATATCCAGACCAATCAGCAGGATCACCACAAATGTAAGACTGAACGAAAGCGATCCCAGAGCAGTGCCCAGATCCAGACGTTGAGCGATCAACGCGCCGAGGATTGGGGCCAGTGCACCACCCAATGCGCCAACGTTGTAGGTAAAGCCCAGCCCCGCCGCACGCTGGTCGGTATCGAAATAACCGCCGATCAGTTTCGGTAAAATCCCGGAGATGCCCTGACCAAGCATTTGCTGGAAGAACAGTAACAGACCGAGCACCCAGACGTTTGCACCACCAATTGCAAATACCGGAATAATCAACAGTTGCGAGGCCAACAGGCTACAAACGTACGCTTTGCGGGTTCCCAGCCAGTCACCGAGGAAGCCACCGACGCAGCAACCCACCGCCGCGCCAAAGCCACTAAAGAACAGCACATTGGCAACCGTATGCGGGTTATAAGCAAGTTCAGTTTTAAGATACGTTGGCAGCAGAGCCTGAATCGGCCACGAGTAGAGGAAAGCAAATAACACGACCACCATCAGCATTACGCCCGTTGGCCAGCGTTTGCCCGTACTCTGCACCATAAAGCTGATAAAGATTGCGGCGCATAACAGCCCGAGAACTGCGACGATTGCGGCATTTTGCAGGTTACCGGCGAAGCAGAACCACAGCGCAGTGGCCGCCGCCAGTGTCATCACGATATTGGCGATACGATGTTCACCACGGTAGAGAATATCCACCATTGTGCGTACTGGTGCTTTACCTGCGTGTTTCTCTTTCCAGTCTTCCGCTTCCGGGATGTTTTTACGCAGCCAGAGAGCAAAGATGATTGGTAAGATGCCGATAAAAAACAATGCACGCCAGCCCCAGAGCGGAACCACCAGGCTGTAGACCTGAGCGGCAACGACGGCACCCACCGAGAAGCCGGAAATCAGAAAACCACTGGCTTTGTTACGCAGATGTTTTGGCCAGCTTTCAATGACATAGGTAGCGCTGGAACCGTATTCACCCGCCATCCCCATGCCGATGACCAGACGAGCAATAAACATGGTGATGTAGCCTGGCGCGAAGCCACAAGCCAGCGTCCCGACCGAGAAGAGAACGATACTGGTGACCATTGCCAGACGACGCCCGTAGCGGTCACCCATAGCGCCGAGCATCAGGCCGCCGAACCAGCGAGAGATAAAGGCTGCGGAGATCAGACTTGCCGCCTGTACCGTCGTCAGCCCGAATTCACCTTGTACTTCGGTGAGTACCAGGGCGATTAAAACGAAATCAAAACCGTCAAGCAGATATCCCAACCAGGCAGCGGAAAATGCGCGCCATTGTGCGCGGTTGAGATGGCGATACCACGGGATATTCTGGGTTGTAGTACTCATTGTGAGTCTCCCGCGGTGGGCGATGCCCACACGCTTTGGTATAAAAATTGTAGGGTACAGATGCGCTTATTTCCCCTCACCCGGTAGGGGCGAGCGAGGGGAAACAACTCACCCGCGCTCTTGCATCAACTGCTGGGCCAGCACCTTCAGTTCTGGCAGATATTTTTCATCTACCGGACCAAACGGTTTGCGGCACAGCGGCACAGAAACGACATCCATATAATGCAGGACCGTTTTCAGGCCGCGGAATACGCCCGTTTTGATCAGTAAATCAATGACTTTGTTGCACTCAGTTTGCAGTTTCTGCGCGGTCTGGATATCCCCTTCTTTCAGCGCCTTCACGATACCCTGATAACGCCAGCCCATAATGTTGTAAGTACTGCCGATACCACCATCAGCGCCCGCCAACAAACCAGAAGCAAAGATTTCGTCGTAACCGTTATAGAGCACCAGATCCGGATGTTCACGACGGATCTGCTCCATCTGATAGAGATCGCCAGAGGTCTGTTTCAGCGCGCCGACACCAGGCAACGTAACCAGAGTGTTAATCTGATCCAGGGTCAGTTTAACGCCGCTTAACGCCGGAATGTTGTACACCACCATCGGCAACCCATCCGCCGAATCAATAATTGCCCGATAGTGATCGCAGTGTTCTTCAAAGCTGAAAGGGTAGTAGAACGGCGTGACGGCGGAGACGGCATCGAAGCCATAACGTTTGGCTGAAGACGCTAGCTGTTGGCTTTCAGCAGTGCTGACGCAACCTACATGAGCGATGAGTTTAATCTTGCCTTTCGCCTCTTCGGCGACGATTTCCAGTACCTGTTCACGCTCGGAAAGGCTTTGTACAAAGGCTTCGCCGGTCGACCCCCCGACATATAAGCCGTCAATGCCCTGCTGAATATTGAACTGAACCAGGCGACGCAGACTCGCTTTATCCAGTGCTTGTTGTTGATCAAAAGGAGTCAGGAGTGCAGCCATTACGCCACGTAAATTCGTTGCCATAAATACCTCTGAAGTGATGCTTGTCTGATAAACGATATACCTTTATACCTGTTATACCAGATCAATTAAGCAACACCCCATACAGAAAGCTTATAATGCGATCTGCTTCACTAAAGTGGCATTATTTCTTTTTGTGGGTGGTTTGGCCGAAGGCGTGCCAGGTGGCAGAAACGCTGTTGAGATGCGATTGCAACGCGCGATCGGCTTCATCGGGATCGTGGCGGCGGATCGCGTCAACGATCGCAATATGCTGTTGATAGCTAACGTTGTTATGCTCGTGCAGAGCCTGATCAGCTACGGTTGGGCGCGCGGCGATCAGCCAATCGAGCAGGGCAACATGGATCGCCATAAAGATCGGGTTGCCGGGGATCTCCGCCAACACGCGGTGGAAATCAACGTCTGAACGAATGAATGCCGCGTTGTTATCCAGCGACTGACTGTTGATTTCCAGTGCTTTTGCCAGCAAATCAATTTGCTCATCGGTGGCATGTTCAGCCGCATAGCGCACCAGGCTGGATTCAAAGAACAGACGTAATTGTTCGAAATGGGCAATCCCGCCAGGATGAGAAAGGAAATCTTTCGCCATGCCGGAAAGCTCGCCGATGATGGTGTCCGCCGAAGGACGCGAGACGCGGGCGCGTTCTCCATTGTTTATTTGCACCAGACCTTTTCGTTTTAATGCTGCCAGCGCTTCACGCACCGAAGGTCGCCCGACGTTAAAGAACGCCATCAGTTCGCGCTCAGACGGCAACTGCTCACCTTCGCCAAACTCGCGGCGGCGGATCATCTGCTCCAGCTCTTCTTCCACCATTTCGGAGAGTTTTTTACGCGCCAGCGGGCGGCTGCGCAAGTTGCGACCGATAGTAGTAGTAGAATCTTCAGCTTGCGGATCAAATGCGTTCATAAGGCTCTTTCTGGGAAAATGCGTTAACGGATAATAACGAAGTTATCGTAACACAGTATCAAAATCAGACGAAAAGAAGGTAGATAGCAAAACAGGCCACATGGGCCTGTTTATCATTTATTTCACAACCCGCAATGCCGGGCGTCCACCTCGTGGAGGCTGTGGCGGCTCGTCATCAGGATTATTGTCATCGTCATGATCGGGCTTATCACCGTCAATGACCGACATCACCGTCTCGCTTTCATCAGCAGAAGTGGTTTCGTCATCATTCTGGCTTGCGATTTCTTCGTCGTAAGCCGCTTCCGGCTCAAACATAGTGCCCGCACCATTTTCTCGTGCATAAATTGCTAACACGGCTGCCAGCGGAACATAGACCTGGCGAGGAACGCCACCAAAGCGCGCATTAAAACGCACTTCATCATTTGCCAGTTCAAGATTTCCCACGGCACGCGGTGCAATGTTCAGAACAATTTGCCCATCACGCGCATATTCCATCGGGACTTTCACGCCGGGAAGCGTCACATCCACCACCAGATGCGGTGTGAGCTGGTTATCCAGCAGCCATTCGTAAAATGCACGAAGCAGGTATGGCCGACGTGGTGTTAGCTGTGACAAATCCATACAGATTAACTCCGACCGAGGCGCATTTCGCGTTCGGCTTCTGTTAAGGAAGCGAGGAAGGAATCACGTTCAAAGACGCGCGTCATATAGCCTTTCAGCTCTTTCGCGCCCGGACCGCTGAACTCAATCCCCAGTTGCGGCAGACGCCACAGCAGCGGTGCCAGATAGCAGTCTACCAGGCTGAATTCATCGCTCAGGAAATAAGGCTTCTGACCGAAAACTGGTGCGACAGCCAGCAACTCTTCGCGCAGCTGTTTACGCGCAGCATCAGCTTCTGCATTAGAACCGTTCATGATGGTATTCATCAGTGAGTACCAGTCTTTTTCGATACGGTGCATGTACAGGCGGCTTTCACCACGTGCAACCGGGTAAACCGGCATCAGCGGCGGATGAGGGAAACGCTCATCAAGGTATTCCATAATGATGCGAGATTCCCACAGGGTCAGCTCACGATCAACCAGGGTCGGTACGCTCTGATTCGGGTTGAGGTCAATCAGATCCTGAGGCGGATTGTCCTTTTCCACGTGTTCGATCTCAAAGCTAACACCTTTTTCAGCCAGCACAATGCGGACCTGATGGCTATAGATGTCAGTAGGACCAGAAAACAGCGTCATTACCGAACGTTTGTTGGCAGCGACAGCCATGAAAACCTCCAGGTATAGTCAGAATTTTTACTGCTACCAGCCAACATATGGCCAGTCAGAAGTGATGTTACCCGCCAGCGGATGCGTCATTCATGTTCGGAACGCAAACAAAAAATGAACAATACCCGTCATTTGGGCAGAAAATTGGATGATAGTTTACCAGATTTTGCGACCTTTGTGGTGAGTCGATTCTGGAAATGGGGAAAAAGAGGCGACAATCAGAAGAATGCGACAAAACCAGACCCACTTTGGCGATAAAAAAACCCGCCGAAGCGGGTTTTTTCGCCAATGGTAATCTGCGTAAGCAGAAACCAATTAACGTTTGGAGAACTGCGGACGACGACGTGCTTTACGCAGACCGACTTTCTTACGTTCAACCTGACGAGCGTCACGAGTAACGAAGCCAGCTTTACGCAGTTCGCCACGCAGGGACTCATCATACTCCATCAGAGCGCGGGTGATACCGTGACGGATCGCACCAGCCTGACCAGAGATACCACCACCTTTAACGGTGATGTACAGGTCCAGTTTCTCAACCATGTCGACCAGTTCCAGCGGCTGACGAACTACCATGCGGGCAGTTTCACGACCGAAGTACTGTTCCAGAGAACGTTGGTTGATTACGATTTTACCGTTGCCCGGTTTGATGAAAACGCGAGCTGCGGAACTTTTGCGGCGACCAGTGCCGTAGTATTGATTTTCAGCCATTGCCTATAATCCCGATTAGATGTCAAGAACTTGCGGTTGCTGTGCCGCGTGGTTGTGCTCGTTACCCGCGTAAACTTTCAGTTTACGGAACATAGCACGACCCAGCGGGCCTTTTGGCAACATGCCTTTAACCGCGATTTCAATCACACGCTCAGGACGGCGAGCAATCATCTCTTCAAAGGTCGCTTGTTTGATACCACCGATGTGGCCGGTGTGGTGATAGTACACTTTGTCAGTACGCTTGTTGCCGGTTACAGCAACTTTGTCAGCGTTCAGAACGATGATGTAATCACCGGTATCTACGTGCGGAGTGTATTCCGCTTTGTGCTTACCGCGCAGGCGACGAGCCAGTTCAGTAGCCAGACGGCCCAGAGTTTTACCGGTCGCGTCAACAACATACCAGTCGCGTTTTACGGTTTCTGGTTTAGCTGTAAAAGTTTTCATTAAAAGCTTACCCAATAAATAGTTACACGTTGGTGAACACCCAAACGTCTTCAATTGTTGAGGTTCACACGACAAAGTCCGGCAAACCTACCCCTTCGAATAGCCTATGCCAGCACACAAAAAGTTTTGGGAAAAAAACTTTCTTGTAACGTGGGGTCGCAGGATTATAGAGAAGTCGGGGTCAAAGATCGACCCCTTTTTGTGATTTGTGGCAGGTTTTAACCCGCTAAATGCTCGCGCTTCAGATACTCTTCGCTTTGCATCTCTTGCAGACGTGACAGGCAACGCTGGAACTCAAATTTCAGCCGCTCGCCCTGATAAATTTCATATAGCGGCACTTCTGCACCCACCACTAATTTGACATGGCGCTCGTAAAACTCATCCACCAGCGCAATAAAGCGCCGCGCTTCGCTCTCCATCAACCGCGTCATGACTGGTACATCAAACAACATGACCGTGTGAAAGAGACGTGAGAGCGCAATATAGTCATGCTGACTGCGGGCATCAACGCACAGCGTAGTAAAAGAGACCGCCAGCGTCTGGTTCTCGACGCCCATTGTCGCCAACGGCCGATGGTTGATTTCTAACGTCGGTGAATTTTCTCGTTTCGCCCCCGCCAGCGCCAACCATAGTTTATCCATTTGCGCCTGGGTTTCATCGTTGAGTGGCGAAAGCCACAGGTGCGCCTGAGTGAGCGTACGCAGTCGATAATCAACACCAGCGTCCACGTTCATTACATCACAATGCTGTTTAATGGCATCGATTGCAGGCAAAAAACGCGCACGTTGCAGGCCATTTCGATAAAGTTCGTCCGGCGGAATATTTGACGTCGCTACCAGGGTAATACCGCGGGCGAACAGGGCTTTCATCAGGCCGCCAAGTAGCATGGCATCGGTAATATCAGAAACAAAAAATTCGTCAAAACAGAGCACGTCAGTTTCTGCTTTAAAGCGATCGGCAATAATTTCCAGCGGATCGGTCTGCCCCTGCAAAGCAGTTAGCTCTTCATGTACCCGCAGCATAAAACGGTGAAAGTGCAGACGCTGTTTCCGCTCTCCCGGCAGGCTTTGATAGAAAAGGTCCATCAGCCAGGTTTTCCCGCGTCCTACCCCGCCCCACATATACAACCCGCGCACGGGTGCATTAGTTGTATCTTCGCGTTTTCCCAGCAGTTTTCCGATCCGCACCATTAACCCGCTCGCTTTGGGCGCTGTTGGCGTACCGTTAATTAACTCCTGATAAATCGTTTCCAGTCGATTCACCGCCTCTTTTTGTACGTCGTCCGGTTGGTGACTACCCTCTTTCAGAGCCTGGAGGTAACGCGATGTTGGGGTAAAGCTTTGCATGATGTTATTGTTATTCCTCGAATACTTTATCTGTCGTAGTTCATGCCTGGCGAAAAAAAGGCCGTTCTACACTACGTGATATGCTGTCGGGATTCCACTTCTACGGGATTAACGGTTATAGTGGCATTATCAGCCGCAGGCATGGAGCCTGAAGCCAACACCCTACGGAAACAAAAGACAACGGGAGATGTTCATGACCTGGGAATATGCGCTAATTGGGTTAGTCGTCGGCATCATTATCGGTGCCGTGGCCATGCGTTTTGGTAATCGTAAATTACGTCAACAACAGGCGTTGCAGTACGAACTGGAAAAAAATAAAGCTGAGTTGGATGAGTACCGCGAAGAGCTGGTTAACCACTTTGCCCGCAGCGCCGAATTACTGGACACCATGGCGCACGACTATCGCCAGCTGTACCAGCATATGGCGAAAAGCTCCAGCAGCCTGCTGCCGGAGCTGTCTGCGGAGGCTAACCCGTTCCGCAACCGTCTGGCGGAATCTGAAGCCAGTAATGATCAGGCACCGGTGCAAATGCCGCGTGACTATTCCGAAGGCGCTTCCGGCCTGCTGCGTAGTGGCGCAAAACGCGATTAATTTATTTTTCGGGCGCAGCCATTGCGCCCTCCTCTTCTGTCCTGGCCCGACTATCATTTAATCTGACATCTGATTGTTCGCAGATTAGAAATTCAATAACATCAATCTGTTTTGAATCGATTTTCCTTATCACTCAAGGTACGAGAGCCGGAATATGAAAAAGCAAACCCAGCTGTTGAGTGTATTAGCGTTAAGTGTCGGGTTAATTCTCGCGGCACCGTATCAAGCCGCAGCATCAATTCCCGGCCAGGTTGCTGGTCAGGCACCTTTACCCAGCCTCGCCCCCATGTTGGAAAAAGTATTACCTGCGGTGGTCAGCGTTCGAGTCGAAGGCACAGCTGTTCAAAGCCAGAATATACCGGAAGAATTCAAAAAGTTTTTTGGCGATGACCTGCCAGAAGGACCTTCACAGCCTTTTGAAGGACTCGGATCAGGTGTCATTATCGATGCAGCTAAAGGCTATGTTCTCACCAATAACCATGTCATAAATCAGGCGCAGAAAATCAGCATCCAGCTCAATGATGGGCGCGAGTTCGATGCGAAACTGATTGGTAGCGACGATCAGAGCGATATCGCCCTGTTGCAAATTCAAAATCCCAGCAAACTGACACAAATTACCATTGCTGATTCCGACAAATTACGTGTCGGTGATTTTGCCGTGGCGGTGGGTAACCCTTTTGGTCTGGGGCAAACCGCGACCTCCGGGATTATCTCGGCGTTAGGTCGTAGCGGGCTAAATCTGGAAGGTCTGGAAAACTTTATTCAAACTGACGCCTCAATCAACCGGGGTAACTCTGGTGGTGCCCTTATTAACCTTAATGGCGAACTGATTGGGATTAATACTGCTATTCTGGCACCAGGTGGGGGCAGTGTAGGTATTGGCTTCGCCATCCCAAGTAATATGGCGCGCACTCTGGCTCAGCAACTGATTGATTTCGGCGAGATAAAACGTGGGTTGCTCGGAATTAAAGGTACGGAGATGACCGCTGATATCGCCAAAGCGTTCAAGCTGGATGTGCAACGTGGCGCATTTGTCAGTGAAGTCATGCCAAACTCCGGTTCAGCGAAAGCAGGTATCAAGTCAGGCGATATCATCACTAGTCTCAATGGGAAGCCATTGACCAGCTTTGCCGAGCTACGTTCCCGCATTGCCACGACCGAACCTGGCACTAAAGTCAAACTGGGCCTGTTGCGTAATGGCAAGCCACTGGAGGTTGAAGTCACGCTGGATACCAGCACCTCATCTTCTGCCAGCGCAGAGATGATCGCCCCAGCGCTACAGGGCGCAACGCTTAGCGATACACAACTAAAAGATGGTACCAAAGGTATCCGCATTGAAAATATTGAGAAAAGCAGTCCGGCGGCACAATCAGGCCTGCAGAAAGACGATGTGATTATTGGAATTAACCGTGATCGCGTGAACTCAATTGCTGAGATGCGTAAAACACTGGAAGCAAAACCGGCGATCATTGCTTTGCAGATTTTGCGTGGCAACGACACCCTTTATCTCCTCCTGCGTTAATGTAGCAAACCGGGCATCAGCCTTACGTGTGATGTCCGGTTAACTCATGGTATGCTGCTCCCGTTCCTTATTTTTATGACGCCTCCATCATGTTTGTGAAGCTCTTACGTTCAGTTGCTATTGGTTTAATTGTTGGCGCCGTGCTGCTGGTCGCCATGCCCTCATTGCGGACAATCAATCCTTTTTCTGCACCGCAATATGACAGTACCGATGAGACGCCAGCCAGCTACAACCCGGCCGTTCGCCGCGCAGCTCCGGCTGTGGTCAACGTCTATAACCGTGCAGTTAACAGCACTTCCCGCAATAAACTTGAGATCCGTGGACTGGGCTCCGGGGTTATCATGGATCAGCGCGGTTATATCATTACCAATAAACATGTGATCAGCGATGCGGATCAAATTATCGTCGCATTACAGGATGGTCGTGTATTTGAAGCCTTGTTGGTAGGCTCCGACAGCCTGACTGATCTGGCCGTTTTGAAAATCAACGCCACCGGTGGATTGCCGACAATTCCAATTAATGCCAATCGTACACCGCACATTGGCGACGTGGTTTTGGCTATCGGTAATCCCTACAACTTGGGGCAGACCATTACTCAGGGGATCATCAGCGCTACCGGGCGTATTGGTCTGAATCCCAGCGGAAGACAAAACTTCCTGCAAACCGACGCCTCCATCAACCACGGTAACTCCGGTGGTGCACTGGTAAATACGCTGGGAGAATTGATGGGTATTAACACACTGTCCTTTGATAAGAGTAATGACGGCGAAACACCAGAAGGGATTGGATTTGCGATTCCTTTCCAGTTAGCAACCAAAATTATGGATAAGCTGATTCGTGATGGCCGGGTAATTCGTGGATTTATCGGTATTGGCGGACGTGAAATTGCCCCGATGCACTCCCAGGCTAATGGGATTGATCAACTCCAGGGCATAGTGGTTAATGAAGTTTCCCCGGATGGCCCGGCAGCTCTGGCAGGTATTCAGGTTAATGATGTGATTATCTCCGTGAACAACAAACCTGCAGTTTCCGCTTTGGAGACAATGGATCAGGTTGCCGAAATTCGCCCTGGTTCAGTGATTCCTGTAGTAGTAATGCGTGACGACAGGCAGTTAACATTCCAGGTCACCATTCAGGAATACCCGGCAACAAACTGATAAAGCTCCCCCGCCTGAGGAGCTATATTAAATCAACAATATTGGCCCGGCCGGGAATCTGGCGAGAAACCCGGCCACCACCAGCGGCGCAACACCAGAAGCTATCGCTACTTTATAGAACAAGGCCAACACTCCAGGTGTGTACCCCATATCTACAGCCACCGTTTCCATATGAGCCAGGACTGACGGTATGGCCAATGCCAAAGCGTTTTTAATGGCATAAACATCAGACAGACAATTAAGCTTTGCGGCAATTATCGCCAGTTGATGCTTCCGGGAAATAATGGTTTACAACGACTGACATACAATAGCCTTTATAAGGAAGGCACAATAATGGTGCTATAAGCGACTTAAAAAATAAGTATGGACTTCCCCAGGCCTACAGACTGGCGATACTTTTTAAAAATCACCAACAGACACCTTTATTGTGCGCAAGGTTAAATCAGACGTTATTTAATAAAGCTGACGTTCTGGCATATTTCTTCAGCAACAATATCTTTACGCTGATTAAAGATAACTTTATTTTGCTCGAACAGGTTATTGCCATGAGTATCAATTGAAACAATTAAAGGGCCAAACTCTTTAACCCGGCAAACCCACAATGTTTCCGGCATCCCTAAATCGCGCCACTGTGCATCTTCAATTTCTTCAACACAGACCGCAGCAACAACCGCACAACCAGCAGGGAAAACACAATGCAAAGCTTTATGTTCAGCACAACCCTCTTCAGTGCCTTTTCCCATACCACCTTTACCGACAATCAGTTTTACCCCGGTTTGCGCAATAAATTCTTTCTCAAATTTTTCCATACGCATACTGGTGGTAGGCCCAACAGAGACCATTTCAAATTTGTCATCAGATCCTGCAATCGGACGAACAATCGGTCCGGCATGAAGAATTGCGCCACCTTCGATATTAACCGGCAGTTCTCTACCACCTTCAATTAATCGGCGATGCGCAACATCACGACACGTTACAATATGACCATTGAGATAAATAATATCTCCCGCTTTAATATCTGCGAGGTCTTCATCTTTAATTGGCGTAGTCAGGATTTTTTTAGTCATTAGAGAGTCACTCCTGTATGAGACGTAATGGTATAATTTAAATCTTTATCGAAAACGATATGGCCTTTGCGGTGCGACCAGCACCCAACGTTTACTGCTACACCAATTGTGGAAGGATGACGTGCAGTATTTTCAATATTCACGCCCATCACGGATGTATTACCAGACATTCCCTGAGGACCTAATCCAATTTTATTAATGCCCTCTTCAAGCATTTTTTCCAGTGATGCAGCCCGTTCATTTTCATTATGAGAACCAACCGGGCGCATCAGCGCTTTTTTCGACAGCAATGCAGCCGTTTCTACAGAGGTCGCCACACCAACACCTACCAACAGCGGCGGACAAGCATTTAGCCCGTAACTGGTCATCACATCCAGCACAAAGCGCGTCACACCTTCGTAGCCTGCGCCCGGCATTAATACCATCGCTTTACCCGGCAAAGAGCAGCCACCGCCAGCCATATAGGTATAAATGCTGCACTGATCAGAGTTGGGAACAATCTCCCAGAACACCGTTGGCGTACCTTTACCCACGTTTTTTCCGGTGTTGTATTCATCAAATGTTTCGACGCTATTGTGCCGTAGTGGAGAGTCAACGGTCGCTTTGATCACCGCTTCACGCAGTAGTGCTTCCAGTTCGCCAATCAGTGGAAAATTCGTACCACACTCCACCAGAAACTGGATTACGCCGGTATCCTGACAAGACGGACGATCCAGTTCTTTTGCCAGACGCTGGTTATCAAACATGGTGGTAAAGATGACATTCGCCAGTTGGCTGGTCTCTTTTTTCTGTAAATCTTCCAGTTTTGCGGTGACATCATCAGGCAGTACTTTGCCGGTATATCCCACAAACCTGGCCATAATATTGGTCATATGGGATATCTGTTCGCTTTTGCTCATAATTGCTCCTTGAAAAGGACAGTTGCGTTAATTACGGGTGAAAGGGGAAAAGAATTGGCAGCAAAATCAGGCTGACAATGGTTGAAACGATAATCAGGGGAATGCCAGCTTTGGCGTAGTCGATGAACTTATAGCCGCCAGCCGAGAGCACCATCATATTTGCTGGCATACCAATGGGTGTGGCGTAGGCACAGGAACCGCCGATAACTGTTGCCATTAAAACAGCACGTGGATCTGCGCCCATTCCAGCTGCAATCGACAAACTTACGGGCACCAGCAACGCTGTTGTCGCAGTGTTAGACATAAAGTTGGTCATAATCACCGATAAGGTAAACACCGCCACCAGTAACATAAAAGGTGAGGAGTTTTGCCCCAACATGCTAATGACATAGTCAGCAACCAGTTTGCCAGCACCTGTCATCTCCAGTGCTTTTGCCAGCGCCAGCGTGCCGCCGAAGATAAAAATGGTCTGCGAATCAATAGCGTTATAGGCCTGTTTTTCATTCAGGACACCTGTCACCACTAACACCAGCGCCCCAACACAACCGATCACTGCCAGACTAATACCGATCTGTTTTTCGAAGATCATGCCAAGGATCGTGGCGATCAATACCACCATAGACAGGATCTGCTTCCACTGTGGTATATGGCTGTAATCTCGTTGCTCGCCCACGCTACCAACCGCACCACCATTCGAGTTAGCAGGCAGGAATTTATAGCCAATTGTCAGGAAGTAAAAAATGCCGCAAGCCAGCATGGGCAGGCCGATTTTGGCGTATTCAAAAAAGCCAAACCCACTACCAATATTCTGTAAAGCGGACTGAGCAATCAGGTTACCCGGCGCACCAATCAGCGATAAGTTGCCGCCGAGCGCCGCAGCAAACACCAGTGGCATCAGCAGATGTGAGCGACTAAAACCTGATTTTGCTGCCACACCGATAACGACCGGAATCAACACCGCTGCTGTTCCGGTGTTGGAAAGAACACCGGACATCAATCCAGTCACCAGCATGATGGTGAAAATGAGCTGCTTTTCGGTTTTGGCAAAGCGAGTGATAACGCCGCCTACTTTATTCGCCATTCCGGTTTCGAATAGCGCACCGCCAACAATAAACATCGCAACAAATAAAATGACGTTATTGTCGATAAAACCGCCAAAAGCCTGTTTAACGTTGAGCACACCGGTAATGACCAGCGCAACACAAACGATCATAGAAGTGACCGCCAGCGGCACTTTTTCCCACACAAACATAGCTATGGCAAAGACCAGTAAACATAGGGTGATGGTAATGGGTTCCATATTTATAATTATCCTATCAATGATATATGATATTGTATCCAATATTGTTGGGGCGAAAATTATGCCTCGCGCCAGGCGAAGTCAACGCGTTTTTAAGAAATGGATCAGTTTTGCGATCTAAATCAAGATCGTCAGAAAACGGTTTCGATGGAAAATTTATTCGTTATATCAATGATTAATATCGCCTGCACAGGAGGTGCAGACGATCAGATCAGGCGGCGGGATCGTCTACGTAGCGGGTTAGCATGTTTTCCATTGAGCGAATAATATGGTCATGCATACGCTGGCGGGCCAGTTTTTCATCATTTTTTTCAAGAGCTTCTAATATACCTTTATGTTCCTGAATGGAAATACCGGCATATTGCTCTTCCGTCACTTTATGACCCATCGACAGGCCATTCCACATATTGGAAAGCAGCATTTTCATTTTTTCATTACCCGCAGCGTTCCAGATTTCCATATGAAACGCCTGATTCAGGTCGGAATATTCAGCAGAATTATTATCAGCGAGGGCTTTCTCCGCCGAATAGTACACCTGAGCAATGCGTGAAATATCGACTCCAGGGCGCGAGGCTTTCGCCACGGCTTCACTCTCCAGCAATGCCCGGATCTCGTAGTGTTCACGAATAGTTTGTTCCTTAATACCCAGCACAACCGCACCTTTGTTTGGTCGTACTTTAATCAGTCCATCTGCCGCCAGAATCTGAAATGCTTCGCGCACGGGCATACTGGAGACGCCCACCATACTGGCAATACCTTCCAGGGTGATCTCCTGTCCTTCCACCAGCTCACGAGACAGTATGGCCTTGCGTAATACCGCTGCGACCTGTTCTTTCGCTGAAAGAAGCTTAATTTTCCCTAACTTAGGTCTCGGCAATTTCCAAATCCTTCATATGTTGACGCATAATTTCTGCTAATGAGAGGAAGTAACGCAGAGTGACCTGCACTATTTCATCGCGTTCACCTTTGCCGATGGCAGTACTGAGTTCGCGTAAAAGTAGCGCTGACTCCTGGCTATCCTCTTTCAGATACAAAATGACATAAGAGATGTAGCCATCCAGAAACTGCTGGTAGGCTTTCGAAAGATAACGGTTATCAATATATGATACGAGTGTCAGATGAAATTCCAGCTCACGAGATTTATCTCCGGGCTGCGCCAGGCTCCGGGCAAGTTGCTTAAGTGTTTCGCCTGCCGCCGATGGAATTAAGGCAAACAGCTCAGCAGCCATTGCCGCAATGACACGAAAGATCTGACTGACATCATCAGCAGCCAGTTTCGCCACTTGCATATGGCGGTTTGGCAAACGGATCAAAAAACCTTCCTGTTCAAGGGCTTGTAATGCTTCTCTGACCGGCATTCTTGAAAGCCCCAGTTGCTCAGCAATACTCTCCTGCGCCAGTTCATCGCCGGCCTGTATATTGCCGGACAAAATTTCGTAGCGAATGATTTGAGAGATCTGATCCCTGGTTTGCTTTCTTTCGATTTTCTTCACAACATCCCCATCAGCTGTCACTAAAGACGCCGGGAGTTTAACAGATTTGTGACGTGGGTTAGTAATTCCAGTGAGGATCTGCAAGAACAAAAAACCGGAGGCATTACTCCGGTTTATCGTTGTGGTGATACAAATTCGCTTATTTATTAACGAACGCTTCACCCAGCTGAATATCTTTCTTCAGTGTATCCAGCATACCTTCCAGCGCATTCTGTTCAAAAGCGCTCAGTTTGCCGATTGATTTACGTTCTTCTACGCCGTTTTTACCCAGCAGCAGTGGCTGAGAGAAGAAACGCGCATATTGGCCATCACCTTCTACATAGGCGCATTCCACCACACCTTTTTCACCCTGTAGCGCACGAACCAATGACAGACCAAAGCGTGCTGCGGCCTGCCCCATCGACAATGTCGCAGATCCGCCACCGGCTTTTGCTTCCACCACTTCAGTACCCGCATTTTGGATACGTTTAGTCAGATCAGCAACTTCTTGCTCGGTAAAGCTCACGCCCGGAATCTGTGACAGCAGGGGCAGAATGGTCACGCCGGAATGGCCGCCAATTACCGGAACTTCGATTTCGTCAGGTTGTTTGCCTTTAAGCTCTGCCACAAAAGTATTGGAGCGGATAATATCCAGCGTGGTTACGCCGAACAGTTTGTTTTTGTCATAAACACCCGCTTTTTTCAGCACTTCTGCTGCAATAGCAACAGTCGTGTTAACCGGGTTAGTAATGATACCAATGCAGGCTTTCGGGCAAGTGGTCGCAATTTGCTGGACCAGATTTTTCACAATGCCAGCATTCACGTTGAACAGGTCAGAACGATCCATACCTGGTTTACGCGCAACGCCCGCAGAGATCAGCACCACATCAGCACCTTCGAGGGCTGGGGTAGCGTCTTCACCAGCAAAACCTTTAATTTTTACAGCAGTAGGAATGTGACTCAGATCAACAGCCACGCCGGGAGTAACTGGAGCGATGTCATACAGGGAGAGTTCTGAACCTGAAGGCAGTTGGGTTTTTAACAGTAGTGCAAGCGCCTGGCCGATACCACCAGCGGCGCCGAGGACTGCGACTTTCATCCTAAACTCCTTATTATATTGATTAGCTAAATATTTGTTGCTCCGCGGCGGCGACCTTAATTCAGAAATTCAATGAATACAATAACCACACTCTAAGAATGTGTACTCACGCGAATTTAGCTTTTATGTATTTAATTTTCCTGATTATAGCCACCCACACAACAGAACAACTTTCCAACAGGTATTGACAATATACCGTACTATTTGACCAAAACAACATCAATTTCATAACATTTTTTTTACTTTTGACGAGATTTGCGAGCCGTGACACAGGCATGTTTCTTGATAACGAAATTTGATAAAATTCTGCTCTTTCATAACATTATTTCAGCCCTCATCAGGGCAGACTGTTTGCATAAAAATTCATCTGTATGCACAATAATGTTGTTTCTACTGCCATATTACGGGTGACTTATGCGAAGCTCGGCAAAGCAAGAAGAATTAGTTAGAGCGTTCAAAGCGCTACTTAAAGAAGAAAAGTTTAGTTCACAGGGCGAAATCGTCGTCGCGTTGCAGGAACAAGGCTTTGACAATATCAATCAGTCTAAAGTCTCACGCATGCTGACGAAGTTTGGCGCAGTGCGTACTCGTAACGCCAAAATGGAAATGGTTTATTGCCTCCCGGCGGAACTGGGTGTACCGACAACATCCAGCCCATTGAAAAACCTGGTGCTGGACATCGACTATAACGATGCCGTTGTGGTAATTCATACCAGCCCAGGTGCGGCGCAACTGATTGCTCGCCTGCTTGACTCTTTGGGTAAAGCAGAGGGGATTCTCGGCACCATCGCCGGTGATGACACAATCTTTACCACGCCCGCCAGCGGCTTCTCAGTGAAAGAACTGTACGAAGCTATTCTGGAACTGTTCGAACAAGAACTTTAATCCCTTTCCCCCGTCGCCAGACGGGGGAAATCTTTCGCCACTCCCCGTTTTCTCCATGGCCTTTCACCTACCTGCTTTAGCATTGAGTGCCTTTATTAGCGACCTCATATTGATGATATGAATACAAAATGTAAATCAGGTCTATTTCCTGGTAATTCACATCTCATTGATTTATCAACAATTAAAAAATGAAATGATTCATATTTGTTATGATTTTAAGATTTGTTAACAATTAATATCACTGCAAATAATTAGCCAGGTATTAATTATTCATGCAACTAGTGTATACTTGATTTTGTGATGAGGGTCACGAAATAAAGGCCCTGATAAAGAATTCTACGAGGTGAAATAATATGAAAATGAAAACAACTGTTGCTGCCCTGAGTGTCCTCTCCGTACTGTCTTTTGGTGCGTTCGCTGCTGACTCCATTAATGCTAATCAGGCGCAAAATCGTGAAGCAATCGGTACGGTATCCGTTAGTGGCGTTGCTTCTTCGCCAATGGATATGCGTGAAATGCTCAACAAAAAAGCAGAAGAGAAAGGGGCATCAGCCTATCAGATCACTGAAGCACGTAGCGGCGATACTTGGCACGCCACGGCCGAACTGTACAAATAAACCCTCATCGTCAAGTCCGACGATATTGCCCCCCAACTGCCGGGGGCTTTTTTTATCTTAATGACGCATATTAAAGCGCAAGTGCCCTTCCAGTTCTTCTTCCGCTTCATCAAATAAAAGAATCAGAGCGCCAAAACGCCTGCGCGTTTTGTCATGGACATGAATAAACTCAATTTCCAGTGGCAGCGGTAGCTTATCCTCCATGATGACATCCCAAAGTGAGTCAAGATCGCGTACCTGATCCCGGGTAAGTCCAAACGTTTGGGTAAACTCACGGAAAAAATCTTCCAGGTTCTCAATCTCATCAAAATCAAAAGTATAGATATTCATCAACTGCACCATTTTTTCCGTCGGCTTTCCACATGACATAGTGATCAGATTATCCGCACAACGACTAAGTATAGGCGTAAAAAAACCGACGCTGTTGGCATCGGTTTTCATACTTAACTGCTTGTCAGCGCATGTTGATACTTATGCAACATGCCTGAAAGTCGCTTCACCGGCTCGGTGACTTGTGGCGGTGCGTGCCATATCCGCAATTTCTCCTGATAAATCTCCAGCTCTTCCAGCAGCTGGCTAAAATATTTACGTCGTTTATCATCGCTGCGTGCAGAAATCACCTTATCGGCAGTGCGCCGCATCTGACGATGAAATGCAGATAAGTCGTCGTTAATCGGTACGGGTGCATCGCGCAAACGCTGATGAGCAATAATCATCGTCAATGCCAGACGAAACTTCGGCAGATCACCAGGAAACTTATTCATTAACAAGAACAGCTGCTGATAAAGTGCCGGAAGGTGATTCTCTTTACGTCGCACGACATTAGTCGTCATGGCAGAGATAGCCGCTGAGACAAACTGATTTAGCAACACACGTCCGGTGCGATCCCGGGATTTATCACGCACCAGCAAAATGACGGTAAATGCCAACACGCAGCCGACAATCTGTCCAAGCGCGCTATCCAGGAACAAACTGAATTCAAACTTCATCGGGTTATCCAGCACAATGATGTTAATTGTACTGGCCAGCGCCCCCATCGAACCCAGTCGACGTTTTTGCACTTCAATACCAAGGAAGAATCCCAGCACTGCCAGACTCAGGCATAACAACAACATGCTTTGTTGCGTATTGGGGATGATCACCAAAAAATAGAGTAACCCCAACGGCAGTGCCGCCAGCGTGCCATAGATAAAATCGATTCCCACCATTCGAGGATTAGGCAGCCGCATTGCCAGTGATGTTACAACAGCAATCATCACCATTGCCCCACTACCAGAAGTCCAGCCGGTCCATAACCAGAACAATGTTCCCAACACGCAAGAAATCGTGGTTCGCCAGAAGTTAACCATTGCGTGGTGGCGTTCGGCTGACTCGGCTTTCACCACCGGCTCACCTTGTAAGATCTCTTCTTCCGTAGCGCTAATTTTGGTGTTGCTGATAACCCCGCGTTTGATCAACAGATAACGTGTCGCCGCCCCTGCCCAACTATAAATCGTCACGGGCGTTTCACGCTCTCCTGTCCATGCAATAACGCGACGTAAACGCTTAAGCTGCTTATGCACATCCTGAGCAGTTTCAACAGGAGTGCTGAAGAACTCCCGAAAAGTCTCGGTGATCAGTTCTGGTCGGGTGTTCTGAATTAAATAGGTTTCGCATGATTGAGTAATCAATGTCAGCGATAACGTATTAAGTGCTTTTAAGCGTCGATTTGCCCGCGCCCAGCGGGAAGATTCCATATTAAGATTGCTGCGCATCCCTTCCAGGGCTGTTGTCCGCCGCACCAGATTTCCCCAGGCTTTGTCCACCTCCTCCGCTTCACCGTGTTTGATACACAACTGCATCAGTTGATACTGGGCCACCAGCAAGCTATCCAGTTCACGATCCACTTCTTGTTTGATCGATCGCGGCGAAAAGATCAGGTCCGCCACAATTGCGCAGACAATACCGACGACAATCTCACTGCAACGTTCAAGCGCAAACTGCGGCGTCAGCAAAGGCTCGGGCTGAATGGTAATGACGATAATGAGCGCGGTGTAGCCTGCCAGCCCCCACGCATACGAATTTTCAACCCGTACCAGCGATGAGATCCAGGTACAAAATCCAGCCCAGATACAGCACACCAGAATCATCAACAGTGGCGCACGGATCATAGCGATGATAATCACCAACCCGGCGATACAACCAATAAACGTCCCAATAATACGCAACATTCCGCGATAACGAATCGCCCCGGCGTAAGGCTCTCCCCCGGCGGCAAACGCCGGGCCAGCGGCGACAATTGCCGCCGTCAATACCGCCCAGCGTGGCGTCTCCAGCTGAAAATGGAAACCGACAAACAGCGTCAACACGATGGCGCTCGCCAGCTTGACTGCAAAGCGAATATGTTGGTTAGCTATAGAAAAAATGCCCATCGTGATTAACCAAACTCACGCAGTCGGTGAGCCATTTTGCGAAAGAATGAATCCTGACTCTCGTCACGATCATCTTTCCCGGTAACCACCACCGTTGCTGTAGTACCTGCGGGCCACAAATTTTCTGGTTGTGCGTCAAGGCGTATCCGTACGGGTACACGTTGTGCCAGGCGAACCCACTCCAGATTTGAATCAATGGTCGCCATACCTTTAGCATCGCGGGTACTGCTGGCATTAGTTACCCCGGCAGCAATACTATCAACAGTGCCTTTTAACACACGGTTACTGCCCAGTGGTGTAATTTCCGCCCGGTAACCAGGACGAACCCCTTCCAGCTTTGTTTCTTCCATATAGGCCAGCACATAGAAGGTGTTCTGTTTTACCAGTGCAACCGCCGTTGAACCTCGGGTAATAAATTCACCAGTATATACATTCAGGTTAGTTACCCAGCCATCAGCAGGCGCGCGGATCACGGTACGTTCAAGATCGAGTTTAGCTAAGTCACGAGTTGCCTGAGCTTTCGCTAACTGGTGTAACACCGTTTGCAGGACGTTATTCGCCTGGTCAATCTCTTCACGAGACATCGCCTGTACACCCAGCCTATTACGACGACTCGCTTCCTGGCGCTTTTCCTGTGCCAGCACGCTGTAATACGCGACATCAGCTTCCGCTTCTGCCAGTGCTTTTTGATAACGTGGCTGATCGATAGTGAACAGAACCTGCCCTTTTTTCACCAACTGGTTATCATGAACATTGACGTTAGTGATGAGTCCGGCAACATCCGGGGCGATAGCCACCACATCGGCGCTAAAGCGGGCGTCGCGTGTCCACGGTGACTCCGTGTAGTAGACCCAGGCGCGAAAAATGGCAATAAATGCCAGGATAACCAGTACCAGCGTAATCGCCGTACGCGTGAGTTTTCTTATTAGTGTTTTCACTTAAACCTCAAACAAACAGGCGCGATATCAAGTAGAAGAGACAGCAATAGAGCGCAGTGTTAAACAACGCGGGATGCCAGACAAAATCGTAGATGCCAGTCGGCACTAAGACCCGACGCACCAGCCAGAAAATCGCCAGTGATAACAGCAGCTCGAAAAATATCGGTGGGAAGGAAAGACCAAACACCACGATAACGGGAAACAGACTCATGTTGACCTTGATAACTTTAGAGAGCGCAGATGATGTAGTTGTCAGACTATGTCACCGCAGAGAAGGGCAAGAAAAGCCAGGTGAGAACGACATAGCTGTTAATTGATAATTAATATATTAGCGTAACTGTTATGCTGTTATCTATATAATGTGATCTAAATCACTTTTAAGCCAGAGTGAATAATGGAAAGACTAAAACGCATGTCGGTGTTCGCCAAAGTTGTTGAATTTGGCTCTTTTACTGCCGCCGCCAGACAGCTACAGATGAGTGTTTCCTCCATCAGTCAAACTGTCTCTAAACTGGAAGATGAGTTGCAGGTTAAGCTGTTGAATCGCAGTACGCGTAGTATCGGGCTGACTGAAGCGGGTCGAATTTACTATCAGGGTTGCCGCAGGATGCTACATGAAGTTCGTGATGTTCATGAGCAACTTTACGCCTTTAACAACACCCCTATTGGTACACTACGGATCGGCTGTTCTTCAACTATGGCGCAAAATGTTCTCGCCGGACTAACCGCCAAATTATTAAAAGAGTACCCCGGTTTAACCGTAAATCTGGTGACCGGCATTCCGGCTCCTGATCTGATCGCTGATGGTCTGGATGTGGTGATTCGTGTCGGTGCCTTGCAAGACTCAAGCCTGTTTTCACGTCGCCTTGGCGCGATGCCGATGGTGGTTTGCGCCGCTAAAAGCTATCTCAGCCAGTATGGCATACCAGAAAAACCTGCCGACCTTAGCAGCCATTCATGGCTTGAATACAGTGTGCGACCGGATAACGAATTTGAGCTGATCGCCCCGGAAGGGATCTCTACACGGTTGATCCCACAAGGGCGGTTTGTCACCAACGATCCCATGACTCTGGTACGCTGGCTGACAGCAGGCGCAGGGATCGCATATGTTCCACTGATGTGGGTGATCAATGAGATCAACCGTGGAGAACTGGAGATCTTGCTGCCACGTTATCAGTCGGACCCGCGCCCGGTTTATGCCCTGTACACTGAAAAGGATAAAATGCCTCTGAAGGTGCAGGTGGTGATTAACTCATTGACGGATTACTTTGTCGAGGTGGCAAAACTGTTCCAGGAGATGCACGGGCGAGGAAAAGAGAAGTAATTAACTATCAGCACTCATGTCACATCTGGTGGCGACCTGTGCCTGATACGACGCTGACGTCGTATCAGGCCTGCACAGATTACGCTGTACCACCAACCGTCAGGTTATCAACTTTGAGTGTAGGTTGCCCTACCCCCACAGGCAGACTTTGCCCCTCTTTGCCGCAGACACCAACGCCATTATCCAGTTTAAGGTCGTTGCCGACCATGGAGATCTGCTGCATGGTTTCGATCCCAGAACCGATCAACGTTGCACCTTTTACCGGTTTCGTCACTTTGCCATTTTCAATCAGATACGCTTCTGAGGTGGAGAAAACGAATTTACCGGAAGTGATATCAACCTGGCCGCCACCAAAGTTCGGCGCATAAATACCATATTCAACAGATTCAATAATTTCCTGCGGAGTAGATTTGCCTGGCAGCATGTAAGTATTGGTCATACGCGGCATAGGCAAATGAGCATAAGATTCACGGCGACCATTCCCGGTCGGCGTCATGCCCATTAGACGTGCGTTGAGTTTATCCTGCATGTAGCCTTTCAGAATGCCGTTTTCAATCAGCACGTTGTACTGACCCGGAGTGCCTTCATCATCAATCGCCACCGAACCACGGCGATCAACCATCGTACCGTCATCAACCACAGTACACAGCGTTGAGGCAACCAGCTCACCCACCTGACCACTAAAGACGGAAGTGCCACGGCGGTTAAAGTCACCTTCCAGCCCGTGTCCGACCGCTTCATGCAACAATACCCCCGGCCAGCCTGCACCGAGAACTACCGGCATTGTCCCTGCTGGTGCCGCAACAGCTGAAAGATTGACCAGCGCCATACGCACCGCTTCTTTCGCCCAGGCGTCTGCACGGACTTCACCGTCCAGATCTGCAAGGAAAAATTCATAACCAAAACGACCGCCACCACCGCTTGCGCCGCGTTCACGTTTGCCGTCTTCTTCTACCAGCACACTGACAGACAAGCGCACCAGGGGGCGAACATCGGCTGCCAGCGTACCGTCAGTGGCAGCAACCAAGATTAATTCATAGACACCACTCAGGCTGGCAGTCACTTCCTGTACGCGCTTGTCCGCTTCGCGAGCGACCTTATCGACGCGGCGCAGGATATCCAGCTTCTCTTCACGACTCATGCTTTGCAGCGGATCAACAGCGGTATACAGCGGGGAGTGTTCAACAGCGCCCAGGGTTTGTACTTTTCCATCACCACTGTCACGGACAATAGTGCGCGCGGCCTGGGCGCTCTGTTCAAGTGCCAGCAGACTTATCTGATCGGCATAGGCAAAGCCTGTTTTCTCACCGCTGATCGCCCGAACACCGACACCCTGATCGATGTTATAAGAACCATCTTTAATGATGCGATCTTCTAAAACCCAGGATTCGTGATAGCTCGACTGAAAATAGAGATCGCCATAATCCAGGCGACGTTCGGCCAGTTGACCGAGAATGGCGAACAGATCCTGATGCTTCAGGCCATTCGCGGTTAGCAGTTGTTCACTTACCAGGTTAAGACTCATCGTTTTTGCTACTCGTTAGTTACTGCGGTAGAGGATTTTTACAGCTGCCGGATGCGGCTTTAACACCTTACCAGCTTACGGTTTCGTTCCTGCTCATTGGCCTTACGGCAACGACTCTTTAATGAGATTGGGGCAATTACACGCCCCCGTCAAATCATTGCTGGTTTTCTTTACGCGGCTGACGAAGTACTTCGTTAATCTGCGGCTGATCGATAGTCCCTGAAATGTGGTAACGCAAAATTGAGACTTTACTCCACAATGGCCCCAGAACTTTACTGGCGGCGAATACAGCCGCCCCCACAATCGGATTAACAGCAAACGCTGCTGCCACGCCGACTGTTGCTGAAATTTCAGGTGCAACCACGGCTTCCATATTCAGTTTACGCTGCACAAGATTAACCGAACCTTTCATCGCGATATCCGCTTCAAGTCCGTCCACCAGCGTATCATCCGTATGTAATACGCCATCTTTAATCCAGGCGGTACTGTTTATTGAATCGTAATAAAAACCTTCACCAAAGGTATCGCTGAAATCAAAGCGCAATTTACGCAACAAGGCATCGACACTCAGCAAGCGCAGCAACTGCCCCGCATGACCTGTGCTGATATCGGTTAACTCACCTTTGCCCAAATGCGTACGGATAATGCCGTTGAGTGTGGCTTCATCTGGCTGCCAGGGCGGATTACGCCAGTGCAGATCATATTCGAAATTAAACGACGAATTACGGATCGGCGTTGAAACACCAAAAAACTCAACTGCGGCATCAATCTTTTTACCCCGCAGCTTACCTTTAATCGATGTACGTTCGTTACCCGGCGCATTTACCCACTCGCCGTCAGCGGTGAGTCTGGCATAGCCCGTATCAAGTAGCCCGTTGCTCAGGGTGAGCGTGTTGCCATTAATTGCAATATCGCCGTCGATCCGGCCATATTTTTGCCCCCAAAACCAGCATTGTTGGCAGCGTATTTGCGCATCTGGCCAGCCCTGGAAACTAATCTGGTTGGCAGCAGCAAATGGCGACGATGTTCCGTTACTCTTCGCCACGCTGGGGTTGTAATAGAGATATTTAATATTTGCCAGCCACGGTGCGTTATTGTGCATCGCCAGAGAGGCATTAATTTCACGCCCCTGAGCTTCCACTACCGTACCATTGGCAGATGGCTCAGAAATAATACTCAGATTGTTCCAGCGCTGCCCACCTAAAGACAACATCGGCGTACGTAAGGTGATATATTCCGGGAAGTGGGTGGTATTTCCGACCTGATTCCCCACGCCTTGCTGAAACAGTGCCAGCCACTCTGCACCATCCATTGCCGGAAGATTCAACTCAACACCAGAGTGTTCTGGCAACGGCGGAAGTGTTTTACTGTCAGATGCCCAAATAGCCCGCTCAAGAGAGAGCCTCTCTCCCAGCATCCAGTGACTATTAAAATGGTTGTTTTCCCCGACAAGCCCTGTCAGTTCAAAGCCCTGCAAATTACCTTTCACGTTCATTGTGAATGGTAGCGGTTCGCCAGCGCTTTTTTCCAGCGGTGATGGTAAGTGACTACTTACATTCTTCATATCACCACTAAGTTCAACGTCATAAGTAGCGCCAGCACGATACGGAAGCTCAATACCTACTTTTCCGTCCCACGTTACGCTACCACTCAGCGCATCATTTATCTGTGTCGGAAGAACACCGGTACGTGCCGGTTGCCAGTTTCCGCTTAGATTCACCGCGACCTGATATGCTTTCGCCCCTTCGTTGGTGGTGAAATCGACATTCAGCGGTTGATTAAACCAACGTGCTGTCAACGGCTCACTGGTCAGATTGCCGTTGATAAAGCGGAATTTACCACTCAGGTTATCCAGTTTGCTATCGAGAGGCTTAATAAACAGGCTGTTATTTTTAAGTGCAACCTCGCCTTTGGCAGTAACAAGTTCGCCATTCAGTGGAATATCCAGATGTAAGCGAGCATTCACATTACCATCCAGCTGAAGTTGCTCAAGCGTTGCACCAAGTGAATCTTTTAACGGCGATTCGTCGAAATACGGCCCAACGGCTTTACCAGGACCACTGATATCCGCATCAATTAATAACTTCTCTTTCGAATAATCAGGGATGACCGCTGTCAGATTACTGGCCTGAACACCGCCCAGATTCACTTTGTCACTGCGCATCCATAAGCCGTCATTGATAAAATCCAGCTCAATATCAAGATTTGTTAGCGCAGGCCAGTCGGGTTGAAAGGCAAATTTGGCATTACGTAGCGGGACTAATACTTCAAATTGCCCGTCATTGTTTTCATAAGGGAAGTTTTGTGGGTTACCGCCGTACACCAGAGTTGCGTTATCTGCCTGACCGCCCTGAATGGCGCTACTGAGATAATCAACCAGCTCTTTACCCATCAGGTTTTCCGGGAAGTAGCGCCAGGCTTGTGAACCATCGTCGGTACTGATTCCCGCCAGAATACCCAGCCATGGCTCATCATTGGCAGGCTGTAGATAGCGAAAACCACCATGGGCATGAACAGCCGTTGCTTTGACGTCTATATTGCGACCATCTAACTGAAATCCTTTGTCATTTTTCAGCCAGTTTATAGTTGCCACACCCTCTTCTATTTCCAGCGGGGCGCGGAAAACCGTTTCGTAAGGCATTTTTGCCTGTTTCATCGAAACCGTCATGCTGGCGTTTTCGACACTACCAGCCAGCGTACCGGAGAAATGCTCAGCACCTGGCAGCAGTTTCCACTGTTTCCAGGCAAGATCACGCCAGTCGATTTGAAAACGGGTTTTTTCTGTTTGCTGTAGAGGAATATCCAGCGCAAGGACGTTTATTTGCCCGCTCGGTTGAGTCGCTTGCCAGATCTCACTCAGTGCCGGTGAAAGTTTACTTGCCAACGGACGGAGACCTTCCAACCCAGCCAGCTCCAGATGACTGGCACGGATTCGCAGCTCATCACTACGCTGATTATTCTTACCACCAACATCCTGTTCCGGTATCCAGGCCAAAGTTAATGCCCCACTCGGCCACGGTTTGTCATCCATCGTAATACGGGTATCAGGAATGGAAAATTGCCAGCCAGGCTGTTCGCGGGTGATGTGCGCAGTGAGATTATCAACAGAAAGAGTATGGGTTTTACCTTCTCCCAGCCAGCTTGCACCGCCCTTTTTCAGCCAGATATCGCCTCCGATAATGTCGCCATCGTCGATAGTCATCCAACCTTCAAGGGAGAATTGCGCCGTTTCAAGAGCAATGTTGTCCTGCATCCATTTACCCAGCCACGGCTTTACATCGATATCATCAGCCTGTAGCCAGATTCGACCATCTTTCAGCAGGCCATCGTTATCCTGCAAATCCATACGCACCTGCATCACACCATGCTGCCCGGTAAGGCTGGAAAGGCTGACCTGTCCTTCGGCACGGTGGCGAGCCTGGTCGTTCAGCCACGTCAGTTGCGGGATCGCCAGTTCAGCGCGTTGCCCGGATAACGTAATAAAACTGACTTCGCTGTCACGTAGATCAAAGTGATCGAACTGGCGCAGAAAAAGATCGCTGAGTTGGCTGCCTTCCAGCCCTTCACCACCATCACCTGGTTCTATGGGTGTATTGGTACGAAAACGTAATTGCCAGAAAGTGAGATCGCGAAATTGCCAGCGCATATGCAGCAAGCTTTGCCACACATCCAGTGCAAGAGTGACACGTTTTACAGAAAATTCACCGCCATCTTTTAAATCAGCGTGAATATCACGGGCTTCAAGGGTCGGGCCGAAAGTCTGCCAACTGGCGGAGAGCTGGCTGGCATCGACCGGGACTCCGGTCGCGGATTCAATTTTGTTGAGGATCTCTGGACGCCAGTGATCAAGATGGGGTAACGCCAGGCGCAGGCCACTGACCAGCAGCGCCACAACGACGACGAGCGTGGCTCCAGTGAGCAGTAAAATCCCCGGCAATCGCCTCACGCGTCTCTCCTTGTCTGCCTAAAAAGGGCCGTCTGACTGGCGGCCCGGTGCGGGTTTACATCATTACAACGTCAAACTGCTCCTGGTTATAGAGCGGTTCGATTTGTACTTTAACTTGTTTACCAACAAAAATTTCCACTTCTGCCAGCGCGTGTGACTCTTCTCCCTTCAGCGCTTCTGCCACTGCCGGAGAAGCATAGACGAGGAAGCGATCAGAGTCATAAGCATGATGCACGCGCACGATTTCACGCATGATCTCATAGCAGACGGTTTCTACCGTTTTCACCGTTCCACGGCCATGGCACGTTGGGCATTCGTTACACAACACATGCTCAATACTTTCGCGGGTGCGCTTGCGTGTCATCTCCACCAGCCCCAGAGCTGAAAATCCGTTAACGCTGGTTTTTACCCGATCTTTACTCAGCGCCTGCTCCAGCGAATGGAGTACCCGACGACGGTGATCTTCATTATTCATATCAATGAAATCAATAATGATTATGCCACCAAGGTTACGTAAACGCAGTTGGCGAGCAATCGCTTGTGTTGCTTCGATGTTGGTGTTGAATATGGTGTCATCCAGGTTGCGATGGCCGACAAATGCGCCGGTGTTGATATCTACTGTGGTCATCGCTTCCGTCTGATCAATGATCAGGTAGCCGCCAGATTTCAACTCAACTTTACGCTCCAGCGCCCGCTGGATCTCATTTTCCACATCAAAGAGATCGAAAATCGGCTGGCGCCCGCTGTAATGTTCCAGTTTGCTGGTCATTTCGGGAATGTACTCAGCGGTAAATTCCAGCAATGCTTCATAGGTTAAACGAGAGTCCACGCGGATCCGATCCAGCTCAGCATCAGCAAAATCTCTTAATACACGCTGTGCCAGGGCCAGTTCACCATAAAGCTGATAGCGGGTTTGTGGGCGCTTTTTGCGCTCCATCACTTTGGTCCACACGCGCTTGAGATAAGCCGCGTCAGAAGCCAGTTCCGCCTCTCCTACGCCTTCTGCCGCTGTTCGGATAATAAATCCGCCCTGCTCATCACAATAGTCTGCCACCACCTTTTTCAGGCGTTCGCGTTCAGACTCACTTTCAATGCGTTGAGAAACTCCAACATGTGAAGCTCCTGGCATAAATACCAGATAACGAGAAGGCAAAGTGATATCAGTGGTCAGGCGCGCCCCTTTAGTGCCAAGGGGATCTTTGACCACCTGCACCATCAGATCCTGCCCCTGACGCACCAGTTCAGAGATATCCCGGACGGTAAACTGCTTTTGTTCATCACCTGCCACACATTCGGTATGCGGCATAATATCGGAAGCATGGAGGAATGCGGCTTTTTCCAGGCCAATATCTACAAAAGCCGCCTGCATACCCGGAAGTACACGACTCACACGACCTTTGTAGATATTGCCTACGATTCCGCGTCGCGCCTCACGTTCAATATGAATTTCCTGCAGAATACCGCCATCAATATACGCCACGCGTGTTTCCGATGGCGTTACGTTTACCAACAATTCAGCCGTCATGTTTATCCCTTTCTTCACGCAGTGCGTTAAAATTACTTAATAATTCATACGTTTCAACCAGCGGTAAGCCGACTACGGCGTGATAGCTGCCATTTATCTTCCTGACAAAACAACCACCCAGCCCCTGAATACCGTATGCACCTGCTTTATCTAACGGTTCACCGCTGGCGACGTAACCTGCGATGTCTTCGTCTGTTAACGTTCTGAAAGTCACATCAGTAACCACCAGGCAATCCAGCACATGTTGGCGGTCTGCCAGTGCCACTGCCGTCATCACCTGGTGAGTCTGCCCTGATAGTTTGCGTAGCATTGCGCTTGCGTGTGCAGCGTCGCGCGGTTTTTCCAGTACTTCTCCGTTGAGAATGACAATAGTATCTGCCCCCAATACTGGCAGATTCTGCGTCACTTTAGCGACACCTGCCTGCGCCTTTTCCCGCGCCAGACGTGTGACATATTGCTGAGCGCTCTCCTGCGGCTGACGCTGTTCTTCAATACCCGTAACAATACGTTCAAAGGTAACGCCAAGTTGCGCAAGTAACTCCTGACGACGCGGAGAACCGGAAGCTAAATACAGAGAAGTCATAGAAACCTTTAATGCACTTATTGCACTGCAAACTGCTGGCGAACTTTTCGCATCAGCAAGAAAATCCACGGCCAGAGCACGCCATTAACTACACTACTCCAGAACACTTCGGGTCTGAAAGAGACGTTGATCACTAAAAACTCTGCCCAGAAAACAATAATATCCACCACCAGCGAAAGCAACATGACGACCAGCGCCTGCTGCCATAATGCAAGGTTACGGAAAAGCTGGTACTTAAGTGCCACCAGATAGGCGACGATGCTCATTGAAAGCGCACGCACCCCCAGTGTTGAACCGCTGATGAGATCCAGTATGGCACCCATCACAAAACCTGTGCCCACATTTACGCGGTGCGGCAGAGCGAGTATCCAGTAGAGCAGTATAAGCAGTACCCAATTAGGCCGGAAAACAATGATATTCTCCGGCCAGGGCATGATTTGCAGTAACAAAGCTATAAGGAAAGAGAGCCAGATTACCCAGCGCCCCTGACTGCGATAACTGGCCACTACTGCCTCCCCGGCGCGCGCGCAGGCGTCGTCGTTGCAGGTGGCGGAGTGACCGCCTGCCCTGATGCAGCAGCTGGCGGCGTTGCAGGTTGAGTAGCCGCTGGCGGAGCGATGCCTGTAGCTGGCTCAGGTAACTGCGGCCCCATCGCGTCTGGCGAAGGTAATACTTGTGGCATCATCTGCATCAGGCGTTCATTAGCAACCCGATGTACTTCTTCCGGCGTCATTGGATTAGCGCCGTTACGGTCCGCGCCCCAAAGCAGCAGCAAGTAACGTAAACGTTGCAACCCGGCTGTTGGACGTGCCTGAATCACGGTATAAGCCCGCTGGGTGTCAAGTTTCACGGAAGAAACCACGGCAACCGGATAACCTTCCGGGAAACGCCCCCCGAGACCGGATGTCACCAGAACATCCCCCACCCGAATATCTGTGTTGGCGGGTAAATGTTCCAGTTGCAGATCATCAGTACAACCGTTACCTGCGGCAATCACACGGATATCGTTACGCAGCACCTGAATCGGCAGCGCATGAGTTGCATCACAAATCAGCAGCACCCGGCTGGTGAGTTTTGCTACCGCAACAACCTGACCGACAACACCTTTATCGCTAATTACCGGCTGCCCTTCGTAGACGCCGTTATCGCTGCCTTTGTCGATGACAACCTGGTCGCTGTAAGGATCGTTAACCGTCGAGATGACCTGAGTCACCATCTTTTGTTCATCCTGACGCAACGGCGATCCCAGTAATTCACGCAGACGTGCGTTCTCCTGCTTGTATTGCCCGAGCATAAGCAGATCGCTGTTTTTCAGCAGCAGTTCCTGACGCAGCGCACGGTTTTCCAGTTCAAGCTGATCGCGTGAGGCCAGCGTTTGCGAGACGCCATCAAGCAATTCGCGAGGTGCGTTAGAGATAAAAAAGAAAGGGCTGACGGCGGTATCCATATAAGTACGGATTTGACTGAACGTCCCCAGGCGGCTGTCGGCGATAATAACGCCGAGCGCCACCAGCACCGCCAGAATAAGGCGAATCTGTAGCGACGGGCCACGGCTAAAAATTGGCTTCATAAGTTATGCGTATTCTCGTGTCAGATTCGGCAGGGTTAGCAAGCGCTCACCCTGCCAGCATCTGGCTACTCTTCGCTGAACAGGTCGCCGCCGTGCATGTCGATCATTTCCAGCGCCTTGCCGCCGCCGCGAGCCACACAGGTCAGCGGATCTTCAGCAACAACAACTGGAATACCGGTTTCTTCCATTAACAAACGGTCAAGGTTACGCAACAGTGCGCCACCGCCAGTGAGCACCATACCGCGCTCGGAGATATCTGACGCCAGTTCTGGCGGACACTGTTCGAGAGCAACCATCACCGCGCTTACGATACCGGTCAGCGGTTCCTGTAGTGCTTCGAGGATTTCATTGGAATTCAGAGTAAAGCCGCGTGGTACACCTTCTGCCAGGTTACGACCACGGACTTCGATTTCACGGACTTCATCGCCCGGATAAGCAGAACCGATTTCGTGTTTGATACGTTCTGCGGTAGCTTCACCGATCAGAGAACCGTAGTTACGACGAACATAATTGATGATGGCTTCGTCGAAGCGGTCGCCGCCGATGCGTACAGAAGAGGAGTAAACCACGCCGTTCAGGGAGATAACGGCAACTTCAGTGGTACCACCACCGATATCAACAACCATGGAACCGGTCGCTTCCGAAACCGGCAGGCCAGCACCAATTGCGGCAGCCATCGGTTCTTCAATCAGGAATACTTCACGGGCGCCAGCGCCCTGTGCGGATTCACGGATAGCACGACGCTCAACCTGAGTCGCACCCACCGGCACACACACCAGAACACGCGGGCTTGGACGCATAAAGCTGTTGCTGTGCACTTGCTTGATGAAGTGCTGGAGCATTTTTTCAGTCACGAAGAAGTCGGCGATTACGCCATCTTTCATTGGGCGAATAGCAGCAATATTGCCCGGCGTACGGCCCAACATCTGCTTCGCATCATGACCTACTGCAGCCACGCTTTTTGGTGAACCGGCACGATCCTGACGAATGGCCACGACAGAAGGCTCATTCAATACGATGCCTTGTCCTTTTACATAAATGAGGGTATTCGCAGTACCCAGGTCAATGGACAAGTCATTGGAAAACATGCCACGAAATTTTTTTAACATACTAAGGGATAATCCTGAAAGCTGGGGCGGAAAAGAAAATCCGCTTACTTTACCAACCACACGCAGCAGCGACAAGGCGCAAAAATCATCTGCTACGGTGAAAATTAGTGCAGTTCGTTTCCTGTGTTACAAATCTCTGCCTGAGTCCCTGAGGGCTGAATACATCAGCAGCAATCCTGGCCCTCATTTGCAACCTGTTAAGGTCATTCACCTGCAAATGCGCTGTAACAATCTGGCGAGCAGACAAGCACACTCCCATGAGGCACAGCGCGCGTTATTCTACGTGAAAACAAATTAAACGGCAGGTTAAACCGAGTATCTTTGCGAATATTTTTTCACGTTAGTATCAAGTGGCTGAGAGGCCGCAAAAAATTCCCCTTGCCCACCAGCAACTCCACGTTCTGTCAGTGTCTGCCACTCACCACGTGAGCGTACTCCGGTGGCATAAACCTGAGTGTTTGTTCCGGTGCAAGCTTCAACCAAACTTTGCACCAACAGCTGATTCTCGGTGCGCTTCTCGATGTTTCTGACCAGACTTGGGTGAAGTTTCAGTAACTCAACATTCAACTCTTTGATCCAGGTGGTACTTACCAGTGTTAAACCGGCTTGTGTTACCGCCACCCGAACACCCAGCGCGTGTACCAACCGCAATACGGATTGCAAACGGCTGATGTGTTGACCTACATCCGCCTCTGCAAGTTCAATAATTATGCGTTTACGCTGCGATTTTTCGCATTGCATCAATGTATCGCGCAACCAACGCTGAAAACGGGGGCGAATCAATGACTCTACTGTCACTTCCAGAGCCAGCGTTTCTTCTGGCCAGTACCTGAGCAACGGGATCACACGGCTAATCTGCAAACGGTCATACTCTTCTGCCAGGCCAAACTGCTGGACCATAGGCATATATTCAGCGGAGCTGACTTCTTCGTTGCCGTCATATATACGACACATCAACTCACGATGATGGACATGACCTTCACGGGTTACCGCAGGTTTTTGATATATCCGTGGCCCACCACGGCTAAGCATTTGCTCAATAAGCGTACGCCAGCGAACATTTCCGCGTCCTTTTTCTGGCAACGAATCATCATAAACGGCCCAACCATTCCCGCCCTGCAACACGGCGTTGCGGGTTGCAGACTCCGCATGTTCCATCACTTGCTCAGTGCTCTGACCACCACGCCAGCCGCAAATACCAATGTGCATCATGTCATCACGATCAAGCATTTTATTGCTCGGCAACGTGTCAATTGCCTTCAATAATTGCCCGGCAATGCTTTCCGCTTCTTTCAGAGTGCGATGAGGCAGCAGAACCGTAAAATCACTGCGGTGATAACGCGCCAGCAACGCACCGGGATAGCGCATCATAAAGGTAGATAACAGATTGATCAGACTGAAAAGTTGCTCTTCGGTCTGGCTATGCCCCCAGGTTTCGCTCAGCAAAGTAAAGTCTGGCAGACGAATCATCATCACGATGCCATGCGTTCCCACCTTCTCTTGATCTTCCAGAAGCGTTGCCAGTTGATTATCGAAAAAGAAACGGTTATTAAGACCCGTTTTAGTGTCATGTGCAGCATACGAGCGAATCAGTGTATCCAGTCGGCTATGCTGTTCACGGGCGTTCTGAATTTCTGATAACAGCATATCTAATGCGCTACTGGTTCTTTGTGGCCACTCGTAGATTGTCCCCCTCACGTTCGCCCCACGCTCACCGTTCAGAATACGAGTTGAACGGATCTCCAGTAGCTCCTGCCCGGAAAGTTGTCGTTGCAACCAGCGTACGGCCAGAAAAAGCATAATAATGATAAAGCCAATGGCAATGGTGAGTGGTGCCGTGGTCATCAGCGAATGGAAATAGTTACCCATCGGATCCTGATACACCAGCCGCAAGGACATGCCCGGATGTTTCACCAATGAAACAGTAATATCCCGAAACTGATTACTTGTACCAAGAGGGCGATAGCTGCCGCCACGTGTCTGGGAATAAACCAGCTTTTCCCCCTGAAGAAAATCGACACGAACGATATCAGTAGACACCATCAGTTCATTGATTTGTGGCTTAAGCGTTTTGAAGTCGTGGGTAACCAGATGGGTATCAATTGCCGTCGCCACCGCCTGAACCCGGTGACTAAACTTAAACTGAATGGCGTTATAAAAGCTCAGCGTACAGCCGATCAGCGTAACAAATATCGTTAATCCGGTGAGCAGCGTGACAAAGGCCGAAAATTTCGTCGTTAATCTCATCCTTGTCTTAACTCCGATAAAGGGGAAGCGGGCATACTACCAAATAGGATTTTTCTCGCAATTTATTGCGCTTCGTCGGCATTGCGATTTAATTAGCGAGTATAGTCTTCAGAAATTATTTTCCAATCCATCATACACATGAGGACAGCGTATGCAGGCTTTGATCTTAGAACAGCAGGACGGCAAAACCATTGCTACCGTACAGAGCATTGAAGAGAGTCATCTGCCTGCGGGCGATGTGACTGTTGATGTTCACTGGTCGAGCCTGAATTATAAAGATGCTCTGGCAATTACCGGCAAAGGGAAAATAATCCGCAATTTTCCGATGATTCCTGGCATCGACTTCGCCGGAACTGTTCGTGCCAGTGAAGATCCGTGTTTTCATGCTGGTCAGGAAGTGTTACTGACTGGCTGGGGTGTTGGGGAGAATCATTGGGGTGGACTGGCAGAACAAGCGCGTGTGAAAGGCGACTGGCTGGTTGCTATGCCGCAAGGTCTGAATGCGCGTAAAGCGATGATTATCGGTACCGCCGGGTTTACCGCCATGCTGTGCGTGATGGCGCTGGAAGATGCAGGTATTCGTCCGCAAGATGGCGAGATTGTCGTGACGGGTGCCAGTGGTGGCGTCGGCAGTACCGCCGTGGCGCTGCTGCATAAGTTGGGTTATCAGGTCGTTGCCGTTTCCGGTCGCGAAAGTACCCATGAATATCTGAAAAGTTTAGGTGCCAGCCGTATTCTTCCGCGCGATGAGTTTGCCGAATCTCGTCCTCTGGAAAAACAAGTCTGGGCTGGGGCAATTGACACCGTCGGTGACAAAGTACTGGCAAAAGTGCTGGCGCAAATGAATTACGGCGGCTGTGTGGCGGCCTGTGGTCTGGCGGGCGGTTTTACTCTGCCTACAACGGTCATGCCATTTATTCTGCGTAATGTCCGTTTACAAGGGGTGGATTCGGTGATGACGCCACCAGCACGCCGTGCGCAAGCCTGGCAGCGTCTGGTCGCCGATCTACCAGAATCATTCTACTCACAGGCTGCAAAAGAGATTGCACTGGCTGATGCACCAAAATTTGCCGAGGCCATTATTAACAATCAGATCCAGGGCCGTACGCTGGTAAAAATTAACTAAGCGTTAGCATAAAATAATTTACATATCGTTAACGAATTTTAGCAGCACTTTGACATTCTCCCTGCCATAGTAATCATGAGCATACCGGGAGTCTGTTATGAAAAAAATTCGCAAACTTACAGAAGCCGATGTCACTGCAGAATCGGCTTTTTTTATGCAACGTCGACAAGTTCTGAAAGCATTAGGCATTAGCGCTGCCGCCCTCTCTTTACCAAATGCCGCACACGCCGATTTGCTTAGCTGGTTTAAAGGGAATGATCGTCCGCCCGCACCTGCCGGAAAACCGCTGGAGTTCAGCAAACCGACAGCCTGGCAAAATAATCTGCCATTGACACCGGAGGATAAAGTTTCCGGTTACAACAATTTCTATGAGTTTGGGCTGGATAAAGCCGATCCCGCAGCGAATGCTGGCAGCCTGAAAACTGATCCGTGGACGCTAAAAATCAGCGGCGAAGTCGCCAAACCGTTAACGCTTGACCATGACGCATTAACCCGCCGCTTCCCGCTGGAAGAGCGAATTTATCGTATGCGCTGCGTAGAAGCGTGGTCGATGGTGGTGCCATGGATTGGTTTTCCGCTAAATAAACTGCTGGCGTTGGCAGAGCCGACCAGCAACGCAAAGTACGTCGCTTTCGAAACGATTTATGCACCGGAACAGATGCCCGGTCAGCAGGACCGATTTATCGGCGGTGGTCTGAAATACCCTTATGTAGAAGGGTTACGTCTCGACGAAGCAATGCATCCGCTCACGCTGCTGACTGTTGGTGTCTACGGCAAGGCGTTGCCACCGCAAAATGGCGCGCCGGTACGCCTGATTGTGCCGTGGAAATATGGCTTCAAAGGTATCAAGTCTATCGTCAGCATCAAGCTAACGCGCGAACGTCCACCAACAACCTGGAATCTTGCGGCCCCAGACGAATATGGCTTTTACGCCAACGTTAATCCGCATGTTGATCATCCCCGCTGGTCACAGGCCACTGAACGATTTATCGGTGCAGGTGGCATTCTGGATGTACAACGTCAACCAACACTGCTGTTTAACGGATATGCCGATCAAGTGGCGTCCCTCTATCGTGGACTAGATTTACGGGAGAATTTCTAAGTGCGACTGACAGCAAAACAAGTGATATGGCTGAAAGTTTGCCTGCATCTTGCCGGGTTTTTGCCCTTTGTCTGGCTTGCCTGGGCAATCAATCATGGTGGATTAAGTGCCGATCCGGTGAAAGATATCCAACATTTTACCGGTCGGACTGCGCTGAAATTTTTGCTCGCAACATTATTAATCACGCCGCTGGCGCGCTACGCTAAACAGCCATTATTGATACGCACTCGCCGTCTGTTAGGTTTATGGTGTTTCGCCTGGGCTACGCTGCACTTAACCAGTTACGCCTTACTGGAGTTGGGCGTGAATAACCTGGCGCTATTTGGTCAGGAATTAATCACTCGACCTTATTTAACGCTCGGCATTGTCAGTTGGCTGATATTGCTGGCATTAGCGTTTACCTCAACTCAGGCAATGCAGCGAAATTTAGGCAAACACTGGCAACAGTTGCACAACTTCGTCTATCTGGTCGCGATCCTGGCACCCATACATTATTTGTGGTCAGTGAAGATTATCTCGCCACAACCAATTCTGTATGCCGGACTTGCTTTGCTACTTTTAGCCTTGCGATACAAGAAGTTCCGTACATGGCTTAAGTAGTTTTCCGAATTGTGCAGTGAGTAGCAAAACGAAGACGCGTGGATGTTATTTTCCTGTTAGCTGTTGATTATCTTCCCTGATAAGACCAGTATTTAGCTGCCAATTGCTACGAAATCGTTATAATGTGCGACCTTGCTTATCTCCTGGCGGTTTTTTGCGCCGTACAGAGGGTGACATTCGCACAATAGAGGTATATTTTGTTTTTTGCCGGAGGATTGCAGAAGATCGCTGCAAAATATCCGACAAGTCTCGCAACTAGTCTGAGACCGAATATACCTGCGAACCGGCACGACTACGCTATGAATGCAGTTGTCGGAGCATACGCTTTACAGACGGCGGTGAAACGCCTGTCACAATCACACTAAACAAAGAGTACGGAACCCACTCATGGATATTCGTAAGATTAAAAAACTGATCGAGCTGGTTGAAGAATCAGGCATCTCCGAACTGGAAATTTCTGAAGGCGAAGAGTCAGTACGCATCAGCCGTGCAGCTCCTGCCGCAAGTTTCCCTGTGATGCAACAAGCTTACGCTGCACCAATGATGCAGCAGCCAGCTCAATCTAACGCAGCCGCTCCGGCGACCGTTCCTTCCATGGAAGCGCCAGCAGCAGCGGAAATCAGTGGTCACATCGTACGTTCCCCGATGGTTGGTACTTTCTACCGCACCCCAAGCCCGGACGCGAAAGCGTTCATCGAAGTGGGTCAGAAAGTCAACGTGGGCGATACCCTGTGCATCGTTGAAGCCATGAAAATGATGAACCAGATCGAAGCAGACAAATCCGGTACTGTGAAAGCAATTCTGGTCGAAAGTGGACAACCGGTAGAATTTGACGAGCCGCTGGTCGTCATCGAGTAACGAGGCGAACATGCTGGATAAAATTGTTATTGCCAACCGCGGCGAGATTGCATTGCGTATTCTTCGTGCCTGTAAAGAACTGGGCATCAAGACTGTCGCTGTGCACTCCAGTGCGGATCGCGATCTAAAACACGTATTACTGACAGATGAAACGGTCTGTATCGGCCCTGCTCCGTCAGTAAAAAGTTATCTGAACATCCCGGCAATCATCAGCGCCGCTGAAATCACCGGCGCAGTAGCAATCCATCCGGGTTACGGCTTCCTCTCCGAGAACGCCAATTTTGCCGAGCAGGTTGAACGCTCCGGCTTTATCTTCATCGGCCCGAAAGCAGACACCATTCGCCTGATGGGTGATAAAGTATCCGCAATCGCCGCGATGAAAAAAGCGGGCGTTCCTTGCGTACCGGGTTCTGACGGCCCGCTGGGCGACGATATGGATAAAAACCGCGCCATTGCAAAACGCATTGGTTACCCGGTGATTATCAAAGCCTCCGGCGGCGGCGGCGGTCGTGGCATGCGTGTAGTACGCGGTGACGCTGAACTGGCACAATCCATCTCCATGACCCGTGCGGAAGCGAAAGCCGCTTTCAATAACGACATGGTTTACATGGAGAAATACCTGGAAAATCCTCGCCACGTCGAGATCCAGGTACTGGCGGACGGTCAGGGCAACGCTATCTATCTGGCGGAACGTGACTGCTCTATGCAGCGTCGTCACCAGAAAGTGGTCGAAGAAGCGCCAGCACCGGGCATTACCCCGGAACTACGTCGCTACATCGGTGAACGTTGTGCTAAAGCGTGTGTTGATATCGGCTATCGCGGTGCAGGTACTTTCGAGTTCCTGTTCGAAAACGGCGAGTTCTATTTCATCGAAATGAACACCCGTATTCAGGTAGAACACCCGGTTACTGAAATGATCACCGGTGTTGACCTGATCAAAGAACAGCTGCGTATTGCTGCTGGTCAGCCACTGTCGATCAAGCAAGAAGAAGTTCACGTTCGCGGCCATGCGGTGGAATGCCGTATTAACGCCGAAGATCCGAACACCTTCCTGCCAAGCCCGGGCAAAATCACCCGTTTCCACGCACCTGGCGGTTTTGGCGTGCGTTGGGAGTCTCATATCTACGCGGGCTACACCGTGCCGCCGTACTATGACTCAATGATCGGCAAACTAATTTGCTACGGTGAAAACCGTGACGTGGCGATTGCCCGCATGAAGAATGCATTGCAGGAGCTGATCATCGACGGTATTAAAACCAACGTTGATCTGCAGATTCGCATCATGAATGACGAGAACTTCCAGCATGGTGGCACTAACATCCACTATCTGGAGAAAAAACTCGGTCTTCAGGAAAAATAAGACTGCAAAAGCGTCAAAAGGCCGGATTTTCCGGCCTTTTTTATTACTGGGGATCGACAACCCCCATAAGGTACAATCCCCGCTTTCTTCACCCATCAGGGACAAAAAATGGACACTCGTTTTGTTCAGGCCCATAAAGAGGCGCGCTGGGCGCTGGGGCTGACCCTTTTGTATCTGGCGGTATGGTTAGTAGCCGCTTACTTACCTGGCGTTGCCCCCGGTTTTACCGGCTTTCCGCGCTGGTTTGAGATGGCTTGCATCCTGACGCCGCTGCTGTTTATTGGACTGTGCTGGGCGATGGTGAAATTTATCTATCGCGATATCCCACTGGAGGATGACGATGCAGCTTGAAGTGATTCTACCGCTGGTCGCCTATCTGGTGGTGGTGTTCGGGATTTCAGTTTATGCGATGCGTAAACGGAACACCGGCACCTTCCTTAATGAGTATTTCCTCGGCAGCCGTTCTATGGGCGGTATTGTGCTGGCGATGACGCTCACCGCGACCTATATCAGTGCCAGTTCGTTTATCGGCGGGCCAGGAGCTGCTTATAAATACGGCCTGGGTTGGGTATTGCTGGCGATGATTCAGCTACCTGCGGTCTGGCTTTCGCTCGGTATTCTCGGCAAGAAGTTCGCGATTCTTGCGCGCCGATACAATGCAGTGACGCTGAACGATATGCTGTTTGCCCGCTACCAGAGTCGTCTTCTGGTATGGCTGGCGAGTTTGAGTTTGCTGGTTGCGTTCGTTGGTGCGATGACCGTGCAGTTTATCGGCGGTGCGCGCCTGCTGGAAACCGCGGCGGGTATTCCTTATGAAACCGGGCTGCTGATTTTCGGTATCAGCATTGCGTTGTATACCGCCTTTGGCGGCTTTCGCGCCAGCGTGCTGAACGACACCATGCAAGGGCTGGTGATGCTGATTGGCACCATTGTGCTGCTTATTGGCGTGGTCCATGCTGCTGGCGGCTTAGGCAACGCAGTAGAGACACTGCAAACCATTGATCCGCAACTGGTTACGCCACAAGGCGCTGACGATATTCTGTCGCCTGCCTTTATGACGTCGTTCTGGGTGCTGGTGTGCTTTGGCGTTATTGGCCTGCCGCATACTGCGGTGCGCTGTATCTCCTATAAAGACAGCAAAGCAGTACATCGGGGGATCATCATCGGTACGATTGTAGTCGCAATCCTGATGTTCGGTATGCACCTGGCCGGAGCATTAGGTCGTGCAGTGATCCCCGATCTCACCGTACCGGACCTGGTGATCCCGACGTTGATGGTAAAAGTATTGCCACCGTTTGCTGCCGGGATCTTCCTTGCAGCTCCTATGGCTGCGATCATGTCGACGATCAACGCCCAATTGCTGCAAAGTTCCGCTACGATCATTAAAGATCTCTATCTGAATATCCGTCCGGATCAAATGCAAAACGAGACGCGCCTGAAGCGGATGTCGGCGGTGATTACGTTGATTCTCGGCGCGTTGCTGCTGCTTGCTGCATGGAAGCCGCCTGAAATGATCATCTGGCTGAATTTGCTGGCCTTCGGCGGGCTGGAAGCTGTCTTCCTGTGGCCGCTGGTACTGGGTCTTTACTGGGAACGCGCTAACGCCAAAGGCGCGCTAAGTGCGATGATCGTTGGCGGCGTACTGTATGCCGTACTTGCGACACTGAATATTCAGTACCTGGGCTTCCACCCTATCGTGCCCTCGTTGCTGCTAAGTTTGCTGGCTTTCCTGGTCGGAAACCGTTTCGGTACGTCCGTCCCGCAAGCTACCGTTTTGACTACTGATAAATAAAGAGTTTTGCCATGCCTTGGATCCAACTGAAACTGAACACCACCGGCGCGAACGCCGAAGATCTTAGCGATGCGCTGATGGAAGCGGGTGCCGTTTCTATCACTTTTCAGGATACCCACGATACGCCTGTATTTGAGCCGCTTCCGGGCGAAACGCGTCTGTGGGGCGACACCGATGTGATTGGTCTGTTCGATGCTGAAACCGACATGAAAGAAGTCGTGGCGATTCTGGAGAATCATCCGCTGCTCGGCGCAGGCTTCGCGCACAAAATCGAACAACTGGAAGATAAAGACTGGGAGCGCGAATGGATGGATAATTTCCACCCAATGCGCTTTGGCGAACGTCTGTGGATCTGCCCAAGCTGGCGTGATGTGCCGGACGAAAATGCCGTCAACGTAATGTTAGACCCAGGGCTGGCGTTTGGTACAGGGACTCATCCAACCACCTCTCTGTGCCTGCAATGGCTCGACAGCCTCGATTTAACCGGTAAAACGGTCATCGACTTTGGCTGTGGTTCCGGCATTCTGGCTATCGCGGCGCTGAAGCTGGGTGCAGCAAAAGCCATTGGTATTGATATCGACCCGCAGGCGATTCAGGCCAGCCGCGATAACGCCGAACGTAATGGCGTTTCTGACCGTCTGGAACTCTACTTACCGAAAGATCAGCCAGAAGAAATGAAAGCCGACGTGGTGGTCGCGAACATCCTCGCAGGCCCGTTACGTGAACTGGCACCATTAATCAGCGTCCTGCCAGTTTCAGGCGGTTTGCTGGGCCTTTCCGGTATTCTGGCAAGCCAGGCGGAGAGCGTTTGCGAAGCTTATGCCGACAGCTTCGCTCTGGACCCGGTCGTGGAAAAAGAAGAGTGGTGTCGCATTACCGGTCGTAAGAATTAACTTTCGCATCACCGTATAGTGATGCAGAGCGAAGTGCGAGCAATATCACAAAAGGCACGTTAATTTGCCGATTATTTACGCAGATTTGCGTGCCAAAATTTTCATTCATAAAGAAAAATTGAGAACTTACTCAAATTTCTTGGAGTGTGAATTTTAGTCACTATTTTCTAATATGATGATTTTTATGAGTAATTATCGCGCTACGCTCATTTTAAATGCAATTCTTTGATCCATCTCAGAGGATTGGTCAAAGTTTGGCCTTTCATCTCGTGCAAAAAATGCGTAATATACGCCGCCTTGCAGTCACAGTATGGTCATTTCTTAACACATGCGCATCGGACAATATCAGCTCAGAAATCGCCTGATCGCAGCGCCCATGGCTGGCATTACAGACAGACCTTTTCGGACGTTGTGCTACGAGATGGGAGCCGGATTGACAGTATCCGAGATGATGTCTTCTAACCCACAGGTTTGGGAAAGCGACAAATCTCGTTTACGGATGGTGCACATTGATGAACCCGGTATTCGCACCGTGCAAATTGCCGGTAGCGATCCTAAAGAAATGGCAGATGCAGCACGTATTAACGTGGAAAGCGGTGCCCAGATTATTGATATCAATATGGGTTGCCCGGCTAAAAAAGTGAATCGCAAGCTCGCAGGTTCAGCCCTCTTGCAGTACCCGGATGTCGTTAAATCGATTCTTACCGAGGTCGTCAATGCAGTGGACGTTCCTGTTACCCTGAAGATTCGCACCGGCTGGGCGCCGGAACACCGTAACTGCGAAGAGATTGCCCAACTGGCTGAAGACTGTGGCATTCAGGCTCTGACCATTCATGGCCGTACACGCGCCTGTTTGTTCAATGGAGAAGCTGAATACGACAGTATTCGGGCAGTTAAGCAGAAAGTTTCCATTCCGGTTATCGCGAATGGCGACATTACTGACCCGCTTAAAGCCAGAGCTGTGCTCGACTATACAGGGGCGGATGCCCTGATGATAGGCCGCGCAGCTCAGGGAAGACCCTGGATCTTTCGGGAAATCCAGCATTATCTGGACACTGGGGAGTTGCTGCCCCCGCTGCCTTTGGCAGAGGTTAAGCGCTTGCTTTGCGCGCACGTTCGGGAACTGCATGACTTTTATGGTCCGGCAAAAGGGTACCGAATTGCACGTAAACACGTTTCCTGGTATCTCCAGGAACACGCTCCAAATGACCAGTTTCGGCGCACATTCAACGCCATTGAGGATGCCAGCGAACAGCTGGAGGCGTTGGAGGCATACTTCGAAAATTTTGCGTAAACAGAAATAAAGAGCTGACAGAACTATGTTCGAACAACGCGTAAATTCTGACGTACTGACCGTTTCTACCGTTAACTCTCAGGATCAGGTAACCCAAAAACCCCTGCGTGACTCGGTTAAACAGGCACTGAAGAACTATTTTGCTCAACTGAATGGTCAGGATGTGAATGACCTCTATGAGCTGGTACTGGCTGAAGTAGAACAGCCCCTGTTGGACATGGTGATGCAATACACCCGTGGTAACCAGACCCGTGCTGCGCTGATGATGGGCATCAACCGTGGTACGCTGCGTAAAAAATTGAAAAAGTACGGCATGAACTAATTCAGGTTAGCTAAATGCTTGATTAAAAGGCGCTACTCGGCATGGGGAAGCGCCTTTTTTATACGTGTCACACTGGGGAGTGACCATGAGATCAAAATGTGAACCAACCTGGTTTGGTGATGAGTCCAGGCGCATTATCCACGGTGACGCGCTTTCTGAATTAAAAAAACTTCCTTCTGAAAGTGTAGATTTAATTTTTGCTGACCCGCCCTATAACATCGGCAAAAATTTTGATGGACTGGTTGAGTCCTGGGATGACGCCGATTTTCGCTCCTGGCTGTTTGAAATCATTGCTGAATGCCACCGCGTTCTGAAGAAACAAGGCAGCATGTACATCATGAACAGCACGGAAAATATGCCCTGGATCGATCTTGAATGTCGTAAACTCTTCACCATTAAAAGCCGCATTATCTGGGCTTATGACAGCTCTGGAGTGCAGGCGAAAAAATACTTCGGCTCAATGTATGAACCCATCCTGATGATGGTCAAGGATGCCAAAAACTATACCTTTAACAGTGATGCGATCCTGGTAGAAGCCAAAACCGGGGCGAAGCGTGCATTGATTGACTACCGTAAAAACCCACCACAGCCATATAACTCGCAAAAAGTTCCAGGGAATGTTTGGGAATTCTCTCGTGTGCGTTATTTGATGGATGAGTATGAAAACCATCCCACGCAAAAGCCTGTTGCCCTTCTTAAGCGGATTATTCTGGCGTCTTCCTGCCCTGGCGATATTGTTCTGGACCCATTCGCGGGTAGCTTCACCACCGGCGAAGTTGCGGTAGAAACAGGACGTAGATTCATCGGTATTGAAGTTAACTGCGAGTATGTGAAGATGGGGCTTAGAAGATTGAATGTTGACTCCCATTTTTCTGCCGAAGAGCTGGCGAAAGTGAAAAAACGCAAAACGCGGAATCAGTCGAAAAAAAGTCAAAACTCACGTGGTTCCCTTTTACCCCGTTAACGTAAAAGCATTGTAAGCTCACTTTTCAACTCATAATTTTCGTGTATATTTCCAGCTCATCTGGAGATGAATACGCAGGGTTGAGCAATGATTCGTAAATATTGGTGGCTGATTGTGTTTGCAATTTCGGTTTTTGTTTTTGATGCTTTAATCATTCAATTGATTGAGTTAATGACGACTGAAGCCGATAAATGCCGCAATATGAACTCTGTGAATCCACTTAAGCTGGTGAACTGTTCTGAACTTGACTAATAAATATGATTAATAAATCATGCGAGTGATATATTCACATCATGGATGTATGAAGTTTTATTATGATCTGCCATAAGCATCCGTAACACGTTATCAACTAATACGGGAGCCTGCTGATACAGGTTATATCCCGTTGGATTTATCAACCAGTTTTTAACAATGCCGCTAAACGCCCCATAAATCACAATAACCATTACGTCTAAATCAAGTTGATTTGCGATCTCTCCCTTCGCCATACTTTTTTGTAACGTTTGCCGCAGAGTGTGAAGGTTAAACCCCATTTTCTCCCTTATTTCCTGTTCTGATATCATCTCTTCATTAAATTCACATTTATGAAACAGAATTTGTAATAACGCCTGCTGCCTTGGTATTTCAGCAATATACTGCAGACCAACGATGAGCTGCTCCCGAAGTTGTTCCAGGGGGCTTTCTGCATCGTGAACCAGGAGCTTGTCTTGAATCAACTCACGTAACGCTGGTTGCTGCGCCCACACCTCATTGAACAACTGCGTTTTGTTCTCAAAATGCCAATAGATAGCTCCCCGCGTAACCCTTGCGGCATCGGCGATGTCATTCAGCGTTGTGTTGCTTACTCCACGCAGAGCAAACTGCACAATTGCCGTTTCAATCAAATGTTGTCTGGTTTTAAGGGCATCAGCCTTCGTTTTCTTCGCCATAATTTTATTTGCAGAGTTATCACAGGAGACAGTATTCCGTTGTTAGCGGAAAGAATAAGGGGCAAATTTATCATTTACCGTAGAATTAAACGAGCCTCTCCCTTTTAATTTCCTGACCCTCACCAAATCATTATTCCCATGAATCAACAAAGGCAATTTATTCATTGAGAAAATATATTTCTGGCTGTATTTGAAGATCGTAAAAAGTTACACTTCTGCGAATTGATAAACATCAGAATATTAATCTATTTTTGTTTTTATGTGCCGTATTTCGCGCACATAAATAAGTATTACTTACATCCACCGATGTTAATTTGTAGGATAGCGGATTGCTATTTTCCATCTTGTGCCTTTGCGCTTTACCGTTCTCCGGTAAATAACGTGCTTCTGTTTTTAAGGATTAGTAATGACGAAACATGCCAGGTATTCACTCCTGCCTTCATTCATCATCATCTCTGCCGTGTTACTTGCCGGATGTAAAGAAAAGGAAGAAACACCAGCGGTACATGCTGAACCACACGTCACAGTACACGTGGTCAAATCAGCACCGCTGGCAGTTACCACCGAATTACCAGGCCGGACTTCAGCCTTCCGTATTGCAGAAGTTCGTCCGCAAGTGAGCGGCATCATTCTGCAGCGCAATTTTAAAGAAGGCAGTGATGTTCAGGCAGGTGATTCGCTTTATCAAATTGATCCCGCCACATATCAGGCCAGTTTCGATAGCGCTAAAGGCGAACTGGCGAAAAGCGAAGCTGCAGCTGCTATCGCACACTTAACAGTGAAACGCTATAACCCACTGGTGGGCACCAAATACATCAGCCAACAGGAATACGATCAGGCTATTGCCGACGCCCGTCAGGCTGACGCAGCGGTGATCGCCGCAAAAGCTGCGGTTGAAAGTGCACGCATTAACCTGGCTTACACCAAAGTGACTTCGCCTATTAGTGGACGTATTGGCAAGTCCAGCGTCACCGAAGGTGCACTGGTGACCAATGGTCAGGCATCACAACTGGCTACAGTGCAGCAGCTCGATCCAATTTATGTTGATGTTACTCAGTCCAGCAATGACTTTATGCGACTGAAACAGTCAGTTGAGTTGGGTAATCTGCATAAAGACAGTGCCAGCAGCAGTGTCGAACTGGTAATGGAAAATGGCCAGGTTTATCCACTGAAAGGCACGTTGCAATTCTCAGATGTCACCGTTGATGAAAGCACCGGCTCCATCACTTTAAGAGCTGTGTTTCCGAATCCACAGCACACCCTCTTGCCTGGTATGTTTGTCCGCGCACGCATTGACGAAGGCGTACAGCCTGACGCCATTCTTATCCCTCAACAGGGTGTTTCCCGGACACCACGAGGCGATGCTACGGTCATGATTGTGAATGACAAAAATCAGGTTGAGGCACGCTCTGTCGAGGCATCTCAAGCCATCGGTGATCAATGGTTGATCAGCAAAGGATTAAAACAGGGTGAGCAAGTTATCGTTAGCGGCTTACAAAAAGCACGTCCTGGAGCACAGGTTAAAGCCACTGTGGATACACCCGCTGCCGATGCGTCTAAATAAGGTAACCTGATATGGCAAACTTTTTTATTCGACGCCCAATTTTTGCCTGGGTGCTAGCCATCATTTTAATGATGGCTGGTGTGCTGGCTATTTTACAGTTGCCGGTTGCGCAGTACCCAACCATTGCGCCACCAGCAGTTTCAATCTCAGCTAACTATCCGGGAGCTGATGCACAAACGGTGCAGGATACAGTTACTCAGGTTATCGAACAGAATATGAACGGTATCGATAATCTGATGTATATGTCCTCCACCAGCGACTCAGCCGGGAGCGTGACCATTACCCTGACCTTCGAATCTGGCACAGATCCCGATATCGCCCAGGTACAGGTACAGAACAAACTTCAGCTTGCTACGCCGCTTTTACCACAAGAAGTCCAGCAACAGGGGATTAGCGTAGAAAAATCAAGCAGTAGCTACCTGATGGTTGCAGGGTTTGTTTCTGATAATCCAGATACAACCCAGGATGATATTTCTGATTATGTTGCGTCAAATATCAAAGATTCGATCAGTCGTCTGAATGGTGTTGGTGACGTACAACTGTTCGGCGCCCAGTATGCTATGCGCATCTGGCTTGATGCGGATTTGCTGAATAAGTACAAACTGACTCCCGTTGATGTCATTAATCAACTGAAAGTACAAAATGACCAGATTGCTGCCGGACAGCTCGGCGGAACACCTGCATTGCCAGGACAACAGTTGAATGCCTCGATCATTGCGCAAACCAGGCTGAAAGATCCGCGGCAGTTCGGTAATGTTACGTTACGGGTAAACACTGATGGCTCAGTGGTGCATCTGAAAGATGTAGCCAGAATCGAGCTTGGTGGTGAAAACTACAACGTCATCGCCAGAATCAATGGAAAACCCGCTGCGGGTCTGGGTATCAAACTGGCTACTGGTGCCAATGCTCTGGACGCCGCGACGGCAATCAAAGCAAAACTGGCAGAACTCCAACCCTTCTTCCCGCAAGGGATGAAAGTCGTTTACCCCTATGACACAACGCCATTCGTTAAGCTCTCCATCCATGAAGTGGTAAAAACGCTGTTTGAGGCGATTTTACTGGTTTTCCTGGTGATGTACTTGTTCTTGCAGAACATCCGCGCAACGCTGATCCCAACTATCGCAGTACCCGTCGTTCTGTTGGGTACGTTCGCCGTTCTTGCTGCTTTTGGTTATTCCATCAACACGCTAACAATGTTTGGCATGGTGCTCGCCATCGGTCTACTCGTCGATGACGCCATCGTGGTTGTTGAAAACGTCGAACGCGTCATGATTGAAGATAACTTGCCACCAAGGGAAGCAACGGAAAAATCGATGTCGCAGATTCAGGGCGCCCTGGTCGGTATTGCGATGGTGCTCTCGGCAGTATTTATTCCAATGGCCTTTTTTGGTGGTTCAACCGGAGCGATTTATCGCCAGTTCTCTATCACCATCGTTTCGGCAATGGCGCTTTCAGTATTAGTAGCGTTAATTCTGACACCCGCTCTGTGCGCAACTTTACTTAAACCCGTTACCGCTGAGCATCACGATAATAAGAGCGGATTTTTTGCGTGGTTTAACAGAACGTTTGATCACAGCGTTAATCACTATACCAATAGCGTTAGCCGGATCATCGGCGTAACAGGTCGTTATCTGCTGATTTATGTACTGATTGTTGCAGGAATGGTGGTGTTGTTCTTACGTCTGCCGTCTTCATTTTTACCAGAAGAGGATCAGGGGGTATTTCTGACCATGATTCAGTTGCCAGCAGGTGCAACTCAGGAACGCACCCAAAAAGTGCTGGATCAGGTCACTGATTACTATCTGAAAGAAGAAAAAGCGAATGTCGAAAGCGTCTTTACCGTGAACGGCTTTAGCTTCAGTGGACAAGGACAGAACGCTGGCATGGCCTTTGTGAGTCTTAAGCCATGGGAAGAACGTAGCGGTAAAGAAAACAGTGCAGAAGCCGTAATCAGTCGAGCAAAACAAGCGTTAGGGCAGATTCGTGATGGCTTTGTCATCCCTTTTAACATGCCAGCTATTGTCGAACTGGGTACTGCCTCTGGCTTTGACTTTGAGTTAATCGACCAGGGCGATCTCGGTCATGATGCCCTTACCCAGGCGCGCAATCAATTGCTGGGAATGGCTGCACAACACCCGGATAAATTAGTCAGTGTGCGTCCAAATGGACTGGAAGATACCGCACAGTTCAAACTTGAGGTTGATCAGGAGAAAGCGCAGGCATTAGGTGTTTCTCTCTCCGATATAAACCAGACGATTTCTGCTGCACTGGGCGGCTCCTATGTTAACGACTTCATTGACCGTGGGCGCGTGAAGAAAGTTTATGTTCAGGCTGATGCCAAATTCCGTATGCTGCCAGAAGATGTCAACAAACTCTTTGTCCGTAGCGCGAACGGTGAAATGGTGCCTTTCTCAACATTCAGTTCCGCGCATTGGGTATACGGTTCTCCTCGACTGGAACGCTATAACGGCTTGCCTTCTATGGAGATTCAGGGGGAAGCGGGTCCGGGTACCAGTTCCGGTGATGCGATGGCTTTAATGGAAAGCTTTGCTACCAAATTACCAACAGGTATTGGCTACGACTGGACAGGAATGTCGTACCAGGAACGGTTATCAGGAAACCAGGCGCCTGCCTTGATTGCAGTCTCCTTCGTCGTGGTCTTTCTTTGTCTCGCTGCGCTCTATGAAAGTTGGTCAATACCCTTCTCAGTAATGTTAGTTGTACCGTTAGGAATTGTTGGCGTTCTGTTGGCAGCTACGCTCTTTAACCAGCAAAACGATGTTTACTTCATGGTGGGCTTGTTGACCACTATCGGCTTGTCGGCCAAAAACGCCATTTTGATTGTCGAGTTCGCCAAAGATCTGATGGATAAAGAAGGTAAAGGGGTTATCGAAGCAACATTGTCTTCGGTACGTATGCGCTTACGACCTATCCTGATGACTTCGCTCGCTTTTATACTCGGTGTACTGCCACTGGCGATAAGTAGTGGCGCGGGAAGTGGTGCGCAGAATGCGGTCGGGATTGGTGTTATGGGAGGCATGATCTCCGCAACACTGCTGGCAGTGTTCTTTGTACCAGTTTTCTTTGTGGTGGTAAAACGTCGATTTAGCCGTCACAGTAGTTAACATTTTTTATAAAGGCGCTTAATGCGCCTTTATTTCTTTATTTATGAATATGATATTTATTTCTCTGTTGCCTTCATTACCGTCCCCTCCATTATTTTTACAATTCACATGAATTGAGATTATTTATCATGATTGACCTTATTATCGCAGTGGTAATATACGATTGAACTCGTATTCGATCCGTCACTTATTTACTGACTGCGCGAAATGTTAATATTTGAGGTAACATCATGAAAAGATTAATTCCTGTAGCATTGCTTACCGCTCTGCTTGCGGGTTGTGCGCATGATTCACCCTGCGTTCCGGTTTATGATGATCAGGGGCGCCTGGTTCACACTAATACCTGTATGAAAGGTACAACTCAGGATAACTGGGAAACTGCCGGGGCAATTGCTGGTGGGGCTGCAGCAGTCGCAGGTTTGACAATGGGTATTATCGCGTTATCCAGGTAGCGTTGATCTTTTCTCATAAATTCAGGTGATTGAAAAACACTGGAATACCTGAAGCAATAAATTTATTAACTTTTCTTCTCTACAAAAATACTAACGCGCGAAATTGTTATTTCGCGCTTCATCCTCCCTGAACTTTTTTGCGCCAAAATGTGGCTTAGGTTGCAATTTTGCACCATTCTGGCGCGTTCTCTTTTTTATTTCCTGTCTACACTCAGCATATTGCGACAAATATATAGTCGCAAAAGCTGGCACTACTTTTGCTTATAAAAGGATGGCCACAGACAGGTAAAAGACGTTTCCCAAACGTCCTATAACGATAATTTTCGCCTCACAGGAAGCATTATGAAAAAGATGATGATAGCCACACTGGCTGCCGCCAGCGTGCTGCTTGCCGTTGCAAATCAGGCGCATGCTGGCGCGACGCTTGATGCCGTACAGAAAAAAGGTTTTGTGCAATGCGGGATCAGTGATGGATTACCTGGGTTCTCTTATGCCGATGCTGACGGTAAGTTTTCTGGTATTGATGTTGATGTTTGTCGTGGTGTTGCAGCTGCTGTATTCGGTGACGATACGAAAGTGAAATATACCCCGCTCACTGCAAAAGAACGCTTCACCGCTTTACAGTCAGGGGAGGTGGATTTGCTCTCCCGTAATACGACCTGGACTTCCTCTCGCGATGCCGGTATGGGAATGGCATTTACTGGCGTCACTTATTATGACGGCATTGGTTTCCTGACGCACGATAAAGCGGGATTAAAAAGCGCGAAAGAACTGGATGGCGCAACAGTCTGTATTCAGGCGGGTACTGATACCGAACTCAACGTCGCCGATTACTTCAAGGCAAATAATATGAAGTACACACCAGTGACTTTCGATCGCTCTGACGAATCCGCGAAGGCACTGGAATCTGGTCGCTGCGATACGCTGGCCTCGGATCAATCACAACTGTATGCCCTGCGCATCAAATTAAGCAACCCAGCTGAATGGATTGTTTTACCGGAAGTTATCTCTAAAGAACCGCTTGGGCCGGTAGTTCGTCGTGGCGATGATGAATGGTTCTCTATAGTGCGCTGGACGCTTTTCGCCATGCTGAATGCTGAAGAGATGGGCGTTAATTCGCAAAACGTTGATGAAAAAGCGGCTAATCCTGCAACGCCTGATATGGCGCATCTGCTGGGTAAAGAGGGCGATTACGGTAAAGATCTGAAGCTGGATAATAAATGGGCTTACAACATCATCAAACAGGTGGGTAATTACTCGGAAATTTTTGAGCGTAACGTAGGTTCAGAAAGCCCCCTGAAGATTAAACGTGGGCAAAATAATCTCTGGAATAACGGCGGTATTCAGTACGCGCCGCCCGTGCGTTAAGTCGGTGTGAGGTAATGAGCGTCGCTACGGCGGCGCTCTCTTCAGCGTTATGGTTTCCGAGGTTTCTATGTCTCATCGCCGCCCGTCCGTTAAAGGCTCACTCTCCTTTGCCAACCCTACGGTTCGCGCCTGGTTATTCCAGATCCTTGCCGTTGTTGCTGTTGTCGGCATTATTGGTTGGTTATTTCACAACACCGTAACGAATCTCAGTAATCGCGGCATTACTTCAGGTTTTGCCTTCCTGGACCGCGGCGCTGGCTTCGGTATTATCCAGCATTTGATCGATTACCAGCAGGGTGATACCTACGGACGCGTTTTCATTGTTGGCTTACTCAATACGCTACTGGTTTCGGCATTGTGTATTGTGTTCGCTTCTGTTCTGGGCTTTTTTATCGGTCTGGCGAGACTTTCGGATAACTGGCTGCTACGAAAGCTTTCCACAATTTATATTGAGATCTTCCGTAATATTCCGCCCCTGCTGCAAATCTTCTTCTGGTACTTTGCCGTATTGCGCAATTTGCCCGGACCACGCCAGGCAGTGAGTGCATTTGATCTGGCCTTTTTAAGCAATCGTGGGCTTTATATTCCGTCGCCGCAGCTGGGAGACGGGTTCCTTGCATTTATCCTGGCTGTTGTTATGGCTATAGCCCTTTCTGTTGGGCTATATCGCTTTAATAAAAAACACCAGATAAAGACCGGACAACTGCGCCGAACCTGGCCGTTCGCCGTTGGGTTAATCATTGGCTTGCCTTTACTGGCGCAATGGCTTTTTGGCGCAGCACTGCACTGGGATGTTCCAGCCCTACAAGGTTTTAATTTCCGCGGCGGAATGGTTTTAATTCCTGAACTGGCAGCCTTAACGATGGCGCTTTCGGTTTATACCTCTGCATTTATCGCCGAGATTATCCGCGCCGGGATTCAGGCAGTGCCTTATGGTCAACATGAAGCTGCCAGGTCACTGGGATTGCCCAACCCGGTTACGCTACGCCAGGTCATTATTCCTCAGGCACTGCGAGTGATTATTCCTCCATTAACCAGCCAGTATCTCAACATCGTCAAAAACTCCTCTCTTGCCGCCGCTATTGGCTATCCGGATATGGTTTCGCTGTTTGCTGGCACCGTACTAAACCAGACAGGGCAAGCCATCGAGACGATAGCTATGACCATGTCGGTCTATCTGATTATCAGTCTGACTATCTCGCTGCTGATGAATATTTATAACCGCCGCATCGCGATCGTTGAACGCTAAGGAGTCATGATGACAAAAGTATTGCTATCTCATCCCCCGCGCCCGACGAGCCATAACTCAAGTCGCGCTATGGTGTGGGTGCGAAAAAATCTGTTCTCCAGCTGGAGCAATAGCCTGCTGACTATTGGCTGTCTGTGGCTGATGTGGGAACTGATCCCACCATTGCTGAACTGGGCATTTTTGCAGGCTAACTGGGTTGGCTCAACGCGTGCCGACTGCACAAAAGCAGGTGCCTGTTGGGTCTTCATCCACGAACGATTTGGTCAGTTTATGTATGGGCTTTACCCACACGACCAACGCTGGCGAATTAACCTCGCATTACTGATTGGGCTTGTGTCGATCGCACCAATGTTCTGGAAAATACTCCCGCATCGCGGTCGCTATATTGCGGTATGGGCGGTGATTTACCCACTGATTGTCTGGTGGCTGATGTATGGCGGGTTTCTTGGTCTTGAGCGGGTTGAAACCCGGCAATGGGGCGGGCTGACGCTAACTTTAATTATTGCATCAGTTGGGATTGCGGGGGCGCTGCCGTGGGGGATCTTACTGGCGTTAGGTCGCCGCTCCCATATGCCGATTGTGCGTATCTTATCGGTCATTTTTATCGAGTTCTGGCGCGGTGTACCGCTGATTACCGTTCTGTTTATGTCTTCGGTCATGCTGCCGTTGTTTATGGCAGAAGGCACCAGTATCGACAAATTGATCCGCGCGCTGGTTGGCGTGATCCTGTTTCAGTCAGCATATGTTGCGGAAGTCGTGCGAGGCGGATTACAGGCGCTGCCTAAAGGGCAATATGAAGCGGCAGAGTCGCTGGCGTTGGGTTACTGGAAAACCCAGGGGCTGGTTATTCTGCCACAGGCGTTGAAGCTGGTGATTCCTGGGCTGGTAAATACCATCATCGCACTCTTCAAAGATACCAGCCTGGTGATCATCATCGGGTTGTTCGATCTTTTCAGTAGCGTTCAGCAGGCAACCGTTGATCCCGCCTGGTTGGGTATGTCGACGGAAGGGTATGTTTTCGCCGCACTGATCTACTGGATCTTCTGTTTCAGCATGTCACGTTATAGCCAACATCTGGAAAAACGTTTTAATACCGGGCGTACACCGCATTGAGGACACTATGAGCCAAATTTTACTGCAACCTGCTAACGCGATGATTACGCTGGAAAATGTCAATAAATGGTATGGACAATTCCATGTTCTGAAAAATATTAATTTAACCGTACAACCGGGAGAACGAATCGTTCTGTGTGGCCCTTCTGGTTCGGGGAAATCGACAACCATTCGCTGTATTAATCATCTGGAAGAACATCAACAGGGACGAATCGTGGTAGATGGCATCGAACTTAATGAAGATATCCGCAATATTGAGCGTGTCAGGCAGGAAGTGGGAATGGTCTTTCAGCATTTCAATCTCTTCCCTCATCTGACCGTTCTACAGAACTGTACCCTGGCACCGATTTGGGTACGCAAGATGCCTAAGAAAGAGACTGAAGCTCTGGCGATGCATTACCTTGAGCGGGTGAGAATTGCCGAACATGCCCAGAAGTTTCCGGGACAGATTTCTGGTGGTCAGCAGCAACGTGTTGCCATTGCGCGCTCGCTGTGTATGAAGCCGAAAATTATGTTGTTTGATGAGCCCACATCGGCGCTCGATCCGGAGATGGTAAAAGAAGTGCTGGATACGATGATTGGGCTGGCGCAGTCGGGTATGACAATGTTGTGCGTAACGCACGAGATGGGGTTTGCGCGAACCGTCGCTGACCGGGTGATTTTTATGGATCGTGGGGAAATAGTGGAACAAGCTGCACCGGATGAATTTTTTGCGCATCCTAAATCAGAGCGTACGAGGACATTTTTATCGCAGGTAATCCATTAAGTTTTACATGGATTCTGAACGCAAAAAGGCCATCCTTTCGGATGGCCTTTCACTTGATTTGATGTCTGGCAGTTTATGGCGGGCGTCCTGCCCGCCACCCTCCGGGCCGTTGCTTCGCAACGTTCAAATCCGCTCCCGGCGGATTTGTCCTACTCGGGAGAGTGTTCACCGACAAACAACAGATAAAACAAAAGGCCCAGTCTTCCGACTGAGCCTTTTGTTTTATTTGATGTCTGGCAGTTCCCTACTCTCGCATGGGGAGACCCCACACTACCATCGGCGCTACGGCGTTTCACTTCTGAGTTCGGCATGGGGTCAGGTGGGACCACCGCGCTACTGCCGCCAGACAAATTCTTTTCTAATCTGCCGAACTTTAACCTAAAAAGTGGTGCTGATACCCAGAGTCGAACTGGGGACCTCACCCTTACCAAGGGTGCGCTCTACCAACTGAGCCATATCAGCACACTAAATTTGATGCCTGGCAGTTCCCTACTCTCGCATGGGGAGACCCCACACTACCATCGGCGCTACGGCGTTTCACTTCTGAGTTCGGCATGGGGTCAGGTGGGACCACCGCGCTAAGGCCGCCAGGCAAATTCTGTTTCATCAGACCGCTTCTGCGTTCTGATTTAATCTGTATCAGGCTGAAAATCTTCTCTCAATCCGCCAAAACACCTTCGGCGTTGTAAGGTTAAGCCTCACGGTTCATTAGTACCGGTTAGCTCAACGCATCGCTGCGCTTACACACCCGGCCTATCAACGTCGTCGTCTTCAACGTTCCTTCAGGACCCTTAAAGGGTCAGGGAGAACTCATCTCGGGGCAAGTTTCGTGCTTAGATGCTTTCAGCACTTATCTCTTCCGCATTTAGCTACCGGGCAGTGCCATTGGCATGACAACCCGAACACCAGTGATGCGTCCACTCCGGTCCTCTCGTACTAGGAGCAGCCCCCCTCAATTCTCCAGCGCCCACGGCAGATAGGGACCGAACTGTCTCACGACGTTCTAAACCCAGCTCGCGTACCACTTTAAATGGCGAACAGCCATACCCTTGGGACCTACTTCAGCCCCAGGATGTGATGAGCCGACATCGAGGTGCCAAACACCGCCGTCGATATGAACTCTTGGGCGGTATCAGCCTGTTATCCCCGGAGTACCTTTTATCCGTTGAGCGATGGCCCTTCCATTCAGAACCACCGGATCACTATGACCTGCTTTCGCACCTGCTCGCGCCGTCACGCTCGCAGTCAAGCTGGCTTATGCCATTGCACTAACCTCCTGATGTCCGACCAGGATTAGCCAACCTTCGTGCTCCTCCGTTACTCTTTAGGAGGAGACCGCCCCAGTCAAACTACCCACCAGACACTGTCCGCAACCCGGATCACGGGTCCACGTTAGAACATCAAACATTAAAGGGTGGTATTTCAAGGTCGGCTCCATGCAGACTGGCGTCCACACTTCAAAGCCTCCCACCTATCCTACACATCAAGGCTCAATGTTCAGTGTCAAGCTATAGTAAAGGTTCACGGGGTCTTTCCGTCTTGCCGCGGGTACACTGCATCTTCACAGCGAGTTCAATTTCACTGAGTCTCGGGTGGAGACAGCCTGGCCATCATTACGCCATTCGTGCAGGTCGGAACTTACCCGACAAGGAATTTCGCTACCTTAGGACCGTTATAGTTACGGCCGCCGTTTACCGGGGCTTCGATCAAGAGCTTCGCGTTACCGCTAACCCCATCAATTAACCTTCCGGCACCGGGCAGGCGTCACACCGTATACGTCCACTTTCGTGTTTGCACAGTGCTGTGTTTTTAATAAACAGTTGCAGCCAGCTGGTATCTTCGACTGATTTCAGCTCCACGAGCAAGTCGCTTCACCTACATATCAGCGTGCCTTCTCCCGAAGTTACGGCACCATTTTGCCTAGTTCCTTCACCCGAGTTCTCTCAAGCGCCTTGGTATTCTCTACCTGACCACCTGTGTCGGTTTGGGGTACGATTTGTTGTTACCTGATGCTTAGAGGCTTTTCCTGGAAGCAGGGCATTTGTCACTTCAGCACCGTAGTGCCTCGTCATCACGCCTCAGCCTTGATTTTCCGGATTTGCCTGGAAAACCAGCCTACACGCTTAAACCGGGACAACCGTCGCCCGGCCAACATAGCCTTCTCCGTCCCCCCTTCGCAGTAACACCAAGTACAGGAATATTAACCTGTTTCCCATCGACTACGCCTTTCGGCCTCGCCTTAGGGGTCGACTCACCCTGCCCCGATTAACGTTGGACAGGAACCCTTGGTCTTCCGGCGAGCGGGCTTTTCACCCGCTTTATCGTTACTTATGTCAGCATTCGCACTTCTGATACCTCCAGCATGCCTCACAGCACACCTTCACAGGCTTACAGAACGCTCCCCTACCCAACAACGCATAAGCGTCGCTGCCGCAGCTTCGGTGCATGGTTTAGCCCCGTTACATCTTCCGCGCAGGCCGACTCGACCAGTGAGCTATTACGCTTTCTTTAAATGATGGCTGCTTCTAAGCCAACATCCTGGCTGTCTGGGCCTTCCCACATCGTTTCCCACTTAACCATGACTTTGGGACCTTAGCTGGCGGTCTGGGTTGTTTCCCTCTTCACGACGGACGTTAGCACCCGCCGTGTGTCTCCCGTGATAACATTCTCCGGTATTCGCAGTTTGCATCGGGTTGGTAAGTCGGGATGACCCCCTTGCCGAAACAGTGCTCTACCCCCGGAGATGAATTCACGAGGCGCTACCTAAATAGCTTTCGGGGAGAACCAGCTATCTCCCGGTTTGATTGGCCTTTCACCCCCAGCCACAAGTCATCCGCTAATTTTTCAACATTAGTCGGTTCGGTCCTCCAGTTAGTGTTACCCAACCTTCAACCTGCCCATGGCTAGATCACCGGGTTTCGGGTCTATACCCTGCAACTTAACGCCCAGTTAAGACTCGGTTTCCCTTCGGCTCCCCTATTCGGTTAACCTTGCTACAGAATATAAGTCGCTGACCCATTATACAAAAGGTACGCAGTCACCCCATAAAGAGGCTCCCACTGCTTGTACGTACACGGTTTCAGGTTCTTTTTCACTCCCCTCGCCGGGGTTCTTTTCGCCTTTCCCTCACGGTACTGGTTCACTATCGGTCAGTCAGGAGTATTTAGCCTTGGAGGATGGTCCCCCCATATTCAGACAGGATACCACGTGTCCCGCCCTACTCATCGAGCTCACAATATGTGCATTTTTGTGTACGGGGCTGTCACCCTGTATCGCGCGCCTTTCCAGACGCTTCCACTAACACACACACTGATTCAGGCTCTGGGCTTCTCCCCGTTCGCTCGCCGCTACTGGGGGAATCTCGGTTGATTTCTTTTCCTCGGGGTACTTAGATGTTTCAGTTCCCCCGGTTCGCCTCATTAACCTATGGATTCAGTTAATGATAGTGTGACGAATCACACTGGGTTTCCCCATTCGGAAATCGCCGGTTATAACGGTTCATATCACCTTACCGACGCTTATCGCAGATTAGCACGTCCTTCATCGCCTCTGACTGCCAGGGCATCCACCGTGTACGCTTAGTCGCTTAACCTCACAACCCGAAGATGTTTCTTTCGACTCATCATCGTGTTGCGAAAATTTGAGAGACTCACGAACAACTTGCGTTGTTCAGTGTTTCAATTTTCAGCTTGATCCAGATTTTTAAAGAGCAAAACTTCGCAGTGAACCTTTGCAGGTACACTCTGAAGTATTTTTTATTTAATCACTACAGAGATGGTGGAGCTATGCGGGATCGAACCGCAGACCTCCTGCGTGCAAAGCAGGCGCTCTCCCAGCTGAGCTATAGCCCCATAACATGTAGTTAAAACCTCTTCAAATTTGCGGTGCAAATTTGGTAGGCCTGAGTGGACTTGAACCACCGACCTCACCCTTATCAGGGGTGCGCTCTAACCACCTGAGCTACAAGCCTGTAGAGGTTTTACTGCTCATTTTCATCAGACAATCTGTGTGAGCACTGCAAAGAACAGTTCTTTAAGGTAAGGAGGTGATCCAACCGCAGGTTCCCCTACGGTTACCTTGTTACGACTTCACCCCAGTCATGAATCACAAAGTGGTAAGCGCCCTCCCGAAGGTTAAGCTACCTACTTCTTTTGCAACCCACTCCCATGGTGTGACGGGCGGTGTGTACAAGGCCCGGGAACGTATTCACCGTGGCATTCTGATCCACGATTACTAGCGATTCCGACTTCATGGAGTCGAGTTGCAGACTCCAATCCGGACTACGACGCACTTTATGAGGTCCGCTTGCTCTCGCGAGGTCGCTTCTCTTTGTATGCGCCATTGTAGCACGTGTGTAGCCCTGGTCGTAAGGGCCATGATGACTTGACGTCATCCCCACCTTCCTCCAGTTTATCACTGGCAGTCTCCTTTGAGTTCCCGGCCGGACCGCTGGCAACAAAGGATAAGGGTTGCGCTCGTTGCGGGACTTAACCCAACATTTCACAACACGAGCTGACGACAGCCATGCAGCACCTGTCTCACGGTTCCCGAAGGCACATTCTCATCTCTGAAAACTTCCGTGGATGTCAAGACCAGGTAAGGTTCTTCGCGTTGCATCGAATTAAACCACATGCTCCACCGCTTGTGCGGGCCCCCGTCAATTCATTTGAGTTTTAACCTTGCGGCCGTACTCCCCAGGCGGTCGACTTAACGCGTTAGCTCCGGAAGCCACGCCTCAAGGGCACAACCTCCAAGTCGACATCGTTTACGGCGTGGACTACCAGGGTATCTAATCCTGTTTGCTCCCCACGCTTTCGCACCTGAGCGTCAGTCTTCGTCCAGGGGGCCGCCTTCGCCACCGGTATTCCTCCAGATCTCTACGCATTTCACCGCTACACCTGGAATTCTACCCCCCTCTACGAGACTCAAGCTTGCCAGTATCAGATGCAGTTCCCAGGTTGAGCCCGGGGATTTCACATCTGACTTAACAAACCGCCTGCGTGCGCTTTACGCCCAGTAATTCCGATTAACGCTTGCACCCTCCGTATTACCGCGGCTGCTGGCACGGAGTTAGCCGGTGCTTCTTCTGCGGGTAACGTCAATGAGCAAAGGTATTAACTTTACTCCCTTCCTCCCCGCTGAAAGTACTTTACAACCCGAAGGCCTTCTTCATACACGCGGCATGGCTGCATCAGGCTTGCGCCCATTGTGCAATATTCCCCACTGCTGCCTCCCGTAGGAGTCTGGACCGTGTCTCAGTTCCAGTGTGGCTGGTCATCCTCTCAGACCAGCTAGGGATCGTCGCCTAGGTGAGCCGTTACCCCACCTACTAGCTAATCCCATCTGGGCACATCCGATGGCAAGAGGCCCGAAGGTCCCCCTCTTTGGTCTTGCGACGTTATGCGGTATTAGCTACCGTTTCCAGTAGTTATCCCCCTCCATCAGGCAGTTTCCCAGACATTACTCACCCGTCCGCCACTCGTCAGCGAATCAGCAAGCTGATCCCTGTTACCGTTCGACTTGCATGTGTTAGGCCTGCCGCCAGCGTTCAATCTGAGCCATGATCAAACTCTTCAATTTAAAAGTTTGATGCTCAAAGAATTAAACTTCGTAATGAATTACGTGTTCACTCTTGAGACTTGGTATTCATTTTTCGTCTTGCGACGTTAAGAATCCGTATCTTCGAGTGCCCACACAGATTGTCTGATAAATTGTTAAAGAGCAGTTGCGACGCGGCTTTCAGCTCACTGTCGCGAGGTGGCGTATATTACGCTTTCCTCTTTCAGAGTCAACCCTGAATTTCAGGATTTTTTCTCTTCGTTGTTCCGACCATCTTGTGAAGTGTTTCACATTGTCGTCTCAACGGAGGCGCATTATAGGGATCCCATTTTTTTGCACAAGTACTTTTTTGATCTTTTTTTCTGTTTGTTGTTTTTTCACCCTTTTTGCTGCATTCGCACACAAAACGGTGCTTTTTTGCATACTAAAAGACTTGCACAAGGCCAATAATGCACCCAAAGTCATTAGTAAATCATTTATTGTTGAGGTAAGTATGTCTGATGTTTTACGCCCATACCGCGATCTTTTTCCACAAATCGGTCAGCGCGTAATGATCGACGATAGTAGTGTAGTGATCGGTGACGTTCGTTTGGCTGATGATGTGGGGATCTGGCCACTCGTTGTGATTCGTGGTGATGTACATTATGTACAGATTGGAGCACGCACCAATATCCAGGATGGCAGTATGTTGCATGTCACCCATAAGTCCTCATACAACCCAGATGGCAACCCATTAACCATTGGCGAAGATGTCACTGTTGGTCATAAGGTGATGCTCCACGGCTGTACCATTGGCAATCGAGTGTTGGTTGGGATGGCATCAATTTTACTTGATGGTGCAATAGTAGAAGATGATGTGATGATTGGTGCGGGTAGCCTGGTCCCACAAAATAAACGGCTGGAGAGCGGATATCTGTATCTCGGTAGCCCCGTCAAACAGATCCGCCCATTAAGTGATGAAGAGAAGGCCGGGTTACGCTATTCCGCGAATAACTACGTGAAATGGAAGGACGAGTATCTGGATCAGGGTAACCAAACCCAACCTTGATCATCTTCGCTTTGATCCTGAATCAAGCTTTCTGCTTCTTCTTCCAGGTCCCAGCGATGCTGACGAAAACTCGCTAACCACTGTTCTGGCGTATCTCCTGCAAAGCGGTTCGCCAGACTCTCTCCAGTAATAGCGCAAGTGAGCTGCATACCATTTACAAGAGCGGGAAAACAAACGCATTTTTTACTCTCGTTCCACTCTTCCCTGTCCGGAAACTGGATGGCCTGATTCACGCGGACAACTCCTCCTGCAATTGCTTTATAACTGGTTCTATGTCAGGCAGAACACCGTGCCAGAGAAGAAAGGCATGAGCCGCCTGTGCCACCAGCATCCCCAATCCATCCGCATTACGCTTTGAACCTCGCAGCTCACACCATGCCAGAAAAGGTGTTTTTCCTTTCTGATAGAACATGTCATAGCAACACATGCCTGAATGAATGAGCGATGCCGGGATCGCGGGAATATCACCACTGATGCCACTGGATGTTGCATTAATAATGAGATCGAACTCATGCCCCTCCAGTTCGTCCATACCCAACGCCTGAATACTGCCCGTGTGCGCAAACAATTTAGCCAACTCTTCCGCGCGGGATACCGTCCGATTAGTGATTGTCACCGCGCAGTCCAGAGAAAGGAGTGGAAGTAATACACCACGAGACGCCCCACCAGCGCCGATGAGTAGAATACGTAAACCAGGGCGGATAAAAGACAGACGTTCCAGATCGCTTAACAAGCCTACGCCATCGGTATTGTCACCCAGCAGGCGTCCATCTTCTAACCGTTTGAGGGTATTAACAGCACCAGCCAACGCTGCCCGTTCAGTAAGTTCATCAGCTCTGGCAAAGGCCTCTTCTTTAAAAGGCACCGTCACATTCGCTCCTTTACCACCAGCACTAAAGAAAGCGTTCAGTGTGTTAATGAAATCATTGATAGGTGCCAGCACGCGCCCATAGGGATGTTCAATATTCAATTGCTGAGCAAATTGCTGATGAATGAATGGCGATTTGCTGTGGGCTATTGGATTACCAAAAACAGCATAGTTTTCCATTATGTTACCCCTGTCGAAACAGTTCACCCGTCAGGGCATCGCGGATTTCTGAAGGATTTAAACGCCCTCCCGTTTCACCAGGCACAACCGGGAACGCTGCGCCAAATTGTGCGCGAACTTCGTCTACTGTTCGACAAGGCGGCAATCCACTCAAGTTGGCACTGGTAGAAACCAGCGGTTTACCATAAGCCTGGCACAAAGCAACCACCAACGGATGGTCGGTGACTCGTACAGCAAGCGAATCAAAGCGGCCTGTCAACCAGCGCGGTGTTGTCGCAGGCGCGGGAAAGACAAAGGTGACGGGACCTGGCCAGCGAGAAAAAATGGTTTCACGCTGCGCATCAGTCAGCATGCAGTCATCAATATAGGGTTTAAGCTGCTCGTAATTTGCCGCGATTAAAATCAGCCCCTTATCAACCGGACGCTGTTTTAGTTCCAACAGTCTCATCACTGCTGTTTCGCTATCAGGATCGCACCCGACACCGAAAACGGCTTCCGTGGGATAGGCGATGACACGTTCTTCATTGAGGACATCTATCGCAGCTGCGATAGCGTCTCCTTGCAGGTTATTATTCACGTTATTATTCCGCCGAAACCGGCTTTCCACATTGTTTACTGGCACAAAAGTGTTTTACACCCTGCGCGGTTTTCTTTTCGATGAGTAGCGGATAATGACACTCAGGGCATTCTCCGGCTATAGGTTTGAAGTTAATGGCAAATTGACACTCCGGGTAGCGATCACAGGAATGAAATGTTTTGCCATAACGGGAGCGGCGCTGGACCAGATGGCCCGTCCGACATTGAGGACAGGTAATTGCTGTTTCGTCCGGTTTATCGATAAGTTCGGTATGTTCGCATTCAGGATACTTACTGCAACCAACAAACATACCAAAGCGCCCCTGGCGTAAGACCAGATTTGCGCCGCATGCAGGGCAAATCTGTCCCTCCAGAACTTTGACGATATGTCCATCCGCTGAAGATTTCAGAGGACGGACGTAGTCACACGCCGGATACTGTGAGCATCCAAGAAACGGACCGTGTTTCCCGGATCGAATAACCAGTTCAGCCCCGCACTTTGGGCAGGACTCATTATTACGCACCGTGAACAGTGCTGATTTCGCCATAACAACTTATGCTGAATTAAAGAAATGATTAATGCAGCATACCTTCATTCACTTCAAAGAGTAATTCTTCCATTTGCTGGTACGCATTTTCGCAGCCCGGAATATTGAACAACACCATCAGGATTACCCATTTCAGGTCTTCCAGGTCGAACTCAGCGGTATCCAGCGCGAGCACTCGCTCTATCACCATTTCACGGGTTTCAAGGTTAAGCACCTGAATTTGCTCAAGGAAAAGCAGAAAACCACGACAGCTGGCATCCAGTCTTTCACACTCTTCAGGGGTATAAATACGCATGGAGAGTGGATCAGAGGCCAGTTGCATCGGTTCTGCCAGTCCTTCCTGATAATCCGCAAGCTTTTCCAGCCAAAGCAGGGCATTGTAGATATCTTCTCGATCAAATCCTGCGTCGGTAAGATCCTGTTCAAGTTTGTCCTGATCCACACGCAACTCAGCTTCTGTGTGAATATAGGTTTCAAACAAATACATTAGTACGTCGAACATGGCATGCCCTCCTCAATCGGACATAGCCGCCGGGTACAGCTGCGATCCATCCTGCTAACTCCAGTTCGAGTAGTTGAGTAACTACCTCTGGCACAGGTTGGCCGGCACGTTCAGCGACGACGTCAACAGGTGTTACCTCATCTCCTACGTTAGCCAGGAGCTCAGGAAATGGCAATGCCACGTCTTCCTGATCTGGTGAATAAAATGAATTTTCAGGCGCGTCTGGCAACCAGTGCAATCCAAATTGCAAGTTTTCCAGAATTTCTTCCGGTTCCGTCACAAGAATCGCACCTTGTTTTATTAACCAGTGAGGCCCTTCGCTTCCCGGATTCCCTATTGGACCTGGCAAGGCAAAAACTTCTCGCCCCTGTTCAAGCGCACAACGCGCTGTCACCAGCGAACCACTGCGCAAAGCAGCTTCCACCACAAGTACACCTTTACTTAGACCACTGATAATGCGATTTCTTCGCGGGAAATTGTAAGCAAGAGGTGGAACATCGAGGGGAAATTCCGAGACGAGAGCTCCGCCATGTTCAAGCAGACTGGTAGCCAGCCGGGCATGGCGGCGGGGATGAATGGTATTAAGTCCATTCCCCAATACAGCAATGCTGACGCCATTCACCTGCAAGGCCGCTTTATGCGCCACACCATCGATTCCTCGCGCCAGTCCACTCGTAATTGTCACTCCACGCGTCGCCAGAGTTTCGCAAAATAATCGTCCCCAGCGTTCGCCATACCATGAATGCGCCCGACTCCCCACTACAGCAAGCTGAAATGAATGCAATGCGCGCAGTTCTCCAGCAACAAACAGCGCACCGGGGTAATCTGCTGTCGCCAGAAGTTGGGAAGGATAAAATTCACTATCCGCTGAGATTAAATGATGGTTTGGTTGATTCAACCAACAAAGTGAGCTCTCAATACTCTTTGGCGGAAATGAAAGAAAGCGTTGTGCCTGCCGCAATGTAAGCCCTGTTTGCTGCAATACAACCGCATCAATATGCGACTGTTTTGCCAGCCAGTGAGCTATACGGACCATATCATCGCCGTACAAGCTGCTGACGCTCATTAAACGCAGCCAAATTTCTGTATCGACCATCCTTATCTCCCTGCCATAAGCAGCCTTAGCAATCTTTGCGATTGGTCAGTGATGCTGTCAATCAGAGGGGGATTTGTCTAGAATAGAAGAAATAATCTTTCTAACTCCTGAACACATCTCTGGAGATTTATGTCAGTTTTGCAAGTGTTACATATTCCGGACGAGCGGCTTCGCAAAGTTGCTAAACCGGTAGAAGAAGTGAATGCAGAAATTCAGCGTATCGTCGATGATATGTTCGAGACGATGTACGCAGAAGAAGGTATTGGCCTGGCGGCAACCCAGGTTGATATCCATCAACGTATCATTGTTATTGATGTTTCGGAAAACCGTGACGAACGGCTGGTGTTAATCAATCCGGAGCTTTTAGAAAAAAGCGGCGAAACAGGCATTGAAGAAGGTTGCCTGTCGATCCCTGAACAACGTGCTTTAGTGCCACGCGCAGAGAAAGTTAAAATTCGCGCCCTGGACCGCGACGGTAAACCATTTGAACTGGAAGCAGACGGTCTGTTAGCCATCTGTATTCAGCATGAGATGGATCACCTGGTCGGCAAACTGTTTATGGATTATCTGTCACCGCTGAAACAACAACGTATTCGTCAGAAAGTTGAAAAACTGGATCGTCTGAAAGCCCGGGCTTAAGGATAAGAATTAACGTGTCAGAATCACTACGTATTATTTTTGCGGGTACACCTGACTTTGCAGCGCGTCATCTCGACGCGCTGTTGTCTTCTGGTCATAACGTCGTTGGCGTGTTCACCCAGCCAGACCGACCGGCAGGACGCGGTAAAAAACTGATGCCCAGCCCGGTTAAAGTTCTGGCTGAGGAAAAAGGTCTGCCCGTTTTTCAACCTGTTTCCCTGCGTCCACAAGAAAACCAGCAACTGGTCGCCGACCTGCAGGCTGATGTTATGGTCGTCGTCGCCTATGGTTTAATTCTGCCGAAAGCTGTGCTGGAGATGCCGCGTCTTGGCTGTATCAACGTTCATGGTTCACTGCTGCCACGCTGGCGCGGTGCTGCACCAATCCAACGCTCACTATGGGCGGGTGATGCAGAAACTGGTGTGACCATTATGCAAATGGATGTTGGTTTAGACACCGGTGACATGCTCTATAAGCTCTCCTGCCCGATTACTGCAGAAGATACCAGTGGTACGCTGTACGACAAGCTGGCAGAGCTTGGCCCACAAGGGCTTATCACCACATTGAAACAACTGGCAGACGGCACGGCGAAACCAGAAGTTCAGGACGAAACTCTTGTCACTTACGCCGAAAAGTTGAGTAAAGAAGAAGCGCGTATTGACTGGTCGCTTTCGGCAGCGCAGCTTGAACGCTGCATTCGCGCTTTCAATCCATGGCCAATGAGCTGGCTGGAAATTGAAGGACAGCCGGTTAAAGTCTGGAAAGCGTCGGTCATTGATACGGCAACCAACGCTGCACCAGGAACGATCCTTGAAGCCAATAAACAAGGCATTCAGGTTGCGACTGGTGGTGGCATCCTGAACCTGCTCTCGTTACAACCTGCGGGTAAGAAAGCGATGAGCGCGCAAGACCTCCTGAATTCTCGTCGGGAATGGTTTGTTCCGGGCAACCGTCTGGTCTGATAGTCCACTCTTCTAAGCCCGGTCTTGCCGGGCATTTTTATACTTATGAAAAAACAACGTAATTTACGTAGCATGGCGGCACAGGCCGTTGAACAAGTCGTCGAGCAAGGGCAATCATTAAGCAACATTCTGCCACCGCTCCAGCAAAAAGTTTCTGATAAAGACAAAGCACTTCTTCAAGAGTTGTGCTTTGGCGTACTGCGTACGCTTTCACAGTTAGACTGGCTGATTAATAAGTTAATGGCCCGTCCGATGACCGGCAAACAGCGCACTGTGCATTACCTGATTATGGTTGGTTTGTATCAACTGCTTTATACCCGCATTCCACCTCATGCTGCGCTGGCTGAAACGGTTGAAGGTGCTGTCGCAATTAAGCGTCCGCAACTTAAAGGGTTGATTAACGGCGTATTACGCCAGTTCCAGCGTCAGCAAGAAGAGTTATTAGCCGAGTTTAATGCCAGTGATGCACGTTATCTGCATCCTTCCTGGTTGCTGAAGCGTCTGCAAAAAGCGTATCCAGAGCAATGGCAATCCATCATTGAAGCCAATAACCAGCGTCCGCCAATGTGGCTGCGCGTTAATCGTACGCATCATTCCCGCGACAGCTGGCTTGCATTGCTGGATGAAGCAGGAATGAAAGGTTTCCCGCATGCGGATTACCCTGATGCTGTACGGCTGGAAACACCTGCACCTGTTCATGTGCTACCAGGTTTTGAAGAAGGATGGGTTACCGTTCAGGATGCATCAGCACAAGGTTGCATGGCCTGGCTTGCGCCACAAAACGGTGAACACATTCTGGATCTTTGCGCTGCCCCCGGCGGTAAAACAACGCATATCCTTGAGGTGGCGCCAGAAGCGCAGGTTGTTGCGGTTGATATTGACGAACAGCGCCTCTCTCGCGTTTACGACAATTTAAAACGCCTTGGTATGAAGGCGACCGTGAAACAAGGTGATGGCCGCTACCCTTCCCAATGGTGTGGCGAGCAACAGTTTGATCGCATTTTATTAGATGCGCCTTGTTCAGCAACCGGTGTGATTCGTCGCCATCCGGATATTAAATGGTTACGTCGCGATCGCGATATCCCGGAACTCGCGCAATTGCAGTCTGAAATTCTCGACGCCATTTGGCCGCATTTAAAATCCGGTGGAATCCTGATCTATGCCACCTGTTCGGTGTTACCGGAAGAGAATAGCCTGCAGATTAAAGCCTTTTTGCAACGTACCGCTGATGCCGAACTTTGCGAAACAGGAACACCAGAGCAACCGGGTAAACAAAATCTGCCTGGTGCCGAAGAGGGCGACGGCTTCTTTTACGCTAAGCTAATCAAAAAGTGATGAGATAACGGGTCGCGACTGATGAAAATTATCATTCTGGGTGCCGGCCAGGTTGGCGGCACACTGGCGGAAAACCTGGTTGGCGAGAACAACGATATTACTGTTGTCGATACCAACGGTGAGCGTCTGCGGACCTTGCAGGATAAATTTGACCTGCGGGTCGTGCAGGGGCATGGCTCTCATCCACGCGTATTGCGGGAGGCAGGTGCCGACGACGCCGATATGCTGGTTGCTGTAACCAGTTCAGATGAAACCAATATGGTTGCCTGCCAGGTAGCCTACTCACTTTTCAACACCCCTAATCGCATCGCTCGTATCCGCTCACCAGACTACGTGCGCGATGCCGATAAGCTATTTCATTCAGATGCTGTGCCGATTGATCATCTGATCGCACCAGAGCAGTTGGTTATCGATAATATTTACCGACTGATTGAGTATCCCGGCGCATTGCAGGTGGTGAACTTCGCGGAGGGTAAAGTCAGCCTGGCTGTGGTTAAAGCCTATTATGGCGGCCCGCTGATTGGTAATGCACTTTCGACCATGCGCGAACATATGCCACATATCGATACTCGTGTGGCAGCAATTTTCCGCCACGATCGCCCCATTCGTCCGCAAGGTTCGACCATTGTTGAAGCGGGTGATGAAGTGTTCTTTATTGCCGCTTCACAGCATATCCGCGCGGTGATGAGTGAATTACAGCGACTGGAAAAACCGTATAAGCGGATCATGCTGGTTGGTGGTGGTAATATCGGTGCAGGGCTGGCGCGTCGTCTGGAAAAAGATTACAGCGTTAAACTCATCGAACGTAATCAGCAGCGCGCTGCCGAACTGGCGGAAAAGTTGCAGAATACGATCGTCTTTTTTGGTGATGCGTCGGATCAAGAACTGCTGGCCGAAGAACATATCGATCAAGTTGATCTGTTTATTGCCGTCACCAACGATGACGAAGCCAATATCATGTCCGCCATGCTTGCCAAACGTATGGGTGCGAAAAAGGTGATGGTATTGATCCAGCGTCGCGCTTATGTGGATCTGGTTCAGGGGAGCGTGATCGATATTGCAATTTCACCGCAACAAGCGACCATCTCTGCGTTGCTTAGTCACGTGCGAAAAGCCGATATTGTTGGTGTTTCCTCATTGCGCCGCGGTGTTGCAGAAGCTATTGAAGCTGTTGCTCACGGTGATGAAAGCACCTCACGCGTTGTGGGCAGAGTCATTGATGAAATCAAGCTACCACCAGGAACGATTATTGGTGCTGTAGTACGCGGCAATGATGTGATGATTGCCAATGACAATCTGCGTATTGAGCAAGGCGATCATGTAATTATGTTCCTGACGGACAAAAAGTTTATTACCGACGTCGAACGTCTCTTCCAGCCAAGTCCTTTCTTCTTGTAATTAATAAGGCGTCTTCTGGCGCCTTATTATTTCCCTTTTCTTTTCAAGGATTAATTAAATTCATTCCCGGCAGGAAAATAGCTTAACATTTGTTAGACTTATGATTGTCGGCTTTATAGGGAGAATAACATGAGCATTATTAAAGAATTTCGCGAATTTGCAATGCGCGGAAATGTGGTGGATTTGGCAGTGGGTGTCATTATCGGTGCGGCCTTCGGTAAGATTGTCTCTTCACTGGTTGCAGATATCATCATGCCGCCGCTGGGTTTATTAATTGGTGGGATCGACTTTAAACAGTTTGCTGTCACGCTACGCGATGCGCAAGGGGATATCCCCGCTGTCGTCATGCATTACGGTGTCTTCATTCAAAACGTATTTGATTTTCTGATTGTCGCCTTTGCCATCTTTATGGCAATTAAGCTAATCAACAAACTGAATCGTAAGAAAGAAGAACCGGCAGCCGCGCCAGCGCCAACCAAAGAAGAAGTTTTACTGACCGAGATCCGTGATTTGCTAAAAGAGCAGAATAATCGCTCTTAAAAAGCCCCTGAAAGCAGAAGGCCAGTGGTAAAAAAGTGATTTACTTTCTTGCCACTGGCCTCCCAGTTTCCCCGATTGCCATGTTTTCCTTTTCGCATGTAACTACCTTTCCCCTTCTTATTTTTCTCTACACGCTGTCGGAATAAAGGATCATGTAGCAATGCTTCTATCGAATTATCTTTTATCTGTCCTTTAGTATGCTGATATCGGCTCATAAAAACTCCAGTTGGTTATTTAACGGCGCGAGTGTAATCCCGCCAGTGCAAAAAATCAACAACCACTCTTAACGCCACTCGCCCCTTGTTCAAGGGCTTCAAGAATCGAGCAATAAACACTGCTATGGGCGGTCCCACAGCAGGCATCGTTAAGGCGTTGCAAGGAACGCTGCATACTCTGCAACTCGGCTATCCGTGCTTCCACTTCCTGTAATCTTTCCTGCACAATGCCTTTTGACTCCTGACAGGTATGGTGCTCAGGATCGATACGGATCGACAGCAACTCGCGGATCGACTCCAGACTGAAACCAAGTTGTCTGGCATGGCGGATAAATTTCAATCGCTGGAGATCGCTTTCGGTATACAGGCGAAACCCACCTTCGGTACGTACTTCATGCTCCATCATCTGCTGCTTTTCGTAATAACGAATCGTGTCGGGTGTTACTTCCGCCATTTTTGCCAGCTCACCAATGCGATACATACATACTCCACTAGTTATCGTTGATTTTATTCAACAACTTGTCAGCATAATCGCCGCGTAAAAAATCGGTACTCAATCCTGCTTGTCGCAGCTTTAACTCCAGTAATGACAATCGACGACTAATCTCTTGATATTGCGGATCATCGTGACGGATACCTTCGAGGATATCCATAAGATGAATTGCTTCCCTCCGTTGCTCAAGTTCTGGCGGTAAGCAACCAGCATTCTTCAACAAGCGATACCCCGCACGTAATTCTGGTGGCACGTGGGAATCATCATCCAGGATTAATGGTTCGCCGCTACCAGGTAGGTTATCAAACTCACCTTTGGATTGTGCCTCAGTAATATGACGCTCTGCCCACTGGTCAAGTAACCACATAAATACTCCAGGGGATGAACAAAAAGAGTACAGCTATTGTAGATAAGTGGGGATACTACGGGTATAAAAAAACCCGCCGGGGCGGGTTTTTTTACGTTGCTTCAGATTACTCTGCAGCAGCTTCTGCTTTCTCTGAACGATCAACCAGCTCGATGTAAGCCATCGGCGCGTTGTCGCCTGCACGGAAGCCACACTTCAGAATACGAGTGTAACCACCGGCACGGCTCGCGAAACGCGGGCCCAGTTCGTTAAACAGTTTTGCCACGATCTCGTTATCACGAGTACGGGCGAATGCCAGACGACGATTAGCAACGCTATCAGTCTTGGCAAGAGTAATCAGCGGCTCAACTACGCGGCGCAGCTCTTTCGCTTTAGGCAGAGTCGTCTTGATGATTTCATGACGAACCAGTGAACCTGCCATATTGCGGAACATAGCCTGGCGATGGCTGCTGTTGCGGTTCAGTTGACGACCACTCTTACGATGGCGCATGACCTTATCCTTCTCAGTAAAACCTTAACCTGTGATCCGGTTACTCGTCAGCGATGCTTGCCGGTGGCCAGTTTTCCAGGCGCATGCCCAGAGACAGTCCACGGGAAGCCAGCACGTCTTTAATCTCAGTAAGAGATTTTTTACCAAGGTTAGGCGTTTTAAGGAGCTCAACCTCGGTACGCTGTACCAGATCACCGATATAGTGGATAGCTTCTGCTTTAAGGCAGTTAGCAGAGCGGACAGTCAATTCCAGATCGTCAACAGGGCGCAGCAGGATCGGATCGAACTCTGGTTTCTCTTCTTTCACTTCAGGCTGACGTACATCACGTAAGTCAACGAAAGCTTCCAGTTGTTCAGCCAGAATGGTTGCCGCACGACGAATCGCCTCTTCAGGATCGATTGTGCCGTTGGTTTCCATTTCGATGACCAGCTTGTCCAGGTCGGTACGCTGTTCTACACGCGCTGCTTCAACATTGTAGGCAATACGCTCCACAGGGCTGTAGCATGCGTCGACCAGCAGACGGCCGATTGGGCGCTCATCTTCTTCCGAATGAATTCGGGTAGAAGCCGGCACATAACCACGACCGCGCTGAACTTTGATACGCATGCTAATAGACGCGTTCTCATCGGTCAGGTGGCAGATCACGTGCTGCGGCTTGACGATTTCGACATCACCGTCGTGGGTGATATCGGCTGCAGTCACAGGGCCAATGCCAGATTTATTCAAGGTAAGAATAACTTCATCTTTGCCCTGAACTCTCACCGCCAGCCCTTTCAGGTTGAGCAGGATTTCCAGGATATCTTCCTGAACGCCTTCTTTGGTGCTGTACTCATGTAGTACACCATCAATCTCAACCTCGGTCACCGCGCAACCCGGCATCGATGAGAGCAGAATACGGCGCAGTGCGTTACCCAGAGTATGGCCAAAGCCACGCTCTAAAGGCTCAAGGGTCACCTTGGCGTGCGTCGAACTCACTTGCTCGATATCAACCAGGCGCGGTTTTAGAAACTCTGTCACAGAACCCTGCATTGTGTCCTCTCTTTGGTACTAAGCTTTACTTGGAGTAAAGCTCGACGATCAGGTGTTCGTTAATGTCCGCAGACAGATCAGAACGCTCCGGCTTACGCTTAAACGTACCTTCCATCTTGCCAGCATCAACTTCCAGCCAGGTTGGCTTTTCACGCTGCTCAGCCAGCTCCAGAGCGGCTTTCACGCGAGACTGCTTCTTCGCTTTCTCACGAATGCTTACAACGTCATTCGGACTAACCTGATAAGAAGCGATGTTAACAACACGACCGTTTACCATAATTGCTTTATGGCTAACCAGCTGACGTGCTTCTGCACGAGTGGCACCGAAGCCCATACGGTATACAACGTTGTCCAGACGACCTTCCAGCAGAGCCAACAGGTTTTCACCGGTGTTGCCTTTCAGACGTGCTGCTTCTTTGTAGTAGTTACGGAACTGACGCTCCAGCACACCATAGATACGGCGAACTTTTTGCTTTTCACGCAACTGCACACCATAGTCAGACAGACGCGGTTTACGCGCACCGTGCTGGCCAGGAGCTTGTTCAATTTTACACTTGGTATCGATCGCGCGAACGCCAGACTTAAGGAATAAGTCGGTGCCCTCACGACGGCTCAGCTTGAGCTTAGGACCCAAATATCTTGCCATTTTCTTTCTCCAACAAACCTGGAAAACGAGGCGTTATACGCGACGTTTTTTCGGCGGACGACAACCGTTATGAGGGATCGGAGTCACATCAGTAATGTTAGTGATGCGGAAACCTGCGGCGTTCAGAGCACGAATAGTAGATTCGCGGCCTGGACCCGGACCTTTAACCATAACTTCCAGATTCTTGATGCCGTATTCTTTCACGGCGTCAGCGCAACGCTCTGCTGCAACCTGAGCTGCAAACGGAGTGGATTTGCGAGAACCACGGAAACCGGAACCACCGGCTGTTGCCCAACCCAACGCGTTACCCTGACGATCAGTGATAGTCACGATGGTGTTGTTGAAAGAAGCATGGATATGAGCCACGCCGTCAGAGACTTGTTTTCTTACACGTTTACGTGCACGAATTGGTGCCTTTGCCATTATTCAATCACCCCGATTATTTCTTGATCGGTTTGCGCGGACCCTTACGGGTACGTGCGTTGGTCTTGGTACGCTGACCGCGAACCGGGAGACCACGACGATGACGCAAACCGCGATAGCAACCAAGATCCATCAGGCGCTTGATGCTCATGCTGATTTCACGGCGCAGATCACCTTCAACGACAAATTTGGCAACTTCGTCACGCAGCGTGTCGATTTGTCCTTCAGACAGCTCACTGATCTTAACATCTTCAGCGATACCCGCTGCAGCCAGGATGGCTTTAGAACGGGTCTTGCCGACGCCATAAATCGAAGTTAATGCGATTACGGCATGCTTATGATCAGGAATGTTAATGCCTGCTATACGGGCCACTATGCACTCCTACTATTTAATATGTACGTTCCATGCTGAAAAGCCCGTTTTCAGGATACTCAAATGGAAACGCACAGACATACAAAAGATTGGCTGGCTAATCTAGCCAGCTCAACCCAACTTTGCAAGAAAAATATGCGAAAAAATCAGCCTTGGCGCTGTTTATGCTTCGGCTCGGCACTGCAAATCACACGGATGACACCATCACGCTTAACGATTTTGCAGTTACGGCATAATTTCTTGACGGAAGCACGAACTTTCATTTTTACTCTCCGTAACTTCTCGGGCGACCAATTATCGGCCGTAGCCTTTCAGGTTCGCCTTCTTCAATGCAGACTCATACTGACTGGACATCATCAGAGTTTGCACTTGAGCCATAAAGTCCATAATCACGACAACAACGATAAGCAGTGAGGTCCCACCGAAGTAGAACGGTACTTTCATTGCATCACGCATGAACTCCGGGATCAGGCAGATAAAGGTAATGTACAGCGCACCAACCAGGGTCAGGCGGGTCATTACTTTATCGATATACTTCGCCGTTTGCTCTCCCGGACGAATTCCTGGTACAAATGCACCGGACTTCTTCAGGTTATCTGCTGTTTCACGCGGGTTGAAAACCAACGCCGTGTAGAAGAAACAGAAGAAGATGATTGCAGACGCATAGAGTAACACATAAAGCGGTTGCCCAGGCTGCAAATACAGCGAAATTGTTGTCAGCCAGTTCCAACCAGTACCGCCCCCGAACCATGACGCGATGGTAGCCGGGAACAGAATAATACTGGAAGCGAAGATTGCCGGGATTACCCCCGCCATATTCACTTTCAGCGGTAAATGTGTGCTCTGTGCAGCATAGACACGACGACCTTGCTGACGTTTTGCGTAGTTTACCACAATGCGGCGTTGACCACGCTCAACAAATACAACAAAGAACGTCACTGCAAATACTAATACTGCAACCAACAGCAACACGAGGAAGTGCAGGTCGCCTTGACGCGCTTGCTCGATAGTATGGGCAATGGCTGGCGGGAGTCCCGCGACAATACCGGCGAAGATAATGATTGAAATACCGTTGCCGATACCTCGTTCAGTAATCTGTTCGCCCAACCACATCAGGAACATCGTTCCTGTGACCAGACTTACAACAGCGGTGAAGTAGAACGCAAAGCCCGGGTTAATAACCAGGCCTTGCATACCAGGCATATTCGGCAGACCGGTAGCAATACCGATCGACTGGAATATTGCCAGCACCAGAGTACCGTAACGGGTGTACTGGCTGATCTTACGACGACCAGACTCCCCTTCTTTCTTAATTTCTGCCAATGTTGGGTGAACCACCGTCAGCAGCTGGATAATGATCGACGCCGAGATATACGGCATGATCCCCAGAGCAAAGATAGAAGCACGGCTGAGAGCACCACCAGAGAACATGTTAAACATCTCAATGATGGTGCCTCGCTGTTGCTCAAGCAGTTTGGCAAGTACAGCGGCATCAATACCAGGGATCGGAATAAAAGAGCCAATACGGAACACAATCAGCGCACCGATAACAAACAGCAGTCTGCGTTTCAGCTCGCCTAAGCCACCTTTGGCACTTTGAAAATCTAATCCCGGTTGTTTAGCCATCTGCTACTTATTCCTCGATTTTACCGCCAGCAGCTTCGATAGCAGCACGAGCGCCTTTAGTAACACGCAGGCCACGAACAGTTACCGGAGTAGTTACTTCGCCAGCCAGGATCACTTTCGCGAACTCGATCTGGATACCGATAATGTTAGCCGCTTTCAGCGTGTTCAGGTCTACAACACCGCCTTCTACTTTAGCCAGATCAGACAGACGAACTTCGGCTGTAATCGCTGCTTTACGAGAAGTGAAGCCGAATTTCGGCAGACGACGGTACAGAGGCATCTGACCACCCTCGAAACCGCGACGTACGCCACCGCCAGAACGAGACTTCTGACCTTTGTGACCACGACCACCGGTTTTACCGAGGCCAGAACCGATACCACGACCCAGGCGTTTACCCGCCTTTTTGGAGCCTTCGGCCGGAGACAGAGTATTTAAACGCATCTCTTACTCCTCAACTTTAACCATGAAGGAAACCGCGTTGATCATACCGCGAATAGCAGGAGTATCCTCGCGCTCTACGGTGTGACCAATACGACGCAGACCCAGGCCAAGCAGCGTTGCCTTGTGTTTCGGCAGACGACCGATTGCACTGCGGGTTTGAGTAATTTTAATAGTCTTTGCCATGGTTTATTTCCCCAGAATTTCTTCAACGGATTTACCACGCTTGGCAGCGACCATTTCTGGAGAATTCATATTTTCCAGGCCATCGATAGTTGCACGAACCACGTTAATCGGGTTGGTGGAACCATACGCTTTAGCCAGAACGTTATGAACCCCAGCGACTTCCAGAACGGCGCGCATTGCACCACCGGCGATGATACCGGTACCTTCGGAAGCCGGCTGCATGAATACGCGAGAACCCGTATGAACACCTTTAACAGGGTGTTGCAGAGTGCCGTTATTCAGCGCGACGTTAATCATATTGCGACGGGCTTTTTCCATCGCTTTCTGGATCGCTGCTGGAACTTCACGCGCTTTACCGTAACCAAAACCAACGCGACCGTTACCATCGCCAACTACAGTCAGAGCTGTGAAGGAGAAAATACGACCACCTTTAACGGTTTTAGATACGCGGTTTACCGCGATCAGCTTTTCCTGCAGTTCGCCAGCTTGTTTTTCGATGTGAGCCATCTTACACCTCTACCTTAGAACTGAAGGCCAGCTTCACGGGCAGCATCTGCCAGTGCCTGGACACGACCATGATATTGGAACCCGGAACGGTCAAAGGATACATCTTTGATGCCTTTTTCCAGAGCGCGTTCAGCGACAGCTTTACCCACAGCTGCAGCCGCGTCTTTGTTACCGGTGTACTTCAGTTGTTCAGCGATAGCTTTTTCTACAGTAGAAGCAGCTACCAGAACTTCAGAACCGTTCGGTGCAATTACCTGTGCGTAAATGTGACGCGGGGTACGATGTACCACCAGGCGAGTTGCGCCCAGCTCCTGGAGCTTGCGGCGTGCGCGGGTCGCACGACGGATACGAGCAGATTTCTTATCCATAGTGTTACCTTACTTCTTCTTAGCCTCTTTGGTACGCACGACTTCGTCGGCGTAACGAACACCCTTGCCTTTGTAAGGCTCAGGACGACGGTAGGCGCGCAGATCCGCTGCAACCTGCCCGATCACCTGCTTATCAGCGCCTTTCAGCACGATTTCAGTCTGAGTCGGACATTCAGCAGTGATTCCCGCTGGCAGCTGATGGTCAACTGGGTGAGAGAAACCTAAAGACAGGTTTACTACGTTCCCTTTAACCGCTGCACGATAACCTACACCAACCAGCTGCAGCTTCTTAGTGAAGCCTTCGGTAACACCGATAACCATTGAGTTCAGCAGGGCACGCGCGGTACCAGCCTGTGCCCAACCGTCTGCGTAACCATCACGCGGACCGAAGGTCAGGGTATTATCTGCATGTTTAACTTCAACAGCATCGTTGAGAGTACGAGTCAGCTCGCCGTTTTTACCTTTGATCGTAATAACCTGACCGTTGATTTTTACGTCAACGCCGGCAGGAACAACGACCGGTGCTTTAGCAACACGAGACATTTTTTCCTCCGATTAGGCTACGTAGCAGATAATTTCGCCACCAAGACCAGCCTGGCGCGCTGCACGATCAGTCATAACACCTTTAGAGGTAGAAACAACTGCGATACCCAGACCCGCCATAACTTTCGGCAGCTCATCTTTACGTTTATAGATGCGCAGACCTGGGCGGCTGACACGCTGAATGCTTTCTACAACAGCTTTGCCCTGGAAATACTTCAGAGTAAGTTCCAGTTCAGGCTTGGTGTCGCCTTCAACTTTAAAATCTTCAATAAAACCTTCTTCCTTCAGCACGTTGGCGATTGCCACTTTCAGCTTGGAGGAAGGCATGGTGACCGCAGCTTTGTTCGCGGCCTGACCGTTACGGATACGGGTCAGCATATCCGCGATCGGATCTTGCATGCTCATCTGTCTTTACTCCCGTGATTCAATTGGTGACAATTACCAGCTAGCCTTTTTCAGACCCGGGATTTCACCGCGCATAGCGGCTTCACGGACCTTAATACGGCTCAACCCGAACTTCCGCAGGAAACCATGCGGACGACCTGTTTGACGGCAGCGGTTACGCTGACGAGACGGGCTGGAATCACGCGGCAGAGTCTGCAGCTTGAGAACAGCGTTCCAACGATCTTCGTCGGAAGCGTTCACATCAGAGATGATCGCTTTCAGTTCAGCGCGTTTCGCGAAGTATTTATCAGCTAAAGCTACGCGTTTTACTTCGCGTGCTTTCATTGATTGCTTAGCCATTTAGTAACCCTACCTTACTTGCGGAACGGGAAGTCAAAGGCAGCCAGCAGAGCACGGCCTTCTTCGTCAGATTTCGCAGTAGTGGTAATGGTAATATCCAAACCACGAACGCGGTCGACTTTATCGTAGTCGATTTCTGGGAAGATGATCTGCTCACGGACACCCATGCTGTAGTTACCACGACCGTCGAAAGACTTAGCGGACAGGCCACGGAAGTCACGGATACGCGGTACAGCAATAGTGATCAGGCGCTCAAAGAACTCCCACATGCGTTCGCCACGCAGAGTTACTTTACAGCCGATCGGATAGCCCTGACGGATTTTGAAGCCTGCAACAGATTTGCGTGCTTTGGTGATCAGCGGTTTTTGACCGGAGATTGCTGCCAGGTCTGCTGCTGCGTTATCCAGCAGTTTTTTGTCAGCGATCGCTTCACCAACACCCATGTTCAGGGTGATCTTCTCGACCCGAGGGACTTGCATGACAGAATTGTAGTTAAACTCAGTCATGAGTTTTTTAACTACTTCGTCTTTGTAGTAATCATGCAGTTTCGCCATCGTACTACTCCAAATTACTTGATAGTTTCGCTGTTAGACTTGAAGAAACGGACTTTTTTACCGTCTTCGAATCTAAAGCCTACACGGTCAGCCTTGCCGGTTGCCGCATTGAAGATTGCTACGTTGGAAACCTGAATAGCGGCTTCTTTTTCAACGATGCCACCCGGTTGGTTCAGGGCCGGAACCGGCTTCTGATGTTTCTTAACCAGGTTGATACCTTCAACAATGACCTTGCCGGAAGACAGGACATTCTTAACTTTACCGCGTTTACCTTTATCTTTACCGGTTAACACGATAACTTCGTCATCACGACGGATTTTCGCTGCCATGATTCGCTCCTTAGAGTACTTCTGGTGCCAGAGAGATAATTTTCATGAACTTCTCACTACGAAGCTCACGAGTTACCGGCCCAAAAATACGCGTACCGATAGGCTGCTCGCTGTTGTTGTTCAGAAGAACACAAGCATTACCATCGAAGCGAATGACAGAACCGTCCGGGCGACGAACACCCTTCTTGGTGCGCACCACTACCGCCTTCAGCACATCACCTTTTTTGACCTTACCACGCGGAATTGCTTCTTTGATGGTGATCTTGATGATGTCGCCTACGCCTGCGTAGCGACGGTGCGAGCCACCCAGAACCTTGATACACATTACGCGACGTGCACCGGAGTTGTCGGCGACGTTCAGCATAGTCTGTTCTTGGATCATTTTAGTGCTCCGCTAATGTCAACTACTACTGAGACCCGAAAATCAGGTCGTTAAAAATCCCCATATCGAGGGCGCGGCATTATAACACCGCTTCAAGGATATGGGTAGAAAAAATAAACGGCTCATTTCTGAGCCGTTTATTCGTATCGAGAGAGTGTACTGTATTACAGAACCGCTTTCTCTACAACGCGAACCAGCGTCCAGGATTTAGTCTTGGACAGCGGACGGCATTCGCGGATTTCAACCACGTCACCGATACCGCATTCGTTGTTCTCGTCATGTACGTGCAGTTTGGTCGTACGCTTGATGAATTTACCGTAGATCGGGTGTTTCACAAAACGTTCGATAGCAACAACAATGGATTTCTCCATTTTGTCGCTAACAACGCGACCTTGCAGAGTACGGATTTTATCGGTCATTACGCACCCGCCTTCTCGTTCAGTAAAGTCTTAACGCGTGCGACATCGCGACGCACTTGCTTCAACAGGTGAGACTGTTGCAGCTGGCCACTTGCAGCCTGCATACGCAGGTTGAACTGCTCACGCAGCAGGTTCAGCAGCTCGGTGTTCAGCTCTTCAACGCTCTTCTCACGCAGCTCTTTTGCTTTCATTACATCACCGTCTTAGTTACAAAGGTGGTTTTAATCGGCAGTTTCGCTGCTGCCAGCTTGAATGCTTCACGGGCCAGCTCTTCCGGAACACCGTCCATTTCATACAGGACTTTACCCGGCTGAATCAAGGCAACCCAATACTCCACGTTACCTTTACCTTTACCCATACGCACTGCCAGCGGCTTTTCAGTGATCGGTTTGTCCGGGAACACACGGATCCAGATCTTACCTTGACGCTTAACTGCACGGGTCATAGCACGACGTGCTGCTTCGATCTGACGTGCAGTCAGACGACCACGGCCAACAGCTTTCAGACCGAAGCTGCCGAAGCTAACATCCGTACCCTGCGCCAGACCGCGGTTACGGCCTTTGTGCATTTTACGGAATTTTGTACGCTTTGGTTGTAACATCAGCGACGCTCCTTATTTACGGCCTTTACGCTGCTGCTTTTTAGGCTGAGCAGCCGGTTTTTCCGGTTGTTCAACAGCAGCCATACCACCCAGGATCTCGCCTTTGAAGATCCACACTTTAACGCCGATTACACCGTAAGTGGTGTGCGCTTCAGAGGTGTTGTAGTCGATGTCAGCACGCAGAGTGTGCAGCGGTACGCGACCTTCGCGGTACCATTCGGTACGTGCGATTTCCGCGCCGCCCAGACGGCCGCTAACTTCAACTTTAATACCTTTAGCGCCCAGACGCATTGCGTTCTGTACAGCACGCTTCATAGCACGACGGAACATAACGCGACGTTCCAGCTGAGAAGTGATGCTGTCAGCAACCAGTTTTGCGTCCAGTTCAGGCTTACGAACTTCGGCGATGTTGATCTGTGCAGGAACGCCAGCGATGTCCGCTACGACCTTACGCAGTTTTTCTACGTCTTCACCTTTTTTACCGATAACGATACCCGGGCGAGCAGTGTGAATGGTTACACGGATGCTCTTAGCCGGACGCTCGATAACGATACGAGATACGGACGCTTTAGCCAGTTCCTTAGTCAGGTACTGACGTACTTTAAAATCGCTGTCCAGGTTGTCAGCGAATTCTTTGGTGTTCGCAAACCAGGTAGAGTTCCATGGTTTTACAATACCCAGGCGAATACCATTAGGATGTACTTTCTGACCCATTGCTAGTCTCCAGAGTCTCAGCGATCGGACACAACCACAGTGATGTGGCTGGTGCGCTTCAGGATGCGATCTGCACGACCTTTTGCACGCGGCATAATGCGCTTCATGCTCGGGCCTTCGTCTACGAAAATTTTCGTAACTTTCAGATCGTCAATGTCAGCGCCATCGTTGTGTTCAGCGTTAGCAATGGCAGATTCCAGAACTTTCTTGACCAGTACAGCCGCTTTCTTGTTGGTGTAGGTCAAAATATCCAGAGCCTGCGACACTTTCTTACCGCGAATCAGGTCAGCAACAAGGCGAACCTTCTGAGCAGAAGAACGAGCATGGCGATGTTTAGCGATAGTTTCCATCTCTTCCTCCTACCTTATTTCTTCTTCGCTTTTTTATCAGCAGCGTGGCCGCGATAAGTACGAGTCGGTGCGAATTCACCCAGTTTGTGACCGACCATTTCGTCGGTTACAAATACCGGAACGTGCTGACGACCATTATGGACAGCGATGGTCAAACCGATCATGTTAGGAAAGATCGTTGAACGACGGGACCAAGTGCGCAGGGGCTTCTTGTCTCCGCTTTCCACCGCTTTCTCTACCTTCTTCAGCAAGTGCAGGTCAATAAAAGGACCTTTCTTGAGAGAACGTGGCATGGCTTATCCTCTAAAATTATTTGCTACGGCGACGTACGATGAATTTATCAGTACGCTTGTTGCTGCGGGTCTTCTTACCTTTGGTCTGAACGCCCCACGGAGTTACCGGGTGCTTACCAAAGTTACGACCTTCACCACCACCATGTGGGTGGTCTACCGGGTTCATCGCGGTACCGCGAACGGTCGGACGAACACCACGCCAGCGTGCAGCACCTGCTTTACCCAGAACGCGCAGCATATGCTCAGCATTGCCAACTTCGCCCAGAGTTGCACGGCAGTCTGCTTCTACTTTACGCATTTCACCAGAACGCAGACGCAGGGTGACATAAGCACCATCACGAGCAACGATCTGAACGTAAGTACCAGCGGAACGTGCCAGCTGACCGCCTTTACCTGGTTTCATTTCTACGTTATGAACAGTAGAACCAACCGGGATGTTGCGCATCGGCAGGGTGTTACCTGGTTTGATTGCAGCATCAACGCCAGACTGAATCTGGTCGCCAGCTTTCAGGCCTTTAGGGGCCAGGATGTAACGGCGTTCACCGTCTTTGTACAGAACCAGCGCGATGTTCGCGGAACGGTTCGGATCGTACTCAAGACGTTCAACAACTGCCGGGATACCGTCTTTGTTGCGTTTGAAGTCAACAATACGGTAAGCCTGCTTGTGGCCACCACCGATATGACGAGTGGTGATACGGCCATTGTTGTTACGACCACCGGATTTGCTGTTTTTTTCCAGCAACGGAGCAAAAGGTTTGCCCTTGTGCAGCTCAGGGTTAACCACTTTAACAACGTGGCGACGACCCGGAGATGTCGGTTTACATTTAACAACTGCCATTGTATTACTCCTCCGACTTACTCAGCGCCGCCAACGAAGTCCAGATTCTGGCCTTCTTTCAGGGTGACGTAAGCTTTTTTCCAGTCGCTACGACGACCGATACGCTGTCCGTGACGTTTAACTTTCCCTTTAACTACCAGGGTGTTAACGACTTCGACTTCGACTTCAAACAGTTTCTGCACAGCAGCTTTGATTTCTGCTTTGGTCGCGTCTTTAGCAACTTTGAGTACGATGGTGTTGGATTTTTCCATCGCAGTAGACGCTTTTTCAGAAACGTGCGGTGCACGCAGCACCTTCAGCAGACGTTCTTCACGAATCATGCCAGCATCTCCTCAACTTGCTTAACAGCATCAGCAGTCATTACGACTTTGTCGAAGGCGATCAGGCTAACCGGGTCGATACCAGTTGCATCGCGTACGTCAACCTTGTGCAGGTTGCGCGCAGCCAGGAACAGGTTTTCGTCCAGCTCACCGGTGATGATCAGCACATCTTCCAGAGCCATGTCTTTCAGTTTCTGTGCCAGCAGCTTAGTTTTCGGCGCTTCTACAGAGAACTTCTCGACAACGATCAGACGATCCTGACGTACCAGTTCGGACAGGATGCTTTTCAGCGCGCCGCGGTACATCTTCTTGTTAACTTTTTGACTGTGGTCCTGCGGACGAGCAGCAAAGGTCACGCCACCAGAACGCCAGATCGGGCTCTTGATAGAACCAGAACGCGCACGGCCGGTGCCTTTCTGGCGCCACGGTTTTTTACCGGAACCAGTTACTTCAGCACGAGTCTTCTGAGCACGAGTACCCTGACGAGCACCAGCTGCATAAGCAACAACAACCTGGTGAACCAGCGCTTCGTTGAAATCACGACCGAAGGTAGTTTCGGAAACAGTCAGCGCGCTCTGCGCGTCTTTCAATACTAATTCCATTGCTATCTCCTTACGCCTTCACAGCTGGTTTAACGATCAGGTCGCTACCGGTTGCACCCGGGACAGCACCTTTAACCAGCAGCAGGTTGCGCTCAGCGTCAACGCGTACTACGTCAAGGCTCTGAACGGTTACACGTTCGTTACCCATCTGACCTGCCATTTTCTTGCCTTTGAACACTTTGCCCGGAGTCTGGTTCTGACCGATAGAACCCGGAACGCGGTGAGACAAGGAGTTACCGTGAGTAGCGTCCTGGGTACGGAAGTTCCAGCGCTTAACGGTACCTGCGAAACCTTTACCTTTAGAGGTGCCAGTTACGTCAACTTTTTTAACGTCAGCAAACAGTTCAACGCTAATGCTCTGACCTACAGTGAACTCTTCGCCTTCAGCCAGGCGGAATTCCCACAGACCACGGCCAGCTTCTACGCCAGCTTTAGCGAAGTGGCCAGCTTCAGGTTTGGTCACACGGTTTGCTTTTTTAGCACCGGTGGTAACCTGGATAGCACGGTAGCCATCGTTAGCCAGGTCTTTAACCTGAGTAACGCGGTTTGCTTCAACTTCGATTACGGTTACTGGGATAGAAACGCCATCTTCTGTGAAGATACGGGTCATACCCACTTTCTTACCGACTAAACCAATCATTGTTTCAACCTCTCAATCGCTCAATGACCTGATTAACCCAGGCTGATCTGCACGTCTACACCGGCAGCCAGATCCAGACGCATCAGAGCATCAACGGTTTTCTCGGTTGGCTCAACGATGTCAACCAGACGCTTGTGAGTGCGGATTTCGTACTGATCGCGCGCATCTTTATTGACGTGCGGAGAGATCAGAACGGTAAAGCGCTCTTTGCGGGTCGGCAGCGGGATCGGACCACGAACCTGCGCACCAGTGCGCTTGGCAGTCTCGACGATTTCCGCAGTTGATTGATCGATCAGACGATGATCAAACGCTTTCAGGCGGATACGGATTCTTTGGTTCTGCATGAGACCAGAGCTCCAATTATTTTATAAACGAAAATGATTACTCCTCAGACCCATTACGATTGATGGGAGAGTGTAACCGTTCTTACGTAGCTCCCCGATTGGGAGCATTGTTAGGTAGTCAAATTCGACTATCTGAGGTTCAGATTGAACCTGCTGTCAACTACGACAAGCTCGCGCATTATACGCAAATCTCAGCATCACGCAAGTATCGCGTAGAAATTAATCGTGATGAGGGGATTGCGAGCAGCATTCCACGAAATTTGTAAGGTTGTGAAGATAGCGTTTTTCACCGGAACCAGGTTAACAAAGCCGCGATTTCTCTGTTGCTGAGTATCAGGAATTATTCGATGGTGCTACTCCAATTACAGAGGATGTTTTATGGACGCTACCCTTCCCTTTCTGACTTTGTACGCTTGTTTAACAGCCCTACTTTTTTTCTGGGATGCAAAGCATGGCTTGTTACCTGACAGATTTACGTGCCCATTACTCTGGTCAGGTCTTATGTTCTATCAAATTTGTCATCCTGACAATTTAGCCGATGCGTTATGGGGGGCGATTATTGGTTACGGCACATTCGCAGTCATTTACTGGGGATATCGCATACTGCGTCATAAAGAAGGATTAGGTTATGGCGATGTGAAGTTTCTCGCGGCCCTTGGCGCCTGGCATACATGGGCATTCCTGCCACGGCTGGTTTTCCTTGCTGCTTCATTCGCTTGCGGAGCCGTAGTTATTGGTCTGCTTATGAGAGGAAAAGAATCATTAAAAAACCCGCTGCCTTTTGGACCATACCTGGCGACTGCGGGTTTCGTTGTAGGTTGGGACAGCCTGCTTTCTGAATTTAATCTTTAACTTTGATTTGTGATTGCAGGTAATTTTGCAGGCCAATTTTGCCAATGAGATCTAACTCTGTTTCGAGCCAGTCGATATGCCCTTCTTCATCAGCAAGGATCTCGATCATCATATCGCGGCTAACATAGTCATGAACGCTGTCGGCATAAGCGATAGCCTCACGGAGATCCTTCGCACCTTCCAGCTCTAATCGCAGGTCGGATTGCAACATCTCGTCGACATCTTCACCAATCCCCAGTTTGCCTAAATCCTGTAAGTTAGGAATCCCTTCTAAGAACAAAATACGCTCGATATATTTATCGGCGTGTTTCATCTCATCGATAGATTCATGGTACTCGACGTCATTAAGGCGCATCAGACCCCAGTTTTTAAACATCCGGGCATGAAGAAAATACTGATTGATCGCGACAAGCTCATTTCCCAATAGTTTATTGAGATAATTTATGATTTTAACATCACCTTTCATTTTATAGTCCCTCCGCTTCCACTATTAGAGCGTAGATGGGGCTAGCGGGATGTCAAAAAATAAGCGTGATCTTCAGGCAATCTCTTTAAATTCTGGCATCTGCATCAACTCGTCCTGCATCACTTCGCGTGCGGCGCGAATGCACTTACCGCATTGATTTCCTACAGGAATAAACTTGCGTAATTGTTGGAAAGACTGAGGATGAAACTGACGAACTGCCTGGCGAATTTTTTTGTCACTTACACCATTACACAAACAAACGTACATGATTACTCCCGTTCAAAATCTGCGCAAAGTGTAAATGAGAATAGTTATGATTACAATAGCACAGTTTTATTTGCGCCACAGTTCAGCGTGCCAAATTACGACTAAATATTTCGAACTCAAATTACGGGCAGCAAAAAGGGCGCCGAAGCGCCCTTTTTAATTCGAAACTAATTAACGTGTAATTAGCCCAGAACTTTAGCAACAACGCCCGCACCAACGGTACGGCCGCCTTCACGGATTGCGAAACGCAGACCGTCGTCCATCGCGATCGGGTGGATCAGGGTAACAACCATTTTGATGTTGTCGCCCGGCATTACCATCTCTACGCCTTCCGGCAGTTCGATGGTACCAGTCACGTCAGTAGTACGGAAGTAGAACTGCGGACGGTAGCCTTTGAAGAACGGAGTATGACGGCCGCCTTCATCTTTGGACAGAATGTACACTTCAGATTCGAACTTGGTGTGCGGTTTGATGGTGCCCGGCTTAGCCAGTACCTGACCACGTTCGATTTCTTCACGTTTGATACCACGCAGCAGAACACCTACGTTCTCACCAGCACGGCCTTCGTCCAGCAGTTTGCGGAACATTTCAACGCCAGTACAGGTAGACTTCTGAGTCTCTTTGATACCAACGATTTCAACTTCTTCACCAACTTTGATGATACCGCGTTCTACACGACCGGTAACAACGGTACCACGACCGGAGATGGAGAACACGTCTTCGATCGGCAGCAGGAACGGCTTGTCAATCGCACGCTCTGGTTCCGGAATGTAAGAATCCAGGAAGCCAGCCAGTTCCAGGATTTTCGCTTCCCACTCTGCGTCGCCTTCCAGCGCTTTCAGAGCAGAACCACGAACGATCGGAGTGTCGTCGCCCGGGAAGTCGTACTGAGACAGAAGTTCACGAACTTCCATTTCAACCAGTTCCAGCAGCTCTTCGTCATCAACCATGTCGCATTTGTTCAGGAACACGATGATGTACGGAACGCCTACCTGACGACCCAGCAGGATGTGCTCACGAGTCTGCGGCATCGGGCCGTCAGTCGCAGCAACTACCAGGATCGCGCCGTCCATCTGAGCAGCACCGGTGATCATGTTTTTAACATAGTCGGCGTGCCCCGGGCAGTCTACGTGTGCGTAGTGACGGGTCGGGGTGTCATATTCAACGTGAGAAGTGTTGATGGTGATACCACGAGCTTTTTCTTCCGGCGCGTTATCGATCTGGTCGAATGCACGAGCAGCACCGCCGTAGGTTTTAGCCAGTACGGTGGTGATTGCAGCGGTCAGAGTAGTTTTACCGTGGTCAACGTGGCCGATAGTACCAACGTTAACGTGCGGTTTTGTACGTTCAAATTTTTCTTTAGACACGGCTATATTCCTTACTATAGTGCTCTCCCCTTCAGGAGAGAGCACGGGACTTTGGTATTAACCCTTAGGCTTATTTACCACGGGCTTCAATTACGGCCTGAGCAACGTTACTCGGCGCTTCATCATACTTCAGGAATTCCATGGTGTATGATGCACGACCTTTGGTCAGAGAACGCAGCTGAGTTGCATATCCGAACATTTCAGACAGCGGTACTTCAGCGTGGATCTTAACGCCAGTAACTTCAGATTCCTGACCTTTGAGCATACCACGACGACGGCTCAAGTCACCGATAACGTCACCGGTGTTCTCTTCCGGAGTTTCTACTTCAACCTTCATGATCGGCTCAAGCAGAACTGGTTTCGCTTTCTTAAAGCCTTCTTTAAAGGCGATAGAAGCAGCCAGTTTAAACGCCAGTTCAGAGGAGTCAACGTCATGGTAAGAACCGAAGTGCAGACGAATACCCATGTCTACTACCGGGTAGCCTGCCAGCGGACCTGCTTTCAGCTGTTCCTGGATACCTTTATCAACGGCCGGGATGTATTCGCCAGGGATTACACCCCCTTTAATGTCGTTGATGAACTCGTAGCCTTTCGGGTTTGAACCCGGCTCCAGCGGGTACATGTCGATAACAACATGACCATACTGACCACGACCACCAGACTGTTTCGCGTGTTTACCTTCAACATCGGTAACTTTCTGGCGGATAGTTTCACGGTAAGCAACCTGCGGTTTACCTACGTTCGCTTCAACGTTGAATTCACGCTTCATACGGTCAACGATGATGTCGAGGTGCAGTTCGCCCATACCCGCGATGATGGTCTGGTTAGATTCTTCGTCAGTCCATACACGGAAAGACGGGTCTTCTTTAGCCAGACGGCCCAGAGCCAGACCCATTTTTTCCTGGTCAGCTTTGGTTTTCGGTTCAACTGCGATGGAGATTACCGGCTCAGGGAATTCCATACGTTCCAGAATGATCGGCGCATCCGGGTCACACAGGGTGTCACCAGTGGTTACGTCTTTCAGACCGATAGCAGCAGCGATATCGCCCGCGCGAACTTCTTTGATCTCTTCACGTTTGTTAGCGTGCATCTGAACGATACGACCGAAACGCTCACGTGCAGCTTTCACGGAGTTCAGTACGGTATCACCAGAGTTAACCACACCGGAGTACACACGGAAGAAGGTCAGGTTACCAACAAACGGGTCGGTAGCGATTTTGAACGCCAGTGCAGAGAACGGCTCGTCATCACTTGCGTGACGTTCAGCCGGAGTATCTTTACCGTCGTCCAGGATACCGTTGATCGCAGGTACGTCAACCGGGGATGGCAGGTAATCAATTACCGCATCCAGCATCGCCTGAACACCTTTGTTCTTGAACGCAGAACCACAGGTTACCAGGATGATTTCGTTGTTCAGAACGCGCTGACGCAGAGCACCTTTGATTTCTGCTTCAGTCAGTTCTTCACCACCCAGGTATTTTTCCATCAGCTCTTCAGAAGCTTCAGCTGCGGATTCGATCAGGTTCTGGTGCCATTCGTTAGCCAGTTCAACCATGTCTGCCGGGATATCTTCGTATTCGAAGGTTACGCCCTGGTCAGCGTCGTTCCAGTTGATAGCTTTCATTTTCACCAGGTCAACAACACCGGTGAAATGTTCTTCAGCACCAATCGCCAGCTGCAGCGGAACCGGGTTCGCGCCCAGACGGGTTTTGATCTGGTTAACAACTTTCAGGAAGTTCGCACCCATGCGGTCCATTTTGTTAACGAACGCAATGCGCGGAACTTTATATTTGTTTGCCTGACGCCATACGGTTTCAGACTGCGGCTGAACACCACCAACTGCGCAGTAAACCATTACCGCACCATCGAGAACACGCATGGAACGTTCTACTTCGATTGTGAAGTCAACGTGCCCCGGGGTGTCGATGATGTTGATGCGATGCGGCTCATACTGCTTAGCCATACCAGACCAGAATGCAGTAGTTGCAGCGGAAGTGATGGTAATACCACGTTCCTGCTCCTGCTCCATCCAGTCCATGGTTGCAGCGCCGTCATGAACTTCACCGATTTTATGGTTTACACCGGTGTAGAACAGAATACGTTCGGTAGTAGTGGTTTTACCGGCGTCGATGTGCGCACTGATACCGATGTTACGGTAGCGTGCGATGGGTGTTGTACGAGCCATTTGTTTCCTCGTTTATCTTTTAGGCGTTCAATTTAAGTAGCCCAAAGCGGGCTGCTTACTGGAAGCGCCCGCCTGGTGACTAAAACTCCGAAGGGATTACCAACGGTAGTGTGCGAACGCCTTGTTGGCTTCGGCCATACGGTGAACGTCTTCACGTTTCTTAACTGCAGTACCTTTGTTTTCTGCAGCATCAGAAAGTTCGTTCGCCAGGCGCAGAGCCATGGATTTATCACCGCGTTTACGAGCAGCTTCAACGATCCAACGCATTGCCAGAGCATTACGACGAACCGGACGGACTTCAACTGGTACCTGATAAGTAGAACCACCAACGCGGCGAGACTTAACTTCTACAGTCGGGCGCACGTTTTCGAGAGCTACTTCGAATGCTTCCAGTTCAGATTTACCAGAGCGCTGAGCCAGGGTCTCCAGCGCGCTGTATACGATAGATTCGGCAGTAGATTTTTTACCATCTACCATCAGGATATTTACAAATTTAGCCAGCAGTTCTGATCCGAACTTCGGATCCGGCAGAATTTTACGCTGACCAATGACGCGACGACGTGGCATGGAAATACTCCGTTGTTAATTCAGGATTGTCCAAAACTCTACGAGTTTAGTTTGACATTTAAGTTAAAACGTTTGGCCTTACTTAACGGAGAACCATTAAGCCTTAGGACGCTTCACGCCATACTTGGAACGAGCCTGCTTACGGTCTTTAACGCCGGAGCAGTCAAGCGCACCACGTACGGTGTGGTAACGAACACCCGGGAGGTCTTTAACACGACCGCCACGGATCAGGATCACGGAGTGCTCCTGCAGGTTGTGACCTTCACCACCGATGTAGGAAGTCACTTCGAAACCGTTAGTCAGACGAACACGGCATACTTTACGCAGCGCGGAGTTCGGTTTTTTAGGAGTGGTAGTATATACACGAGTACATACGCCACGTTTTTGCGGGCATGCTTCCAGCGCAGGCACGTTGCTTTTCGCAACTTTGCGAGCACGTGGTTTGCGTACCAGCTGGTTAACTGTTGCCATTAAATAGCTCCTGGTTTTAGCTTTTGCTTCGTAAACACGTAATAAAACGTCCTCACACAATATGAGGACGCCGAATTTTAGGGCGATGCCGAAAAGGTGTCAAGAAATATACAACGATCCCGCCATCACCAGGCCAACTGGCTGGTATGCTTAACCGTAAGTCTGACGAAATCAGTATAGTCAATAGGGATGATGTCGTTCGAAATTTGACCAGTCAAACCGCGGGCAATAAGGTCTTCGTTAAGGGCATAGACCTTAATGGGGGCATTACGCAGGCTTTCAAGGTAGCGGTTACCGTCAACTGCGGCAGTTACGCCATCTTGCAATAACAGCAGTTCGTCGCCCTCACTGAGCAGACGCAGCAGCGCAGCAAAATCCGTCAGCCATGGTGAGCGATGTAATGTGTGCAGCATAAACGCCTCAAAACCTCAAAATAACATCGTAGTTGGCGAGTTCGCGGCGTAAGGCATCTGCTTCGAGCGGCGTGGCTTCGACAACAAAGGATGTCTGCGGATCTAACCCGCGTTCGCGCAGTGAAGCCGCACAAACCCAGCACTGTTCAATGTCGTACAGGCCCAACAATTTAAAAGTGGCAATGTAATCACGCGCCAGCACTGTATCGGGCTTTTGTCCTGGCAGCAGCTGAAAAACGCCATCAGCAATAAAGAAGACGGCCAGCTCGTCAGTTAATGCGGAAGTTGCCAGTAAAGCATCTAAACCTTCCCGACCAGCAGCTGTACCATGAGGCGTAGTAGAAAAAACAAACGCAATTCGTTTCATCAGAACTGTACCACCCTGTCACAGGTCAGCGAAGCTTCCGCCAGCGCGCCAAGTCCGCTTAAGGTAAATCCCGTCTGAAGGTTTGACGAAGCCAGCCCCAGTCTTCCGGCTTCCGTTTCATCAACAACGCCACGGCGTAATGCTGCCGCTACGCAGATATTCAGCGCCACACCATGTTGCGTATTCAACTGTTGCCAGCCGCGCACAAGGTCAAATTCGTCGCTTGCCGGTGAGGTCAATTGGTTAGCGTTATAGACCCCTTCCCGATAGAAAAAGACGCTGCTTAGTTCATGGCCTTCGGCTATCAGTGCCTGCGCAAACTGAAAAGCACTACTCGCCTGTTGCGTACCGTATGCTGGCCCGGTCACCACGATGGCAAAACGCATTACTTATCTTGCCCCAGGAAGTCGCCACTTTTGAACTGGCGAATATAGAGATAAACAGTATGTTTGGAAATATTCAGACGATCAGCAACCTGATTAATCGCGTCTTTAATATCGAAGATCCCTTTCTCGTAAAGATTCAGCACGATCTGGCGATTTTTGGCGTTATTGGAAACATTGCGATCGGCATTCACTTCTTCGATGGTGAACTCCAGCGTTTGGGTAACCAGATCTTCTACAGAGGAAGCAAAGTTGACATTTGAGCCGACGTCCGGCGTCTCTGGTGGCACGAAGGTGCTCATAATCTGCGAGAAAGGAACATCGAGGTTCATATTAATGCACAGCAGGCCAATTACACGCTGTTCGCGGTTACGAATGGCGATAGTCAGCGACTTCATTAATACGCCGCTTTTGGCGCGAGTAAAGTAGCATTTAGAAACGCTGCTATCCGCGCCAGTCATATCGTGCAGCATACGTAACGCCAGGTCAGTAATTGGCGAACCAATCTTCCGGCCTGTATGTTCACCGTTAGCAATACGAATGGCTGAACATTTTAAATCCTGCAAAGAGTGCAAAACGATTTCACAATGGGAGCCAATGAGCATCGCTAACCCGTCCACCACCGCTTCGTAGGATTTCAGAATATCAAAATCGCTCTGGTCGAAAGGACGTTGATCCAGTAAATCCAACTCACTGGTTTCGTTGGTTAAAAGCGACCTGGACATGAAAAAAAACACTCCTTTTCAGGAACCTGTCGTTATGTTTTCAGGGCAGGCTCATTAATGATGCGGGTAACTAAATTAATACAGCGGAGGTTCCGCTTTCCAGCATTAATTATATCCGGCCTGCAATAAAAAAAATGCCGCCTGGTCAGGCGGCATTTCTTAATGCTTATTTTTTAGTAGCTTCGGTGGCTTTTGCATCAGCTTGTGGTTGAGCATCAGCTTTCGCAGCTGGTTTCACATCCAGCAGTTCTACGTCGAATACCAGTGTAGAGTTTGGCGGAATTCCTGGAACACCATTTTTACCGTAAGCCAAAGTCGGTGGGATAACCAGTTTGATTTTGCCACCTTTCTTGATGTATTTCAGGCCTTCGGTCCAGCCAGGGATCACACCATCAAGTTGGAAAGAAAGAGGCTCACCACGGGTATAGGAGTTATCAAACTCTTTACCGTCAATGAGCGTACCTTTGTAATTCACTACAACAGTATCGCTGTCTTTCGGGGCTTCGCCAGTACCGGCTTTCTCAACTTTATAAACCAGGCCAGTTGATGATGTTTTAACATCTTTCTCTTTAGCAAATTTTTCGCGGTACTCTTTGCCTTTTGCATCGTTATCAGCCGCGTCCTTTTCCATCTTCGCCTGCGCAGCTGTCTTCACGCGAGCTTCAAATGCCTGCAGAGTCTGTTCGATTTCTTGATCAGACAGTTTGCTCTTCTGTGCAAAGGCATCCTGAACACCGGCGATCAACTGATCTTTATCCAGTTTGATCCCCAGCTTTTCTTGCTCTTGCAGAGAGTTTTCCATGTAACGGCCCAGCGAAGCACCCAGTGCGTAAGCTGATTTCTGGTCGTCATTTGCGAACGCTGCTTTGCTATCAGTCGTTGCAGCAGGTTTCGCCGCTTCAGCAGCAAAAGTGATTGGCGCATGCAGAGCAACGGCCATAGTGGTCGCCAGCAGCGTTACTTTAAACAGTGATTTCATCCATATCTCCAGGGCCGGGGCATCTCACCCCAGGGTTAACTGACATCAGTAGAGTACTATAAAGGGTTGTTGAACAAATCAACATAAGGACATGCCCTATAATCGCTTCTTTTCTGACTCTTTTTGTTTAAATTAGTTTCGTGGTCGCTAACAGAGTGCTGTCTATTAGTGCAAAGTTAAGTAGAATCCGCGGCGACCATTCGACAAAAGAGGTGAATCATGCAGGATTTATCAATGGAAGCACGCCTGGCAGAGCTGGAGAGCCGACTGGCTTTTCAGGAAATCACCATTGAAGAACTGAACGTCACGGTGACCGCTCATGAAATGGAGATGGCGAAACTGCGCGATCATCTGCGTCTGCTGACCGAGAAGTTAAAAGCCAGCCAGCCGTCGAACATCGCGTCGCAGGCTGAAGAAACGCCACCGCCACATTATTGAGGCATAAAAAAAGCGGGGATTCCCCGCTTTTTTGTCACTTTTTCGGTATTAGTGGCAACCGCAACCGCCGTTACCTTTACCGCCACAGCAGCCTTCGCCACCGTGCTCATGACCGTGATCGTGGCCATGACCACCGCAGCAACCGTCGTGGTCGTGATCGTGGTGATGATCGTGCGCACCGTGAACGTGGCCATGAGCCAGTTCTTCTTCGGTCGCTTCGCGAATCGCCACAACTTCAACGTTGAATTTCAGGTTCTGACCGGCCAGCATGTGGTTACCATCAACCACGACGTGATCGTCTTCAACCGCAGTGATTTCAACCGGTACCGGACCCTGGTCGGTTTCAGCCAGGAAGCGCATACCTACCTGCAGTTCATCAACGCCCATAAATACATCTTTAGGAACGCGCTGCACCAGGTTTTCGTCGTACTGCCCGTAAGCGTTATCCGCGCTAACAGCTACGTCAAATTTGTCGCCAACTTCATGACCTTCCAGCGCTGTTTCCAGGCCAGAGATCAGAGAACCGTGACCATGCAGGTAGTCCAGCGGCGCACTCACCGGAGACTCATCAACCAATACACCGTCTTCTGTACGTACCTGATAGGCCAGGCTGACCACCAGGTCTTTTGCTACTTTCATGATATCTCCTGAGCATGGGAAGAATAGTGGCGCAGATTGTAGCGGAATTCTGCAGCCGTGTACTCACTAGCTTAAAAAATCTCGGCGCATATCGCTAGTCCGGATGAAAAATCCCGATCACTTGCTCATCTTTGCGAACATGATCGCGGGCTTCTTTGTCGACTTCTCGCATCTGGTGTCCGCACTTAACGCATTCAACAATATCAATATTATTTTCGCGCCACATCGCCATTGAATCCTGCGCCTGACAGGCCGGGCATTTTGCTCCCGCAATAAAACGTTTTCGGATTGCCATCGTTATCCTCTACTCAAATTCATCCCAGCCATCCAGCTGGCGTCGTTCTTGTTGCATTTCACGCTGGAAGATCTCTTCCAGTTCGCGTCGGGCTTCCCTGGCGCGAGAAATTTGTACGGTATCGGCATGCATCGGTATTAGCTCTCGTAGCATCCGCATATCCAGGCGGCGAAAATGCAGTTGTGCCCGCTGTGCCTGATGCGGATGCATCCCAAGCGTAACCAACGTCTTGCGCCCCAGCTCTAACGCACTGGAGAATGTTTCACGGGAAAACTGCGTCACCCCGGCCTGTAATAACTCATGCGCTTCCACACGTCCGCGCGCTCGCGCAAGAATATGCAAATGCGGGAAGTGCTGCTGGCATATTTCCACCAGCTTCATGGTGTCTTCCGGCTCGTTACAGGTGATGACGATAGACTCTGCGGCCTCGGCGCCTGCGGAGCGCAACAGGTCAACTTGCGTGGCATCACCGTAATACACTTTGTAGCCATATTTGCGCATCAGGTTAACAGCGCTGATATCCCGCTCCAGCACGGTAATGCGCATTTTATTTGCCATCAGCAAACGACCAATCACCTGACCAAAACGTCCGAAGCCCACGACAATCACCTGCGGTTTATCATCGTTGACCCACGGTTTTTCGTCTTCTTCTTCCGGTCCGTTAAACTGACGGGACAGCCATTTATCCACCAACTTCATCAGCAGCGGCGTGGTCATCATGGAAAGCGTGACCGTCACCAGCAACAGCGCCATCTGGTCGCCCTGGAATAAGCGTTGCGAAGAAGCGGTAGAAAAGAGGACAAAGGCAAACTCGCCGCCCTGACTCAACACGCCAGCAAACTGCATCCGCTCTGAGCTACGCACGCCATACAGCCGCGCCAGCAAATACAGCACGAGAATTTTCACCGCCACCAGCACAACCACGCTTATCACTACCCACAACAGATGGGTATAAAGCACCCCGAGGTTGAGCGACATGCCGACAGAGATAAAAAACAGTCCGAGCAGCAAGCCTTTGAAGGGATCGATAGCCGTTTCCAGTTCATGGCGATATTCACTTTCCGCCAGCAGGACGCCAGCAATAAACGTACCGAGCGCCATCGACAACCCCAGCGCATCCATAAACAATGCGGAACCCAACACCAGCAGCAGCGTCGCGGCAGTGAACACTTCCCGCACGCCAGAAGCAGCAATAAAACGGAATACCGGACGCAGTAAATAGCGCCCCCCAATCAGCATGCCGACAAACGCCAGCACCTTCATGCCGATCTTCATCCAGTCGAAATGTTCGTCTGCCGAACCCGCCAGCAGCGGTACTAACGCCAGCGCGGGGATCACCGCCAGATCCTGAAAAAGCAAAACCGAAAAACCTAGCTGTCCAGATTCGCTGCGATTCATCCCTTTCTCACGCATCAGTTGCAACGCCATTGCAGTGGAAGACATCGCAAGGCCAATGCCACCGACCACCGCCGCCTGCCAGGCGAAATCCGTCAGCATCAACAATCCCGCCAGCAACGCCGCGCTTAGCAGCACCTGCGCCGCGCCTACGCCAAAAATCGAGCGTCGCAATTGCCAAAGCTTGGAAGGATTCAACTCCAGCCCGATGATAAACATCAGGAATACCACGCCGAGTTCCGAAAAGTGGAGGATCTCATCGACGTCGCTAATAAACCCCAGCCCCCACGGGCCAATTGCAATCCCTGCCAGCAAATATCCCAACACTGCACCAATACCCAGCCGCGATGCCAGCGGCACCGCAGCCACCGCCGCGAAGAGAAACAGCACTCCCGCGAGTAAAAAATCGGAACCTTCCATCAGCGGCCTCCCGGAGACAGCGGATTTGCCAGCCAGTCACCGTAGGCTCTGGCGTGACTTGCCAGCTCCTGTGCGCTTTGCCGTCTCGCCCAGTAAATAATGATGGGGCTTAACCAATGCATCCGGCACATGCCCGCCGCCAGTTCAAAGGGGCGCAGAACATCGCTCATCGGATAGCGATTCAACGCGTCATAACGGTAAGCACTTTCCGGCTCACCGGTGGTAATCACGCTACGCCAGTACTTTCCCGCCAGTTGGTTTCCCCCCGGCCCGCTGGCAAAACCACGACTTAATACCCGGTCCAGCCACTCTTTCAGTAGTGCCGGGCAGCTATAGGTATAAAGAGGATGCTGAAAGACAATCACCTCGTGCTCGCGCAGTAATGCCTGCTCACGGGGGATATCAATAAAAAAATCGGGATAGTGCGCGTAAAGGTCGTGCACGGTAACATTGCTGAGCTGCGTGGCCGGTTTAAGCAGTACCCGGTTTGCCACCGAGTCCTGAGATTCCGGATGGGCATACAGCAGCAAAACTTTCGCTGGCTGAGACATCATCCCCCTCCCGGTATGGTTTTTGTGTATAGTCGCTGTTTTGGGCTACCATTGCGCCCGGTGCGGCAGCTCGCCCATACATTACATTATCATAATGATAAGTTAACATAGTCTGAACATACGGCGCCTTATGATTGTTTTCTCCTCGTTACAAATTCGTCGCGGCGTGCGCGTCCTGCTGGATAATGCCACCGCCACCATCAACCCCGGGCAGAAAGTCGGCCTGGTGGGTAAAAACGGCTGTGGTAAATCTACCCTGCTGGCATTGCTGAAAAATGAAATCAGCGCCGACGGCGGCAGCTACACCTTTCCAGGAAGCTGGCAACTGGCGTGGGTGAATCAGGAAACACCAGCGCTACCGCAAGCGGCGCTGGAATATGTCATTGACGGCGACCGTGAATATCGTCAACTGGAAGCGCAGCTACACGACGCCAACGAACGTAACGACGGGCACGCCATTGCGACCATTCATGGCAAGCTGGATGCTATTGACGCATGGAGCATTCGCTCCCGCGCCGCCAGCCTGCTGCACGGCCTCGGTTTCAGCAATGAACAACTGGAGCGCCCGGTAAGTGATTTCTCCGGTGGCTGGCGTATGCGTCTTAACCTCGCCCAGGCGCTGATTTGCCGTTCAGACTTGCTGCTGCTCGACGAACCAACTAACCACCTCGATCTCGATGCTGTTATCTGGCTGGAAAAATGGCTGAAGAGCTATCAGGGCACGCTGATCCTGATCTCCCACGACCGCGACTTCCTCGATCCGATCGTTGATAAAATTATTCATATCGAACAACAAAGCATGTTCGAGTACACCGGCAACTACAGTTCGTTTGAAGTACAGCGCGCCACCCGTCTGGCGCAGCAACAGGCGATGTATGAAAGCCAGCAAGAGCGCGTGGCACATCTGCAAAGTTATATCGACCGTTTCCGTGCCAAAGCCACCAAAGCAAAGCAGGCCCAGAGCCGTATTAAGATGCTCGAGCGTATGGAGCTGATTGCCCCCGCGCACGTCGACAACCCGTTCCGCTTTAGCTTCCGCGCGCCGGAAAGCCTGCCAAATCCGTTACTGAAAATGGAAAAGGTCAGCGCAGGTTATGGCGATCGCATTATTCTCGACTCGATTAAACTGAATCTGGTGCCGGGTTCGCGCATTGGTCTGTTAGGCCGCAATGGCGCGGGTAAATCGACATTAATCAAACTGTTAGCCGGCGAACTTGCGCCAGTCAGCGGTGAAATTGGTCTGGCGAAAGGGATCAAGCTCGGCTACTTCGCCCAGCATCAACTTGAATACCTGCGCGCCGACGAATCGCCTATTCAACATCTGGCACGTTTAGCGCCGCAGGAACTAGAACAAAAACTACGTGATTACCTCGGCGGCTTTGGTTTCCAGGGCGATAAAGTGACGGAAGAAACGCGCCGTTTCTCCGGTGGGGAAAAAGCCCGCCTGGTGCTGGCATTAATCGTCTGGCAGCGTCCGAATCTACTGCTGCTCGACGAACCGACTAACCACCTTGACCTCGACATGCGCCAGGCACTGACTGAAGCGTTGATCGAGTTTGAAGGCGCATTGGTTGTCGTTTCGCACGACCGCCATTTGTTGCGTTCCACCACTGACGATCTCTATCTGGTTCACGATCGTAAAGTCGAACCGTTCGACGGCGATCTGGAAGATTATCAACAGTGGTTGAGCGACGTTCAAAAGCAGGAAAACCAGACCGACGACGCGCCAAAAGAGAACGCGAACAGCGCCCAGGCACGTAAAGACCAGAAGCGTCGGGAAGCGGAGCTGCGTGCGCAAACCCAGCCACTGCGTAAAGAAATCGCCCGTCTGGAAAAAGAGATGGAGAAGCTGAACGCGCAACTGGCGCAGGCGGAAGAGAAACTCGGCGACAGCGAACTGTACGATCAAAGCCGTAAAGCGGAGTTGACCGCCTGCCTGCAACAGCAAGCCAGCGCCAAATCCGGCCTGGAAGAGTGCGAAATGGCGTGGCTGGAAGCCCAGGAGCAGCTTGAGCAGATGCTGCTGGAAGGCCAAAGCAACTGATGGCGCAGATAACGACGACCGATGCCAATGAATTCAGCAGCAGTGCTGAATTCACCCCTATGCGCGGCTTTAGCAATTGTCATCTGCAAACCATGCTGCCGCGTCTGTTTCGTCGCAAGGTGAAATTCACCCCGCACTGGCAGCGACTGGAGTTGCCCGACGGCGATTTTGTCGATCTCGCATGGAGTGAAGACCCTGCCCAGGCGAACCATAAACCGCGTTTAGTGGTGTTTCACGGGCTGGAGGGCAGCCTCAATAGCCCTTACGCCCACGGTCTGGTCGAGGCGGCGCAAAAACGCGGCTGGCTGGGCGTGGTGATGCATTTTCGCGGATGCAGCGGTGAACCAAACCGTATGCACCGCATTTACCATTCGGGCGAAACCGAAGACGCCAGCTGGTTTTTACGCTGGCTGCAGCGCGAATTTGGACATGCGCCAACGGCTGCCGTCGGCTATTCGCTCGGCGGTAATATGCTCGCCTGTTTGCTGGCAAAAGAAGGTAATAACCTCCCGATTGATGCAGCGGTAATTGTCTCCGCGCCATTTATGCTGGAAGCCTGTAGTTATCATATGGAAAAGGGCTTTTCCCGCGTTTATCAGCGTTACTTGCTGAACCTGTTAAAAGCCAATGCTGCGCGCAAACTGTCAGCCTATCCCGGTACGCTGCCGATTAATCTCGCACAGTTAAAATCGGTACGTCGCATCCGTGAATTTGACGATCTGATCACCGCCAGAATTCACGGCTACGCTGACGCTATCGACTATTATCGTCAGTGTAGCGCCATGCCGATGCTGAACCAGATCGCCAAACCGACACTGATTATTCACGCCAAAGACGATCCGTTTATGGATCATCAGGTGATCCCGAAACCGGAAAATCTCCCCCCGCAGGTGGAGTATCAACTGACTGAACATGGTGGTCATGTTGGCTTTCTTGGCGGTACATTATTTCATCCGCAAATGTGGCTGGAGTCACGCATTCCTGACTGGTTAACAACGTATCTGGAGGCGAAATCATGTTGATTCCGTGGCAAGAACTCTCCCCCGAAACGCTGGAAAATTTAATTGAAAGTTTTGTGTTACGCGAAGGCACCGATTATGGTGAACATGAGCGTACACTTGAACAGAAAGTCGCCGACGTCAAACGCCAGCTACAGTGCGGAGAAGCGGTGCTGGTATGGTCGGAGCTGCACGAAACGGTCAATATCATGCCGCGCAGTCAGTTTCGCGAATAACCTGCAGCCGTCGGCGGACGAGATAATAATGATAGCTAAGTCATGGAGTTACTATGTCTGCCAAACATCCGGTCATTGCGGTAACAGGATCCAGCGGCGCGGGGACCACCACCACCAGTCTCGCATTTCGTAAAATATTCGCGCAGTTAAATCTGCATGCAGCTGAGGTGGAAGGCGACAGTTTTCACCGTTACACGCGCCCGGAAATGGACATGGCGATCCGCAAGGCGCGTGATGCCGGGCGGCATATCAGCTACTTTGGCCCCGAAGCTAACGACTTCGGCCTGCTGGAACAAACCTTCATTGAATACGGTCAGAGCGGCAAAGGAAAATCACGCAAATATCTGCATACGTACGACGAAGCCGTACCATGGAATCAGGTGCCGGGGACATTCACCCCATGGCAACCTTTACCGGAACCCACTGATGTACTGTTTTATGAAGGGCTACACGGCGGCGTGGTCACACCACATCATAACGTTGCGCAGCATGTGGATTTACTGGTCGGCGTAGTGCCTATCGTTAACCTTGAGTGGATTCAAAAACTGATCCGCGACACCAGCGAGCGCGGGCACTCACGAGAAGCGGTGATGGACTCAGTAGTACGTTCAATGGAAGACTATATCAACTACATCACGCCGCAGTTTTCCCGCACCCATCTTAACTTCCAGCGCGTTCCCACTGTCGACACCTCAAACCCGTTCGCAGCAAAGGGCATTCCATCACTGGATGAAAGCTTTGTGGTGATCCATTTTCGTAATCTGGAAGGGATCGATTTCCCCTGGCTGCTGGCGATGTTGCAGGGCTCATTCATTTCCCACATCAATACATTAGTGGTGCCGGGCGGTAAAATGGGTCTGGCAATGGAGTTAATTATGCTGCCACTGGTGCAACGATTGATGGAAGGAAAGAAAATCGAGTAACTCTGCTAATATGCCGGATAAACAATTATCCGGCATCGTACTCCTGACATTAAATCACGCGGCAACCACTTCATACGAGTGAGTAATATTCACCGCTTTTTCCAGCATCAACGCCACTGAACAATATTTCTCGGCAGAGAGATCTACCGCACGCGCAACTGCTGCGTCTTTCAGGTCGCGACCGGTGACGATAAAATGCAGATTAATGTGCGTAAACAGGCGTGGTGCCTCTTCGCGGCGTTCAGAGGTCAATTTTACTTCACAATCGACAACATCCTGACGCCCCTTTTGCAGGATAGAAACCACATCAATGGCGCTACAACCACCCGCCGCCATCAACACCATTTCCATCGGACTTGGCGCTTTATCGCCAGAGTTGCCGTCCATTAAAATCTGGTGACCAGATGCGGATTCGCCCAAAAAAGTTAACCCTTCGACCCACTTCACTCGCGCTTGCATTTTTGCCACTCCACTGCATCAAATTTATTCACAGCGTACGCGTACTGACCAAATCGCGCAACAGAAGGCGACCTGAGTCAAGCTGAAGCGAGACACCAGGAGACACACGGCGAAAGCTATGCTAAAACAGTCAAGATGCTACAGTAATACATTGATGTACTGCATGTGTGTAACGGACTTCACATAACAGATGCAGTACGTATTTGACAGCCTCTTCCCAGATAGCGGGAAGCACATTTCGGCAATCCAGAGACAGCGGCGTTTTCTGGCTCTGGAGAAAGCTTATAACAGAGGATAACCGCGCATGGTGCTTGGCAAACCGCAAACAGACCCGACTCTCGAATGGTTCTTGTCTCATTGCCACATTCATAAGTACCCATCCAAGAGCACGCTTATTCACCAGGGTGAAAAAGCGGAAACGCTGTACTACATCGTTAAAGGCTCTGTGGCAGTGCTGATCAAAGATGAAGAGGGTAAAGAAATGATCCTCTCCTATCTGAATCAGGGTGATTTTATTGGCGAACTGGGCCTGTTTGAAGAGGGCCAGGAACGTAGCGCATGGGTACGTGCGAAAACCGCCTGTGAAGTGGCTGAAATTTCGTACAAAAAATTTCGCCAATTGATTCAGGTAAACCCGGACATTCTGATGCGTCTGTCTGCACAGATGGCGCGTCGTTTGCAAGTCACTTCAGAGAAAGTGGGCAACCTGGCGTTCCTCGACGTGACGGGCCGCATTGCACAGACTCTGCTGAACCTGGCAAAACAACCGGATGCCATGACTCACCCGGACGGTATGCAAATCAAAATTACCCGTCAGGAAATCGGTCAGATTGTCGGCTGTTCTCGTGAAACCGTGGGACGCATTCTGAAGATGCTGGAAGATCAGAACCTGATCTCCGCACACGGTAAAACCATCGTCGTTTACGGCACTCGTTAATCCCGTCGGAGTGGCGCGTTACTGAGTAGCGCGCCATTTTGTTTCCCCCGATGTGGCGCAGACTGATTTATCACCCCGATATCAACTATGCACTACGACAAACGCTAGTGCTATGTTTGCCCGTGGCCGTTGGGTTAATGCTTGGCGAATTACGATTCGGTCTGCTCTTCTCCCTCGTTCCTGCCTGTTGCAATATTGCGGGCCTTGATACGCCTCATAAACGTTTTTTCAAACGCTTAATCATTGGTGCGTCACTGTTTGCCACCTGTAGCTTGCTGACACAGCTGTTACTGGCAAAAGATGTTCCCCTGCCCTTTTTGCTGACCGGATTAACGCTGGTGCTTGGTGTCACTGCTGAGCTGGGGCCATTGCACGCAAAATTGCTTCCCGCATCGCTGCTCGCCGCCATTTTTACCCTCAGTCTGGCGGGATACATGCCAGTCTGGGAACCGTTGCTCATCTATGCGCTGGGCACTCTCTGGTACGGATTGTTTAACTGGTTTTGGTTCTGGATCTGGCGCGAACAACCGCTACGCGAGTCACTAAGTCTGCTGTACCGTGAACTGGCGGATTACTGCGAAGCCAAATACAGCCTGCTTACCCAGCACACCGATCCTGAAAAAGCATTGCCACCACTGCTGGTGCGCCAGCAAAAAGCGGTCGATTTAATTACTCAGTGCTATCAGCAAATGCATATGCTTTCCGCGCAAAATAATACTGACTACAAGCGGATGCTGCGTATTTTCCAGGAGGCGCTGGATTTACAGGAACATATTTCGGTCAGCTTGCATCAGCCGGAAGAGGTGCAAAAGCTGGTCGAGCGTAGCCATGCGGAAGAAGTTATCCGCTGGAATGCGCAAACTGTCGCCACTCGCCTGCGCGTGCTGGCTGATGACATTCTTTACCATCGCCTGCCGACGCGCTTTACGATGGAAAAACAAATTGGCGCACTGGAAAAAATCGCCCGCCAGCATCCGGATAATCCTGTTGGGCAATTCTGCTATTGGCACTTCAGCCGCATCGCTCGTGTACTACGCACCCAAAAACCGCTCTATGCCCGTGATTTACTGGCCGATAAACAGCGGCGAATGCCGTTACTGCCGGCACTGAAAAGTTATCTGTCACTAAAGTCTCCGGCGCTACGCAATGCCGGACGACTCAGTGTGATGTTAAGCGTTGCCAGCCTGATGGGCACCGCACTGCATCTGCCGAAGTCGTACTGGATCCTGATGACGGTATTGCTGGTGACGCAAAATGGCTATGGCGCAACCCGTCTGAGGATTGTGAATCGCTCCGTGGGAACCGTGGTCGGGTTAATCATTGCGGGCGTGGCGCTGCACTTTAAAATTCCCGAAGGTTACACCCTGACGTTGATGCTGATTACCACCCTCGCCAGCTACCTGATATTGCGCAAAAACTACGGCTGGGCGACGGTCGGCTTTACCATTACCGCAGTGTATACCCTGCAACTATTGTGGTTGAACGGTGAGCAGTACATCCTTCCGCGTCTTATCGATACCATTATTGGTTGTTTAATTGCTTTCGGCGGTACCGTCTGGCTGTGGCCGCAGTGGCAGAGCGGGTTATTGCGTAAGAACGCCCATGACGCTTTAGAAGCCTATCAGGAAGCGATTCGTTTGATTCTGAGCGAGGATCCGCAACCTACGCCACTGGCCTGGCAGCGAATGCGGGTGAATCAGGCGCATAACACTCTGTATAACTCATTGAATCAGGCGATGCAGGAACCGGCATTCAACAGCCATTATCTGGCAGATATGAAACTGTGGGTAACGCACAGTCAGTTTATTGTTGAGCATATCAATGCCATGACCACGCTGGCACGGGAACACCGGGCATTGCCACCTGAACTGGCGCAAGAATATTTGCAGTCTTGTGAAATCGCCATTCAGCGTTGTCAGCAGCGACTGGAGTATGACGAACCAGGTAGTTCTGGCGATGCCAATATTATGGATGCGCCGGAGATGCAGCCGCACGAAGGTGCAGCAGGCACACTGGAGCAGCATTTACAGCGGGTTATTGGTCATCTGAACACCATGCACACCATTTCGTCGATGGCATGGCGTCAGCGACCGCATCATGGGATTTGGCTGAGTCGCAAGTTGCGGGATTCGAAGGCGTAATACAGGCTAAACCATCGGATAAGGCGTTTACGTCGCATCCGACATCTTTTGCCTGATGCGACGCTGACGCGTCTTATTTACGCCCCAATCACCTTCGCCACCGCGTGGGCGAAACGATGCATCCCTTCATCGATATCCGCATCTTCCACCACCAGCGACGGCGCAAAACGCATCACATCAGGCCCGGCATTCAGCACCATTACGCCTGCCTCGGCACCCGCATACAGGAAATCACGCGCCCGACCTTTGTACTGTGGTTTCAGCTCTGCGCCAATCAACAGCCCCATACCGCGAATATCGCTAAACACATCGTACTGCTGATCGATCTTCTGCAAATGGTCCACAAAACGCTGGCGTTTCGCGTGAATGCCTTCCAGCACTTCAGGGGTATTGATGATATCAAACGCCGCACCCGCTACTGCACAGGCCAGTGGATTACCGCCGTAGGTGGAACCGTGAGAACCAGGATGAAACGCAGAAGCAATCTCCGCCGTAGTCAGCATGGCGCTAATCGGGAAGCCGCCACCTAACGCTTTGGCGGAGGTCAGAATATCCGGCGTCACGCCGTAATGCATGTAAGCAAACAGATCGCCGGTCCGCCCCATCCCGCACTGCACTTCATCAAACACCAATAATGCCTGATGCTCATCACAGAGTTCGCGCAAGCCCTGCAAAAACTCTGGCGTCGCAGCCGTCACGCCGCCCTCGCCCTGAATCGGCTCAACCACCACCGCACAGGTATGATCATCCATCACCGCTTTCACTGCGTGGAGATCATTAAAGGGAACGTGGATGATGTCTGCCGGTTTTGGCCCAAAGCCGTCTGAATATTTTGGCTGCCCGCCCACCGAGACGGTAAACAGCGAACGACCATGAAAAGCGTTATGGAAGGCAATAATTTTGGTTTTGAACGGGCTATGACGCACACAGGCGTAATGGCGTGCCAGTTTAAAGGCTGTTTCGTTAGCTTCCGTGCCGGAGTTCATAAACACCACGCGTTCGGCAAACGTTGCCTCAATCAGTTTACGACCAAGACGCAGCGCCGGTTCATTGGTAAAAACGTTACTGATATGCCACAGAGTTTCGCCCTGGGTTTTTAACGCGTTCACCAGCGCAGGATGGCAATGGCCCAACGCCGTAACTGCAATGCCACCCGCGAAATCGACATACTCCTTGCCTTGCTGATCCCAGATTCTGCTGCCCAGACCTTTTACCGGAATAAACTCTGCCGGAGCATAAATCGGCAGGATCACTTCATCGAAAGTCGCGCGTGTAATTGCTGTTTGTTCAATTGCCATCTCATGATCACCCTGTTACGCATAACTCAACGTGAAATTATAATCACAAAATATGCATAAAAAATCACTGAATGGCAATCAGAAATCAGCGCTCCAGGAAATTAGCCAGCAGTTGATGCCCTTGTTCGCTGAGAATACTTTCTGGATGGAACTGTACGCCTTCCAGATCCCACTGGCGATGGCGAATCCCCATAATCTCGCGGGTTTCGCTCCAGGCCGTCACTTCAAAGCACTCCGGTAATGAGTCAGGCTCCACCACCAGCGAATGGTAGCGTGTCACGGTGAGTGGATTTGCCAGCCCCTTAAATACGCCCTCACCGTTATGTGTGATCGGCGAGGTTTTGCCGTGCATCACCTTTGCGGCGCGCACAACTTTGCCACCAAAAGCCTGCGCCATTGCCTGATGACCGAGGCAGACGCCAAGAATCGGCAAACTCCCGGCGTAGTGGCGAATAACGTCAAGGGAGATCCCTGCGTCGTCCGGCGTACAGGGTCCAGGTGAGATAACAATTTTCTGCGGTTTGAGTGTGTCGATATCCGCCAACGTTAACGCATCGTTGCGCTTAACCAACACATCCGCCCCCAGTTCACAAAAGTACTGGTAGAGGTTCCAGGTAAAAGAATCGTAGTTATCAATAAGCAGGATCATGGCGGCTCCGGTACGAAAGAACCGCGCTATTTTACTCAGATTCCCCGGCTTCGCTTACCACTTTGCTAAATATCATCTGCAGCGCGGTGAGATCCCCCATTGCCCCACTCTGATTTGCCTGATTCCAGGCCTCTTTTTCAATACCCTGCCAGCTCAGTTGATAACCAGCATGAATCGCCAGTTGCTCGAAGAAGATCCGCTGTGCCAGACCACTTCCCGCCCGGAAGGGATGCAGGACGTTGATTTCACAATAGTAGTGTGCCAGCCGCTCGACGAACTTCGTTTTCTCCAGGCCAACCAGATACCCTTCTTCCTCCAGATCCTGCATCAGGGCATTGCCCTCTTTTTCGATATAAGCAAAGTGGCAGAACGGCGTATCACCCTGATAAATATCAACTTCACGCAGTTGCCCCGCCCAGTCGAAAATATCCTGATACAGCTGGCGATGGATAGTGCGCAAATGCGGTAAACCGCGCACCAGCGGACCAAGCTCAATGGTCGCAGCACGCAGCGCCGTCATTTCGTAAGCGGCCTGTTCCAGCCGCTGTTGCTGGCGGATGTTCAGCCGGTTACGCATGATATCAAGGCCAGGATAAAGATACGGATCGCGCCCTTCGCCGAATTTATCGCTCATAGTGCCTCCTCAGCTCTTCAAGGCGCGCTAAAGCCTCTGCGGCAGTAAGAGTAACTAAAGGCATCTCGACGCCTTCAAGACGGCGACTGGCCTGGAAATTACGATTACGCTGAAGCTCCCAGAGACGGGACTTTTGCTTATCGGTGAGTTTCTTCACTTGATGCCTCCCTGAACGTGTCCATTTGCCACAAGTATAAGCGGCAAATCCGGGTTACGCCGGGAGAGCAGAAGCGCGGGCAAGATTGCCCGCGCGAGAAATCATTACGGCAGGACTTTAGCGGAAAGGATAACTACCGGTTTTGACGGCACATTCTGGTACGGACCAACATCATGAGTCGGCACCTGGGAAATCTTATCGGCAACGTCCATGCCTTTCACCACTTTACCAAATACCGCGTAACCGAAATCACGCTGACCATGGTCAAGGAAGGCGTTATCGGCAACGTTGATAAAGAACTGACTGGTGGCGCTGTCTTTGTCAGCGGTACGCGCCATCGCGATGGTGCCACGCGTGTTGCGCAGGCCGTTATCGGCTTCATTTTTGATTGGCGGGTTTGGTTTTTTCTGCTGCATCTGCTCGGTGAAACCGCCGCCCTGAATCATAAAGCCAGGAATGACGCGGTGAAAGGTGGTGTTGTTATAAAAACCACTGTTCACATAATCGACAAAGTTTTGCACTGACACTGGCGCTTTCTGGCTATTAAGCTCCAGTTCAATGTCACCGGCGGAGGTCGTTAATAAAACGTGCGGATCTCCTTTCGCTGCCAATGCTGCGGGTGAAAGAGCAGAAAGAGCGAAAACAGCTGCAACAGCCGCCAGGGTCGATTTAAGCATGAGATTTCCTTAACTAGAGCAGAAATAAAGCAAGTGAAGTGATTCTAAATAGCCTTCAAGTACAAGGCCATCCCTTTACCTAATTTTACGTATCTGAAACAAATGTAACGCTGGCAGACGTGCTTTATGTGATCTGCATCACTTTATGCTGTTCAATGATGAAGAAATACCCATTCTACGAAGTTTTGATAGCAAAACAGGAAACTCTCTGTTCTGCCTGTTTTTTATACACAGGCGAAATGTCAGACAATTCCACGACTTAAGAAAATTTATACAAATCAGCAATATACCCCTTAAGGAGTATATAAAGGTGAATTTGATTTACATCAATAAGTGGGGTTGCTGAATCGTTAAGGTAGGCAGTAATAAAAAAGAAATCGAGGCAAAAATGAGCAAAGTCAGACTCGCAATTATCGGTAACGGTATGGTCGGCCATCGCTTTATCGAAGATCTTCTTGATAAATCTGATGCGGCCAACTTTGATATTACCGTTTTCTGTGAAGAACCGCGCATCGCTTATGACCGCGTACACCTCTCGTCTTACTTCTCTCACCACACCGCCGAAGAGCTGTCGCTGGTGCGCGAAGGCTTCTACGAGAAACACGGCATCAAAGTTCTGGTCGGCGAACGCGCTATCACCATCAACCGTCAGGAGAAGGTGATTCACTCCAGCGCCGGGCGTACCGTTTTTTATGACAAGCTAATCATGGCGACCGGTTCCTACCCGTGGATCCCGCCAATCAAAGGTTCTGATACTCAGGACTGCTTTGTCTATCGCACCATTGAAGACCTCAACGCCATTGAATCCTGCGCCCGTCGCAGCAAGCGCGGTGCCGTTGTTGGTGGCGGCCTGTTAGGTCTGGAAGCCGCTGGCGCGCTGAAAAACTTAGGCATTGAAACCCACGTTATCGAATTTGCCCCTATGCTGATGGCGGAACAGCTTGATCAGATGGGTGGCGAGCAGCTGCGTCGCAAAATCGAAAGTATGGGCGTGCGCGTTCACACCAGCAAAAACACCCTTGAGATTGTGCAGGAAGGTGTTGAAGCGCGTAAAACCATGCGTTTTGCCGACGGCAGCGAACTGGAAGTCGACTTTATCGTCTTCTCTACCGGTATCCGTCCGCGCGATAAGCTGGCAACTCAGTGTGGTCTGGACGTTGCTCCGCGTGGGGGTATCGTCATTAATGATTCCTGCCAGACTTCCGATCCGGATATCTACGCCATCGGCGAATGCGCAAGCTGGAACAACCGTGTATTTGGTCTGGTAGCACCTGGCTACAAAATGGCGCAGGTCGCCGTTGACCATATTCTCGGTAGCGAAAACGCCTTTGAAGGTGCTGACCTTAGCGCCAAGCTGAAATTGCTGGGCGTAGACGTAGGCGGTATTGGTGATGCTCACGGTCGCACGCCTGGCGCACGTAGCTACGTTTACCTCGATGAAAGTAAAGAGATCTACAAACGCCTGATTGTCAGCGAAGACAACAAAACCCTGCTCGGTGCAGTACTGGTGGGTGATACCAGCGACTACGGTAACCTGCTGCAACTGGTGCTGAACGCAATCGAACTGCCGGAAAACCCGGATTCTCTGATTCTGCCGGCGCACTCAGGTAGCGGCAAGCTGTCTATTGGTGTTGATAAACTGCCGGACAGCGCGCAAATCTGCTCCTGCTTTGACGTCACCAAAGGCGATCTGATTGCTGCCATCAACAAAGGCTGCCATACCGTTGCGGCGCTGAAAGCCGAAACCAAAGCGGGTACTGGCTGCGGTGGCTGTATCCCGCTGGTCACTCAGGTACTGAACGCGGAACTGGCAAAACAGGGTATCGAAGTTAACAATAACCTGTGCGAACACTTTGCTTATTCGCGTCAGGAACTGTTCCATTTGATCCGCGTTGAAGGCATTAAAACCTTCGAAGAACTGCTGGCGAAACACGGTAAAGGCTACGGTTGTGAGGTTTGTAAACCAACCGTCGGTTCACTGCTGGCCTCCTGCTGGAACGAATACATTCTGAAGCCGGAACATACTCCGCTACAGGATTCTAACGACAACTTCCTCGCGAACATCCAGAAAGACGGCACCTACTCGGTGATCCCGCGTTCTCCGGGTGGTGAAATCACCCCAGAAGGGCTGATGGCAGTGGGTCGTATCGCGCGTGAATTTAATCTCTACACCAAAATCACCGGCTCCCAGCGTCTGGCGATGTTTGGCGCACAGAAAGACGATCTGCCGGAGATCTGGCGTCAGCTGATTGAAGCAGGTTTCGAAACCGGTCATGCCTATGCGAAAGCACTGCGTATGGCGAAAACCTGCGTGGGTAGCACCTGGTGCCGCTACGGCGTTGGCGACAGCGTTGGCCTCGGCGTGGAACTGGAAAACCGCTACAAAGGCATCCGTACGCCGCACAAAATGAAGTTCGGTGTCTCCGGCTGTACCCGTGAATGTTCAGAAGCCCAGGGCAAAGACGTGGGTATCATCGCCACCGAAAAAGGCTGGAACCTGTATGTGTGCGGTAACGGCGGCATGAAACCGCGTCATGCGGATCTGCTGGCAGCGGATATCGATCGCGAAACACTGATCAAATATCTTGACCGCTTCATGATGTTCTACATCCGTACTGCCGACAAACTGACGCGTACCGCACCGTGGTTAGAAAACCTCGAAGGCGGCATTGATTACCTGAAAGCGGTGATCATTGACGACAAACTGGGGCTGAACGCACATCTGGAAGAAGAGATGGCGCGCCTGCGTGAAGCGGTAGTGTGTGAGTGGACTGAAACGGTCAATACGCCGTCTGCGCAGACTCGCTTCAAACACTTCATCAACAGCGATAAGCGTGACCCGAACGTGCAGATGGTGCCAGAGCGCGAACAGCACCGTCCGGCAACGCCGTATGAACGTATCCCGGTAACTCTGGTGGAGGACAACGCATGAGCCAGTGGAAAGACATCTGCAAAATTGATGACATCCTGCCTGAAACCGGCGTCTGCGCGCTGTTAGGTGACGAGCAGGTAGCGATTTTCCGCCCGTATCACAGCGACCAGGTGTTTGCGATCAGCAACATCGATCCGTTCTTCGAATCCAGCGTGCTGTCACGCGGGCTGATTGCGGAACACCAGGGCGAGCTGTGGGTCGCCAGTCCGCTGAAAAAACAGCGTTTTCGCTTAAGCGACGGTTTATGCATGGAAGATGAACAGTTTTCCGTCAAGCATTACGAGGCACGAGTGAAAGACGGCGTGGTACAGCTACGCGGTTAATTGTTTTAACGGGAGGCGCAATGCCTCCCCTTTTTGCATTGTCCTGTAATGACCTTAAGTATATTGCAGGACATTTTTTAAACTTTTTGTTTTATTTTTTGTTTTTATTTTTTAAAGGATAATCAAATGTTTACAGACACTATTAATAAGTGTGCGGCTAACGCTGCGCGCATTGCACGCCTGTCGGCAAATAACCCGCTCGGCTTCTGGGTAAGCTCCGCGATGGCGGGCGCGTATGTGGGGCTGGGAATCATCCTGATTTTCACGCTCGGTAACCTGCTCGATCCATCTGTTCGTCCTCTGGTGATGGGCGCGACCTTTGGTATCGCCTTAACGCTGGTGATTATCGCCGGTTCTGAACTGTTCACTGGACACACCATGTTCCTCACCTTTGGGGTGAAAGCGGGCACTATCAGCCACGGGCAAATGTGGGCAATCCTGCCGCAAACCTGGCTGGGTAACCTGGTCGGTTCCGTCTTCGTTGCCATGCTTTATAGCTGGGGCGGTGGTAGCCTTTTGCCAGTAGATACCAGTATTGTTCACTCCGTCGCGCTGGCAAAAACCACTGCACCGGCAATGGTACTGTTCTTCAAAGGTGCATTGTGTAACTGGCTGGTTTGCCTGGCAATCTGGATGGCGCTGCGCACTGAAGGGGCGGCGAAATTTATCGCTATCTGGTGGTGTCTGCTGGCATTTATCGCGTCCGGTTACGAGCACTCCATCGCTAACATGACGCTGTTCGCGCTCTCATGGTTCGGCAACCACAGCGAAGCCTACACGCTGGCGGGTATTGGTCATAACCTGCTGTGGGTGACGCTGGGTAATACTTTATCGGGTGCCGTATTCATGGGATTGGGTTATTGGTATGCTACGCCGAAAGCTAATCGTCCGGTTGCGGACAAATTTAATCAAACTGAAACGGCTGCCGGTTAATTATTAAGGGGTTTTTACGTGGATCATTTGCCTATATTTTGCCAATTACGCGACCGCGACTGTTTGATTGTCGGCGGTGGTGATGTCGCGGAACGCAAAGCAAGGTTGCTGTTAGACGCAGGTGCTCGCTTAACGGTGAATGCATTAGCGTTTATTCCACAGTTCACCGCATGGGCAGATGCAGGCATGTTAACCCTCGTCGAAGGGCCATTTGATGAAAGCCTTCTCGACACCTGCTGGCTGGCAATTGCGGCGACGGATGATGACGCGCTTAATCAGCGCGTCAGCGAAGCCGCCGAATCTCGTCGTATCTTCTGTAACGTGGTCGATGCGCCGAAAGCCGCCAGCTTCATTATGCCGTCGATTATCGACCGCTCACCGCTCATGGTAGCTGTCTCCTCTGGCGGTACCTCTCCGGTCCTGGCGCGACTGTTACGCGAAAAACTTGAATCACTGCTGCCGCTGCATCTCGGCCAGGTGGCAAAATATGCGGGGCAGTTACGCGGTCGGGTCAAACAACAATTCGCCACGATGGGTGAACGTCGCCGTTTCTGGGAAAAACTGTTCGTTAATGATCGCCTGGCGCAGTCGCTGGCGAACAACGATCAGAAAGCCATTACCGAAACGACCGAACAGTTAATCAATGAACCGCTCGATCATCGCGGTGAAGTGGTGCTGGTTGGCGCAGGTCCGGGCGATGCCGGTCTGCTGACGCTGAAAGGTCTGCAACAAATTCAGCAGGCAGATGTGGTGGTCTACGACCGTCTGGTTTCAGACGATATTATGAATCTGGTACGGCGCGATGCGGATCGTGTCTTCGTCGGTAAACGCGCGGGATATCACTGCGTACCGCAGGAAGAGATTAACCAGATCCTGCTGCGGGAAGCGCAAAAAGGTAAACGCGTGGTGCGTCTGAAAGGCGGCGATCCGTTTATTTTTGGCCGTGGTGGCGAAGAGCTGGAAACACTGTGCAATGCGGATATTCCGTTCTCAGTAGTTCCGGGTATTACCGCAGCGTCTGGTTGCTCTGCCTATTCGGGCATTCCCCTCACGCATCGCGATTATGCCCAGAGCGTGCGCTTAATTACCGGACACTTAAAAACCGGTGGCGAGCTGGACTGGGAAAATCTGGCGGCAGAAAAGCAGACATTGGTGTTCTATATGGGGTTGAATCAGGCCTCGACTATTCAGCAAAAACTGATTGAACACGGTATGCCTGGCGAAATGCCGGTGGCGATTGTCGAAAACGGTACGGCAGTAACGCAACGCGTGATTGACGGTACGCTCACGCAACTGGGCGAGCTGGCGCAGCAAATGAACAGCCCCTCATTAATTATTATTGGTCGGGTCGTTGGCCTGCGCGATAAATTGAACTGGTTCTCTAACCATTAATTTAACCAGGGCCAGAGAATTCTGGCCTTTTCGTTTACAACTTTCTTTATACATTCAGCAAATAAAAAACAACTAATTAACAAACATCATTTGTTTTTGACCCGCTATATTTATCGTTACAGCGACTTACAAAATTAAGTCATTCAGTAACTGGCGCCAATTAAATAATCCTGTATCGTTCTTAATGAGCAGTCTGTTATATTCATATAATCAATGAATATTAATCTATATAATACATAGGGAATGTTAATGAACAATTTTATTAAAGTTACACTGGTAGGTGCAGTACTGGCTACGTTAACTGCATGTACTGGTCATATTGAAAACCGTGATAAGAACTGCTCTTACGACTACCTGCTACATCCGGCAATTTCTATTTCTAAAATCATTGGCGGTTGCGGTCCTACTGCACAGTAATTCATTGACAGAAATAGGTTAATGTCGATTTAATTGCCTGACGCCCTCGGGATTACCCGAGGGCGTATTTGTTTCTGAGTTCTTTTCGAAAACATCGTTCTCAAGATTAAATACTGGCAATACTCTCACGCAAAATCCGCAATACCGTCTCTTCACCGCTGCGATTCGGATTAATGCGAATCGCGCAATGTTCGAGTTGTGGATTCGCCTGCCGAAACGTCCCGGAAAGTCGATAAAAAAGTGGCGGGATTTCATATTTCGACTCTGCGCCGACCGGGTAAGGCAACGCGCCGCGCTTTTGCGCCTCTTCAAGCACTCTGGCGGCAATCGGCTGATGAAACTCCACAATCAACACCTTCGACTGCGCATTAGCAATAACGGCGCTTTTAACTTCCGCCACCGCTCCACCGTTAAGTAAAGCCAGCAACCGTTCAGACACCCCCGCCTGCACCGCGTGCATCACTGGCGCAAACACCAGACCTCGCAATACTTCCAACGCCTGCGCGCCCTGAATCTGGCTGCCGCCAGAGTAAAGCGTAGCGCGAATACGGTTGATAACATCGGCATCGCCTACCACCGCGCCAACACCCTCTGGCCCAAACAGCTTGAAGCAGGAAAATGTCGAGACATTTGCCCCGCATTCGCAGCCAATTCGCGCCACCTTCATCACCGCATAGTTGTCATCGGTTAAGGCTGGAACACCTGCAGCGCGCAGCGTTGCCAGCACATCTGCCAGTACATAGCTGTCCTGCGGCTGCTGGCGCGTATGCTGCACCAGCGCGGCATCTGGTTGTTGCTCTTCAATGGCCTGTTTAAGCGCCGACAGGTTGTTGAAATCAGCAGTAATAAGCGTCAGCCCCATCTGCTCAATAATGACCTGAGTCGTCGGGTAAACAGGCGCGTCATGCACCAGAAGACGCTGCCCCGGTTTGAGCAAAGCTGCCAGCGCCGCACGAATCGCTCCAGTACCCGCCCCCTGCACCAGCGCAGCCGCTTGCGCATGAAACGCATCAGCCAGCACCTGCTCCACCCGTTGGGTAATACGCGGTTGATTCAGCCCTGGGGTTAACCCCAAATCACCGCTGGTAAGAAACTCGCTGCCGGGAAAATGACGGCAAATCGTATCCACCAACGCAAACTGCTTTTGCTGCGCTTCAATAAGCGTCAGGCTTTGCAAAGGAAACGTCTTCATAGGTGCCTTCTTTAAGCCGGAACGAACAGACCAAGCCAGTAAAGAACATTCAGCAGGATGCCAGTGATCATTACTGCTACGACCGGTGCCGCCATTTTCTGTACCGGACGGCCCAGAGATTCGTTGAGGAAATAAATGGCAACCGCGATAGAGAATCCGGTATAACCCGCCATTTTAATTGCTGCGAAAATCGAACCGACCAGCAACGCCACTTCCATCAGCATATTCATGGCGTTACGGATGTTATCCGACGCATTACGCACCGATGGGTAGCGTCCCAGCCATTTGCCGATCGAACGAAGTAACAGGACTTCCGCCGAAATAACCACTGCACCTAATACCGCTGCAATCATCGGATTCGGCGAGAGATAGCCCACCGCATAAACAAAGGTAAAGCCCGCAACTGCATACACACCTGTTGCTAACGCGGTGGTGGCAATCAACGGCACAAAACCCAGCCCGCGCATAAATTCCGCCAGCGCCGCCTGGTTGATCAGCGTTTGTGATTGTTCCGGCGTTACACCTGCGGAGTACGCTTTTTCCAGGGTGAAGATCGACACTTCACTACCAGCAAAAATCTTCATGCTGGCAACGGCGGCAATCAGCGCCCCTACGATGGCGATATACGGTAAGTTTTTAATAATCCTGGACGTGCGTTCTTCAAACACCGACATACCGCTGGCATCGATATCATTTTCATCACGATGACGCAGGTCGTGAGTAATCGCGATCCCCAGCAGCATCACCATGCCAATAAAGATTTCGATGGATTCCGGGTTAAGATGCGGGAAAAAGCGTACCACCACCACACGGGTCATCAACACTACCACGGCGGCGATCAGACTTTGCTTCCAGCCAAACTGGTAGAAAATCGCCACCAGAGGGAACAGTGCAAAAGCTGAAACCACCGGCGAGCTTAATTCTCCCAGGCTACCTAATACATCCACCGGCAGCGCGGTCAGCAGCTGGTTTACCGGCAGCAGGCAGGTGAGGATCAGTACGCCCCAGAGTGCACCAAGGCCAAACGCCATCAGGCTGTTTATCGCCAGGACACCGAGGATATCGGTAGGAAGAAAGAGTAACCATGCGTTGAGCAACCCGGTTTTCAGGGTAAAAGAGATCCCCACCGAGGCCACAAAACCAATGCTCAGACCAAAAGCGATACTCCCCGCCTCGCGACGGTTCATATAGCCTTCAATCAGTTGCGGCAGGATCGGGCGGATGCCGTCATGAAAAACAGCCGCCGAGCGATGCGCCAGAAGCGATGTCATACCCGTCAGGCACGCCACCACGATAATCTGAATATACAGATCCATAGTCGTGCCTTTTATTTCAGATGGTTAATCAGCATCGGAATCGCGTGTTCGACGTGCTCAACGGAAAGCCCAAACGCCACTTTCCCTTCGGCGATCATTTTGGCGATATGCTCGTCTTTCGCTTTAATGCCCGGCTTGGCAATGGTGCAACTTTTGTTATAGCCAATCACCGCGATGGCAATCGACAATGCCGCGCCCGCACCGGTATTACACGCACCGATGTAATAATCCAGTTGCCCGGATTTCACTTTCATTGCCGCTTCCATGTCGTTATGAATGAAAACTTCAAAACAGCCAGGAGCCGTCGCTTCAATGGTTTTTTTAATCTGCTCACGCTGTAAGCCTGCAACGCCAATCTTTTTCATTAGTCTGTCCTTATTGGAAAAATTGAGAGGGATTTTCACGTAACATCACATCCACATCGGCCTGACTGAATCCTGACTGGCGCAATTGCGGAATAAAGGTGGTTAATAAAAAGTCATAGCCATAACCACCGTTGGCTTTTAAATGGGAGCGGCGCGTAATATCCATCGACAGCATGACGCGGTTCAGCAATCCACGGTCACGTAGCGTGCGGAGCATCGCAATGCGCTTTTCGTCAGGGTAGTAACTGTTCTTGCCGATGGTGTCGAACTGCACATACGCGCCCAGATCGATCATCTTCAAAATGTTGTTGAGGTTGTCTTTCAGATCGCAGTGCCCGACGGTGACACGCGAAAGATCAACTCCGTGGGCTTGCAGTAGCGCCAGTTGTTCCAGCCCCATAGTGCTAAAAGAGGTATGTGTGGAGATGGGGCATCCGGTCTGGTTATGTGCCAGCGCGGCGGCAATAAACACCTTTTCTTCCAGCGGCGTAATCTTTCCTTCGCTGGAGCCGATCTCCGCGATAATCCCGGCTTTCAATGCCGTGCCATCGATACCCTGCTCAATTTCATCGACCATCTCTTGCGCCAGTTCCTGCACGCTGCGGGTCGCCACATGTTCGGGGAAAAACGCGTCCTGGTAATAACCGGTACAGGCCACCACGTTGATCCCGGTTTCGCGCATTACATCGAGCATAAATTGCGCATTGCGCCCCATGTAGCGGTTGGTCATCTCAATCACATTACGAACGCCCTGGGCCATCAGGTCGTTCATCTCCTGGCAAATGAACGCATACTGATCAAGGCGGCAGTCCACGTTGTTTTTAAAGCCGGAGAGATCAATATGCAGATGCTCATGGGCCAGGGTGTAGCCCGTTGGATCAAAACTCATAGGGTGTCTCCTGCAAACCGGAGGAAGGAAAGAAAAGAGCGACCATTTTGTGGCGGTGGCGCACGGAAAAATTCACACACGGTAGCCCCCACATCAGAAAGCGTGGGGCGCACACCGAGCTGCGTGGCGACCAGCCCTTGCTGATAAACCAGCACCGGCACCACTTCGCGGGTATGGTGGCTGTGACCGATTGTCGGATCGTTACCGTGATCCGCCATCACGACCAGGTAATCATCTGGCTGCATCGCCTCAACAAGCCGGGCAAGGTTACGGTCAACGACCTGCAAACGTTCGGCATAACGTGCGACGTCTTCTGCGTGACCAGCGAGGTCGGTTTCCTGGATATTGGTGCAAATAAACGCCGTCGGATGCGTGTTAAATTCGTCGAGGGTGACATCCATAATCCGCTGGCTATCCACCAGGTTTTGCCAGCTCACGCCATAAGGATTGCTGACGATATCTGCCACCTTACCCACCAGCACCGTGGGCACGCCCACTTGATGCAGTTGGTGCGGCACCTGCACTTTTTCATCGACGCCATAGCCCATATGTACGACCTGAAAGCCATTGTCATAAGCGCCAGAACGCGGCGCATTTATGCCAATAAAGCGCCCTTCTTTACTTTCAGCCGCATCGAGAATGCGCTGGCTGTCGGTTAACAGGCCGCCAAATGTAATGACCCGACCGACCTGGACCTGCTCACGCACGATACGACCAATTTTGATTGCGTCGTCAAAAGAGATCGCAGAGAGATTGGCGGTGATGTTATAGACCTGGCCTAAATCCGCCTCGAGGTTATCGCCAATCGCAACCGCCTGATTGACCCACAGAAATTGCAACTCTTCGCCACGGCGCTCAACCCACCAGCCAGCGGTGACTAATGCCTGTTCAACACGGTCAATCGCATCGTGAAAGGGCATACGCAGCGGCGGTAACGGGCGCGTGCCTAAAATTTCCTGATGCCCCATAAAGGTGTCGCCACCTTCATGTTGCAACTCTGCCACGCCCCAGGTTGCGGAGTCTGACGGCTGCATATCGCCAGGCGCATAACCTAATGCGTTGATTAGCCCCATTTTCTCCAGCGTTGGTAGCTGCAAATGCGGCAACTGGCTCAGGATGTGACCACAGGTATTCGCCCCGGCATCCTGCGGACGCACCAACGTGACATCTTTCATTGCCCCTACGCCAAAGCTATCAATCACTAACACCACAAATCGCGCCATTACGCCTCCAGAGAGCTTCCAAGACTGTCATAACGACCAACGATTTCCGGTTCGCCACGGTGAATACCGGACACCAGCACCACATCGCTACGAGTGACAAAAATCTGCGTGCGAAAACAGAGCACCACTGCACTGCTCACCGGATACTCGCCTGCCAGCGGCAGGGTGTAGTCGATACTGCTGTCATCCACAGTTTTGATATTGGTTTCAGTAATCTTTTGATTTTCTGGCGTAAACACCAGCGCATGTTGCGCGTGACCACGACGGTAATAACCGCCGCCGTAGCAGTAGCTGTCGCCACGGAAGTGATGGGAAATTTCGCTCAGCCAAAGCATGGCGATACGTTCGGGTTGGTCGCCCTGCTGGTTTGCCGGAATCGTCCCCGTCAGTGCATGGCCGGGTTCGGCATGAGTCACACCGTATTCCGCCAGTAATGGCAGCGAAGTGCAGCTGGTCGCTGAAGGCGCGTTTAATTGCTCAAGTACAACTCCAGACTTCAGAAGTTGGTTACGAGCATTGACCAGCGTCTGGAGGTTCGGTGTTGGCAAAACTTTCCCGGCAGCCTCATCCCATAGCAGGCAAGGGAAATGGGTTAATCCGGCTAAATGTAACCCCGGTAGTTTCTGGATTTCAGCAACCACCTCATGCAGCGAATGCTGTGCAAAACCGCTCTCCTGCCCCGGATAAAGAAAATCATCGTCGCTATAAACTTTGAGCAGCACAGGCTGGACCCGCCCGGCCGTCACCGCTGCCGCAGAAACTTCCCGCGCTTTGTCGAGTGTAAACACGGTGATGACGTCGGTGCCCTGTTCAACGGCGTCAGCAACCTGATGACAAGGGATTTGTACCAGATGCCCCTGATGCGCCACCGGTAAACCTGTGCGGCGCATGATTCGTGCCTCTTTGTAATCCACCGCCACAATGCCGCTGTAGCCCAGCGCCAGCAGTTTTTCTGCCAGCCACGGATTACGACCGAACTGTTTGGTCATCAGATACAGTTCAATACCGTAAAGCCCTGCCGTCTCAATCAGCCGCTTACCGTTTTCCAGTACCTGATCGACGTCGATTACCCAACTGTCCGGGGCGATCTTGCCCTGTTGCCACAAACTGAGTGCGGCGGAAATCAGTGCCGGGTTCTGGCGTTTCAATGCTTCTACAAACATCTTGTTGCCTCGTTTCTGTTCCTTGAATTAAATATTCATTTTTTTGAATATTTAAGATACGCGACGTGGATTTGCCGGGAGATTCAGACCTCTTCGTTAGCGGCCATCCATAATCCATAAAGGTTGGCCAGCAAATAGCCTTCTTCACACGGGTTAACTTCCAGTGCGAATTCCTTCAACAACACCTGATGCAATTGTAAAATGGCTGACCAGTGGCTGGATTGCGCCAGCTCTGCCAGCAATTCGTTATCCAGCGGCTCTATTTCTTCACCACGGCGACTGCGCATCAGTGCGCTCGCCATATGTGTCATCGCCATCATTCCTTGCTCGCTGCGCACCGGTAGATGGCACTCTGTTTCCAGTACGTTGACGACCTGCAACATGCCTTTGCAGATGTCCTTATCAATAACGCCTGCCTCACAAAGCAGGTTGAGTCTGGTTTCCATTTCAGATGCCTTTCGTTTAATAACTGGGTTCCTGTTCCCCACTGACTACTCGCTGTTGATGAGCAAGCAGGGCATGTTTATCAACAACTGCACGCAGCAGTTGTTGCATCGGGTAATCATCGACTCGCGTCAAAACCACGGCTTCGGTGGCCTGTAAAAATCGCGGATCGTCTGTGAGCGGCGTCGCTTCTAATCCCAGCATGGTCAGTTCGTTTTCTGCCACCACGTTCCAGATAACAGCATCAACATCGCCTTTAACAATGCGTTGTAAACTCTCGTGATAAGAGAGATCGACTCGTTCCACATCACTATCGCCAAAAAAGACATCGGTCATAATTTTCTGATCCGCCGAACGGTTATCCAGCCCCACGCGCTTCACGTTTGCGGACTCGCCTTTACGGCAAATCAACTGGTGCTCGCCAACGTAGGTATGCGGCCCCAACTCCAGCGCGAGGCATAGCCCTTTTTGTGTGAGATAACTTTCCGCCGCCAGTCGGGAAACCACCGCCATGTCATACACGCCATTAAGCAGACACTCCACGCGAATATCCGCGCCACGCATATGCGCATAGTAAAAAGGAATACTATCAAACTGGGCTTTCAATCCGCTCGCCAGGCCTTCGTACAAACGGGTATAGGGCAAGGGCATCGCGCACACCACATTGTTGATATCCACATGACTCAGCAGCGCTTTGTTATCCATTTCCACCAGATAACTGCCATTACGCCCACGGCGTTCTATCCGTATCGCTCCGCTTGATTCCAGCGTTTTCAACGCGGCCTGTGTCAGACCAACCGATGAATGGCATTCAGTTGCCAGTTCATCTATGGTTTTCAGTCGATTACCGCACTTTTTACCTAACAGATAACGAGCCAGAGTCGTGATGACGACGCCTTCTTTTTTGATAAACGTTCGACGCATAGTAAATTTTCAATAAAGTGAATATTTATATCTTCATTAAATTGAAGATAAGTGGCAACTATGAGATATGGAAACGGCGAGGCGCTTCACATTTTTTCGGATTATTGCAAAAAGAGGATAAAAAAACCGGGTTTCCCCGGTTTTTGGCATTAATGTTAAATTACGGCTTCGCCACGAATCCAATCGCTTCGTACACCGCTTTTAGCGTACGGGAAGCGTGTGCGCTGGCTTTTTCTGCGCCATCTTTCATCACCTGTTGCAGGAAGGCTTCGTCATTGCGGAAACGGTGATAGCGTTCCTGCAATTCAGTCAGCATACCGGAAACGGCATCAGCCACTTCGCCTTTCAGATGACCATACATCTTGCCTTCGAACTGTTTTTCCAGTTCCGGGATACTCTGGCCAGTTACCGCAGAAAGAATATCCAGCAGGTTGGAAACGCCCGCTTTATTCTGCACATCGTAGCGAACTACCGGCGGCTCGTCGGAGTCAGTGACCGCGCGTTTGATTTTCTTCACTACCGATTTCGGATCTTCCAGCAGGCCGATAACGTTATTGCGGTTATCGTCAGACTTGGACATCTTCTTGGTCGGCTCCAGCAGCGACATTACGCGCGCGCCAGATTTCGGAATAAACGGCTCCGGTACTTTAAAAATATCGCCATACAGCGCGTTGAAACGCTGGGCGATATCGCGGCTCAGTTCCAGGTGCTGTTTCTGGTCTTCACCCACCGGCACCAGGTTGGTTTGATACAGTAGGATATCCGCCGCCATCAGCACCGGATAGTCAAACAGACCCGCGTTGATGTTCTCGGCATAACGCGCAGATTTATCTTTAAACTGCGTCATGCGGCTCAGTTCGCCGAAGTAGGTATAGCAGTTCAGTGCCCAGCCTAACTGCGCATGTTCCGGCACGTGGGACTGAACAAAAATGGTGCTTTTCTCAGGATCGATACCACAAGCCAGATACAAGGCCAGCGTATCCAGCGTCGCTTTACGCAGCTTCTGTGCATCCTGGCGCACGGTGATCGCGTGTTGGTCAACGATACAGTAAATGCAATGGTAGTCATCCTGCATGTTTACCCACTGACGCAGCGCACCCATGTAGTTACCAATGGTCAATTCACCTGAGGGCTGTGCGCCACTAAAAACGATGGGCTTAGTCATTTTTCGATTCCTGATTTTCGCTATGCGGAAGCCCTAATGCGGGCAGAAGGTCATTGATAGACTGATAAATTACATCAGGCTGGCTAAGATCGATAGCCTCGCCGTAGTTATATCCATAGGTTAAACCAACAGAAGGGCAACCAGCTGCTTTTGCTGCCTGAATATCATTGCGTGAGTCGCCAACAAACAGCATCTGTTGTGGGGCAATGCCCATTCGTTCAGCCACCAGTAATAGCGGGTCCGGGTGCGGCTTTTTGTTTTGCACATCATCGCCACCGATCACCACGCTGAAATATTTGGCGATATCTAAGGCTTCGAGCAGCGGCGCAACAAACGGCGTCGGTTTGTTGGTAACCAGACCTAGCGGCAGGCCTTTAGCCTGCAATGCGCCCAGCGTATCGGCAACGTGCGGGAACAAAAACGTCCCCTCTTCGGCAACCTCGCCATAGTAGCGATCGAACAGTTTACGCAGAATACGTACCTGTTCTTCTGCCGGAATGTCGTCATCAACGGGCGGTTTACCCATTGTTTTACGCAGAGTCGCACGTTCCTGACGCGCCCAGGTCAATGCACGCTCCATCAGAACATCTGCGCCATTACCAATCCAGGTAATAACACGCTCTTCACCTGCGACGGGCAACTCCAGCGCATACAGCGCCATATCTACCGCAGCAGCCAGACCAGGAGCACTGTCGACCAGCGTACCATCGAGATCAAAAGCGACGCCGCGAATATCTTCAAACTTATTCATGACTTACCTTTGCCAGTTCACTGCGCATATCATCAATGACCTTTTTGTAGTCTGGCTGATCGAAAATGGCCGAACCAGCGACGAACATATCGGCACCTGCCGCAGCGATTTCGCCAATGTTGTTCACCTTCACGCCGCCGTCCACTTCCAGTCGAATGTCGAAGCCAGACTCGTCGATACGACGACGTACTTCGCGCAGTTTATCCAGTGTTTGAGGAATGAAAGACTGACCGCCGAAACCAGGGTTGACGGACATCAGCAGGATCACATCCAGCTTATCCATCACGTAATCCAGATAGCTCAGCGGTGTCGCCGGGTTAAATACCAGCCCCGCTTTACAGCCATTTTCTTTAATCAGTTGTAGCGTGCGGTCAACATGCTCGGAGGCTTCTGGATGAAAGGTAATGATGCTGGCACCAGCGGCAGCGAAATCTGGCACAATGCGATCGACCGGTTTCACCATCAGATGCACATCAATAGGGGCAGTAATGCCATAATTACGCAGAGATTTCAGCACCATCGGTCCAATCGTCAGATTGGGAACATAGTGGTTATCCATGACGTCAAAATGCACGACATCTGCACCCGCCGCCAGGGCTTTTGCGGTATCTTCACCCAGGCGGGCAAAATCCGCCGACAGAATTGAGGGGGCAATCAAATACTGTTTCATCCGCTTCTCCTTGAGAACTATTTTTTCGCGGGTGAAACGACTCCTGGTTTGTACAGAGCCAGCAGTTCGTCCACCTTTTTACGTGTGCCGCCGTTGCTGCTTATACTGCGTCGAACTTTGACGACATGCAATTTTGCGCGCTGATACCACTCGCGCGTTAACGCCGTATCATGGTTAGAGATCAACACCGGAATCTGCCTGTTAACCAGATCTTCGGCGATCTCCGCCAGATGAGCCTGCTGTTCCAGGCTAAAACTGTCCGTATGGTATGCCGTAAAGTTAGCGGTTGCAGAAAGCGGTGCGTAAGGTGGATCGCAATACACCACCGAGGATTGATCCGCTCGAGCCATACTGGCGGCATAAGATTCACAAAAGAAAAAAGCATTCTGCGCTTTTTCAGCAAAGTGATACAACTCTGCTTCCGGGAAATAGGGTTTCTTGTAACGACCAAACGGTACGTTAAATTCTCCGCGCAGATTGTAACGACACAAACCGTTGTATCCATACCGGTTCAGGTACAAGAACAACACCGCACGCCGAAACGGATCCCGGCTTTCGTTGAACTCTTTACGAAACTGGTAGTAAACCTCAGCCAGATTGGTCTCTGGCGCGAAAAGCTCACGAGAAGCCCGCACATACTCATCGGTACGTGTTTTTACAATGTTGTAAAGGCTGATGAGATCACTGTTGATATCGGCAAGGATATAACGAGAAAAGTCGGTGTTAAGAAACACCGACCCGGCACCCACAAAGGGTTCAATCAGGCATTCACCTTGTGGCAAATGCCGTTTTATATCTTCAAGCAGGGGGTATTTCCCCCCTGCCCACTTCAAAAAAGCGCGATTTTTTTTCATGCTGACTTACTAATTACACCTTCTCCGGCTGTGGAGAAAGCTCCGACAGCATCCTGCGCTGTAGTCTTGCCCCGCAATCGGGCGAAACATCAAAAAATTGCAGGGCATAGCCTGGATCACTTCAGATCGGCCTGCACCTGATGCAGTGGTTTTGCCCACGGATTTTTCGCCTGCACATCGGCTGGCAACGTAGACACGGCTTTTTTCGCTTCTTCTTTCGAAGAGTAAACGCCAGAAACCAGTACATACCACGGTTGACCGTTACGTGTTGTCTCATAGACAACATAATTTTTCAGGTTCTCTTTCTTCGCCCAACCGTTCAGGTTGTCGTAGTTCGAAGAACTGCTGAGCTGTAACGTATAGTGGCTGGAAGGTGCCGATTTCAGCGAACCTACGTTACCCGTGCTCTTACCACCAGTAGATGCCGTTGCAGTTGATTGCGCTGGCGATGCCGTTTGCACAGGTTCGGCACTGGCCGTCGCTTTCGGCGCTGGGGCAGTTACTGGCGTAGATGTCGTTGCAGGTGCCCTGGTCGTCGCTACCGGTGCTGTCGGTTCAGGACGTTTCGGTTGCGTTACTGGTTTCGACTCTGTTTTCGCCGTTGCTTGCGGTTTTTTCGGCTCAATCACGGCCTGTTTACGTTCTGGGCGCGTGGTAGTTTGCGTAGCCGCTGTTTGTGCTGGTGCCGCACCATTACGCACCGGAGCAACCGTTGCTGGTTCAGTTGGCAGTGTTGAATTTACTGCCACATCATTCATCTGCTGCTGATTCTGCGGTTGAGTAAGAGCATTGTTCAAATCGCCCTGAACTTCAACGCGCTGCTGTCCTTCAGTTGCTACTGAAGTTTGCCCCTGAGTAGGCGTAGATGAGATAGGTGGCAGAGTAACATCCTGAGGTGCATTACCTGCGGTTTGTTCAGCAGAAGTCGTTCCCGGAGCAGGTTGCGCCCCATTTGCCTGATCGGCTGCATCACCAGAAAGATTAATACTCTTCTCGCCTGAGGCTGTTTGCTCACTGGTTGATGAAGTTGAAGGTGCTTTTAGTGCCGAACCAATACCGATGATGAGCAGCAGCAACACCAGCACACCAACCCCCATCATCATATATTGACGGGATGCAGGTTTAGCTGCGGGCTTCTTACGCTTACGCGGACGACGCTCTACGCGTTCTTCATCCACGGCTTCATCTTCAGATTCGTAATCTTCTTCGACTTCCGGCGCCTCGTTACGCTCTTTTTGCGCACGAGTTGGGCGGGTGTCTTCAGCATCCAAATCAATATCATCAAAATTGATCTGTGGCTCACCACGTTCAGAACGTTCGGAAGATTGACGAGAACGACCAGTACGACGATCGCTGGGATCGGGTTTCAGCTCGTCTTCTGGTTTGAATTCATCCATTTAACACCCCACTAAAAGGTTAATGCTCACTACGTGCATTAATCCCGAAGCAAAAAGACCCCCGGATACGGCGGTCTGACCTTTCTTGTTTTTACGCCTGCTGACAATCAGCAATAGCGCTAAGAACGACATCGTGCGGCACTCCGCCGCGAACTTCGCTCTTCCCTAATGCCAGCGGGAGAACTAAGCGCATTTCACCCGCTAACACTTTTTTATCTCGCAACATATGCGGCAAATAAGCTTCCGCAGACATTTCGCGCGGCCCGTTTACCGGCAACCCCGCACGCTCGAGCAACGCAATAATACGCTGCGTATCTGCAGAACTGAACTGCTCTAAACGTTCTGAGGTTCGCGCCGCCATCACCATACCCGCAGCAACAGCTTCACCGTGTAACCAATTGCCATAACCCATTTCAGCTTCAATGGCATGACCAAAGGTGTGCCCCAGATTCAGTAAAGCACGTAACCCTGTTTCGCGCTCGTCTGCAGCAACAACTTCGGCTTTCAGTTCACAACAACGGCGAATACAGTACGCCATCGCCGGGCCATCCAGACGTAATAAGGCGTCCAGATTTTCCTCCAGCCAGGTAAAGAACTCACCATCCAGAATAATGCCGTATTTAATAACTTCTGCCAGCCCTGAAGCCAGCTCGCGTGCCGGAAGAGTTTGCAGACAGTCGAGATCCACCACGACAGATGCAGGCTGATAAAATGCACCAATCATATTTTTGCCGAGGGGATGGTTTACAGCGGTTTTTCCGCCAACGGAGGAGTCCACCTGCGAGAGTAGCGTGGTCGGAACCTGAATAAAACGAACGCCTCGTTGGTAGCTGGCTGCCGCAAAGCCCGTGAGATCACCAATAACGCCACCGCCCAGAGCGACCAGCGTGGTGTCACGACCATGAGGTTTTTGCAGCAGTGCCGTAAAGACCGTATCCAGCACTGTCAGGCTTTTGTATTTCTCGCCATCAGGAAGGATAACGCTGTCAACGATAACACCCGCCTGTTCAAGTACGCCGCGAACTTTATCGAGATACAGGGGAGCGAGGGTTTCGTTGGTTACCAACATAACCTGCTCACCTGACTTCAACGGTAAGAATGAAGCCGGTTCGTTAAACAAACCAGCCGCGATGGTAATAGGGTAACTACGTTCCCCCAGAGTGACGGTAATCCTCTCCACGACGCGACATCCACCTTAGTTACAAGTACTCACAGACGAGTGTTTATGAAACCAGAATTAGTTGCTTTCCAGCATGTGGATAATCTGGTTTGCGACGACTTTAGCGCTCTGATCATCAGTACGAATGGTCACATCGGCAATCTCTTCATACAGAGGATTGCGCTCATTGGCCAACGCTTCCAGCACTTCACGAGGCGGAGCTTCAACCTGCAGTAGCGGGCGTTTTTTATCGCGTTGCGTACGGGCAAGTTGTTTTTCGATGGTGGTTTCCAGATACACCACAACGCCACGTGCGGAAAGACGGTTACGCGTTTCACGAGATTTCACAGAGCCGCCGCCAGTTGCCAGCACAATACCCTGTTTTTCCGTCAACTCGTTGATGACTTTTTCTTCGCGATCACGGAAGCCGTCTTCACCTTCTAAATCGAAAACCCAGCCCACATCAGCTCCGGTTCGTTTCTCAATCTCTTGATCGGAATCGTAAAATTCCATATTGAGTTGTTGAGCTAACTGGCGCCCAATAGTGCTTTTTCCGGCACCCATAGGCCCAACCAGAAAGATATTGCGTTTCTCTGCCATTTTTTCGGTACTACTAAGACTATTCGTTAATGATAAACCCGCTTCGCATGCACATAGCGCAGCAGGACATGAACTGAAACCTCATAAGGATATAGTGAGAGTCAGACTGAAAATTATCTCAATACTCAAGCAGGTTTGGCAACTGAATAAATCACCAAACCAGATTGCGACCAAACCTCACGGTCAGCGTGGACAGATAATAGCGCAAACTGCAAATCAGGCTAAAAAACATAAATAATTTCAAAAAATTGCATCAGCCTGCTGCTTGATATGTTTATGCCATCTGCCTTTTCGCCGTTTATCATTAGCCTTATGCATACCTTTTGCAAAGCAATGCATATTCACAAATGTGTAAGCAACGAAAGAGACCGACTCTCAAATCGGTACTCCTTGTATGCTAAATACCTTCGCGCGTCAAATCCCTGAAACGTGTTCAGCGCAAAAAACATCTCGTGTTTATGCACGAGTTACTCGCTGGAGACCAGTCTGGGCGTGATAAACACGACCAGTTCACGACGTTCATTTTCTTTTCCATCATGACTGAATAATTGCCCAAGCCACGGAATATCACCTAAGAGTGGAATGCTATCCTTACCCGTTTTATTTTTGCGCGAAAATATGCCGCCCAGAGCCAGGGTCTCCCCGCTTTTGACCTCTACCTGCGTTTCGATCTCTTGTTTATCGATGGTCAACACTTCGCCATCAGATTGTTGTAGCACCTGCCCTGGCACATTCTGGCTGATATGCAGCTTTAAACGAATTCGTCCTTGTTGTAATACCGTTGGTGTGACTTCCATACCTAACACCGCCTCTTTAAACTCTACTGATGTCGCGCCACTCTCACCACTGGAAACCTGATAAGGTATTTCGCTGCCCTGCTTAATACTGGCTGGTTGTAAGTGCGATGCCAGTAAGCGTGGACTGGCAATAATATCCAGTTGCTGTTTCTGCTCCAGAGCAGAGAGTTCAAGATCCAGTAAACGCCCATTTATGCGTCCAATGTTAAAGCCCACCTGGGTTGTAGCGGTTGCGACTGCCAGATCGCTGCTCAGGGTAGTCACCTGCCCCACCTTACCGGCTTGTTGTGCCTCGCCAGCCGTCCATTTCACGCCCAACTCACGCAGGCTTTTTTCATTGATAGTCACAATATGCGCAGCCAGTTCAACCTGCCCTACGGGCACATCCATTTCTGAGATCCAGTGTTCCAGAGCGGCTAAAGCGGTTTTATTGTCACGCAATAAAAGGCGATTGGTGCGAGTATCAACCGTCATACTGCCTTTGGCGCTCAATAGTTTCCCGCCCGCTTTTGCCAGCTCAGCAGCATCCGCATATTGCAGAGCAATTGCGCGATGCTCTACAGGTAAACTGGCCAGGCGCCGGACCTGTTCAGCTTCTTGTCGTGCTGCATTTTCGTTTTGCCAGGCAGCAGAGTGTATATGCAAAATATTACCTTCCTGGCGCGAAACCAGCCCGGCACTTTTTACCACTGTCTGCAACGCCTGCTTCCAGGGAACATCGATCAAATGCAAAGAGACGAGACCACTAACATCCGGCGAAACCACGATATTCTGACGCTCTTGTTCTGCCAGTGCCTGTAACACCTGTGCGACAGGTGCATCATCCACCACTAACGTCACTTTTGCGGGTTTCGCGGCCTGCGCGACGGGAAGAGCCATCATCAGTATTGCGGCTATCCATTGCTTCATTTTCTTCTCCTTGCCTTTGCCACTGCCATTGGTCCGGCTCACATGTTTTGCCGGTATTAAGGGTCAGAAACTCAGGGGTTATCTGTAAAATCGTCCAGCCGTTTTCCAACACATCTCGCTGTTCCACGCGCTGCCACTTATGCTGACTGTCGCTGATAATGGCGATGACTCGCTCACCCTGGCCTACCATGCCGCGATAATGCCATTGGGTAAGTTCTGCTATTTGGCAGCGATCTTCCGGTGGCCTGAACGGATCCCGCATACCAGTCAGCAACAGTAGCGACATCCCAATAATGATCCCGCGCTTAACCATCATTCAGTCGCTCCAGAAGCAGGGTTATGCGTAATCCATTCTCATCCGGGTCGAGCGTAAACTGCGTAATGCGCATCTGCCGTTCCGCAAGTTGTCTGAAAACAGGAGGTATTGCTGACCAGGGGCCCTTAAGCGCAAGTTCACCGCCCTCAGCAGAAGGCTGCCACGACACGAGTTGCATCTCCGCTTGTTGAAAATCGAAAGGTGAAAAAGGTAAAGCGTTGTCGTCACTCACCAAACGTTGCTCATCAGCAGAACCGGCAATTTTATGAAGCGTTCGCCATTGCAGCAGGTTTGCCTGATGCAGACGACTTTGTGCATCGCGTCCATTTTCAACAGGAGGAGACAGGGCTATACGTGACAGTCCACACAAAGCGATCACCCAAAGTCCCCAGCAAATCAGGCGCAGACGTGGCGAAGTTGCACACCAGAAATCAAAGAACGTGTTCATTGTCGTCTCTCCGCTGTAACTGGTACTCAAATTGCCATCGCCCCTTAGCATCCTGTTGTGTTGCCCCGGTATGGATAAGCAAAAATGAAGCGTTACTGCGCAGCATCTGTTCCAGTGCAGTGAGCGAAGCAATATTTGCCGCCAGCCCACTGAGCATAAGACGATCTTTTTGCCAGGCCATTTTCGTAAACCACGCTTTTTCGGGTAGTTGCTCCGCTAAAGCGTAAAGCGCAGGCTGCCAGTTGCCGGTTGCAGCAAGCTCCTGCTGCCGCCGTTTTGCCTGTTGATGCATCTGTTGTCGTTGTAAAAGCCGTGGTTTGCTCGCCTGTAAAGCACTGGCGAGTTGTTGTTCTGCCAGCAGTAACACGCCTTCAGCACGCGTTTCTATATTGCCAATGGCATAACGGCTAAGTGTCACGCCAGAGATCAGCACCAGTGCTCCGCCGAACATCATGCTCCACAAGCGGAGAGTGGCCTTTCTGCGCGTTTGTCTCCAGGGAAGAAAATTAACGGGCATATCCATTAGTGCATCTCTCCCAAAGCCAATCCAAGGGCGATGGCAAAATCACCACCTGCCGGAGGAGCTGGAGGTTGACGCAGCGCAACACTATCCCAGGGATTTATCCCCCCTTCGCCACAAATCGCTATGCTGCCTACAGGAAGTGCCAATAACGCAGTCAGTTGTTCCAGAGAAGCGACTTCTGTTGTCGATTTGCGCCCCCAGGCGTACCGCGTTGCCCATAACCATTGTTCATCGTCGCGCCACGCCAGGCATTGTTGCTGCGGTGCTAACCGGGGAAGGAATCGTTGTAAGGCGCAGGCATCCGGGGTTATCGCTGCCAACTGGATGCGTAGCGTTTGTGCCAGTGTCAGGAGTGTTGCCACTTCTTTACTTTGCGCAGCAGTCACGTTAAAAGCCGGATTTAAGGTGTCTTCGTTATAATCAAAGCGCAGTGAGTCCGGATCCATATCCAACTCACGTGCCATTGAACCTGCCAGCCATGCGCTCTGCTCACGTTCACGTAATGACATCGCCGGGCGAGGAAATACCTTTTGTAGTGTTCTACTGGCGGGAAAGGCAAGGCAGATACGATGCCGATGTGGTAGTTCACGGCTCCATGCCTGAAGCGCCTGGGCGAGCATTTCGGGGTGGCGGATATGCCCATCTTTGATAATGTTTTCTGCCAGTGGCATCCGCCACCAGCGTTGCAGAAACCAACCAGAAGCGCCGCGAATTACGGCAACAGCCAGTACCTCGCGTTGTTGAATATGAAGCCCAATTTGCCAGGATCTGAAAGCCATAGTTGATGATCTCCTTATCACCCGTCGCACTGACGGGTATATCAATGCGTCAGGCTTGCCTTTATACTACGGCGCTTTTGTTTATAAACTGCCCAAATGAAACTAAATGGGAAATCTCCAGTGAAGTTCGTAAAGTATTTTTTGATCCTTGCAGTTTGTTGCATTCTGCTGGGAGCAGGCTCGATTTATGGCCTATATCGCTATATCGAGCCACAACTGCCGGATGTCGCGACGCTGAAAGATGTGCGTCTGCAAATCCCAATGCAGGTTTACAGCGCTGATGGCGAGCTTATCGCGCAATATGGCGAGAAACGTCGTATTCCGGTGACGCTGGATCAGATGCCACCAGAAATGGTCAAAGCCTTTATTGCGACCGAAGACAGCCGATTTTATGAGCATCACGGTGTTGACCCCGTAGGGATCTTCCGTGCCGCCAGCGTTGCGCTGTTTTCTGGTCACGCTTCCCAGGGGGCAAGTACCATTACTCAGCAGCTGGCGAGAAACTTCTTCCTCAGTCCTGAACGCACGCTGATGCGCAAAATCAAAGAAGTTTTTCTTGCCATTCGCATCGAGCAACTGCTGAATAAAGACGAAATCCTTGAGCTTTATCTCAACAAGATTTATCTCGGCTACCGTGCATACGGAGTTGGTGCTGCTGCGCAGGTCTATTTCGGCAAGACAGTTGATCAGCTGACGTTAAGCGAAATGGCGATGATCGCCGGGTTACCGAAAGCGCCTTCAACCTTTAACCCTCTCTATTCTATGGATCGGGCGCTTGCACGTCGCAATGTTGTGCTGTCGCGTATGTTAAGCGAAGGGTATATCACTCAGCAGCAATATGATCAGGCGCGGGTAGAGACGATTAATGCAAACTACCACGCACCAGAAATTGCGTTCTCTGCACCCTATCTGACCGAGATGGTACGTCAGGAGATGTATAACCGTTATGGCGAAAGCGCTTATGAAGACGGTTACCGCATTTACACCACGATTACCCGCAAAGTGCAGCAAGCAGCACAACAGGCAGTGCGTAATAATGTGCTGGACTACGATATGCGTCATGGTTATCGCGGCCCGGCAAACGAGCTGTGGAAAGTGGGGGAAACGGCATGGGATAGCCAAAAAATCACCGATACACTAAAAGCACTGCCGACTTATGGTCCGCTGTTACCCGCTGTAGTAACCAGTGCCAGTGCCCAGGAAGCGTCTGTGATGCTGGCCGATGGCTCATCGGTTACGCTGGGAATGGAAGGTGTACGTTGGGCGCGTCCTTACCGTTCCGATACACAACAAGGCTCCACACCACGTAAAGTGACTGACGTAGTGCAGGCGGGCCAGCAAATCTGGGTCCGTCAGATGGGCGATGCCTGGTGGCTGGCACAAGTACCGGAAGTTAACTCGGCACTGGTTTCCATTAATCCTCAGAATGGCGCAGTGATGGCACTGGTGGGTGGTTTTGACTTCAACCAGAGCAAGTTTAACCGCGCAACGCAGGCACTTCGCCAGGTCGGCTCTAATATCAAACCGTTCCTCTATACCGCCGCAATGGATAAAGGCCTGACGCTGGCAAGTATGTTGAACGACGTCCCAATCTCACGCTGGGATGCAGGTGCCGGATCTGACTGGCAACCGAAAAACTCTCCACCGCAGTATGCCGGTCCAATCCGCTTACGTCAGGGGCTGGGGCAGTCGAAAAACGTGGTGATGGTGCGGGCAATGCGGGCAATGGGCGTGGATTACGCGGCGGAGTATTTACAACGCTTCGGTTTCCCGGCGCAAAACATTGTTCATACTGAATCACTGGCACTGGGTTCCGCTTCCTTTACGCCGCTGCAGGTAGCTCGTGGTTACGCAGTAATGGCAAATGGCGGCTTCCTGGTCGATCCCTGGTTTATCAGTAAAATTGAGACCGATCAGGCTGGTGTCATTTTCGAAGCAAAACCCAAAATTGCTTGTCCTGAATGCGATATTCCGGTGATTTATGGCGATACGCCAAAGTCGGACGTACTGGAGAACAGCAATGTCGAGGATGTTGCTATCTCCCGGGAGCAGCAAAATTCAACAGTGCCAATGCCGCAACTGGAACAGGCAAATCAGGCATTAGTGGCCGCGACAGGCGCACAGGAATACGCGCCACATGTGATCAATACTCCGCTGGCCTTTCTGATCAAGAGTGCCCTGAACACCAATATCTTTGGTGAACCTGGCTGGCAGGGTACTGGCTGGCGTGCCGCACGAGATCTTAAACGGCGTGATATCGGCGGAAAAACAGGTACCACTAACAGTTCGAAAGATGCATGGTTCTCAGGTTACGGTCCGGGCGTCGTGACCTCGGTTTGGATTGGCTTTGATGATCACCGCCGTAATCTTGGTCATACAACGGCTTCCGGTGCGATTAAAGATCAGATCTCTGGTTACGAAGGCGGTGCGAAGAGTGCCCAGCCAGCATGGGACGCTTACATGAAAGCCGTGCTTGAAGGTGTGCCAGAACAACCGCTGACACCACCACCGGGTATTGTGACAGTGAATATTGATCGCAGCACCGGGCAACTGGCAAATGGTGGCAATAGCCGAGAAGAGTATTTCATCGAAGGCACGCAGCCTACACAACATGCGGTGCAAGAGGTGGGAACGACCATTATCGATAATGGCGAGGCTCAGGAATTGTTCTAATTAAAAAAGGCGCCTCGGCGCCTTTTTTAATGCTAAAGTCGGATACAACACGAACGCCTTCGCATGTCTATAAAATATTTAAATTCAGTGCATTACATGAATAGCCTGGCGCATCAAGTAAGTTCCTCGTATTTACAACCGCCCCTGCCCCTTCAACCACTCGCGCACGAGGAAAAGCGCACTGACATTGCGCGCTTCATTGAAGTCAGGATCTTCAAGCAAATCCATCATATGAGCCAGCGGCCAGCGAACTTGCGGCAGAGGTTCTGGCTCATCGCCTTCCAGCGATTCCGGGTAGAGATCCTGCGCTACCACGATATTCATTTTGCTGGAAAAGTAAGACGGGGCCATGCTGAGTTTCTTCAAAAAAGTCAGATCATTGGCACCAAATCCCACTTCTTCTTTAAGCTCCCGGTTAGCAGCTTCATAAACGCTTTCGCCGGGATCAATCAGCCCTTTCGAAAAGCCCAGTTCATAGGATTCCGTTCCCACCGCATATTCCCGGATCAGAATAAGATGATCGTCAATAATAGGTACAATCATTACCGCTTCCCGATTGGAAGGACGCATCCGTTCATAGACACGGCGCACGCCATTGCTGAACTCCAGATCCACACTCTCGACATTAAACAGTCGGGATCGCGCCACAGTTTCAACATTCAGGATGGTGGGTTTTTGTAATGATTTGCTCATTGTGGGAATCTTTTCAGTGAAATCTGTTGTCATTGTGCGATACAGAGCACGGTTCCGGCAATGTGAATCGCTGATTATTTACATTTATGTAACCTGATAAAAGTTAATTCTCAAATCAAATTAAAAGTCAATAGGTTGAAATAACTCCAGGAATTTGCTGATATTCCGCCTTTGGTGGTTTTGCTATGCTTTGCACTCAATGGGATGCGCTTAAAAATGCTCAAGTTCAACTCCACGCTTGCCGATAGCCAACCACAGAATCACGCATAATGTGCTGGGTGCGACCAATCACACCTGAAAGACTAAGTAAGATGGGGAACGCATGAGCACCATTTTGATTTTTGTCGTTGCTTTGCTGGCCTGCTCACTACTTGCAGGGTGGCTACTGCGATTACGAGCCCGACGGGGGCCAGTCAGCTGGGCAAACGCCTTTCCACAAGCGGACACACGTAAACTTAGCACTGAAGAACGCAGTGCGGTCGAAAATTATCTCGAAAATCTGAGTGAAACTCAGCGGGTGCCAGGCCCGACGGGGGCCAGTGCCGCGCCTGTATCGCTTTCTCTGACTGACGAAAGCAACAACGTGGTTATTCTTACGCACTCCATCACACGTTACGGTATCTCGACCGACGATCCCAACAAATGGCGCTACTACCTCGATTCCGTGGAAGTGCATCTGCCGCCCTTCTGGGAGCAGTACATCAACGACGAAAATAACGTTGAATTGATTCATACCGATTCGCTACCACTGGTAATTTCCCTCAACGGCCATACGCTACAAGAGTATATGCAAGAAACTCGCGGCTATGCGTTACAACCGGTTTCTTCTACCCAGGCATCTATTCGTGGGGAAGAGAGTGAGCAGATCGAGTTGCTTAACATCCGTAAAGAAACACATGAAGAGTATGCGCTCAGCCGCCCACGTGGACTGCGGGAGGCATTGTTGGTTGTTGCGTCGTTCTTGCTGTTTTTTTTCTGTCTGATTACCCCGGATGTGTTTGTGCCCTGGCTGGCTGGTGGCGCAATATTGCTGTTGGGTGCGGGGTTATGGGGGCTTTTTGCACCACCAGCGAAATCTTCACTGCGAGAGATCCACTGTCTGCGCGGCACTCCGCGTCGTTGGGGCCTGTTTGGTGAAAACGATCAGGAGCAGATCAACAATATTTCACTCGGTATCATCGACCTGATCTACCCCACTCACTGGCAGCCTTATATTACCCCGGATCTGGGGCAGCAGACGGATATCGACATCTACCTCGACCGTCATGTGGTGCGGCAGGGGCGTTTCCTTTCGTTGCATGACGAAGTGAAAAACTTCCCGCTTCAACACTGGCTGCGTAGCACAGTTATTGCAGCCGGTTCATTACTTGTGCTGGTCATGCTGTTGTTCTGGATCCCACTGGATATGCCTCTTAAATTTACGCTTTCATGGATGAAAGGTGCACAGACCATTGAGGCTACCAGCGTCAGGCAACTTGCAGATTCAGGCGTGCGTGTGGGAGATACACTCCATTTGCGCGGAACAGGTATGTGTAACATACGCACGGCAGGAACCTGGACAGCACAGGCTAACTCACCGTTTATACCGTTTGACTGCTCACAAATTATCTGGAATGACGCCCGTTCTTTACCACTGCCAGAATCTGAGTTAGTTAACAAGGCCATGGCGCTGACCGAAGCTGTTAACCGACAGCTGCATCCGAAATCGGAAGATGAATCTCGCGTCAGCGCAACTTTACGCTCAGCAATTCAAAAATCCGGCATGGTACTGCTTGATGATTTTGGCGATCTTGTACTGAAGACGGCAGATCTGTGCGCAGCCAAGGATGATTGCGTACGATTAAAAAATGCCCTGGTCAACCTGGGTAATAGTAAAGACTGGGAAGCATTGGTGAAACGCGCTAACGCCGGAAAACTCGACGGTGTGAACGTACTGTTGCGTCCGGTAAGCGCCGAATCACTGGACAATCTGGTGACGACGTCAACGGCACCGTTTATTACCCGCGAAACTGCGCGCGCAGCTCAATCACTCAATAGCCCGGCCCCTGGAGGCTTTTTGATTGTCAGTGATGAGGGCAGTGATTTTGTCGATCAACCCTGGCCTTCGGCTTCACTTTACGACTATCCGCCGCAAGAACAGTGGAATGCTTTCCAGAAACTGGCGCAAATGCTCATGCACACCCCGTTTAACGCAGAAGGCATTGTCACGAATATCTTTACTGACGCCAATGGCACCAAACATATTAGTCTGCATCCAATTCCTGACCGTTCCGGCCTGTGGCGTTATCTCGGTACTACATTGCTGTTACTGACGATGCTGGGTAGCGCCATCTATAATGGCGTGCAGGCGTGGCGTCGTTATCAACGTCATCGCACCAGGATGATGGAGATTCAGGCCTATTATGAAAGCTGCCTGAATCCGCAACTGATTACCTCTTCAGAAAGCCTTATTGAATAACACGTTTGCGCGGCAGGTTATGCTACCCTGTCGCGCAAATTGCTTCACTCTGGAGATTTCCCTCATGCATATCAACATTGCCTGGCAGGACGTAGATACCGTTCTGCTGGATATGGACGGCACGTTGCTCGACCTCGCCTTCGATAACTATTTCTGGCAAAAGCTGGTGCCTGAAACATGGGGGGCGAAAAACGGGGTCACGCCACAGGAAGCGATGGACTATATGCGCCAGCAATATCACGACGTGCAGCATACGCTAAACTGGTACTGTCTTGATTACTGGAGTGAGCAACTGGGTCTGGATATCTGTGCGATGACCACCGAGATGGGACCGCGTGCCGTACTGCGTGAAGATACCATTCCGTTTCTTGAGGCACTGAAAGCCAGTGGTAAGCAACGAATTTTGCTCACCAATGCTCATCCGCATAACCTGGCGGTAAAACTTGAGCATACCGGTCTGGACGCACACCTTGATTTATTACTTTCCACCCACACATTTGGTTATCCGAAAGAGGATCAGCGGTTATGGCATGCGGTGGCCGAAGCTACGGGTCTGAAAGCTGAAAGAACGCTGTTTATTGATGACAGCGAAGCGATTCTCGATGCTGCCGCACAATTTGGTATTCGTTACTGCCTCGGTGTCACAAACCCCGCTTCCGGGATTGCCGAGAAACAGTATCAGCGCCATCCGTCACTGAATGACTACCGCCGCCTGATCCCCTCGCTAATGTGAAGGAGACGCCATGAAAGAAAAACCTGCTGTTGAGGTTCGACTGGATAAATGGCTATGGGCCGCCCGTTTTTATAAAACCCGCGCGCTGGCCCGCGAAATGATCGAAGGCGGTAAGGTGCACTACAACGGGCAGCGCAGCAAGCCAAGCAAAATCGTCGAGCTGAATGCCACGCTCACTCTGCGCCAGGGAAATGACGAACGAACGGTGATTGTAAAGGCGATTACTGAACAGCGTCGCCCCGCCAGCGAGGCAGTCTTGCTGTATGAAGAGACTGCAGAAAGTGTAGAGAAACGCGAAAAAATGGCGCTGGCACGTAAACTTAATGCCTTAACCATGCCGCACCCGGACCGACGCCCGGACAAAAAAGAGCGCCGCGACCTGTTACGATTTAAACACGGCGACAGTGAATAACTGTCACCTGCAAGAGAGATGATTATGCCGCAACATGACCAATTACATCGCTATCTGTTTGAAAACTTTGCCGTGCGCGGCGAACTGGTAACCGTTTCGGAAACCCTGCAACAGATCCTTGAGAATCACGATTATCCGCAGCCCGTTAAAAACGTGCTGGCAGAACTGCTGGTTGCGACCAGCCTGTTAACCGCTACGCTAAAATTTGATGGTGATATCACCGTACAGCTGCAAGGCGACGGCCCGATGAGTCTGGCGGTCATCAACGGAAACAACAAACAGCAGATGCGTGGCGTCGCGCGCGTACAGGGCGAAATTCCGGAAAATGCCGACCTGAAAACGCTGGTCGGCAATGGTTACGTGGTGATCACCATTACCCCGAGCGAAGGCGAACGCTATCAGGGCGTGGTTGGTCTGGAAGGTGATACCCTGGCGGCCTGCCTGGAAGATTACTTTATGCGTTCTGAACAGCTGCCGACGCGCCTGTTTATTCGCACCGGCGACGTAGACGGCAAACCGGCTGCGGGCGGTATGTTGTTGCAGATAATGCCTGCACAAAATGCCCAGCAGGACGACTTCGACCATCTGGCGACGCTAACCGAAACCATCAAAACCGAAGAACTGCTGACCTTACCGGCAAACGAAGTGTTGTGGCGTTTGTATCACGAAGAAGAGGTGACGGTTTACGATCCGCAGGATGTTGAATTCAAATGCACCTGCTCGCGTGAACGTTGCGCCGACGCGCTAAAAACACTGCCGGATGAAGAAGTGGATAGCATTCTGGCGGAAGAAGGCGAAATTGACATGCATTGTGATTACTGCGGTAACCACTATCTGTTCAATGCAATGGATATTGCCGAGATCCGCAACAATGCGTCTCCGGCAGACCCGCAAGTACATTAATCATGAAATCCGGCAGAGATAACTCTGCCGGACTTCATCTTAATATGACCTTTTCAGTCGTTTACCATCCACAGTGAGATCCTGCCGGACCTGCGGTATGGCACCAATTTTATTCTCAGCCACTGCTTTTAATAGTCGATCACGTGTCAAACCTGATGGCGCCATCAACGTTTCAATCAGCTTCCACTTGTGCTCTTCATAACCGAAGACCAGCACATCACTACTCAGCTCACGATCACCGAATGTAAACAACACCTGCTCTGGCTTACCATCAGTATTGAGATCCTGACTAACAATGACGCATCTATCTGGTTTATTGCAAGATATGACACGATATCGGTACTCCATAACGCCTTCCCAGAATTCTTTATCTGGCGTCTGACTACCTGGAGCAATAGTCACCATTTTGGCTAATAATTCAGCTGTGACAACAAAGGTATCATCGTCACTGTTTTTCAGTATCCGTGCGAGTTGTCCTGCTCGCTTGTTGTCACTGGTAAACGTGTCATCTTTCGCCAGCTTTTCCAGCGCTTCACGCCCTGCTCTGCCGTTACGTTGCAGCATATACAAGCTGACCTGATCTGCGGTGATTTTGCCACTTTGATAACGCGCCATATGACTATTTACACTGATACGTTGAACATCAAGCACCGGAGAACTGAGCAGCAATAAAATGGTAAAAATGAACAAGGAAAGTGCGAGGATCACTTTGCCTTGCAGCAGAAGTGGATTGCACCCACGACGCACAATGCTCGCTACATATCCTACCGACCAGATGAGTAATACCAGTACTATCAGCGCACCGTACAGCCGCTCTGGCGTCCAGCCATAGGGATGAATTCGAAGCCACAATGCCCACCCTGCAAGAAGAACAAACACGGGGGCAATTAACAGAGACGCTTTGATAACACAACGCAAAGCAATGGGGTAAGGCAGCGAACTTTTTTGCGGTTCCCGCACAATCGCCATTAGTAACAGTAAGATCAGCGCCAGTGTGGAAAGTAAAGCAGCCGCAGAAATACGTTCTGAGATCATCTCCAGCCCAGTAAAGGGCAAGGTAACAATAAATAACAATGCCAGAACAGAAACCAGCGGCAATAACCCAGTGGCGATAAGTGTCAGCAGCTTTTGAATGGCAGTAATTAAACGTGGTTGAGTACGTGCAAGAATCACCGCCAGCGCGGTAATCAGACCAGTAGTAATGTACAGAAACCACTCACTATCAAAAAAAAGTGTTTTGAAAAAATAGATACCAACCAGCCTGAACAATGAACTCCACAGCAGTAAGACCAGCCACACAAGACCTTGTAGGACAATAAAGACAAAAACAGTCAGAGCGTTATGCCAAAGCTGGTTATAAAAATAAGAATAGGAAGGTATGCCTTTACCCTCATGCAGACGGTACTGCAACCAGGGAAGTGCCAGCAACGCCATAAATAATAAACGGCAACCAAATAAAAACAGCATCTCATACTGTTGCCACCTGTCCATGCCTTCAGCGTTGTATTTCTGCCACCATGACAGCGCCAGAACAACAAAGGCGATTACTGCCAGCCAACCCCACAATGCACGTTGTTTAAAAGAAACCACTGTAAGCAGTAGCGTTAGCGAAATAGCCAGCGTTGCGGGCAAACCAAAGAACAACCAACTGTCATGAATGGGCACCAGATAAGTCATCAACAGGTAGCATATGCCTCCCTGAATCAAACCGGTTAACGCCATACCCCAGCGTGTTTTAAGTGAAAGCTCTGTACTATCCATGTTCTGTTCCATGACCAGGAGAAAAATTAATTATCGCATTCAAGCGCAATTAAGAGATTTCAAAGATTTTTTTTCAGAAAAACGCCTGTCGAGGTGAATCGATACTTTAAATGTATCGTTTGCAACATTACTCTGGTGAATGCGATTACACTCACATTATTCCCGACAAAAACACCATTTTTTAACCTTTTAAGAACATTTTCCTCAACATAAAAAGGTTTTCTGACATAATAAGCGCCGTTTCGTGACAGGAGTCACAGCGTTTTATGGAACGTGATTTTGTCGAGATACTTAAATCTATGAGCCTTGTCGCGGTTAACACCCCTCAAATACCCTTAATATTTCAGGTAATACATATTGGCTAAGGAGCAGTGAAATGCGCGTGAACAAAAGTTTAACCCCGCAGGATCTCATGGCTTATGGTATCAACGACGTTCAGGATATCGTTTACAACCCGAGCTACGACCTTTTATTTCAGGAAGAGCTGGACCCGAACCTGAAAGGATACGAGCGCGGTGTGTTGACCAATTTGGGTGCCGTGGCTGTCGACACTGGCGTCTTTACTGGTCGTTCACCGAAAGACAAGTATATTGTCCGCGATGACACCACGCGTGATACTTTCTGGTGGGCTGATAAAGGTAAAGGCAAGAACGACAACAAACCACTTTCTCCAGAAACCTGGCAGCATCTGAAAGGCCTTGTAACCAACCAACTTTCTGGCAAACGTCTTTTCGTCGTTGACGCCTTCTGCGGCGCAAACGCTGACACCCGTCTTTCCGTACGTTTCATTACCGAAGTGGCCTGGCAGGCGCATTTCGTCAAAAACATGTTTATCCGCCCAACGGATGAAGAACTGGTAGATTTTGAGCCAGACTTTATCGTTATGAACGGCGCAAAATGCACTAACCCACAGTGGAAAGAACAGGGTCTAAACTCTGAAAACTTCGTGGCGTTTAACTTAACTGAACGTATGCAGCTGATTGGCGGCACCTGGTACGGCGGCGAAATGAAGAAAGGGATGTTCTCAATGATGAACTACCTGCTGCCGCTGAAAGGCATCGCTTCTATGCACTGCTCCGCCAACGTTGGCGAGAAAGGCGATGTTGCGGTGTTCTTTGGCCTTTCCGGCACCGGTAAAACCACCCTTTCCACCGACCCGAAACGTCGCCTGATTGGCGATGACGAGCACGGCTGGGATGACGACGGCGTGTTTAACTTCGAAGGCGGCTGCTACGCGAAAACCATCAAGCTGTCGAAAGAAGCGGAACCTGAAATCTACAACGCTATCCGCCGCGATGCGCTGCTGGAAAACGTCACCGTACGTGAAGATGGTACTATCGATTTTGACGATGGTTCAAAAACCGAGAACACCCGCGTTTCTTATCCGATCTATCACATCGATAACATCGTTAAACCGGTTTCCAAAGCGGGCCACGCAACTAAAGTTATCTTCCTGACCGCAGACGCCTTTGGCGTACTGCCGCCGGTTTCTCGTCTGACTGCCGATCAAACCCAGTACCACTTCCTCTCTGGCTTCACCGCCAAACTGGCCGGTACAGAGCGCGGCATCACCGAACCGACGCCAACCTTCTCCGCTTGCTTCGGCGCAGCATTCCTGTCGCTGCACCCGACTCAGTACGCAGAAGTGCTGGTGAAACGTATGCAGGCGGCAGGTGCACAGGCGTATCTGGTTAACACTGGCTGGAACGGCACTGGCAAACGTATCTCCATTAAAGATACCCGCGCCATTATCGACGCCATCCTCAACGGTTCGCTGGATAACGCAGAAACCTTCACTTTGCCGATGTTTAACCTGGCAATCCCAACCGAACTGCCAGGCGTAGACACGAAGATCCTCGATCCGCGTAACACCTACGCTTCTTCTGAACAGTGGCAGGAAAAAGCCGAAACTCTGGCGAAACTGTTTATCGACAATTTCGATAAATACACCGACACCCCAGCGGGTGCCGCGCTGGTAGAAGCAGGTCCGAAGCTGTAATCGGCTGATATCTAACTGGCCCCTTATCCAAACGGATAAGGGGTTTTTTATATCTAATGAGCTACCAATATGTACAAGGTACACTTATAATTACCAATAGACCGCAGGATGCATAATGTTCACGTTTATTGAACTACAAGGATTTAGCAAACGCCGCCAGTTATTGTTGCCTGATGATGAGTTCCGGGCTTTTCAGGAACTACTCATTCAAGATCCTACTGCCGGTGACATTATCGCAGGCACAGGCAGTTTTAGAAAAATTCGCTGGAACCGTTCTGGAATGGGGAAACGGGGTGGCATTCGGATAATTTATTACAACGTAACACGCAATGGCCGAATTTATCTGGCGTTGATTTATCCTAAAAATGAACAGGATGATTTAACAGAAGAACAAAAAAAGGCATTGAAACTATTGTCCGAGAAGCTGCTTTAATGTTGAAGCTCCACAAATTCCACCATGGTGAAATGCCAACGGAGGCATTGAAAACAGATGAAAGATGAATTATTTGCTGATCTTCTTGCCAGCGCAGAAGAAATGGTACGCATCGAAAAGGGTGAAGAAACGCCTGAACCAGAGCACGTCCATACTTTTAGCGAAATCGATGTAAAAGCGATCCGTGAAGCAACGGGCTTACGTCAGCAAGATTTTGCTGTCGCTGTAGGGGTAAGTTATGACCTGGTCAAAAGCTGGGAAACCAAACGCCGTCAACCTACCGGAGCACCCCGAAAATTGCTCCTGCTTTTGCAAGCGAACCCTTTCATTATCAATCAATTGAAAACAATCTAAAAACAGGAGGCACCTTCGCCTCCTGTTTTATTTACCCTTCTTTTGTCGTGCCCTGCGCCCGCGTTACCGGCATTGGCAGCCAGGCGCGAATGGAAAGCCCGCCCCGCTCGCTGGTGCCAAGCTCCAGCATCCCGTTATGGTTATCCACGATACGCTGCACAATCGCCAGGCCTAGCCCAGTGCCGCTAATGGTGCGCGCACTGTCGCCGCGGACAAACGGCTGGAACAGGTGCTTACGCTGTTCAGGCGCAATACCCGGACCGTCATCTTCTACCTGGAACCAGGCGCGATTCGGCTCCGTGCCGCTGCTGACTTTAATCCAGCCGTTGCCGTAACGAGCAGCGTTCACCACCATATTCGCCACCGCGCGTTTGATCGACAGCGGGTGCATTTTCACTTCAATGCTGCCGGGGTAAAGCGCGGTTTCAATTTCCCGCTCATAGCCACTTTCGGCGGCAATCACCTCACCGAGCACTGCGTTGAGATCCGCCATTTCCATCGGCATCTCCTGCCCGGTGCGCAGGTAGTCGATAAACTGTTCAATGATGGCATTGCACTCTTCGATATCTTTATTGATCGATTCTGCCAGGTAGCCATCCTGCTCGCTCATCATCTCGGTCGCCAGACGAATACGTGTCAGCGGCGTGCGCAAGTCGTGGCTTACCCCTGCCATCAGCAGTGTGCGGTCATCCGCCAGTTGCTTAACACCAGCCGCCATATGGTTAAAGGCGCGGGTAACGGAACGCACCTCCGAAGCGCCATACTCACGCAGCGGCGGCGGAATAATCCCCTTACCCACCTGCAAGGCAGCGTGTTCGAGATCGACCAACGGTCGGTTCTGGATACGAATAAATAGCCACGCCCCACCTATCGCCAATAGCATAATCGCCAACGTATAGCGGAACAGCGGGGAGAAATCGCCCTGATGAATTTCGGTCAGCGGCACGCGTACCCAGATATTGGGCGACAGCCAGGTTTTCAGCCAGACGACAGGCGAGCTTTTGTTGACCTCAACGCGTACTTCCGTCGGGCCGCCCAGTTGTTGCGCCATCTGATGGCTTAAGAATTCATAGTGTTGTGCCCAACGCAGGCCTGCCTCTTCGGCAGCTTCGTTGGAGTAGAGAGAGATCCCCAGCTCACGGTAGATCTCCCGACGGAAAGCGGGAGGCACAACCAATTGCGTGCCGTCCTCCAGTTGCAGTTTGTCGGTCATCAACATACGCACTTCGTACGCGAGGACTTTATTAAACTGCTGGAGGCTCGGCAAAATAGCGAAGTTCAGCACCACCAGATAAGTCGTCACCAGGCTGACGAACAGCAAGGTGACGATGAGCAATAACGTACGGGCAAATGAACTTCGTGGCGAGAAGCGCAATCGCCTCATGCTTTAGAACCGTCCGGCACGAAAACGTAGCCCAGACCCCAAACGGTCTGAATGTAACGCGGATGCGCTGGATCTTCTTCCACCATGCGGCGCAGACGCGAGATCTGCACGTCGATGGAACGTTCCATTGCGGAGTATTCACGACCACGGGCAAGGTTCATCAGCTTATCGCGGGAGAGCGGCTCACGCGGATGGCTAACCAGCGCCTTCAGTACCGCAAACTCACCGCTGGTCAGCGGCATTGGCTCATCTTCGCGGAACATTTCACGCGTCCCGAGGTTGAGTTTGAACTTACCGAAAGCAATCACCGCCTCTTCCTGTGACGGCGCGCCCGGCAGCTCGTTCGCCTGACGACGCAGTACCGCACGGATACGGGCCAGCAGTTCACGCGGGTTAAACGGTTTTGGAATGTAGTCGTCAGCGCCAATCTCCAGGCCAACGATACGATCCACTTCTTCCCCTTTCGCCGTCACCATAATGATCGGCATCGGGTTGCTCTGGCTACGAAGACGTCGGCAAATCGACAAGCCATCTTCACCAGGTAACATCAAATCCAGTACCATAAGATGGAAAGATTCACGAGTCAGCAGGCGATCCATCTGTTCTGCATTAGCGACGCTTCGAACCTGGAAGCCTTGTTCGGTGAGATAACGTTCCAGCAGCGCACGCAGGCGCATGTCGTCATCGACCACCAGAATCTTGTAGTTCTCTTGCATTCTTTGTACTCCCAAAGGTTCGCAACAATTTGTAAGCGTGTATTCTTAAAAAAGCTTACGTTCGTCACCAGCTAAATCTGGTATGAATTTCAGCCTAAATTGTTACAAAGCATATTAAACAGCAGCTTAAGTATACAATTTATTCGGCGAAACATTATTGATTCTGTTGATATGATCACGTTATACCCAATGTGCGCATTATCAAACAGACAAAGGGAATCAACGAGATGAAAACGCCCCTGGTTACCCGGGAAGGGTATGAAAAACTCAAACAAGAGCTAAATTATCTCTGGCGTGAAGAGCGCCCGGAGGTCACAAAAAAGGTGACCTGGGCTGCAAGTCTGGGCGACCGCAGCGAAAATGCTGACTATCAGTATAATAAAAAGCGTCTGCGTGAAATCGACCGTCGCGTGCGCTATCTCACTAAATGCATGGAAAATCTCAAAATCGTCGATTACTCCCCGCAGCAGGAAGGCAAAGTCTTTTTTGGCGCGTGGGTGGAGATTGAAAACGACGATGGCGTGACTCACCGTTTCCGTATTGTTGGCTACGATGAAATTTTTGGCCGTAAAGATTACATCTCTATCGATTCCCCGATGGCTCGCGCATTGCTGAAAAAAGAGGTGGGCGATCTGGCGGTGGTGAATACCCCTGCCGGGGAAGCGAGCTGGTATGTTAATGCTATCGAGTACGTGAAACCGTAAGGAAGAGTCTTAACCTCCTGCCGATGGCTGGCATTTTTGCCAGCCAGTCCGTATAACTATCCCCTGATTTTTGATCCGAAAAGATGAACTCAAACCATGATGAATGATTCGTTCTGCCGCATTATTGCGGGTGAAATTCAGGCGCGCCCGGAACAGGTTGACGCTGCCGTTCGCCTGCTTGACGAAGGGAATACCGTGCCGTTTATCGCACGTTATCGTAAGGAAATCACCGGCGGTCTGGATGACACGCAGCTGCGTAATCTGGAAACGCGTCTGAGCTATTTGCGCGAACTGGAAGAGAGACGTCAGGCGATCCTCAAGTCCATTTCCGAGCAAGGCAAGCTCACTGACGAGCTGGCGAATGCCATCAACGCCACACTAAGCAAAACCGAACTCGAAGACCTCTACCTGCCCTACAAACCTAAACGCCGCACCCGCGGGCAAATCGCCATTGAAGCAGGGCTTGAGCCGTTGGCCGACCTACTGTGGAACGATCCGTCGCACACGCCAGAAGTCGCCGCTGCACAATATGTTGATGCCGATAAAGGCGTAGCAGATACCAAAGCCGCGCTGGACGGCGCGCGCTATATCCTGATGGAACGGTTTGCCGAAGATGCCGCGCTGCTGGCGAAAGTGCGTGATTATCTGTGGAAGAACGCGCATTTGGTTTCTACGGTGGTGAACGGTAAAGAAGAGGAAGGGGCGAAATTCCGCGACTATTTCGATCATCACGAACCGCTGTCAACGGTGCCTTCTCACCGCGCGCTGGCGATGTTCCGTGGGCGTAACGAAGGCGTGCTCCAGCTTTCGCTAAATGCCGATCCGCAGTTCGACGAACCGCCAAAAGAGAGCTACTGCGAGCAAATCATCATGGATCACCTCAGTCTGCGCCTGAACAATGCCCCGGTGGATAGCTGGCGCAAAGGCGTAGTGAGCTGGACCTGGCGCATCAAGGTGCTGATGCACCTGGAAACCGAACTGATGGGCACAGTGCGTGAACGCGCGGAAGATGAAGCAATCAACGTCTTTGCCCGTAACCTACACGATCTTCTGATGGCGGCCCCTGCCGGACTGCGTGCAACGATGGGCCTCGATCCGGGTCTGCGTACTGGGGTAAAAGTAGCGGTAGTCGATGCGACGGGTAAACTGGTGGCGACCGACACCATTTACCCGCACACCGGACAAGCCGCAAAAGCAGCGATGACCGTTGCTGCCCTGTGTGAAAAACATAACGTTGAACTGGTGGCAATCGGTAACGGTACGGCTTCCCGCGAAACCGAGCGTTTCTATCTCGACGTTCAGAAGCAGTTTCCGAAAGTGACCGCACAGAAAGTGATCGTCAGCGAAGCAGGCGCGTCGGTTTACTCGGCTTCCGAACTGGCGGCGCAGGAGTTCCCGGATCTCGATGTTTCGCTGCGTGGCGCGGTGTCTATCGCCCGTCGTTTGCAGGATCCGCTGGCGGAGTTGGTGAAAATCGATCCGAAATCTATCGGCGTAGGTCAGTATCAGCATGACGTCAGCCAGACGCAACTGGCCCGCAAACTGGATGCAGTAGTAGAAGACTGCGTAAACGCCGTTGGCGTCGATCTCAACACCGCTTCCGTTCCGCTGTTAACCCGCGTGGCGGGCCTGACGCGCATGATGGCGCAAAACATCGTGGCCTGGCGCGATGAGAACGGTCAGTTCCAGAACCGTCAGCAACTGCTGAAAGTCAGCCGTGTGGGGCCGAAAGCCTTCGAGCAGTGCGCGGGCTTCCTGCGGATTAACAACGGCGATAACCCGCTGGACGCCTCTACCGTTCACCCGGAAGCCTATCCGGTGGTGGAACGCATTCTGGCAGCAACACAGCAGGCACTGAAAGATCTGATGGGTAACAGCAGCGAGCTGCGTAACCTGAAAGCGTCTGACTTTACTGATGAGAAATTCGGTGTGCCGACAGTAACTGACATCATCAAAGAGCTGGAAAAACCAGGTCGCGATCCGCGTCCGGAATTTAAAACCGCCCAGTTTGCCGATGGCGTCGAGACAATGAACGACCTGCAACCGGGGATGATCCTCGAAGGTGCGGTGACCAACGTCACCAACTTTGGCGCGTTTGTCGATATTGGCGTGCATCAGGACGGCCTGGTTCACATCTCTTCATTGTCGAACAAGTTTGTGGAAGATCCGCATACCGTGGTGAAAGCGGGCGACATTGTGAAGGTGAAAGTGCTGGAAGTGGATCTTCAGCGTAAACGTATCGCCCTGACTATGCGTCTGGACGAGCAGCCTGGCGAAACCAACGCCCGTCGCAGCGGCGGTAATGAACGTTCACAAAACAACCGCCCGGCAGCCAAACCACGCGGTCGTGAAGCGCAGCCTACCGGTAACAGCGCGATGATGGATGCGCTGGCGGCGGCAATGGGCAAAAAACGTTAAACGCCCTGATTAGCCCCTAAACCTGCGCGATAAGGCGTTCACGCCGCATCTGGCAACGAACGCCTAACGAGACATAAAAGTGCCGGAGAATATCTCCGGCCTTTTTATTCCACAGCGAAACTCACAATATATTCCGGCAATATTTATCATCACATTAACAATTAAAACTTTAATCAAACATTAACCTGTCCTAATAATTCATCATCCAAATTATATTTTGCTCCGATATAACCTTGAGCCACATCAACATTCACGCAGATTATTATCTAAACCAACATTCGCACACATTTTAAGTATTGCTGATAGAAACCATTCTCATTATCATTGTGCTGTTGATTATTTAATCTCTCCTTCGTTGGCGAATCATCTGGTCTCATGTCGCTGTCAAACGCCCCATGAGGTAGTTATCCAGTTTGTGAGAAACAAGTAGGCACCTATGCAATACACTCCAGATACTACGTGGAAAATTACCGGCTTTGCCCGTGAAATCAGCCCGGCATATCGCCAAAAACTGCTTTCTCTGGGTATGTTGCCAGGCTCTTCTTTTAATGTGGTGCGCGTTGCTCCACTCGGCGATCCCATTCATATCGAAACCCGTCGTGTAAGCCTGGTATTACGCAAAAAAGATCTGGCCTTATTAGAAGTTGAAGCGGTTTCCTGTTAATACAGTGAGAACAACAATGAAAAAATTAACCATTGGCTTAATTGGTAATCCAAATTCTGGCAAGACAACGTTATTTAACCAGCTCACTGGTGCACGTCAGCGTGTAGGTAACTGGGCTGGCGTTACCGTCGAACGTAAAGAAGGGCAATTCTCCACCACCGATCATCAGGTCACGCTGGTGGACCTGCCCGGCACCTATTCTCTGACCACCATCTCATCGCAGACCTCGCTCGATGAGCAAATCGCCTGCCACTATATTTTGAGTGGTGACGCCGATCTGCTGATTAACGTGGTGGATGCGTCTAACCTTGAGCGTAACCTGTACCTGACACTGCAACTGCTGGAACTCGGCATTCCCTGCATCGTGGCGCTGAATATGCTCGACATTGCCGAGAAGCAAAATATTCGCATTGAAATTGATGCGCTGTCGGCACGTCTTGGCTGCCCGGTGATCCCGCTGGTATCAACCCGTGGTCGGGGTATTGAAGCGCTCAAGCTGGCGATTGACCGCTATAAAGCTAACGACAATGTGGAACTGGTGCATTACGCACAGCCGCTGCTCAACGAAGCAGATTCACTGGCAAAAGTGATGCCTTCCGACATCCCGCTGAAACAACGTCGCTGGCTGGGCCTGCAAATGCTGGAAGGCGATATCTACAGCCGCGCTTACGCCGGTGAAGCGTCGCAGCATCTTGATGCCGCCCTTACCCGTCTGCGTAATGAGATGGACGATCCGGCGCTACACATTGCCGATGCGCGTTACCAGTGTATTGCCGCCATTTGCGATGTGGTAAGCAACACCCTGACGGCAGAACCCAGCCGTTTCACCACTGCGGTAGATAAAATCGTGCTCAACCGTTTCCTCGGTCTGCCGATTTTCCTCTTTGTGATGTACCTGATGTTCCTGCTCGCTATCAACATCGGCGGGGCGTTACAACCGTTGTTTGACGTTGGTTCCGTAGCACTCTTTGTGCATGGTATTCAGTGGATTGGCTACACGCTCCACTTCCCGGACTGGCTGACTATCTTCCTTGCCCAGGGCCTGGGTGGCGGCATTAACACCGTTCTGCCACTGGTGCCGCAGATCGGTATGATGTACCTGTTCCTCTCCTTCCTTGAGGACTCCGGGTATATGGCGCGTGCGGCGTTTGTGATGGACCGCCTGATGCAGGCGCTGGGCTTGCCGGGGAAATCCTTTGTACCGCTGATTGTCGGTTTCGGTTGTAACGTACCGTCGGTAATGGGCGCACGTACGCTTGATGCACCGCGTGAGCGTCTGATGACCATTATGATGGCACCGTTTATGTCCTGCGGCGCGCGTCTGGCTATCTTCGCAGTATTTGCGGCTGCCTTCTTCGGGCAGAATGGCGCACTGGCGGTCTTCTCGCTGTATGTCATCGGTATTGTGATGGCGGTGCTGACTGGCCTGATGCTCAAGTACACCATCATGCGCGGTGAAGCGACGCCGTTTGTCATGGAGCTGCCGGTCTACCATGTACCACACGTTAAAAGCCTGATTATCCAGACCTGGCAGCGTCTGAAAGGCTTCGTTCTGCGTGCGGGTAAAGTGATTATCATCGTCAGCATTTTCCTGAGCGCATTCAACAGCTTCTCGCTGAGCGGGAAAATCGTCGATAACATCAACGACTCGGCACTGGCTTCCGTCAGCCGGGTGATCACCCCGGTCTTCAAGCCGATTGGCGTACATGAAGATAACTGGCAGGCAACTGTTGGCCTGTTTACAGGCGCAATGGCGAAAGAAGTGGTGGTGGGTACGCTCAACACCCTCTACACCGCAGAAAATATTCAGGACGAAGAGTTCAATCCGGCGGAATTTAACCTCGGTGAAGAGCTATTCAGCGCGGTAGATGAAACCTGGCAGAGCCTGAAAGACACCTTCAGTCTTAGCGTACTGATGAACCCCATTGAAGCGAGCAAAGGCGACGGTGAAATGGGTACCGGAGCGATGGGCGTGATGGATCAGAAATTTGGAAGCGCAGCAGCTGCTTACAGCTACCTGATTTTCGTTCTGCTGTATGTACCGTGTATCTCGGTGATGGGCGCTATCGCGCGTGAATCCAGCCGTGGCTGGATGGGCTTCTCCATCCTGTGGGGGCTAAATATCGCTTACTCGTTGGCAACATTGTTCTACCAGGTCGCCAGCTACAGCCAGCATCCAACCTACAGCCTGGTATGCATTCTGGCGGTTATCCTGTTTAACATCGTGGTTATCGGTTTGCTGCGTCGCGCGCGTAGCCGGGTCGATATCGAACTGCTGGCAACACGCAAATCGGTAAGCAGTTGCTGTGCAGCCAGCACCACTGGCGATTGCCACTAATGGCTTCACTTATTCAGGTGCGTGATTTGCTGGCGTTACGGGGCCGTATGGAAGCGGCCCAGATAAGCCAGACACTGAACACCCCGCAACCCATGATTAACGCCATGCTGCAACAGCTGGAAAGTATGGGCAAAGCCGTGCGAATTCAGGAAGAACCTGACGGCTGCCTCTCTGGCAGTTGTAAAAGCTGCCCGGAAGGCAAAGCCTGTCTGCGTGAGTGGTGGGCGTTACGTTAACCTTGTTTTACTACCTGTTTTGAAAGCCCGGTATGCGTTTGCAACCGGGCTTTTTTGCGTGCGGCTTTCCATAAAAATGCAACTCTTGCAGTACAACGTAAGTTCCTCTGAAAGCGTCTCGCAGAGATGAAAACTCGCTAATGCACAGGTGTGGAGTGGCGCGTAGAGTCGCGGCATTCAAACAACAGGTGAAGGAACGCCATGAGCAAAAAGCAGAGTTCCACCCCACATGATGCACTGTTCAAACTCTTTTTACGCCAACCGGACACGGCACGCGATTTTCTTGCGTTCCATTTACCGGCACCTATTCACGCGCTCTGTGATATGAAAACCCTCAAGCTGGAGTCGAGCAGCTTTATTGATGACGATCTGCGTGAAAGCTATTCCGACGTGCTGTGGTCGGTGAAAACTGAACAAGGACCGGGATATATCTATTGTCTGATTGAACATCAAAGCACCTCAAACAAACTGATCGCATTTCGCATGATGCGTTACGCCATTGCCGCAATGCAAAATCACCTGGATGCCGGATACAAAACATTGCCGATGGTGGTGCCATTGTTGTTTTACCACGGCATTGAAAGCCCCTATCCCTATTCACTGTGTTGGCTGGATTGTTTCGCCGATCCCAAACTGGCAAGGCAGCTTTATGCCTCTGCATTTCCGCTGATTGATGTCACTGTCATGCCTGATGATGAAATCATGCAGCACCGGTGCATGGCGCTGCTGGAGCTAATTCAAAAACATATACGTCAACGCGACCTGATGGGGCTGGTAGAGCAAATGGCCTGCTTATTAAGTAGTGGATACGCTAATGACAGACAAATCAAAGGGCTGTTTAATTACATACTACAAACCGGCGATGCGGTACGTTTTAACGATTTTATCGACGGCGTTGCCGAACGTTCACCGAAACACAAGGAGAGTTTAATGACTATTGCGGAAAGATTGCGGCAAGAAGGGTTTCAGAAAGGTATACGTACCAACGCCCTAAATATTGCCAAAACCATGTTGGATGCCGGAGTCTCTCTTGAGGACGTTCTGCGATTTACCAGCCTGACGGTTGAAGACCTTGCTGAAATAAATCATCAATAACGTTAAGGATGGTTTTAATGACGGATGCAGAAAGAGAATATCTTATTAGTTACCTGATTGGTTATTTATTGGGTCGACGCCAGGAAGCCCTGGATATCGCCAAAAGAATGCTGTAATCCGGAGTCCCTCTTGCAGACATCATGCGCTTTACCGGGCTGTCAGAAGAAGAGTTGGCTGCGGCGAGCCAGTAAAGTTCTGTCTCGCCATTTCAACAGCTGTCTACACCCTCTGCTTCAACGCCACCAGCAGGTGACAAAACTCGTCCGGATGCGAAATAAACGGCGCATGGGCCGCTTTGGCGAAGATGTACGACTCGCTGTGTGGCCAGAGTTTATCCAGCATCGGCACCACTTTGCGCGGCACCAGACCATCGAGATAGCCATACAATCGCAAAAACGGCATGGACACGTTTTGCAGCGGCTGGCGGAGATCGACCGTTTTCAGTATTTCCAGCCCACCATTGAGCACGTCAACCTTCGGCATCGGCAGCGCCAGAACGGTTTTCTTCAGCGCTCGCGCATCCTGGCGTGCCGTTTCAGTACCCATGGTTTGTAACGCCAGGAACCGCTCCACTGTACGCTGAAAATCATCACTGAGTTGCTGCTGGAAACCTGCCAGCACGTCCGGTTTTATCCCCGGCCACTCGTCACGAGCACTAAAACACGGTGATGACGCAACGGTGACTATCGCCTGAACACGCTCGGGATGGGTTAACGCAATCTGGCTTGCCACCAGCCCGCCCAGACTCCAGCCTAGCCAAATGGCTTTATCAGGTGCCTGTCGCAGCACGACTTCGGCCATATCAGCAAGCGACATCGCACCAAATCCCCGGCTGCGCCCGAAGCCGGGCAGATCAACAAGGTGCAGCGTAAAATGCGAGCTAAGTTCCTCATCAATGCAACGCCACACTTCGGCATTCAGTCCCCATCCGTGCAGCAGCACAAGATGAACATTCCCCTGACCTTTGGTCTGCCACCAGATGTTATTCATCCGCTATTGTTCTCTTTTTACTTACAAGGATGAACATATGCTAACAGTACCGGGATTATGCTGGCTATGCCGAATGCCCCTGGCGTTAGGTCATTGGGGGATTTGTTCGGTATGCTCTCGCGCCACCCGTACAGATAAAACGTTATGCCCACAATGTGGATTACCCGCCACACATTCACATCTTCCCTGCGGTCGTTGCCTGCAAAAACCGCCACCCTGGCAAAGACTGGTCACGGTTGCCGACTATGCGCCGCCATTAAGTCCGCTTATACACCAGCTTAAGTTTTCCCGGCGCAGCGAAATCGCCAGCGCCCTGTCACGTCTGTTACTATTGGAAGTCTTACACGCCCGTCGCACCACCGGCTTGCAACTGCCTGATCGCATCATCAGCGTTCCGTTATGGCAGCGGCGTCACTGGCGTCGGGGATTTAATCAGAGCGATTTGCTGTGTCAACCGTTATCACGCTGGTTGCACTGCCAATGGGATAGCGAAGCCGTCACGCGTACACGGGCCACCGCGACCCAGCATTTTCTCAGCGCCCGGCTGCGCAAGCGCAACCTGAAAAATGCCTTTCGCCTTGAATTGCCTGTGCAAGGTCGCCATATGGTGATTGTGGATGATGTCGTTACCACTGGAAGTACCGTCGCAGAAATTGCGCAGCTGCTTTTACGCAATGGTGCGGCGACAGTCCAGGTCTGGTGCCTTTGTCGAACCTTGTAGAGCCTCGATGATGGGCGTATTATAACCAACTAAAATAGTCAACTATTAGGCCATTTACTATGATCCGTATTTCCGATGCTGCACAAGCGCACTTTGCCAAACTGCTGGCAAATCAGGAAGAAGGGACACAAATCCGCGTATTTGTGATTAACCCTGGCACGCCTAACGCTGAATGTGGTGTTTCTTATTGTCCGCCGGACGCTGTGGAAGCCACCGACACTGCCCTGAAATTTGACCTGCTGACCGCGTATGTTGATGAATTAAGCGCTCCTTACCTGGAAGATGCAGAGATCGACTTTGTTACCGACCAGTTAGGTTCCCAGTTAACGCTGAAAGCCCCGAACGCCAAAATGCGTAAAGTGGCTGACGATGCGCCGCTGATGGAGCGCGTAGAGTATATGCTGCAATCGCAGATCAACCCACAGCTTGCTGGTCACGGTGGTCGCGTTTCGCTGATGGAAATCACCGAAGACGGTTACGCCATTCTGCAATTTGGCGGCGGCTGTAACGGTTGTTCAATGGTCGATGTGACGCTGAAAGAAGGGATCGAGAAGCAGCTGCTGAACGAATTCCCTGAGCTGAAAGGTGTACGCGATCTCACCGAACACCAGCGCGGTGAACACTCTTACTATTAAGTCACCCCTTTTGTAGATTGCCCGATGCGACGCTAAAGCGCCTTATCGGGCTTACTCCATCCCTGTCGTCCCCCCCGAGATAATTTGACCTGGGTCGCATAATTTAAATTTACCCCGCTCTGGTGATTCTCAAGCGCACAATGTTACCCGTATCATTCGTATGGGCACCAAACACACTCATAACATCTGACTACACTAATTAGGTTTAGTAGTCATCAGCCGTGGTGCCGTTATATCTCTGTTCCCAGTTGGGGCAGTCAGAATTTATCGTCAGAATCCTGACGTTACCCATAACAAATTAAAGGCCAGGTAAATCATGCCATTAGTCATTGTTGCTATCGGTGTAATCTTGTTATTACTCCTGATGATCCGCTTCAAAATGAACGGCTTCATCGCTCTCGTCCTGGTGGCGCTTGCTGTTGGATTAATGCAGGGAATGCCACTGGATAAAGTTATTGGCTCCATCAAAGCTGGTGTCGGTGGTACGCTCGGCAGCCTTGCCCTGATCATGGGTTTTGGCGCGATGCTGGGCAAAATGCTGGCAGACTGCGGTGGTGCACAACGTATCGCCACCACGCTGATTGCCAAATTTGGTAAAAAACACATCCAGTGGGCGGTGGTCCTGACCGGTTTTACCGTTGGTTTTGCCCTGTTCTATGAAGTGGGTTTCGTGCTGATGCTGCCGCTGGTGTTTACCATCGCGGCTTCCGCGAATATTCCACTGCTGTATGTTGGTGTACCAATGGCGGCTGCACTCTCTGTGACCCACGGCTTCCTGCCACCGCATCCGGGTCCGACTGCGATTGCCACCATTTTCAATGCCGATATGGGTAAGACCCTGCTGTACGGAACTATTCTGGCAATCCCGACCGTTATTCTCGCGGGTCCGGTTTACGCTCGCGTGCTGAAAGGTATCGATAAGCCAATCCCGGAAGGTCTGTACAGCGCGAAAACCTTCAGCGAAGAAGAGATGCCAAGCTTTGGCGTCAGCGTCTGGACTTCTCTGGTGCCGGTTGTGCTGATGGCGATGCGTGCAATTGCCGAAATGATCCTGCCGAAAGGTCACGCTTTCCTGCCGGTGGCGGAGTTCCTCGGTGACCCGGTAATGGCAACGCTGATTGCCGTGCTGATTGCGATGTTCACCTTTGGTCTGAACCGTGGTCGTTCAATGGATCAGATTAACGACACGCTGGTTTCTTCCATCAAAATCATCGCGATGATGCTGTTGATCATCGGTGGTGGCGGTGCGTTCAAGCAGGTGCTGGTAGACAGCGGCGTGGACAAATACATTGCTTCCATGATGCACGAAACCAATATTTCTCCGCTGCTGATGGCCTGGTCGATTGCTGCCGTACTGCGTATCGCGCTGGGTTCTGCAACCGTTGCGGCAATCACTGCGGGGGGTATCGCGGCACCACTAATTGCAACGACGGGTGTTAGCCCGGAACTGATGGTTATTGCGGTTGGTTCCGGTAGTGTGATTTTCTCTCACGTGAACGATCCGGGCTTCTGGCTGTTCAAAGAGTACTTTAACCTGACTATCGGCGAGACCATCAAGTCCTGGTCGATGCTGGAAACCATTATCTCGGTGTGCGGTCTGGTAGGCTGTCTGCTGCTGAATATGGTGATTTGATAACACTGACTGCCGGATGCATCGCATCCGGCATCAACCGCACTCTATTTCTTCTTCCCTATCGCCCTGCGCCGCTTGTCCAGATCCTTAATCAACTTGTTCACGCCATCATCGGCAAACATCGTCTCAAGCGTTGCGGAAAGCTTGCGTCGCCAGTTTTTGTACTGGTAGCTGGTGCCAGGAATATTCACCGGTTCGGCCATATCCAGCCAGTCTTCTGGCTGGAGCCCTAACAGAGCACTGTTACTATCAGCGATATAACGTTGCAAACCACGATTAAGCATCGGCGTCATCGACATTAACGATGCCTTATGCCCCGCACGTTTTGGCAGGCAACCATGTTTATGCAGTGCATCCAGCAACCCTTGCTTCGCCAGTTCGCGATCCTGATACAGACCGCGCAGTACCACTTCATCCGGGTACAGGCCCAGCGTTTTCCCCAGCGTTAAATCTCCGCTTTCCCAGTAACCGCGCAGCGTTGGCAGGTCGTGTGTCGCCGCAACCGCCATTGACTGCTCCGGATACGCTTTCGGCGCACGGAAGGTCTTCTCGTGGTCGTTTTCGAAATAGAGCACTTTGTAGGAGTACACACCGGAGCTGCGCAGTTTACCGACAATCTCTACTGGTACAGTGCCGAGATCTTCGCCAATTACCATGCAACGATGGCGCTTACTTTCGAGTGCCAGAATAGAGAGCAGATCATCCACTGGATAGTGAACATACGCGCCCTGATCTGCCGTCTCGCCATACGGTATCCACCACAAACGCAGCATCGACATCACATGGTCAATTCGCAACGCGCCACAGTTTTGCATATTGGCACGCAACAGCTCGATAAACGGTTCATAGGCACGCGCGGTGATGATATGCGGATCCATCGGCGGCAATCCCCAGTTCTGCCCCAGCGGGCCGAGGATATCCGGCGGTGCGCCAACCGACGCTTTCAGGCAATACAACTCCCGGTCGCACCAGGTTTCCGACCCACCTTCCGCTACGCCAACCGCCAGGTCACGATACAAGCCAATCGGCATTTCATGGCCCTGGCTTATCTCCCAGCAGGCGGCAAACTGGCTGTAAGCCAGCCACTGTAACCAGAGATAAAAATCGACGTCATCACGATGTTCTTCGCAGAACTGGTGCACTTCTGGTGAATCCACGTTCTGATACGCCTGCGGCCATGCTGGCCAGCCCCAGCGCATTTCGTCTTCTTTCACTTGCTGGGCATGTAACGCGTCAAACGCCGCCTGCCAGAACAGGCTGTCGCCCTGCTCTGCAACAAACTGGCGAAACGCGGCCATCTGCTCATCATCACGTTGCGCAAAACCTTTCCACGCCATCCGCAATGCTGTCATTTTCAGCGCAGTGACGGTGGAGTAATCGACCCAGTCGGCATCCCGTGCCTGTTGCAGCGTCTGTTGCGTGGTCGGTAACTGCCACCAGGCCTGAGCCTCTTCGCTAAGATGGAAATCTTCGACGGCGTTAACGTCGATATAAATCACATTTAGCCAGCGACGAGAAGACGGACTATACGGGCTGGCACTTTCCGGATTTGCCGGATAGAGCGCATGAATCGGGTTCAGACCGATGAACGCCCCGCCACGTTTTGCCACATCCACCAGCATCACTTTGAGATCGCCAAAATCCCCAATACCCCAGTTTTTTTCCGATCGCAGCGTATAAAGCTGGACGCAGGCGCCCCACAGCTTTTGTTTATTCAGCAACGCCTGCGGTTCGTAACAGCGTTTCGGGGCGACAATCACCCGGCAATGCGCGCGCTGGTCGTCCTGGGTGAGTGTCAACGTGTGATAACCTTCCGGCAACTTCGTCGGTAAATTGAACGCTTTGCCCCCCGTTACATGGCCTTTGAACTGCGTGCCTTCTTCGGTGGTCAGCAGCCAGCTATATTCGCCGCTGCCCTCCACCGCCATCGGCATTTTTTTGCCGCTGGTATAGACCATGACATTCGGGACTGGCGTTACCGCCACTTTCGTGGCGGTACGTTGATGCATCGCGTCAAGCAAACGCCGTTTGGTTTCGGCGCTAATCGACTGCGGTTTACCGTGGGCATTGATGTAATTGGGGCTGATCCCCGCCGCCAGCGCGGCATTATCCAGACGTTTGCTTTCCATCGAGCTTCCTTAGCGTTTTGCCTGCCAGATACGAGCCTGATAATCGCGAATAGAGCGATCCGAGCTAAACATACCGCAGCGGGCGGTATTGAGGATCGCCGCACGAGTCCAGGCCTCCTGATCGCGATACAGCACATCCACTTGTTTTTGCGCTTCGACATAAGCCGCAAAATCCGCCATCACCAGATAGGGATCGCCGCCTTGTTTGCCGATACTGTGCAGCATCTGGTCAAACGCGTGTTTATCGCCATTGCTATATTTACCGCTTTCCAGCTCTTTTAATACCGCATCAAGCACCTTATCTTTCTTCCGCCATTTCACCGGATCATAGCCCTTAGCTTTCAGCGCTTTAACCTGCTCCACGGTATGACCAAAGATAAAGATATTCTCTTCACCGACTTTCTCAGCGATTTCGACGTTTGCGCCATCCAGCGTACCAACAGTGAGCGCGCCGTTAAGCGCCAGTTTCATATTGCCAGTGCCAGAAGCCTCTTTTCCTGCGGTGGAGATCTGTTCGGAGATATCCGCCGCCGGGATCAGCATTTCCGCCGCCGAAACACAATAATCCGGCAGGAACACCACCTTCAGCTTGTCGCCCACCTGCGGATCGTTGTTGATCACATCTGCCACTTTGTTGATCGCAAAGATAATATTCTTCGCCAGGTAGTAGCCCGGTGCCGCTTTCGCGCCGAAGAGGAAGACGCGCGGTACGCGGTCAGCCTGCGGGTTTTCACGAATCTCTTTGTACAACGCCAGAATATGCAGCAGATTCAGGTGCTGACGTTTGTACTCATGCAAGCGTTTGATCTGAATATCGAAAATCGCCTGAGGATTGATTTCAATACCGGTACGAACTTTCACAAACTCCGCCAGACGGACTTTATTCGCCTGCTTGATCTCGCGATATTGCTGACGGAATTTCGCGTCATCAGCGAATTTTTCCAGATTGATCAGCTGATCGAGATCGTTAGCCCACTCTTTTTTCAGTGATTTATCCAACAGAGCCGCCAGTGCCGGGTTGCATTGCTTGATCCAGCGACGTGGCGTAATACCGTTGGTGACGTTATGAAATTTGTTCGGCCATAACTGGTGATATTCCGGGAACAAATCTTTCACCACCAGATCCGAGTGCAGCGCTGCCACACCGTTAACCGCAAAACCACTTACTACGCACATATTGGCCATGCGAACTTGTTTGTCATGTACCACCGCCAGCTTCGCCCATACCGCTTTATCGCCCGGCCAGGTTTTTTCCACCAGCTTCTTAAAGCGGTTGTTGATTTCGTTGATGATCTGCATATGGCGTGGCAGCAGGGCTTTTACCAGTTTCTCATCCCAGCACTCCAGTGCTTCTGGCATCAGGGTATGGTTGGTATAAGCAAAGGTATTACTGGTGATCGCCCAGGCTTCATCCCAGCTCATCTGATGCTCATCAATCAGCACGCGCAGCAGCTCTGGAATGGCAATAGTCGGATGAGTATCGTTCAGTTGAATAACTTCGTAATCTGCCAGCTCGTGCAGTTTACGGCCAGCCAGATGATGACGGCGCAGAATATCGGCCACCGAACAGGCACACTGGAAGTATTGCTGCATCAGACGTAGTTTTTTACCCGCAGTATGGTTGTCGTTTGGATAGAGAACTTTGGTTAGTTTTTCAGCGTCGATGCCCTGTTGTTCAGCACGCAGGAAATCTCCGTCGTTGAATTTGGTGAGGTTAAACGGATGCGCATGCGTCGCTTGCCATAAACGCAGCGGCTGCGCCACGCCGTTACGGTAGCCCAGCACAGGCAAATCCCACGCCTGGCCGATAATTTTAAACCCTGGCTCCCAACGTCCATCTTTAGTGACTTTACCACCGATACTGACCTGTACATCTAATGCTTCGTTATGGCGGAACCACGGATAACTACCACGATGCCAGTCATCTGGCGCTTCCATTTGTTGGCCGTCAACAAATGACTGACGGAACAAACCATATTGATAGTTCAGGCCATAGCCTGTTGCGGATTGTCCGACAGTCGCCATTGAGTCGAGGAAACATGCCGCCAGACGGCCCAGACCGCCGTTACCTAACGCCGGGTCAGTCTCTTCTTCCAGCAAATCGGTCAGGTGAATGTCATAGGCTTTCAGTACGTCACTGACTCCGTCATACCAACCGAGATTCAGTAAGTTGTTCCCGGTCAAACGACCAATCAGAAACTCCATTGAGATGTAGTTCACATGGCGCTGATTTTGAGTGGGTTTAGCCACCGGCTGGGCACTGAGTAGTTCCGCGAGGGCACCGCTCACTGCCTGCCACCATTGACGGGAGGTCATTTCTTCGGCGGATTGCAAACCGAAACGTTGCCACTGACGAGTCAGGGCTGCCTGAAATTGATCTTTGTTAAAGGTTGGCTGTGACATAGGAATTCCGGGTCCTTAGCTAATAAAACAACGTTATCGCTAGTTTGCCTGGCTCGTTGTTAACCTTCCTCCTCCTGCCAGGGATTAGGTGGGGAGGAGTAGCGGGGATGAGCATAAAAGTGTGATCAATGCCACTTAAAGGTAGCGCAATCACCCATAAATGCCCCACTTCGCCACATGGCATCCTTGCTTATTGCTCACAATTGGGGGAGAGAAAAAAGAGACAATATCAAATCGTACTCAGTAGTTCATGCAAAATATGTAAACAGTGAAATAGTTACCTGATGGGAAAATCAATTGCGCAGAGTATGTCAATATTTACTACGCGAAGAATTATTAAGATAAGCCTTAATAGCAGTTCCAGTGATAGCTTAATAGAGCCTGGAATTTTTAAGGCAAATTACCCAAGAATCCAGATTTCACGCACCTTCAGTGAAATTTTACGATTTCTTGTAACAGTTATTGGGAAATGTGACAGAGCGCAAATTCAGACACATAAAAAAGTCGCTTAGCTTGCAATGAGTCACTTTCTGACCGACCTTATATCTATTATTACGAAGCGCAAAAAAAATAAAAATTCTCTAAAATTCCCACAGTGAAGTGTTTAACTATGTTGATTCCGTCTAAACTCAGTCGTCCGGTTCGACTCGACCATACCGTGGTTCGTGAGCGCCTGCTGGCTAAACTTTCCGGCGCGAACAATTTCAGACTGGCACTCATTACCAGCCCGGCTGGCTATGGGAAAACGACGCTCGTTTCACAGTGGGCGGCGGGTAAAAGCGAACTCGGTTGGTTCTCTCTCGATGAAGGCGACAACCAACAAGAGCGGTTTGCCAGCTACCTGATTGCCGCAATCCAACAGGCCACCAACGGGCACTGCACTGCCAGTGAAGTGATGGCGCAAAAGCGGCAATACGCCAGTCTCTCCTCACTCTTTGCCCAATTGTTTATCGAACTGGCAGAGTGGCATCAGCCGCTCTACCTGGTTATTGACGATTATCATCTGATCACGAATCCGGTGATTCACGAATCCATGCGCTTCTTTTTACGCCATCAACCCGAGAATCTGACCCTGGTAGTGATGTCGCGTAATTTACCGCAATTAGGTATCGCCAATCTTCGTGTCCGCGATCAGTTGCTGGAAATTGGTAGCCAACAACTGGCTTTTAATCACCAGGAAGCCAAGCAGTTTTTCGACCGTCGTCTGACATCACCTATCGAAGCTGCGGAAAGCAGCCGTATGTGTGACGACGTCTCTGGCTGGGCCACGGCACTGCAACTTATCGCCCTTTCTGCCCGACAAAATAGCCATTCGGCGCATCAGTCAGCAAGGCGCCTCTCAGGTATTAATGCCAGCCATCTTTCGGATTATCTGGTGGATGAGGTGTTAAACAATGTCGATCTCGCCACTCGTCATTTTCTGTTGAAAAGCGCCATTCTTCGTTCAATGAATGACGCTCTCATTACCCGCGTAACCGGGGAAGAAAATGGTCAAATGCGCCTTGAAGAGATCGAACGTCAGGGATTATTCCTGCAACGAATGGACGACTCTGGCGAATGGTTCAGTTATCACCCGCTGTTCGGTAACTTTCTGCGCCAACGCTGTCAGTGGGAGCTGGCGGCAGAACTCCCTGAAATCCACCTCGCTGCTGCTGAAAGCTGGATGGCGCAAGGTTTTCCCAGCGAAGCTATTCACCATGCATTAGCGGCGGGCGATGCCAGCATGCTACGCGATATTTTATTGAATCATGCCTGGGGATTATTTAATCACAGCGAACTGGCGCTTCTGGAAGAATCCCTGAAAGCACTTCCATGGGAAAGTCTACTGGAAAATCCCCGCCTGGTGCTGCTGCAAGCCTGGCTGATGCAAAGTCAGCATCGCTACAGTGAAGTCAATACGCTGTTGGCTCGTGCCGAGCAAGAGATCAAAGGCGAGATGACCGGCACACTGCATGCAGAGTTCAATGCCCTGCGTGCTCAGGTAGCGATTAACGCGGGTAATCCCGAAGAAGCAGAACGCCTGGCCAGGCTGGCACTGGATGAGCTGCCTATCGCCTGGTTCTACAGTCGAATTGTTGCCACTTCTGTTCATGGCGAAGTGCTGCATTGTAAAGGTGATCTCTCCCGTTCGCTGGCACTGATGCAGCAAACTGAACAGATGGCGCGACACCATGACGTCTGGCATTACGCTCTCTGGAGTCTGATTCAGCAGAGCGAGATCTATTTTGCTCAGGGCTTTTTACAGGCAGCATGGGAAACTCAGGATAAAGCCTTTCAGTTGATCAAAGAACAACATCTTGAGCAGCTACCGATGCATGAGTTTCTGGTACGTATTCGTGCGCAACTGCTTTGGGCATGGTCGCGGCTGGACGAAGCTGAAGCATCTGCGCGCAGCGGTATAGAAGTGCTTTCATCTTTTCAGCCACAACAACAATTGCAATGTCTGGCACTGTTGGTGCAATGTTCGCTGGCGCGAGGTGATCTCGACAATGCACGTACCTTATTGAATCGTCTGGAAAACCTGCTTGGCAATGGACAATATCATAGCGACTGGATCTCCAATGCTGATAAGGTCCGCGTGATTTACTGGCAGATGACGGGCGATAAAAAAGCCGCTGCAAACTGGCTGAGCCAAACGCCAAAACCGGAGTTTGCCAATAACCACTTCCTGCAAGGTCAGTGGCGCAATATTGCCAGAGCGCAAATTCTGTTAGGGGAGTTTGAACCCGCGGAAATTGTGCTGGAAGAGTTGAATGAAAATGCACGTCAGCTACGTCTGATGAGCGATCTCAACCGTAATTTATTGTTACTCAACCAGTTGTATTGGCAGGCTGGTCGCAAAAATGATGCCCAGCGTGTACTTATGGAAGCACTACAACTGGCAAACCGCACCGGATTTATCAGCCATTTTGTCATCGAAGGCGAAGCGATGGCACAACAACTGCGCCAGCTGATTCAGCTTAATACGCTGCCGGAACTGGAACAGCACCGCGCCCAGCGTATTCTGCGAGAAATCAATCAACATCATCGGCATAAATTCGCCCATTTCGATGAGAATTTCGTTGAACGTCTGCTAAATCATCCGGAAGTGCCAGAACTGATCCGTACCAGCCCGCTGACCCAACGCGAATGGCAGGTATTGGGGCTGATTTACTCCGGTTACAGCAATGAACAAATTGCAGGCGAGCTGGAAGTGGCGGCAACCACCATCAAAACGCATATCCGCAATCTGTACCAGAAGCTCGGCGTGGCCCATCGCCAGGATGCGGTACAACACGCTCAGCAATTGCTGAAGATGATGGGGTACGGAGTGTAAGTTTAGCCGGATAACGCGTCGGATCCGGCTTGTATCCTTACATCATTTAATGCTAACCCGCGTTACGCCATCTGTTTCTATCAAACAAAACCGCACCTGCAAGAAACGCTCCACTACGGCAATATTGGTCAGCAGATGGCATGAGGGATGGGCGACTGTAAATTCTCCCGCGCCCACTAGCGCCATTGGCAGTACCAGCTGGTCGGCGAGATATTCCCCCACCGCCGCCGGGCTTGCAAGGTAGCGTTTAACTTCTTGCACTAACTGCGCAGCCACCACCTCGGCACTGACGCGCTTTTCACCGACGACAAAAAAGCGTTCAGTGATATTTTCACTTTCGACTTCAAGCGAGACGGTATTACCCGGCCCCTGGTCGCGCGGCAGGTTATGAATATTCTGCTCATGCAGGGAAAAACTACCCGCCAGCGTAGCGATTTCACGCTCAGCGACATGGCGTGGCACACCAGCCAGTAGCACCTCTCCACGCATCTGCACAATGTTCCCGCGCTCGCCAAGTTGCAAGGTGTTAAACGATGCCACGGGCGAGACTTCCGTCGCCACCACGCCGCCTCCGGCAGGATAAAAACCGTGACGTAACAGCGTGGTTTGCTGATGAATTCCTATTTTTGCCAGCAGCGGCTCCAGCACCCGGCGGATAAAATCCGCAGGCGGCGCCGACGGGTTATCGGTGCCTCCGCTCACTTCAACACGCGAAGGACCATCGGCAAACCACAGCGCGGGCAGTACCGTTTGTAGTACCAGCGTGCAACTTCCGGCGCTACCGATAGCAAAGCGGTAGTCGCCACCGCGCACGGTACCGGGCCGGAAGACCAGACGCTGCGACCCCAGCTCCGCGCCCTCCACCGTTGCTCCGCAAATTTCCGTCGCCGCCTTTACAGCCGTCAGATGCTGGCGCAACAGCCCCGGTTTCGCCCGCCCGGCGCGAATGCCGGTGATGGTAAATGGCTGGCCGGTTATCATCGACAGACTCAGCGCCGAGCGCAGGATCTGCCCGCCGCCTTCGCCCTGTGCGCCATCCAGCGCAATCATCCTTTTCATCATTTATCCTTTTACACACACCACCTGACGCAGGGTGTAGATAACTTCCACCAGATCGCTTTGTGCCGCCATCACCGCGTCGATATCTTTATACGCCATCGGGATTTCGTCGATCACTTCGGCATCTTTACGGCATTCCACATGCGCGGTGGCACGAATTTGATCTTCCACGCTGAACAGTTTTTTCGCTTTAGTACGGCTCATTACCCGCCCGGCACCGTGGCTGCACGAACAGAACGACTCTTCATTTCCCAGCCCACGGACAATAAAGCTTTTCGCCCCCATCGAACCGGGAATAATTCCATATTGACCAGCACGCGCAGACACCGCGCCTTTACGCGTCACATAGATCTCTTCGCCAAAGTGCTGTTCTTTTTGCACATAGTTGTGGTGACAGTTGATCTCTTCCATCGCCAGCGTTTGTGGCTGTCTTACCGTTTTCTGCGTAACGCTCTGCAACGCCGTTACCACGTTTTCCATCATCGCATCGCGGTTAAGGCTGGCAAAAAGCTGCGCCCAGGCCACCGCTTTCAGGTAATCGTCAAAATATTCCGTACCTTCCAGAAAGTACGCCAGGTCACGCGATGGCAACGTTTCAAGCGTTTCCTGCATCTCTTTTTGCGCCAGATCGATAAAGTAAGTCCCGATGGCATTACCAATTCCGCGTGAACCGGAGTGCAGCATAATCCACACCTGATCCGACTCATCAAGGCAAATTTCAATAAAGTGGTTACCCGTTCCCAGCGTTCCCAGGTGTTTATAGTTATTGGTATTAAGGAAACGCGGATATTTTTGCGTTAACCACTGATAACCGGCTTCAAGCTCAGCCCATTTCGCATCGACGTTAACAGGCGGGTTTTCCCATGCGCCTTTATCACGTTTACAACGGCCTGTGGTACGCCCATGCGGCACGGCAGTTTCAATCGCCTGACGCAACTCCGCCAGGTTTTCAGGCAGGTCAGCCGCCGTTAACGCGGTACGCAGCGCGTTCATTCCACAGCCAATATCCACGCCCACTGCCGCCGGAATAATCGCCCCTTTGGTCGGGATCACGCTACCAATGGTGGAACCTTTACCCAGATGTACATCAGGCATTACTGCAATATGTTTGAAAATAAACGGCATCTTCGCCGTATTAATAAGTTGCTGACGCGCATCGTCTTCTACCGGTACGCCTTTGGTCCACATTTTTACCGGGACATTTTCAGTGGTCAGTAATTCGTAATTCATTTTGTTTTTCTCTTTTCGTTGTTTACTGTCCAGATAATTGCAACCGTCGTGCCAGAAAATTAAATAAGCAGATTAATTTTTTAATTCATTGTTTTTAAATAGATAAAATCTTTACGTCCGTAAACGGAGATTTCCCGCAAAGCCAATTCGCCGATAATGAAATATCGTCTTTTATAAGGATATCTAAGATGCGTAAAACAGTGGCTTTTGGCTTTGTCGGCACCGTACTGGATTATGCCGGGCGCGGCAGTCAGCGATGGTCGAAATGGCGTCCGTCACTCTGTCTATGCCAGCAAGAATCGTTAGTCATCGATCGACTGGAATTGTTGCACGACGCCCGCTCACGCTCGCTGTTTGAAACGCTTAAACGCGATATCGCCAATGTTTCGCCAGAAACAGAAGTGGTGGGCGTTGAGATTGAACTGCATAACCCATGGGATTTCGAGGAGGTTTACGCCTGCCTGCATGATTTCGCCCGTGGTTACGCGTTCGAACCTGATAAAGAAGACTATTTAATTCACATCACCACCGGTACCCACGTCGCGCAGATTTGCTGGTTTCTGCTGGCGGAAGCACGTTACCTGCCCGCCAGGTTAATACAATCTTCGCCACCGCGTAAAAAAGAACAGCCCAATAGCCCTGGTGCGGTGACGATTATCGATCTCGATTTAAGCCGTTATAACGCTATTGCCAGCCGCTTTGCCAAAGAACGCCAGCAAACCCTCGATTTCCTCAAATCCGGCATTGCCACGCGTAACTCCCATTTCAACCGCATGATTGAGCAGATCGAAAAAGTGGCGATCAAATCCCGCGCACCGATCCTGCTTAACGGCCCGACCGGTGCGGGTAAGTCATTTCTGGCGCGACGCATCTTTGAATTAAAACAGGCACGGCATCAGTTTAGCGGCGCGTTTGTGGAAGTGAACTGCGCCACCCTGCGCGGCGATACCGCCATGTCGACGCTGTTTGGTCATGTGAAAGGCGCGTTCACCGGGGCGCGGGAATCTCGTGAAGGATTATTACGCAGCGCCAACGATGGCATGTTGTTTCTTGATGAGATTGGCGAACTGGGCGCAGACGAACAGGCGATGTTGCTGAAAGCCATTGAAGAGAAAACCTTTTACCCGTTTGGCAGCGATCGCCAGGTGAGCAGTGATTTTCAGCTGATCGCCGGAACGGTGCGCGATTTGCGTCAGCTGGTTGCCGAAGGCAAATTTCGCGAAGACCTGTACGCGCGGATCAATCTCTGGACCTTCACCCTGCCGGGTCTACGCCAGCGCCAGGAAGATATTGAACCGAACCTGGATTATGAAGTGGAGCGCCACGCCTCACTCACCGGCGACAGCGTACGTTTTAACACCGAAGCGAGGCGCGCCTGGCTGGCCTTTGCGACATCTCCCCAGGCAACATGGCGCGGTAACTTTCGCGAGCTTTCTGCCAGCGTCACACGCATGGCGACGTTTGCCGATAGTGGGCGTATCACCCTTGAAACCGTAGAAGATGAGATAAACCGTCTACGCTACAACTGGCAGGATAGCCGCTCTTCTGCGCTTAAGCAGCTACTGGGCGCTGAAGCGGAAAATATCGACCTCTTTGATCGGCTGCAACTGGAACACGTTATCGCTATCTGCCGTCAGGCAAAGTCGCTTTCCGCTGCCGGGCGTGAACTCTTTGATGTTTCGCGCCAGGGCAAAGCCAGCGTCAACGACGCGGATCGGCTACGCAAATATCTGGCGCGTTTTGGTCTGACGTGGGAAGCCGTGCAGGATCAGCACAGCTCCAGCTGAATATGATGGTCTGTCAGCACCTGCATCACGCTCGCTGGTGGCGGGGCGTCGGTGTAGACGGCATCGACCATGCTGATGCTGCCCATATTGACCATCGCATTACGGCCAAATTTCGAGTGATCGACAACCAGCATAACGTGGCGCGAGTTCTCAATAATAGCGCGTTTGGTGCGAACTTCGTGGTAATCGAACTCCAGCAGCGAGCCGTCGCTATCGATGCCGCTGATCCCCAGAATCCCGAAATCAAGGCGGAACTGGGAGATAAAATCGAGCGTCGCTTCGCCAATGATCCCACCATCGCGGCTGCGTAATTCGCCACCTGCAAGAATGATGCGAAAATCTTCTTTTACCATCAGCGTGTTAGCGACGTTGAGATTGTTGGTCACAATGCGCAAATTGCTGTGATTAAGCAGCGCGTGCGCCACCGCTTCCGGCGTGGTGCCGATATCAATAAACAGCGTCGAGCCGTTAGGAATTTGCTCCGCCACTTTGCGGGCAATACGCTCTTTTTCTTCGGTCTGGGTGGCTTTACGATCGTGCCACGGCGTGTTAACCGAACTGGAAGGCACCGCCGCGCCGCCATGGTGACGCAGGATCAGGTTTTGCTCCGCCAGCTCGTTGAGGTCACGACGAATAGTCTGCGGACTGACGGAGAAGTGTTCCACCAGTTCTTCGGTGCTGACATAACCCTGCTGTTTAACCAGTTCAATAATACCGTTGTGACGTTGTGTTTGTTTCATTTATAAATCCCTGGAATTATTTTCGTTTTCGCGCATTGAGCGAATCAACAAAAGCCATCGCTAAACCCACGGCTAACCCGGCGATGTGTGCTCCGTTCGCCATTGACATCCCAAACAAATCAAACCATCCGGCGACAATCCAGATCAGTGCAAAGATGATTAACCCACGTTGCAGGTAAATGCCACTTTGCGGATCGCGTTCGCCGCGTAGCCAGACGTACCCCATCAGTGCATACACCACGCCAGAAAGCCCGCCAAACCACGGCCCGCTGAATTTTTGCTGCACATAGCCGCTTAACAGGGCGCTAATCAGAGTAATAACAATTAGCTTACCGCTACCGAGACGTTTTTCCACCGCGCCGCCGAGATACCACCACCAGAGCAGGTTAAAAAGGATATGCATCAGCGAGAAGTGCATTAATGCATGAGTGAAGTAACGCCAGAACTCAAATTTCAGTGTCGGATCGAATGGCCAGGCCAGCCATAACATCACTTCCTGATCACCGAGAATTTGCATGGCGATAAACACCACCACGCAGGCGATCATCATCACCCAGGTCACCGGACCTGCGCGTTCACGCAAGGCAGCAAAGAAGGGATAACGGCGATAATGCAGGCCGCTGCCGGTATGGCCCGCCTGCCAGCTGGCCGCCAGATAACGAGGATCTGCCGGGTTTTCGAGAAAACGCGCCAGCTCCGACCGCACGCGTTCGGCCAGGGACTCATCCGCCAGCCAGACATCGCTTTGGTTATGTTGTTGAATCGTGAGGATAACACCCTGCGTCGCCATGTAATCAACAAACGCCTGCGCCACGCGGGGGTTAGCAAAAGAGGTAATCATCAACATCGTTGCTGTCGCTTATTCCACACAAAAGGGGACAGTATAAAGCGTTACGCGCCGTACGCCACCTCTGCTGGAAACTGACGCTGCCAGGCTTCAAATCCGCCATCAATGCTGTAGACCACATCGTAGCCCTGTTGTAGCAGATACTGCGCCGCGCCTTTGCTGCTATTACCGTGGTAACACATCACCATGACTGGCGTATCGAAGTCGTTATCACGCATAAACGCGCCCAATGTGTCGTTGGTTAAATGGAAAGCCTGCACCGCATGCCCCATTGCGAAACTCTGTGGATCGCGAATATCGACCAGCACCGCCTCTTTTTCCTGCAACTTCTGGTGCGCGTCGGCAACGTTAATACATTCGAACTGATCCATGCGTCTCTCTTTCTTTACAAACAAGTGGGCAAATTTACCGCACAGTTTACGTCGAAGCGGCAGATAAACGCCATAATGTTATACATATCACTCTAAAATGTTTTTTCAATGTTACCCAAAGCGCGATTCTTTGCTAATATGTTCGATAACGAACATTTATGAGCTTTAACGAAAGTGAATGAGGGCAGCATGGAAACCAAAGATCTGATTGTGATAGGTGGCGGCATCAATGGTGCTGGTATCGCGGCAGACGCCGCTGGACGCGGTTTATCCGTGCTGATGCTGGAGGCGCAGGATCTCGCTTGTGCGACCTCTTCCGCCAGTTCAAAACTCATTCATGGTGGCCTGCGCTACCTTGAGCACTATGAATTCCGTCTGGTCAGCGAGGCGCTGGCTGAACGTGAAGTGTTGCTGAAAATGGCCCCCCATATCGCTTTCCCGATGCGTTTTCGCCTGCCGCATCGCCCGCATCTGCGTCCGGCGTGGATGATCCGTATTGGTCTATTTATGTACGATCATCTGGGTAAGCGTACCAGCCTGCCGGGATCTACCGGTTTGCGTTTTGGCGCAAATTCAGTGTTAAAACCGGAAATTAAGCGCGGATTCGAATATTCCGACTGTTGGGTAGACGATGCGCATCTGGTACTCGCCAACGCCCAGATGGTGGTGCGTAAAGGCGGTGAAGTGCTTACCCGGACTCGTGCCACTTCTGCTCGCCGCGAAAACGGCCTGTGGATTGTGGAAGCGGAAGATATCGATACCGGCAAAAAATATAGCTGGCAAGCGCGCGGCCTCGTGAACGCCACCGGCCCGTGGGTGAAGCAGTTCTTCGACGACGGGATGCATCTACCCTCACCTTATGGCATTCGCCTGATCAAAGGCAGCCATATTGTCGTGCCGCGTGTGCATACCCAGAAGCAAGCCTACATTCTGCAAAACGAAGATAAACGTATTGTCTTCGTGATCCCGTGGATGGACGAGTTTTCCATCATCGGCACCACCGATGTGGAATACAAAGGTGATCCAAAAGCAGTGAAGATTGAAGAGAGTGAAATCAATTACCTGCTGAAAGTGTATAACACGCACTTTAAAAAGCAGTTAAGCCGGGACGATATCGTCTGGACCTACTCCGGTGTGCGTCCGCTGTGTGATGATGAATCTGATTCGCCGCAGGCCATTACCCGTGATTACACCCTTGATATCCATGATGAAAACGGCAAAGCTCCGCTGTTATCGGTATTCGGCGGTAAGCTGACCACCTACCGCAAACTGGCAGAGCACGCGCTGGAAAAACTGACGCCGTATTATCAGGGTATTGGCCCGGCGTGGACGAAAGAGAGCGTGCTGCCGGGTGGTGCCATTGAAGGCGATCGCGACGATTATGCCGCTCGCTTGCGCCGCCGTTATCCGTTCCTGACCGAATCGCTGGCACGTCACTACGCGCGCACTTACGGCAGCAACAGCGAGCTGCTGCTCGGCAATGCGGGGGCGGTAAGCGATCTTGGGGAGGATTTCGGGCATGAGTTTTACGAAGCAGAGCTGAAATATCTGGTCGACCACGAATGGGTCCGCCGCGCCGACGATGCCCTGTGGCGTCGCACAAAACAAGGCATGTGGCTGAATGCGGATCAACAATCTCGTGTGAGTCAGTGGCTGGTGGAGTATACGCAGCAGAAGTTGTCGCTGGCGTCGTAAGGATGATGCCCGGTTGTGAAGTGCAACCGGGCTATCGGGTTGCCGGTTGCCTGAATAACCGAAGCAACTCTTGCCTGTTCTTTTTTAATTTCAGTGTGTCGGGCCATGCTTCATAGAGTGCCAGTTGATATAACGACATATTGGATTCGGTAATCTCTCCTGCAAGCACGGCAATCATAAACTGAAGATGGTGATAATTTATCGCCCATATCCGCTGACCTTTAAATCCGCAGACATACCAGAACGTCCAGGCATCCGGTTGACGTGATTGCATTGGCGTCAGCTGGCGATTAAAACCACAGTGCATACAGGTAATTTGCGAGATGGCAAACCTTATTAACGGCCAGCGATAGGTGCCTTTAGTCCCATTTACTATGGTTTTTCCCGTCGCTTTTGCTGCGCATTTTGGGCAAACCACATCATAGTTTTCCTCATGAAATGCGTTTAAAGCGGATAAAGTCGTCATTGTTATCAATCCCTTCAATCCGCAATTTTGTTAGCACTTATATTTTACATTATCCAACCTGATGGGCTGTAAATTCGCGGTTACCCAAATAACGCTTAACTCAACCAAACGGTGCGGCTCCCCTTTCTTTTTCTTAAGTAGTGCAATAAGCAAGCGAGTTTCTTCCAACAATTGTTTCGGGAGCGCATTTCCCTGGCTGACATATTCCAGAAAGGCATCTGCCATTTTTTTATAATCGGCATCCCAGTTAATACCGCCATTACCGTCAAGTTCATAAATTATTTTTCCAGCAATACGAATAACTTCTCCCTGCAATGAATTGGCTGCGCCAATACCCGGTACGAGTTGCTGCCATAATGCGGCAAAAATATTCTCTTCTTGTGCATTAATTACAATGGGTGAAACACCGTCATGAACATATCGATGCGGTACAGGTTCAACATCAAAAATCTGGTACAGTCGATCCAGCGCGGCGCTGACTTTATCTACACTTTCCGGATTGTAATCTGCACGTAAAAATTCAAATTTCTCACCAATGCGGGTAACAAACTCACGCATACGTGGCGTTCTTTCCGCCCCAGCGTCCAGCAAAATTTCTGCCAGTTGTACCATTTCTTCAATATTAATAGTCCGACAGACACATAGCGCTGCCTCCAGCGGTGTATGCCGTTCAGCATTCAAGACATCGATCTGTGCCCCCCACTGAATAAGTTTCCTGACGTTTTCCGGTTTATGTGATTTCGCCGCGCTATGCAAGGCCGTTCCTCGATGACGGGAAACGGCGTTAACATCAGCGCCTAACTTAAGCAAAACGTCGACATTCTGCGTCCAACAGTGCGCCCAATTATGCAGCGGCGTTGCACCGTATTCATCTGTTGCAGTTAGATCTGCCCCCTGTTCTACCAGCCATTGCGCCCAACTCTCCGGGCATTGCCAGCATTTTGCCAGTGCGGGTTCTTTACCGTAGCCGCCATACGCGTTAACGTCGCAACTCTCAAAGACCGCTTTAAATGCTTCAAAATCCCCAGCCTGGAGAATTTCATCAAAATCTTTGGGTAATTTTTTCTTTTTTGCCTTCGCCATAGCGTGCTGATTCCTTATATTATCCCTTGAAAAAATAAAGAAAAAAATCGAAATGAACTAATCTTGCATATTAATGTTTTCATTTTTCAAAATTCTTTTTAACAGTGTTCATAATTGAGTACAAAGGCACATACCCCACATCCTGCACCAGTTGTTGACCTTGCGGACTTAAAAACCAGTCGACAAATTGCTGAGTTTCCGCCGTAGGGTTTTCGCGTGTCACCATATAGCCATTAATTGTATAGGGATACGTATCATTGCGAATATTATCTATGGTTGGCGAAACACCATTTATTGCCAGTAGTTTTATGTTTTTATCAGCATTCATTACCGTGGCATAATAACGAAACGTATATCCAATAGCACTTGATGTATTTTGATAATCAGCGACTCTTCGGATCACTCCGCCCATTCCTGTAGCCATTTCTGTTTCTTTTGCAGGCAGCATGGGAGTGTTTTTCATTACTTTTCCTAACATTACTGTTTGACTACCTGAGTCTTCCGGGCGCTGCCAAATTTGTATATCTTCATTGTTACCACCTACATCCTTCCAGCGAGTTATTTTTCCACTAAAAATATCACGGACCTGATTTTCAGTAAGTGAATTCACAGGGTTATCTGCATTAACGATAAAGACAAATGCCTCTTTAGCAAAAGGGGTATAATTTAATTTGACGCTTGCTGCTTCTGCATTTTGTTGTTGTTTTTTTGAGGGCATTGCAACAAAAATGAGATCGGCTTTATTTTCAATAAGTCTGTTATAAGCCTCAGGTGTGCGTGAAACTTTCAAACAGCAATGATTAATATTTTCCCTTGTGTTAGTTTCGGGAAATTCATTTAATGCATAAAATGCAGAAGCATAAAGTGGATAAAGTGCTGTGGCACCATCAAGTCGTGGGCGTTCTACTTTATATTGAAATGGCACATTTCCACGTAACGGTGTGAGTTTCTTATTGACGCTATTAGGGTGATAATCTGCATATATGTTGAAAGTTTCTGTGACACTTCGCTCTTTGGTTTCATATGCATATTTATCAGCACGTAATTTCGCTTGCCATGTGGCAATTAGGGCAAGAATAAAAATCACAAGAGTGATGATATTACGACCATACTGAGCATCGCCAGGGAATATATTCTTTCGCTGCGATATATAATATCCGAGTGTAAAAATAACTTGCGAACCCACAGGGATAATCAACATCCCCCAATACCATCCTGAAATAATAAATCCAATATTTAACCCCCACCAGGGTAAAGCCCAGAAAAGGAGATTTGCATAACCTTCACCACGGAAACTGAATTGAGCATTTTGTACAATCATTATCCATGCAATCAGCACCAGTAAAGCTGGTAGCAACATCAGGCAATAACGTAAAGAGGAGTTAAGTTCCGGCCTGGTACACCGTTTCCCCCATACGGCACCTTCAATAAACATTGCCAGGGCACCCAGGGAAAGCCCTCCATAGAGCTGTAAGTTTTGCCCTAATGTACCTAACGTATAATTTAGTGAATCACAGATAAATTCCGTCAGACCAAGAAGCATTAGTACGACTAATGCTACCAAATGGGTCATGATGGGAATAGCGATAAAAGCCAGTACAAACGAAGTAAAAATCCATTTATTGTTTTTCATATTCCATCTCATTTAACTTCACAAAAAAACACTTGCTGCTACATTGCACAATACACCTGTAACAGTAAAGTTTTAGCAGTTAACCCAGGCTGGTAACCTGATTACCATATATCTAATGGTTTTATTTTGTACCGACTATCACATATCACTGGTATTCCACCCTCAAAACAGCCAGAGCGTTATAATGGCCCGCAGCAGGTAGTCGCCCAGTGGTGCTGACGGGGAGAGACAGAAAAGTCACGTCTGCCGTCTGAGCTGACTCTGCCCTGTTTTCAACTAATTTAAATGGCACACCAACATGGGCAGCCAGTGCATTCAAGTCTACGGATTCCTGTTGGCTATCCATAATCATAATTCCAACGTCTGGGTTATCCTCCGCCTGAATAATACTTTGCCGACCATTAATGTCTCTCGTTGATGAAATATTGCCATCAAAAACTAGCGTCATTACGGCATCAACATCTTTATTCGTACAATTTATCGGAATAGTCGTTGCTACCGGAGAAACACCCGTTGGCTTCACTCCAGCCCCCGCCCGACTTAATTCACTGGCCCAAACATCTGGCATATTAACGGTAAAACTTGTACCCTCATTAATTGTGCAGCCTTGTGGAACCTCAATATTTAAGTTGCCAATATAAGCATTAAATACTGGAATTGGTCCATGCTCTGTTGGGAGCTGACTGACATACAAAGAAACCAGCAATACATTATTTATTGATATATCGGATATTATTTTTTTATCAAGTCTAATTTTTATATAACCTTCAGTACCTGACCCCCAACTCGATGGTTTACTTCTATCCAATGGATAATTAGTGCTATAATTGTCAAAAGGTACTGTCTTATCTGTCAGTGAGCCATTTTTATTATAGAGTTTTACATGTGTCGAGACAGATATTTCATGAGTTACAGGAATAAATATATCGCTCCCCTGATAATCACCTGACGCCCCCGACGGATCAATCCCAGACACACCAGAAAAATAAACTTCATAATCATCCAATGAATTACAGTAAGCCTTGTAAGTTCCTATTTTCCAGTTCTGTGAGGGTAGTACTTTTCCGGGTGAGTTATTATTAACATCTGAGATAGTGATAGTGCCAAAATTATAAGAAAACATCGCAGGAGTAGTATTATTACCTGGCGCACCAGGATAACAAAAAGCGCGATCCCGTCCCATATCTTCAGCATATACGATGTTATAGCAACTACAGATCGATAGAACAAACAATAAAATAATTTCTTTTATATGTCCACAAGAATAAGTAAGCATCATGCCTCCAAAGTTATCCATGTATTGCTACTGCACCCATTGCATTATTTTGAAAAACATTTAACTTTACGTTCCATTCAGGTAAGGCATTATTATAAAGATCCAATGTTTGCCAGCTAATCTCGCAATATCCTTGCCGCTGACACCAATTCTGTTGACGATGAGTAAATGGTGCGACCATGCCACCATTTATGCTTTTACCATCAATAGATAAATTATAGAGTGTCACATACCAGGGAGTCGGGTTAAAAATGGTGACAACTTCATTGTTTCGTGACCAGCGTAACTGTTGATAAGCTTCAAGTGCATTACCTGATAACTTCGCTGGGCGATAAAATATTTTCATCCGATTACGTACAGCTACCTGAAGTTGATTCTCGTTCTTAAGCTGTGAGTTTTGTTCCTGAGCAGGTAACGCTGCCACATTCAGTATAAATAAACTCTCACGATCTGCAGGTAATGAAGCACCCATGCCATTAATTCTTATTTTAGTATTTTTATCTTGTTTAAGTACCAATAATGGTGGTGTGACAATAAATGCCTTATCTGGAAGTAAAGGCTGAGATTCCAGCGTCCCTTTTAACTGACGGCCATCATCAGGTGTCACGGAGATTTTAACCAGCATATCTTTACTGGCAGTATTTTTAAGCTCGACCGAAATTGATGACTGCTTTTCTGGGTAAACAAAACGAGTACCGCCAACAACAACTCCTGCTTGCGCATTTGTGCAACATATTAAAATGCATATCAGCACATTAATCATAAGTGACGATAAAGGAAACTGATGCATTCGCATCTCCTGGTTGTACATCATTTTTTATAGCTTTATAAGCAGCAAAGAAATGCAATGTATTATCTACCAATGGTGTAAGGGCAAAACTTGTACTCTTTATACCATTACTAATACTTTGTCTGTTGTTATCAAAAATAGCCAGTGCTAACCCATCGACTGAGCCATCTTCCAGTTTATACAGGGCCGCGTCTTCACTCACTGATGTTCCATCAAACGTGACATTGGCATTACTGACATCACTGCCACAACGGGTTAACTTTACAGAGAAGCCAATTTTTTCAGTAACATTCCCTGAATCTCTCACCATATAGCTGGGAACATCAGGCATGTTAACTGTGAAATTTTTAGATTCATCGGCAACAATACACGTCTTTGCTGTTATTATTCCTTCTATACGTACAACACCTGCATGCGTTATATCATCAGCAATGGATGGCATTGATATCACAGAAATTAACAGAGCAATTAAATTACAGTAGCGTGTCATATCAACCTCACTGATAGTCTATATCAAAGTACAGCAGTGCGTTCGCCTGTCCCGCATGTACGTTTTGCTGAGTTGACTTATAGCGGAGTTTAAAGGTTAAACTGGCATCGCCATTATTATTTAAAATTAACTCTTTGAATCCTGACTCACTATTAATTGCTATAATTTTATCATTACTGTCTAAAATTTCGATGCCCACCCCAGTTGCACTATCGGCACTGGAAGTCAGGCGTAATAAAGTAGTATTTATAGCATCAGCATCCCCGGTAAACTGCACATTAGCACTTACTCCTGAACTATAAACAGTACTGGTTGTTGTAGGACACCCTTCCAGATTGATCGTAAATGTATGGCTGTCAGAAACGTCCCCTACATTCAAAAAATCATTGGCGTCATAAGTTCCCATATTTACTGGCTGATCTTTACTTCCAGCTGTAATGTCACAAGTTTTTGCTAATAATTGTCCTGTAAATGTAACTACTACGGTATCGTTAGCCAGTGCATCACATGAAATCACCATCATGGACAATGATGTAAAAATTAATAGAATAAATTTCTGTAATATATTCATTAGCGGCACTCCAGGTCTGCATAGCTAATAGCATTAGCTAGCTCGCTTTCTGGTAATTGATAGCTTGCCCGACATTGCTGATAAGAATTTTCTCCCCACTGTATATTTATTATGCCTTGTAAAGGCAAACCGGAGAGATATACCTGCCCACTGTCACCCACTATTCCTGTAATCTGAGTTGTCCCCTCAGTGGATACACTGGCCGTCGCACCAAATGGAACTGATTTACTACGATAGCGAATATTAAATAAACCACGAATACCAACATGTGCATTAAACTCAGCACGAACTAAAGCACCTTTGCTAGGTATCACTTCCATAGTAGTAGCATCTAATTCTGTATGCATACTCATAGACATAGGGTCTAAAGAGATATTATTACGCCGATATTCCGTGGCATAAGGTACGACAGCATAGCCACGCCAGTCTGTTTTAACCCCTGTTCCGCGTTCCACATTAACATTATTTGCCCCTGGCGCTTTTATCAGTATATTTGTTTCACCTAACGGCTGACTTAGCGTGAAACCATTTTCGTGAATAACCATGGCACCACTTAAACCATAGTTAAATTGCTGGTTACGATTATTATCGTAGCTGTATCCAGAATTTAGTGAACCATATGTACCACGGTAATTTAAACCTACCGAGCCATTTTCGCCATTATTCTGGTTGGCAAAATTTTGTTGAACATTATAGTTGAGATTATGTTGTTCCAGCAGCGATCCAGATACTCCGACATACTGATTTACATGACCGCTATTATCCTGATTGTAACCATAAGTCGCTGTCATAGAATTTGTCACAGTACGCCCATCGACTGCTGGTGATAACCAATTACTGATCGGCAATGAGACATTTACGGATAAGATTCTGTCCGCATCTGAACCTGGTGACTTGCTATAATTATAAGCAATATTTAAATAAATCCCATGTACGCTCGTATTATAGCCAACCTGATACAAGGTATCTTTATTATTCGTATTCCAGTAAGTTTGTTGACTTGCCGCCAAATACATAGAGCCATATTCGCCCAATGGTTGCGATATATTTGCCTGAAACTTTCCTCTTTTGTTATAACGTAAATTATAAAAATCATTCCAGTTATAAACATAGTCTTTTTCATTAAGGGTATCTGGATCGATAACCGTACCCGACATTTTTTTGTATGTGGTATCACTCAACGAATAAAATCCCTCCGTCGAATAGCGATAACCAATAATCTGAAACGCCGTACCTGTTTGTACTAACGATTTTGAGTATAGAAAACGGTACGATTGCCCTTGATGTTTACTGCCATCAGTAAGGGTGCTATTGGCTTGCGTCAAATCAAATGACGTCGCACCAAACATACCAAAGTTGAATCCAAGACCGAGTGCAATTGCCCGATAATTATTTGAGTATTGCATCCCTCCGTAGGCGGTAATATCCCAGGGTAACCCCCAAATCAAATCTCCTTGAAAGACATTCGGACTGTTTTGATTATAGCTATTGCTACGATATTTACCGACCGTTGCCGAATATTTAATATGCCCTTCTCGTTGAAGAATGGGAACAGCGGCGTAAGGAATGGTATAGATAGTTTCGGAATTATCAGACTCTTTGATCGTAACTTCCAAATCCCCAGCGGAAGACGTAGGGTTCAGATCATTGATTTCAAAAGGTCCGGGAGGAGTATATGTCTGATAAATAACATAGCCATTTTGTTTAATCGTTACCTGAGCATTACTTTTAGCAATACCGCGCACAGTGGGGGCAAAACCACTTTGGCTATCGGGTAGCATGTTTTCATCGGATTCAAGTTTAGCACCACGAATACTCACGCTGTCGAAAACATCCGATGAAGACCAGGTATCACCTAGTGTTAATTCACTTTTAAAAGGAATAATTACTCGTTGTAACGTACTACTCACATGTGCAATTTTACCCGGTGAATTACCTGAACGACTCCATGTAGAATAATCACGAAAACGCCACGCCCCTAAATTTAAACCTGAACGGAGATTTAAATAATAACTATCAGACGCATAGTCTCCACGATCACTGTTGCCAGAAAAATCATAATTAATAAGAATGGCCGGGATACCATTATCCCATTCCTCAGGCGGAATATAACCACGTGCTTCATGCTTTAATATTGCCTGCGGAAAGGTCAGTTTGAGTCGTTGCGCATCCAGTTCAGGAGTATATTGAACTTCTGCAAACCATATACGTAAATCGAGACAATTATTCCCCTCTGCTTGCGCCTGCTCCGGCAATGCACTTTTGTTAATTCCTAAAGTAACTAACTCATCGAGCGAAAAACAGGGGATCAACTGATTCTGCTCATCAGCGTTGAAAGTCACCTTACGTGATGTCAAAGGCGAATCATTGACCCATATTTCAACCTCATAGCTACCAGGCAGATATGTCATCCCTTTCTCAAAACGAGATAAATCAGCAACAGCTTCGGTATCACCCGACAGGAATGCAGGGTTAAAGCGCATACCCGCCACTGAACACGTAGGCAAAAGTGTCAGTAGAAGCAGCATACACCGCCTCATCTGCTTGTGCCTTGCCATCCCGTGTTCGAGTTTTCTGAGCTTTAGGTTCATATCCCTGACCTGAGTTACTTTAATGTTTTATCTTCCAGGTTTATTGCATCGTTCCCTTTTGCCTGGCCGTCGTAGCACCGTAATCATTAATTGTTTGATACGTAATTTCCCCCGCTAACGTCACCGGTGAAGTTACTGTGATGTCACTTTTCGGGGGAACAAACGTATTAGGTAATTTTGTCCCTTGCACCCTGATTCCAGTCACCGTCAGATAATAGGGAGAAGGGTTAATGATTTTCAGTTGTTTACCTTCGTATTTAAATCGCAGCATATCCCGCGCTTTACCAGCCTGGACAGGTAAATTTATTGGACGGTAAAATAATTTAATTCTGTTTTGTAACGCCAGTTGTAACGTGTTTTTCTGGGTATTCTTCTCATCCGTTGGCGGAATCGCTTTCACATTCATCCAGAATAATGTTTCGCGATCAGTCGGTAACTGTGATTTACCAATAAACATTATCCTCAATGATGCTTCTTTTCGCGTTGGCAACATAAATAAAGGAGGCGTAACCACAAAATCCTGACTTTTTTTACTGCTTTGATTGTCATCAACCCATGACTGGATTAAATAGCTGGTGTTAGCCCCACCATTCTGCACATTTAATGTAATTTGCTGACTGTCAGATGGATAAATCAGACGCGTGGAGCCGAGGCCGAAACCACCCGCAGCAATAGAGTTGACAGATATGGCAGACAGTAAAAATAGAGCACCGACCCTTATGACATATTGAGCATTCAGCAAAGAATTAATGTTTCTATTCGTAAAACATTTATTTTTTGAAATCCATCTCATACTGCATCCTTGTAGATGAAACTAATTTTAATTACTGATACGTGTCTATTTATTATAATTCAACACGTAATATTAATTTCAGGCTACAAATAACTGTAACCTGAAATTTTCTTGCGTAATTATTCGTACAGCACGACGAAACTTGCCGTAGATTTAACCAGACCGGGTGCAACGGTATTACCGTTCTGCGCATAGCCCGCAGTAAATGCCGCAGTAAAATCATGTTTGACTGCATCGCCGGGAATCACGTAAGCCGCCGAAGAACCACTACCCTGAGGAGTTTGTGTATTCAGTTTAATCAGACCATCAGCTGTCGTGTTTTTAGAATAAATACGAATCCCTACACCTGTTGCACCTGCTTCGCCATTACCATCAGCATCAGTGTCTCCTTCAACTTCATTGGCAAGCGTCTGATTAGCACTGTCTGCTACGCCAGTAAAACGAAATTCAATATTTTGACTGTCCGTATTGCTACAATCGGTCAGTTTAATGTTGAAGTCAGTCTGGTTACTGGCTCCCGTTGCCTCGGTATCAATGCCTGTGAAAGCGTTAGAAGGTACGACTGGCAGTACCACTTCAATCTGTTTCGATTCTGTAGCAACCTTGCATGTCGCTTTAACCACACGCCCCGTAAAGCGGATGTTTCCGCCCATCGCATCGGTGTTGCTATCCATATCGGTAAGTTTTGGATAATCAACGGTACTCCAGTCTGTATCCGCGCCACCAAATTTTGATGCATCGCCTGGCGCAGCGATTACCGCTGTTGACATCAGCATACCTGATGCCAGTAAAGCTACAGATAAATTAGATAAATGAAATTTCATTTATACCTTTCCTTTTGTTAAAAAATCCAAGTGATATAGGCAATTTTTCATATGTAACTATCATGGGTTACGATACAAAAAAGAATAAATGGGTACTGGTAACCCCACAGGAATGAATGAAGAGAAAGAATGATAGATAAATATTATATTTAGTGAGGATAATTTAACTCTAAAAAAACTGATTCGCAATCAATGGTTTTAAATTATAACCTATCCACTTGAAAAAAAAGAGAATTACATTCACCAGAGTAATTAAACCACGGCAACAACAATAATTAAAATGAATAATCTTCTCTTATTCATATAAAAATAATATCAAATCCTCTTGATTTAAATTAATTCTCACAATTAATTTTCAGAATACATTCACAATGCAAATTCAATGAAAATAATTATTCGTTTTACGTATTATACCAATACAAAAAAATGCCGTGTGTTCCATTAAAGATAATCTTTATGGAAACACCCGGCAGTGTCATTAGGTAATAATTACAATCTCACCGGATCGATATGCCAGATATGATCAGCGTACTCTTTGATAGTGCGGTCAGAAGAGAAATAACCCATATTAGCGATGTTCAGCATTGCTTTTGCAGTCCACTCTTCCTGGCGACCATACAGTTCGTCCACTTTATCCTGACAATCAACGTAACTGCGGTAATCAGCCAGTACCTGATAGTGATCACCAAAGTTAATCAGTGAATCCACCAAATCCCGGTAACGCCCCGGTTCTTCCGGGCTGAAAACACCGCTGCCAATTTGCGTCAGCACCTGATGCAGCTCTTCATCTTTCTCATAGTACTCACGCGGCTTATAGCCCTGACGACGCAGTTCTTCCACTTCTTCCGCAGTATTACCAAAGATAAAGATATTGTCAGCACCGACATGATCCAGCATCTCGACGTTCGCACCGTCCAGCGTACCGATAGTCAGCGCGCCGTTAAGTGCAAACTTCATATTACTGGTGCCGGAAGCTTCTGTGCCTGCCAGGGAAATTTGTTCTGACAGATCAGCCGCTGGAATGATCATCTGCGCCAGACTCACGCTGTAGTTCGGGATAAATACAACCTTCAGTTTGTCGCCAATCTGCGGATCGTTATTGATCACTTTCGCCACATCGTTGATCAGGTGAATGATGTGTTTTGCCATGTAATATGCTGAAGCAGCTTTCCCGGCAAAAATGTTCACACGCGGCACCCACTCTGCATCAGGATCAGCCTTAATGCGGTTGTAGCGGGTAATCACATGCAGCACATTCATCAATTGACGTTTGTACTCGTGGATACGTTTGATCTGCACATCAAACAACGCTTTCGGATTAACGACAACGTTGAGCTGTTGCGCGATAAAAATAGCCAGACGCTTTTTGTTTTCCAGCTTGGCATTGTGAATTGCCCGATTAACCAGCGGGAAATCGCAGTGCTGTTCAAGTTCGCTGAGCTGGCTTAGGTCGGTACGCCAGTTACGACCAATATTTTCGTCCAGCACTTTGGAAAGCGACGGGTTAGCCACAGCCAGCCAGCGACGCGGCGTTACGCCGTTCGTCACGTTGGTAAAGCGCCCAGGGAAAATCGTCGCGAAATCCGCAAATAGCGATTGCACCATCAGGTTTGAGTGCAGCTCGGACACACCGTTGACTTTATGGCTAACCACAACCGCCAGCCACGCCATCCGCACACGTCGGCCGTTCGATTCATCAATGATCGACGCACGCCCCAGCAGACCGGTATCGTTCGGATACTGCTCCTGCACGGTTTTCAGGAAGTAGTCGTTGATCTCAAAGATGATCTGCAAATGACGCGGCAGGATTTTACCCAGCATATCTACCGGCCAGGTTTCCAGCGCTTCACTCATCAGCGTGTGGTTGGTATAGGAGAAGACCTGACAACACACTTCAAACGCGTCATCCCAGCTAAACTTATGCTCATCAATCAACAGGCGCATAAGCTCTGGGATCGACAACACCGGGTGGGTATCGTTGAGGTGAATGGCGATTTTATCCGCCAGATTGTCGTAGGTTTTATGCAGCTGATAATGACGGCTTAGAATATCCTGCACGGTGGCGGAGACCAGGAAATACTCCTGGCGCAGGCGTAACTCACGACCTGAGTAGGTGGAATCATCCGGGTAAAGTACGCGGGAAACGTTCTCGGAGTGGTTTTTATCTTCCACTGCGGCAAAGTAGTCGCCCTGGTTGAATTTACCGAGGTTAATTTCACTACTGGCCTGAGCATTCCACAAACGCAAGGTATTGGTCGCGTCAGTGTCGTAGCCAGGGATAATCTGGTCGTAAGCAACTGCGAGGATCTCTTCGGTTTCAATCCAGCGAGTTTTCTTACCCTCCTGCTGGATACGCCCGCCAAAGCGAACTTTGTAACGGGTGTTGTGCCGTTTGAACTCCCACGGGTTGCCATATTCCAGCCAGTAGTCTGGAGACTCTTTCTGGCTGCCGTTGACGATGTTCTGCTTAAACATGCCGTAGTCGTAACGGATACCATAACCACGACCTGGCAGCCCTAAGGTTGCCAGTGAGTCAAGGAAACAGGCCGCCAGACGCCCCAGACCACCGTTGCCGAGGCCAGGGTCATTTTCTTCATCAATCAACTCTTCAAGATCTAAGCCCATTGCTTCCAGTGCGTTTTTAACATCGTCATAAATACCTAACGATAACAACGCATTGGACAGGGTTCGACCAATCAGAAACTCCATCGACAGGTAGTAAACCTGGCGAGTTTCCTGCGACAACTGCGCACGGTTAGAGCGCAACCAGCGCTCTACAAGGCGGTCGCGCACCGCAAACAGTGTCGCGTTAAGCCATTCATGTTTATTGGCAATGACAGGATCTTTGCCAATCGTAAACATCAGCTTATAGGCGATTGAATGCTTAAGAGCCTCAACGCTAAGTGTGGGCGATGCATAAGTAAATGGAGCATTCATATAGGTGATCCCTGGGATACTATTTCAAGCGATAGTAAAGCTCACGGTACGACTTCGCCGCGACATGCCAGCTGAAGTCCATTGACATCGCCTGACGTTGTACAAACCGCCAAAGAGAAGGTCGGGACCACAACACAAAGGCGCGTCGGATGGCACGAAGTAGTGACCAGGCATTGCTATCTTCAAATACAAACCCACTGGCGATGCCGTCCGCAAGGTTTTCCAGCGAACTATCAGACACCGTATCAGCAAGCCCACCAGTACGCCGCACCAGCGGTAACGTACCGTACTTCAATCCATAAAGTTGCGTTAAACCGCACGGCTCAAAACGGCTGGGCACCAGAATGACATCCGCGCCGCCCATAATGCGATGAGAAAACGCTTCGTGATAACCAATCTGTACACCTACCTGACCGGGATGTTCCGCTGCGGCTGCCAGGAACCCTTCCTGCAAAACGGGGTCGCCCGCGCCGAGAAGAGCGAGCTGTCCGCCTTGCTCAAGCAGGCCGGGTAATGCTTCCAGTACCAGATCCAAACCTTTCTGGCTGGTAAGGCGACTCACAACAGCAAAAAGCGGCGCTTTATCGTCAACCTTAAGCCCCATGGCGATCTGCAACTGACGTTTGTTCTCCGCTTTCTCTTCCAGTGTGTCACGGGTATAGCGTGATGCGAGCAATAAGTCTGTTTCAGGACTCCAGATTTTCTCATCAACACCATTCAACACCCCGGAAAGACGACCTTCCCGATGACGCTGCTGCAACAGACCTTCCATACCATATGCAAACTGAGGCTCGGTAATTTCACGCGCATAAGTCGGGCTAACCGCCGTAATGTGATCAGCGTAATACAGCCCTGATTTCAGGAATGAAATCTGACCGTTGAACTCCAGGCCGTTAATGTTAAAGAACGACCACGGCAACTGAATTTCATCCATATGATGGGCGTAAAACATCCCCTGATACGCCAGGTTATGTACGGTAAACACTGACTTCGCCGGGCGACCCCGCGCTGCCAGATAAGCAGGTGCCAGACCAGCATGCCAGTCGTGAGCGTGGACAACATCCGGACGCCAGAAAGGATCGAGTCCACAAGCCATTTCGCATCCTACCCACCCTAACAGAGCGAAACGGATGACGTTGTCAGTGTAAGCAAACAAGTTTGTGTCATGGTATGGGCTACCCGGACGATCATAGAGATGCGGGGCGTCGATCAGATAAATTCCGACCCCGTTGTAGTGGCCGAACAGCAACGTAATTGGCCCGGCGAACGTATCCCGACGGGTTACCACCTGCGCATCCGTAATACCACGACGAATGTCGGGGAAGGCAGGTAACAATACGCGCGCGTCCACGCCATCCTCGATTTGCACTGCAGGCAACGCACCGATGACATCCGCCAGACCGCCCGTTTTTAGCAACGGGAACATCTCAGAACAAACGTGTAAAACCTGCATTATCGCTCCTGTTTATGCCCTAACTTCCGCAGCATCTCACGGGTTACCAGCACGATGCCTTCCTCTGAACGGTAGAAACGACGTGCATCTTCCTCCGCATTCTCCCCAATCACCATCCCTTCCGGAATGACACAGGCACGGTCAATGACGCAGCGACGTAAACGACAAGAACGTCCTACCCATACTTCCGGCAGCAATACTGCCGAATCGATATTACAGAATGAATTTACACGGACTCTGGAGAAGAGAACGGATTGCACTACGACTGAACCGGAGATCACGCAGCCGCCGGAAACCAGCGAGTTAAGCGTCATACCATGGCTGCCTGAACGGTCCTGAACAAACTTCGCCGGAGGCAGAGATTCGTTATAAGTACGAATCGGCCAGTGCTGGTCATACATATCCAGTTCTGGCACAACAGATGCCAGGTCTAAGTTCGCTTTCCAGTAAGCTTCGAGCGTACCTACATCGCGCCAGTACGGTTCAGAATCAGGATCGGACTGTACGCAAGAGAGCGGGAATGGATGTGCATAAGCCATGCCAGCCTGGGTGATCTTCGGAATAATATCTTTACCGAAATCATGGCTGGAGTTTTCGTCGTTATCGTCTTCTTCCAACAGTTCATACAGGTAATCCGCGTCAAAGACGTAAATCCCCATACTGGCCAGCGAACGAGTTGGATCATTTGGCATTGAAGGTGGATTTGCTGGTTTTTCCACGAACTCAATAATTTTTTCGTCCTGGTCAACAGCCATTACACCAAATGCACTTGCTTCCTGAATAGGCACTGGCATACAAGCTACGGTGCAACGTGCACCTTTTTCGACGTGGTCGATCAGCATACGCGAGTAGTCTTGCTTGTAGATATGATCCCCGGCGAGGATTACCACGTACTCAGCTTTGTAACGACGAATAATATCCAGGTTCTGCGTAACCGCATCTGCCGTTCCGCGATACCAGTTTTCGCCTTTCATTCTTTGCTGAGCAGGCAGCAAATCGACGAACTCATTCATCTCTTCATTGAAGAATGACCAACCGCGTTGAATATGCTGCACCAACGTATGTGACTGGTATTGCGTAATCACGCCGATACGGCGAATACCGGAGTTAATACAGTTAGAGAGTGCAAAATCGATAATACGAAACTTTCCACCAAAGTGGACGGCAGGCTTTGCTCGCTTATTAGTTAAATCTTTCAGACGGGTTCCACGACCCCCTGCGAGAATGAGCGCAACAGATTTGATGGGCAGCTGGCGTGCCAACATCAGCGGATCATTTTTTTCTAGCCCAACCATAATTAACTCCTTTTTCTATGACTTTTGAAACACGCACAGCCCGTGCGCAGACCCATGCCAGACTTCCAAAACGACCGGATTATCCTCTCCGGCGAAAGGAGGAATAGCGCGCCATTCCCCCTCGGGCAGAACAATATCAACCAAATGTGGTGTAGCATTCAGTGCGATAAGCCAGCGGTCGGATAACATGATTTGCATACATGTCATACCATGTTGCCACTCTTCAACACTTAAAACCTGACCATCTTTATTTAACCAACGTACATTGCCATCATTCTCTTGCCACCACTGATTTCGTGTCAGTGCCGGAATTTGTTGCCGTAGATGAATCAATGCCGCTGTAAAATCGGTCAATCCATTGTTTGCCCGCTCCCAGTCCAGCCAGGTCAGCGCATTATCCTGACAATACGCGTTATTGTTTCCATGCTGGCTATGGCCATGTTCATCACCTGCCAGCAGCATTGGCGTTCCCTGTGAAAGCAAAAGCGTCGTTAACAGCGCGTGTACGCTGTCGCGTCGACGCTCAATCAGATCAAGTGATCCGCCTAATCCTTCTTTACCATGATTGTTACTATGGTTATTGTTGCTGCCGTCGCGATTTTCTTCTCCATTTGCTTCATTGTGTTTATTTGTGAAGCAGACACAGTCACGTAACGTGAAACCGTCATGCGCAGTGACCAAATTTATTGATGCGCCTGGCAAACGACCGTTACGATTAAATACGTCGCTGGAGCCAGCAAAACGCCCCGCAAAATCACCCAGTGACAAATTACGTTGCAACCAGAAACGCCGGGTTGCATCGCGGAAGTGATCATTCCACTCCGCAAACAACGGTGGGAAATTTCCCACCTGATATCCACCTTCGCCGATATCCCACGGTTCGGCGATAAGCTTCACCTGCGAAAGTACAGGGCAGTTCTGGATAGCAGTAAAAAGTGGTGCGTCCTGGCGAAACGCCGGAGTGCGCCCCATTACCGATGCCAAATCAAAACGAAAACCATCAACATGGCAGGTTTCAACCCAGTAACGCAGGCATTCGAGCGCATATTCCATCACGCCAGGATTACTCAGATTCAGCGTATTACCACAACCCGTCCAGTTGTGATAATCGCCATCCTCTTTGATCCAATAATAGCTACGGTTGTCAATTCCGCGCAGTGAGAACATCGGCCCGTCGAGATCCAGCTCTGCACTATGGTTGATGACGATATCGAGAATGACTTCGATTCCTGCTTTATGCAGCTCTTTAACGGCATCCCGGAACTCATCCAGCGCACTTTCTGGCGAACAGGCATACACCGGATGCAGCGCAAACATCGCCATCGGGTTATAGCCCCAATAGTTTGTCAATCCGAGTCGTTGCAGACGCGGTTCGCTGGCAAAATGGATAACAGGCATCAGCTCCAGCGCGGTAATCCCCAACCGTTTGAAATAGTTGATCATTACCGGATGGCCCAACGCTTTATACCGCCCACGGATCTCTGCCGGGATTTCCGGGTGCTGGTACGTTAAGCCTTTTACATGGGCTTCGTAGATGACCGTATTGCCCCACGGCGTGCGCGGCGGGGCGTCGTCTTCCCAGTTATAACTATCAGACACCACCACACATTTTGGTGCGATGGTGGCGTTATCCCGGCTATCTGGTGTTTCATAGCCCGCGTGGAATAGCGGGTTATCATGAAGATCACCTTCAACACGACGTGCGCAGGGATCAATCAACAGTTTCGCCGGGTTAAAGCGATGCCCTGCGGCAGGTTGCCACGGACCATGTACACGATAACCATAGCGCAAACCGGGTCTGGCATCTGCTAAATAGCCATGCCAGACATCTCCGCTGCGCCCCGGCAGGTCAAAACGTACCTCATTTCCCTGTGCATCAAAGACACACAGTTCTACGCGTTCGGCATGAGCAGAAAAGAGTGTAAAGTTAACGCCATGCCCGTCATACGTTGCACCATGAGGCGTCGCCTTGCCGGTTGTCAGTTGCGTCATTCCCCCTCCCGAACCAGCCAGACGGTAGCCAGCGGTGGCAGTGTGATGCTCAGAGAGTGCTGACGTCCGTGGCTGGCGATCTCATCGCTCTGTACCACGCCGCCGTTACCCGCATTACTACCGTGGTAGTGCATGGAATCGGTGTTCAAAATTTCACGCCATTTACCAGGTTGATTAATGCCAAAGCGATAATCATGACGCGGTACTGGCGTAAAGTTACTGGCAACTATGATTTCATTCCCGGCTTTGTCGCGGCGAACAAAGATCAGCACTGAGCGTTCTTTGTCATCTACCACCAGCCATTCAAAACCATATGGGTCAAAATCAAGCTCATGCAGTGCTTTGTGGTGACGATAAGTATGATTCAGGTCGCGCACCAGGCGCTGGACACCGTGATGCCAGTTGTCACCGCCTTCCAGAAGATGCCAGTCGAGGCTTGCGTCATGATTCCACTCACGCCCCTGAGCAAATTCATTCCCCATGAACAGCAGCTTCTTGCCCGGAAATGCCCACATCCAACCGTAATAAGCGCGCATGTTGGCAAATTTTTGCCATGCGTCGCCCGGCATCCGATCAAGAATCGATTTCTTACCGTGAACCACTTCATCGTGTGATAACGGCAGGACGAAGTTTTCAGTGTAGTTGTAGAGCATACCGAACGTCAGTTTATCGTGATGATATTGACGATAAACCGGGTCGAGCTTCATATAATCCAGGGTGTCGTGCATCCAGCCCAGATTCCACTTGTACCAGAAGCCGAGGCCGCCCATATCTTGTGGGCGAGAAACGCCTGGGAAGTCGGTAGACTCTTCCGCCATCGTCACCGCGCCCGATACTTGCTCACCGATAATACGGTTGGTGTTGCGAAGGAATTCAATCGCTTCGAGATTCTCGCGGCCACCAAACTCGTTCGGGATCCACTCGCCTTCTTTACGGCTGTAATCACGATAAATCATCGAAGCGACAGCATCGACTCGCAACGCATCGATACCAAAACGCTCGATCCAATACAGCGCGTTACCAACAAGGAAATTGCTGACTTCGCGACGACCATAGTTGTAGATCAGGGTATTCCAATCCTGATGGTAGCCTTCGCGCGGATCGCTATGTTCATACAGATTCGTGCCATCAAATTCGGCCAGGGCAAAGTCATCTGTCGGGAAGTGACCTGGCACCCAGTCGAGAATAACGTTCAAACCTGCTGCATGTGCGGCATCAATGAAATAGCGGAAATCATCGCGGGTGCCAAAGCGACGTGTCGGAGCATACAGGCCGGTTGGCTGGTAACCCCAACTGCCATCAAAGGGGTGTTCGTTAATTGGCAGCAGCTCAAGGTGAGTAAAGCCCATCCATTTAGCATATGGCACCAACTGGTCCGCCAGTTCGCGATAACTCAGCCAGAAATTGTTGTCGGTATGACGACGCCAGGAGCCAAGATGAACTTCATAAATAGAGATTGGTGCATCAAACTGATTCGCTTTTTTGCGCTCTTCGGTCTGTACGACCTTTTCAGGCAGCCCGCAAATAAGTGAAGCGGTTTCCGGGCGCATTTGCGCCTCAAAGGCATAAGGATCAGACTTCAGACGAAGATTGCCGTTAGCATCAATCATCTCGTACTTATAAAGCTGACCGTTATGGGCGCCAGGAATGAATAATTCCCAAATGCCGCTTTCTTTACGCAAACGCATCGGGTGACGGCGGCCATCCCAAAAGTTAAATTGCCCCACAACGGAGACACGACGAGCATTGGGTGCCCAAACGGAGAAGCGAGTTCCGGTCACGCCATCCATGGTATCTGCATGCGCGCCAAGTGTTTCATAAGGGCGCAAGTGAGTTCCTTCGGATAACAGCCAGGCATCCATCTCCTGAATAAGAGGACCAAAACGATAGGGATCATCGATCAGGTTTTGCTGTCCATGCCAGACAACAGCGAGTTGATAGCGGAAAAAATTTTTACGACGTGGTATTACACCACTGAAAAAACCACGAGAATCAAGACACTCAAGTTTAGCGAGTTTACGCCCCGTTTTTGGCTCGATAACCCAGACATCTGTGGCATCGGGCAATAGGGCGCGGACTTCCAACCCGGCGTTGGTTTTGTGCATTCCTAATACGGAAAAAGGATCCGCAAAATGACCTGCGATTAGCGCATTAATCACGTCTCTATCGATACGATCGGACATGGTTGTCTTCCTGTTTTATAGTGTCACCCCTTCCCACTGATTTTCGACATCAGGTAGTGACATTTTTGACCTGAACGGTGCAGCACTCTATGCATCCTCTCTGCGCCGTCCTACCTCCAGGCAATGCTGCAATACCTTCAGGTATTAAGCTGCCTTTCAAGAATAGCCAAACTTCTAAATGACTCCCGGTTTAATGCTTAACATCTGCGTCTACTCCTGTATTACGCAAAAAAAGGGGTGACCCGTCACCCCTGGAAAAGAAAGAAATTATTACGCCAGTTGACGAAGCATCCGACGTAATGGTTCTGCTGCGCCCCAAAGTAGCTGGTCACCAACCGTAAAGGCAGACAGGTACTCAGGCCCCATGTTCAGCTTACGCAGACGGCCAACCGGTGTAGTGAGTGTCCCGGTCACCGCTGCTGGCGTCAGTTCGCGCATGGTGATTTCACGATCGTTTGGCACCACTTTCGCCCACGGATTGTGTGCAGCCAGCAGTTCTTCCACGGTCGGGATTGACACATCTTTTTTCAGCTTGATAGTAAACGCCTGGCTATGACAGCGCAGAGCACCAACACGGACACACAAGCCATCCACCGGGATAGTGGAAGCGGTGTTCAAAATCTTGTTGGTTTCAGCCTGCCCTTTCCACTCTTCACGACTCTGACCGTTATCGAGTTGTTTGTCGATCCACGGAATCAGACTGCCCGCCAGCGGCACACCAAAGTTATCAACCGGCAGTTCACCACTGCGGGTTAAGGTCGTGACCTTGCGTTCAATCTCAAGAATTGCAGAAGATGGTGTTGCCAGCTCCTCAGACACATGACCATATAAGTGGCCCATCTGAGTCAGCAGTTCACGCATATGGCGCGCACCACCGCCAGACGCCGCCTGATAAGTGGCAACAGATACCCATTCCACCAGATCATTGGCAAATAATCCGCCCAGCGACATCAGCATCAGGCTAACGGTACAGTTACCGCCGACGAAAGTCCTGATGCCTTTATTCAGGCCTTCGGTAATGACATCCTGGTTAACAGGATCAAGGATGATGATGGCATCGTCTTTCATGCGCAGCGAAGAAGCTGCGTCAATCCAGTACCCCTGCCATCCGCTTTCGCGAAGCTTCGGATAAATTTCGTTGGTATAATCGCCGCCCTGACAGGTCACAATGATATCGAGCGCCTTTAGCGCTTCCAGATCAAAGGCATCCTGAAGAGTACCGGTCGTGGTGGAGCCGAACGTCGGCGCGGCCTGACCGAGTTGAGAAGTAGAAAAGAAAACAGGGCGAATGGCGTCGAAGTCGTTTTCTTCAATCATGCGCTGCATGAGAACGGAACCGACCATACCGCGCCAGCCGACAAAACCAACATTTTTCATAGCGTTTTTTTCCTGCTGAGATGTGTGCTGTATATATGTGCCGTAATCCTGGGCACATCCTTCACCATACAAAAAGCAGCCAAAGTCGCAAGTGAAATTAATCAATGATCGCTAAGCCATCAGTAATGCGACTAATCGTGCTTTGTTGGCACGCAGAAAGTCCGCGACAATTATCAGGGAATTTGAGTTATGAATGAAATCATTTCTGCAGCAGTTTTATTGATCTTGATTATGGATCCGCTCGGAAACCTACCTATTTTTATGTCCGTACTGAAACATACTGAGCCAAAAAGACGGCGGGCAATTATGGTCCGCGAGTTGCTTATTGCACTCTTATTGATGCTGGTGTTCCTGTTTGCGGGTGAGAAAATTCTGGCATTTCTGAACCTGCGGGCGGAAACCGTCTCCATTTCTGGCGGCATCATTTTGTTTCTGATCGCCATTAAGATGATTTTCCCCAGCGCTTCAGGAAATAGCAGCGGGCTTCCGGCAGGTGAAGAGCCGTTTATTGTGCCGCTGGCAATTCCGCTGGTCGCCGGGCCAACTATTCTCGCCACGCTGATGTTGTTGTCTCATCAGTACCCGAATCAGATGGGACATCTGGTGATTGCTCTGCTGCTGGCCTGGGGTGGCACCTTTGTTATCCTGCTGCAGTCTTCACTATTTTTACGTCTGCTGGGCGAGAAAGGAGTGAACGCACTTGAACGCCTGATGGGATTGATTCTGGTGATGATGGCAACCCAGATGTTCCTTGACGGCATTCGAATGTGGATGAAGGGGTAACGAGGAGAGTTTTTCGAAAAGAGCCCGGTAGCGTCACAACTACCGGGCGAACAAACTTAACTCAACAGCTGGAATGCAATCATCCCGACGATGGCACCAACAGTGCCGAGGATGGTTTCCATCATGGTCCAGGTTTTCAGCGTTTCGGCTTCGGTCGCGCCGGTAAATTTACCGAACAACCAGAAACCAGCGTCGTTAACGTGGCTGACAACAATCGAACCACCGGCGATACAAATCGACAGCGCCGCCATTTGCGCACCGGAGTAGTTCAGTTGTTCAATAACCGGCATCACCAGTCCCACCGCCGTTAAACAGGCAACGGTGGCAGAACCCTGAATGATACGCACCGCCGCAGCCAGCACAAAGCAGGTGATGGCAATCGGCAGGCCCATGCCGGTTAACGCTTCGCCCAGTGCCGGACCTACGCCAGAGTCAACCAGCACCTGTTTGAACACGCCGCCTGCACCAATCACCAGCAGAATGATCCCCGCCGGTTGCAGCGCGTGACCACAAATCTCCATCACTTTGTCTTTTGGCATACCCCGACGCATCGCCAGGCCATAAATTGCTACCAGACAAGCAACCAGAATCGCGGTAAACGGATGACCAATAAACTCGAACCATTCGTAAGCGGTAGAGCCTTCTGGCACAAAACGCGCGGCAATGGTTTTCAGCCCCACCAGCACCAGTGGCAACAGGATCAGCGACAGGCTGAATCCGAAGGACGGCATTTTGCCTTCGCCGAGATGCGGTTCGCTAATATCGTCAGGAATATGCAGCTCCACGTAGCGGCTGATGAAATTACCCCACAGCGGCCCGGCAATAATCATTCCCGGGATTGCCGCACACAGGCCAATCAGGATCATCCAGCCAAAGTCAGCATTCATCTGCGATGCCAGCAGCATTGGCGCTGGCCCCGGTAGTAAGAACGCCGCTGCTGCCGCCACGCCCGCGAATAACGGGATAACCAGCTTCACCAGGTTCGTGCCGGTATGGCGCGCCATTGAGAAAGCAACGCTAATCAGCAGGACAATCGCCACTTCAAAGAACAGTGGTAGCGCACAAACCAGGCCCGCAAGGCCAATGGCATAATGCGCGCGATTGTGACCGAAGGATTTGAGCATTTTGACGGCAATCTGATCGACCGCGCCGGTTTCATGTAAGATCTTGCCAAACATGGCTCCCAGGGCGACAACCACCGCCAGGAAGCCGAGGGTGCCTCCCATCCCTTTTTCCATTGTCGCTGCGATTTTATCGAGCGGCATACCGGAAAAAAGGCCAGCCCCCATAGACACCACCATCAAAGCCAGGAAAGCGTGCATACGCGCCTTCATGACTAAAAACAGCAGCAGTAAAACAGACCCTACTGCTGTTAAAACAAGCGTTAATGTAGTCACTACTTATTTGCCTTTTTTAATAACCTCAATGGTGCTTGCCACAACACCTTCCAGCGGTTGATCGATATCCACCACCAGTACATCGGTTTCGTCCGCACCCGGCTCCTGCAGCGTTTCAAACTGCGTCACCAGCATTTGGGTTTTAAAGAAATGGCCTTTGCGCGCTTTCAGGCGGCTTTCAATCACATCAAAATCGCCTTTCAGGTAGATGAAAGAGAGATTCGGATTGCCCTCGCGTAGCAGGTCGCGATAGTGCTTTTTCAGTGCGGAACAGACGATCAGCGACACTTTATTGGTACGCTGCATGGCAAATGCGGCGTCGTTCAGCGCCTGTAACCACGGTTTACGATCGTCGTCATTCAGCGGTTCACCAGACGCCATTTTTTCGATATTGCGGCGCGGATGGAGGAAATCGCCATCAAGAAACGCGGCATGAAGTTGATGCGCCACTTCACTGGCGACCGCAGATTTCCCGCTGCCCGATACGCCCATTAAGACGTAAATGTGGTGATCATGATTAGTCGTGCTCAAAGTGGTGCCCCCACAGTACAAGAATTAAGAATGTTACGGGTAACTGTTATCGGTAACATTGTCTAGCCGGACCAAAACAGAAGCAATATCCATCCGTGCCTTAAGTGTATAAGTGTGAGCTACTTCAAATTTGTGAGCTTAAATAGATCCGCCCGGTGACAAGGTGAAACCTAAATCTAACATTTTCGGTGTCACAGATTCGCCACGAATACGCGCCAGCAGGCGCTCAGCGCCAATGCTGCCCATCCGCTCACGCGGCGTCAGCACGCTCGCCAGCCGTGGCTCCATCACCTGACCAATGTCATGACCGTGGAAACCGGCAATCGCCATATCGTCAGGAACTTTCAGCCCCAGACGCTGACATTCAAATGCCGCACCGACCGCCAGGTCATCGTTAGTACAAAATACGCCATCCAGCTGCGGATATTCCCGCCGCGCCTGGCGAATCAGTTCAATACCGGAAGAGTAAGAAGAAGATTGCTCGACCATCACGCTATACGGCACCAGGCCTGCATCCAGCATCGCCTGTTCATATCCCTTCTGTTTGATGATAGTACGTTCGTCGAGGCGTGCGCCGAGATAGGCAATGTGACGATGCCCGCGGGCAATAATGGCGGTGGTCATCTGGCGTGCCGCTTCAAAGTTATCAAAACCGACGGCGATATCGAGGCACGGCGACTTACTGTCCATCAGCTCCACCACCGGAATACCCGCTACTTCAATCATCTTTAAGGTGCGGGGCGTGTGGGTACGTTCGGTGAGAATAAGCCCGTCGATATTCCAGGAAAGCATCGACTCGAGACGTTCTTGCTCCATTTCCGGTTTATAACCGTAGTGCGCCAGCATCGTCTGATAACCGTGTGCGTCGGTGACGCTTTCGATACCGCGTAATACTTCAGCGAAAACCTGGTTGGTGAGTGAAGGTAACAGGACGCCAATCGCCCGGCTGGTGGCGTTAGAGAGGATATCGGGCGCGCGATTGGGAATATAACCCAGTTCATCAAGAGCGGCGGCAATCTTGCCACGTAGAGCGACGGAAACCTGCTCCGGGTTGCGTAAAAAACGGCTGACCGTCATTTTGGTCACGCCTACACGGTCAGCCACATCCTGAAGTACGGGTCTTTTCTTTTTCATCGTCCTGAAAGGTACAAAAGGGATAGATTCCTTTAGTTTACCACGGACGCATCAGAACCTTCCCGATTCCTCAGGAAGGTTGTGAGATAAATTTATACTGGCGGTAAATCGAACAACAGAATTTCACTGTCGCTATCAGCATGGATGGAGATTGCCTGCTCATCCCAGATTGCCAGACCATCGCTGGTCGAGGCTTTCACGCCGTTAATGGTAACATTGCCTTTCACTACCTGAATCCAGACGCGGCGTTCAGCGGCAATCTGATGAATCGACTGCTCATCTTTTACCAGCGCCCAGCGGTACAGTTCCATATCCTGATACACTTTCAATGAACCATCACGCGCATCCGGCGAGAGCACCAGTTGTTTGCCCTGTACGGCATCGAAGCGACGCTGTTCATAACGCGGCGTAATACCGTTTTCTTCTGGCATGATCCAGATCTGATACAGATGCAGACGCTCGGTGCTGCTTGGGTTGTACTCTGAGTGACGAATACCCGTACCCGCACTCATAATCTGGAACTCTCCCGCCGGAACCTGCTCTTTATTGCCCATGCTGTCCTGATGCTCAACAGTACCTTCCAGCACGTAGGTCAAAATTTCCATATCTTTATGCGGGTGAGTGCCGAAGCCCTGCCCTGCTTCAATCACGTCGTCGTTAATCACGCGCAGCGCGGAGAAGCCCATAAAGTTCGGGTCGTAATAATTGGCAAAAGAGAAAGTATGCCAGGAGTCCAGCCAGCCATGATTTGCATGACCACGTTCATTTGCTTTGCGTAAGTAGATCATTTGTATTCGCCCCCTGAATGATTTCGATGGGCTTAGTGTGGACCCGATCCGCCTGGGATGATAGAGGGTGAAAATTGACCCCTCTGTTCAAAAAAATTGAACTATTTGAGGGGCCATCAAACTTACTTCGCGAGAGTCACTGTGGAGGGAGAGGCTTGCTCAAATCCGCGTTCAAGGATTTCAAGATTGGTAAGAACTTCAGATTCCTTGACGTAATTTGGCGCCCCGCTGGTGATGGTTTGGTACAACGCATCATAAACGCGTCCGTAATCGCCCATCTCCGGCTTCATCTCTTCTCTGACCGTAACGCCCTCGTCATTGACATACTCCAGCACACCGACCGAATCATCCGCTGCGAATCCCGGCTCGCCCGGCATAATATTAGCCTTCAGGCTGGTTTCCTGCTGGTCGATACCGTATTTAATAAACGAACCTTTCTTACCGTGAACGATAAATTTCGGATAATCGATTTTCACCAGATGGCTGGTTTTGACGATGGCTTTTAGATCGCCATAAAACAGCTGCGCTTCGAAGGTGTCGTCAGGATTGGCTTTATTACGCAGGCTGCGGATGTCATAAGCGACGTGATCCGGGCGACCGAACAGCGAGATAATCTGGTCGAGGGTATGCACACCAAGGCCATAGAACGCGCCATCCTGCGGCAGTCCAGGTTTGGTTTCTGCCACCGGGCGGTAATAGTCAAAATGGCTTTCCACTTCAACAATCTCTCCCAGCTTGCCGCTTTCAATCGCTTTTTTCGCCATCAGAAAACAGGAGTCAAAGCGACGATTCTGATACGGCGTAACGGTCAGCCCTTTGCTTTTCGCCAGCGCAAACAGCTCTTTCGCCTGCGCAAGTGTCGGGGTGAACGGTTTTTCGACCAGCACATTTTTCCCGGCTTCCAGCGCGCGCTTCGCGTACTCGAAGTGGCTGTCCGCGTGGGTGCAGACGACAATCAACTTAACGTCAGGATCGTTTAGCACTTCGTCGAGATCGCTGGTGAAATGAATATGGGAATAAATGGGAGCTTGTTCTTCCGGCTTCGCATGGCGGCGGAAAATATGCGCGACATGCCAGCTATCCTTGCGGTTAAGTACATACGGCAGATGGTAACGGGTGGTGCTTTTGCCGAAGCCAATAAAGGCGCAGTTGATGACCATGATTTCGTCCTTTTTAAGGTGGTTATCTACCACCTTAGCGCAAAGCGGACGCGGTTCCTACAGGAGTGCGCATAACGAACACAAGCACTCCCGTGGATAAATTGAGAACGAAAGGTCAAAAAAAAAGCCAGCACCCGGCTGGCTAAGTAATACTGGAAGCAATGTGAGCAATGTCGTGCTTTCAGGTTCTCCGCGAGGGTCTTCCTGATCGCGAGACAATAATAATCATTCTCATTCGCACTTGTCCAACACTTTTTGCAAAAAAATGCATTTGACTCGCATTTGAAAGTCAATGATGTTGAAAGGGACATTTACCCCAAAGAGGACAAAGGAATGAGTGAGATAGTAATACGCCATGCAGAAACACGGGATTACGAGGCCATCAGGCAGATTCACGCCCAGCCGGAGGTGTATTGCAACACACTACAGGTGCCTCATCCTTCCGATCATATGTGGCAGGAGCGACTCGCCGATCGTCCCGGCATCAAGCAGTTAGTCGCCTGTATTGATGGAATCGTCGTAGGCCATCTCACCATTGACGTGCAACAACGCCCACGCCGCAGTCATGTTGCCGACTTTGGTATCTGTGTCGACTCCCGCTGGAAGAACCGCGGCGTCGCCAGCACCCTGATGCGAGAGATGATTGCAATGTGCGACAACTGGTTGCGGGTAGATCGTATTGAACTAACGGTGTTCGTTGATAACGCGCCAGCAATTAAGGTCTATAAAAAATTCGGCTTTGAGATTGAAGGGACCGGTAAGAAGTATGCTTTGCGTAATGGCGAATATGTCGATGCGTATTATATGGCGCGGGTGAAATGAACATCATTAACTTATTGTAAATTACAATATTTTATTAAGGCTTTGTTGGATATGTTGCGCTTGAAAAAAAGCATGACCTAACTGCCCCATCGGAAAATCCAGAATCATTATGATTAATTATCAGGAAGCATTCGCGAAAGCGAACCATTACCTTGATGATGCAGATCTCGCCGTCGTCATTACTCTACATGGACGCTTTAGCCAGGGCTGGTATTTCTGTTTCGAAGCACGAGAATTTCTCGAAACTGGTGATGAGGCCGCGCGCTTAGCTGGTAACGCACCTTTTATTATTGATAAAGACAGTGGTGAAATTCATTCGCTGGGAACGGCAAAGCCGCTGGAAGAATATCTACAGGATTATGAAATAAAAAAAGCTACCTTCGGCTTGCCCTGACAATACGGCCCTCTTCCCACGAAGAGGGCCGCTAACCTTAGTACCCCGCCGTTAAATCATCCACCGAGCGCGGGTCGGATGCACCGTACAACTCACCGTCCGGCCCAACCATAATACTTTGCGTACTGCCCATCGCCTCTTTTAGCGCCACTTTCTGACCTTTTGCTTCCAGCAGCTTGAGCGTATCCGGGCTAAATCCTTTCTCGACACGCAGCTCGTCCGGCAGCCACTGATGGTGGAAACGCGGCACATTGGTCGCTTCGGCGACATTCATGCCATAATCGATGCTGTTCACCACCATTTGCAGCACAGTGGTGATAATCCGGCTACCGCCTGGGCTTCCGGTGACCAGCCAGGTTTTACCATCCTTGACCACAATGGTTGGTGACATCGACGACAGCGGGCGTTTATTCGGCCCGACGGCGTTGGCATCGCCGCCCACCAGCCCGTAAACGTTCGGTACGCCTGGTTTGGCGGAGAAATCATCCATCTGGTTATTGAGCAAAATACCGCTCTCGCCCGCGACAATGCCCGTACCGAAGGTGGTGTTCAGCGTATAGGTCACCGCCACGGCGTTACCGTCTTTATCCACCACTGAGTAATGGGTAGTTTGATTACTCTCATAAGGCGCAAGCTTGCCAGGACGAATTTCGCTGGATGGCTTCGCTTTATTGATATCGATTTGATCGGCAATAGATTTGGCATAGGCTTTATTGGTCAGCGCCTGCCACGGTACTTTGACAAAATCCGGGTCGCCAAGATATTCCGAGCGATCGGCGTAGGCATGTTTCTCCGCTTCTGCCATGATTTGCATCGCGTCGGCGCTGCCAAAGCCGTATTTCTGCATATCGAAGTTTTCCAGAATATTGAGGATCTGCACGATATGGATCCCGCCGGAGGATGGCGGTGGCATGGAGTAAACCTGATACCCGCGATAATCGCCACTTATTGGTGTACGTTCGACCGCTTTATAGGCCGCTAAATCTTCTTTAGTGATCAAGCCACCGTTTTTCTGCATCTCCAGGGCGATTTGTTCCGCTATCGTGCCTTTGTAGAATTCATCCGGGCCGTTTTCGGCAATCATCTCCAGGCTCTTTGCCAGATTCGTCTGTACCAGCTTGTCGCCCTTTTTCAGCGGTTCGCCCTCTTTCCAGAAGATAGCTTTGCTGTTTTCGTGATTTGGTAGCACTTCACTGCCGTAGGTTTTGAGATCGTCAGCCAGCGCGTCGTTAACAATAAAACCATCGCGTGCCAGTTTAAACGCCGGTTGCACCACTTTATTCAACGGCATGGTGCCGTATTTCTCCAGCGCCAACGAGAAGCCCGCTACCGTACCGGGTGTGCCGGAAGCCAGATGCGAAGTGAGTGATTTTTTGCTGTCCGGGTTGCCCTGGTCATCGAGGAACATATCGCGTGTTGCTTTGGCTGGCGCCATTTCGCGGAAATCGATAGCGGTGGTATTGCCATTTTTCGAGCGGATCAGCATAAAACCACCGCCGCCCAGATTCCCCGCCTGCGGATGCGTTACCGCCAGCGCATACCCCACGGCCACGGCGGCATCAACGGCATTCCCACCCTCCTTAAGGATATCTACCCCCACCTGAGTGGCAGTGGCGTCCACAGAAGCCACCATCCCCTGCTTCGCGCGTACCGGATGGAAGACATCCTCCTCCACACCATATGAAACGGGCGGCGGCGCAGGTGGCGCGGCGACAGCACTAAAACAACATCCTGAAAGCAAAGTAGCAATGGCCACCCGGCGTAAAAACGTCGGTTTTATCATCGTTATTCTCCAGTTATGAGTGGGGCAACCCCAGCTAAGCCTGGTATATAACTCTGAATTAATCATCGTTTTGCCGGGAAGCGAGTAAACTTAAAGGATATCTTCAGAGGAGGATACGCGATGAAACGACTTCTGCTTTTGACGGCACTCCTGCCGTTTGTCGGCTTTGCACAGCCCATTAATACTCTGAATAACCCCAACCAGCCGGGATATCAGATCCCCAGCCAGCAGCGGATGCAAACTCAAATGCAAACGCAGCAAATCCAGCAAAAAGGGATGCTGAATCAGCAACTGAAAACTCAGACGCAATTACAACAGCAGCATTTAGAAAATCAGATTAATAGCAACTCTCAGCGGGTATTGCAGTCGCAGCCGGGGGAGCTAAATCCCGCCCGGCAGCAAATGCTGCCCAACACCAACGGCGGGATGTTAAACAGCAACCGTAATCCGGATAGTTCGTTGAATCAGCAGCATATGTTGCCGGAGAGGAGAAACGGCGACATGCTGAATCCGCCCAGCACGCCGCAGCCTGATATTCCGTTGAAAACTATTGGGCCGTAAAGTTCGGGCCAATCACATCAATCGCATCGGTACAGATGCAATCCACGCCCCAGCGCAGCAACTCTGTCGCGCGCTGGGGTTTGTTGACGGTATAAACCAGAATCCGTAATCCAGCGTCTTTCAACTGCATCACTCGCGCTTTATCGAGCAACTTATGATTGAGATGAATAGAGACGCAGCCCAGCCGCGTGGTCAGTTCGCGCCAATCGTCGCGCCACTCATCCAGCAACAAACCGCGCGGCAGTTCCGGTGCAGCCTGTTGCGCGGCTTCTAAAGCATCAATCTCAAACGATGACAGCAGCGGCGGCGTCATACCAGCCCACAGTTCGCGCGCCGCCAGCGATACCATTTTGCCCGTTAATGGACCAGTGCCAGTGGTGGGTTTGATTTCGATATTTGCCATCATCCCATGTTCACGGCAGCGTTCCGCCACCTGCGAAAGCAACGGCAGCGGCTCACCTTTAAACGCTTTGCTGTACCAACTGCCTGCATCCACGCGCAGTAAATCCTGCCAGTTCAGATCGCCCGCGACGCCCCAGCCATTGCTGGTGCGTTCGAGATTGTCGTCATGAAGCAAGAAGATCTCGCCATCTTTCGATAACTTCGCGTCAAATTCGATCATCTTATGACCGTATTTTGCCCCAACGTCGATTGCCGCCAGGGTGTTTTCCGGGGCCAGCTTACCGCCGCCACGGTGGGCGACAATGCGGGGATAAGGCCAGTTACTCATACTCGTTGTCCTGTTTCACCATCAAAAAGATGTAGCTGATTTTCCGGCAGATGCAGCCACAGCGTGCTGCCTGCCGTCGGGCGCTCCTGATGCGCCAGTCGCACCACCAGCTTCTGTTCGCCCCAGCGTCCGTGCGCCAGGTTATCTGCGCCGAGGATCTCCAGCGTGTCCATCACCAGCGGTATGCCGCCTTCTGCCTGCGAGCTTAACGCAATATGTTCCGGGCGAATGCCAAGAGTCATTTTACGCCCGGCATACTGACGGTAGCCACCGTTTAGCGGTAGCGCCATCCCCCCGTCCAGTTCGAAATGCGTGCCATCGTTATTCACGCGGCCTGTCAGCAGGTTCATCGCCGGACTGCCGATAAAACTCGCCACAAACAGAGTGGCGGGCTTTTCGTAGACTTCAACTGGCGTGCCAATCTGTTCGGCAACGCCGCCGTTCATCACCATTACCCGCTGAGCGAGCGTCATCGCCTCAACCTGATCGTGAGTAACGTAGAGTGAAGTCGTTTTCAGGCGACGGTGCAGTTGTTGCAGCTCAAGGCGCATCTGCACGCGCAGCTTGGCGTCGAGGTTAGAGAGCGGCTCATCAAACAGGAACACCGCCGGATCGCGCACAATCGCGCGGCCCATCGCTACACGCTGACGCTGACCGCCAGAAAGCTCACGCGGACGGCGCTTGAGCAGGTCGTCCAGCTCCAGAATGCGCGCCGCTTCTTTAACACGCTCGGCTATTTGCTGCTTGCCCATGCCGCGAATTTTCAGCCCCCACGCCATGTTTTCTTCGACACTCATATGCGGATAAAGAGCGTAGTTCTGGAACACCATCGCAATCCCGCGATCTTTCGGCTCCATTTCGGTCACGCGTTGGTCGTTAATCCAGATATCGCCTTCGGTGACCCGCTCCAGCCCGGCAACCATGCGCAGCAGCGTGGATTTCCCGCAGCCAGACGGCCCGACCATCACTATAAATTCGCCATCCGCCACATCAAGGGTCAGCGGTTTAATGACCTGGGTTTTGCCATCCCAGCTTTTGGTTACTGCCTGTAATTTCAGTCCTGCCATCTTATTTCTCACTATCGACCAGGCCGCGCACGAAGGCACGCTGCATCACTAAAACAATCACCACCGGAGGGATAAGCGTTAACAACATCGCCGCCATCACTGAGTTCCATTCCGTGGTGCCTTCGCCTGTGGCGATAATCCCTTTGATCCCTGCCACAGTGGTGCCGAGATCAACGTCGGTAATAATCAACAACGGCCACAAATACTGGTTCCAGCCGTAAATAAAAGTGATCACAAACAGCGCCGCCAGATTGGTTTTCGACAGCGGGAAAACGATGTCGCAAAAGAAACGCATTGGTGACGCACCGTCGATCCGCGCCGCTTCCACCAGCTCATCCGGTAGCGTCATAAAGAACTGGCGGAACAGGAAGGTAGCGGTTGCCGAGGCCATCAGCGGCAGCGTTAAACCAGCGTAGCTGTCGAGCATATTCAGGTTGGCGATGACTTCTACTGTCGGGAAGATACGCACTTCAACTGGCAGCATCAGGGTGATAAAAATCATCCAGAAGAAGAGGTTACGCAGCGGAAAACGAAACCAGACAATGGCAAATGCCGAGAGCATCGAGACGGTAATTTTGCCGAGCGTAATGCTGAACGCCATCACGAAGCTGTTAAGCAACATCCGCCAGAACGGCGCGCTATTTGTGCCTACCCCGTTCACCCAGATGTTGTGGATGTTTTCCAGCAGATGCGTGCCGGGGATGAGCGTCATCGGCGCGGCGTAGACGGCCTGTTTATCCAGCGTCGCCGCGACAAACGCCACGTACAGCGGGAAGAGGATCACCGCGATCCCGAGGATCAGCATGGTATGGCTGAATATTGTCAGCCACGGACGGTTCTCAATCATTGGTAACGCACCTTGCTTTCAACATAGCGGAACTGCACCACCGTCAGCACGATGACGAGGAACATCAACACCACCGACTGCGCGGCAGACGAAGCCAAATCCAGCCCGGTAAAGCCTTCGCGGTAGATCTTATAAATCAGCGTCGTGGTAGCCTGTACTGGTCCGCCGGACGTGGCGGCGTCGATCACCGGGAAGGTATCGAAGAAGGCGTACACCAAGTTCACCACCAGCAGGAAGAAGCTCACCGGGGCGATAAGCGGCAACGCAATCTTAAAGAAGCGGCGAATTGGACCTGCGCCGTCGATGGCTGCGGCTTCAATCAACGAACGAGGAATGGATTGCAGCGCGGCATAGAAGAACAGAAAGTTGTAGCTGATTTGCTTCCATACTGAGGCAAACACCACCAGGAACATTGCCTGACCGCTGTTTTGCGCATGGTTCCAGTCGTAGCCGAACTCAGCGAGAAAATGAGTGATCAGCCCGCGACCAGGGTTAAACAGGAAGATCCACAATACGGCGGCAACGGCGGGAGCCACGGCATACGGCAGCAGCATTAAGGTTTGATAGAAACGGCTGCCGCGCACGATGTACTCCACCAGCGCCGCGAAGAACAGCGACACCAGCAAACCGCTGACCGTGACAAAGGTGCTGAATTTTATCGTCGTCCAGAAGGAGTCGAGATAGTAGCTGTCATGAAACAGCGTGACGAAGTTATCCAGGCCGACAAACTGGCTGGAAAAGCCAAACGGATCGACGCTTTGTAGCGAGTACCACAACGCTTCGCCCGCAGGCCAGATAAAAAAGATAACGGTGATGATGAGCTGCGGCGCGACCAACAAATAAGGCAGCCAGCGCGAGCGGAACACCGGACGGGATGATGACATTACGGTTAATTCCTGAACTGTGCCGGATGCGCTTCGCTTTTCCGGCCTACACGCGATGCCAGGTCAGATAAGCGAAACGCATCCGACATTTCACTGGTTAAGACTTCGTAGATTTCTCAAAGCGGCGCAGTAACTGGTTCCCACGCTCAACAGCGGTATCCAGCGCCTGCTGTGGCGTCTTCTTACCAGTCCACACGCTTTCCAGCTCTTCATCCACAATCACGCGGATCTGCGGCATATTGCCCAGACGCAGCCCTTTGGTGAACGGCAACGGCGGCTTGTTCAGCATCTGACGCGTCGCGGTATCCGCCCCGGGGTTTTTCTCGTAAAAGCCCTGCTCACGGGTCAGGTCATACGCCGCTTTGGTGATTGGCAGATAACCGGTTTTCTGATGCCACTCGGCAGCGTTTTCTGGCTTCGCGAGGAAGTCGAGGAACTTCGCCACGCCGGTGTAAGTTTCTTTATCTTTGCCCTGCATCACCCACAGGCTGGCCCCGCCGATAATGGCGTTTTGTGGCGCATCTTTCGCATCGGCGTCGTACGGCATCATGCCTACACCGTAGTTGAATTTGGCATACTCGCGAATGTTGGCAAGAGAACCGGAAGAAGCGGTCGTCATCGCGCAATCACCGTTATAGAACTTCTCGGTGGATTCATCCTTACGCCCGACGTAACTGAAATCGCCCTTCTTGTTCATCTCTTCGAGCATGGCGATGTGTTTCACCTGCTCCGGCTTGTTGAACTCAAGCACCGCGTCCGTGCCGTCAAAGCCGTTGTTTTTGCTGGCAAACGGCAGACCGTTCCAGGCGCTAAAGTTTTCCAGTTGGATCCAGCCCTGCCAGCCGCTTGCGTAGCCGCACTTCATGCCGGAGGCTTTCAGTTTTGCGGCATAGTCCGCCAGATCCTGCCAGGTTTTCGGCGGCTGTTCCGGGTCTAACCCCGCTTTCTTGAAGGCGTCTTTGTTGTAATAGAGAACGGGAGTCGAGCTGTTGAACGGCTGGGAGAGTAAGTGGCCGGTTTTGCTGTCGGAGTAGTAACCTGAAACCGTCGGCACAAACTGCGACTCATCGAATTGAATCCCCGCTTCTTTAAACACGTCATACACCGGTTTAATGGCTTTCGACGCCATCATGGTGGCGGTGCCAACTTCATAAACCTGCAAAATAGCCGGCGCGTTGCCGGTACGAAATGCGGCAATCCCCGCACTTAAATTCTGTTCGTAGTTGCCTTTATAGGTCGGTACAATTTTGTAATCCGGGTTTTCGGCGTTAAAACGTTGGGCCAGAGAATCCACCTCTTTACCCAGTTCCCCTTCCATAGAATGCCAGAACGGAATGGTCGTCACTGCCTGTGCATTCCCCATTAACGCCAGTCCGAGCGCCAGTGCTGAAGCTGTATAATGTAACGGTTTCATCGTTTATCTCTCTTGTTGTACCGAATGCGCGAATTCACGCGTTTTATGCTCGCGGGGTAACATGACATGCTCGAATTACAGAAAAATAACTTTTTTGTTACATTTGTAAGATAGTAAGGTGTCAGAAAGATGACAAGGCGGTGACGGTACGGGTGAGGGAAAATGGGAGATGGGGCACGGATAATGCTACGTTGGGAAAAATTAATGCGCCAGAGACTATCTGGCGCAGCACTTATCGAACAATACTCTGCTTCAGTCGGTCATTGGCGGTCTTAATCCATTCCCGGTGGTGTTTTCTATAATGTGGTCTTGAGCGTTTAGCCGTATCAACCACAGCAACATATTGCTCGTTGGCTTCACGTAGTCGACTCATTTTCGCCAGCAACTCCGCATAGTAAATACGCGCCTGCGGGCTGGGGTAATAAGAAACAAGCACCTCAAACTCGCTTTCCGCATCAGCGTATTTTTCTTGTGCGGCTAACGCTCTGGCAAATAACAAATGCCCGTCTGCCGACTGAAAATCGGGGTTATAACGCATCACATCTTCCAGCGTCTGCTGACAGGCGGCGAACTCCTGAATAGCAAATTGCGCCTGCGCCAGGCTTAACATCATTACCGCTTCATGGGCGAAAATTCCGCTTAACGCCTGCTGATAATGGGGAACGGCTTCGTGATAACGCCCAAGGCGCGCCAGTTCGTTAGCTAACGCATAATGGTTTTGATTGGTCTCGGCAATCGCCAGCTCTTCGGTTAATTTGTGCAGGTGGCGTTCCGGGCTGATTTTGTCCTGCAGGCGCATCAGCAAAGTACGCCCGTGACGGTCAGCGCCCGTTTCAGGCAGCATAACCATGACGAAATACGCCACGCAGCCAATCACCGGAAAACAGAAGATAATAAAAATCCAGTATCGCTCTTGTCCGGAGCGATAAGCGTGAATACAGCAAAGCAGTTCAAGCATGACGACAACGGCATAATGCATGGGAGGGAACCTTTCCGTGGCAAATAAGTGGTCTGGTTTTAATCCTCCCGGTCAGTTGAAACAAGTCTGTATACGGACAAAGAACCCGGCAGAACGTGACTACCGGGTTATTGATAATTTACCCACCTAAATACGCGCTTCTCACCGCTTCATTCGCCAGCAGCGCGTCGCCGGTATCGGAGAGCACCACATGACCGTTTTCCAGCACATAGCCGCGATCCGCCAGTTTTAGCGCCTGGTTGGCGTTCTGCTCGACGAGGAAGATGGTCATCCCCTGCTCGCGCAGTTGCTCGATGGTGTCGAAAATTTGCTGGATGATAATCGGTGCCAGTCCGAGCGAGGGTTCATCAAGCAATAGCAAACGTGGGTTACTCATCAAAGCGCGACCAATCGCCAGCATCTGCTGTTCACCGCCAGACATGGTGCCTGCCCGCTGAACACGGCGCTCATGGAGACGTGGAAACAGTTCATAGACCCACTTTATGCGCTCCTGGAACTGGTCGCGTTCAGCAAAAAAGCCGCCCATCGCCAGATTCTCTTCCACCGTCATGCGTGAGAAGACGCGACGTCCTTCCGGGACAATCGCCACCGCTTCGCGCATGATTTTCGCCGTCTGCCAGTCGGTAATGTCTTTACCATCAAACACAATTCGCCCGCTGGTGGCGCGCGGGTCGCCACATAACGTGCCGAGCAAGGTCGTTTTTCCCGCCCCGTTCGCGCCAATGAGGGTGACAATCTCGCCCTGATTGATATGCAGGCTCACCTCATGCAGCGCCTGGATTTTGCCGTAGTGGGCGCTGACTTTGTCAAAGGACAACATGACTTTTTCCATCTTATGCCTCACCTAAATAGGCACGGATCACGTCCGGGTTATTACGGATTTGCTCCGGTGTACCGTTTGCCAGTGGCGTCCCCTGATTGACCACGTAAATTCTGTCTGAAATCCCCATCACCAGTTTCATATCGTGTTCAATCAACAAAATAGTGGTGTTGTGATGGTTACGCAGTTCGGCAATCAGCTCATCCAGCTCTTTGGTTTCTTTCGGGTTAAGACCTGCCGCTGGTTCGTCGAGCATTAAAATCTCCGGCTGCGTTACCATGCAGCGGGCGATCTCCAGACGGCGCTGGTCACCGTAGGCCAGGTTACTCGCCTGACGGTTAGCGTGTTCGAGCAAACCAATGCGCTCAAGCCAGGTTGCGGCACGGTCGAGGGCTTCGCTCTGGGCGCGGCGGAAAGAAGGCGTTTTCAACAGGCCAGAGAACAGCCCGGTTTTCAGTTGCTGATGCTGCGCCACCAGCAGGTTTTCAATCACCGTCATTTCACGGAACAGACGCACATGCTGGAAGGTTCGCACCACGCCCATGCGGGCAATTTGCTGCCCCGGCAAACCTTCCAGATGCTGATCGCGCAGTAAAATGGTGCCGCCGGTGGGTTTGTAGAATCCGGTCAGACAGTTAAAAACCGTGGTTTTTCCGGCACCGTTAGGACCGATTAACGAGACGATTTCCTGCGGGTACAGTTCAAGATTGACGTTGTTCACCGCCAGCAGGCCACCGAAGCGCATCATCAGGCCGTTAACAGATAATAATGGCTGACTCATGCCTGCTCTCCTTTCGCTGCGCCGTTTTTCAGCTTGAGTTGCGGGCGCGTCATAGGCAGCAAGCCCTGCGGACGCCAGATCATCATCAGCACCATCAAACCACCGAGCATTAACATGCTGTATTCGTTAAAGTCGCGCATCAATTCGCGCGACACCACCAGCAGAACTGCCGCCAGAATCACCGCAAATTGCGAGCCCATACCACCGAGCACCACTATCGCCAGCACAAACGCCGATTCGGCAAAGGTGAAGGATTCCGGGCTGACAAATCCCTGACGTGCCGCGAACAGCGTTCCGGCAAAACCGGCAAACGCGGCACTGATGGTAAAAGCGGTCAGCTTGATACGACGCGGACTTAAGCCCAGCGAACGACAGGCGATTTCATCTTCACGCAACGCTTCCCAGGCGCGGCCCAGCGGCATCCGCAGTAAGCGGTTAATGACAAACAGGCTTAACACCACCAACAGTAACGCCACCAGGTAGAGGAAGATGACGCGATCGGACGGGTCGTATTTCAGGCCAAAGAAATTGCTGAACGTATCCCAGCCGCCTTCGCGGGCGGTGCGACTGAACTCGAGTCCGAAGAGTGTCGGTTTCGGGATCTGACTGATTCCGTTCGGACCGCCGGTGATTTCCGTGTTATTGAGCAGCAATATGCGCACAATTTCGCCGAAACCGAGAGTAACGATCGCCAGATAGTCGCCACGTAAACGCAACACCGGGAAGCCGAGCAGGAAGCCCGCCGCCGCCGCCATCAACCCGGCAATCGGCAAACAGGTCCAGAAGCCAAGACCGTAATAGTGATTGAGCAAGGCAAAGGTGTAAGCGCCGATGGCGTAAAAACCACCGTAACCCAGTACCAGTAAGCCAGACAGCCCCACCACCACGTTCAGCCCGAGGCCGAGGATAATGTAGATCATGGTCAGGGTGGCGATATCCACCGTCCCGCGCGACACCATAAACGGCCACGCCACCGCAAGCACCAACAGTGCGACGAGGAACAGCTTTTGCTTCACCGTGGAGCCATCAATCGCGGGCAGAATAAACTTCGGCCCGGAAACGTTTTTCAATCCTTTCTGAAATGCAGGTCGCACAAGCTGGAAGAAAAAGACCACCGCAGTGCCAATAAACACCCACTGCCAACGGATGTCCGAAGCCGTGTCGACCACCAGTTTGGTGCCGTCCAGCTCCAGTTGCACACCCATAAAGACGCCCGCGAGAACAAAGAACATGGCGGCAGAGAGCAGCGCCATTGCAATATGCATCGGTTTCATACTTTCTCTACCTCCGGGCGCCCCAGAATACCGGTCGGCATCACCAGCAGTACCAGAATCAGCAGGGCAAATGAAACCACATCCTTATATTCCGTACTCAGATAGGCAGAAGAGAGCGCTTCCGCAATCCCCAGGATCAAGCCGCCAATCATCGCTCCCGGAATACTGCCAATCCCACCGAGTACCGCAGCAGTAAAGGCTTTCATCCCGGCCATAAAGCCGATGTAGGGATTAATTACGCCGTAGAACTGGCCGAGCAACACGCCGGCCACCGCCGCCATCGCCGCGCCAATCACAAAGGTCAGCGCAATCACCCGGTCAGTGTTGATGCCAAGCAGGCTCGCCATTTTCAGGTCTTCCGCGCAGGCACGACAGGCGCGCCCCATGCGGGAATAGCGGATGAAAATTGTCAGCGCCAACATGGCGAGGAAGGTAACAATCCAGATCACCGCCTGCATGGTGGTAATAGAGGCAGAGAAGTTTTCACTATGGCCCACAACCCACTGACCGTTAAACAGGCTGGGTAGCGCCACGTCGCGCGAACCTTCGGTCAGGCTGACGTAGTTTTGCAGGAAGATAGACATGCCGATTGCCGAGATGAGCGCAATCAGGCGCTTAGAGTTACGCACCGGGCGGTAAGCCACACGTTCGATACTCCAGCCATAGGCGCTGGCAATGACGATTGCGCCGACGAATCCCGCCGCCACCAGCAGCCAGCCGGTATCAATGCCCAGCATCATCAGTGCGGCGATGATCATAAAGGAGACGTAGCTGCCGATCATATAAACCTCGCCGTGGGCGAAGTTGATCATGCCGATAATGCCGTAAACCATGGTGTAGCCGATGGCTATCAGCGCGTAGGTACTGCCCAGCGTGACGCCGTTAAACATCTGCTGCAAGAAATACAAAAACTGCTCAGACATAAGGTAACCTTTCTAAAACCGCCCGCATTTCACGGGCGGTGGGATGATCACTTGGCTGCCGTCGATGAACCGTCGGCGTGCCACTGGAAGACACCAAAATCAAATCCCTTAAGATCGCCTTTTTCATCCCAGTTCAGCGGCCCAATCACGGTGTTTGCACCGTTAGCTTTTAAATCTTTCACCAGCGCCAGCGGCTCATCGCTGCCGGTACGCTCAAGGGCAGTCGCCAGAGATTGCACCGCCGCGTAGGTGATCCAGACATATGGCCCGGACGGATCTTTCTTGTCTGCTTTCAGCGCATCAACGATGCCTTTGTTTGCCGGGTCCTGGTCATAGCGTTTTGGCATAGTGACCAACATACCTTCGGCGGCATCACCAGCAATGTTCGACAGCGACGCATTACCCACCCCTTCCGGCCCCATAAACTGAGTTTTCAGGCCAACGGAACGGGCCTGGCGCAGCATCTGCCCCATTTCCGGGTAGTAACCGCCGTAGTAAACGAAATCGATGTTTTCTTTTTTCAGGCGGGCGATCAGCGCGGAGAAATCTTTCTCACCAGCGGTAATACCGTCGAAGAAGACGACGTTGGCATTGGCTGCTTTCAATCCGTCCTGCACCGAACGCGCCAGCCCTTCGCCATACTGTTGTTTGTCGTGAATGATGGCGATGCGCTGGGGCTTCACCGTCTCAAGAATGTATTTTGCCGCTGTTGGCCCCTGGGAAGAGTCCAGCCCGGCAGTACGCATGATGTGTTGATAACCGCGTTGAGTCAGCTCCGGGTTGGTCGCCCCCGGCGAGATCATCAAAATACCTTCATCTTCGTAGATATCTGATGCAGGTTGGGTAGAAGAAGAACACAGATGACCAATAACGTATTTAATGCCGTCGTTAACGATTTTGTTGGCGACCGCAACGGCTTGTTTCGGGTCGCAGGCGTCGTCATATTCCACGCCCACCAGCTTATCGCCTTTAATTCCCCCTTTGGCATTAATGTCTTTAATCGCCTGACGCGCGCCGTTAAATTCCATATCGCCCCACTGGGCAATCGGACCGGACATCGCGCCGACAACGGCAACTTTAATATCGTCGGCCATAGCGGTGTGTGAAATTGTCAGTGCAATCATCCCTGCGATGATAGTTTTCGCATTCCGTTTCATAGTCAAAAATCCCCATTCGTGATGTTGTGTTGCTTTGTTTTTATGTGTTAACAAATCAGACTGTTCTTTTTTTATACTGCACTGTTTTTGCCTGTCTGATTAATGGTTTAGCGCAGTATTTTGTGATAATAGCGATTAAAACCCCTATTTTTCAGTCGATTAAGAACAGATAATATTCTGAATTTATTGATAGATAAACAGAAAAAAGTGCCGTTGTCAGCATAAAATAACGGCACAAAGGGCGGAATAATTCACTACCATTCAGGGGATTATGCTGGGTATTTTTCATTCTCTAATGTTTTAACTTTGTAATTATTGCTGAAAAAAAATTAATCACCTGCCAAAAGAAATAAAAAAGAGAAAGCCTCCGATTAAATTATTTCGCTACACTGGTTCCACTTTTGTGATTTACACGGGTTCCCCATGAAGCTGACCATCATTCGATTAGAAAACTTTAGCGACCAGGACCGGATTGACCTGCAAAAGATCTGGCCGGAGTATTCCTCTTCCTCTTTACAGGTTGACGATAACCACCGTATCTACGCCGCGCGTTTTAACGAGCGCCTGCTCGCGGCCGTGCGGGTAACCTTAAACGGCACCGAGGGGGCACTGGATTCCCTGCGCGTGCGGGAAGTCACCCGACGTCGCGGTGTGGGGCAATATTTGCTGGAAGAGGTTTTGCGTAACAATCCTGGCGTTTCAGGCTGGTGGATGGTGGATGCAGGCGTGGAAGATCGCGGCGTGATGACGGCGTTTATGCAGGCGCTGGGGTTTACGGCACAACAGGGCGGCTGGGAGAAGCGTTAATCGTCAAGTTTGATTTCAAAAGTGATGACCAACGAGAAATTGCCTGATGCGCTACGCTTATCAGGCCTACAATGTGTGCTGCAATTTACTGATTTCTTTGGATCTTGTAGGCCGGATAAGGCGTTTACGCCGCATCCGGCATGAAGCATGCGTACTCGATATTAGCAATTTGGCGGCAACCCAAAGTTGCCGATTAATGATTACTTCGCATCGGTCGCCGTGCCGTTGGCGTGCCAGTCAAATACGCCGAACTCAAAGCCTTTCAGATCGCCTTTCTCATCCCAGGTCAGCGGCCCCATCACGGTATCCACGGAGTTCGCTTTCAGGTATTTGGCGATTTCAGCCGGATCGTCAGACTGATTCAGGCCCGCCTGCAAAGATTGCAGCGCGGCGTAGGTGGTCCAGACGAACGCGCCGCTTGGGTCCTGTTTTTTCGCTTTGATCGCGTCAACAATTGGTTTGTTCGCCGGAACCTGATCGTAGTTCTTCGGCTTGGTCACCAGCAGCCCTTCCGCTGACTCGCCCGCAATGTTAGACAGCGAGACGTTAGCCACGCCTTCCGGCCCCATAAACTGGGTTTTCAACCCTGCCGCGCGTGCCTGACGCAGGATCTGCCCCATTTCCGGGTGGTAACCGCCGTAGTAAACGAAGTCGATATTCTCTTTCTTCAAACGCGCCACCAGCGTTGAGAAATCTTTTTCCCCGGCGGTGATGCCATCAAAGAACACCACGTTAGCATTGCCTTTCTTAAGGCCGTCCTGCACCGCTCGCGCCAGACCTTCGCCGTATTGCTGTTTGTCGTGGACGATAGCAATACGCTGCGGTTTCACCTTCTCAAGAATATATTTCGCCGCCGTCGGCCCCTGGTCGGAGTCCAGACCGGTGGTGCGCAGGATCAGCTGATAGCCACGGGCGGTCAGCTCTGGCGCGGTTGCCGCTGGGGTGATCATTAAAATGCCTTCGTCTTCGTAGATGTCAGACGCTGGCTGCGTTGATGAAGAACAGAGGTGGCCAATGACATATTTAATGCCGTCGTTAACGACTTTGTTCGCCACCGCGACCGCCTGTTTCGGGTCACAGGCATCGTCATATTTTACGATTTGCAGTTTGTTGCCTTTCACGCCGCCTTTAGCGTTAATATCCGCAACTGCCTGCTCTGCGCCAGTAAACTCCTGGTCGCCATACTGGGCCACCGGACCGGACATTGCGCCCACGACCGCGACTTTAATATCTTCTGCCAGAGCCATATTGCTGAATGCCAGCGCGATACATCCTGCCAGTAACGCTTTACCCTTTATATTCATCCTGAGAATCCCCATTCATCTGGTTATTACGTGTGTTGTGATGTTGTTGTTCAGCACTTTATTTCGTTTTATGCATGACTACCCGTGCTTTAGCAGCATACTCTGCTAAAACATACCCGATTTTTATGATATTGGAATAGCTATTTTGACAGTTTATTAACAATCTGCGTGGGGATTGGCGTTTTGCCGGAGGGGGTCATTGATTATTGCAGAGGCCCAAAAAATAAAAACCCCGGACTCTCATCCAGGGTTCTCTGCTTAACAGCGGTAATTACGCTTCAATAGCAGCGCGAAGTTTTTTCATCGCGTTCTTTTCCAGCTGGCGCACACGCTCAGCGGAAACACCGTAACGGTCAGCCAGTTCCTGCAACGTGGACTTGTTGTCTTCGTCCAACCAGCGTGCGCGGATAATGTCCTGGCTACGCTCATCCAGGCCCTGCATCGCGTCGGTCAGACGGTTTGCCGCCTGCTCTTCCCAGTTATCATCTTCAATGCCGTCGGCAAAGTTGGACGATTTATCCTGCAGATAAAGCACCGGAGCCATCGGCTGGCTGTCGGAATCGTCATCGGAAGACAGGTCAAAGGTCATGTCCTGTGCCGCCATACGCGATTCCATCTCACGTACGTCTTTGCTGGTTACGCCCAGTTCACGGGCCACCATTTCGACTTCATCCTGATTAAACCAGCCCAGACGCTGCTTGGTTTTACGCAGGTTGAAGAACAGTTTGCGCTGCGCTTTGGTGGTCGCAACTTTGACGATACGCCAGTTGCGCAGAACGTATTCGTGGATCTCTGCTTTGATCCAGTGAACGGCGAAGGAGACCAGGCGCACACCCACTTCCGGGTTAAAACGGCGCACTGCTTTCATCAGGCCGATGTTACCTTCCTGAATCAAATCCGCCTGTGGCAGGCCATAGCCCGCATAATTACGAGCAATATGAACAACAAACCGCAGGTGAGACAGGATCAGCGTTTTTGCTGCTTCCAGATCGCCATGGTAATGCAGCTTTTCAGCCAGCGCCCGCTCCTCGTCAGCCGACAACATCGGCCACGCGTTAGCTGCCCGGATGTAGGAATCCAGGTTGCCAACAGGGGCTAAAGCTAAACTTTGCATTTTGTCAGTCATTCAAATCCTCTCAATCGATATCTTCTGGCGCTTCAGTGGTAGCAACAACTGTGCCAGAGCTTAAGAGCAACGAGGTTATCATTCACTGTTTTATCAGACCGTGATTTTATCCACAAGTTCAATGCAACGCTGTGAATAAATTACGCACAAAATGTGACATAGAGATGAAATACCGGGAAGAGACAACGGGGTCTCTTTCCCTGCTACGGAACCCATTGCAGGGAAAGAGTATAACACGCTTTTATTATTCAGGCGTAAAGTGGCGTAAATGTTGTACCGTGGCAAGCCAGGCTGCCACCCAGCCAATCATCGAACACACCAGCAGCAAAAGCAGACATTCATCGAAAGATAAGCCATTGATATCAAACTTCGTTCCGAAAACCTGTGCCACTTCCGCAACCGCCGAAGACAAACGCAGTACCAGAATCTCTGACAAAATTAATGACAACAATGCGCCAGAAAATCCCAGCAATGCGCCACCGTACAGGAACGGGCGCAGGATGAAACCATCTGTCGCACCAATCAGTTTCTGTACGTTAATGGAGTCACGGCGAGCAAAGATACTCAGGCGCACACTGTTACCGATGACGAGGAACACTGCCGCCACCATCAATACGCCGATCATTGCCGAAACGCGCCCGACCAGCCCGGTCAACGCCGCCAGACGGGCAAACCAGCTGTCATCCATTCGCACTTCGTCAATGCCGTTGATCTGGGTGATACGATCACGCAGCGTATTGAGTGATTCCGTCCCCTGAAAATCGAGTTTCGGGATCACCACCGCCACTGCCGGAAGCGGGTTTTCTTCCAGCATATCCAGCGCACCACCAAAACCAGACCAGTTACGGAACTCGCCCAGTGCGTCTTCACGAGAAAGATAGTTTACTTTCTCTACGCCTTGCTCGGCCTGCAACTGTGCCACCACGCCCGCAGCGGCGTCATCGTCCAGCGTTTTTTGCAGATAAACAGTGATTTGCGGTGACGGATAATACTGCGTCGCCGCCTGATTAACGTTTTTGTACACCATATAACAGACGCTGGGCAGCGTCAGGGAGATGGCGATCACCATCACCGTTAAAAACGTGGCGAACGGTTTGCTTTTCAGATCCTGCAATGCGCCGTGGAAGGCATAGCGCACCTGTTCGTTGAAAACGTTGGTTTTGCGATTTACCGGTTTTGGAGAGGATTTCGCGCGTTTCGGCGCATTACGACCGCCGTCGCCAGAGCCGCCGACCGATTTACGGAAGCGATCCAGACGCCCGCCAAACTGCCGGATATGATTGATTGCATCGCGCTTATTCATGGCCCACGCCTCCATGCAAGTGACCATCGCTCAGGGTGAGCATGCGATAGGAACGCCGCGAAATCAGGTTGATGTCGTGCGTTGCCATCAATACGGTTACCCCAACGCGGTTAAATTCTTCAAACAGACGTAGAATTCCTTCTGACAACGCGTCGTCAAGGTTACCGGTCGGTTCGTCCGCCAGCAGTACCGCGGGCTTGTTCACCACCGCGCGGGCAATGCCAACACGCTGTTGTTCACCGCCGGAAAGCTGAATAGGGAAATTCTTCGCTTTGTCCAGTAGCCCGACTTTATCCAGCGCCGCCGATACACGACGACGAATATCGTCACCGCTGGCACCGGCGATAATCAGCGGGATCGCCACGTTATCGTAGACAGTACGGTCCATCAGTAGATGGTGATCCTGGAAAATCATGCCAATCTGGCGGCGCAGAAACGGAACTTCACGGTTTTTCAGACGCGTGATGTCATGGCCGCTAAACCAGATTTTCCCGGCGCTGGGCCGCTCAATCCCACAGATCAGCTTCAGGAGGGTACTTTTCCCTGCGCCGGAATGACCGGTCAGAAACGCCATCTCACCCGGCTGCATATGGAACGTAACGCCCTGCAGCGCCTGTCTCCCACCGAGATAAGCCTTGCTGACATGTTCAAAGCGAATCATTGTTAATCCTCTCGGGCAAAAAGTGCCTCTATAAAGTCGTCCGCTTTAAACGGACGCAAATCCTCAATACGTTCGCCGACACCAATGTAGCGGATAGGGATACCAAACTGGTCAGCCACCGAGAAAATTACCCCGCCTTTCGCCGTGCCGTCCAGTTTCGTTAGCGTGATGCCGGTTAAGCCAACGGCTTCGTGGAACAGTTTGGCCTGGCTTACTGCATTCTGCCCGGTACTGGCGTCGATAGTCAGCATAACTTCATGCGGAGCTTCAACGTCGAGTTTCTTCATCACGCGGACGATTTTCTTCAACTCTTCCATCAAGTGCGATTTGTTCTGCAGGCGTCCGGCGGTATCGGCAATCAGAACGTCGATGTTACGCGCCTTAGCGGCCTGAATGGCGTCGAAGATAACAGAAGCGGAATCCGCACCGGTATGCTGGGCAATCACCGGAATATTATTACGCTGACCCCAGACCTGAAGCTGTTCAACCGCTGCTGCACGGAAAGTATCGCCCGCCGCCAGCATCACTGATTTACCCTGCTGCTCAAACTGACGTGCCAGCTTACCAATCGTCGTGGTTTTACCCACACCGTTGACGCCCACCATCAGGATCACGAACGGCGTTTTACCTTCAACGTTCAGCGGTTCATCGACTTTCGCCAGAATCTCGCCCATCTCTTCTTTCAGAAGGCCATAGAGCGCCTCGGCATCACGAAGCTGCTTGCGGGTCGCACCTTCTGTCAGATTGGTGATAATTTTACGCGTGGTTTCCACGCCCACATCGGCGATGAGCAATTGCTCTTCCAATTCTTCAAACAGATCATCGTCGATTTTTTTACCGCGGAACAGGCTGATAAATCCGGAACCGAGGTTTTCTTTGGTTTTTAACAGGCTGCGTTTCAGGCGCGCGAAGAAACCTTCTTTGGTCGGTTTTTCCTGCTCCTGAGCGATTTCTTCCACCGGCTGCTCTTCTTCTGCCGGAGGAACCACCATCACCGCCTCTTCTGCCGCTTCGGCAGCCAGCGCCTGTGCTTCCAGCTCTTCGTCGGTGATTTCGTCTTTAGCCGCTTCTTCTTCCGCCGCTTCGACAATCTCTACGGTTTCCGCTTCGGCCTGCCACTCTTCTGGCGAAACCTCTTCGGCTTTGACGTCTTCCGGCAACGGCAGCTCTTCACGCTCGATAGCCACAGGCTCTGGCGTAACTTCAGGTTCAATGACTGACGCTGGCGTTTCTTCAACTATCGTTTCCGGCTCAGTAATAACTTCCGGTTCAGCAACAGCTTCAGGCTGCGCTTTTTCACTTTTAGCAACCTGTTCAGTGACTTCCACAACTTCGGCAGCAAAAGTTTCCGCCTCGGCTTCAGTATGCGCCTGCGGCTGCTCTTCAACGGCTTGTTCAGAAGCCTTCGCAGGATCTTGCGCCTGAACGATTTCTTCTACAACTGGTTGTTCGTTCTGGACTTCTGTCTCTTTTTCCGGGGTCTGCTCTTTTTGACCAAAGCCCAGCCAGGAAAAAAAGCCACGTTTTTTTTCTTTCGCCATTTGCGACTACACTCCTCGCTGTTGCTTCATGGCACAGCGTTAACGCTATGTACATAGCAGCTAAAAAAATGATGAAATAGTCTATCACTTAACTTAATTCACATCACCGCCTGCAAGTATGTGTTATCTGGCGGATTGAGCAATTTATCATGAAAAAACCGAATCATTCCGGCAGCGGCCAAATCCGCATTATTGGCGGGCAGTGGCGAGGCCGTAAACTCCCGGTTCCTGATAGCCCAGGTCTGCGCCCCACCACAGACCGCGTACGCGAAACGTTGTTTAACTGGCTGGCTCCGGTCATTGTTGATGCCCAATGTCTGGATTGCTTCGCCGGGAGCGGCGCGCTGGGGCTGGAAGCGTTATCGCGCTACGCTGCGGGGGCCACGTTGATTGAGATGGATCGCGCTGTTTCTCAACAGTTAATTAAGAATCTGGCGACACTAAAAGCAGGTAATGCACGCGTGGTGAACAGCAACGCGATGTCATTCCTGGCTCAAAAAGGCACTCCGCATAATATCGTTTTTGTCGATCCACCGTTCCGCCGTGGCTTGTTAGAAGAGACGATAAATTTACTGGAAGATAACGGCTGGCTGGCTGACGAAGCCCTGATTTATGTCGAAAGCGAAGTCGAAAACGGGCTACCCACCGTTCCGGCGAACTGGTCATTACATCGGGAAAAAGTGGCAGGTCAGGTGGCTTACCGCCTGTATCAACGCGAAGCACAAGGAGAAAGTGATGTTGATTAATATTGGACGTTTGTTAATGCTCTGCGTTTGGGGATTTTTAATCCTCAACCTGGTGCATCCCTTCCCGCGTCCGCTGAATATTTTCGTTAACGTGGCGCTGATTTTTACCGTGCTGATGCATGGTATGCAGCTGGCGCTGTTGAAATCCACTTTACCGAAAGATGGCCCGCAGATGACCACCGCCGAAAAGGTGCGCATTTTCCTTTTCGGCGTGTTTGAACTGCTGGTCTGGCAGAAGAAATTTAACGTTAAAAAATAACCTTATTGTTTGCTGACAAAGCTGACAAAGCGCGTTCCTTTATAGCTCAGCGTACCTTTATCGCCCACTGTCAGGGCATGGTACTGCTGGGCGTCGAGGCGAAACGTCTGCTCCATTCCTCCGCTTTGCGGTTTGAAGCTTGCCTCATAGCGCATACTGGTGCCTGCCGGAGTTACTTCCTGCTGGCGCGAACGGCGATCGTTAATCGGTTTTTCCCGCTTGTTGCTCACCACCACCAGCTTTTGCTGGAGCGGTGCCATATCATTATCAGCTTTTTCCCGTCGTTGTTGCATAAAACGAAACGATGCGGCGACGATGATTAAGCCAATGATAACAATAAAGAAAAGAGGTGGTTTGCTCATCTTAATCCCTCATCGGAAAATGCGGAAATAAGCATACCCTGCCAGTTATGGTGTTGTCATCCGTCCACCCTCGCCACTAAACTGGAAGCAAGACCGTAGGCATTCCGCTTACGAAAAAATAACGAATTCAAGGAACTAAGATGCTTTGGTCGTTTATCGCTGTCTGTCTTTCCGCATGGCTATCTGTGGATGCATCGTATCGTGGGCCAACCTGGCAACGCTGGGTATTTAAACCATTAACCCTTCTTCTCCTGCTGTTGCTGGCCTGGCAAGCGCCGATGTTCGACGCCATTAGTTATCTGGTGCTGGCGGGACTGTGCGCCTCACTGCTGGGCGATGCGCTAACCCTGTTGCCACGTCAACGTCTGATGTACGCCATCGGCGCATTTTTCCTCTCGCACCTGCTGTACACCATCTATTTCGCCAGTCAGATGACGCTCTCTTTCTTCTGGCCTCTGCCACTGGTGTTGCTGGTGCTGGGCGCGCTGTTACTGGCGATTATCTGGACGCGTCTGGAAGAGTATCGTTGGCCTATCTGCACGTTTATCGGCATGACGCTGGTGATGGTGTGGCTGGCAGGTGAACTGTGGTTCTTCCGTCCGACCGCTCCGGCGCTCTCTGCGTTTGTCGGCGCTTCGTTGCTGTTTATCAGTAACTTTGTCTGGCTGGGTAGTCACTATCGCCGACGCTTCCGTGCGGACAACGCGATTGCTGCGGCCTGCTACTTTGCCGGACATTTCCTCATCGTCCGCTCGCTGTATCTCTGATAAAACTTGACTCTGGAGTCGACTCCAGAGTGTATCCTTCGGTTAATGAGAAAAAACTTAACCGGAGGATGCCATGTCGACTCCTGACAATCACGGCAAGAAAGCCCCTCACTTTGCTGCGTTCAAACCGCTAACCACGGCACAGAACACCAACGACTGTTGCTGCGACGGTGCATGTTCCAGCACGCCAACGCTCTCTGAAAACGTCTCCGGCACCCGCTATAGCTGGAAAGTCAGCGGCATGGACTGCGCCGCCTGCGCGCGCAAGGTAGAAAATGCCGTGCGCCAGCTTGCAGGCGTGAATCAGGTGCAGGTGTTGTTCGCCACCGAAAAACTGGTGGTGGATGCCGACAATGACATCCGTGCCCAGGTTGAATCTGCGGTGCAAAAAGCGGGCTATTCCCTGCGCGATGAACAGGCAGCCGCAGAACAACAAGAATCACGCCTGAAAGAGAATCTGCCGCTGATTACGCTAATCGTGTTGATGGCAATCAGCTGGGGTCTGGAGCAGTTTAATCATCCGTTCGGTCAACTGGCGTTTATCGCGACCACACTGTTTGGGCTGTACCCGATTGCGCGCCAGGCATTACGGCTGATCAAATCGGGCAGCTACTTCGCCATTGAAACGTTAATGAGCGTAGCCGCCATTGGCGCGCTGTTTATTGGCGCAACGGCTGAAGCTGCGATGGTGTTGCTGCTGTTTTTGATTGGTGAACGACTGGAAGGCTGGGCCGCCAGCCGCGCGCGTCAGGGCGTTAGCGCGTTAATGGCGCTGAAACCAGAAACCGCCACGCGCCTGCGTAATGGCAAGCGTGAAGAGGTAGCAATTAACAGCCTGCGTCCGGGCGATGTTATCGAAGTTGCGGCAGGTGGGCGTTTACCTGCCGACGGTAAACTGCTCTCGCCCTTTGCCAGTTTTGATGAAAGCGCCCTGACCGGCGAATCCATTCCGGTGGAGCGCGCGACGGGTGATAAAGTTCCTGCAGGCGCCACCAGCGTAGACCGTCTGGTAACGCTGGAAGTGCTGTCAGAACCGGGTGCCAGCGCCATTGACCGGATTCTGAAACTGATCGAAGAAGCCGAAGAGCGCCGCGCGCCCATTGAGCGGTTTATCGACCGTTTCAGCCGTATCTACACGCCCGCGATTATGGCCGTCGCCCTGCTGGTGACGCTGGTGCCGCCGCTGCTGTTTGCCGCAAGCTGGCAGGAGTGGATTTATAAAGGTCTGACGCTGCTGCTGATTGGCTGCCCGTGTGCGTTAGTTATCTCCACGCCTGCGGCGATAACCTCCGGGTTGGCAGCAGCGGCACGCCGCGGGGCGTTGATTAAAGGCGGTGCGGCGCTGGAACAACTAGGTCGTGTTACCCAGGTGGCGTTTGATAAAACCGGTACGCTGACCGTCGGTAAACCGCGCGTTACCGCGATTCATCCGGCAACGGGTATTAGTGAATCTGAACTGCTGACACTGGCAGCGGCGGTCGAGCAAGGCGCGACGCATCCACTGGCGCAGGCCATCGTACGCGAAGCACAGGTTGCTGAACTCGCCATTCCCGCCGCCGAATCACAGCGGGCGCTGGTCGGGTCTGGTATTGAAGCACTGATTAACGGTGAGCGCGTGTTGATATGCGCTGCCGGAAAACATCCGGCTGTTGCATTTGCTGGTTTAATTAACGAACTGGAAAGCGCCGGGCAAACGGTAGTACTGGTGGTGCGTAACGATGAAGTGCTGGGTGTCATTGCATTGCAGGATACCCTGCGCGCCGACGCCGTAACTGCCATCAGCGAACTGAGCGCCCTGGGTGTCAAAGGGGTGATCCTCACTGGCGATAATCCACGCGCAGCGGCGGCAATCGCCGGTGAACTGGGGCTGGAATTTAAAGCGGGCCTGTTGCCAGAAGATAAAGTCAAAGCGGTGACCGAGCTGAATCAACATGCGCCGCTGGCGATGGTCGGTGATGGTATTAACGACGCGCCAGCGATGAAAGCTGCCGCTATTGGGATTGCAATGGGCAGTGGCACAGATGTGGCGCTGGAAACCGCCGACGCAGCATTAACCCATAACCACCTGCGCGGCCTGGCGCAGATGATTGAACTGGCACGCGCCACTCACGCCAATATCCGCCAGAACATCACCATTGCATTGGGGCTGAAAGGGATCTTCCTCGTCACCACGCTATTAGGAATGACTGGCCTTTGGCTGGCGGTGCTGGCAGATACGGGTGCAACAGTGCTGGTGACGGCGAATGCGTTAAGGTTGTTGTGCAGGAAGGGGTAGTTTTTCGGATTGCTGCCATCCTGACCATGATATACGGTGAGCCCTGCGAAGCTATCTAATACGGGCTTCGCAGGATCTCATTACATAACATATACATGGAATCAATGGATGATTACGTTAAATTCAAATTACTGGGGAAGGCTCGCTGTTGATGAGTCAGAGGGTTTCGCAGAATACGTAACAGTTACGCTTAACAATGAAAAGCGAACTGTCTGGCTAAATATTTTTGAAGATGTCCTGCCAAATACCCCCATTGAGAAAATCGTTCCACTCCTGGATAGCCTCCCTGCATGTACTGAAATTATCCGCAACGTACTTGCGCAAAAGAAAGGAACAAATGCGTTTGTTGATGAGTTTATTGAGTTTCATTTAGATGAACTCGATGCTGAAACATTACAATCTCTTGATATAACTCCACCTACGCACGAGGCCTGTGCAAAGCAACTCACTTTACGTGGCGTTCATCTCTGGTTAGCAGCTCCTGCTCCAGGCAGGTTAAAAATGACCGTGGATTATGGGATATCAAAGGATATCTCGGATCAGTTGCTGGTATTTAATTTTGATGAGCAGGGTGAGTTGCTGGATATTACCTGGGAAAGTTAAGTAATTCTGGGGGCGGTTTCATTTGCCCCTGTCGTTTAAGCTCCTGCACTTAACACGTTTGCTACCTTCCTGTACTTCAAATTTTTTTAGAGCATATAATCCCGAAGGGCAATTAATGCCCTTTGCGAATCAAATAACGATAAGGCAGTCCATCCGTTTCTTTAGCAACCAGTTCGTGTTCCATAAAGGTACAAAACCCAGGAATATCGCGTGTCGTCGCCGGATCATCAGCAATAATCAGCAACGTTTCGCCAGGTTGCATATTGCGCACAGTTTTGCGCACCATCATCACGGGTTCCGGGCAGCGCAGGCCGAGAGCGTCTAAAGTATGGTCAGGGCTGGAAAAGAGATCGGTCATTTTCTTCTCTGTCGCTAAAAAAACGGCGCTAGTTTACGCCCTGTTGTCCGTTAAGCCAATCAGGTTAACGATTGCGTATAAATTAGCCGTTGCAATGTCTTGGCAAAGCAGTATCATGCGGCGGCTTAAAAGTTTAGACGCGTTATTGCGGTAACTCGCTGCGCGTTGGGTTCCCTCACCCCAATTACCAAAAAGGTCACAATATGACGCATTTTTCTCAATCGCAGCGCGTAAAAGCGTTGTTCTGGCTATCGCTATTTCATCTGCTGGTGATCACCTCCAGCAACTATCTGGTACAGCTCCCGATTACTATTTTTGGATTTCATACCACCTGGGGCGCGTTTAGCTTTCCGTTTATTTTTCTTGCCACCGACCTGACCGTGCGTATTTTTGGCGCGCCGCTGGCCCGACGCATTATCTTCGCGGTAATGATCCCGGCGTTGCTGATCTCCTACGTCATCTCATCGCTGTTCTATATGGGTTCATGGCAAGGGTTCGGCGCTCTCGCCCACTTCAACCTGTTTGTCGCACGTATTGCCACCGCCAGCTTCATGGCCTACGCGCTGGGGCAGATCCTCGACGTGCACGTCTTTAACCGCCTGCGCCAGAGTCGTCGCTGGTGGCTGGCCCCGACAGCTTCCACGCTGTTTGGGAACGTCAGTGACACGCTGGCCTTCTTCTTCATTGCCTTCTGGCGCAGCCCGGATGCCTTTATGGCCGAGCACTGGATGGAAATCGCGCTGGTCGATTACTGTTTCAAAGTGTTAATCAGTATCGTTTTCTTCCTGCCGATGTATGGCGTATTACTCAATATGCTGTTGAAAAGACTGGCAGACAAATCTGAAATCAACGCATTGCAGGCGAGTTAAAGGTACGTTATCAGAGTTGTGATAAGATGGGTGAATGAGCCGTTATGGCCGTTTATCGAAAGGAAGAAGTCAATGCGCAATCTGGTTAAATATGTCGGTATTGGTCTGCTGGTTATGGGGCTTGCGGCTTGTGATGACAAAGACACCAACGCTTCAACTGAAGGCACCGTTGCTGAAAGCAATGCTGCCGGGCAATCAGTAAATTTGTTGGACGGTAAACTCAGTTTCCAGCTACCTGCAGACATGACTGATCAGAGTGGCAAGCTGGGCACTCAGGCCAATAATATGCACGTTTACTCTGATGCCAGTGGGCAGAAAGCTGTCATTGTCATTATGGGTGATGATCCTAACCTGGATCTGGCAGTGCTGGCGAAGCGTCTGGAAGATCAACAGCGCAGCCGTGACCCACAACTGCAGGTCGTCACGAACAAAACCATCGAAGTTAATGGGCACAAGTTACAGCAGCTGGACAGTATTATCTCCGCAAAAGGCCAGACAGCTTATTCTTCTGTTGTTTTAGGCAATGTAGATAAGCAATTGTTGACCATGCAAATTACGTTGCCAGCGGACGATCAACAAAAAGCGCAAACCGCAGCGGAAAGCATCATTAACACTCTGGAAATTAAGTAACGACTACGATGATGAAGCGGTCTCCGACAGTGGTTGCGGAGGCCGTTTTTTTAACCGCCATGTTAGTAGTAATGCAATAACCACCAGCCCCGCCGCAGCCAGATAAATCACGGATACACCTGCCCAGCTCATGACCAACCCGGCTAACGGTCCGGTAATACCAAGAGATAAATCCATAAAGACGGTATAAGTCGCCAGAGCCGCCCCCTGATTTTGCTGTGGCACTGCTTTTACTGCCACAACGCCCAACGCCGGAAAGACCAACGAAAAACCCGCACCTGCCAGCAAAACGCCCACTTTCGCCATCCAGGGTACCATCGCAACCCCGACCAGTAGCAAGCCGATTATCTCAACACTAAAGCAAATCATCGCTACGTTTAAGCCGCCGATACGGTTAATGCCGCCAGGGAATAACAATCGTGTACCGACAAACGCACAGCTAAATAGCGTCAGTGCGAAGGCCGCTCCGTCCCAACCTTTCGCGTCATAAAACAGCGTGATAAAGGTGGCGATAACGCCAAACCCGGCAGACGCCATTGCCAGCGCCATCCCATAAAGCCAGACTCGCCCCAGTACTGCACGAAACGGTAGCGGCTTCCCTTTGCTCGCTTTCACCGCTGGACGTGGGATCGCCAGCAGCAGTGCCACCAGGGCAACCGCCATAATAAAAAGTGAAAGTCCTTGTAGCCCAACCCAGTGATAGCACAGAACACCAAGCGGTGCGCCCATCGCCATCGCACCATACGTGACGATGCCGTTCCACGAAATCACCCGACCAATGTGAGTCGATCCCACCGCACCGACGCCCCACAAAGTAGAACCAGTGCCGGTAAAGCTTTGTCCAATTCCCAGAATCACACGCCCAAGACACAACAGTAACAAGCTGAGTACCGGCCAGCTGCTGGCACTCCCCGCCAGAAAATAGGCCCCACCACTGAGCAAACAGCCAGCCAGCCCAAACATCACAATCTTTTTGGGGCCTAATAGATCTGCATACCGCCCGGCATGTGGACGACTGAGCAAAGTGGCGAAGTATTGCAGGCTGATCACCAACCCCGCCCAGAAGGCGCTAAATCCCATCACATCATGGACATAGCCAGGTAATACCGCGAGCGGTAAACCGATAGTGAGATAGCTGGCGAAGTTAAACATGACAATTGAAACAATGCGCAGATTCAGACGCAGACCATTAAGTGCGGGCTCGGGCATCACGATTACCCCGTATTTAGAACAGAGTTTCATTTTTAACATGCAATGGTGTGAAAATCAGCAGGAAGAATCAGATTATTGCCCCGGAGAGTACCACTACACTTAATACAAAAAGTCACAGGAAATCACCGATGGAAACCTCTCAACCCGATAAAACGGGAATGCACATCTTACTGAAATTGGCCTCGCTGGTAGTAATCCTCGCAGGTATTCATGCTGCGGCAGATATCATTGTGCAACTGTTACTGGCGCTCTTTTTCGCCATCGTCCTCAACCCGCTCGTCACCTGGTTTATTCGTCGTGGAGTCCAGCGCCCCGTTGCCATTACGATCGTAGTAGTGGTTATGCTGATCGCACTTACCGCACTGGTCGGTGTGCTGGCGGCATCATTTAATGAATTTATCTCGATGTTGCCGAAGTTTAATAAGGAGCTGACGCGCAAGCTTTTTAAATTGCAGGAGATGTTACCTTTTCTCAATTTGCATATTTCACCAGAAAGAATGCTACAACGGATGGACTCGGAAAAAGTGGTAACCTTCACCACAGCGCTGATGACGGGGCTTTCCGGGGCAATGGCAAGCGTACTTCTGTTGGTGATGACCGTGGTTTTTATGCTGTTTGAAGTGCGCCACGTTCCTTACAAAATGCGTTTTGCGCTGAATAACCCACAGATTCACATCGCCGGATTACATCGCGCATTAAAAGGCGTTTCTCACTATCTTGCATTGAAGACGCTGTTAAGTTTATGGACAGGCGTAATCGTCTGGCTGGGGCTGGCACTGATGGGAGTTCAGTTCGCACTGATGTGGGCTGTACTGGCATTTTTGCTCAACTATGTGCCCAATATCGGCGCGGTGATCTCCGCCGTACCGCCGATGATCCAGGTGCTGCTGTTTAATGGTGTTTACGAATGCATTCTGGTCGGTGCGCTATTTTTAATCGTCCATATGGTTATTGGCAATATTTTAGAACCACGAATGATGGGCCATCGTCTGGGAATGTCGACACTGGTGGTGTTTCTTTCTTTGTTAGTCTGGGGCTGGCTGCTCGGCCCGGTCGGGATGTTACTTTCAGTACCCTTAACCAGCGTCTGTAAAATCTGGATGGAAACCACTAAGGGAGGCAGTAAACTGGCGATTTTACTGGGACCTGGTAGACCAAAAAGCCGATTACCAGGTTAATACGATTTACAGAATTATCGATTGCCACCGTGATGAATACGGTGGCAATTTGAGTTAAGCGCGATAAAAATCATTCGCCAAATGAATTGCAATAACACATTCCCTAAACCAAATATATAAAACCAGCGAATATCTAAGGGCGTTTAATGTCCGATAAGGCACGCTTAATCAGAGCTATTTTTTATTGCCATGCCACTCACCCTCGCATATAGTTGCTACCCGCTGGCTGCAAATTGTATTAGTTGAATATCTTATTTTGCATTTTCTTTCTTTGATTTATTGATTACAGAAATAGAAATTTGCTTTAAATAAAAATACGTTGTCTCACCGGGGCAATAATTTCTGTCAGCATTAAATTCATTCGAATAAACAATACCTTATCAGGGAGTTTTTGATGAAACACTACATGAAATGGTTTGCCGCAATTGCTGTTGTGGGTGCTTTAGCAGGTTGTGCTCGTACTGCACCAATTGACCAGGTCCACTCTACTGTCAGCGCTGGTCACACTCAGGATCAAGTGAAAAAAGCCATTCTTAAAGCAGGTGTAGAACGTCAATGGATAATGTCCGAAGCTGGACCTGGCGTAATTAAAGCACGTCAACAAAGCCGCGCTCACACTGCAGAAATTCGTATTAATTACACCGCATCCAGTTACGATATCAATTATGAAAATAGCCAGAATCTCCAGGCTTCCGGCGGTCAAATTCATAAAAATTATAATCGTTGGGTACGCAACCTCGATAAAGAAATTCAGTTGAATTTATCTGCGGGCGCAGGGCTGTAATTTTTTCTAAAGTCGGGCCGTTTCGGTCCGATAATCATTTAATTCCCCTCTTAACAGGTAGTGCCGAACATGTATCAACAGGATTCACTTAGCGCACTGGATGCGATTACCGAAGCTCAACGCATTGCCTTTGCCCCTATGCTTTTTCAAACTGCATTGTGTCTGCGTAACGCAGGTGTGCTGACTTATCTTGATAAACAAGGTAAATGTGGTGCCTCCCTGGCAGATATCACTGAAAATAGTCAAATCAATGAATATGCCGCCAGCGTTTTGTTAGATATGGGATTAAGCGGGCGAATAATTACCTGTAAAGAGGGAATATATTATCTGGCAAAGATCGGTCATTTCCTTTTGCATGACACCATGACCCGGGTAAATATGGATTTTACTCAGGACGTCTGTTATCAGGGGCTGTTCTTTTTGGCTGAATCTTTGAAAGAAGGGAAACCCTCTGGCTTAAAAGTATTTGGCGACTGGCCAACGATATATCCGGCACTTTCACAATTACCGGATGCCGCACGTGAAAGCTGGTTCGCTTTTGATCATTACTACTCTGATGGCGCATTTGACGCCGCATTGCCTTATGTATTCGCCAACAACCCTGCAACCCTGTACGATGTGGGCGGAAATACGGGTAAATGGGCCTTACGTTGCTGCCATTACAACGCAAATATCAACGTTACCCTATTAGATTTGCCACAACAAATTGCACTCGCGAAAGAAAATATTGAGAATGCAGGTTTTTCTCATCGCATAGATTTCCACGCGGTGGATATGCTAAGCGACGCGCCATTGCCAAATGGGGCTGATGTCTGGTGGATGAGTCAATTCCTGGATTGTTTTTCGCCAGAGCAAATTGTCGCCATTCTGACCAAAGTGGCAAATGTGATGAAACCCGGCGCAAAACTTTGCATTATGGAATTATTCTGGGATGCACAACGTTTTGAAGCCGCTTCATTTAGTCTGAATGCCTCTTCGCTCTACTTCACCTGCATGGCGAATGGCAATAGCCGGTTTTACAGTGCTGAAAAATTTTATGACTATCTGAATAAAGCAGGGTTCCAGGTAGAAGAACGCCACGATAATTTAGGCGTTGGGCATACTTTATTGATCTGCCAAAAGAAATAATTACTCCTTACTGAATTTACGGTTTACCGCGGGCGCGCGTTGATGAAATTTGCATTAAACATTCTCGACTGGCAGGCAAGAGCGCCTGGACTTAGTGAAACGCTGCAATGGCAGGAGTGGTCACGTCAGCCTCAGGCAATTGACCCGACAGCACCGTTGGCAAAATTAAGTGAACTGCCAATGATGACCGCCCGCCGCCTCAGCTCCGGGAGCAAACTGGCTGTTGAATGCGGTCTGGCAATGCTACGCCGCCATCAAATAGACGCCGTTTTGTATACCAGTCGTCATGGCGAGCTGGAGCGCAATTACCGCATTGTTCATGCACTGGCAACCGAACAGGCGCTTTCTCCGACGGACTTCGCGCTCTCCGTACACAACTCTTCCGTGGGTAACCTGACCATTGCGGCCAAACAGCCGATCGTTTCGTCATCGCTTTCGGCTGGTCGCGATAGTTTCCAGCAAGGTTTGAGTGAAGTGCTTAGCCTGCTACAAGCGGGATACCAGCGTGTGTTGATGGTCGATTTTGATGGCTTTCTACCTGAGTTCTATCATCCGCAGCTCCCAGCAGAAATGCCGACCTGGCCATATGCTGTTGCGCTGGTGATTGAAGCTGGCGATGAGTGGCAATGTGAAACACAGCCAGCCATTGCGGGCAATGAAACAACACTGCCGCAAAGCATGTTGTTTTTACAGCACTATTTACAAAATTCAGATGCTTTTTCACTTCCTGGCGAGCGCGTACAGTGGCGCTGGAGCCGTGGATGAGTAATCTGATGTCACGCCTGGAATGGACATGGCGACTGGTTATGACCGGGTTGTGTTTTGCCCTGTTTGGCCTCGGCGGACTACTACTCTCTGTGGTGTGGTTTAACGTACTGTTAGTTTTGGTGTGGAACACTTCCCGCCGCCGTCGTTTGGCGCGTCGCAGCATTGCCGCCAGTTTTCGCCTGTTTTTAACCGCCGCGAAAGGGCTTGGCGTGCTGGATTATCGTATTGATGGGGCTGAAATTTTACGTCAGGAACGCGGTTGCCTCGTCGTAGCTAATCATCCCACGCTTATCGATTACGTACTGCTGGCGTCAGTCATGCCAGAAACTGACTGCCTGGTGAAAAGCGCACTGTTAAAAAATCCTTTTCTTGGCGGCGTTGTGCGGGCGGCAGATTATTTAATCAACAGCGAAGCTGAAACCCTCTTACCCCGCTGCCAACAGCGACTGGCACAGGGTGACACTATTCTGATTTTCCCCGAAGGAACCCGAACTCGTCCCGGAGAAAAAATGACGCTACAACGTGGTGCAGCCAATATTGCGGTCCGTTGTGCCAGTGATTTACGCATCGTAACGATTCGTTGTAGCGAGCATCTACTTGATAAACAAAGTAAATGGTATGACGTTCCACCTGCTAAACCACTCTTTACCGTCGAAGTGGGTGAACGGATACAAATTAACCGTTTTTACGACGCAAACTCACAAGAACCGGCGCTGGCAGCAAGGCAGCTTAACCGGCATCTTTTGCTGCAATTACAACCAGGTACATTACCTCTCTCAGGAAAAAATGATGCAAGCGCTTTATCTTGAAATCAAAAACCTCATTATCTCTACTCTCAATCTGGATGAGCTTTCACCAGATGATATCGAAACCGAAGCGCCGTTGTTTGGTGATGGTTTAGGGCTGGACTCTATCGATGCCCTGGAACTGGGGCTGGCAGTGAAAAATGAATATGGCGTTGTACTTTCTGCGGAAAGTGAAGAGATGCGTCAGCACTTTTTCTCCGTCGCCACTCTGGCCTCTTTCATTGCTGCGCAACGTGCCTGAGGAAAGCCATCATGACAGAACAACAAACCGTCTATCAGGAAGTCTCAGCTCTGCTGGTTAAGCTGTTTGAAATCGATCCGCAAGACATCAAACCTGAAGCGCGCCTGTACGAAGATTTGGAGCTGGACAGTATCGACGCCGTTGACATGATTGTGCACCTGCAAAAGAAAACCGGTAAGAAAATCAAGCCGGAAGAGTTTAAAGCAGTGCGTACAGTCCAGGATGTCGTCGAGGCTGTAGAACGCCTGCTACAAGAAGCCTGATCTGATGTCGGGCATTCGCTCGCTACCGATGATTAAGCTGCTGACTGGATTATTGCTGCTCGCCTGGCCGTTTGTGATTTGGTTTGGCTTAGCGCATAACGGCCTGCACTGGTTGTTGCCGCTGATGGCGCTGCTGTTTTTGTTGCGCTTGCGCCAGACCCGTCGCCAGACCGGGCCACTACAAGCCGTCACGCAAATCGTCGCTGTCGTAGGCATCGCCTTGTGTGCCGCCAGCTTTCTGCTGAAAACGCACCAGCTACTGCTGTTTTACCCGGCAGTGGTTAACGCGGTCATGCTGGCGGTTTTTGGCGGTTCGCTGTGGTCGGCAATGCCAATTGTTGAGCGGCTGGCACGTTTGCAGGAGCCAGATCTCCCGGAAAAGGGCGTGCGCTATACCCGCCACGTCACGCAAATCTGGTGCGGCTTTTTCATCATCAACGGCGGAATTGCCCTCTTTACCGCGCTGCATGGCGATATGTCGTTATGGACTGCCTGGAACGGCATGATTGCTTATTTGTTAATGGGAACGTTAATGGCTGGTGAATGGCTGGTGCGCCGTCAGGTGATGAAAAGAGATCGCTCATGAAGCAGACCTTACCGCTTGCACGCTGGCTGACTGCGCCACGCCCTGATGACACGCCCATTGCGTGGCTGGACGAAAGCACCTGGACGCTGAGCGATTTGCGTCACGATGTCGCGCAACTTATCTGCCGCTTGCAGCAACAGCCAGGTGAACGCTGGGCGCTGTGCTTTGAGAACAGCTATCTGTTTATCGTTGCCCTGCTCGCCACGCTACACGCCGGAAAAACACCGGTGCTTCCGGGGCATAACCGCGTTATCCAGCTTAATGAGCAACGTGAACTTTTTGATGGTGTGCTTAGCGACAGCGAACTTAACTGGCAAGGTTCATTGCTGTTGGTAGCAAGCTCCCCACAAGTCGCGACACAATCATTCACCTTTGCCGCTATAGCGCCTGACGCTTATATCGAGCTGTTTACCTCTGGTTCCACAGGGCAGCCGAAGCGGGTGATTAAACCTGTTCGTTTGTTGGACCGTGAAGCAGAACTGCTGGCTGAACGATTAGGTGCACGTCTTGCCGGAAGTCGTGTCGTCGGTTCCGTATTGCCGCAGCATTTGTACGGCCTGACTTTTCGCGTTTTCCTGCCCATGGCGCTGGGATTACCGCTCCATGCCGCCATGCTCTGGTATGTCGAACAGTTTGCCGCGTTGAGTCATCAGCATCGCTATATCTTCATCAGCAGTCCGGCATTTTTGAAGCGTCTGGATACACAGCTTTCCCCGCCCCCCGTTCAGGTGCTTCTTTCTGCTGGTGGTGAGCTACCGTGGCAGGACGTACAACACACCGCGAGCTGGCTGCGCGTCTGGCCTGATGAAATCTACGGCAGCACGGAAACCGGCGTCATCGCCTGGCGTTACCGCGAACAAGAGCAACGCCGCTGGCGGCCCTTTCCAGGTATGCAGTTCCAGGCCGAAGATGATGCCTTTCGTCTCTTTTCACCTCTGATGGAGGAAGATAGCGGCCTGTTACTCGACGATATCTTGCAGTTTAGCGAAGACGGCCAGTTCCATCTGATGGGGCGTCGCGGACGCATCGTTAAGATTGAAGAAAAACGCATTTCACTCCAGGAAGTAGAACAACGTCTGCTGGCGCTGGACGGTATTCACGAGGCGGCGGCAGTTCCCGTTACGCGCGGCGGGCGTCAGAGTATTGGCGTTTTGCTGGTGCTGAATGACGAAGCTCGCCTGCAATGGCAAAACGGCGGCGGGCACAGCCAGGAAATGGCCTGGCGGCGATTACTGCGCCCGACGCTGGAGCCAGTTGCTATTCCGCGTTACTGGCGCGTTATTGATGAAATGCCAGTAAACAGTATGAACAAGCGTGTCTATGCGCAATTACAGGAGTTATTTCATGAAGCCCCATGAAATCGAGCGCCATCAGGCACAAGCGAATCACCTTGAGATTGTTTTGCATCTCAGGGCAGATCTGTTCTGGTTTCGCGGTCATTTTGCCGTACAACCATTACTCCCCGGCGTGGCACAAATCGACTGGGCGATGAGTTACGCGCTTGCCCTGCTCGCGCCCGGTTGGCGTTTTCACTCAATTCAGAACATCAAATTCCAGGCTCCATTGCTGCCGGATAACCGCGTCACACTCACGCTTAGCTGGCAGGAAGAACGCCAGATTCTGAGCTTTAGTTATCAGCGTCACGACGGTGACGCCCGCCACACCGCCAGTAGCGGGAAGATCCGCCTATGTCGGTAAACTTTTCTCCCTGCGTGTTGATCCCCTGCTACAACCACGGCGCAATGATGCCGGGCGTGCTGGCGCGTCTTAAGCCATTTAATCTGCCCTGTATTGTGGTGGATGACGGCAGCGATGCCGCCACGCAACAGCAACTGGATAATCTGGTTGCCGAACAGCCTGGCGTGACCTTAATTCGCCTGGCAGAAAACGCAGGCAAAGGCGCGGCGGTAATGCGCGGCTTACAGGCGGCTGCAGACGCGGGGTTCAGCCATGCGGTACAGGTAGATGCCGACGGTCAGCACGCGATTGAAGATATCCCCAAACTGCTGGCACTCGCTGAACAACACCCTGCGGCACTGATCTCCGGCCAGCCGATTTACGATGACTCCATCCCCCGCTCACGGCTGTACGGGCGCTGGGTCACCCACGTCTGGGTGTGGATCGAAACGCTCTCCCTGCAACTGAAAGACAGCATGTGCGGCTTTCGCGTTTATCCAGTCGTGCCAACGCTGCAACTGGCAAAACACGCCACCATCGGCAAGCGGATGGATTTCGACACCGAAGTGATGGTGCGCCTCTACTGGCAGGGAAACACCAGTTATTTCGTGCCGACCCGCGTCACCTATCCGCTGGACGGGCTTTCGCATTTTGATGCCCTGAAAGATAACGTCCGCATCTCGCTGATGCACACACGTCTGTTTTTCGGCATGTTGCCGCGTATTCCTTCACTGCTGATGCGCCACTCTTCCAGCCACTGGGCGCGGCAGAGCGAAGTGAAAGGATTATGGGGAATGCGCCTGATGCTGCTGGTCTGGCGTCTGCTGGGAAAAACAGCGTTTAGCGCGCTGCTTTACCCGGTGGTGGGCGTCTACTGGCTCACCGCCAGCCGGGCGCGCAAAGCATCGCAAGACTGGCTCGCCCGTGTGCGCCAGCATCAACCACAGGCAGCAAAACTCAACAGCTATCAGCACTTTCTACGTTTCGGCAACGCCATGCTCGACAAAATCGCCAGCTGGCGCGGCGAGCTACAACTCGGGCGTGATGTGCTGTTTGCACCAGGCGCAGAAGCGGCACTTAACGTCAGCGATCCGCGAGGCAAATTGCTGCTGGCCTCGCATCTTGGCGATGTGGAAGTGTGCCGGGCGCTGGCAAAAATTCAGGGCTACAAAACCATTAACGCGCTGGTGTTTAGCGAAAACGCCCAACGTTTTAAACAGATAATGCAGGAGATGGCCCCGCAGGCAGGCATCAACCTGCTCCCGGTGACGGATATCGGCCCGGACACCGCCATCCTGCTAAAAGAGAAGCTGGATAACGGCGAATGGGTGGCGATTGTTGGTGACCGCATCGCCATCAACCCGCAACGCGGCGGCGACTGGCGCGTCTGCTGGAGTTCGTTTATGGGCCAGCCTGCGCCCTTCCCACAGGGGCCGTTTATTCTCGCCTCTATTTTGCGCTGCCCGGTGAATCTGATTTTCGCCCTGCGCCAGCACGGCAAGCTGCATATTCACTGCGAAACCTTTGCCGACCCGCTGCTGTTGCCGCGTGGCGAACGCAAGCAGGCGCTGCAAAACGCTATCGATCATTACGCCGCGCGTCTGGAACATCACGCGCTCCAGTCGCCCCTCGACTGGTTTAATTTTTTCGATTTCTGGCAACTGCCGGAAGTCCAGGACAAGGAGTAAAGGGTGCTTAACGATCCCCGATTTACCGCTGAAGTCGAGCTGATCATTCCATTTCACGACGTCGATATGATGGGCGTGGCCTGGCACGGTAACTATTTTCGCTACTTTGAAGTGGCCCGCGAGGCGCTGCTCAACCAGTTCAATTACGGCTATCGGCAGATGAAAGAGTCCGGTTATTTGTGGCCAGTGGTCGATGCGCGGGTGAAATATCGCCACGCCCTCACCTTTGAGCAACGCATCCGCGTGCGTGCGCATATCGAAGAGTTCGAAAACCGTCTGCGGATTGGCTATCAGATTTTCGATGCCGAAACGGGCAAACGCGCCACCACCGGATACACCATTCAGGTCGCGGTCGACGAGCAAAGTCGCGAACTGTGCTTTGTCAGCCCCGATATTCTGTTTGAACGCATGGGAGTCAAACCATGAAATTTTTACCGCTGCTGGCGCTGCTGATTAGCCCGTTTGTGAGCGCCCTGACCCTGGACGATCTTCAGCAACGCTTTACCGAACAACCGGTGATCCGCGCCCATTTTGATCAAACCCGGACGATTAAAGATCTGCCGCAGCCGCTGCGATCTCAGGGTCAGATGTTGATCGCCCGCGACCAGGGGTTATTGTGGGATCAAACCTCACCGTTCCCCATGCAGCTATTGCTGGATGATAAACGCATGGTGCAGGTGATCAACGGTCAGCCGCCGCAAATCATCACGGCAGAAAACAACCCGCAGATGTTCCAGTTTAACCACCTGCTGCGCGCGCTGTTCCAGGCCGATCGCAAAGTGCTGGAACAAAACTTCCGCGTCGAATTTGCTGACAAAGGCGAAGGCCGCTGGACGCTGCGCCTGACGCCGACCACCACGCCGCTGGATAAAATTTTCAACACCATCGATCTCGCCGGGAAAACCTATCTGGAGAGCATTCAACTTAATGATAAACAGGGCGATCGCACCGATATTGCTCTTACCCAACATCAACTGACGCCAGCGCAACTGACCGATGACGAACGCCAACGTTTTGCCGCCCAGTAAACGCCCCGCGCTGTTATGGGGGCTAGTCTGCCTGGTCATGGCGGCGGCGTTGCTGATCCTGCTGCCGCAATCACGGCTGAACAGTAGCGTGCTGGCTATGTTACCCAAACAGGCGATGGGCGATATTCCCCCAGCGCTGAATGACGGCTTTATGCAGCGTCTGGACCGCCAACTGGTGTGGCTGGTCAGCCCCGGTAAAGAGGCTAATCCCAGGGTCGCTCAGGAGTGGCTGACGCTGCTGCAAAAATCCGCTGCGCTCGGCGACGTTAAAGGACCAATGGATGCCGCCAGCCAGCAAGCGTGGGGAGCGTTTTTCTGGCAGCACCGCAACGGCCTGATTGACCCCGACACCCGCGCCCGCCTGCAAAACGGCGGCGAAGCGCAGGCGCAGTGGATCCTCTCCCAGCTTTATTCCGCATTCTCCGGGGTAAGCGGCAAGGAGCTGCAAAACGATCCGCTGATGTTAATGCGCGGCTCGCAGCTGGCGATGGCGAAAAACGGCCAGCGTTTGCGGCTGATGGACGGCTGGCTGGTGACGCAGGATCCCCAGGGCAACTACTGGTATCTGCTGCACGGTGAACTGGCGGGATCGTCGTTTGATATGCAGCAAACCCACCAGCTCATCACGACCCTGAATACGCTGGAAAAGGATCTGAAAACGCGTTACCCACAGGCGCAGTTGCTCTCGCGCGGCACGGTATTTTACAGCGATTACGCCAGTCAACAGGCGAAGCAGGATATCTCAACCCTGGGCGTGGCAACGCTGCTGGGGGTGATATTACTGATTGTGGCGGTGTTCCGCTCTTTGCGCCCATTGTTGCTTTGCGTGATTTCCATCGGCATCGGCGCGCTGGCGGGAACGGTCGCCACTTTATTGATTTTCGGTGAATTACACCTGATGACGCTGGTGATGAGCATGAGCGTTATCGGCATTTCCGCTGACTACACGCTCTATTACCTCACCGAACGAATGGTGCACGGCAACGACGTTTCGCCGTGGCAAAGCCTGGCGAAAGTACGCAATGCCCTGCTGCTGGCGCTGCTCACAACCGTGGCGGCATATCTGATTATGATGCTCGCCCCCTTCCCCGGCATTCGCCAGATGGCGATTTTTGCCGCCGTCGGGTTGAGCGCCTCCTGTCTGACCGTCCTGTTCTGGCATCCGTGGCTGTGCCGTGGTCTGCCGGTGCGCCCGGTTCCGGCGATGGCGCTGATGCTACGCTGGCTGGCAGCGTGGCGGCGCAATAAAAAACTGTCGCGGGGTCTGCCCGTTGCGCTGGCGCTGTTTTCGCTGGCGGGGATGTCAATGCTGCGCGTCGATGACGATATCTCGCAGTTACAGGCGCTACCGCAGCATATTCTGGCGCAGGAAAAAGCCATTACCGCCCTGACCGGGCAGAGCGTCGATCAAAAATGGTTTGTGGTTTACGGCGACTCCCCACAGCAAACATTGCGGCGACTGGAGAAATATACCGCCTCACTTGAGTATGCGAAAAAAGAGGGGCTTATCAGCAACTACCGCACTATTCCGCTGAACTCCCTGGCGCGGCAGGAGGAAGACTTAGACCTGCTGAAAACGGCTGCCCCGACGGTAACAAAAGCACTGCAAAATGCAGGGCTGACGGCGGTGAAACCAGATCTCAACGCCATGCCGGTGAAGGTCGATGAATGGCTGGCAAGCCCCGCCAGTGAAGGCTGGCGTCTGCTGTGGCTGACGCTGGAAAACGGCGAAAGCGGTGTACTGGTGCCGGTTGAAGGGGTTAAAAGTAGCGCATTGTTGCAGGAAATCGCCAGCTATTACCCTTGCGGCATTGCCTGGGTTGATCGCAAAAGCTCCTTTGATGAATTGTTCGCACTTTACCGCTACGTCTTAACCGGCTTGTTGCTGGTGGCGCTGGCAGTGATTGCCTGCGGCGCAGTGGCCCGTCTCAGCTGGCGCAAAGGGATTATCAGCCTGGTGCCTTCGGTGCTTTCGCTGGGCTGTGGTCTGGCGGTGCTGGCGATGAGCGGGCAGGCGGTGAATCTCTTTTCGCTGCTGGCGCTGGTGCTGGTGCTTGGCATCGGTATCAACTACACGCTGTTTTTCAGTAATCCGCGCGGTACACCGTTAACTTCGCTACTGGCGATAGCGCTGGCAATGCTCACCACCTTGCTGACGCTGGGAATGTTGGTATTCAGCGCCACCCAGGCCATCAGCAGTTTTGGCATTGTGCTGGTGAGCGGTATTTTCACCGCCTTCCTGCTTTCGCCGCTGGCTATGCCCGATAAAAAGAGAACAAAAAAATGATCAAATCCACCTTCTGGCGAGCGTTCGCCCTGACCGCTACGCTTATCCTCACCGGCTGTAGCCACTCGCAATCGGAACAGGAAGGCCGCCCGCAGGCGTGGCTGCAACCTGGCACACGCATCACGCTGCCTGCGCCGGGGATATCGCCCGCCGTCAATTCCCAACAACTGTTGACTGGCAGCTTCAACGGCAAAACCCAGTCGCTGTTGGTGATGCTTAATGCCGACGACCAGAAAATCACCCTTGCCGGACTGTCATCAGTCGGCATTCGTCTGTTTCTGGTGACCTACGATGCGCAAGGGCTACGCGCCGAGCAATCCATCGTCGTCCCGCAACTGCCGCCCGCAAGTCAGGTGCTGGCTGACGTAATGCTCAGCCACTGGCCGATTAGCGCCTGGCAACCGCAACTCCCCGCTGGATGGACGCTTCGCGACAACGGTGACAAACGCGAACTGCGTAACGCCAGTGGCAAACTGGTCACGGAAATCACTTATTTGAATCGCAAAGGAAAACGCGTGCCAATCAGCATTGAGCAGCATGTCTTTAAATACCACATCACCATTCAATACTTAGGTGACTGATATGATTTATATTTCCGCCGTCGGCATGATCAACGCCCTGGGAAATAACCTTGATGAGATCGCAGCCAACCTGACTCGTGGTTCCGCTCCCGGCATGCGCCCACGCGCAGGCTGGTTGCAGGGGCATCCGCAGACGGTCCTGGCTGGCGTGGATGGCGAGCTTCCGCTTATCCCGGAAAAATTCGCTGCGCACCGCTCGCGCAACAATCAGGTCCTGCTGGCGGCGCTGGCGCAGATCCAGCCGCAGGTTGATGACGCTATCGCGAAATATGGCCGCGAGCGCATCGCGATTGTGCTTGGCACCAGCACCTCCGGCCTGCATGAAGGTGACACGCACGTTAACCTGCGCACCCACGGGCAGCCAAGCACCACATGGCACTATGCACAACAAGAACTCGGCGATCCGTCGCGTTTTCTCAGCCACTGGCTGGCGCTCGACGGCCCGGCATATACCCTTTCAACCGCCTGCTCTTCCAGCGCCAGAGCGATGATCAGCGGGCGCAGGCTTATCGAAGCGGGGCTGGTCGATGCTGCCATTGTGGGTGGCGCAGACACCCTGAGCCGGATGCCGATTAACGGTTTTCACAGTCTCGAATCGCTGTCGCCAACCTTATGTCAGCCGTTCGGCCGTGACCGTGCGGGCATCACCATTGGCGAAGGCGCGGGGCTAATGCTGCTGACCCGTGAACCGCAGCCCATCGCGTTGCTGGGCGTTGGTGAATCGAGCGACGCTTACCATATTTCGGCCCCGCATCCGCAGGGCGAAGGGGCAATCCGCGCTATTAACCAGGCGCTGACCGATGCGCAGCTTACGCCAGATGACGTCGGCTATATCAACCTGCACGGCACCGCCACACAACTCAACGATCAGATTGAATCAATAGTGGTTAACGCCCTGTTTGGCGAACGCGTACCGTGCAGCTCCACCAAACATTTGACCGGACACACGCTGGGCGCGGCGGGCATTACCGAGGCGGCAATCAGTATGTTGATCTTACAGCGTGATTTACCGCTGCCCGCTCAGGACTTCAGCCTGTCGCCACGCGATCCCACGCTACCACCGTGCGGCATTATCGAAAAACCACAGCCGCTGGCACGTCCGGTGATCCTGTCCAATTCTTTCGCCTTTGGCGGCAATAACGCCAGCATTCTGCTCGGGAGGGTTTCGTGAGCCACTATTTATCACCCGGCGCTTATCTGCCCCACGATGCGCCCATGTTGCTGCTGGAAGAAGTGGTGAGCGTCAGCGATGACAGCGCCGTGTGCCGCGTGACGGTTTCGCCCAGTGGTGTACTGGAACCGTTTCTCGACCCGGACGGCAATCTCCCTGGCTGGTTTGCCCTTGAACTGATGGCGCAAACCGTCGGCGTCTGGTCTGGCTGGCATCGCCACCAGCAGGGCAAAAACAGTATTGAGTTAGGGATGGTACTGGGCGCGCGTGAATTGCTTTGCGCCGCTGGCATTCTGCCCGCAGGCCAGACGCTGACCATTACCGTCAAACTGCTGATGCAAGATGAACGCTTCGGTAGTTTTGAGTGCAGCATCAACGACGGCGAGGCAACGGGCCGCATTAACACCTTCCAGCCGACCGCGGAAGAACTTACCACCCTGTTTTAACAAGGAGCGTCCTGATGAGTCGTTCAGTTCTGGTTACTGGTGCCAGCAAAGGCATTGGTCGCGCCATCGCCTGCCAACTGGCGGCAGACGGCTTTAATATTGGCGTTCACTATCACCGTGACGCCGCAGGCGCTCAGGAAACGCTGAATACCATTGTCGCCAACGGTGGTAACGGGCGTTTGCTCAGTTTCGACGTCGCAAACCGCGAACAGTGTCGGGAAGTGCTGGAGCACGAGATCGCGCAACACGGTGCCTGGTACGGCGTGGTTAGTAACGCCGGGATCGCCCGCGATGCCGCTTTTCCGGCTTTAAGCGATGACGACTGGGATGCGGTGATCCACACCAACCTCGACAGTTTCTACAACGTCATTCAGCCGTGCATTATGCCGATGATCGGCGCACGCCAGGGTGGACGCATCATCACGCTGTCCTCGGTTTCCGGCGTAATGGGCAATCGCGGCCAGGTGAACTACAGCGCTGCCAAAGCCGGAATTATCGGCGCAACAAAAGCACTGGCTATCGAACTCGCGAAGCGCAAAATCACCGTCAACTGCATCGCGCCGGGGCTTATTGATACCGGGATGATCGAAATGGAAGAGAGCGCTCTGAAAGAGGCAATGTCGATGATCCCCATGAAACGCATGGGCCAGGCGGAAGAAGTTGCCGGGCTTGCCAGCTATTTAATGTCTGATATTGCGGGTTACGTCACCCGCCAGGTTATTTCCATCAACGGAGGGATGTTATGACACGTCGCGTAGTGATTACAGGAATGGGCGGCGTGACTGCCTTTGGTGAAAACTGGCAGGACGTTTCTGCACGCTTACTGGCGTATGAAAATGCGGTGCGCAAAATGCCGGAGTGGCAGGTCTATGATGGTCTGCATACCCTGCTTGGCGCGCCTGTTGATGATTTCACGCTGCCGGAGCACTACACCCGCAAGCGTATCCGTGCGATGGGCCGCGTGTCGCAAATGTCGACCCGTGCCAGCGAGCTGGCGTTAGAGCAGGCAGGGTTGATTGGCGATCCGATATTAACCAGCGGTGAAACGGGCATTGCGTACGGTTCATCGACCGGCAGTACCGGTCCGGTGAGCGAGTTCGCCACCATGCTGACGGAAAAGCACACCAATAACATCACTGGCACCACCTATGTGCAGATGATGCCGCACACCACCGCCGTTAATACCGGGCTATTTTTTGGCCTGCGCGGACGGGTGATCCCAACCTCCAGCGCCTGTACCTCCGGCAGCCAGGCGATCGGCTACGCGTGGGAAGCCATTCGTCACGGTTATCAAACGGTAATGGTTGCTGGTGGCGCCGAAGAGTTATGCCCTTCAGAAGCGGCGGTGTTTGATACGCTTTTCGCCACCAGCCAGCACAATGACGCGCCGAAAACCACGCCGTCGCCGTTCGATGAAAACCGCGACGGGCTGGTGATTGGCGAAGGCGCAGGCACGCTCATTCTCGAAGAACTGGAGCACGCCAAAGCGCGCGGCGCGACCATTTACGGTGAAATCGTTGGCTTTGCCACCAACTGCGACGCGGCACATATTACCCAGCCTCAGCGTGAGACCATGCAATATTGTATGGAAAAATCGTTAAAAATCGCCGGGTTAAGTGCAAGTGATATCGGCTATATTTCGGCGCATGGTACGGCGACTGATCGTGGTGATGTAGCAGAAAGCCAGGCGACGGTAGCAATTTATGGCGATAACGTACCGATCTCCTCGCTTAAAAGTTATTTTGGGCATACCCTTGGTGCCTGCGGAGCACTCGAAGCCTGGATGAGCTTACAAATGATGCGTGAAGGCTGGTTTGCGCCTACGCTAAATTTGAGCCAGCCAGATGCGAACTGCGGTGCGCTGGATTACATCATGGGTGAAGCCCGCAAGATTGATTGTGAGTTTTTGCAGAGTAACAACTTTGCCTTTGGTGGCATTAATACCTCCATCATCATAAAACGTTGGCCCTGATATGTATCGAATCGTTCTGGGAAAAGTATCGACCTTAAGCGCAGCGGCACTGCCATCCGCGCTTATCGAGCAGGCACCGCAGGGTGCCCGCCGTGCACGCTGGCTTGCTGGCCGTGCACTGCTTTCCCATGCGCTTTCGCCACTGCCAGAAATTGTCTATGGCGAACAGGGCAAACCCGCCTTTTCCCCGGAGACTGCACTCTGGTTTAACCTCAGTCATAGCGGCGACGATATCGTGTTGTTGTTAAGCGATGAAGGCGAAGTCGGTTGCGATATCGAAGTCATCCGTCCGCGTGCACAATGGCGTTCGCTGGCGAATGCGGTGTTCAGCCAGGGCGAACATGAGGAACTGGAAGCAGAACATCCCGATCACCAACTCATGGCGTTCTGGCGTATCTGGACGCGAAAAGAAGCCATCGTTAAACAGCGTGGCGGCAGCGCCTGGCAAATTGTCAGCATCGACAGTACACAACAATCGGCGCTCTCAGTCAGCCATTGTCAGTTTGGTTCATTGATCCTCGCAGTCTGCACGCCCACACCATTTGCTCTTACTCATAACGTTCTACAGCAGGTAGAATCACTGTAATTCCTCTCTGACTGACCTGAACAATAAGGTGTAACTCAGATGCAACGTGTCACCATTACTCTCGATGACGATTTACTGGAAACGCTGGATAACCTGAGTCAGCGCCGTGGTTACAACAACCGCTCGGAAGCCATCCGCGATATTTTGCGCGGCGCCCTGGCGCAAGAAAGCACTCAACAGCACGGTACTGAGGGTTTTGCGGTTCTCTCTTATGTGTATGAGCATGAGAAGCGTGATTTAGCCAGCCGTATCGTCTCGACCCAGCACCATCACCACGATCTCTCTGTTGCCACGCTGCATGTACATATCAATCACGACGATTGCCTGGAAATCGCCGTGCTGAAAGGTGACATGGGCGACGTACAACATTTTGCCGATGACGTTATTTCCCAGCGCGGCGTACGGCACGGGCATTTGCAGTGCTTACCGAAGGAAGATTGAGTGAATTAGAGATCCTTTATTAAGTGATTAATAAAGGATCTCATTACAATTAACATGAAAGAGCACCGCAATAGAAAAAAGTTTACAGGGAAGACGCACGTTTATGGAAATAATCGATAAAAATAAAAAAAGAAGAGAGAACAGAGAAACTTTTTTGTATGCAAAATATAAAGCCTATACCCTTAATCAACTGATTCCTCTTTTATTTAAAAAAAATAGTCTTACACGGCAGGCTGCCATTTTTCGATTACAAATAATTGGAACAGATGAGGTTTTTACCTTTGCTGTTAATCTTTGTCAGTCAGAAGGTAAACAGGAAAGAAAGACAGGAATATCCATTCTAAGTCAACTTTCGATGTCTCCCGAGCACCTGACTCAATCTTTTAATTTAGTCGAAGCGTTATTAGAAAAGGAAACGTCCGCTAACGTAAGAGCTGCTGCGGTTAATGCAATAGGCCATTTTTGCAGAAGAAACCCATCATTCAACAGCCGGGCACCAGAACTACTGACTCGAACAACATATGATAAATCGGTCAATACACGTTGCGCGACTGCGGCAGCGCTATCTGAAATAAATAACATAAAAGCCATTCCGCTGCTCTTATCGTTACTTAACGACAGCAACGGAGATGTGAGAAATTGGGCTGCATTCTCTGTTAATACAAACGAATATGATTCGAAAGAGATACGAGAGGCATTCGTCAAAATGCTTTCAGATGATCATGAACATGCCAGGCTAGAGGCTATTTTTGGATTAGCTGAAAGAAAAGATAGTCGTGTGGTAAAAACAATAATTAATGAGTTAGAGAAAGATATAATTTTTGACGAACTTATTGTTGTCGCGGGAGATTTAGGGAGTAAAAGATTCCTTCCTGTTCTTAAAAAATTATTGTCTGAATTTAATGATGAAAAAACCATTGGGAAAATAAAAATAGCAATACAAAAAATTACAAGTCCCTATGAATTTTAAAACTTCATAAATATTTATGGATTTTTTTCATATATCTCTTAGAACACACCCAATAACGCAGTCATTGGGCAATGTTCTGTGCAGGTCGAAAGAATATAGACTGGAATCATCATGCTTAAAGGGGACACGGGCATTTGCAGTGCCTGCCGCCCCCTACCCACGCGCCGTTATTTCCTGACGGCGCAGTAAATTCCTGCCAAATATCGACTCACGTCACATTTTTTTGATCACGATTTGGTCCCTCAAAATGTGAGACGCTTCGATCCTCTTTTTCTCCCGTTCACCTACTATACGCTTGAAGTTGTCCATGATTGTCCATAGACAACTGTAAATGTTCAGGTGCGCGCCATGAAATCATTAAGTAAGTCGTCACAAATACCGCTCTATCAACAAGTGGTGGAGTGGATAAGAGAAAGTATTTATACCGGGGATCTGGTGGAAGACGATCGCATTCCTTCGGAATACCAGATTATGGATATGCTGGAAGTGAGTCGGGGAACCGTTAAAAAAGCAGTCGCCCAACTGGTAAAAGAAGGCGTGTTGATACAGGTCCAGGGGAAGGGAACATTTGTCAAAAAAGAGAACGTGGCATATCCGTTAGGTGAAGGATTATTGTCATTCGCGGAATCGCTGGAAAGCCAGAAAATACATTTTACCACTGAAGTTATTACGTCACGGATTGAACCGGCTAATCGTTATGTGGCAGAGAAATTAAGAATAACGCCCGGTCAGGATATTCTTTACCTTGAACGTTTACGTTCGATTGGTGATGAAAAAGCGATGCTGATAGAGAACCGTATCAATATTGAGCTATGCCCCGGCATCGTGGAAATCGATTTTAATCAACACAATTTATTTCCAACAATAGAAAGTTTGTCGCAAAGAAAAATTCGTTACTCGGAAAGTCGCTATGCCGCGCGATTAATTGGTAATGAACGCGGTCATTTTTTAGATATCAGTGAAGATGCACCCGTTTTGCATCTGGAGCAGTTAGTCTTTTTCTCCCGAGAGTTACCCGTTGAGTTTGGCAACGTCTGGTTAAAAGGCAATAAATATTATCTTGGCACCGTGCTGCAACGGCGGGAAGTGAGTTAAGTACACTTTTTTAAGAGGAATAAAATGCAAGGCATACAGTTTCAGGAAAATTATATTCAACGACTTCCGGCAGGGTTAAGCGTTGAACAGATCATCCGTCAGTTAGCGCAACCGTTGGTTGCCGCCGAGCTGGTGGTCCCTGATTTTGCCGATCACGTACTGGAACGTGAGGCGACGTACCCAACGGGGCTGCCTACCGAACCACCGTGCGTCGCCATTCCGCACACGGACCATAAACATGTCCGGCACAATGCAATTGCCGTCGGTATTTTGCCAGAGCCGGTAGAGTTTGCCGATATGGGCGGCGACCCTGATCCCGTGCCTGTCAGGGTGATTTTTTTGCTCGCCTTAAGCGAAAGTAACAAACAATTAAATGCCCTGGGCTGGATTATGGAGATGATTCAGGATACGCCCTTTATGCGCGCCCTGCTTACGATGGAAACAACAGAAATACACACAGTAATCTTAAACAAAATGAAAGAACGAGGTGAAATATGAGTCAAACCATTTTATTTGTCTGCGCCACGGGTATTGCCACATCCACGGCGGTAACAGAAAAAGTCATGGAATATTGTAAAGAGCACGGTCTTAACGTCAATTATTCCCAAACCAACGTTGCCTCTTTACCTGGAAATACTGACGGCGTAGCACTGGTAGTCTCAACGACTAAAGTGCCTTATGAACTCGACGTCCCGGTGGTTAACGGCTTGCCGATTATTACCGGTATTGGCGAAGAGAAAGTACTGGCGCAAATTGTTTCGATCCTTAAAAAGTAATTAATAATAATTAATTTCAACCCACTCCATCAGGCGCTAACGCGAGGTGCGCTCTCGCCTGAAAAAGAGGTTTATTATGAACGATATCGCGCATACCCTCTATAATATTGTGCAATATATATTGGGATTTGGCCCGACGGTAATGTTGCCGTTGGTGTTATTTATTCTTGCTCTCTGTTTTAAAGTAAAACCCGCTAAAGCCTTACGTTCGTCATTAACAGTCGGCATTGGTTTTGTCGGTATTTATGCCATTTTCGATATTCTTACCAGCAATGTCGGGCCTGCGGCCCAGGCGATGGTTGAACGCACCGGAATTAATTTACCGGTGGTGGATTTAGGCTGGCCGCCGCTTTCCGCTATTACATGGGGTTCCCCAATTGCCCCATTTGTTATTCCCCTGACCATTCTGATTAACGTGGCGATGCTGGCGTTAAATAAAACCCGCACCGTTGACGTAGATATGTGGAACTACTGGCATTTTGCCCTTGCTGGTACGCTGGTTTATTACAGCACCGGCAGCCTGTTCTTTGGTTTGCTGGCGGCGGCGATTGCCGCAGTGGTGGTGCTAAAACTCGCCGACTGGTCTGCGCCACTGGTACAAAAATACTTTGGCCTGGAAGGGATCTCATTGCCGACGCTCTCTTCGGTGGTGTTCTTCCCGGTCGGTCTGCTGGTCGACAAAATCATCGACCATATCCCTGGCCTCAATCGTATTCATATCGACCCGGAAACCGTACAGAAAAAGTTTGGCATCTTCGGCGAACCGATGATGGTTGGCACTATTCTGGGCATTCTGCTCGGCGTAATTGCCGGATACGATTTCAAAAAAGTCTTGCTGCTTGGCATCAGCATTGGCGGTGTGATGTTCATCCTGCCACGCATGGTACGCATTCTGATGGAAGGTTTATTACCGCTGTCTGAAGCCATTAAAAAGTATCTCAATGCCAAATACCCTGACCGTGACGATCTCTATATCGGCCTGGATATCGCCGTTGCCGTAGGTAACCCGGCGATTATCTCCACCGCCCTGCTGCTGACGCCAATCTCGGTCTTTATCGCGTTTGTCCTTCCGGGTAATGAAGTCCTGCCGCTTGGCGACCTTGCCAACCTGGCGGTAATGGCGTCGATGATCGCTTTAGCCAGCCGTGGCAATATTTTCCGCACCGTTCTGGCGGCGATTCCGGTGATTATTGCCGACCTGTGGATTGCTACCAAAATCGCGCCGTTTATTACCGGAATGGCGAAAGACGTTAACTTCAAATTTGCCGAAGGCTCCAGCGGCCAGGTTTCCAGTTTCCTTGATGGCGGTAACCCGTTCCGCTTCTGGCTGCTGGAAATCTTCAACGGCAATCTCATCGCCATTGGTCTGGTGCCGGTTATCGCCCTGGTACTGTATGGCATTTTCCGAATGACGCGGAGCACGGTTTATGCCTGATAACAGCGCAGCTATCGTTATCGATATTGGCACCACCAATTGCAAAGTCACCTGCTTTTCCTGCCTGGACGCAACGACGTTGGGCGCGCATAAATTCGTGACGGCAAAACAGATCTCCCCACAGGGCGATGTCGATTTCGATATCGACGCCCTCTGGCAGGAGGTCCGCCAGGCGATAGCACAACTGAACGCCGCTTCGCCGCTGCCAGTCAGGCGGATCAGCATTGCCAGTTTTGGCGAGTCAGGCGTGTTTCTTGACGAGCATGGCGAGATCCTGACGCCAATGCTGGCATGGTATGACCGTCGCGGTGAAGAGTTTCTGGCTACACTTAGCGAGGCAGACAGTGCGGCACTTTATGACATTTGCGGATTACCGCTGCACAGCAATTACTCTGCCTTCAAAATGCGTTGGTTGCTGGAACATTACCCACTGCGTAATCGCCGCGGCCTGCACTGGCTACATGCGCCGGAAGTACTGCTCTGGCGGCTGACCGGCGAACAGCGCACGGATATCACCTTAGCCAGCCGCACGCTGTGTCTGGACGTGCGCAAAGGCGAATGGTCAGCGAAAGCGGCGGCGTTGTTACACGTTCCCTGTTCGGCATTTGCGCCATTGGTGCAGCCAGGCGAACACGCCGGATGGGTCAGCGAGTCGCTCTGCAAAACGCTTGGGTTCTCGCAACCGGTCAGCGTGACGCTGGCCGGACATGACCATATGGTGGGTGCACGGGCGTTGCAGATGATGCCGGGCGATATCCTTAACTCGACGGGGACCACAGAAGGCATTCTGCAACTGGATACACAACCGACGCTGGATGAACAGGCCAAACGTGACAAGCTGGCAAACGGCTGTTATTCGCTTGCAAACCAGTTCACCCTGTTTGCGTCGCTGCCCGTGGGCGGTTTCGCTCTGGAGTGGCTGCGTAACACGTTCCGGCTAACCGATGAGGAGATCGCCGCATCACTTACTCGCGGACATGCGGATTACCTGGCGGGGAACTGGTCGCTCGATGACATTCCCCTCTTTATTCCACATCTTCGCGGTTCGGGTTCGCCCTATAAAAATCGCCATACCCGTGGATTATTTTATGGGCTTAGCGATACGTTAAATATTGACATGTTAATTGCCAGCGTCTCACTGGGATTAACCATGGAATTTGCCAACTGCTTCGCCTGTTTTAATGTGCCTGGCACCAGCGCGTTAAAAGTAATCGGCCCGGCAACCCATAATCCCCTTTGGCTGCAATTAAAGGCGGATATTTTACAGCGTCCGGTTGAGGCAATTGCATTTAACGAGGCGGTTTCTGTCGGAGCATTATTAACTGCCGCACCGGATATTCCACCGCCGCAAGTTACCATAGCCCAACGTTTGTTACCGAATCGGGCGAGATACCATCAATTACAGCGTTATCAGCACAAATGGAAAAGCTGGTATCAGTTGAAATTACAGCAAGAAGGCGTGATGCCATTACACCATCGGGAGGAGCACTATGTTGAGTAAAACCGTGGAGGTCAGAAACAGTACTGGCCTGCATGCACGTCCGGCGGCTTGTCTGGTGAAAGCCGCCAAAAAGTTTAGCTGTAAAGTGACGCTGCATTATGAGGGTAATGATATTAATGCCACCAGCATGATGAATATTATGCGCGCCGGAATAAAAGGCGGCAAAACGGTGGAAATACGCTGCGAAGGCGATGATGAAAATGAGGCAATACAAACTCTCACCGCCTTATTTCGTGACCGCTTCGGTGAAGCTGAATAATTAACTGATATTAAAAGATGAGGTTTTCAAATGCCATTAGTTAATGGACGGATACTGCTCGACCGCATTCAGGAAAAACGGGTATTAGCGGGCGCGTTTAATACCACCAATCTGGAGACGACGATTTCAATTTTAAACGCCATTGAGCGTTCAGGATTACCCAACTTCATTCAGATTGCGCCCACCAATGCACAACTCTCGGGATACGATTACATTTATGAAATCGTGAAACGTCACGCCGATAAAATGGATGTTCCGGTCAGTCTTCATCTGGATCACGGGAAAACTCAGGAGGATGTTAAACAGGCGGTGCGCGCGGGCTTTACCTCGGTCATGATTGACGGTGCCGCATTCTCTTTTGAAGAGAATATCGCTTTCACCCAGGAAGCTGTCGATTTCTGTAAATCCTATGGCGTACCGGTTGAAGCGGAGCTGGGGGCGATTCTCGGCAAAGAAGATGATCACGTCAGCGAAGCCGATTGCAAAACGGAACCGGAAAAGGTGAAGACCTTTGTCGAGCGCACCGGTTGCGACATGCTGGCAGTTTCTATTGGCAACGTTCATGGCCTGGACGATATACCGCGTATCGATATCCCCCTGCTGAAGCGCATTGCCGAAGTCTGCCCGGTGCCGCTGGTTATTCACGGCGGCTCCGGTATCGCCCCGGAGATATTGCGCAGCTTTGTTAATTATCGCGTCGCTAAAGTAAATATCGCCAGCGATCTGCGCAAAGCGTTTATCACCGCCGTCGGCAAAGCGTATGTGAATAATCACAACGAGGCGAATCTGGCACGAGTGATGGCATCAGCAAAAAACGCCGTCGAGGAAGATGTGTATAGCAAAATCCTGATGATGAATGAGGGTCATCGGTTGGTTAAATAAATCCTCGCCGGATGCGGCGTAAAACAACTACAATTCAATAAATTGTACCGATGCGTAGACCCTATAAGCTTACGCATCGGGCAACTGTATTTACGCCATTGTCCCAATCGTCTTCCTGAATCGCAGCAACGCGATGGTGAAAAACGCGCCGCCAATTGCCATCAACGTCAGGAACTGCGGCCAGACGATTTCGAATCCGGCACCCCGGTAGAGGATGGCCTGCGCAAGGCTAACAAAGTGTGTCGTCGGCATGGTCAGCATAATGTCCTGCACCATCTGCGGCATACTTTCGCGCGGCGTGGAGCCACCGGAAAGCATTTGCAGCGGCAGCAGCACCAGAATCACAAGCAGCCCCAGTTGCGGCATTGAACGCGCTATCGTCCCCATAAAAATGCCGATTGACGTGGTGGCAAACAGACTGAGCGCCACGCCAAGCATAAACAGCGGGATCGAGCCTTCAATCGGTACGCCCAGCACGCCTTTTACCATCAGCACCAGCGATAATCCCGATACCACCAGCACCACCAGCCCCATCGACCAGACCTTCGCCATCATGATCTCAAACGGCTTTATCGGCATCACCAGTAAGTGTTCCACCGTGCCGTGTTCACGCTCGCGGATCAGCGCCGATCCGGTCAGTACAATCGCCAGCATGGTAATGTTGTTGATGATCGCCATCACCCCGCCAAACCACGCGGGATCGAGGTTCGGATTAAAGCGCATGCGGGTTTCCAGCGATACCAACGGTTCGCTGTTATCACGGTAGCGCGCGACAAAGCTGTTCACTTCACCGTTGATAATATTCTGGATATAACCGTTGCCAGTGAATGCCTGGCTCATGCGCGTGGCATCGACGTTCACCTGAATATCCGGCTGGCGTCCTGCGAGGACATCACGCTGAAAATTAGGCGGAATATTTATCGCGAAGGTATAGCGCCCGGCGTCCAGCCCGGCATCCATCTCATCGGCGGTGATCATCTCCGGGGGCAAAAACCACGGGCGGTAGAAGCTGTTAACGATCCGGTTCGATAACTGCGATTGATCCATATCGGCAATAGCGATCGGTGCCAGGTTCAACGATCCTGGCGTGACGGTCGCTGATGAATAAACCGACACCGTAAACGAGAAAATAATCAGCGTCAGCATCGCTTTATCACCAAGCAGACTGCGCAACTCTTTGATACCCAGATTAAAAATATTGCGTAAATGGCGCATCATCCCTCCTGTTTTTTCAGCAGCAGGATGCTTAAGCCCATCACCAGTGGAATGGCTATCAGCAACGGGATAAAAAGTTGCCATAAATCCGTCAGATCCAGCGCTTTCGAGAACGTTCCGCGGGCGATAGTCAGAAAATGACTGGTCGGGTAAACCTCGCCGATCCAACGTCCTGGACCTTCCAGCGAAGCTACCGGATCGATCATCCCGGAAAACTGCGTCGCCGGAATCAACGTGATAATCGCCGTACCGAAAATGGCGGCAATCTGGCTTTTCATAAAAGTAGAGATCAGCAGCCCCATTCCGGTGGCAATGATGATATACAGCAACGCCGCCAGGGTGAGCGTCAGGAAACTGCCTTTATGCGGCACGCCAAACACAAACACCGACAGGGCGCAGAGCAGGAAAAAGTTCAGCATTCCCAGCCCGATGTACGGTAGCTGTTTGCCAAGTAAAAATTCGCTGCGGGTGGTGGGGGTAACGTAAAGGTTGATAATCGACCCCAACTCTTTTTCCCGTACCACGCTAAGGGCGCTTAACATCGACGGAATCATCATCAGCAACAGTGGGATCACCGCCGGAACAATCGCTGGCAGGCTTTTTACGTCCGGGTTATAGCGATAGCGTGTCTCAATATTCATCAGCCCGCTTTGGCTCGCGGGCGTGGATTGCCGACTCGCCACATCCTGTAACCAGCTCTGGTGCATGGCCTGCACGTAACCTTTTACCGTTTCGGCGCGACTCGGCATCGCACCGTCGATCCAGACACCGAGTTCCACAGGCGTACCACGCGCGATATCGCGCCCGAAATTGGGTGGAATCTCAATCGCCACGGTGATATCGCCCGCACGCATCCGGCGATCAAGCTCGTCATAACTGGTGAGCGGCGGCTGCTCGATAAAGTAACGGGAACCGGAGAGATTGAGCGTCCACGCCTGGCTACTGACGGTCTGGTCGCGATCAAGCACCGCAAAGCGCAGGTTTTCCACATCCATACTGATGCCGTAACCCATTATCAGCATCAGGATCACCGTTCCCATCAGCGCCAGCGTCGAACGTACCGGATCGCGGCGCAGTTCCAGTGCTTCGCGACGGCTGTAGCTAAACAGACGTCGCAGGCTAAATCCCTGACGCGGCGCGTGGGTGGTATCATGTACCACAGGCGGCGCTTCGGCTTCGTTGCTCTGCCCTGCCGCTTCCTGCAAATAGGCGATAAAAGCCTCTTCCAGGCTGGCGGCTCCGCGTTTCTCAACCAGTTCCTGCGGTGTACCGCTGGCGAGCACTTTTCCGGCGTGCATCAGTGAGATGCGGTCGCAGCGTTCCGCTTCGTTCATAAAGTGGGTGGAGATGAAAATGGTCACTTTGTCCTGGCGCGAAAGATCCACCATTAACTGCCAGAACATATCCCTCGCCACTGGATCGACGCCAGAAGTAGGCTCATCGAGGATTAACATTTCCGGGCGATGAATCACCGCCACCGCCAGCGAAAGCCGCTGGCGAATGCCGAGCGGCAATGACTCCGGCAGAACATCCTCAACGTCGTTGAGCTTAAAACGCTCGCTCATTTCAGCCACTCGCGCGGGAATTTCCGCTTCCGGGATGTGAAACAAACGGGCATGTAACTCCAGGTTTTGCCGCACGGTGAGCTCGTTATAGAGCGAAAACGCCTGCGACATATAGCCCACCCGACGGCGGGTATCGATATCTTTTGGATCAACCGGTTGCCCGAACAGCCACGCCTCACCTTCGCTGGCAGGCAGCAGTCCAGTAAGCATTTTCATGGTGGTGGATTTACCGCAGCCGTTCGAACCAAGGAATCCAAAAATCTCCCCACGTGGAATGCGGAAATTGACGTGATCAACGGCAACGAAGGAACCAAAACGCATGGTCAGATCGCGTGCTTCGATGGCAATGTCTGCTTTTTCAGATTGATACGGTGGGATCACTACCGCCTGATGCGCCTGGCGTTGCGCTTGCGGTAACAGATTTATAAATGCTTCTTCCAGCGTGGCGCTTTGCGTTTGCTGCCGCAGTTCTTCGGCGCTGCCAGTCGCCAGCACTTCTCCGGCATTCATCGCTACCAGCCAGTCGAAGCGTTCCGCCTCTTCCATATAGGCGGTGGCAACCAGCACGCTCATATTGCTCTGCCGCTGGCGAATGCTATCGATCAGATCCCAGAACTGGGCGCGGGAGAGCGGGTCAACCCCCGTCGTAGGCTCATCAAGAATCAACAGTTCCGGGTCGTGGATTAACGCACAGCACAGCCCCAGTTTTTGCTTCATCCCGCCGGAGAGTTTCCCTGCCGGACGATCGCGAAACGGTGCTAAACCGGTGCTGGTCAGCAGTTCATTAATTCGTACTTCCCGCTCTGCTTTGTCGTGACCGAACAGGCGGGCGAAAAAATCGACGTTTTCATACACCGACAAGGTGTGGTAGAGGTTTTTGCCCAGTCCCTGCGGCATCCAGGCAATGCGCGGGCAGACGTCACGGCGATGCCTCGGGTCGCGCATATCGCCGCCCAGCACGATCACGTTGCCCTGCTCAATGACGCGGGCACCGGAAATCAGTGACAACAAACTCGACTTCCCGACGCCGTCCGGGCCAATCAGCCCAACCATGCAGCGGGCCGGAATATCGAGAGTGATATTGTTCAGCGCAACAGTTTTTCCATAATGCTGGCTCACGCCCGCCAGTTGCGCGACAGGCGGGACGGGAACCAGTTCCAGATGCGTCATTGCGGCAACCTCACCGCAAGGTCGTCAGGCCACGGAAGTTCTTCATTCACCCGCACCCACGCCACGCCCGGCAAACCGGTTTTGACATATTCCAGATGCTGCTGGAGTAATTCCGGTGGGATACGCGCTTTGACGCGGAACATCAGTTTCAGCCGCTCATCGCTGGTTTCGACGGTTTTTGGTGTGAACTGGGCGACGCTGGCGACAAAGCTGATGGTCGCCGGAATACGCAGATCTGGCGCGGCATCGAGGATCAGCCGGGCTTCGCCGCCCAGTTTCAGCGTACCCGCCTGTTCGGTTGGCAGGAAGAAGGTCATATAGACGTCGCTGAGATCGACCATATTCAGCACCCGACCGCCTGCCGCCAGCACTTCCCCTGGCTCGGCAACCCGATACTGCACGCGTCCGTCACGCGGGGCTTTCAGTTCGCTGTCATCGATATCTGCGGCAATGCGCCGTTCAGTGGCTTGCGCGGCTTCGACGCGCGTTTGCGCCTGAATGATATTGGTACGTGCCGCTTCTATAGCCGCTTTAGAAGCCGAAACCTGGGCTTTTGCCGATTCCAGCGCAGCACGGGCGCTTTCGGCGGCGGCACGGTCGTCGTCCAGCTGTTGCGCAGAAATAGCCCCTCGATGGGCCAGTGAGCGAGAGCGCGTATGACGTTTGGCCACAGAGTCCAGTTCGGCCTGGCGTTGATTAACCAGTGACTGCGCGGCACGAGTTTCACTTTGCCGTTGCTCCAGCAAAGCCTGCGCGGCGGCAACGGCACTTTGTGCCTCTTTGATTTGCGCGATAGCTTCCAGTCGCTGTTCCTGCAACACGCGAGTATCCATCTTCGCCAATACTTCACCTTCACGAACAAACTGGCCTTCTTTCACCAGAATGGTGTCGATACGCCCGGCAATTTTGCTGGCGATATCCACTTCCGTCGCTTCAATACGCCCATTGCTGACGGCAAAGCCTTCCGGCACACCCGCCGGGCGCAACAGCCACCACGCCACGACAGCAGCCACCGCCAGTAACCCGACAACCCACCACGCCAGATGGCGCTTACTCTTATCCATAATCGACCCGCCATAATCCCTGTAAGCAAACGACGCGTGTTACAACTGCCGCCGAACGACGTTCAGCGGATTCATCCATCCGGGATAAGAAGGAAACGGCAAATACGACCAGCGCACAGAGCATTGAGCGCCAACGGGGAAGGCTTAGTGAAAACGGGTAGTAATGTTGTCATCATCAGCATTCCTGGCCGTAAATGAAACACGCATACTCATAATTGAAATCAATTAAATACTAACAGTTATATTCATGTTGTCTATTTGATTGCCATCAGCTTGTGATACATGGCGATGTTCTGCATTTTTATGCTCTTTGCCGCCTAAAAATGCCTTCACCTGTTATCAGATAATGGTGTCTGTTTTTTTACACAAAAGAATATGACTATCACATGGCGTTATTATCCCTTTTGAAACCAAACACATATCGGATATGTCGTTAAGATGCTGCTACTTAAAGGATGAATTAGATGAAAAAAGACAGCGACTTAAATAATTTAATCTTCATCATAGATCATATAAAGTAACAATTAATGAGAGACATTCAGAATTCATCTTAGGATAAATATTTATTTATCAGCATTAATTCTCCTCCAGGACTTGACACTCAGGGCAATAAATCAAGCTATAGTAAAGTTACTTTTTACATTTAGTGGTATCTCATTGTTATATTTAACTGACTAAAAATACTACTGATACGCTTTCTGATATTAGCAGAAGGTAAACATGGAGTTTAAAATGAACATATACATCGGATGGCTATTCAAGTTAATTCCTTTAGTTATGGGTATAATATGTATTGCGTTGGGTGACTTTGTATTATCAGGTTCCGGGCAAAGTGAATATTTTGTGGCGGGGCATGTTCTTATTTCACTTTCTGCAATATGTCTGGCATTATTCACTACTGCATTTATTATTATTTCGCAGCTAACGCATGGTGTGAATAAGCTCTACAATACCCTTTTTCCTGTTATCGGTTACGCTGGATCTGTTGCAACTATGATTTGGGGATGGTCACTGCTGGCAAGTGATAATGTCATGGCCGATGAATTTGTTGCCGGGCATGTTATTTTTGGTGTTGGAATGATTGCCGCTTGTGTATCGACTGTAGCCGCCTCCTCCGGTCATTTTCTGTTGATCCCGAAAAATGCTGCGGGCAGTAAGAGTGATGGTACGCCGTTGCAGGCTTATTCTTCACTCATTGGCAACTGTCTGATTGCCGTGCCGCTACTTCTGACCGTCTTTGGTTTTATATGGTCCGTTACTTTACTGCGAAGTGCTAATATCACACCACATTACGTTGCAGGCCATGTCCTATTGGGATTAACGGCAATTTGTGCCTGTCTCATTGGACTGGTTGCCACTATTGTTCATCAAACACGTAATACCTTCTCGGAAAAAGAGCATTGGTTGTGGTGCTATTGGGTTATTTTACTTGGCACACTGACGGTTATTCAGGGGATCTACGTTTTAGTCAGTTCTGATGAAAGTGCCAGACTGGCTCCCGGTATTATTCTTATTTGTCTGGGAATGATCTGCTACAGTATTTTCTCCAAAGTATGGTTATTGGCGCTGGTATGGCGACGCACATGCGCTTTAGCCAATAGAATACCCATGATTCCGGTATTTACCTGTCTGTTTTGCCTGTTCCTGGCTGCATTCCTTGCTGAAGTGGCGCAAGTCGATATGGCTTATTTTATTCCTTCGCGAGTACTGGTCGGCTTAGGTGCGGTATGTTTCACCCTGTTCTCTATTGTTTCGATATTAGAAGCAGGTTCTGCAAAAAAATAATATTTGCCGCCGGATTGTGCTATTAAGCCAACCCGGCGAACACATTAACAATTACCGTCAAACAGGTGACACGAAGTTCCTTAAATAAAGGTGATAAACACTGGGAAATATTCCAGTAATTGTCACAATGCTTATTTTGCTACTGTGTAGAAATAATAAAACTGTGCCCTTAAATCAGGAAAAGACTTTAAAGTTGTACCATTGCGCCTGTTTAACTATACAACAAAAAGTGAAGTACACATTAATCTATGTGGTAACAGTATCTATAACCCTACTCTTTTGATGCTCATTCCAGGGTTCGTCTGGTTAATGGAGATTAACCTGCACTGAGGCTAACAAAACTGGTCTGACGCCTCTACTCATTCTCCCCCCTGATGTCTGTTATCTCTTTCTATCTTCTGGCTATGCCCGTCATGACAAATGTTTATAAGATGATGCAAAGCATACAACCACAGAATTAATTATCGGATTTTGTATTCCATAACTGATTTGGGGACAATTAGCGATCTTATGTAGCCAGGAACAAAGTGTCTGACCGAAAATATATTCTTCTCACGCCTTGTTTAATTGGATTAAAAAGTCATCAGTATCTTCATCGAAAGAATAGGTTTTACTAATTGAAATCATTACTATTTTTCATAAAATCACAACGCTATCTTATATATTTAACATTAATTTTATAGTGCGAAATTTGCATAAATCTATCTTTCTGACTATATCATCTAATACAAAAGAACTAGTCCATTAAAATAAGACAGGACTTACAAATTAAAATCCAGCTCTCTGCGCCGCACGTAATTAATCGTGTCTAAAAAAATTCATCCAGGATGATGTATGGCATCGCTCGTCTGAAATTTAGACCTGGGCTAGTTGAAAACAGCTAATACGAGAGCAAATATCATCAGGAGTGAAGAAATGCAGCAGCTTACTGTTGTCTCAAAATTGACGGGTGTCTCCAGCGATGTCCAGGCTTCTGAAATTAATCTTAATGCACCGTCCATTATTAAACTTGCGGTATCTCGCGATGAAATCAGCAAACTGGCGCGGATAAATCAGGATCTGGTTATTACTCTCCATTCTGGTGAAACAATTGTTTTAAAAAACTTTTACGTAACCAACGATCAGGGGGCCAGTCAGCTTGTTCTGCAAGAGGATAACGGGACGCTGTGGTGGGTACAGGATACCGACGGGGTATTTCATTTTCAGCCCATTGATGATTTAACACCGCTCATGGCTGGTGAAAGCAGCCATGAAGGGGGAGCAGTTTGGCCGTGGCTTCTGGGTGGCGCAGCGGTCGCAGGAGGTGTGGCAATAGCAGCCAGCAGTGGTGGCGGCGGTGGAGGCTCTCATAATGATGATCCGGGCAACGGCACTCCTGGCGGTGGGAATGGTGGAGAGGATCCCGGAAATGGTAATCCAGGGGGTGGGGATGGTGGAACTGATGACGGTAGTGATCCGGGAAACGACTCTCCTGGCGAGGGAGGATCAGATGATGGAAATGGCACGACGCCTCCCAGTGCTCCAGAGATAACTGGCATTACAGATAATACGGGTTCGATTACAGGAGCAGTGCCTGCCAGTGGCGTTACCGATGACGCTACACCGACCCTGAGCGGTAGAGGCACTGCGGGTAATATCATTTCTGTTTATGACAGTAATGGCGTACTACTGGGTAAAACAGAAGTCGCCAGTAACGGTACCTGGAGTTTTACCCCGAACACCCCGTTAGGCGAAGGCGAACATAATCTGACAATTACCCAGACCGATGCTGACGGTAATGTCAGCACGGCAACGGCTGTTCCACCGTTTACCGTTGATACCACGCCCCCCTCGGCAGTCACTAATCCAACAATTAACAGCGAAGGTACAATAGTTTCCGGTACTACCGAACCGGGTAACACCGTAGTAATTGTCGATAGTAATGGCGATACCGTGGGAAGCGGCATCGCAAACTCAGACGGCAAATTTAACATTTCCATTACCCCGCCTCAGACGAATGGGGAAATACTGGCTATTATCGCCACCGATCCGGCGGGAAATATCGGTACCCCCACAGGTATAACAGCTCCCGACACAACCGCGCCTGCTGCGCCGGAAAACGTCGTGGTATCAGGAAATGGCACCTCAGTCAGTGGGAACGCTGAAGCGGGCAGCATCGTTATCATAAAAGACAGCAACGGCAATACGCTGGGCGAAGCGATAGCAAATGGTAACGGCAACTTCACCATAACCATTTCCCCTGCACAGACGAACGGTGAGAAACTCACGGCTACAGCGACTGATAATGCGGGTAACACCAGTGCTGGTAGTAATGTCATCGCTCCCGACACAACCGCCCCTGCTGCGCCGGAAAATGTCTTAGTCGCAGAAAACGGCACCTCCGTAAGCGGTACTGCCGAACCGGGCAGTACCGTGACCATTACCGACAGCAGCGGCAATAAACTGGGAGATGCGCAAGCGGATGGCGACGGTAATTTCACTGTTCCGCTGTTCCCTAACCAGACAACCGGCGATACGCTGACGGCTGTGGCAACCGATCCTGCGGGTAATAACAGCCCTGGCTCATCCGCCACCGCACCAACAATTGTAGATACTACCGCCCCTGCCGCGCCGGAAAATGTGCTGGTCGCGGTTGATGGTACTTCGGTGAGCGGTACTGCAGAACCAGGCAGCACGGTCCATATTAAAGACAGTGAGGGTAATGACCTCGGTGAAGCGATGGCCGATATTAATGGCAATTTCACCGTTGCGTTGACGCCTGCATTAACCGATGGCGAAACCGTTGAAGCCAGCGCTACCGACAGTAGCGGCAATACCGGGCCGGGAACCACGGCGACGGCACCGGATCTCACCGCACCGCCCGCGCCAGTTATTACCCAAATTACCGATGATGTCGCAGGCAATATCGGCCCGATCGCAAACGGCGGCCTGACCAACGACGATAAACCGCAAATCAATGGTACTGCGGCGGCAGGCTCGCTGGTGAAGATTTATGATAATGGCACCTTACTGACAACGGTCACCGCCGATGGCGATGGTAACTGGTCGTGGACACCGACAGCGGCACTCGCTCAGGGAAGCCACACCCTGAGCTTTACCGCCAGCGATGCCAGCAACAACACCAGTGGCAGCACTACCTGGAGTTTATTTGTCGATAGCGTGGCCCCCACGGCCCCAACCATTACACTGGTGAATGATGATGTCGGTTCGATTACCGGCAACGTGGCGAATAACAATGGGATCACCGACGATACCCGCCCGACCATTTCCGGAACGGGCGAACCCGGCTCGCTGGTAAGCCTTTATGATAATGGCATCCTGTTAACCACTGTACTTATCGGCACGTCTGGCTCCTGGAGTTACACTGTCGCGGCTAATCAGGCATTTACTCCTGGCGAACACCGGTTAACGGTTACTTCACTCGACGCCGCAGGCAACAGCACCGCACAGCCAGCCGTTATCACCATCAACGTTGATACCTCGAAACCCGACGCACCGACCATTGCCACCGCGACGGATGATGTCGGCAGCGTTCAGGGCAATCTCCAGACCGAAAGCCGTTCGGATGACAATCTGCCGGTGCTGAACGGTACAGGCCCGGAAGGGACGAGCATCACGCTGTATGATGGCGATATCCCCATCGCCACCTTTGCTGTTCCGACGGGCGGCAACTGGAGTTATCAACTGACTCAACCGTTGAGCGAAGGTTCCCATACGCTGACAGCCATCGCCACTAACGCCGCGGGAACGGCCAGCAATGCTGGCACCTTTATTCTGACCATCGATACCACGCCACCAACCGCTCCGGTGATCCTGGCGGCCGAAGGCCTTGTCGGCGATACCTCACTCTCTCTCAACAATGGCGGCAGTACAAAAAGCACATCGCCAGAACTCACAGGCAGCGGTGAACCTGGCGCTACCATCACTGTTTACGATAACGACACAGAAATTGGCACAGCCGTCGTTCAGACTGACGGCACATGGAGTTTCACGCCGCCAGAGGCCCTTGACGAGGGGCAGCATATTTTCACCACCACAGCAACTGACGTCGCAGGTAACACCGGCATCCTGTCGCCTGGCTTCACGCTCAATGTTGATAACACGGCACCGACGCAGCCTGGTGCGCCGACAATCAGCGACAATCGCGATCCGGTCATCGGCGTTGTCACTAATGGCAATACCAACGACACCACACCAACCTTTAGCGGAACAGGCACCGCTGGTGATGTCATTTCGGTTTATCTTGATGACAACACCACGCCGCTGGGGACGGCAATCGTCGATGCTGACGGCAACTGGAGCTTTACCCCACAAACTGACCTTCCTGAGGACAGCTATCAGATAACCATCACGGCAACCGATCCGGCGGGCAATATCAGCGAGCCGTCGACGGCAATTTCGCTCAATATCGATCTCACGCCACCTGCTGCGCCAACCATTGATACTGTCAATGATAATGCGGGCACCTACACGGGCAATCTGGCAAACGGGGCGATCACCGACGACAACACGCCGACCATCAATGGTCGCGGCATCGATGGCACAACAATCACCTTATACAATGGCACTACGGTTATCGGCACCGCCACGGTGACCGAGGGTCAGTGGAGTATTACCCCCACAACCCCGCTGACCGATGGCAGCTACACGCTGACCGCCAAAGCGACCGATGCGGCAGGCAACCCCAGCGGCGATTCCAACAGCGTATCGTTTAGCGTGAATACCACGCCGCTGCTGGTGACTGATATTGAGGATGATGTGGCGGCAATTACCGGGCCGTTAACCAATGGCGGCCTGACCAACGATACCTCGCCAACCGTGAGCGGCAGCGGGATCCCCGGCTCGACTATTGCGATTTATAACAATAATGGTCCCGTTCCCGTGGCGACGGTTACCGTCGGGGAAAATGGCACCTGGTCGGTCGATGTTCCATTAACGAACGGAGTAAACGCCCTCACCTTCATAGCCCAGGACAGCAACGGTAATGCCATTTCGTCGGCAACACCCGTCACGCTCAATCTCGATACCACACCACCTGATGCGCCAGAAGTGACATTGGTCGCCGATGATGGCACCAGAATCAGCGGTGTGGCAGAAGCAGGCAGTACGGTCATTATCTATAGCGGCGACACCGTGCTCGGCAGCACCGTGGCTAATGCAACAACGGGCGAATACAGCGTTACGCTCTCTCCGGCACAAACCTCTGGCGCGCCCCTGACAGCTATCGCACAGGATGCGGCAGGCAACCAGGGACCAGGCACACCGTTTACTGCGTCAAACTCGGGTCTGCCGTTACCGCCTACTCTTGAAGTGGTTGATGATGTGGCGCCAGGTCTGGGCGTTACCGGCAACGGAAGCGCCACTAATGATACGCTGCCGCTACTGCGGGGAACCGCCGAAGCGGGGGCTGTGGTGACGATTTATCAAAATGGTGATGAACTGACCACGGTCACCGCCGATGGCAGCGGCAACTGGAGCTACCAGCTAACCGAACCGCTGAGCGAGGGCGGCACTTACAACTTTACCGCCTCGCAGCTCACCAGCGATGGCAGTAGCGGTCAATCACCCAATTATGCCATCACCATTGATACCGTCGCGCCCGTTGCGCCAACGATCACCAGCATTACGGATGACGTTTCGCCAGATATCGGCACGGTCGCTGATGGCGAGGCGACGAACGATCCGCTGCCGACCCTGAACGGCACGGCAGAAGCGAACGCCATTATCACCATTTATGATAACGGCGTGGAAATAGGCACCACCAGCGCCGACGGCAGCGGCATCTGGCGCTTTACGCCGCAAACTACGCCGGGGGAAGGCGACCATACGTTTACTGTCCGCGCCAGCGACGGCGCGGGTAATCTGAGCGATCCTTCCGCACAATACACCATTACCATTACGACAGCGCTGCCGGACGCCCCGTTGATTAATTCGGTAACCGATAACGTCGGCGGCGAGCAAGTTCTGACCTACGGGCAGATTACCAACGACAATACACCTACCCTTGAGGGTACTACGGCAGCCAATGCGCTGGTGACCATCCGCGATAACGGCGCTGTCATTGGCACGACCACAGCCGATGAAAATGGCAACTGGAACTACACCCCCACGACACCGCTGGGTGAGGGCTTCCATGCGCTTACCGCGACGGTCACCGACGCGGCGGGTAACGTCAGCAATCCCACCTCTGCGTTTGAACTGGTCGTCGATACACTGCCACCTGCCATCCCGGTCATTACCACGGTGATTGATGACCAGCCGGGCAGCAGCCAACTCAGTAACGGGCAGCTCACTAACGACACGCAACCCACCCTGAACGGCACCGCTGAAGCCAACGCCACTATTACTATTTTTGATAATGGTACGGAAATTGGCACCACCCGTGCCGACGATGACGGCAACTGGAGCTTTACGCCTGATGAGGCGCTGAATCAGGGCGAGCATCGCTTTACGGTGGCAGCAACGGATAGCGCCGGAAATACCGGCGGAGAATCAACGCCATTCACGATTAGGCTGGATTCCGTGGCACCGCTGGCGCCAACGCTTGTGACAGTGCAGGACCATACCACGCCGGTGACAGGCATCATCGCCAACGGTCAAACCACCAATGAAACCCGCCCGGCACTCAGCGGCACCGGGGAAGTGGGCGCAACCATCACAGTTCTCAGCGATGGCGTCTCAATTGGCACCACCATCGTCAATGCTCAGGGCAACTGGAGCTTAACGCCGCAAACACCGCTGGGCGAGGGCTTCCATACGCTGACCGTTACCGCCACCGACAGCGCCGGTAATACCAGTCCGGCATCGCCAGACTTTACCCTGACAGTGGATACCGTCCTGCCGGCAGTACCAACACTTTCGTCCGTTGTGGATGATGTTGCCGGGGGTGTCTTTAATGGGCCGTTGGCTAACGGGCAAGCCACCAACGACGCGCGCCCTGAACTCAGCGGAACCGCCGAAGCGAACGCCACCATCAATATTTATGACAACGGCACTCTAATCACCAGCGTCACGGCAGATGAGAACGGGAACTGGACTTACACGCCAGCAGAAGATTTAGTCCAGGGGTCACATGCGTTTGCGATTTCCGCGACCGATGCCGCAGGTAATACCAGCGATATGTCGCTGGAAACCACCATTGTGGTTGATACCACACCACCACCCTCGCCCACGGCACAAATCAGTGCCGATGGCAGCACCATCAACGGTATTGCCGAAGCGGGAAGCACCGTCACCATCACCTTACCGGGTGGTACAACCGTCACGGCGACGGCAAACAATAATGGCGTTTACAGCGTAACGCTGCCGGTGCGGCAAATAGATGGCGAAGTGCTTTCGGTAAGTGCAACGGATGCGGCGGGCAACAGCTCTCCGGCCATTTCAGTAACCGCACCGATCGTACCACTGCTGGCTGAAGACAATGTGATTAACCTGGCACTGCAAACCAACGCCAGCATTACCAACGAACACCATAGCGATTACGGTTTCCTGCTGGTTAATGCCCTGGGGACGGTCGCAGATGTGCTGGGCACCGACACCGCAGCGGTGAATTTCAGTATTGATGAAGGCGGTAGCGGCGCTATCACCATCAATGCCGCCGCAACCGGTGTGGTGCTGTCGTTGTTAAGCACAATGGAGATTGTCATTCAGCGCTTTGATACCGAACTCAACGCCTGGGTCACCATTATCGATACCGCCAAACCGCAATTCGCTGATTTGCTCACTCTCGGCGCATCGGGCGTTACGCTCAACTACGACGGTCTCTCCGGTGGCGATTATCGGGTCGTTAGCTATAACACCAGCCTGCTGGCAACCGGTGCGTATACCAGTCTGGATGTTTCACTGGCGAAAACCAGCGCAGGAACGCTTACCGGCGAATTAACCGATACTGGCAACGTGATTACCGATATCGATCCCGGCAATGGTCAGGATAACGCCCCTGCCGGAACCTTAGTGACATCTGTCACCGATGCTACCGGTAATGTGATTACTGTACCTTCTGGCGGTATAGATGTGCAGGGGCAATTCGGCATCCTGCATATCAACCAGGACGGGAGCTACACCTATACACTCACCAATACCTCGGCATCGGTTTATGGGCGTAGCGAAAGTTTCACCTACACGCTCAGCCACGATGGCGCTCAGTCCTCAGCAAAACTGGTCGTGACGCTGGGAGACGCGCCAGCACCGGGTAGCGTCACCGCCGCCGATGACAGCGCCTCACTCATCTTTAATACTCAGGTGAGTGCAACCGACAACGGCCCGTCAGATCAAACGGGCTTTACGCTTGCAAGCGTAGGCCTTGGCAATCTGCTGGATGTCAGCCTGGTGGAAGGGCTGACCGATCCCATTATTTTCAACGTTGAGGAGGGTGAAACCCGCACCATTACGGTTCAGGCAAGCGTACTTGGCGTGACCCTTGGCGGTTTTGATCTCTACATCTATCGCTTTAACGATGCCATTCAACAGTATGAACAATACCGGGTAGAACCTCGCTGGGTCACGGCGCTGCTGGGCGGTGGCTCAACGCCGTTAACCATCACGCTACCGGGCGGTGACTATCTGTTCCTGCTCAACTCCTCCGGCGGTCTGGCGCTGGCGACGTTTTATAATCTCGATATTCAGGCCGATCACAGCTACGCCGTCAGTTCACTTGCCGGAACCACTCAGGGAGACATTCTGACTAACGACTCGGCGCCAGCAGGCACGGTCGTTACCGCCGTCAATGGCGTGGCGATAGCGGCAACGGGCACCACGGAAATTGAAGGGCAATATGGCACGCTGACCATCGACGCTGCCGGGAATTACAGCTATACCCTGCGTAGCGGTATTGGCGCAGACAGCATCAAAACACCAGACAGCTTTGTTTACACAGTAACCGCGCCGAACGGCGATACCAGCAGTGCTTCGCTGAATATCACCGCCACGCCACAGCCGCTGGATGCGGTGAACGACACCAGTAGCCTGATGCCGGTGACCACATTGCAGGATACCTCGCAGAGCTTTACGGATAACAGCGTGGGGAATGCCTCGTGGGCGGCAAAACTGTTATCCGCCACATCCGGCTCCGGTAGCGGAATCATTGAAGTCGCCGCCGGAACCGCCGTCCATAACGCAGTGTTGCACTTTAATGTCTCCTCACTCTTATCGCTGGGCGGTTTAACCGTTAACTGGACGCTGCTTGACAGCAACGGCGCACAGATAACTGCCGGCTCGTTTAACGGTGGTCTGCTACTCGGCGGCAATCTCGATATTCCATTGACCGGCATTGACTTACATGCGGGTAACTATCTGCTGCGTTATGAGGGGAATGTCGGCGCGTTAGGCGTAGGCCAAATCACCGTTACCCCGAGTCTGCGCGGCACGCTGGTTGATCTGGATAACTTCGAAACCAGCGGTAGCAACAGCGTCACGGGCAATATTTATGACGATGACCATATTGCCAGCGTCAATACCCTTCTCACGGTCACTGGCGCGGGCGGCAGTAGCGCAACGCTTGATCCCCAGAGCGGCAGTGAAGCAAACGCCACCATCAACGGTAAGTACGGCGTACTGACCATGGAGCTGGATGGTAGCTATACCTACCAACTCAACAGCGGCGTTTCACTGGCTAACATCACCTCGAAGGAGACCTTCACCTACACCCTCAATGACCAAAACGGGCATAGCGACAGCGCCATGCTAACCATTGAGATGAACCCGCAGGTGGTCAGCACCGCCGAAGCCGACCGCGTTATCGGCAGCGCCTACGGCGATACGTTGATCTATGAGCTACTTAATACCACCGATGCCACCGGCGGGAACGGCACCACGGATAGCTGGAGCAACTTCTCGCTGGCACAGGGCGACAAGATCGATATTGGCGATCTGTTAGTCGGCTGGAACGGCGATAACGCCACGCTTGGCAACTATCTCAGTGTCACCAGTAACGGCAACAACACGGTGATCGCTATTGATCGCGACGGTAGCGGCGCCACCTTCAACTCAACCAATCTGGTAACACTGGAAAACGTCACCACCACGCTCGATGAGTTAATTCAACAAAATCACATTGTGACCTGACAAAAACGCGAAACAGCCCCGGAGGCGATGACCACCGGGGCAACGGTAGTTATTTTGATTTTCAAAGGGATAGATTATGGGAAAAATGGCCTGCGTCGCGGCATTAGTGGCATTGGCGCTCAGTTGCGGGCATCTCAATGCACAAGAACTACCGATCTCCTCTGAAACCCTCGCCGCAGACCAGATGCTGCCTTCTCTCGATGGCTCGGCGGCGCAATTACCGCTCAGCCCGGCAGCACCAGGAACATTAATGCTTAATGAGGCGGTCGGTCGCGCGGTGAACTGGCATCCTTCAATCAGCGAAGCCGTCGGCAAATTGCTGTCGCAAAATGAACAGATTGAAGTGGCGAAAGCAAAATACTACCCACAGATTAGCGCCGGGGTGAACAACGGCTATAGCAATACCTATCTCGACCACGGCTACAGCCCCGCGCTGGTGTTGTCGATCTCCCAAATGCTCTATGACTTCGGCAAAGTCGCAAGCCAGGTGCGCGCCGAAAGCGCAGGCGCTGCCGAAGAGCAGGCCAACGTGTTGTTGAGTATTGATAGCGTGGCGCATGAAACGGCAAACGCCATTGTGCAGGTGCAGGCAGCGCAGCAGATGGTCGAAGCTGCGGAAGAACAACTGGTTGCACTTAACGGTATCGGCAAACTGACCCGGCAGCGCAACGATGAAGGCGCTACGTCGATGTCTGACGTGGTGCAAACCGATGCACGAATCGAGGCGGCACGCTCGCAACTGGCACAGTATCAGGCCGATCTCGACAGCGCCAAAGCCTCGCTGATGAGTATGCTTGGCTGGAACTCGCTCAACGCCATCAGCAATGATTTCCCCCACAAACTGGACGGTAGCTGTGAGCAAGCCAAACCCGACGATCGCTTAGTCCCTGCCGTGTTAGCGGCCTGGGCGCAGGCAAATGTGGCGCAGGCTAATCTCGATTACGCCAACGCACAAATGACGCCCACCATCTCGCTGGAACCGTCCGTTCAGCACTATCTCAACGACAAATACCCCAGCCACGATGTGCTCGATAAAACGCAATATACCGCAATGGTCAAAGTAGAGATGCCCATCTATCAGGGCGGCGGGCTGACCGCACGGCGCAATGCCGCCAGCCACGCGGTGGAATCGGCACAATCGGCAATTCAGCGCACCCGTCTTGAGGTGCGGCGAAAACTGCTGGATTCACGTAGCCAGTCAATGAGCCTCGCCAGCGCGTTACAAATTCTGCGCCGCCAGCAACAGCTCAGCGAACGCACGCGCGAATTGTATCAACAGCAATATCTCGACCTCGGTTCGCGCCCGTTGCTGGATGTACTCAACGCCGAGCAGGAGGTGTATCAGGCGCGTTTTGCAGAACTGCAAATCCAGAGCCAGCTTCGGCAGCTGCAACTGAACTGCCTGTATAACACCGGCACGCTGCGTCAGGCATTTGCCCTCAACAACCGCCGCATTCAGTCCGTGGAGATCCAGCCATGACCCGCACCGCGCCACCGTTTAACCAGACATGTGATGAACGCGTCCTCAGCCAGTGGGCGCGAGCCATCAGCCATACTGCCAGCCATTACCGCATCGCCTGCTCACCGGGAGCGATTCAGGCTAACGCTCCGTGGTTTGCCGGGAAAAATAAAACGCAGGCCCTGACCCAACTGGCGCGCCAGGGTGGCCTCTCCTTTCATCTTCTCGAGGCAGATAATCCCGATTTTAGTCAGTGGCGCTTGCCGCTGGTGGCCGAGTTAAAAAATGGGCATCTGATGGTTATCGAAAATTTTAACGGTGAAGATGTGCTGGATGTGTTTATCACTGGCGAAGAAGAAGGCCAACGCAACCGTCTCACTCTTAGCCAACTAATACCTGAGATCGGCACCCTCACGGCACTGCGCCCGCTCTCGGCGCTGAAAGACCGTCGCGTCGACAGCTATATTTCCCGCTTTAAGCCCGACTGGATGCGCGAACTGGTGATGCAGGATGTTCGCCCGTATCTGCCGGTGATGATTGCCGCATTTTTGATTAATGTTCTTTCGCTTGCCGGGATCGTCTTTTCCATGCAGGTGTACGATCGGGTGATCCCCGCGCAATCTTTTCCCACACTGTATGTGCTCTCGCTGGGTGTGCTGGTCGCGGTGATATTTGGCTTTTTGCTGCGCGAAGCGCGCACCCACATTATGGATGTGCTCGGCAAACGCGCCGATATGCGTATTTCTGACCGCGTATTCAGCCACGCCCTGCGGCTACGAAACAGCGCCATCCCCCGCTCCACCGGCAGCTTTATTTCCCAACTGCGCGAGCTGGAACAGATCCGCGAGATGATCACCTCCTCCACGCTTTCTACCATTGTCGATCTGCCATTTTTCTTCTTGTTTATCATCGTACTGGCGATTATAGCCCCACCGCTGGCGTGGATCGCCCCGGTCGCGGCCTTGCTGATGATTTTGCCGGGGCTTTTGTTGCAGAAAAAACTGGCCGTACTGGCGAATCAGGCGGCGCACGAAGCAACGTTGCGCAATGCCGTGCTGGTCGAGAGCGTACAGGGGCTGGAAGATATCAAACTGATGCAGGCAGAGAACCGTTTTTTGCAGCAATGGAACAGTTACATCCGTATCACGGGTGAGTCTGGTTTACGCACCCGACGACTGACGCAGGGGTTAATCAATTGGGGGATGTCGGTTCAAAGCCTGGTTTACGCGGCGGTGATTATGTTCGGCGCGCCAATGGTGATTGATGGCACCCTGACCACCGGGGCCGTGGTGGCGGCATCAATGCTTGGTTCGCGGATGATTGCGCCGATGGCAAATCTCTGCGGCGTGCTGGCCCGCTGGCAGCAGGTCAAAGCAGCCAAAACGGGTCTCGACAGCATTATGCAACTGCCCAGTGAAACCGGAGGCGACGAAAACCGGGTACATCAGGAGATCTTCCACGGCCACTATGTTTTTGAGAATGCGCAATTTCGCTACCACCATGAAGATCAACGCATTCCACTTCGGATCTCACATCTGGAAATCAGGCCCGGCGAGAAGATTGCGATCCTCGGTCGTAACGGTGCCGGAAAATCAACGCTATTACAGGCGCTGGCAGGCGGCATGGAGCTGGTTGAAGGGGATGTCCGTCTTGATTGTCTCAGTTTATCGCAAATCGATATGGCGGATTTACGCCGCAACATAGGCTTTCTCAGCCAGAACGCCCGCCTGTTTTATGGCACGCTGCGGGAAAATTTAACGCTTGGCGCTCCACATGCCAGCGATGCGCAGCTCTTCGAGGCACTGGAGATAAGCGGCGGTGCAACGTTTGTTAAGCGGCTGGCAAAAGGGCTGGATCACCCGGTGATGGAAGGCGGTAATGGCTTATCGGGTGGGCAGCGGCAGTCAATTCTGCTGGCACGTATGTTATTGCGATCGCCAAACATTGTCCTGCTGGATGAACCCAGCGCCGCGCTGGATGAGCATACCGAGCGGGAGTTTATCCAGCGGATGATCCCCTGGCTTGGCAACCGCACGCTCATCGTCGCAACTCATCGGGTGCCGATTCTTGAACTGGTTGAGCGCGTAGTGGTGCTAAAAGAAGGGCAACTGGTGATGGACGCACCGAAAGCACAGGCGCTTAGCGGCAGCCGGGCAAACGCAAAGGAGTGGAAGAATGAAAACCAGTCCGCATGATATTGCAATGGAAGATCTGGATATCCGCCGCGAGCGCGAGTTTTCCGGGGCCAGCCGGATTATTTTTCTCTGCACGCTATTGTTTGCCATTCTTGGCGTCTGGGCCTGGTTTGGTAAAGTCGATGAAGTCTCCACCGGCAATGGAAAAGTGATCCCCAGTTCCCGCGAGCAAATTTTGCAATCGCTGGATGGTGGCATTCTGGCAGAGCTCACTGTCCGCGAAGGTGACCGGGTAGAGGCGAATCAGGTCGTGGCTCGCCTCGATCCGACCCGCTCACAATCAAATGTTGGAGAAAGCGCAGCAAAATATCGTGCCTCGCTGGCTTCCAGTGCGCGTTTGACTGCTGAAGTGAACGATTTACCGCTCACCTTCCCGGCCTCGCTCAACAACTGGCCAGAACTGATCGCCTCTGAAACCCGCCTGTATAAAAGCCGCCGTGCGCAACTGGCAGACACCGAAGCCGAACTGCGGGAAGCCCTGGTTTCGGTCAATAAAGAGTTGCAAATCACCCAGCGGCTACAAAAAAGCGGTGCCGCCAGCCATGTTGAGGTGCTACGCCTGCAACGACAAAAAAGCGATTTAGGATTAAAGATCACTGACTTGCGCGCGCAATATTACGTTCAGGCGCGCGAAGCCTTATCGAAAGCTAATGCCGAAGTGGAAATGCTCTCGGCAATTATTAAAGGCCGGGAAGATTCCGTCACCCGCCTCACCGTGCGTTCCCCCATGCGTGGCATCGTAAAAAACATCAAAGTCACCACCATTGGCGGCGTCATTCCCCCCAACGGCGAGATGATGGAAATTGTCCCCGTCGATGATCGCCTGCTGATTGAAACGCGCCTCTCACCACGCGATATCGCCTTTATCCACCCCGGACAGCGAGCACTAGTCAAAATAACCGCCTGGGATTACGCCATCTATGGTGGTCTGGAAGGGGTGGTGGAAACCATCTCACCCGACACCATCCAGGATGAAGTAAAACCAGAAATTTTCTACTACCGCGTGTTTATCCGCACGCACCAGGATTACTTGCAAAACAAATCAGGGCGGCATTTTTCCATCGTGCCGGGGATGATTGCCACGGTAGACATCAAAACCGGCGAAAAAACCATCGTCGACTATTTAATCAAACCGTTCAATCGGGCCAGAGAAGCATTACGCGAGCGTTAAAAATCATGACAAAAAGCACGTTCGCAGGCTGGCTGCCATATTGATGCTGCACCGTGGGTAAATCACGTTGAGTGGCTGTGGCATGCACTTCACGACGCCATAGCCTCCCTATGTCACACGGCTTATTTTGCTACCAAATCCTGCGCACAGGCCCAGGCACTCGACCAGGCCCACTGGAAGTTATAGCCACCAAGCCAGCCAGTCACATCCATGACTTCACCAATAAAGTACAAACCAGGCACTTTACGTGCTTCCATTGTCCGTGATGAGAGTTCGTTAGTATCCACACCGCCGAGGGTAACTTCGGCGGTACGGTAACCTTCCGTACCATTTGGCTGTACACGCCATTCGGTGAGCGTGGGGATAAGTGCCTGCTGCTGACGAACATTCAACTGCTTTAAAGCCACATCCGGGATTTGCCCCAGCTGTTGCAGGCACTCTACCAGACGTTTTGGCAGATGAATCGCCAGCGTATTTTTCAGGCTTTGATTCGGATGCGCCTGACGTTGCTCATTGAGAAACGCATCGACATCGATATCGGGTAATAAGTTAACTGTCACAAACTCACCGGGTTGCCAGTAACTGGAAATTTGTAGCACTGCCGGACCAGAAAGGCCACGGTGGGTAAAGAGAAGATTTTCACGAAACACTTTGCCGTTTTCCGCCGTGATAACGGATGGCACCGAAACGCCTGCCAGAACGTGTAGTTGTTCAAGTAATGGCTTATGTAAGGTAAATGGCACCAGCCCGGCACGGGTCGGCAATACCTTAAGACCAAATTGCTCGGCAATTTTATAACCCAATGGCGAGGCACCAAGACCAGGCATCGAAAGCCCACCGCTGGCGATAACTAATTTATCTGCCGCCACGCTGGCACCGTTTAGTTCAATGATGAATCCATCTTCACCACGACAGACACTCAATACTTCACTGCGAAGTCGGAATGTCACGTTTCCCTGTTCACACTCTGCCACCAACATATCGACAATCTGCTGGGCGGAGTCGTCACAAAATAACTGACCAAGCGTTTTCTCATGCCACGCTATGCCATGCTTATTCACCAGATCGATAAAATCCCACTGGGTATAGCGTGCGAGTGCTGATTTACAGAAATGCGGGTTCTGGCTCAGATAAGCAGCCGGTTCGACATACATATTGGTGAAATTACACCGCCCGCCACCAGACATCAGGATCTTACGCCCTGGTTTTTTACCATTATCGATGAGCAGCACCCGGTTACCTGCTTGCCCTGCCTGAGCAGCACAGAACATGCCTGCCGCACCAGCGCCTATAATAACGGTATCAAACCTTTCCACGTTGCACTCCTCTTGAAAAACGGGGGCGAATTGTAAAGTTTCCTAAGTGGTCGCACCAGCAACAATATTGCTTAAATTTAGTATTTGTCTGAATTATATAAGATAATTCTTTAGTGGCAGGTAAATAAGGAGGAGACAAATCAAAAAAAGTCCAGATTTCACTTTGCCCGCGCCGCCAAAGTCCCTGATAATGCGCCGCGTTCATGTCCTCAAAATGGCGTAACGTCCTATGCTACATTTGTTTACTGGTCTGGATTTACATACCGGGCTTTTATTATTGCTTGCTCTGGCCTTTGTGCTGTTCTATGAAGCTATCAACGGCTTCCATGACACAGCCAATGCGGTGGCTACCGTTATCTACACCCGCGCGATGCGTTCGCAGCTGGCAGTAGTAATGGCGGCAGTCTTCAACTTCCTGGGTGTTCTGCTTGGGGGTCTCAGTGTGGCCTATGCCATTGTGCATATGCTGCCAACAGATTTGTTGCTCAATATGGGTTCCTCACATGGTCTTGCCATGGTGTTCTCTATGTTGCTGGCGGCGATTATCTGGAACCTCGGAACCTGGTACTTTGGTTTACCAGCATCCAGCTCCCATACACTGATTGGCGCAATTATCGGCATTGGTTTAACCAATGCGTTAATGACCGGCACCTCCGTTGTGGATGCACTCAACATCCCGAAAGTAATGAGCATTTTTGGTTCGCTCGTTTTCTCTCCTATTGTTGGTCTGGTGTTTGCTGGTGGCCTGATCTTCTTACTACGTCGCTACTGGAGCGGCACCAAGAAGCGTGCGCGTATCCACCTGACACCAGCAGAACGTGAAAAGAAAGACGGTAAGAAAAAACCGCCATTCTGGACGCGTATCGCGCTGATCCTTTCCGCTATTGGCGTAGCGTTCTCCCACGGAGCGAACGATGGTCAGAAAGGTATTGGTCTGGTTATGCTGGTACTGATTGGCGTTGCTCCGGCAGGCTTCGTGGTGAACATGAATGCCTCTGGCTACGAAATCACCCGTACTCGTGATGCCATCAATAACGTAGAAGCTTACTTTGAGCAGAATTCTGCGTTGCTGAAACAAGTGACAGGAACTGAGCAAATCGTACCTATTCCGCAAACGGGCACTGAACAACCTGAAGAGTTCCATTGTCATCCGGCTAATACCATCAACGCGCTGACTCGCCTGAAAGGCATGTTGACTACGGATGTGGAAAGCTACGACAAACTGACGCTTGATCAACGTAGTCAGATGCGCCGCATTATGCTGTGCGTGTCCGATACCATTGATAAAGTGGTGAAAATGCCGGGCGTAAGCCCAGACGATCAACGACTGCTGAAGAAACTGAAGGGCGATATGCTGAGCACCATCGAGTATGCGCCGATTTGGATCATCATGGCGGTCGCGCTGGCGCTGGGTATTGGTACAATGATCGGCTGGCGTCGCGTGGCAACGACCATCGGCGAGAAAATCGGTAAGAAAGGCATGACCTATGCTCAGGGGATGGCAGCACAGATGACAGCTGCAGTTTCCATCGGTCTTGCCAGTTACACCGGGATGCCGGTTTCCACAACCCACGTACTCTCCTCCTCGGTGGCAGGTACGATGGTCGTTGATGGCGGTGGTCTGCAACGTAAAACGGTGACCAGTATTCTGATGGCCTGGGTATTTACCCTGCCAGCAGCAATTCTGCTTTCCGGTGGTCTGTACTGGATTTCCCTGCAGTTTATCTAACAGGCAGTATTGAAATGAGCGGGTCAGGAAACTGGCCCGCTTTTTTTATCCTTAGTGCCAAATCAGCAATGCAATCAAACTAATCACCACCAGCCCACAAAGCGCACTGGTCAGAATGAACTGACGACGGACACGCTCGCAGCGGCGGATAAACTCTTCATCGTGGTGATCACGGTAACGTTGAGCGTAGATGTACCACACCAGCCGTACTTGTTTGTTAGGCTGACCATGTGAGGTGAAAAATCCCCCGCCATCAACATACTGGTAGAGCAATGGATCGCAACCACGAAGTACTACAAGTAGAGCACGTAGTGATGAGAAGTAACGCGCCATGTTGATGATGCAAACGACACATAAACCCCAGAATAATGCGACGGTGCTGATCATATCTCCTCCCCGGCGACCTACCCTCGGAGTCCCCTCTCCGGGGTTAACGCTCTCCGATAACTTTTCATAGAGTTCAGAAAGAGTACTTCCAAAAACCGCTCAATATTGAAGAAATATCCGAACGGCTTAATTAATAGTGTAGGAGATGAGGTAAAAATTTTTCCAGAAGGATAACTACTATCAATGCAATTTACTGGAAAATTTGTTTAACTGAAGGCCAGGCAAGGTTGATTGACGGATCATCCAGGTCACTATAATGTAAGGATGGTCTTATCAATATTGTTTACGGCTGGGCTAGCCCCGCGCTGGAAGTACGCAGGACGCGGGTGACGCGACGGCACAAGAAACGCTAGCTGGCTAGTCATCGACAACTTTATGGAAGGAGTAACACTATGGCTTATAAACACATTCTTATCGCGGTTGACCTCTCCCCGGAAAGTAAAGTTCTGGTAGAGAAAGCGGTCTCTATGGCGCGTCCTTATAACGCGAAAGTATCCCTGATCCACGTAGATGTAAATTACTCTGACCTATACACGGGGCTTATTGATGTTAACCTGAGTGATATGCAAAAGCGTATCTCCGAAGAGACACATCACGCGCTGACTGAGCTTTCCACCAACGCCGGTTATCCAATCACTGAAACCCTGAGCGGCAGTGGCGATCTGGGGCAGGTACTGGTCGATGCTATTAAAAAATATGATATGGACCTGGTGGTTTGTGGCCATCATCAGGACTTCTGGAGCAAGCTGATGTCTTCTGCTCGACAGCTGATCAATACCGTTCACGTAGATATGCTGATCGTCCCACTGCGCGACGAAGAAGAATAATCTTTCCTGCCATTCACTACGCCCGCATCTGCGGGCGTTTTTTTGTCGTAAAAGTCCTAATCAATTCAGTATTGCACTCTGTTTTTATATAAAAAATTAGTGTGATCAACTAATTATTTTGAGAAATAACAGAGCATCAATCTATTCACACATCCAATAACAACAGTCTATAGTAAACGCGACTTTTCGCGCGTTTTGGCTTACGCGTCCATACTTTCTGGATGGTTTTGGAAGGCAATAAATATGAATACAACAACTCCTACGGGCCTGATGCAGCAACCGCGCCCGTTCTTCATGATTTTCTTTGTTGAGTTATGGGAGCGCTTTGGCTATTACGGCGTTCAGGGCGTTCTGGCGGTTTTTTTTGTTCAACAACTTGGCTTTTCCCAGGAACAGGCATTTGTCACCTTCGGCGCATTCGCCGCCCTGGTGTATGGTCTTATCTCGATTGGTGGTTATGTCGGTGACCATCTGTTAGGAACAAAACGTACCATTGTTTTGGGCGCTATTGTTCTGGCACTCGGTTATTTTATGACCGGGATTTCCCTGCTCAAACCTGACCTGATTTTTATCGCCCTCGGTACTATCGCAGTGGGTAACGGTTTGTTTAAAGCTAACCCGGCGAGCCTGTTATCGAAATGCTATCCGCCAAAAGATCCGCGTCTGGATGGCGCTTTCACGCTGTTTTATATGTCCATAAATATTGGTTCTTTACTGTCGCTGTCTCTCGCGCCGGTTATTGCTGAGAAATATGGTTATTCCGCAACCTATAACGTATGCGGGGCAGGCTTGATAATCGCTCTGCTGGTCTATTTTGCTTGCCGTGGGATGGTGAAAAATATTGGTTCTGAGCCAGACTTCTTACCGCTGAGTTTCAGTAAGTTGCTTTATGTGCTGGTTGGCACGGTCGCGATGGTCTATGTCTGCGCCTGGCTGATGCACAACGTCGAAGTCGCCAATCTGGTATTGATTGCCCTGTGTATTGTGGTCACCCTTATTTTCTTCCGTCAGGCACTCAAGCTGGATAAAACCGGGCGCAATAAAATGTTTGTTGCCTTTGTCCTGATGCTCGAAGCGGTGGTGTTTTACATTCTCTACGCCCAAATGCCAACGTCGCTGAACTTCTTTGCCATCAACAACGTGCATCATGAAATTCTCGGCTTTTCCATCAACCCGGTCAGCTTCCAGGCGCTTAACCCGTTCTGGGTGGTGGTTGCCAGTCCTGTTCTGGCTGCGATCTATACCCGTCTTGGCAGCAAAGGCAAAGATCTCTCGATGCCGATGAAATTTACTCTCGGCATGTTTATGTGCTCGCTGGGCTTTCTTACTGCCGCCGCTGCGGGAATGTGGTTTGCTGATACACAAGGGCTGACATCGCCGTGGTTTATCGTGCTGGTTTACTTGTTCCAGAGCCTGGGTGAACTGTTTATTAGCGCCCTGGGGCTGGCGATGGTTGCCGCTCTGGTGCCGCAGCATTTGATGGGCTTTATTATCGGGATGTGGTTCCTGACGCAGGCTGCCGCGTTCTTGCTGGGCGGCTATGTGGCAACATTTACCGCAGTACCAGACAATATTACCGATCCACTTGAGACACTGCCCGTCTATACCAACGTGTTTGGTAAAATTGGCCTGGTTACACTAGGCGTTGCAGTAATGATGCTGTTGATGGTGCCGTGGCTGAAACGCATGATTGAGACGCCGGAAAGCCATTAATTATTCTTGCAGAAAACAGGGTAGCAATAACACTACCCTGCTTTACTTTCACACCGGCGTACCTGCATAAATATCAAAGCGATGTCCTTTGGTAACTACCGCGTTTGGCGTGGCGACATTCGCCAGCGGTGGCGCGTAGTCCGGGCGCTTTACCACCACGCGTTTGGTCGCCAGCAACCGAGCAGGCTCCAGCAACCCATCAGCGTCGAGATCCGGCCCCACCAGCGACTGGAACACGCGCATCTCTTTTTTCACCAGCGCACTTTTCTGCTTATGCGGGAACATCGGATCGAGATAGACCACCTGCGGGCGCGGGGTAATATCAGTCAGCGCCGTCAGGCTGGAAGCGTGAATCAACTGCAAACGCTCCTGCAACCAGCCGCCGATTTCCGCATCCGCATAACCACGCGCCAGTCCATCGTCGAGCAGCGCGGCAACGACTGGATTACGCTCCAGCATCCGCACACGACAGCCGACCGAAGCCAGCACAAAGGCATCGCGCCCCAGTCCTGCGGTAGCGTCCACCACGTCCGGGAGATAATCGCCTTTAATGCCCACCGCTTTCGCCACCGCCTCACCGCGTCCACCGCCAAATTTGCGACGGTGCGCCATCGTTCCGCCAACAAAATCAACAAAGATGCCGCCAAGTTTTGGCTCATCGCGCTTACGCAATTCAAGATGCTCCGGCGTTAACACCAGCGCCATCAGGTTGTCTTCATCGTGCTCCAGCCCCCAGCGGGACGCCAGAACAGATAAGGCGCCGTCTCCGGCGCCTGTTTCATCAATTAAACAGATTTTCACTGAATGATCAGCCCTTAATGCCGTAATGCTCCAGCATCGCATCCAGTTGCGGTTCACGCCCACGGAAGCGTTTGAACAGATCCATCGGCTCTTCTGAACCGCCACGGCTCAGAATGTTGTCGAGGAACGACTGCCCGGTTTCTCGGTTGAAAATACCCTCTTCCTCAAAGCGTGAGAAGGCATCTGCCGCCAGCACGTCAGCCCACAGGTAGCTGTAGTAACCTGCCGCATAACCACCGGCGAAAATATGGCTGAAAGCGTGCGGGAAACGGCCCCATGACGGAGACGGTACAACGGCAACCAGTTTCTTGATTTCTGCCAGAGTTTCGAGGATTTTCGCCCCCTGATCCGGACGGAATTCTGCATGTAGACGGAAATCGAACAGGCCGAATTCCAGCTGACGCAGAATAAACAGCGCCGCCTGGTAGTTCTTCGCCGCCAGCATTTTATCCAACAGTTCTTTCGGCAGCGGTTCGCCAGTCTCATAGTGACCGGAGATAAACGCCAGCGCCTCCGGCTCCCAGCACCAGTTTTCCATAAACTGGCTCGGCAGTTCGACCGCATCCCACGGCACCCCACTGATCCCGGATACACCGGCGGTTTCAATGCGGGTCAGCATATGATGCAGACCATGACCGAACTCGTGGAATAGCGTGATTACTTCGTCATGGGTAAACAGCGCCGGTTTACCATTCACCGGGCGGTTGAAGTTACATGTCAGGTAAGCGACCGGTTTTTGCAGCGAACCGTCGGCTTTACGCATCTGGCCTACGCAGTCATCCATCCACGCCCCGCCGCGCTTGTTCTCACGGGCATACAGGTCGAGGTAGAAGCTGCCGCGCAGTTCGTTGTTCTCGTCATACAGTTCGAAGAAACGGACATCCGGATGCCAGACATCAACATCTTTGCGCTCTTTAGCGGTGATGCCGTAAATACGTTTCACCACTTCAAACAAGCCGTTAACCGCTTTGTTTTCCGGGAAGTACGGACGCAGTTGTTCGTCGCTGATGCTGTAGAGGTGCTGTTTCTGTTTTTCGCTGTAGTACGCGATATCCCATGGCTGCAACTCATCGACGTCAAATTCGGCTTTGGCGAAGGCGCGCAGTTGCGCCAGCTCTTTTTCGCCCTGCGGACGTGCGCGTTTTGCCAGATCGGTTAAGAAATCAAGCACCTGCTGCGGGTTCTCCGCCATTTTGGTAGCCAGAGATTTAAAGGCGTAGTTTTCAAAGCCCAGCAGTTGCGCCAGTTCGTGACGCAGAGCGAGGATCTCTTCCATCACCTTGCTATTGTCCCACTTACCGGCGTTCGGGCCTTGATCGGAAGCGCGAGTGCTGTAAGCGCGATACATCTCTTCACGCAAGGCCTGGTTGTCGCAGTAGGTCATTACCGGCAAATAGCTTGGGATATCCAGCGTCAGCAAGTAGCCTTCCAGTTCTTTCGCTTCGGCCTGGGCTTTTGCCGCCGCCAGCGCGCTTTCTGGCATACCCGCCAGTTCCGCTTCGTCGGTAACGAGTTTGGTCCAGCCCATCGTCGCATCAAGGACGTTGTTGCTGTACTGGTTGCCCAGTTCGGAAAGACGGGTAGCAATTTCGCCGTAGCGTTGCTGTTTCTCTTTCGGCAGACCGATGCCAGAGAGTTCAAAATCACGCAGGGCGTTATCAACTGCTTTCTTCTGCGCCGTATTCAGCGTGGCGTAATGATCGCCATCGCGCAGATCGCGGTACGCTTTATACAGCCCTTCATGTTGCCCTACCCAGGTGCTGTATTCCGACAGCAGTGGCAGGGTTTGTTCGTAGGCTTCACGCAGTTCCGGGCTATTTTTCACCGAGTTCAGGTGGCTGACCGGGGAGAAGATACGCCCCAACACATCGTCCACTTCCGCCAGCGGCTGGCAGAGATTTTCCCAGGTGTACGGTGCCCCTTGCGCTACTACGCGCTCCACATTTTCGCGGCAGTCATTCAATGCCTTCGTCACGGCTGGAACGACATGTTCCGGGAGAATTTTAGAAAACGGAGGCAATTCAAAGGGAGTCAGTAACGGATTCGTCATTAGCGCAGTCCTGGTTAAAGAGGTTAAGGAAGCGCTCAACAGGCGCTTTACATAATGTGTGTAGCATGGGGTTAAGTGTAGTGAATTTCAATGAGAAACGTTACGCTTTCGCGGCGACGGCCTCTTTTCGGTATACTGTCCTGATAGGCTTTTGTGCGCCCCGAATACGGGCCAATTTTTACTTACCGGAACACCTTTACCCATGCTCAGTTATCGCCACAGCTTTCACGCTGGCAACCACGCCGACGTCCTTAAACATACCGTTCAGAGCCTGATCATCGAGTCACTGAAAGAGAAAGATAAACCGTTTCTCTATCTGGATACCCACGCGGGTGCGGGACGTTATCAGTTAGGCAGTGAACATGCCGAGCGTACCGGCGAATATCTCGAAGGTATCGCCCGTATCTGGCAGCAGGACGATCTGCCTGCGGAGCTGGAACCGTACATCAGCGTGGTGGAACATTTTAACCGTAGCGGGCAGTTACGTTACTACCCAGGTTCGCCGTTGATTGCTCGCCAGCTACTGCGCGAGCAGGACAGTCTGCAACTGACCGAGCTGCACCCGAGCGATTACCCGTTGCTGCGTTCTGAATTTCAGAAAGACAGCCGTGCGCGCGTGGAAAAAGCCGACGGTTTCCAGCAGCTTAAAGCCAAGCTGCCGCCGGTTTCCCGCCGTGGTTTAATCCTTATCGACCCGCCGTATGAAATGAAAACCGACTATCAGGCGGTGGTCAGCGGCATTAACGAGGGGTATAAACGTTTTGCCACAGGCGTCTACGCGCTGTGGTATCCAGTGGTGCTGCGTCAGCAAATCAAGCGCATGATCCACGATCTGGAAGCGACCGGTATTCGCAAGATTATGCAAATTGAACTGGCGGTATTGCCAGACAGCGATCGCCGTGGCATGACCGCTTCCGGCATGATTGTGATTAACCCGCCGTGGAAGCTGGAACAGCAGATGAATAACGTGTTGCCGTGGTTGCATAGCAAACTGGTTCCGGCTGGCACCGGGCATGCCACCGTAAGCTGGATCGTGCCAGAGTAATTGCAGCCATTGCTGGCACCTATTACGTCTCGCGCTACAATCGCGGTAATCAACGATAAGGACAATATGTCATGACTAAACACTATGATTACATCGCCATCGGCGGCGGCAGCGGCGGTATCGCCTCCATCAACCGCGCGGCTATGTACGGCCAGAAATGCGCGCTGATTGAAGCCAAAGAACTGGGCGGCACCTGCGTGAATGTTGGCTGCGTACCGAAAAAAGTGATGTGGCACGCGGCGCAAATCCGTGAAGCGATCCACATGTACGGCCCGGATTACGGTTTCGATACCACCATCAATAAGTTCAACTGGGAAACGTTGATCGCCAGCCGTACCGCCTATATCGACCGTATTCATACCTCCTATGAAAACGTGCTCGGTAAAAATAACGTTGATGTAATCAAAGGCTTTGCCCGCTTCGTTGATGCCAAAACGCTGGAGGTAAACGGCGAAACCATCACGGCCGATCATATTCTGATCGCCACCGGTGGTCGTCCGAGCCACCCGGATATTCCGGGCGTGGAATACGGTATTGATTCTGATGGTTTCTTTGCCCTTCCTGCTTTGCCAGAGCGCGTGGCGGTTGTTGGCGCGGGTTATATCGCCGTTGAACTGGCGGGCGTGATTAACGGCCTCGGTGCGAAGACGCATCTGTTTGTGCGTAAACATGCGCCGCTGCGCAGCTTCGACCCGATGATCTCTGAAACGCTGGTCGAAGTGATGAACAGCGAAGGCCCGCAGTTGCACACCAACGCCATCCCGAAAGCGGTAGTGAAAAATGCCGACGGCAGCCTGACGCTGGAGCTGGAAGATGGTCGCAGTGAAACGGTGGATTGCCTGATTTGGGCGATTGGTCGCGAGCCTGCCAATGACAACATTAACCTCGAAGCCGCTGGCGTAAAAACCAACGAAAAAGGTTATATCGTCGTCGATAAATATCAAAATACCAGCGTTAAAGGTATTTACGCGGTGGGCGATAACACGGGCGCAGTGGAACTAACACCGGTGGCAGTTGCAGCAGGCCGCCGCCTCTCTGAACGCCTGTTTAATAACAAGCCGGATGAGCATCTGGATTACAGCAACATTCCGACCGTGGTCTTCAGTCATCCGCCGATTGGGACTGTTGGTTTAACGGAACCGCAGGCGCGCGAGCAATACGGCGACGATCAGGTGAAAGTGTATAAATCCTCTTTCACCGCGATGTATACCGCCGTCACCACTCACCGCCAGCCGTGCCGCATGAAGCTGGTGTGCGTTGGACCGGAAGAGAAGATTGTCGGTATTCATGGCATTGGCTTTGGTATGGATGAAATGTTGCAGGGCTTCGCGGTGGCGCTGAAGATGGGCGCAACCAAAAAAGACTTCGACAATACCGTCGCCATTCACCCAACGGCGGCAGAAGAGTTCGTTACCATGCGTTAAATGTTAAAGGGCAAAGAGTGGTGTGCTCTTTGCCCTTAGCTACGTTTCCGCTATCAGTTCAGAAGCTGAAGCAGGAAGCGGATCAGTTCCAGCAGCGCAATTAACGCCCCAAGAACGATGATTGCTTTATCAATCACCCGTTTTCTCCATGCGATGGAGTGAGAATGCATCCGCTTACTCATCCACTGCCTGTGACGGTGCATGCCTCATTGTTAGATGTGGGCAATCTCACTCCGGCCAGAGCATCAGTTAACGGCACCACCCGTACCACTGATCAGGACTTTGAAAGCGTTTATGCGCATTGCCAGAGTGAAAATGCCTCAGAGCCAACTGGATAATCATACAGTACTTGCGGGTTATAAAACCAGCATGTCCTTGCAATAGTTTCAGTATGGTATTAGCATTGATGTGTTAGATGATGGCTATCTCACTCCAGCCAGAGCCACCAACTCAGGGCTGAAGAGTAAAAAAACCGACGCGAAGTCGGTTTTTTTACGTCCGGATTCGGACAAGGCTTGGTACGGCAGCGACCCGATGAAAGTATATCAATCCTCTTTCACCACCATGTATAGCAAACTGTCCCTTCGCCAGCTGAAGAAATCGCTAACGCTTGCAATGTTAGCCACTGGCTAATAGTATTGAACCGTTAGATGTGGGCATTCTCACTCCAGCCAGAGCCACCAACTCTGGCTGAAGAGTAAAAAACCGACGCAAAGTCGGTTTTTTTACATCCTGATTCAGACTTCCTTTCAAATGAACACCCAACGCTTAATTCACACCTATACCTTTCTCTACACTTACATATTCGTTAAGTCATATATGTTTTTGACTTATCCGCTTCGAAGAGAGACACTAAGTGCAACAATCAGGAGCGTAATATGTCATTTCTGTTACCCATCCAACTCTTCAAAATTCTTGCCGATGAAACCCGTCTGGGCATCGTTTTACTGCTCAGCGAACTGGGTGAGTTATGCGTCTGCGATCTCTGCACTGCCCTCGATCAGTCGCAGCCCAAGATCTCCCGCCATCTGGCATTACTACGTGAAAGTGGGCTATTGCTGGACCGCAAGCAAGGAAAGTGGGTTCATTACCGTTTATCGCCGCATATTCCAGCATGGGCGGCGAAAATTATTGAGCAGGCCTGGCGATGCGAACAGGAAAAGGTTCAGGTGATTGTCCGTAACCTCGTCAGACAAAATTGTTCCGCAGACAGTAAGAACATTTGTAGTTAAAAAATTTATCTAAACACATATGAATATTCGAATGTGTTTTATCCAGGAGGCATGATGTTACTGGCGGGCGCTATCTTTGTCCTGACCATCGTATTGGTTATCTGGCAGCCGAAAGGTTTAGGCATCGGCTGGAGTGCGACACTGGGCGCCGTACTGGCGTTAGTTACTGGCGTGGTCCATCCGGGCGATATTCCGGTGGTGTGGAATATCGTCTGGAACGCGACGGCTGCGTTTATTGCCGTCATTATCATCAGCCTGCTGCTGGATGAGTCCGGCTTTTTTGAATGGGCGGCGCTGCACGTCTCACGCTGGGGCAATGGGCGCGGTCGCTTGCTGTTTACCTGGATTGTCCTGCTCGGTGCTACCGTTGCGGCCCTGTTTGCCAATGATGGCGCGGCGCTTATTTTGACGCCGATTGTCATCGCCATGCTGCTGGCTTTAGGGTTCAGCAAAGGCACTACGCTGGCGTTTGTTATGGCGGCCGGATTCATTGCCGATACCGCCAGCCTGCCGCTTATTGTCTCCAATCTGGTGAATATCGTTTCAGCAGATTTCTTTGACCTCGGCTTTCGCGAATATGCCTCGGTGATGGTGCCGGTGGATATCGCCGCGATTGTTGCCACGCTGGTGATGCTGCATCTCTTTTTTCGCAAAGATATTCCGCAGAACTACGACATGGCGCTGCTAAAATCTCCCGCAGATGCGATTAAAGATCCTGCGACGTTCAAAACTGGCTGGGTTGTTTTACTGCTTCTGCTGGTGGGATTTTTCGTCCTGGAACCGCTCGGCATTCCGGTAAGCGCTATTGCGGCAGTAGGCGCGCTGATATTATTTGCCGTCGCTAAACGCGGTCATGCGATTAATACGGGTAAAGTGCTGCGCGGTGCCCCCTGGCAGATTGTCATCTTCTCGCTCGGCATGTATCTGGTGGTTTACGGCCTGCGCAATGCCGGACTAACGGAATATCTTTCTGACGTACTCAACGTGCTGGCGGATAACGGCCTGTGGGCCGCGACGCTCGGTACCGGATTCCTCACCGCCTTCCTCTCTTCTATTATGAACAATATGCCGACGGTACTGGTTGGCGCGTTGTCCATTGATGGCAGCACGGCGTCTGGTGTCATCAAAGAGGCGATGGTTTATGCCAACGTGATTGGCTGCGATTTGGGGCCGAAAATTACACCGATTGGTAGCCTGGCAACGCTGCTCTGGCTGCACGTACTTTCGCAGAAGAATATGACTATCAGCTGGGGATATTACTTCCGTACAGGGATTATCATGACCCTACCGGTGCTGTTTGTGACGCTCGCCGCGCTGGCGCTTCGTCTCTCTTTCACATCGTAATGAGATACTGATATGAGCAACATTACTATTTATCACAACCCGGCCTGCGGCACGTCGCGTAATACGCTGGAGATGATTCGCAACAGCGGTACAGAACCGACCATTATCTATTATCTGGAAACTCCACCCACACGCGATGAACTGATCAAGCTCATTGCCGATATGGGGATTTCCGTTCGTGCGCTGTTGCGTAAAAACGTTGAGCCGTATGAGGAACTGGGCCTTGCAGAAGATAAATTTACTGACGATCAGTTAATCGACTTTATGCTTCAGCACCCGATTCTGATTAATCGCCCGATTGTAGTGACGTCGCTGGGAACTCGCCTGTGCCGCCCTTCAGAAGTCGTGCTGGAAATTCTGCCAGATGCGCAACAAGGCGCGTTCACCAAGGAAGATGGCGAGAAAGTGGTTGATGAAGCGGGTAAACGCCTGAAATAACTAAAGGGGGATATGCCCCCTTATTTGTTCTTCGTGGCTCCTTCGCCATCTGTTTTGCTGTTTACGCAGCACTCCTCACGTAAAAATTCAATTATCGCTTCCAGCATTGCGTATTGCGAAACACACATCAGCGTCCGACTCTCACGGTTTTGTTTGACCAACCCTACCGATACCAGTGCTGAAATATGGTGACTGAGTGTAGAGCCGGGTATCCCAAGCTGCTTTTGCAACTCACCGACCGGCAAACCTTGTTCCCCCGCTTTGACCAGATGCTTAAATATGAACAAACGGGTCGGATGACCTAACTCTTTCAGTGCCTTAGCGACCTCTTCCAATTGCATGTGTCACCCCCTCTGTCTGGTTGATATTTCGATAATACCAGAAATATCTTGATCTGAATCTCATTTCGATTATTCTGGAAATATAGTTTTATTCAATGAGGTTACGTATGAGTAGTTGGCTTGCGATGCTGCAAGATGCCGCAGAGATGTTTGTGTTTCTCGCCGTCGAGCTTTCTTTGCTGTTTATAGTGATTAGTGCCGGTGTCAGCCTGATAAGACAAAAGGTGCCAGACCATAAAATCCAGCAGATGATGGGGGCCAGAAAAGGGAGAGGCTATCTCCTGGCTGCTCTGTTGGGAGCCGTTACCCCGTTCTGTAGTTGCTCGACAATACCCATGCTACGTGGATTGTTGTCAGCGAAAGCCGGGTTTGGTCCGACTCTCACTTTTTTATTTGTTTCACCGTTACTTAATCCCATTATCGTCGGGTTAATGTGGGTGACCTTTGGTTGGAAAGTTACCTTGTTGTACGCGATTATCGCCGCCGGCGTCTCCGTACTTGCCAGTATTATCCTGGATTCTCTGAGATTTGAACGTCATATCATTGCCAGTAAAAGCTCATCAGCAAATTGTTGCTCTCCAGCCAAAACTTCGCCGGGGACGACATATACGCCAATAAAAGTGAGTTGCTGTAGTCCAGCGGCTAAAGCCATTGAGAAACCTGTAGTAAACTGTTGCAGTACCAAAGCTGTGGTAAGTATTAATCCCATAAAACTAGCCACCAAAGATGCGTTGCAACAGTTTAAAGATGTACTGCCATATCTTTTGTTAGGGGTGTTAATAGGCTCTTTTATTTATGGCTTTATTCCCTCAGAGTGGATTGCCGCTCATGCAGGGGCAGATAATCCCTTCGCCATCCCATTGAGCGCCGTTGTCGGTATTCCGCTGTATATCCGGGCTGAGGCAGTTATCCCTCTGGCATCTGTTCTGATGACAAAAGGAATGGGTCTGGGGGCATTAATGGCATTAATCATCGGCAGTGCCGGAGCAAGTTTGACAGAAGTGATATTACTTAAATCTATGTTCAGAATGCCGATGATAGCTGCATTCCTGACGGTTATATTAGGTATGGCTATTCTTATGGGATATTTGACTCAAGCCCTGTTTTAAAACTGAAAAATTTTGCCAACGGCGTATCATTCTTTGGGCGGCATAAGGATTGAATTTTCTGAAAATAAATAATAGCGAGAGAATATTTTTTCATTAATGTCTATTTATATTAATGGGTTATATTTTTTACTCTGTCAGGAAACGTGATCCACCGCACGCTTTGTCCCCCCACCATCGGAGCGAATGACTACCCTTAAAGGAAAACCCGATTTTAAGTGATCAATTTCGGAGGTCGGATCCTTATGCTCAATCAGAAAATCCAAAATCCTAATCCAGACGAACTGATGATCGAGATCGATCTCTGCTATGAACTGGATCCGTATGAGTTAAAACTGGATGAGATGATAGAAGCAGAACCGGAGCCAGAGATGATTGAGGGGCTTCCTGCCTCCGATGCTCTGACACCTGCCGACCGTTATCTCGAACTGTTTGAGCACGTGCAGTCGGCGAAAATTTTTCCCGACAGCAAAACGTTTCCTGACTGCGCACCGAAAATGGACCCGCTCGATATTTTAATTCGCTATCGCAAAGTCCGTCGTCACCGGGATTTCGATTTACGCCAGTTTGTGGAAAATCACTTCTGGCTACCGGAAGTCTATTCCAGCGAGTATGTCTCTAACCCGGAGAACTCCCTGAAAGAGCACATTGACCAGCTATGGCCTGTACTCACCCGCGAACCACAGGATCATATTCCCTGGTCATCACTGTTGGCGCTACCGCAATCCTATATCGTTCCCGGCGGACGATTTAGCGAAACGTACTACTGGGATTCCTACTTCACCATGCTGGGGCTGGCGGAAAGTGGCCGCGAAGATTTGCTGAAATGCATGGCTGATAACTTTGCCTGGATGATCGAAAACTATGGTCATATCCCTAATGGCAACCGTACCTACTATTTAAGCCGCTCGCAGCCACCCGTTTTTGCTTTGATGGTGGAACTGTTTGAAGAAGATGGCGTACGCGGCGCACGCCGTTACCTGGACCATCTGAAAATGGAATATGCCTTTTGGATGGATGGCGCAGAGTCACTTATCCCTAATCAAGCCTATCGTCATGTGGTAAGAATGCCTGACGGCTCGCTGCTCAATCGTTACTGGGATGACCGCGATACCCCACGCGATGAGTCGTGGCTGGAGGATGTGGAAACGGCAAAACATTCTGGTCGCCCTCCTAATGAGGTGTATCGTGATTTGCGTGCAGGCGCAGCTTCCGGCTGGGATTACTCCTCCCGTTGGCTACGTGATGCCGGACGGCTGGCAAGTATTCGCACAACACAGTTTATTCCCATCGATCTCAACGCGTTTCTGTTCAAACTGGAGAGTGCTATCGCCAATATCTCAGCGCTAAAAGGCGATAAGGAGACGGAAACACTGTTTCGCCAGAAAGCCAACGCCCGCCGCGATGCGGTAAACCGTTATCTCTGGGATGATGAAAATGGTATTTACCGTGATTACGACTGGCGACGCGAGCAGTTAGCTCTGTTTTCTGCCGCTGCAATTGTGCCGCTGTATGTTGGTATGGCGAGCCATGAACAGGCAGATCGGTTGGGCGATGCTGTCCGCAACCGTCTTTTAACACCAGGCGGCATATTAGCGACAGAGTATGAAACAGGCGAACAGTGGGATAAACCCAACGGCTGGGCACCGCTGCAATGGATGGCGATTCAGGGCTTTAAAATGTATGGTGATGACCATCTTGGCGATGAAATTGCCCATAGCTGGTTACAAACTGTAAACCTGTTTTATCAACAGCATCATAAGCTTATCGAGAAGTATCACATTGCGGGCGGTACACCGCGTGAAGGGGGCGGTGGTGAATATCCATTACAGGATGGTTTTGGCTGGACAAACGGTGTTGTCCGGCGGTTAATCAGCCTCTATGGTGAACCTTAAAGCCAGGCAGTACCCGGCTTTAAGCCCAGGATTCAGGAAAGGTGATTTAACATCATCGCCGCCTGGGTACGATTTTTAACATCCAGCCGTCGGTACAGTGATTCCAGATGGGCTTTCACCGTTCCGGTGCTGATATTTAACGCCCGCCCAATCTCTTTATTGGACTCCCCGGCGGCAAGCATCGTTAATATTTCACGCTGCCGGACACTCAGTGTTTTAATATCCCGTGATTCGGTTTCGGGCATACTCAGCCAGTCACCGGGTAAAAACATCATGCCCATCACAACGCTGTTAAGCGCCAACGCAAAAGTTTCGGCACCGGAGTCTCGTGGCACGACTGCCAGCACATTAAACTGAGTGAGTTCAGCCAGGCCTTTTTTGCCGCAATCAGAAGCTGTAACTAACACTTTCAGTTGAGGAAATTGTTGCACAGTCTTCTCAAGTAACCAGTAACAAAACTCTATTTCCAGGTCACCATCAAGCATCATCAATGCCTCGGGGTTTTCTGTCAGTTTTTGCCAGAGCTCATCTGCCTGACTGACACCCTGGATACTTATACCTGGAATACGTTGCGATAAACTGATCTTCATTCCATGAATAAATATTGACTGCCTGTCAAACATTACGATTTGCATAACTCTTTCTCCACCGGGATGCGATAAATGTCTTAGAGAGTGGAAGGGTATTACCCGTGAGGTAAAATAAGAATTCGCCATTTGGCGGGGGCCATTCTACAGATAGTCACGCTGGAAAAAAGTAACGGTTATAAATAGTTACATGTCGTGTCGCAGAATTACATGTCAGGGCACAATCTGGCCTTTTAATTAAGGAATTCCTTATTTTTACCGAAAAAAGATAAGCTCTGATTTATATACGGTGACTGCGCCCAGCACAGGGTGTGTTTTCGCTAAATAATTCTGGTTGCAGCAAATGCTCTCGAATTATTTAGAATAGAGATATTATTCATGAAAATTTTGACTGTGTGGTACGTGTTGGTGCGGTGAATGAACCAGAACTGATGATCTCACTGCTCACGCCATGATCCGCTATATCGCGCAACTCTCTCCGCATCACCGCAATCTTTCCCGTCGTGTACATCTTTTTATGGATGTGGCTGGGCAAGTCAATGAAAAACGATGTGGATTGACCAGGCTATACTTTTTGCAAAATGAGCTACAAAAGGAACAACAACCTGATGACGCAGGAAAATGATCTAAAACGTCCGACTCAGGAACTGGAACATAAGCCGATTCACCCCGTGCAGAACGAAGCGCACTACGAAAATGAGGCGAGCAGTAAAGCCGGTGAAACGCTGAAAATATTGACTTCCACGGCAGAAAAAATTCAGCGCCAGCCAACCATCGCCCATCTAATCCGTGCAACTGAACGTTTTAACGATCGCCTTGGAAATCAGTTCGGTGCGGCGATCACCTATTTCTCATTTTTATCGATGATCCCCATTTTGATGGTGTCATTTGCAGCGGCAGGTTTTGTCCTCGCTTCTCACCCCATGCTGTTACAGGATATTTTTAATAAAATTCTGCTTAACATCAGTGATCCTGCCCTTGCCGCCACATTGAAAAATACCATTAATACCGCCGTGCAACAGCGTACGACTGTTGGTCTGGTGGGGCTGGCTGTCGCACTTTATTCGGGTATTAACTGGATGGGTAATCTGCGTGAGGCCATCCGTGCGCAGTCACGGGATGTCTGGGAACGTACACCGCAGGACCAGGAGAAGTTTTGGCTGAAGTACCTGCGTGACTTTATCTCATTAATTGGCTTGCTGATTGCTTTAATCGTGACACTGTCCATCACGTCAATCGCCGGTTCTGCGCAGCAATTGATCATTAACACACTGCATCTCAACAGTATTGAGTGGCTGAAACCGACATGGCGCTTAATTGGTCTGGCTATTTCGATTTTTGCCAATTATCTGCTTTTCTTCTGGATTTTCTGGCGCCTTCCACGCCATCGCCCACGTCGCAGAGCGTTGATCCGTGGAACATTTATTGCCGCCATTGGTTTTGAAGTGATCAAAATTGTGATGACTTACACTCTGCCATCGCTGATGAAATCCCCCTCCGGTGCCGCCTTTGGTTCGGTACTCGGTCTGATGGCGTTCTTCTACTTCTTTGCCCGCCTGACACTTTTCTGTGCGGCATGGATTGCTACCGCGCAATATAAAGACGATCCCCGAATGCCAGGCAAAAACCACGCATAATCTATTCATCGGGCTGATTAAAAACGTAAAATTCCAGCCCGATTCATCAAGTCAGAATATAAATCCAGTCCTTAACTTTTATTTAACTAAAAACCAGTTTTATTGACTATATTTTCAATTGTGTGAAGCATTTCATGGAAGTTATTATGCTCGCGCAAACATTATCCCCTTTTTGTCGGAATTTTGGCCGCTCACGTGTTTTGTTACACATTGAAATATCACTTTTGCTGTGCGTAATATGACCATTCGTTCGTCAAAAAATAAGAAAATATTATGCAAGCAACAGCCACAACACTCGAAAATAACCAGGAATTCACGCCGGTAAACTCGCGTAATAAAGTTCTGGTCGCCTCACTCATCGGTACTGCCATTGAGTTCTTTGACTTCTATATCTATGCCACTGCGGCAGTTATCGTATTTCCGCATATCTTCTTCCCGCAGGGCGATCCAACCGCCGCCACATTACAGTCACTTGCCACTTTTGCCATCGCCTTTGTGGCGCGACCGATAGGCTCAGCAGTGTTTGGTCACTTCGGCGACCGCGTGGGGCGTAAAACTACACTGGTAGCGTCTTTGCTGACGATGGGGATCTCCACGGTGTTAATTGGCCTGCTGCCAGGTTACGCAACCATTGGTATTTTTGCGCCATTATTGCTGGCGCTGGCGCGTTTTGGCCAGGGGCTTGGGCTGGGGGGGGAATGGGGAGGCGCAGCACTTCTGGCGACCGAAAACGCGCCACCGCGTAAGCGTGCACTGTACGGCTCTTTCCCGCAGTTGGGTGCGCCAATTGGCTTCTTCTTTGCTAACGGCACATTCCTGCTGCTTTCGTGGATACTGACCGATGAGCAATTTATGAGCTGGGGATGGCGCGTACCGTTTATCTTCTCCGCCGTGCTGGTCATTATTGGCTTGTATGTTCGCGTTTCACTGCATGAATCACCGGTGTTTGAGAAAGTCGCTAAAGCGAAAAAACAGGTGAAGATCCCGCTGGGTACATTGCTGACTAAACATGTTCGCGTAACCGTACTGGGTACGTTCATTATGCTGGCAACCTACACGTTGTTTTACATCATGACTGTCTACTCAATGACCTTCAGTACCGCAGCGGCGCCTGTTGGCCTTGGTTTACCGCGTAACGAAGTACTGTGGATGTTGATGATGGCGGTTATCGGTTTTGCAGTGATGGTTCCGTTGGCGGGTCTGCTGGCAGATGCTTTTGGTCGCCGTAAAAGTATGGTGGTGATCACTACGCTTATCATTCTGTTTGCCCTGTTTGCCTTTAACCCACTGTTGGGTTCTGGTAATCCGGCATTGGTGTTTGTTTTCCTGCTGCTGGGCTTGAGTTTGATGGGCCTGACCTTTGGTCCGATGGGGGCGCTTCTGCCGGAGTTGTTCCCGACGGAAGTCCGTTATACCGGAGCATCGTTCTCTTATAACGTATCGTCGATTCTCGGGGCGTCTGTTGCGCCGTATATCGCGGCCTGGTTGCAGACTAACTATGGGTTAGGCGCGGTGGGGTTATATCTGGCGGCGATGGCCGGACTGACGTTAATTGCCCTGCTGTTAACGCATGAGACGCGGCACCAGTCGTTGTAGTCGTTTTAACTGCCGGATGTCAGACATCCGGCAACTATCATCACTTCTTCATCTGCGACAAAATTGTCCGGCACTGATTAGCCTCCCCTTCGGAAGGTGAGATCAGTGCCAGCAATGCTGCCGCTGGCGTAACCAGCGTTGCCAGTGCCGCCGCAACAGCACCACGGGCAATCAACGGCCCGGCTTTCACCCCAGCCTGCGGATTTTTAAACGTCCCACGCACATACAGCGGCGAACGCAGCGTGATAATGCGAATCCCTTTACTTTCTGGATCGATAGTTAAATCCAGCTGTTCCGAAGCAAAACTTGCCGTGCCGGTAACATTGATCAACGCATTCTCGGTATCAAAAGCGAAAATCTGCGGACGCGCCACGCCGTTGGCAATATCCAGATTCGCCGCCGCGCAGTTCACCCGCACCTCATCGTCACCAAATATCGCACCGACAATGTAGTTGCCGACATTCAGCCCAACAATCTCCATCAGGTTGCGGCTCACCAGCCCGTCATTCATCAACAGTTTCAGGTTGCCGTTACTGTTGCCTAAAAGCGCCGCCACCGAGTTACCGCTACCGCGTAGTTCCGCGTCACCGTTCATTTCCCCCAGCGTCTTCTGCATCAGTTCCACATCGGGCATCAGTTCTTTCAATTTCAGCCGACGAGCCTGAATATCCGCCCGCCCCTGCATCGGTTTTTTATCGCCCTCCAGATGAATATTCGCCGCAATGCTGCCGCCCGCCATGCCAAATTTCAGCGGTTGCAGGCGCAGGTCAGCATTTTTGAGGATGATATGAGTAGAAAGATCGCTAATCGGCAGACTACTGCCATGTTCAATGCGTCGCCCTTTGAAGCGAACATCGGCATCCATAACGTCCCATTTATCGGTTTCGAAGCGGTCATAAGGCAGCACTTTGCCCGCAGGCTGAACGCTTTTTTCGCCCTTCTTCTGTTCAGACCGCTTTGATTTTTCTGCCCCTTTCCCGGAATCAACGCCAATTAACGGCCCTAAATCTGCCAGCCGCAATTGCCGCGACTCGACATCACCTGCCAGCTTTGGCCGTGGCTTGCCGGTGGTGTAGACCAGAGAACCGTGAATATCGCTATCACCAATGCGCCCGTTAAAGCCCCGATAATCAAAGACCGACGATTTTCCAGTGTCGATTTTCGCTACCAGCCGACCATCCGTTTCAAACGGCGGGGTATCGGGCAGCAGAACGCCCGTCAGTTCATAGAGATCACCCAGCGAATCGCCAGAAAATTTAAGCCGTAAATCGACCCCGCCCATTTTCATTGGATCATTCACGACGCCATCAAAAGCGACGCGAGTATTCCCGGAGCGAAAATCAGCCTGTACCGGAAACGGTGTACCTTCGCCGCGTAGTGCCAGCATACCGCCAATTTTCCCCTTACCCGTGAGTGGTTCGCCGTTATAACGTCCCTGCGCCTTCAGGCCAAAAACGTAATCGCCGACCTTCTCTTTGTCCGCGTTCCCTTTCGAACCGGTAACTTCGCTGAACGGCAGCGGCTTGCCTAACGGATCGACAAAAATTTCCAGATCCGCTTTGCTTACTTTGTCATCAATGGCGATCCGCCCTTGATCGAACAGAATATTATCCAGCCGAAACGACCACGCCGACGACTTTGCATTCGCGTCTTTGTTGTCATCGTTGGCGAGATTAAACGTCCAGTTATTGTTCTTTTCGGAGAGGCGAATCAGGCGCGCGTCGGGCTTTTCGAGTTTGACCCACGGCAGCCAGACCGTTTTAGTCAGCAGCGCCAGCGGTGCCAGTGTTGCCTCTACGCGTGGCAAATGCACCATTGTGACTTCGGGAATATCTGGTGGGTTGCCGAGAATGATGTCTTCCGCGTGTATATGGGGCCACGGCACCCAGCTGCGCCAGCCGGTTTCCTGTTTTTGCCGCTCCCATATCACGCCTAAATCACCCCGAATAGCGAACGGGCGATTCAGTTCAGTAGAGACTTTCTGGTTGATGGTCGGTTTAAGGCGATTCCAGTCAAAGGTCGCAATCAACACAATAGCCAGGACGATCAACAACAAGAAAGCCCCTACGATGCTGGCGGTTATTTTGCCTGCTCTTGTCATATTCGCTTCCTCAATTAATTCCTTGCCAGTCCTAAAGATAGACCAGCCAGGCAGAAAATGAGGCAGCTACAGCGACAGGATGGCGTCTTCCAGTGTATCCAGCGGGGCGGGGCGTGAAAGAAAATAACCCTGTGCAGCACAGGCTGGTGAACGCTGAACGTCTTGCCACTCTTCCTGCGTCTCGATACCTTCGACGATCACACCGCGACAGTAGCGATTCATCAGATGCAACAACATGTTAAACAAATTGCGCCCTTCGGTGGTCTGGCGCAGCATGATAAACAGCTCCCGCGCCACTTTGATGTAGTCATAACGTACTTCGCTCAGGGCTGAGAAATTCGCCATTCCTGTACCAAAGTCGTCCAGCCACAATGGGCCAAACTCACAGAGGGATGCCAGCGAGGCCTCTTTCGGCAGACGGATATGTTCAACAAGTTCAAAGCGTAGCCAGGGATGACGCTCCATAAATGCCAGTATTTCTGGATGCTGGCGAAGTGCCAGCAGTGTCGGGCCGTCTACATTCACCGAGGCCAGCAGATCGTTCTTTTGAAAAAACGACGCTTTTTGTTCCAGTGCTTGCAACTGTTCCTTTATGACATCTACGCGGTGACGGACGGCAACTTCTGCAAAATACCGATCCGGGGCGATACGTAAATCTGGATTATCTGGATGTGTAACTACCGTCAGTGGCTCAACAGCCATTAGTCGCCCATGAACATGGTAGATAGGTTGCCAGGTATAAGCGCGTTCACATTGCAGCCAAAAGCGCCGTTCCTGTAAGCTTTCAATGTTTGTATCAGGGATGCTGAGTTTCTGAATAACCTGCTTCATCAAATGTCCCGTGATTAAGTATTTGCGCCTGAACCCAACAATGGTTATCGGCGCGCATGTCCGGAACTTTACTCACCGTTATCAGTGAATTCATTGCAGAATCTGTACTGGTTCAAAAAAATAATAAAACAGCGTTTTAATATTGTTGACCATCCCCCTACCGCAGCGCACACTAGCGCTAATTTTCTTCTGAGCAGGTTGCACAACTATGTCTAAAAAAATTGCCGTCATTGGCGAATGCATGATTGAGCTTTCCGAGAAAGGCGCTGATGTACACCGTGGTTTTGGTGGTGACACTCTGAATACGTCTGTTTATATCGCTCGTCAGGTTAAAGCCTCGGATTTGTCCGTACACTATGTCACCGCACTTGGCACTGATAGTTTCAGTGAGCAGATGCTGACCTCCTGGCAGGGTGAAAACGTCGATACTTCACTGATCCAGCGTATGGAAAACCGCCTGCCGGGTCTTTATTACATCGAAACCGACAGCACCGGCGAACGCACCTTCTACTACTGGCGCAACGAAGCTGCGGCAAAATTCTGGCTGGAAAGCGAGCAATCTGCCGCCATTTGCCAGCAACTGGCAAAATTTGACTATCTCTACCTGAGCGGTATCAGCCTTGCGATTTTAAGTCCGGTGAGTCGCGAGAAATTGCTGACTCTACTGCGTGAATGCCGCGCCAACGGTGGCAAAGTTATTTTCGACAATAACTACCGTCCGCGCCTTTGGGCCAGCAAAGAAGAGACGCAACAGGTCTATCAGCAAATGCTGGAATGTACTGACATCGCCTTCCTGACTCTGGATGATGAAGATGCGCTCTGGGGTAACAAACCGGTTGAAGACGTGATTGCCAGAACGCATAAAGCTGGCGTGAAAGAAGTGGTTGTGAAACGCGGTGCGGACTCCTGCCTGGTTTCTATTGTTGGCGAAGCGTTGATTGACGTTCCGGCGGTGAAACTGCCGAAAGAGAAGGTCATTGACACCACCGCAGCGGGTGACTCTTTTAGCGCAGGCTATCTCTCTGTTCGCCTGACAGGCGGCAACGCTGAAGACGCTGCAAAACGCGGACATCAGACTGCCAGCACCGTTATTCAGTATCGCGGGGCGATTATTCCTCGCGAAGCCATGCCTCAGTAAACAACGCATCAATCATAGCGGAGATATTAATGGAATAATTTCTCCGCTAAATAGTTCCGCATTATACTTTCTGTTATTGATCACATGAATTGCGGGTTCAAATGCCCTCTCGCAAATGGATTTTTGCCATTTCACTCATCGTTTTTATCGGCTCTGGATATGGGCTGCTGACCCGGCTTATGCCGCAAAAAACACGCCCCCTCGATCAACAAGTCTATATCTGGCAGCGTTTGTGGACCGCGCAACATGAGGACGCACTAAAACAGAGCCGTAATCTGTTCTCAACACTACGCATTCTGGGGCTGCAAGTTCACCCTCAGGAAGGTATACGCTACACAGCCGTTAATAAAACACTTATAAAACAAGATGGTCGCCCCGTCTGGCTGGTTGCACGACTGGACGGTCAGCTCTCTCATATTAATCAACAAAATGTTGTGCAGAACATTGTACGGACAATGAATGAGTGGAAAGAGGCGGGTATTAAGCTGGCTGGCATTGAAATTGATTTCGATGCGCCAACGGCAAAACTGGTGGAATACCAACAGTTGCTAAGGACATTGCGCCAGAATCTTCCTGCAGAATTAAAACTCAGTATTACTGCGTTACCTGACTGGCTGAATTCACCACATTTGTCTGCGCTCCTGGCTGACGCCGATATTTCTGTTTTGCAGGTGCATACGGTGTTATCGCCGCAACAGGGATTATTCGACAGTAAACTGGCTAAGCGCTGGAGCACGCAATATGCACGTATTTCTCCCCATCCTTTTTACATCGCTCTGCCGGCTTACGGTTCTGCGCTGACGCGCGATAACCGTATTGAAAGCGAAGCCCCACTGTATATTGCACAAGAGTTGCAGGAGCTGAGTGTGGCGCCACAAACGTTGGCTGATTTTGCCCAACAGCTGGAGCAAAAACCGCCCTCAGGGGTACTGGGATTGATCTGGTTCCGCCTCCCGCTGGCAAATGATCGCCGTTCCTGGTCCCTGTCTACCCTGGATGCCGTTATTCACCATAAACCTCTGACGCCGCGCTGGTCTTTGATAATTTCGCCACAGGCTGACAAGCAACTTATTGATTTGGCCATTAAAAACAATGGTGATATTGACGCGCCATTGCCACAACAGATCGAGCTACCTGCTGCTCAATGCACATATGCTGATGGCGCAGGCCATTATCAGGCACAAACCAACGCATCCTCGTTACGTTTTATTCGCATCAGTACCAGGCAGTTGCGTGCTGGTGAAAGCAGTGCGCTGGGATGGGCGCGATGCACCCCAAATTTACAAGGAGAGTTCAATGTTATCCCCTAAAATATCGCGGCTTTCCGTTGTTGTATTTCTCTCGCTAATTAACGCCAACGTTAATGCCTGTGGACCATTTATTCCCAATCATCTGTTAACTGACCGCAATAGCGCACTGCTGGAAATGCCAAATGGCAGTTTTGTCTTTGAAGTACAACAGTTGGTTAAACGCGATCCTGGTTTACCAGTATGGCAAGAAAATACGCCTGAAGAGGCAACGCAGACAGATAATGATGCTGAACCTCCTGTGCAAAATCGGGCTCTGGAACTTTATTATTCAGGAGCTAAGGATTTCCATCAGGGAAAATACGATAGCCCATACTTTCAGCAATTATTAGCCTTGCCGAAAACAGAGCAAGGAGAATGGCGTCTTGCTGCGCTATATAGTCTGGCAAGGGGGGGATTTGATGCCTCTGACGACGAGCTCGATCTTATAATCAATAAAGGCGGCTTTAATCAACAACTTGCTGAGCAGGCCATACAGCGTTATCAGCAAATCATTGAAGAAGTGCGTAATGGAGCAGCCGATCCTGAATTGCTCTCTCTCGCCAGTCTCGGTCAGATTGGGCATTATTATCTGAAAAAAGGTGATGTCGCTGCGGCAGTAAAAATGTATGCCCGGCAAGCGGCCCAGGGTTCGCCCTCCGGGAAAGCGTCGCTACGGATGATTTCGCTGTATATAACCAGGGAGAAAAATTTACCACTGCTGGAGTCGGTTATTAATGATCCTATGGTTCAGCAACTGGTAATCGCAGAGCTCTTTATTCGTCATGACTGGGGGTATGTTAGCGAAGCCTGTACTGAGGACCTTGTAGATTATACCTGTCCAACGCATCGCGACCGTTTAATTAAGTTGCTGAGTCAGCACAGAGTTAAAGGATTTAGTTATAGCGATCGACTGGCAGCACTGGCGTATCGGGCAGGAAATTATTCGTTAGCACAAACGCTGTTGGAGGATGCGCCAGAAAGTGGATTAAGCGAATGGTTAAAAGCAAAAATGGCATTACGAGCCGGAGATATTCCACTGGCAACGCGTCACTATGCTCGCGCAGCCCCGCTGTTCCCGACCGATGAAGTGTGGGGAAGTATGGACCCGGAAAGTCCTTATTATCATGGAGATAAAGTTATTATCCCATCTTGCCGTATTGCCAGTGAGCAGGCGATTTTGGCATTAAAACGCGATGATTATCTTCAGGCCGCCGCATTGTTTTACCAGGCCAAAGATCTCTATTGGGCCGATTTAGCCTGGGTTGCAGAAAACGTTTTGACCTTGCCGGAGTTACAGGCATTTGTTGAAAAAAACGTACCGGCACCTCAGCACCCTTTAAAACCTGTAGATTTAAACAATAGCAGTTACGGTTATTATATTTCGCCAGATATCATTCCAACGGATGTTAAATTACGAGCGCTATTAGGTAGACGACTAATTCGTCATGGCCAGTACCAGCAGGCCATCAATTGGTTTGATATTCCCAATTATCGCCAGGCCGCACAAAAACTGGCTGATTTAATGGCGATAGCAAAAAATAAAAATATCCCTGATAAGCAACGCGCCCAGGCGCAATACGAAGCTGCGCGGCTTTTGCGTTTCAGTGGTATCGAATTAGTGGCTTATGAAATGTATCCCGATTATGCCATTACCAGCGGGCAGTATTCAGAACCCTTTGAATACAGCAATAACGATCAGTGGATAAGTCGTAAAGAAAAACAACGTATTCACCATGCCATCCCCACCGCTGATGAGCATTTTTTGCATTACCGCTGGCAGGCCGTAGCGTGGGCAGAAAACGCCGCTGATTTATTACATCCGAAAACTCAAGCCTGGGCCGCAATATTATGCAATGCTAATAGTTGGATAAAATTTCGCGACCCGGTATTAAACCATGCACTCTGGCAACGCTATGTGCAGAATGGAAAAGCATTTCCATGGGCAGCCAGTTTTGGTCAAGATTGTCCAGAACCTTTTTTTACTGCGCTAATAAAGAGATGAAATTGTAGGGTGCCGGATTTTTGACAAAGTGCGCTTTGTTTATGCCGGATGCGGCACCCAACTCCAACGATTTATCAGGTCTGGAAAATCGAGCAAAGTCTATTCGATTTATTTAGAGTATAGGACTTAAGTTTATTAAAATTACCATGTAAAAATCTTTCCATTACTAACAGGAAATATGTTGTCGATGAAAAACTTATGACAATGTTCAATTTCTTGTAAAAAGTACTTTTCACATTATGGAATAGAATTATATTTTCATAAGTGAATGCCGTCACTCGTTTTATCCCGTCATTATAAAAATAAAATACATCATCATTAAAGAAATAATTATGCCCCCAACACTTAAAACATGCCAGGCTTAATAAATAAGCATAATATTCACATAACATTATTTTAAAATCATCACCGACATTAATCAGCGAAACGGGCTGCAAATAAAGTTAATCAAGACATTTCAGATCGCCATTAATGTTAGTAGAATCATAATAATGGAATGCAATTTGATTGCATTCTCCAGTTAAAACATATGCTATATGCTTCCAGGTATCATCAGGCAAAAAAGGCCATGAAGATATACTTCCATCAGTATGGAATACTGGGTTGATGATAAGTGCAGTATCCATGTTTTTTAATCCAGTCATTTAGAAAAATCAAACCATCAGGAATTCACTCATTTGCCCCATTCCTACAACTCGTAATTATTTAGAATACAAACAGAATAATATATAGCAATGCAACATTTTTAAGATTAATGAATTATTATTTACATGCTACCGTCATGCAATGGAAAAATAAAACTCTGATAAAACGCTAACTGATTAATTACCATTAAACCCGGTAGCATGGGAAAATGCTACCGGGCTTGTTATTACTGTGCTGGCGGAATATCTGAAACTTCCGGATGCACGTCATCTGTCTCAACAGCGGCGGGAGCGGCTGCTGGTTTCGGTGCCATAATTTGATCCCACGTCGCTTGCAGCTCCTTCATGTTGTATTCCGGCTCACCTTTAGGTTGCAACAGAATCAATGCCATTTCTCGGGAGAGCTGCTGACGCAGATCCTGATTCAACATTTCAACAGTCAGGCTATTAAGGAAATCCTGGCGCAGTTTCTGATACTGCTCCGGCGCGATATCCACCACCTGGTTTTGCAGCGAACGCATCCGCTGACTCATTAAAATGTCGGTATCAGCACGCGCATAAGTAGCAAACAGCTTCTGCAGTTCAAGTTTCTTCTGCGCCACCAGCGCATTAAATTCCTCTTCTGGCAGACCATTGTCGCGTACTTTTGCCAGTTCGCGGGCAACCGTGTTCAGATTCGCATTCAGTTTATCATTGGGCGATTCAATATTGATTGCACACTGGGCGCGCAGGTAAAGCACCCGACAGTCAAAGCCCAGTCCGATATCTTTACTGTTGTTTTTGCTCAGCATTTGCTGAACATGCCAGAACAGCGCTTCACGGGCGAGATCCGCACGCCAGTAACGCTGTAGGGCCGAAGACTCACGGATCGGCTGCCATGGGTTATCCCACATGATCGACAACCGGTCATCGCGTACAGCATTGGTCATAATACTGACCGCTTCTGCCCGCAGAGGGGAAAGAGTCGGTACAGGGGCTGGGGTTTGACGTTTACCTTTCAGTTCGCCAAATGTCTTGTTGATTTGCTCCGCGACAGAACGCGCATCAACATTCCCCACCACAATGAGCGTCATCGCATCCGGGGTGTACCACTTTTGGTAGAACTCATGAATTTTCTCTGCATCAATCGGCTGTTTCAGCGGATCTGCCGGATCATGCCCTAACAGCGTTGATCCTTTAAGCCGATAGCGCCACCAACCTTCTTTGGTATCCAACGGCCAGGTTGCCACCATATCCTGGCTTTGCAGTGCATGTGCCACCGTTTCGGGCGTCACTTTTAAGTTGCCAGAGATATTCGCCAGATATGACAACGCTTCTTTCAGTAAGTCGTTGCGATTATTTGGCAGACTAAGATTAAACAGCGTGGAATCGTATGAAACGATTACCGGCGGCATGGGGCGTTTAGGATCAACCCCCTGCTGCCACAATGAACGGGCCTGTGCGGTTTCAAGACCGCCATTTTGTGTCAGCGCAATACGTGGAATGGCATGGCTATAACCGCTCTGTTGGGTACTTTCGGCGAGCGAACCGGTATTTACCAGCAGACGGACCTCAATGCGGTCACTTGGTCGCTGGGGCGTGGCTAACACTTGCCACTGTAAACCATTAGAGAGCGTCCCCTGTTGCCATGCCGGGTCAGGCTGGAGCGCATCTGCCTGCACATAGCCAGCAGTGGCCATCACCAGCAAACCGCCCGCTAAAAGTCGAATTTTTGTGCCCTGCATGTGAACCCCTGATCAACATTCCTGGTAATAAAAGACTGGCCGGATGTGGTCAGCCTGAATATGACGTTAAAAACACTTCGTGTTAGACCGCAAGAACATGAAAATGTCACGGAAGAAGTGAAATAAACCCGAATTCTCCCAGGAGGTGAATTCGGGCACAGGGGTCAATTATGCGCAAACACCCGCACTCGTGGAAGGGAATGCGGGCATAAGTGGTGAGATTAAGAGGATAATTCGTGCGTTTTGCCATCCGGCGCACGATTATTCAGCACATCGTCCAGTTTTTTGTGGTCCAGTTCTTTCACCCACTTCGCAACAACGATGGTTGCTACGCCGTTACCGACCAGGTTAGTCAGCGCACGAGCTTCTGACATGAAGCGGTCGATACCAAGAATTAGCGCCAGACCCGCTACCGGCAAATGGCCCACCGCAGAGAGCGTCGCCGCCAGCACGATAAAGCCACTGCCCGTTACCCCGGCAGCCCCTTTGGAAGAGAGCAACAACACAATTAATAGCGTGATTTGGTGGACGATATCCATCTGACTGTTAGTGGCCTGGGCGATAAACACCGCCGCCATTGTCAGGTATATCGATGTGCCATCAAGGTTAAACGAGTAGCCTGTCGGGATGACCAGCCCCACCACCGATTTCCGGCAGCCAAGTTTCTCCATCTTATCGAGCATACGCGGCAGCGCCGACTCGGAAGAAGAAGTCCCCAGTACAATCAGCAGTTCTTCACGGATGTAGCGGATAAATTTGAAGATACTGAAACCGGTCGCTTTGGCGATTGAACCTAATACCAGCACCACAAACAGGATACAGGTGATGTAGAAGCAGATAATCAGCTGCCCCAGTTGCACCAGTGTGCCGACGCCGTATTTACCGATAGTAAACGCCATTGCCCCGAACGCACCAATAGGTGCCAGACGCATGATCATATTGATGATGCCGAAAATGACCTGCGAGAAACTTTCGATAACGTTAAAAATCAGTTGGCCTTTGCTGCCCAGACGGTGAAGCGCAAAACCAAACAGTACGGCAAACAGCAGCACCTGCAGAATGTTACCGCTGGCAAATGCGCCAATGACGCTCGCCGGGATGACATCCATAATAAAGGCGACAATGCCCTGATCTTTCGCCTGATCGGCGTAAACCGCTACCGCTTTCGCATCAAGCGTTGCCGGATCGACGTTCATTCCGGCACCAGGTTGCACGACGTTAACGATGATAAGACCAATAATCAGCGCGATGGTACTGACAATCTCAAAGTAAAGCAGTGCAACGGCACCGGTACGGCCAACCGCCTTCATGCTTTCCATGCCTGCAATACCGGTTACCACAGTACAAAAGATGACAGGAGCGATGATCATCTTGATGAGCTTAACGAAGCCGTCGCCAAGCGGTTTCATTTGCTCGCCTATTTCAGGATAGAAATGGCCAAGGAGAATACCAATGGCTATCGCTGTCAGGACCTGAAAGTAAAGGCTTTTAAACAGAGAGGTTTTCATAGGGTGTCCTTTAGTAAAACCACAGGTCTTGTAAGGTTATGGGGTACCTGCGGCCCTAAAATAACACCAACACAACATATCAGAAATGTACCTGGATCATACTTGAAACAAGAATGTTAAAAAATTTGATCTGGCTCGCATAAGCCAGACCTTTTTAAAGTTTTGTAATTAGTCCAGGTAACGTTCAGCGAACAAATCTATTGGCACAGCTCGCGCAAACAGGAAGCCCTGAGCGATACCCACTCCCGCCTTCGCCAGCCAGTCGCGTTGCGCTTCTGTCTCCACACCTTCAGCAATCATTTCCAGGCCCAGGCTTTGCGCCAGCATAATGATGGCGCGGATCATGCTGTCATCATCAGGTAAGCCTTCAACAAACATCTTGTCGATTTTCAGGACATCGACAGGTAGTGATTTCATATGCTGTAACTGACGAAGCCCGGCGTAGCCCATACCAAAATCATCCAGCGCAATACGCACTCCGGCGTTACGTAACGGACGCAGGATAGCTACAGCAGCATGTGGGTCGTCAATACGGCGGCTTTCTGTCACTTCCAGAATTAACATGCCCGGTTGTACACGGTAGCGGCTCAGTAACCCAAGCAGCTCTGGCACCATATTCGGGTGCATTAATTGCAGAGCAGAAAGATTCACCGATAGCGGCATATTTATCCCGCGTTCCTGCCAGGCAGAAAGCAAGCGACAAGACTCCTCCAGCACCCACTGGCCCACAGTGACCATTAGCCCACAAGATTCAATGCGCTCAATAAGGCCATCAGGCAATTCCCAGCTTCCATCTGGCTGTTGCATCCGCAATAAAACTTCGGCGCTCAGCACCTTACCGCTGGTCATATCAACCTGCGGTTGTAACCAGAGAGCAAACCGATGATTTTCAAGAGCATTGAGAATATCGCTCTCTTCGGTCAGCCGTTGCTGGGCGGCTTCCATCTGTTCTGGTTCAAAGAACTGAATTTGGTTTTTGCCCTTACGCATTGCGGTAAATGCTGCCGAAACCGCATGACCATACAGTTGCTCAGCGCTTAAATCACCATGGAACATCGCCACACCGATGCTGCCGCTGGGGCGCAGTTGGATAGATTCAATCGGCAGGCGTTCATTCATGATAGTAAGTACTTGCTGACCTAAAGTAATAGCATGCCATGGCTCCTGTACACCGTTGGCGATCACCGCAAAGTCATAACCGCTGATTTGCGCCAGTACCATGCGTGGCGACAACACTGACTTCAACTTCTCCACCAGCGTGAGTAGCAGGATTTCCCGTTGCGCTTCTTTCAGCACACCCGCAGTATCACGTAGCGTTTCACAAGTGATAATCATCAGTGCGGTGGTTTGTTTACGCGCTACCACCTGTTCCAGCATTTCCATTAGCAACGCTTTGTTTGGCAAATCAGACACCGGGAAGCGCAGCGCGTTTTCGCTTTGCTCTTCATAATGGCGTTGCATAAGTTGCTGATTAAGGTTGTAACTGCGTACCAGTAAACCGATTTCATCGTCATGGTGAAGCCGTGGTAACGCCAACTGGTGACCAATCAGTTCCTGTGGCGGAATGGCGTTAAGTTCACGCGCGATATTACGTAAAGGATGTAAAATCAGTCGATTAATGCACCAGCTGATGGCGACGGTCAGGATAAGCGACAAAAGTAAGTAAATGGTCACTAACGTAGATAAGGTGCTCATCACAAACTTGTACATGCGGAAGGAGTCCGCCTGTAATACCAGATAAGCAATCGGCTGCGGGTTAGCCGGGCGTTCCAGCGAGTAAACGCCCAGCGAGATTTGTACCGGTAGCTCAAACAGGCGAGTGACCATTACCGGCACCGGGCGTTCAGGGATAAAGCTCTTACGCAGCGCCTGAAACTGATTAGGCAGCACCACATCAGCGCGACTGACCACGCCAGCAGGTTTGATACTTGAGAGAATGGCCTCCGCCTGGGGAATATCACCCTTGAGAATGGCGGAGGATAAAGGTTCGCGGACAGAGCGAGCAATGCTTTCCAGTTGCGTAGCCGTGTTATAGCGATTCTGCTGGACCAGGTGGAACAGCAAAACGGTGCAAAAAACAAAGACAAACACCAGGACAACGGCCGCAACCACTGCCATCTGCTTGATTGTTAACGAACGACTAACGCGCAAATTGTCTCCCTCCGGAAATCCCAGACTGCCGCCCGAGTATACCTGATCGTAGCGGCATTAAGAGAGGCGCTATCTGAAAACTTACCAGTCGGCGTAAGGTATCAGCGGCTGCGGCGGTAAATCCATGTCACCCTGCCATCCGGCGGCTGAATACCGCACGTAGAGCAGGAAGTGGCTGGGCGCGTAATCCTTCGCTTGCTGGATATCAATTGCCGTACCGATAAACCAGTTGGATGTGACGCGACGCTCAAGTAATGCCCGCGCCGTATAGCCAAAGCCCTGACTGCTGCCGCCACTGTTAGTCTGGTCAGCGGCATCGTCTTTCCATTCTGTCGGAATCAGGTTCATCAGCGGATAACGCGGCATGGTTTTGGTGCGCGAATGCGACCACGAGCCTGAAGCACCAAGTTCCCACGACCAGTTTTCCGTCCGCTCACGCCACATCACCGGCACTGCAAATGACAGGTATTCCTGTGGACTGTAGTAGCCGCCCTGACCAAGTGAGTACCCACTCAGGTCTTTGTCGTAATGCCAGATCATGTTGTTCAGGCCGATTGTCACACGGCGATTATTCTGGTTGATGATCTTATAGTAATAGCCCGTCATCCAGCGCACGCGCCAGTTATCTTCGACATTTTTACCGGTTAACTGGTCGCCGCTAAGCGATGCCCAGACGCCGTTTGCTTCACCTTTATCGTAGCTCAGGCTTAGTCCTACGCCGTCGGCACGCACGCCGCCCCATTTTTTCCCGGTATTGCTCGGGGAGTCTTTTTGCCCGCCAAAGGCCAGCAAAGAACTGGAGATGGGCCGACGATGGGCGTTAACGGTGTAACCCAGCGGCCCGATATCATCGCTGTAACTGATGCCGCCAACCACATCCACCACGTTGAAGCCCATCGGCGTGGTGCCGATATCCCAGCTCCAGGTGTCGTTGCGCCAGCCGACCGCCACGCTGGCACCGGAATCCGACTGGCTGCGGTTGCCACTACAGTCGTGCAACGTACAGGTGCCCCAGTTGTCATTCCATTTGCCATCGGCATTAGTGGAGAAACTGCCGACGTTCATATTGACGAAATCACTGCGAAAGAACATCCGCCCGTCAGAATATGGCGCGTCCACCTGCAACATAGTGGTGTGCGCTTTCAGATCGGAGTAACCACCGGTGCCGCTTGATCCCCAGTAATCGTGCTCGAGGGTGACGTTAAGATCCTGCTGGCGATAGAGGTCCGCTGCATCGCTGCGCACGCCGCGTTTCAGCCAGTCATCTTTCTCGTCGTTACGGGTCAGCCGGGTAAAGGTGTCGTTATCCTGCGGACGCGTCGTGGTCACACCGGATGCGACCATCGCGTCTTTGTAGGTTTCCAGCGCCTGCTTTGGATCGCCCGCCTGCGCTTCAAACTTCGCACCGTCGCGCAGTACCATCGCGCTTTCCATCGACGGAGGCTGAGATTTTGCCTGCGGGATCAGCTTGTTAAACGTCTGCTGCGCCGCTGCGGTATCGCCAAGCTGCGCCTGCGCCAGCGCCACGCGCCGCTGTGTGTTCAGAGAGGCGTTATCGGTGGCAGGCAGTTTCGCCAGCTGGCTACGTGCAGCCGCTTTGTCACCGGCAGCAATATCCACTTCCGTCAGACCAAGAATGGCATCGGCGTTAGTTGGCTCCCGCGTCAGGACATTCTGATATGCAGCACGGGCGGCGGCGTAATCACGTCGCTGCTGCGCCCAGTCAGCCAGCGTCAGATCAATACGCGAGGAAGGCGGTTGCTGGCGCAGCATCGCTTCCGCTTCTGCCTCTTTACCGTTTTCTCGCAGGCGATTAGCGGTTTCCAGCACCTGGTCGCTTTGCAGTCGATTAACCAGCTCCTGAATATTGCTATTCCACTGCGCACGCGGCAGGCTGTTGATATGCGCCAGCGCCGCTCTGTCCTGGTCGTGACCTGAGAGGTACAGCCCGTAAGCGTAAACCTGCTCCGGATCGTTCGGCTTCTGCTGCGCCAGATTGCGCATTAACGTATCGGCCTGGCTGCGTTGTCCGGCCTGCCAGAGATCCTGCGAAAGTCGGTAAGTAATCCACACGCTGCCGGGGTCCAGCGCCAGTCGTTGCCGCTGAAGTGCTGCTGCCTGCCCCCATTTGCCCTGGTTTTCCAGTGCCTCTGCCTGCTGTGCCAGACGATCGTTTTGCAGGCTACGTTCGATATCATCAATGCTGCGCCGCTGGCTGGCAGAGAGCGAGGCGATATACGCTTCGGCTTTTTCTGGCGACTGCTGGCGGTAAATATTCGCCAGCCCGCGCACGGCGTTAGTGTTGCCGCTGTCCATACGCAAGGTCTGCTGGTAATAACGTTCGGCGGCGGGATAATCTTTGCGCGCCATCGCCACATCGCCCAGCCCAAGCACTGCATAGCTGTCAGTATTATCAACGTTACGCGCCTGCTGGAACAGGCGTTCTGCCCGGTCAGGATTATTGGCTTTCAGCGCGGCATCACCCTGCTGGATCGCCAGCCAGTAGCGGTTTACTTTCAGCAGACTGTTCCATTTGTCGTTGTTGCTGCTGTGCGGGTCCAGTGCGAGGGCTTTTTCCAGATTCGCCACCGCATTGGCGCGATCGCCTTTCTGAGAATACGCCTGGCCCAGCGCCCCCAGTGCCTCACTGTCTTTCGGGTTCGCCCGCACTGCCTGTTGTAGTTCGGGAATGGCTTTACCCGCCATGCCAGAGTCCACCGCCGCTAAGCCTTGCACACGAGCGCGGAAAGCAGGATCGGCCAGTTGTTTTTGCTGTTCTGCCAGTTGCGATTGCGCAGCAGCTACGCTATCGCCATCACTAAAGATCGAGAGATATTTTTTCAGCGCCTGCACACTGGCATCGCTGACGGGCATGTCTTTAATCTGCCCGTACCAGATTTTAGAGGCCCCTTCGCGCCCGGCGTTAGATTTCGCCATCTGCTCCAGTACAGCAAAACCTTCATCACGGCGATCGCTACTAAACAGCAATAGCGCCAGATTGTTTTGCAGGCCCGTATTGCCCGGCGTATCCGCATTAATGCGTTTTAGCTGATTAATCGCTTCACTACGGCGAGCCGGAATTTTCGCCACCGTACTCCAGTACTCGACGGCAATATCACCTTCCGGCGGCGCACCGTTGAATAATTTGTTGTAACTCGCCACAGCTTCTTCTGCATGACCGGTAGTCGCCTGCAATCGAGCCTGTTGCAGTGCCTGACGACCATCCGGCGTAGACAGTAACATTGTGCTCCGCGACGATTTATACGCATTTGAACTCGGCGCTAACTGTGACAACCGATCAAGCTGTTTTTGCGCACCATCAATATCGCCCTGACGTAACAGAGAACGAAAACGGGCAGCAATCACTTCCGGGTTATTCGGATCGATAAGCTCCAGC